>JAXMDA010000006.1:0-346259 GCA_046349085.1 Rhodoblastus sp.
TGCGCGCCGCGCCATGCGGGACGGCGAATTGCGGCTGCTGTTCGTCTCGCCGGAGCGGCTGATGATGGACGGGCTGCTCGCCGAATTGCGACGCGCGGGGCCGCGGCGGCTGGCGATCGACGAGGCGCATTGCGTCTCCGAATGGGGCCATGATTTCCGGCCCGAGTACCGGCAGATCGGCGCGGCGGTCGAGGAGCTCGGCGGCATTCAGGCGATCGGCCTCACCGCCACGGCCGACAAGGCGACGCGCGCCGATATCGCCCAGCGCCTGTTCTCCACGCCGCCGGAGGTTTTCCTGCATTCGTTCGACCGGCCGAACATCGAGCTGAATTTCGCCGCCAAGGACCAGCCGCGACGGCAATTGGCCCGCTTTCTCGACCGCCACCGCGGGGCGAGCGGCATCGTCTATTGCGGCTCGCGCGACCGCACCGAGCGGCTCGCGGACTATTTCGCCGAGCAGGGCCATGAGGCGGTCGCCTACCATGCGGGGCTGGATCAATCCGTCCGCAATCGCAACCAGGACCGCTTCCTGCAGGAGGACGGCGTGATCGCGGTGGCGACCATCGCCTTCGGCATGGGCGTCAACAAGCCGGACGTCCGGGTAGTGCCTGAATTTGAAATTGGCGGTCAGCGCGATTCACGCCGCAACTGATTTGAAGACGATTTGTCCGTGCCGATCGGCGGCGTCAGCTGCGTGCGGCCGAGAGATAATTTCGATGTCCTGGTCGAAGGCCGTGAGGAACGACATCAAGCGTTCCACCGAATACTCGCGGAAATGGCCTTTGAACAGGCGTGAGACCTCGGGTTGGGTGATACCCATGACGGCGCCGGCCTTGGCCTGCGTCAGCTTGCGCTCGCTCGCGAGCCGATAGAGCTCGGCGACAATTTGCGCCTTCAGGAAGTGTGGTCCAGCGTCCGGCAGCCCGAGATCGGCGAAGATGTTCGGGCCGCTATCGTGAACGTCGATGGAGGTTCTGGCGCTCATGGCTGTGTTCCTGACTTCAGACGATTGTTGTGATCGGCTTCTGCGTCTTTAAGACGCGTCTTGATGAGATCGATGTCGGTGCGCGGTGTCTTGATGCCTGCTTTCGACTTCTTCTTGAAGGCGTGAACGACGTAGATCGCGGAGCCGAAGCGGACGGTGTAGACGGCGCGGTAGGCGTCGCCGTCGTGGGATTCAATCAATTCGACGACGCCGCTGCCGAGCCCCTTGAGGGGTTTGGCTGAGGGTGGATGCTGGCCGAGTTGGGCCAGGTAGAATTCGAATCCGAATGCCTCTTGGACGGCTTGAGGAAACGCCATGTAGTCTTTGCGGCTTGAGCCAATCCATCGGAGCGGCTTGGGCACGGGTCGCGGCGTGATCATACTCGCTCCATTATGAGCATATCGTCATATTTGTCAAGATCGCGAATGCGGCCGGAAAATCAGGGCGCTCTATGGCGTCTTTGGTTGCCTTGGCTTGTAAGGGCCGCGCGGCTTGGCCGGCGGGGCCATCGCATCCATTCGATTCACGATGTCTTCAAATG
This sequence comes from Rhodoblastus sp., assembly GCA_046349085.1. Lineage (GTDB taxonomy): Bacteria > Pseudomonadota > Alphaproteobacteria > Rhizobiales > Beijerinckiaceae > JAJXWB01. The sequence continues at coordinate 1,527 of JAXMDA010000006.1, forward strand.
ACCAGAGGGTCTTGCTGACGCCTGCCGCCATCGCGGGTGTGACCTTCAGGGTCTGATGGATGCGAATGAAGTTGTAGTGGACGAAATGCAGGGCAAGCGCATGGATGTGGTTCTCGATGCGTTTGCTGAAGGCGTTGGTGAGCCGGGTGAAGCGACGCAGCGCCATTCGGATCGTGAGATTGTGCCGCTCGACCATCGAGGTGGAGATATGCGCGGGATCCGGCGTGCCCTCGATGCGCTTGCGTTCGGCCGCGACGATTTGCGCTGGACTGTATCGGGCTTGGCCGGGCACTGCAGGCGCCTCGCCGTAAATCTTGACGAGCTGGCCGAAGTCGATGTCTGCGCCAAAGGCGTCTTCGACAGCCTCGAGATAGGCGGAATGACCGTCGGTTGTGAGCTGGACGCGGTTCGCGAGCCGCGACTTGAGATCTTCCATGAGAAGTCCTGCGGAGATTGCTGAACGGTCGCCGACGAACCATGAGATCAGGAGCTTCGATTGGGCCTCGATCGCGGTCCATGTCCAGACGTCGCCGGCGCCGAGCGGCGGGTTCTTGGCGAACGGGACGTTCTTTTGCTTGGCGTAGCAGAACGACCAGATCTCATCGCACTGGACGCGCGTCGCGGTAATATTGCGAACCTCCTGATCGTGGATCGCTTGAGAAGCAGCGCCAGCGCTTTTCAGGAGGGTGTCGATCGTATTCGGATCGACATTTAAGACGCGCCCGATCGACCGCATGGACGCGCCTTCGACCAGCATGTGCAGAATCTGCGTGCGCTTCGCGACGGAGAGACGGTTCACGCGCGGTCATCCTCGCAGGACGAGGGAAGTGGCGCGACGATTCGAGCGGTTTTTCTTTGGCGCGCCGATAGGCGGCGGCAGAGGACCGGGCGGGGTCAGGAACTGCGGTCGACCAGCGGTGCCGCGAGTGACGGGAAATCCTTCGTATGTATCAGGAAGGTCTGGCATGAGCTGTTCTTGACCGCGGATTGTCATAACGTGAATGCTGTCATCAGGGCCGAACGGGATCATAATGATCGCCAGTTGCGGCGTTAGCTTGTATTCGGCGTCAAGGCGTTCTGCTGCTTGGATGACTGCTTCCTTGCACATTGTGCTGTCCCACAAGGCCGACTTGGAGGCGGTTCAAGACCTCCTCCATCGGCAAGAGGTAGGTCATGCGATCGTTGAAATTGACGCAGAAGATGATGCCAACGGCCTCGTATTGACCGTTCTTTTCCCAGACGACGAGCGAGCCGGAGTCGCCTGGGCGGGCAAAAGTATTGGTCACGGGATCGCGGATCATCAGGACATCATTGAAGTGGACAGGGCTTTTGAAGGCCGGGTCATTCATGAGGACTTCGATAGTCCCGATAGCCTGGCCGGTCAGAAATCCAGATGTGAGATCGGTCGTTCGTCCGACTTTCCAGACGGGCGTATGGCGAGCTTTCCTGACGTCAGAAGTCTTGGCGACGGTGACCGGCGTATCGAAATGCTGTCCTTGATGGGACGTCACGCGGCTTGGATCTGTGATCTCGAAGATCGCGAGGTCGAGGTTGCCGGCGATCGGGACGTTATCGGGCGTGCCGGTGACCCATGGTGCGCAATGAGCATGATGGCCGATTGTGAATGGATCGAGGTTGCCGGGTTGGGCATCGACGAGGCCCGGCGCAAGGATCGGCATGCCGGGTTTGGTCAGGCTATATTTGCCGGTGACGTGATTGTTGGTCAGCCCGTAGAGCTTGCTATTCTTGGTAACGAGGCAGCCCAGCGTGCCGGTCGCCGGTCTGTCGGCGGCCGATATCGAAGAACCGCAGGGGTAGAGCCCGCCGTAGAGGGCCGCCGAGGGAGCGAGGCTGACCGCGCTGGTCGGCAAGGTTGGCTGCGGCTTTTTGAGACGCTGGTAGGAAATTGCGTGGCCGCTGCGCGTGCGGCTCGGAAGGGCCGTCTCGTCGCGGCGAGAGGGCATTATTTCTAGGCCAACGATGATTTCTTGAAGGCCGGCCGCTATAGAAACAACATTGACCTTGCATGCGCGCAGTACGATGAGAGCTGCGCTTTGGTCAAAGCTGGAAGGAAATAAGCTTACATCCTGCTCCAGCCGCTCTTCTTCGAACTCAGATGTCTGGAAATTGAGGGCTTTCTCTTTTGTGATCCAGGCTTTGAATGCTCGTGCATCGTGATCGATATCGGCCATAGGACTGCTCCGGATAATCCAGAGCGGAGTAACGGAGGAATGTTAACGCTCTCTCGTTTTCGGGCGTACTTCGAGCGTTGCTCCGGACTTTGAACGGGGCGATCGAACCTGAAGGCGCATTTTGGCAGCCTCGGTCGCCTCATCCGTTTGTCCGGTTGCAATACGGACGACGACGGCGGCCGCGGCGATCGGGTCATGCGGTCGATATTCGCCTTTGGGGCCACGAGCCATGTCGGTCGGTCCGATGTGTTCGAATCTGAGCATGGGTATGGTCTGCCTTTAGGGATTAAAAGACAATGTGGGGATTCTGAAATTCAAATTCAGGCACTACCGACGTCCGCTTCGTCGCGCACGCAGACATGCCATCGTCGGTCGAGGCTTACTACCAGGAGATCGGCCGCGCCGGCCGCGACGGCCTGCCCGCCGACACGCTGACGCTCTACGGCCTCGACGACATGGCCTTCCGGCGCCGCCAGATCGACCAGAAGGATCTGACCGACGAGCGGCGGCGGATCGAGCATACGCGTTTTTCGGCGCTCGCCATGCTCTGCGAGACGCCCGCGTGCCGACGCCAGACCCTGCTCGCCTATTTCGACGAGAAAACAGAGCGTTGCGGCCGCTGCGACGTCTGTCTCGGCCGGGTCTCCGCCTATGACGGCACGATCGACGCGCAGAAGGCGCTGTCGGCGGTCTGGCGCACCGGCGAGCGTTTCGGCGCGGCCTATCTGGCGGACGTCCTGCGCGGAGAAGCGAGCGACGCAATCCGCCGCAATGGCCACGATTCCATCAAGACCTTCGGCGCCGGCGCCGACCGCTCGAAGCACGAATGGGCTTCGATCCTGCGCCAGCTCTTCGCCGCCGGCGCGCTGGCGACGGCCAGCGACGAGCACGGCGGTTTCGCCCTGACGCAAAAGGGCGCCGACATCCTGCGCGGATGCGAGACGATGCGCCTGCGCAGCGACCCCCTGACCCCGCGCGAGCGCAAGGCGCGCCGGGGTGCGGCGAACGAAGGCGGCGCGGCGCCGGACGAGCGCGTCCTGACGGCGCTCAAGCGCAAGCGGCTGGAGCTTGCCCGCGAGGAGGGCGTTCCGGCCTTCGTCATTTTCGCCGACCGGACCCTGATCGACATGGCCGCGCGCCGCCCGGCGACGCTGGACGACATGCTCGCCGTCCACGGCGTCGGCGAGCGAAAGCTCGCCCGTTACGGCGACGCTTTTCTGGAGGCGCTGGAGGAGACGCTCCGCTAGGCCGAAAATCCCCGTGCAGCGCGAGGATTTTCCTGCATTTTTCCCCGGTTTCGGATAGAGTGTCCGGCACCGAATCATGGGGCTCGAAAAGCGCCCCCGACCAAGCGAAAAAATGAACGAAAACACTCTCGAGAACGGCCGGCCCAACGGAAACGAGTACGGGGCCGAGTCGATCAAGGTGTTGCGCGGCCTCGACGCCGTGCGCAAGCGCCCGGGCATGTACATCGGCGACACCGACGACGGCTCCGGCCTGCATCACATGATCTACGAGGTCGTCGACAACGCGATCGACGAGGCGCTGGCGGGCTACGCCTCGCTGGTCACCGTCACGCTCAACGCGGATGGCTCCTGCACCGTCTCCGACAACGGCCGCGGCATTCCGACCGACATCCACCCGGAAGAAGGCGTGTCGGCGGCTGAGGTCATCATGACCCAGCTTCATGCCGGCGGAAAGTTCGACCAGAATTCCTACAAGGTTTCGGGCGGCCTGCACGGCGTCGGCGTCTCCGTCGTCAATGCGCTCTCGACCTCGCTGAAGCTGGAAATCTGGCGCGACGGCAAGGCGCATTTCATTGAATTCGCGCATGGCGACGCGGTTGCGCCGCTGGTCGAAACCGGCGCTGCGCCGGAGGTCGACGGCGCGCCGAAACGCGGCACGCAGGTCACCTTCCTGCCGAGCCCCGAAACCTTCACGATGGTCGAATTCGACTACCAGACCATCGAGCATCGCCTGCGGGAACTCGCCTTCCTGAATTCCGGCGTGCGCATCGTCCTGACCGACGCGCGCCATGCCGAGATCAAGCGCGAGGAACTGCATTACGAAGGCGGTCTCGAAGCCTTCGTGCGCTATCTCGACCGCGCCAAGCAGCCGCTGATCGATGCGCCGATCATCATGAAGGGCGAGCGCGACGGCATCACGCTCGAATGCGCGCTGTGGTGGAACGACAGCTACCACGAGAACGTGCTCGTCTTCACCAACAATATCCCGCAGCGCGACGGCGGCACGCATCTCGCCGGTTTTCGCGCCGCGCTGACGCGGCAGGTGACGGGCTACGCCGATTCGTCCGGTCTCATGAAGCGGGAGAAAGTCGATCTCTCCGGCGACGACTGCCGCGAGGGCCTGACCTGCGTCGTCTCGGTGAAAGTGCCCGATCCGAAATTCTCGTCGCAGACCAAGGACAAGCTCGTCTCGTCCGAAGTGCGTCCGGTCGTCGAGGGCATCGTCAACGAAGCGCTCGGCCAGTGGCTGGAAGAGCATCCGCAGGAAGCAAAAACCGTCGTCGGCAAGGTGGTGGAAGCTGCCGCAGCCCGCGAAGCCGCGCGAAAAGCGCGCGAACTGACGCGCCGCAAGGGCGCGCTCGATGTCGCGAACCTGCCGGGCAAGCTCGCCGATTGTCAGGAACGCGACCCGGCCAAGGCGGAAATCTTCATCGTCGAGGGCGATTCGGCGGGCGGCACCGCCAAGCAGGGCCGTAATCGCGAGTTTCAGGCCGTCCTGCCGTTGCGCGGCAAGATTCTCAACGTCGAGCGCGCGCGTTTCGACAAGATGCTGTCGTCCGAACAGATAGGCACGCTCATCACGGCGCTCGGCGCGGGCATCGGCCGCGACGAATTCAATCCGGACAAGCTGCGCTATCACAAGATCATCATCATGACCGACGCGGACGTCGACGGCGCGCATATCCGCACGCTGATCCTGACGTTCTTCTACCGGCAGATGCCGGAGATCATCGAGCGCGGCCACCTCTACATCGCCCAGGCGCCGCTCTACAAAGTGACGAAGGGCAAGTCCTCGCAATATCTGAAGGACGAGCGCGCGCTCGAGGATTATCTGATCGACAGCCTGCTCGACGGCGCCGTGCTGCGGCTGGCGAGCGGCGAGGAGCGCGCCGGCGCCGACCTGCGCGCCGCGCTCGAGGACGCCCGCGCCTTTCGTCAGATTCTGCTGGGCCTGCATTCGCGCTACGATCGCAAGGTCGTGGAACAGGCGGCGGTGGCCGGCGCATTGAAGCCCGTGCCGCCGGATGAGGCGGCCGCCGCGGCTCTGGCGGACGCGGTCGCGCAGCGCCTCGACCGCAATGCCGAGGAGACCGAGCGCGGATGGACCGGTTCGGCCGAAGCCGGCGCCTATGTTTTCCGGCGCACGCTGCGCGGCGTCGCGCAGGCCGTCACGCTCGACGCCGCGCTGCTGTCTTCGAGCGAGGCGCGCAAGCTCGATGAAAAATCGGCGCCCTTGCGCGAGATATTCGCCGCGCCGGCCAGGCTCGTCCGCCGCAGCGACGAGAATGCTCTCGATGGTCCCGTCGCCCTCTACGATGCGATGAGCGCGCAGGGCCGCAAGGGCCTCGCGATCCAGCGCTACAAGGGTCTCGGCGAGATGAACGCCGAGCAATTGTGGGAAACGACCCTCGACCGCGACGCCCGCTCGCTGCTGCAGGTGAAGGTGCGCGAGGGCGACGAGGCCGACGACATTTTCGTCAAGCTGATGGGCGACGTCGTCGAGCCGCGCCGCGAGTTCATCCAGGACAATGCGCTGAGCGTGGCGAACCTTGACGTGTGAGGCGCTGCTCTCGCTCCACGCGCAATGACAGCCGATTTGGCTACCCTTTGCTCGCCTTGCGCGCCGCCTGCGCCTTCAGGAAGTGATCCATCATCTTCCCCGGCTCGTCGCTCTCGTAGGCGCGCGCGAACGTGTCGATGCCGGTGGCGATGGCCTGCGGCAGCGGCTGCGTCTCCCAGCGCGTAATGAGCTCCTTCTGCAGCCGGATGGCGTTCGGGCCGCAGGCGATGACCGAATCGAGAACCTTGTCCACCTCCGCATCGAGCGCCTTGTCGTCGACGACGCGCTCCAGAAACCCCCAGCTCGCGCATTCGGCTGCGGAATAGGTATCGCCGAGCAGCAGGAGCTCGCGGGTGCGGCCCCAGCCGACGAGTTGCGGCAGAACGGCGGCTTCGACGACAGAGGGAATCCCGAGCTTCACTTCCGGCATTCCATAGCGCGCGCTCGTTGACGACACGCGCATGTCGCAGGCCGCCGCTAGTTCCATGCCGGCGCCATAGCAATGGCCGTTGACACGCGCGATCACCGGGACCGGACAGCGCCGCACCGCGGCGCAGCAGCCGTGTACGCGCGTGATGAAGGCGCGCGCCTTAGCACTGTCGAGGCCGGCCATTTCCGAAATGTCGGCGCCGCCGACGAAAGCGCGCGCGCCGGCGCCAGTCACGACGACTGCGCGAACCTCGGAATCCGCCCCAGCCTCCTCTACGCGCCGGACGAATTGCGCCATAACCGCTGAGTTCAAAGCGTTGAGCTTTGCAGAGTTGTCAATTGTTACAAAAACGACTGTACCGCCTGCACGTTCTTCGTAGGCGGCGTCGACCACTATTGGTTCGCTCAATCGAGCCTCCTATCGCGACTCATAGATGCGCCGATGATGGTCGCTAATAACTCGGCCGTCGAGATGCGCCGCACGCATAGGACGCTTGAGCCAATTCGGGGAATGCGGATAGGCTTGTTGCCGATAGACCGACATGTAAGGCAAAGCCGGTCAGCGGCCGGGAGGAAAAATGAAGATCAGAGGCAGGATCGTCGTCGTCACGGGCGGCGCGGACGGCATCGGCAAGGGCCTGTGCGAGCGCTTCGCCGCCGAGGGCGCGAAGAAGGTCGTCGTGCTCGACCGCAATGGCGCAGGGGCCAAGGCCGTGGCCGACGCGATCGGCGGCGTCGCCTACGAATGCGACGTCGCGAAGGAGGATCAGGTCCGGCGCATCGTCGACGAGGTCGAAAAGAACGTCGGTCCCATCTCGGTCTTCGTGTCCAACGCCGGCATCGGCGATTTCGGCGGCCGGCAGGACGACGCTGCCTCGCAGTCCAACGAGCAGTGGCAGCGCGGCTGGGATGTGAACGTGATGGCGCATGTCTACGCCGCGCGCGCCTGCCTGCCCCATATGATCCCGCGCGGCGAAGGCTATTTCGTCAATACGGCGTCCGCCGCCGGCCTGCTCAACCAGATCGGCAACGCCTGCTACGGCGTCACCAAGCACGCGGCCGTGGGTTTCGCCGAAATCCTGGCCATCACCCATCGCGACCAGGGCATCCGCGTTTCCGTCCTGTGCCCGCAGGCGGTCGACACGCCCCTGCTGCGCCGCGCGGGCGAAGGCTCGCAGAATGTCGATGGCGTTCTGACGCCCGCGCAGGTCGCCGACGACGTCGTCAGGGCGATGGACGAGGAGAAATTCGAAATCCTGCCGCACCCGCAGGTGCTCGGCTACATGCGCAAGAAAACCGAGGATTATTCGCGCTGGATTGGCGGCATGGCCAAGCTCCAGCGTGCGCTGTTCCAGAAGAAGTGAGCCAAATGTGAGCGCCCGGCGCCAACCGCGCTGGACCGATCTCGACGAGCATCGCGCCTCCGTCGTCAGCGCGATCATGATCGCGATCGGTCCGCTCAGCCTGTCGCTCTATACGCCCGCCCTGCCGACGCTGGTGGCGGCCTTCGGCACGACGCCGGCGGCCGTGAAGGCGAGCCTCACGGTCTACTTCCTCGGCTTCTGCGTCGCGCAGCTCCTGTGCGGCCCGCTCTCCGACGCCTATGGGCGCAGGCCCGTCGCGCTCGCCTTCTTCCTCGTCTATTTCGCCGGCAGCATTATCGACCTCTTCGCGCCGACGATCGAAATCCTGCAGATCGGCCGGGCGTTGCAGGGCGTTGGCGCGGCCGCCGGCATCGCGACCTCGCGGGCGCTGGTGCGTGATCTCTTCGTCGGGCAGACCTCGGCGCGCATCATGAACCGCATCGGCCTGTTCGTCGGCCTCGTGCCGGCGCTGTCGCCGGCCATCGGCGGCATGTTGCTGACGGTCGCGCATTGGCGCTCGATCTTCATGCTGATGTTCGCCTATGCGGTCGTCGTCGTCGTCATGGTCTGGATATTCCTGCCCGAGACCAACAGCGCGCGCGACCGCGCCCACGCGCACCCCTTCCGCATCGCCGGCAACTATGCCGCTCTGCTGCGGGACCGCCGCTTCGTCGCGCCGGCGACGCTGATGGCTCTGGTGCTCGGCGGCGTCTACACGCTGCCCTCGCTCATGCCCTTCGTGCTGATCGACAAGCTGGGGCTGACGCCGCTGCAATACGCCTTCGTCGTTCTGGCGCAGACAGCGGCCCTTCTCGTCGGCAATCTTGTCGTCGGGCGGCTGCTGCGGCGCGTCAACGCGCGCGAGCTGGTGCCCGTCGGCATCGTCATCATCGTCGCGGCGGGCGCAGGCTTCGCTGCGGTTCGCCTGTTCTCGGCTCCCAGCGTAGTGGCCTTCGCCATTCCCAGCGCCATCTGGGTGTTCGGCCTGCCCTTCGTCACGCCGGGCACGATGACCTCGGCCCTGTCGCATTTCCCGCGCATTGCGGGCGCCGCGTCCTCGCTCATCGGCTTCATGCAGATGGGCGGCGGCTTTGTCGGTTCGGCCATCGGCGCGGCCGCCTTCGGCGACCCCGTGACCGCTGTCGACACGTTGTTGCCGGCGATATCGGTACTCGCCGGCCTGTCGTATTTTCTGCTCGGCCCGCCTGCGCCGGCCGAGGACGAGCCCTGACGAAAGAGCTTGCTCCGCCCGACGATCCTGATACCTTTTTGTCCGACAATAATGCTGCGCCGCAAACGCTCCGGCGCCGATGAAACCGACCACCAAAGAAAAGAGGACGCCCGTGGATTTCTCCCTCACCGCACGCGAGACGGAATGGCGCGACCGCGTCATCGCCTTCATGAACAAGCACGTCTATCCGGCTGTTCCCGTCTACGAGTCCCAGATGGAGGGCTTCGGCGCCAACCGCTGGCAGGTCGTGCCCGTGCTGGAGGAACTGAAGGCGAAGGCCAAGGCGGAAGGCTTGTGGAACCTGTTCCTGGCGCCGAACGCCGACCACGACGACGGCGAGTATCAGGGCGCGGGCCTCACCAATCTCGAATACGCCATGTGCTCGGAGCAGATGGGCAAGGTGACCTTCGGCTCGGAGGTTTTCAATTGCTCCGCGCCCGACACCGGCAACATGGAAGTGCTGCACCGCTACGGCACCAAGAAGCAGAAGGATGCGTGGCTGCGTCCGCTGATGGCCGGCGAAATCCGCTCCGTCTTCTTCATGACCGAACCGGCGGTGGCCTCCTCCGACGCCACGAACATCGAGACCTCGATCAAGCGCGACGGCGATCACTACGTCATCAACGGCCGCAAGTGGTGGTCGTCGGGCGCCGGCGATCCGCGCTGCAAGATCGGCATTCTCATGGGCAAGACGGATACGTCCAAGCCGCGCCATGAGCAGCAGTCGCAGATTCTCGTGCCGCTCGACACGCCCGGCGTGAAGATCGTGCGGATGCTGCCGGTCTTCGGCTTCGACGATGCGCCGCACGGCCACGCGGAAGTGGTTTTCGACAATGTGCGCGTGCCCGCCGAAAACCTGATTCTGGGCGAGGGCCGCGGCTTCGAGATCGCGCAAGGCCGTCTCGGCCCCGGCCGCATCCATCACTGCATGCGCACGATCGGCGTCGCCGAGGCCGCGCTCGAGAAGATGGTCAAGCGCCTCCAGAGCCGCGTCGCCTTCGGCAAGAAGGTGTCCGAGCAATCGGTGTGGGAGCAGCGCATCGCCGAAGCGCGCACCGACATCGAGATGACGCGCCTGCTGACGCTCAAGGCCGCCGACATGATGGACAAGGTCGGCAACAAGCACGCCAAGCTCGAGATTGCGATGATCAAGGTCGCCGGGCCGCGCATCGCGCTCAAGATCATCGACGACGCCATCCAGGCGCACGGCGGCGGCGGCGTCTCGACCGATTTCGGTCTCGCCAAGTCCTACGCCGGCATTCGCTCGCTGCGCATCGCCGACGGTCCGGACGAAGTGCACAACCGCCAGATCGCGCAGATGGAAATGCGCAAGTACACCAACAGGGAGCCCAAGGCCTGATGGCGGGCGCAACGGCCTCCACCGACGACGTCTTCGGTGGAACCAAGCCGGTCGAGGAGCGCCATCGTTTCGACGAGGCGCACCTTGCCGAATGGATGAAGGAAAACGTCAGCGGCTTTGCGGGGCCGCTGACCGTCTCGCAATTCAAGGGCGGGCAGTCGAACCCGAGCTTCCGGCTCGACACGCCCGGCCATTCCTACGTCATGCGCCGCAAGCCGCTCGGCAAGCTCCTGCCGTCGGCCCACGCGGTCGACCGCGAATTCAAGGTCATCTCCGCGCTGCATCCGCAGGGCTTTCCGGTGGCCAGGCCCTGGGCGCTGTGCGTCGACAATGATGTGCTGGGCTCCTTCTTCTACATCATGGACAATGTGGAAGGCCGCATCTTCTGGAACGGCACGCTGCCGCAATCCACGCCGGAAGAACGCCGGGCGATCTACGAAGCCGAGATTTCGACGCTCGCGCGCCTGCACAATTTCAACCCCGATGCGATCGGCCTGTCCGACTTCGGCAGGCCCGGCAATTATTTCTCGCGCCAGATCGACCGCTGGACCAAGCAGTACAAGGCTTCGGAGACGCGTCATATCGACGTCGTCGAGCGCCTGATCGAATGGCTGCCGCGCACCGTGCCGACGCAGGAGCGCGTGTCGGTCGTCCACGGCGACTATCGCATCGACAACATGATCTTCCACGCGAACGAGCCGCGCGTCGCCGCCGTGCTCGACTGGGAACTGTCGACGCTCGGCGATCCCTTGGCCGACTTCACCTACTTCCTCTCGCATTGGGTCATGCCGCCGGAAGGCCGCAGCGGGCTTGCCGGACTCGATCTGAAGTCCCTCGGGATTCCCTCGATGGAAGAGGCGGTCGCGCTCTACTGCAAGATCACCAATCGCGCCGGCCTGCCGGAGCTGAACTGGTATTTCGCCTACAACATGTTCCGGCTCGCCTGCATCACCCAGGGCATCGCCGGCCGCGTGCGCGACGGCACGGCCGCCAGCGCGCGCGCGATGGAAGCGGGCTCGCGCACCGAGCCGCTCGGCAATATGGCCTGGCATTTCGCGCTGAAGGCGGGGGCGTAGGACCCCCTCCCAATATTTATGCCCGCCGTCATTGCGAGCGCAGCGAAGCAATCCATCCACCGGGCCAAGCCGCATGGATGGATTGCTTCGTCGCTTCGCTCCTCGCAATGACGGCGGGAGAAACAAACCAATCAACAAAGGAAACGCCGCATGGAACTGTTCGATCTCACCGGCAAGACCGCCATCATCACCGGCTCTTCACGCGGTATTGGCAAAGCCATTGCCGAGCGCATGGCCGAGCACGGCGCGCGGGTCGTCATCTCCTCGCGCAAGGCCGCGCCCTGCAACGAGGTCGCGAAGGAAATCAACGCCAAATACGGCGAGGGCCGCGCCATCGCCATCCCCGCCAACATTTCCTCCAAGGAGGAACTGCAACGCCTTGTCGACGAGACGAAGAAGGCGTTCGGGGACATCCACATTCTCGTCTGCAACGCCGCCGCCAACCCCTATTACGGCCCGCTCGCGCAGATCTCGGACGACGCCTTCCGCAAGATTTTGGAAAACAACATCATCGCCAACAATTGGCTGATCTCGATGGTGGTTCCGGAGATGCGCGCGCGAAAGGACGGGTCGGTCATGATCGTTTCGTCCATCGGTGGACTGCGCGGCTCGCCGGTCATCGGCGCCTATTGCATCTCCAAGGCGGCCGACATGCAGCTCGCGCGCAATCTCGCGGTCGAATACGGGCCGGACAATGTGCGCGTGAACTGCATCGCGCCCGGCCTCATCAAGACCGATTTCGCCAAGGCCCTGTGGGACGATGCGGAGACGCTGAAGCGCTCGACGGCGGGCGCTGCGCTGAAGCGCATCGGCGATCCCGACGAGATCGCGGGTTGCGCGGTTTTCCTGGCCGGCAAGGCGGGCGCCTTCGTCACCGGCCAAAACTTCGTGGTGGACGGCGGCGCGACGATCTGAGGAGCGCGTCATGACGCAGGAGCTTCCCGCCGGCTGGCCGGCCATGTCGCTGGCGCGGGCGCACGAACTTCTGACCGCGCCCGGCGCGCCCTTCGAAATGGCGGAAGCCACGATACGCGGCTACAGGACGCGCGTGTGGAAGAATGCGCCGCCGACGCTGCGCGACGTCTTTCTGGCCGGTCGCGTCTTCGGCGACCGCGTCTTTCTCGTGCATGAAGACGAGCGCGTCAGTTTCGAATCCTTCGCCCGCGCCTCGATCGCGCTCGCGCACTGGCTGCAGGCGCAGGGCGTAGGCAAGGGCGACCGCGTCGCCATCGTCATGCGCAACCTGCCCGAATGGCCGGTTTCCTTCTTCGCCTCGCTGCTGATTGGCGCCATCGCCACGCCGCTCAACGGCTGGTGGTCGGGCGAGGAACTGCTGTACGGGTTGCAGGATTCCGGCGCGAAGATCGTCATCGCCGACGCCGAGCGCCATGCGCGCATCGCCGCGCATGTGGCGGAATGTCCCGATATCCAGCGCGTGGTCGTCACGCGCGCCGCAAGCCACCCGCCCGCGACCATCGCCTTCGAATCGATCATCGGCGCGCCGGACGATTGGGCGGCGCTGCGCGATGCGCCGTTGCCGGAGATCGCGCTCGAACCCGACGACGACGCCTCGATCCTCTACACGTCCGGCACGACCGGCAATTCCAAGGGCGCGATCCAGACGCACCGCAATTCGACCTGCGCCATCCTTGCCGCGCAATTCGCCGCCGCCCGCAATTTTCTTCGGCGCGGCGAGGCGATCCCGGCGCCCGATCCGGCCATCCAGCGCGCGCTGCTGCTGGCCATCCCCTTCTTCCACACGACGGGCGCCCATGCCGTCCTGTGTCCGGCGCTCGCCACGGGAACCAAGATCGTGATGATGCGCCGCTTCGAGCCGGTGCGCGCCATGCAACTGATCGAGCGCGAGCGCATCACCTCGGCTGGCGGCGTGCCGACCATCGCCTGGCAGATCATCGAGCATCCCGATCGCCCGAAATACGATCTGTCGTCGCTGGAAAGCGTGTCCTACGGCGGCGCGCCGGCCTCGACGGAGCTCGTGCGGCGCATTGTCGAAGTCTTTCCGAAATCCGCGCCCGGCATCGGCTGGGGCATGACGGAGACGACCTCGACCTTCACGTCGAACAGCGCCGAAGACTATCGCAACCGGCCGGAAAGCGCGGGACCCTGCATTCCCGTCTGCGACATGAAGATCGTCGACGATTCAGGGCGGACGCTGCCGCCGAACGCGACCGGCGAATTGTGGGTACGCGGTCCCGACGTCGTGCGCGGCTACTGGAACAAGCCGGAGGCGACGGCCCAGGCCTTCGAGGGCGAATGGCTGAAGACCGGCGACCTGGCGCGCATCGACGAGGAAGGCTTCCTCTACATCGTCGACCGCAAGAAGGACATGCTGATCCGCGGCGGCGAGAACATCTACTGCATCGAAATCGAGGAAGTGCTCTATCGCCATCCCGCCGTCATGGACGCGGGCGTCATCGGCCTGCCGCATCGCACGCTCGGCGAGGAGCCTGTCGCCGTCGTCACGCTGAAAGCCGGCATGAGCGCCAGCGAGGAGGAATTGCGCGCCTTCGTCGGCGAGCATCTGGCGGCCTTCAAGGTGCCGGCGCGCATCGCGTTTGCGAGCGAGCCGCTGCCGCGCAACGCGCCCGGCAAGATCATGAAGCCGCAGTTGCGCGCCTACTTCGCATAGGGCGCAAAAAAAAGCGGGCGTCGCCGCCCGCTTTCTGTCCGTTTGCGCGGCCTCAGCCGCGGTCGTCGCCGCGCCCCCAACCCCAGCGCATGCCGTGGTCGTGCATCCAGCGGCCGACATGGCCGCGCATGCCCGGCCGCACGAGCCGCGGCAGGCGGTCCTTCTGCTCGGTCGTCAGCGTGGCGTAAAGCGGCGCGGCGGCGTCGGCGACTTTCTTCATCGCCTCGCCGCGGGCGATCTGCCGTTCGGCGCGCCGCTTCATGCCCTCGATCGGATCCTTCGGCTGTTCGTCGCGCCCCTTGTCCCAGGCCTCGCCCATCGACTTCGCCATGTCGCGCACCGCGCTTTCGACCGGCGGCCAGAGCTTCTCCTGGTCGGCGTTCAGGCCGAGGCCGGCATGGACAGCGGCGATTTTCGCGTTGAGAAAAGCGGCCCTGTCTTCCTTGGAAAGCTTCTGGCGACGCCAACCGGGGCCCATTTCGCCATCCGGCCCCATGCGTCCCATGCGCCAGCCCGGACCATCTCCGCCGGGACCCATGCCCGGTCCCATGCCGGGCCCGCGCGGACCGGGTCCGGCGGCGCCGGGAGGCCCGGGCGGGTTCGGCGGTTGCGTCTGCGCGTCCGCGACGGCGATGGCGCCGATGACGCCGAGCGCGGCGGCGAGCGCGAGTGCGGTAGGTTTGATCAGTTTCATGTGGCGTCTCCTGCGCCGGGTTTATAGGCGCAGTAAGACGCGCAACGGCCGCGCATTCAAATTAAGCTTTTGCAATGTGTCCGCTGGCGCGCCAAAAAGGCGCGCGCCTGCGGCGTCGTGTCGCGTGAGACGCGCCTCAGGCGTCGTCGTCCTCGCCGTTGATCGCGGCCTTCATATCCTCGGGCCGCGGCATCGAGATGATGCTGTACCCCGCGTCGATGTGATGGACTTCGCCGGTCACGCCGCCCGAGAGGTCCGAGAGGAAGTAGAGGGCGGACCCCCCGATGTCCTCGATCGACACGGACTTGCGCAGCGGCGAATGCGCGCGCTGGAACGAGTACATGAAACGCGCGTCCGAAATGCCGGCGCCCGCGAGCGTGCGCACCGGCCCGGGCGAGAGCGCGTTGACGCGAATGCCCTGCGGTCCGAAATCGGCGGCGAGATAGCGCACCGAGGCCTCGAGCGCCGCCTTGGCGACGCCCATCACATTGTAGTTGGGCATCACGCGCGTCGAGCCGCCATAGGTCAGCGTGATCATCGATCCGCCGTTCGGCATGAGCTCGGCCGCGCGCCGGGCGACTTCCGTGAACGAGAAGCAGGAGATCACCATCGTGCGCGAAAAATTTTCGCGCGACGTATCGGCGTAACGTCCTTTCAGCTCGCGCTTGTCCGAAAATCCGATGGCGTGGACAATGAAGTCGATCGTTCCCCAACGCTCCTTCATCGCAGCGAAGACGGCGTCGACGGAGGCAATATCCTCGACGTCGCAGGGCAGGATGAAATCCGAACCGGCCTGTTTCGCCAGCGGCGCCACACGTTTGCCGAGGGCGTCGCCCTGATAGGTGAAGCAGAGTTCCGCGCCGTGCGCGGCAAGCGCCTGCGCGATGCCCCACGCGATCGAATGAGAATTGGCGACGCCCATGATGAGGCCGCGGCGGCCGCGCATCAGGCCGGCTGTTGCTTGCGCGTTCATGTCGGGGCTCCGCTCAAGCATCGAGGCGACTGAACACGAGCGAGGCGTTCGTTCCGCCGAAGCCGAACGAATTGGACAGCACCGTCGAGAGCTTCGCATTGTCGCGACGCTTGCGCAGGATCGGCATGTCGGCGAAGGCCGGATCGAGTTCCTCGATGTTCGCGCTCTCGCAGATGAAATCGTTGTTGAGCATCAGCAGCGAGTAGATCGCCTCGTGCACGCCGGTTGCGCCCTGAGAATGGCCAGAGAGCGACTTGGTCGCCGAGATCGGCGGGCACTTGTCGCCGACGCCGAAGACCTCGCGGATCGCCTCGATTTCCTTGATGTCGCCGACCGGCGTCGAGGTCGCGTGCGGATTGATGTAGTCGATCGGCGTCTTCACCGTGGCGAGCGCCTTGCGCATGCAGCGGATCGCGCCTTCGCCCGAAGGCGCGACCATGTCGACGCCGTCGGACGAGGCGCCATAGCCCGTAAGTTCGGCATAGATCTTCGCGCCGCGCGCCTTGGCGCGCTCGTATTCCTCGAGCACGACGATGCCGGCGCCGCCCGCAATGACGAAGCCGTCGCGATTGACGTCATAGGCCCGCGACGCCGTCGCCGGACGATCGTTGTAGGACGACGACATGGCGCCCATGGCGTCGAACAGGACGGACAGCGTCCAGTCCAGCTCCTCGCAGCCGCCAGCGAAGACGACGTCCTGCTTGCCCCACTGGATGAGCTCGGCCGCGTTGCCGATGCAATGGCTCGACGTCGAGCAGGCCGACGAGATCGAATAGCTGGTGCCGCGAATCTTGAACCAGGTGGAGAGTGTAGCCGACGCCGTCGAGCACATGGCTTTCGGCACGACGAACGGGCCGACCTTCTTTGGACCCTTGGAGCGGGTGATGTCGGCCGCTTCGACCTGCGACCTTGTCGAGGGGCCGCCCGAGCCGACGATCAGACCGGTGCGCTCGTTGGAAATGTCGCCGGCCTCGAGACCGGAATCGGCGATCGCCTGTTCCATCGCCACATGCGCCCAGGCGGTGCCGCCGCCGTGGAAGCGCATGGCGCGGCGGTCGACGATTTCCGCGGCGTTGCATGTCGGCGCGCCATGCACCTGCGAACGGAAGCCGAGCTTGGCGTATTCTTCGGCGAAGACGACGCCGGAGCGCGCTTCGCGCAGCGAGGTCAGCACTTCCTCGGCGTTGTTGCCGATCGAGGACACGATGCCCATGCCGGTGACGACGACGCGTCTCATGATCTTCTCCCCTGAGCCCGCGGTTCGCGCCGACGGGCGTTGACGGCCGACAATCAGGCGACCGGAGCTTCCGCCTTGGCGAGGCCGACCCGCAGATCCTTCGCCTCGTAGATGCGCTCGCCGTCGGCGGCCACCCAGCCGTCGGCGATGCCGAGGACGAGCTTGCCCTTGAATATCCGCTTGAAGTCGATGCCGTAGCTGACGGTCTTCACGGTCGGCCGGACCTGCCCGGAAAATTTCACTTCGCCGACGCCGAGCGCCATACCCCGGCCGGGATTGCCGAGCCAGCCGAGATAGAAGCCCGTGAGCTGCCACATGGCGTCGACGCCGAGGCAGCCGGGCATCACCGGGTTGCCCTTGAAATGGCAGTCGAAGAACCACAGGCTCGGCTTGATGTCGAATTCGGCGCGCGCGTAGCCCTTGCCATGCTCGCCGCCGGTCTCGAAGATTTCAGTGATGCGGTCGAACATCAGCATGGGCGGCAGCGGCAATTGCGCATTGCCCGGCCCGAACAATTCCTCGCGGCCGCAGGCGAGCAGGTCCTCGTAACCGTAGCTGGAGCGCCGTTCGCCCATATCTGTCCGCCGTCCTCTTGGCTTCCGGGCGCGCCCGGGGGTCCGATCCGACCGGCTTCTAACACACGAGTTCGGGCCTCGAAAGACGCCGCCGTCACAGTCTGCCGCGCGCATCATGCGACTTCCGGCCGATCAACGTCCGGCGCGCCGCCGGATCACTGGATCGTCTCGCCGGGATAGGCGCCCCAGAGGTTTTCCTGCTCGATCCAGCCGTCGAAACCTTCGCCGGCCAGCCGGCACCATTTGCCGTTGCACGCCTTGAGCGCGCCGATCACGCCGGATTGCAGACGAGCGGAAATGTCGGCGCCGGCGTCTCCACTTCGTCGCAGCGGGAAGTCCGCTCCCTTTTTCCAGGGCGCGACGATTCCGGTGCGGCGTCCCGACAGGAGGGAGTGCAGCACCCAGCCTTCCGATCCGTCTGAATCGCGAATGCGGCGCCAGATGTCGAATTCGGCGGTAATCTCGACCGGCAGGCCGGCGCGCTGGAAGATCCAGACCGTGCGGTGGTCCTTGGAGGGGCCCTCGCGAAGGTTCACGCGGTCGGATTTCAGGCTGACGAAGCGCGGCACCGGCAGCCCCGTGACCGCGCCGGTCTGTTGCGACGCGGCCTCGGCGAGGGGCGCCCAAAGCGCCGCCAGCAGCATGAGAACGGCGCCCGCGCGCCTGCGCAAGCGCGCCGCGCTCCAAGTCCGTTCCGCGATCCAGGCCATGTCGCAACTCCGGTCCGTGCGCGGCGATCGGCGTTCTTGTCTTTGTCCAGCCATCTGGTAGGAAACGTCAAACCGCCGTTGCGCGCTCTGGAAACGTTGTCGTCCAAACGTCGTTAAGGAGCGGTGAATTATGGCGGCCTCATGCCGCTGGCCGATCGAGACGGTCAGCCGCGCGGGCAGGGACGGACAGGGAATGCCGCAGAAGAAGCCGCTGGTTGTCGTAACGCGCAAGCTGCCGGAAGTCGTCGAGGCGCGGATGCGCGAATTGTTCGACGTCCGCCTGAACGCGACCGACGCGCCTATGACCCATGCCGAACTCGCCGAAGCCATGAGGACGGCCGACGTGCTCGTGCCGACGGTGACCGACCGGATCGACGCCGGCTTGGTGGCCCAGGCCGGCGAGCAGATGAAGCTGATCGCCAATTTCGGCAACGGCGTCGACAATATCGACGTGACGTCCGCCTTGCGGCGCGGCATCACCGTCACCAATACGCCGGGCGTGCTGACCGACGACACGGCCGACATGACCATGGCGCTCGTCATGGCCGTGGCCC
The DNA here is from genome assembly GCA_046349085.1 of Rhodoblastus sp. Classification (GTDB taxonomy): domain Bacteria; phylum Pseudomonadota; class Alphaproteobacteria; order Rhizobiales; family Beijerinckiaceae; genus JAJXWB01. The sequence continues at coordinate 20,379 of JAXMDA010000006.1, forward strand.
GCCGCATCGTCGAAGGCGCGCAGACCATTCCATCGGGCGACTGGGCCGGCTGGTCGCCGACCTGGATGCTCGGCCATCGCATCACCGGCAAGAAGCTCGGCATCGTCGGCATGGGCCGCATCGGCCAGGCCGTCGCGCTGCGCGCCGCCGCCTTCGGCCTCGAGGTCCACTATCACAACCGCCGCCGCGTGGCCCTGGCGACCGAGGCCAAGCTCGGCGCGACCTATTGGGAATCGCTCGACCAGATGCTGGCGCGCATGGACATCGTCACCGTCCACTGCCCGCACACGCCGGCGACATACCATCTGCTGTCGGCGCGCCGGCTCAAGTACCTGAGGCCGCACGCCATCGTCGTGAACACGGCGCGCGGCGAGATCATCGACGAGAATGCGCTGATCCGGATGCTGGAGGCGGGCGAACTCGCCGGCGCCGGTCTCGACGTGTTCGAGCACGAGCCGGCCGTGTCGCCCAAGCTCGTCAAGCTCGCCAAGGCGGGCAAGGTGACGCTGCTGCCGCACATGGGCTCGGCGACGATCGAGGGCCGCATCGACATGGGCGAGAAGGTCATCGTTAACGTGAAGACCTTCATGGACGGGCACCGCCCGCCGGACCGCGTGCTGCCGAGCATGTTGTGAGGTCGACAGGCCGAGATTGACCGGCCAGTCTATCCGGCGCCCGCGCCGAAGGCGTCCTCCTCGAGACATGAAAAACCCGCCGGGGCGACCCGGCGGGTTTTCTGTTTCCGCGGCGACGGGGGCGATTATTCGCCCGCTTCCGCCGCCTTCTGCGCGTCGCGCTCGGCCTTCTGCTTGGCCTCGAGGTCCTCGCCGGTCTGCTGGTCGACGACGCGCATCGACAGGCGCACCTTGCCGCGATCATCGAAGCCGAGCAGCTTCACCTTCACCTTGTCGCCTTCCTTGACGACGTCGGTCGTCTTGGCGACGCGGCCCTGCGCGAGCTGCGAGATGTGGACGAGGCCGTCCTTGGAGCCGAAGAAGTTGACGAAGGCGCCGAAGTCGACGGTCTTGACCACCGTGCCTTCGTAGATCTGGCCGACTTCCGGATCCGAGGCGATCGACTTGATCCAGTTGATCGCAGCCTTGATCGAATTGCCGTCCGAGGAGGCGATCTTTACCGTGCCGTCGTCCTCGATATTCACCTTGGCGCCGGTCTTCTCGACGATCTCGCGGATCACCTTGCCGCCCGTGCCGATCACTTCGCGGATCTTGTCGGTCGGGATCTTCATCGTCTCGATGCGCGGCGCGAACTCGCCGAGCTCGGCGCGGGCGCCGGTCAGGGCCTTCGACATCTCGCCGAGAATGTGCAGACGGCCGTCGCGCGCCTGACCGAGCGCGACCTTCATGATCTGCTCGGTAATGCCCGCGATCTTGATGTCCATCTGCAGCGAGGTGACGCCGTTATCGGTGCCCGCCACCTTGAAGTCCATGTCGCCGAGATGATCCTCGTCGCCGAGAATGTCGGAGAGGACCGCAAAGCGCTCGCCTTCGAGGATCAGGCCCATGGCGATGCCCGCCGTCGGCCGCTTCAGCGGCACGCCCGCGTCCATCAGCGCCAGCGACGAGCCGCAGACCGTCGCCATCGACGAGGAGCCGTTCGACTCCGTGATCTCCGAGACGAGACGGATCGTGTAGGGGAATTCCGCGGCAGCCGGCAGCATCGGACGGATCGCGCGCCAGGCGAGCTTGCCGTGGCCGATCTCGCGGCGCTTCGGCGAACCGACGCGGCCCGTCTCGCCGACCGAATAGGGCGGGAAGTTGTAGTGCAGCAGGAAGCGCTCCTTGTAGGTGCCTTCCAGCGAATCCACGTACTGCTCGTCCTCGCCGGTGCCGAGCGTCGCGACGACGAGAGCCTGGGTCTCGCCGCGCGTGAACAGGGCAGAACCGTGGGTGCGCGGCAGGACGCCGGCTTCCGCGATGATCGGGCGCACCGTCTTCACGTCGCGGCCGTCGATGCGCACGCCGGTGTCGAGGATGTTCCAGCGCACGACCTTGGCCTGCAGCTCCTTGAAGGCCTCGCCGACATGCTCCTTGGAAAACGCCGGCTCCTGTCCCTCGGGGAAGAGAGCGGCGGTCACCTTCGCCTTCACGGCGTCGACCGCCTTGTAGCGCTCCTGCTTGGCGGTGATCTTGTAGGCCGAGCGCAATTCGGCCTCGGCGATGTCGGCAACCGCCTTCTCGACGGCCGAACGATCGCTCTGCACGAAATCGCGCGGATCCTTGGCGGCGCGTTCGGCCAGGCGGATGATCGCGTCGATCACCGGCTGGAAGCCGCGATGGCCGGTCATGACGGCCTCGAGCATCGTCTCTTCCGAAAGCTCCTTGGCCTCGGATTCGACCATCAGCACCGCGTCGGCCGTGCCGGCGACGACGAGGTCGAGATCGGAGGACTTCATCTCCTCGATCGTCGGGTTCAGCTTGAGGGCGCCGTTGATGTAGCCGACGCGCGCGCCGCCGACCGGGCCCATGAACGGAATGCCCGACAGGGTAAGCGCGGCCGAAACCGCAACGATCGAGAGCACGTCGGGATCGTTCTCGAGGTCATGGCTGAGAACCGTGACGATGACCTGCGTCTCGTTGCGATAGCCCTCGGGGAAGAGCGGGCGGATCGGACGATCGATCAGGCGCGAGATCAGCGTCTCGCGCTCCGAGGGACGGCCCTCGCGCTTGAAGTAGCCGCCGGGAATGCGGCCGGCCGCGAAAGCCTTTTCCTGATAGTCGACGGTAAGGGGGAAGAAGTCCTGGCCGGGCTTGGCGGATTTCGCGCCGACGACGGTGGCGAGCACGGTCGTGTCGCCCCAGGAGGCCATGACGGCGCCGTCGGCCTGACGGGCGACCTTGCCGGTTTCGAGCACGAGCTTGCGGCCGGCCCAGTCGAGTTCTTCACGATGGATTTCGAACATGTCTGTCTTTCCTGTTGGCGCAAACGACAAAGCGCCACGGACAAGACGGCAGGAAGCTGCGTTCAGGCGCGATCAGCTTCCGGCGATCCTGTCATGGCGCTTTATCTTCTGCGGTCGGATGTGGCGGGGCGGCCCCATGCCGCCACGCCCAAATGCGCAAAACTTGTGCGCGAATTGCGCGTAACGCTTTAGCGGCGGATGCCGAGGCGTTCGATCAGCTTGCGATAGCGCGCGTCGTCGTGCTTCTTGACGTAGTCGAGAAGCTGGCGGCGCTGCGAGACGAGCTTGAGCAGGCCGCGACGCGAATGGTTGTCCTTGGCGTGGTTCTTGAAATGACCGGTCAGGTTGGAAATGCGTTCCGTGAGGATCGCCACCTGCACTTCCGGCGAACCCGTGTCGCCCGCCTTGGTCGCATATTCCTGAATGAGCGCCTGCTTGCGCTCGGCCGTGATCGACATCGGGAAACTCCTGTCTGTCTGGAGAATTGGCCCGGCCGGGATGTCGTCCAGCAGGGTCGGAAATTCGGCATCTACCCGGCCGAAGCCGGCCTTATACACGAAAAGGCCGCCAAGGCCACCCCCGAAGGGGCGAGGGTCAGGCGCCCAGGTTGAACACCCGGCTTGGCACCAGCTCGCCCGATTCCACCGAGCCGAAGGCGACCGGCGCGCCATCGCAGGCCGCGTAGACCGTTTCCCCCTCGGCCGGCGCCTCTCGGCCGCGCAGAAGGATCGACTGCCCGCGGCGCAGGCGCGCGGCGGCGTTGCGGTCGATCACGACGCAGGGGAGCTCGGAGAGGCCGGCTTCCACCGGGCGCATGTGCCGGACGGCGTCCTCGGCCGTCTCCTCGAGATCGGCGAAAACAGTGGCGTCGGCTTCGGCGAACGGGCCGACGCGCGTGCGTCGGAGGGCGATCACGTGACCGTAGCAGCCCAGTATCCGGCCGAGATCGCGCGCGATGGCGCGCACATAAGTGCCCTTGCCGCACTGCGCCTCCAGCGTCGCCGTGTCGTCGGTCGACGACACGAGCTCCAGCGAGTTGATGGTCACCGGGCGCGGCTCGATTTCCACGATCTCGCCGTCGCGGGCGAGGTCGTAGGCGCGCTCGCCGGCAATCTTGATCGCTGAAAAGGCGGGCGGCCGCTGCAGGATGGTGCCGACGAAGTTCGGCAGCGCCTGAACCACCTGATCGACGCTTGGCCGCAGGTCGGACGTCTCGACCGTCTTGCCGTCGGCGTCGTCGGAATCCGTCTCGATCCCCCAGCGCACGGTAAAGCGATAGGCCTTCTCGCCGTCCTGCACGAACGGCACGGTCTTGGTCGCCTCGCCGAAGGCGACGGGGAGGATGCCCGAGGCCAGCGGATCGAGCGTGCCGGCGTGGCCCGCCTTCTTGGCGTTGTAGATGCGCTTGAGGCGCGAGACGGCGTGTGTCGACGTCATGCCGACGGGCTTGTCGAGAATGACCCAGCCGTCGACGACGACGCGATTGGAGCGCGGCTTGCTCATGCGCTCTTGTCAGCCTCTTCGGTGTCGGTCTTTTCCGCGTCGAGATCGCGCCGCACCTTGTCGGAATTGAGCAACGCGTCGATCTTCGCCGCATTGTCGAAACTGTCGTCGACCTTGAAGCGCACGTCCGGCGCGAACTTGAGGTTGATCTTGCGGGCGATCTCGCCGCGCAGGAAGGCGCGGTGCCGGTCGAGCGCCTTGATGACGTCCTTCGCGTCCTTGCCGCCGAGCGGCATGACGAACAGCGTCGCCAGCTTGAGATCCGGCGACATTTTCACGCGAGGCACGGTGACGACGTGCGTCTCGAGGACAGGATCGTTGATTTCGCCCCGCGAGAGAACCTCGGCGCAGGCATGGCGCACGAGTTCCGCCACGCGCAGCATGCGTTGCGACGGCTCGGCGCCGTGTTGATGATGCGATCTGGACATTGATGCTTCCGCGCCTTGCGCGTCTCTTTCTGTCGACGGCCGGCAAAGCCGCCCGTCCGAACGCCGGCGTGCGCAATCCGCCGCGCCGGCCCACTTGCGATCAGAGCGTGCGCTTCACCTCTTCCACGCGATAGCACTCGATCACGTCGCCGGCGCGCATGTCCTGATAATTCTCAAACGCCATGCCGCATTCCTGGCCGGCCAGCACTTCCTTGACCTCGTCCTTGAAGCGCTTGAGCGTCGAGAGCTTGCCCTCGTGCACGACGACATTGTCGCGGATGAGCCGGACGTGCGCGCCGCGCTCGACCGTGCCGTCGGTGACGCGGCAACCCGCGACCTTGCCGACCTTGGTGATGTTGAAGACTTCGAGGATCTGCGCGTTGCCGAGCATGGTCTCGCGGATCGCCGGCGCCAGCAGGCCGGACATCGCGCCCTTCACGTCATCCACGAGGTTGTAGATGATGTTGTAGTAGCGAATCTCGATGCCGAGACGTTCGGCCGCCTCGCGCGCTTCCTTGTGCGCGCGGACGTTGAAGCCGATGACGATCGCGCCCGAGGCTTCCGCCAGCGCCACGTCGGACTCGCTCACGCCGCCGACGCCCGCATGCACCACGCGTGCGGCGACTTCGTCGGTGTTGAGCTTTTCAAGCGTCGCGATGATCGCTTCGACCGAACCCTGCACGTCGCCCTTGATGACGAGCGGGAATTCCTTGCGGCCGGCCGTCTTCAACTGGGTCATCATGTCGGCGAGCGAAGACCGCGCCGAACCGCCGCGGGCGGCCGCCTTCTCGCGCTTCTGGCGCTCGCGATATTCGGTCACTTCGCGCGCGCGCGCTTCGTTCTCGACGACGGCCATGCGGTCGCCGGCCTCCGGCGCGCCGTTGAAGCCGAGGACTTCGACGGGGAACGACGGACCCGCTGTCTGGATGTTCGCGCCCTTGTCGTCGATCAGCGCGCGCACGCGGCCCCATTGCGCGCCCGCAACGAGAATGTCTCCGACCTTCAGCGTGCCGCGCTGGACGAGCACGGAGGCGACCGGGCCGCGGCCCTTGTCGAGGCGGGCTTCCACGACCGTGCCTTCGGCCGAGCGGTCGGGATTGGCCTTGAGGTCGAGCACTTCGGCCTGCAGCGCGATCGCGTCGAGCAGCTTGTCGAGATTGGTGTGCTGCTTGGCCGAGACTTCGACCTCCAGCGTCTCGCCGCCCATGCTCTCGACCTGCACATTGTGCTGCAGCAGTTCGGTGCGCACGCGCTCCGGCTTGGCGTCGGGCTTGTCGATCTTGTTGATCGCCACGATCATCGGCACGCCAGCGGCGCGCGAATGGTTGATGGCTTCGATCGTCTGCGGCATGACGCCGTCGTCGGCCGCCACCACCAGCACGACGATGTCCGTCACCTTCGCGCCGCGGGCGCGCATGGCGGTGAACGCCGCGTGGCCGGGCGTGTCGATGAAGGTCACCGGGAGACCGTTCGGCGCGGTCACCTGATAGGCGCCGATATGCTGCGTGATGCCGCCGGCTTCGCCGGATACGACATTGGCGTTGCGGATGGCGTCGAGCAGCGAGGTCTTGCCGTGGTCGACGTGGCCCATGATGGTCACGACGGGCGGACGCGAGATCAGCGTCTCGTCGGCGTCGGGCTCGTCGAACAGGCCTTCCTCGACGTCGGATTCGGAAACGCGCTTGACGGTATGGCCGAATTCCTGCGCGATCAGCTCGGCGGTGTCGGCGTCGATCGCGTCGGTGATCTTGTGCATCTGTCCCTGACGCATCAGGAAGCGGATGACGTCCACGCCGCGCTCCGACATGCGGTTGGCGAGCTCCTGGATCGTGATCGTCTCAGGCAGCACGACTTCGCGCGCAATCTTTTCCTTCTGCTCCTGCTGCGTCCCGCGCGTCAGGCGCTGCACGCGCCGCTTGAAGGAAGCGACGGAACGTGTGCGCTCCTCTTCCTCGGACGTGGCGCTGGAAACCGTCAGACGGCCGCGGTCCTTCTGCGGGCCGCCGCGCGTCGGGCGGGGCGTCGGAACGCTGAGCTTGGGCGTCAGCAGCGGACGACGAAGGCCCTGCAGGGCGCCGACGCCGGGCGTCGTCGTCGCGGGGCGAGGCGCGGTCGTGGTCTGCGCGCCGGGGGCGGCCGCAACGGGTTGTTCGGGCTGGGCCGGCGTTTCGCCAGGCGTCAGGCGGCGTCGCGCTTCGACCTCGGACTTGCGCTTGGCCTCGGCTTCCTTGGCGAGGCGCTCCTCTTCGGCGCGCTTGCGGGCGGCGGCGGCTTCGCGCTCGGTCGCCTCGCGAGCGTCGCGTTCGGCGCGCAGCTTCGCCTCGGTCTCGGCGCGGCGACGGTCCTCTTCCTCGCGCACGCGCGCGTCGGCGAGCGCACGATCGCGCGCCTGGCGCTCTTCATCGGTCAGCGTGCGCAGCACGACGCCGGACGGCGGCTTGGCGGGCGCCGGCGGGACGGTGGGCTTGGGGGCAGGCGCAGGAGCCGCGGCTGCGGGCGCCGGCGCGGCTGGCGCGGCGGCTGCGGCCTTGACCTCGTGCGGGCCGAGGGTGCGACGCTTGACCTTCTCGACCACGACCGCCTTCGTGCGGCCGTGCGAGAAGCTCTGACGCACTGTGCCCTGCTCGACGGGGCGCTTCAGCGTCAGCGTCTTGCTCGGTCCGACCGAGAGGGTCTTGTCCCCGGGAGTTTTGGTTTCGCTCATTCGTCCTGCGTCTTCATCTGTCTTGGCGGGCGCGAGGCCCATTTCCGTCCGGCGAACTTCGCCTCGCGGACGGAAAACTCGAAAAGATCATCCCGATTCGGGCGCGGCTTCCGCTGGTGCGGAAGCGGTCGCGACCGACCGGTAGACCTGCAATCTCTTCAGCCTCTCGAGCAGCGCCGCGCTCGCTGGCCCCGCTCGGAGCGCTGCATGTATCACATTTGTCCGTCCCAATGCCAAATCCAATTGGGCCGAACGCAAGCATTCGATTTCGGGCGCCGCCCCGGCGCTGAAACGCCGCCGCAACGCCTGTCCTAACTTTCGCTTCCCGTCCTGCCCGCCGTCCGTGGCGTGCAGGAGCGCAATGGCCTCGCCCGAGCCGATCGTCGCCTCGACCTTGGCGAAGCCGGTGACCACAAGTCCCGCCTTGTTGGCGAGCGACAGGCCCTGAAGGCAGTCCGCCTCCATCAGCCGGTCGACCAGGCCGGCCAGATCGTCTGGAACGATCGCCTTGCCCTTGAAACCGCGATCGAACGCCCGGCGCTTTGCCGCTTGCGCCACGATCCCGGCCGAACCCGTGACCCAGACGCCGCGTCCCGGCAGACGTCGCTTCAAATCCGGCGTCACCGACCCGTCCGGGGCCAGAACGAACCGGATCATCTCTTCCGGCGGCCTTTCGGCGCGGGTGACGATGCAGGTCCTGATCGGCCCGCGCTCCTCGTCTCCACGCGCCGGCATGGTCCTTATTCGGCCTCCGCCTCGCCAGCGGCTTCCTCGGCGCCGGCCTCGATCCAGCCCGCCTGGACGCGCGCCGCCATGATCATGGCCTCGGCCTCCTCGCGCGACAGCTCGAACCCGTCGAGGAAGCCGGCGTATTTCACGGTCTCGCCGTCCTTCTTTTCGGTCCATCCGACGAGGTCGTCGGTGGCGCAGCCCGCGAGATCCTCGACCGACTTCACGTCGTTCTCGCCGAGCTTCACCAGCATGGCGGTCGTCAGGCCCTCGATCTGCTTCAGGTCGTCGGACACGCCCAGCTCCTTGCGCCGCGCGTCGTGCTCAGCCTCGATCTGCTCCAGATATTCGCGGGCGCGGTTCTGGATCTCGGCGGCGGTCTCCTCGTCGAAGCCTTCGATCGAGGCAAGTTCCGCAACCTCGACGAAAGCGATTTCCTCTACCGAGCGGAAGCCTTCGGAAGCGAGAAGCTGGCCGACGACCTCGTCGACGTTCAGCGCCTCCATGAACGTGTTGGTGCGCTCGACGAATTCCTTCTGGCGACGCTCCGATTCCTCCGCCTCGGTCAGGATGTCGATGTCCCAGCCGGTGAGCTGCGAAGCCAGACGCACGTTCTGGCCACGGCGGCCGATCGCGAGAGAGAGTTGGTCATCGGGGACGACGACTTCAATACGCGAGGAATCTTCGTCCAGCACGACCTTGACGACTTCCGCCGGCTGCAGCGCGTTGACGATGAAGGTGGCGGCGTCCGCCGACCAGGGGATGATGTCGATCTTCTCGCCCTGCAATTCGTTGACGACCGCCTGCACGCGCGAACCGCGCATACCGACGCAGGCGCCCACGGGATCGATCGAGGAATCGCGCGAAATCACCGCGATCTTGGCGCGGGAGCCGGGGTCGCGGGCGACCGATTTCACCTCGATCACGCCGTCGTAGATCTCAGGCACTTCCTGGCGGAACAGCTTGGCCATGAGCTGCGGATGGGTGCGCGACAGGAAGATCTGCGGCCCGCGCTGCTCGCGGCGCACGTCGTAGACATAGGCGCGCACGCGGTCGCCCGGCCGGAACATTTCGCGCGGGATCATTTCGTCGCGGCGGATGATCGCTTCGCCGCGGCCGAGATCGACGATGACGTTGCCATACTCGACGCGCTTCACCACGCCGTTGACGATGTCGCCGATGCGGTCCTTGAACTCGTCGTACTGGCGGTCGCGCTCGGCTTCGCGCACCTTCTGCACGATCACCTGCTTGGCGGACTGGGCGGCGATGCGGCCGAAGTCGAAGGGCGGCAGCGTCTCGGCGATCCAGTCGCCGACCTCGGCCGCCGGATTGCGCTTGCGCGCGTCGACGAGCGAAATCTGCGTCGCGTCGTTGTCGACCAGCTCCACGACGTTGAGCAGGCGCGAAAAACGCACTTCGCCGGTCTTCTGGTTGATCTCGGCGCGCACCTCGGTCTCCTGCCCGTAGCGCAGGCGGGCGGCTTTCTGCAGCGCGTCCTCCATCGAGGCGATGACAATGCCCTTGTCGATCGATTTTTCACGCGCGACGGCGTCGGCGATCTGCAAGAGTTCGAGCCTGTTGGCGCTCACGGCCATGGCGGTTTCTCCTATTTGCCTTTCGGGGCGCCGCGCGCCGGGGCGCGGGGCGGTTTCTTGAATTGCGATTGCACGCCGGCGGGAAGCACCCGCTTCTGCTTCATCTGGTTCTTGGCGGCGAAGCGGCCGGGGCCGCGACGGATCGGCGGCTCCTCGCCCGCTTCCTCGCCTTCCGGCGGCTTTTCGGCGGCGATCTTGCCGGCCTTCAGCGATTCGCGGATCAGTTCGTCCGTCAGCGTCAGGCGGGCTTCATCCAGCGCGCCGAGCGGCAGGCGGACCAGCTTTTCCTCGTCCGCGCGCGCATCGTTGCGCTCGAAGGCGAGAATCGCGTCGCGGCCCTCGCCCTCGACGGCGCGGAGGAGTCCGCGGAACCGCTTGCGGCCGTCGGGCTGCGGCGTGGCCAGTTCGATGCGCGCCTCGTGTCCGATCGCGCGCCGGAAATCGGAGACGCGCACCAACGGCCGGTCGATGCCAGGCGACGACATTTCCAGCCGGTAGGCCTGCGCGATCGCGTCTTCCACGTCGAGCACCGGCGACAGGTTTTCGCTCGCCAGCTCGCAATCCTCGATGGTCATGGAGCCATCGGGCTTTTCGGCCATGATCTGCAGCGTCATGCCGTCCTGCCCGGAAATCTTCACGCGCACGAGCCGAAAGCCGAGGCCCATCAACGTCGGGCCGGCGATATGCGCGATGCGCGCCGCGAGGCCTGTCTCGGAAACGAGTCGCGGCTCGTCCAGCGGCGCGTCGATCGCGGGCGTGTCCGTTTTGTGCGCGGTGTCGGTCAAGCGTTCCTGCGTCGGGTAATAAAAAAGAGCGGGTCCCGGCGGGGCCCACTCTCACAATGACCATCCAACGTGGTCCATGAGACTGTATACTCGCGCCTATATACATCCGCCGCGCCGCGCTTACAAGGCCGGCTCCCCGGGGCCCGCATGATCGAAATCGACCGCCTGGACCATCTCGTGCTGACCGTCGCCGATATCGACCGGACCTGCGCCTTCTATCGTGACGTTCTGGGCATGAGCGTCGAAACCTTCGGCGCGGGCCGCACGGCGCTGAAATTCGGTCGCCAGAAATTCAACCTGCACCGGGCCGGCCGCGAATTCCTGCCGAAGGCGGATCGCCCGACGCCCGGTTCCGCCGATCTCTGCCTGATCGCCTCGACGCCGCTGGACGAGGTCATCGCGCATCTGAACGACATGGGCGTGGCCATCGAGGAAGGGCCGGTCGCGCGCACCGGCGCGATGGGGCCGATCCTCTCGGTGTACTTCCGCGACCCCGACCTGAACCTTGTCGAGGTGTCGAACTATGCGGATGCGCAGGGCTAGTGGCGCTTGAAGTACTGGACCTCGCGCTCGTGTTTTTCGGCCGCTTCGCGTGAGGAGAATGTGCCGAGGTTGCGGCGCTTTCCCGTCTTGGGATCGACCTTGCGCGAATAGAGGCGGTATTCGCCTGTCTTGAGTTTTCTGATCATGATTCCGGGCCGCTGTGAGAGATACGACTCACAACGCGGATTGCCGCAGGCGGTTCGACTACTGGCTCGACCAGACGATCCGGGCGATCCAGCGCAGCTCCGACAGCGGGATCGTGCGGTCGGGATGGGCCGGGTTGAGGGACTTGAGTTCGACAGTCTTGGCCGTCTGCCGCTTCAATTCCTTGGCGAGCACCTCGCCGCCAATCGTCTTGGCGACAACCCGGTCGCCGCGCCGCACCGGCGCCCCCGGCGAGACGATGACGATATCGCCGTCGCGATAGGCGGGGACCATCGAATCCCCGGAAATCTCCAGCGCATAGGCGTGCGGATCGGCGACGGCCGGAAATTCGATCTCGTCCCATCCCGCGCCGGCGGGAAAGCCGCCATCGTCGAAAAAGCCGCCGTCGCCGGCCTGCGCCAGGCCGATCAGCGGCAACGGCCGGCGATGGGCGGGCGCGCCCGGACCGAGCAGCGACATGAACAGGTCGATGCCCGCGCCGGTGGCGTCGAGGATCTTGGCGATGGATTCGGTGGACGGCCAGCGCAGGCGCCCGTCGGGCGACTTGCGCTTCGACTTGTTGAAGGTCGTGGGATCGAGGCCCGCCTTCTTGGCCAGGCCCGACGGCGTCATGCCGTAGCGCGCGGCGAGCTGGTCGATGGCGGTCCAGACCTGGGAATGGTTGAGCATCGGCGTCTCCGGGCGTTCGGCCGAGGGCGACGTTAGGATAAATCTCCTTTACACGCCGTGTTTCACGAAAACAAGCCCTTGTTTCACGCCAATTGCGGATTTTAGGCCCAATTTTATCTAATTCCTCGACCTGTGCGCGTGGCCGGCGCATAAGGCGCCGCACAGAGAAGGCTGGCATGACCCTTATCTACAAGATCGTTTCGCAGGCGGCGTGGCGCGCGGCCGAGGCGGCGGGCGTCTTCGCCGGCGCGCCGGTCGACCTCGCCGATGGCTTCATTCATTTTTCGACTGCGGCGCAGGTTGAGGAGACGGCGGCCAGGCATTTCGCTGGCCAGTCCGACCTGCTCGTGATCGCCGTCGACGCCGGGAGTCTTGGCGACGCCCTCAAATGGGAGCCGTCGCGCGGCGGCGCGCTGTTTCCGCATCTCTACGCGCCGCTCGATCCGCGCGCGGCCGTCCTTGTCCGCCCCCTGCCGCTGCGCGCGGACGGGCGCCATGATTTCTCGGGAGTGTTGTGATGATCGGCCTGTTCGATTCGCTGGCGCGGCCGATCCTCTTGTCGCTCGACGCCGAAACCGCCCATGCCGCGACGATCGCCGGCCTGAAGCTCGCGCCGATTCCGCGCTGCGCGCCCGACGATCCAAGGCTGGCGGTCGAGGCCTTCGGCCTGAAATTCCCCAATCCGGTCGGCATGGCCGCCGGCTTCGACAAGAACGGCGAAGTTCCCGACGCCCTGCTCGCGCTCGGCTTCGGCTTCGCGGAAGTCGGCACGATCACGCCGCTGCCGCAGCCGGGCAACCCTAGGCCGCGCCTGTTCCGGCTGCCGGCCGACCGCGGCGTGGTCAACCGCTTCGGCTTCAACAGCGAAGGCGCCGACGCTGTGCTGCGCCGGCTTCGCGCGCGCCGGGGGCGGAAGGGCATCGTCGGCGTCAATGTCGGCGCCAACAAGGAAGCGGCGGACCGCGTCGCCGATTATGTGGCGGGCGTGACCGCCTTCGCCGACGTCGCCTCCTATTTCACCATCAACATTTCCTCGCCCAACACGCCGGGCCTGCGCGACCTGCAGCAGGCCGCCCAGCTCGACGATCTGCTCGCGCGCGCCTCGGCGGCGCGTGACGGCGCGCCCGTGCGAAAGCCGCTGCTGCTCAAGATCGCGCCGGACCTCGCGCTGGAAAATCTCGACGACATCGTGCGCGTCGCACGTGATCGTCGCGTCGATGGCATGATCGTGTCCAACACCACGATCTCGCGTCCCGAAACCCTGCGCGACGCCGCCGCCAAGGAGACGGGCGGCCTGTCGGGCCGCCCGCTGTTCGATCTCTCGACGCGGATGCTGGCCGAAACCTTTCTGCGCGTCGAAGGCCAGTTCCCGATCGTCGGCGTCGGCGGCGTCGATTCCGCCGAAACGGCGTTCGCCAAGATCGAGGCCGGCGCGACGCTGCTGCAGGTCTATTCCGCGCTGGTGTTCGAGGGCGTCGGCCTCGTCGGGCGCATCAAGCGCGGCCTCGTCGGCAGGCTCGCGCAGGAAAAACTGGATTCGCTTGGCGCCGTCGTCGGACGCAAGGCGAGGGACTGGGCCGGCAAGCCGACCTAACCGAGGTCCAGCTCCACCGCCGCCGGCACGTGGCGCGGCAGGCTGCGCGGCGCGACGAACAGGGCGTCGCCGCGCAGGATGCGGTTGACCGCCCAGGGGTGGGTCGCCAGCCAGTGCCGCGCGGCGCGCGACATGCGCCGCCGCTTTTGCGCGGAGATCGAAATGGCGGCCTCGTCCATCGTCGGCCGCGCCTTCACTTCCACGAAGGCGATGGTCGCGCCGCGCTGCGCCACGATGTCGATCTCGCCCTCGCGGATGCGATAGCGCCGCGCGAGGATGCGGTAGAATTTGAGGCGTAGCCACAGCGCGGCGACAGTCTCGGCGTTGAGGCCGAAGGCGAGCGCCCTGGTCCGGTCGCGCCCGCTCAAGCGTCGCGCTCGCCGGCGAGCTGCAAGGCGCGCGCATAGACGCGCCGGCGCGGCTGGCCGGTCTCGCCGGCGACGATCGCCGCCGCGTCCTTCACGGAATTCGCCGCCATCGCCGCCCGCAGGCGCTCGTCGAGTGAGGCCTCGCTGATTTCGGCGGCGCCTGCGGCCGGCGGGCCGACGAGCAGCACGATCTCGCCGCGCAACGCTTCGCCGTCGGCGATCTCGCGCGCGAGCTGCTCGAGCGGACCGCGCCGCACGTTCTCGAAATGCTTGGTCAGCTCGCGCGCGACCGCCGCCTCGCGCGCGCCGAGCACGGCGGCGCAATCTTCGAGCGTTTCGGCGACGCGTCGTGCGGATTCGAAGAACACCAGCGTGCCGGGAACGGCGGAAAGCTCGGCGAGCCGCGCGCGCCGCGCCGCGCTCTTGGGCGGGAGAAACCCCTCGAAGAAGAAGCGGTCGGTCGGCAGGCCCGCCACCACCAGCGCCGCCAGCACGGCCGACGCGCCGGGAACGGAGGTCACCGCGACGCCTGCCGCCACGGCTTCCGAAACCAGCTTGAAGCCGGGGTCGGAGACCAGCGGCGTGCCGGCGTCCGAGACCAGCGCCAGCGATGCGCCGCCTGCCAGGCGCGCCAGCAATTGGGGGCGCACCACATGAGCGTTGTGTTCGTGATAGGCGACCAGCGGCGTGGCTATGCCGTAATGGGCGAGCAGCGTCTTTGTGACGCGGGTGTCCTCGGCGATCACGGCGTCAGCCGCCGCCAGCGTCGAAAGCGCGCGTAACGAGATGTCGCGCAAATTGCCGATGGGCGTGGCCACCACATGCAGGCCGGGCGCAATTTTTTCAGCCTCCGCGCGCAGGCCGAACGCCGTGAAGGCTGCGGCTTCGCGCCTCGCGCCGGACTGTTCCTGCTCGCGTTGCCGTGTCACGTGCGCCCGTTCGATATTAAGATCATTTGTTCTGTTTATAGAACGACGTATCGATTGCCGCAAGCGTAGCGAATTCAGCCGCAATCGTCCCTTTATTAACCAAGGGTTGCAAACGGCGTTTCAATGTGGCTTTCGACCGTTAAGGATTAAGGCGTCGTTATCGCGCGCGGCAGGCGCGCGCGGCTGGAGGATGATGTGAGGCTGTTTCCGAACGAACAGGCTGCCGCGCCGGTCGCGCGCCGCCTGAAATTCGTCGCCGCCTGCGGCCTTGCGCTGGCGCTTGCCGCCTGCAATCCGACGCTCGGGCCGCGCGCCGACCTTCCGCCGCCGCCCGCGCCAGCGGCGCAGACCTCGCCCACGGGCGATACGATCGGAACCGGCCCGGTGCGCGTCGCCCTCATCGCGCCGCTCACGCAAGGGTCGGGTCAGAGCGTTGTCGGCGCCTCGTTGCGCAACGCCGTGGATCTGGCTGTCGCCGAAACCGGCGCCAGCGATATCACAGTGCTGGTAAAGGACGATCGCGGCACGGCCGATGGCGCGCGCGACGCCGCGCAGGCGGCGATCGGCGAAGGCGCCGAACTGATTCTCGGACCGCTGTTCGCCGGCGGCGTACGCGAGGCCGGCCGCGTCGCCCGCGCCGCCAATCGGCCGCTGATCGCGTTTTCCACCGACGCTTCCGTCGCTTCACGCGGCGTGTTCCTGCTCTCCTTCCTGGTCGAGAGCTATGTCGACCGCATCGTCGAATTCGCCTCGCAGAAGGGCAAGAAGTCGATCGCCGTTCTCGCGCCGGAAAGCGACTACGGCAATGTCGCGACCGGCGCCGTGCAATCGGCGGCCGCGCGTGTCGGCATGCGCGTGATGGCGGTGGAGCGCTACCGCCCGGGCGCCTCGCAGGACGCGGTCAAGCGCGTCGCGCAGGTCGCCGGCCAGATCGACGCGCTGTTCATTCCCGATCAGGCCGAGGCGATGGCGGCCGTCGGCAAGCAGCTTGCCGCCGCCGGCGTCGATCCGAAGAAGGTGCAGATTCTCGGCACGGGCCTGTGGAACGACGCGCGCGCGCTCAACGCGCCGTTCCTGCAAGGCGCGTGGTTTGCGGCGCCCGAGAACGCCGGCTTCAACGCCTTCGCGACGCGCTACCGCGCCAAGTACAATTCCGATCCGACGCGCATCGCGACGCTCGCCTATGACGCGACGACGCTCGCGATAGCGTTGGCGCGCAGCGCCGGGCCGACCAAGTTTTCAGACAGCGTCCTGACCAATCCCTCGGGCTTCAACGGCGCTGACGGCGTGTTTCGCTTCAAGCCCGATGGGTTGAACGAGCGCGGCCTGTCGGTTCTGCAGATCGGATCGGGCACAACGACTGTCATCAGCCCGGCCCCGCGCAGCTTCTCCGGCGCGCCGACCTGAACTCAGTAGTGCGACGACGGAAGGCTGGCGTCCGCGGTCTGCGCGACGGCGCGCGCCTCGTAGGCGCTGGCCATGCCGCGCAGCAGGCGACTGGACTGCCGGCGCTTGCTGGCGATAGCGCGAAGGACCGCGGCGAGTTCGGCGAGAACGACCGGGTCGGCGGAGGCGGCGCGCTTCATGTGTCGGTTCCTTGCGTGGCTACCGACATGTTTACGCTGCAATCGCGGCGGAAATTCGCGGCTCACGCATAGTTGATCGCCGCGCGCGCCGCTGGCGCGTTGCTCCGGCAGGCGAACCGGAGCCCGCCATGGCCGCGATCCTCCTGTTATTTGGTTTGATCTACAGCGGTTTCGGCGTCTTCTCGCCCTATCTGCCGGCGCTCCTGTCCGCTCGCGGACTCGATCCGCAGACCATCGGCCTGACGCTCGCCGCCGGCACGCTCGTCAAGCTCGTTGTCGCGCCGCCGCTGGCGCGTTTCGCCGACCGGCGCAAGCGCGTCGTGGCGACACTGGCGGCGGCGCTCGCCGCCTCCAGCCTTGCGGCCGCCGCCTACGGCGCGCCGGTTGCAGGCTTGGCGCTCGTCGCAGTGACGCTGGCGCAGGCCGCGGTTCTGACGCCCTCCGCGCCGTTTGCGGACGCTATCGCCGTTTCGGCCTCCGCGCGGCAAGGCTTTTCCTACGGGCTGCCGCGGGGAACCGGGTCAGCGGCCTTCGTTCTCGGTACGCTTGCCTCTGGCGCGCTGGTCACGGCCTTCGGCTGGACGGCCGCAGCCCTGGCGCAAGCGGCGTTGTTGCTCGCCGCCAGCGCGCTGGCCCTCCGCGCGCCCGAGCCGACGGCGTCGGTTTCGGCGCCCTCGACAGATGGCTGGCGCGATCTCCTCGCGATACGCCCCTTCCGCCAGATCATGCTGATCGCCGCGCTCGTCCTCGGCAGCCATGCGCTGCACGACGGTTTTGCGCTGATCGCCTGGACGCAGGCCGGCGTATCGCCGCGAACCTCGTCCTTCCTGTGGTCGGAAGGCGTGGTCGCGGAAATCGCGGTCTTCCTCTCGCTTGGCCCCTGGCTGCTGAAACGCCTCGGCGCCCGCGGCGCGCTCGCCCTGTCGCTTGCCGCTGCGGTCCTGCGCTGGACGACCATGGCTTTCACGTCGGCGCCTGAAGTCATGGCCTTCACCGAGCCCCTGCACGGGCTGACCTTTGCGCTGCTGCATCTCGCCTGCATGGACGTCATCGCGCGCAACGCGCCGGCCGATCTCGCGGCCTCCGCGCAGGCGCTCTACGGCGCGGTCGCGGTCGGCGCGGCCAACGCCGTGCTGACCGCCGCGTCGGGCTCGATTTTCGCCAGATTCGGAACCGGCGGCTTCGCCTTCATGGCGGCGCTGTGTCTCGCAGC
Source organism: Rhodoblastus sp. (assembly GCA_046349085.1). Lineage (GTDB taxonomy): Bacteria > Pseudomonadota > Alphaproteobacteria > Rhizobiales > Beijerinckiaceae > JAJXWB01. The sequence goes on from JAXMDA010000006.1 coordinate 38,110, forward strand.
CGCGCCTTTCGTGTGGACGCTGCGCGAAAAACCAAACGGCTAAGCCGCGAGATCGGCCACCACGGCGTCGAGCACCGGAAAGCCCTCGGCGCTGACCCGCAACCGGCCCTCGCGTGTATACTCGACGAGCCCGTCGGCGATCAGTTCGGCGACGCGCGAGGACGCGAGCGGCTTGCCGGTCAGCAGGTGGAAGCGGCCGGGGTCGATGCCTTCCGTCAGGCGCAGCCCCATCAGCAGGAATTCGTCGCCCTGCTCCTCGATGGAGAGCGCCTCGTCCTCGACGAGCCCGTGACCCTCGGTCTCGACGCAGGTGAGCCACATTTCCGGATGTTTTTCGGTAGCGTGCGCGCGCCGCCCGTCGCGATCCATCACGCGGCCGTGCGCGCCGGGCCCCACGCCCACATATTCGCCGTAGCGCCAGTAGATGAGATTGTGCCGGCTCTCCGCGCCTTCTCGCGCGTGGTTGGAAATCTCGTAGGCGGGCATTCCGGCCTTGGCCATCGTGTTCTGCGTGACGTCCCACAATTCGCGCTGGATGTCGGCGGACGGCATCACCAGCTTGCCCGCGCGCTCCAGCCGCTCGAACATCGTGTCCGGCTCGATCGTCAGTTGGTAGAGCGACATGTGCTCCGGCGCCCGCGCCAGCGCTTCCGAAAGCTCCGCGCGCCAGCGCTCGATGCTTTGCGCAGGCCGCCCGTAGATCAGGTCGAAGGAGACGCGGTCGAACACGGAGGTCGCCACATCCAGCGCCGCGATCGCCTCGGCGCGGTTGTGCAGGCGGCCGAGCATGCGCAGGTCGGAATCGTCGAGCGCCTGCACGCCGAGCGAAACGCGATTGACGCCGGCGGAGCGGTAGCCGCGAAAGCGCTCGGCCTCGACGCTCGAGGGATTGGCTTCGAGCGTGATCTCTGCGCCCTTCTCGATCGTCCAGTTGTCGCCGATCGCCTGCAAAATGGCCTCGACCGTCTGCGGTTTCATCAGCGATGGCGTGCCGCCGCCGAAGAAGACGGAGCCGACCGTGCGGCCGCGCGTCAGCTTCGCGCGATGGGCGAGCTCGACCCGGAAGGCCTCGACGTAGCGGTCCTCATCGACCGGATTGCGCCGGACGTGGCTGTTGAAATCGCAATAGGGACACTTCGACAGGCAGAACGGCCAGTGGACGTAGACGCCGAAGCCCGGATCGATTCGGGGCGGAAATTTGGAGGCCATGCCGGCTTATTGCACGAAGGGGGCCGCCGGGAAATGTGCCGGAATGGGACGGGCCTTCCCTCTCTCCCGCGAAGCGGGGGAGAGATGGAGAGGGGGCGCTGCGATCAACGCGTCGACTGCGGCTTGACCCCCTCCCTGGCCCTCCCCCGCTTCGCGGGAGAGGGAATTACGCCAGAACCCCCCGCGCCAGCGCCTGAAACGCCCGCGCGCGATGGCTCAAGGCCCGCGATCCATCGGCGGGAATGCCGTGCTTTTCCTCGGCCGTCATTTCCCCGAACGTCCGGTCGTGCCCGTCCGGCTTGAAACAGGGGTCGTAGCCGAACCCGGCCGTTCCCTTCGGCGGGAAGACGAGGTCGCCGTCGACGCGGCCCTCGAAGGGCTCGACGCGCCCGTCCGGCCAGACGAGCGCCAGCGCCGAGATGAAATGCGCGCGCCACGGCTTGTTCGCGCCCGTCGCCACGACCTCGCGACGGATGCGCTCCATGGCGACGGCAAAATCCTTGGAATCGCCCGCCCAGCGCGCGGAAAATATGCCGGGCGCACCGCCGAGCGCTTCGACGCACAGGCCGGAATCGTCGGCAAACGCCGGCAGATTGGCGGCCTGCGCCGCAGCGCGCGCCTTGATCAGCGCATTTTCGGCGAAATCCGCGCCGGTCTCTTCCGGCTCGCCGAGCCCGAGTTCTCCCGCCGACACCGCCTCGACGCCGTAGGGCGCCAGCAGCTCCCGCATTTCGCGCAGCTTGCCGGCATTGTGCGTGGCGATGACGATCCTGCCGGAGAGCTTGCGGCCCATCAGGCGACCGCCGCCTTCTGCAATTCGGTCAGCCTGCCGATGCCGGCCTTGGCGAGGCCGAGCATGGCGGCGAGCTGCGCCTCGTCGAACGTCTCGTTCTCGGCGGTCATCTGCACTTCCACGATGCCGCCCTTGCCGGTCATGACGAAATTGGCGTCGGTTTCGGCTGCCGAATCCTCGTCGTAATCGAGGTCGAGCACGGTCGCGCCCTTGTAGATTCCGCAGGAGACGGCGGCGACGCGGTCCTTCAGCGGCATGTCCTTGATGATCGAGCGGCCGCGCATCCACTTCAGGCAGTCGTGCAGCGCCACCCATGCGCCGGTGATCGAGGCCGTGCGTGTGCCGCCGTCGGCCTGGATCACGTCGCAATCGACGGTAATCTGGCGCTCGCCGAGCATTTTCAGGTCCGTCACCGCGCGCAGCGAGCGCCCTATCAGTCGCTGGATTTCCTGCGTGCGGCCGGAGGGCTTGCCGGACGAGGATTCGCGGCGCGTGCGCGTGTGCGTGGCGCGCGGCAGCATGGCGTATTCGGCCGTCACCCAGCCCCGGCCCTGCCCGCGCAGCCACATCGGCGGCTTGTCCTCGAGCGAGGCCGTGCACAGCACATGCGTGTTGCCGAATTTCACGAGGCACGAGCCCTCGGCGTAGCGCGCCACGTTGCGTTCGAGCGAGACGGCGCGCATTTCGTCGACGGCGCGTTTGGAAGGACGCATGTTCAGACCCCGTTGCAAGCGCGCGCTTTGTCGCGTCGGCGCATAGCTGTGTCAACCGCGCCCGGGTTGATCGCGGGCGCTCTTTCGCGGAGTCTGGCCACAATTCACACCAGACGCCGTCCCTTGCCCGACACAACGCCCCATCGCGCGCATGACGCGCCTGCGCCCGGCGGCGCCGGCGTTTTCCTGCGCATGTTTCCGTCCATCGTCCTGCCGATGTTCATCGCGGTCATGGACCAGACGATCGTCGCCACGGCGCTGCCGGCGATCGCCGTGGCGCTGGACGATGTCGAGCGCATCGCCTGGGTGGTGGTCGCCTATCTCGTGGCGACGACCATCGCCGCGCCGGTCTACGGGCGGCTCGGCGACGTCTACGGCCGCCGGCGCATGATGTTCGTGGCGCTCGCCGTGATGATCTTGGGTTCGACCGCCTGCGCGCTGGCGCCGAGCCTGCCGGCGCTGATCGCCGCCCGCGTGGCGCAGGGACTCGGCGGCGGCGGGCTGATGACCCTGTCGCAGGCGCTGATCAGCGAAAGCGTGCCGCCGCGCGACCGCGCGCGCTACCAGGGTTATCTGGCCACCGTCGTCGTCTTCTCCAACGCCTTCGGGCCGGTGGCCGGCGGCTGGCTGACCAGCGGGCTCGGCTGGCGTTCCATCTTCTGGATCAACCTGCCGATGGGGCTTCTGGCCGCGGCGCTCGCGCTGCGCCTGCCGGCCCGCGCGCCAAAGCCCGATGCCGACTGGCGCTTCGACACGCCGGGGCTCGTCTGGTTCGTGCTGTTCGTCGCGCCGGCGCTCGTCGCCATGGAGCAGATCAGGCGCCTGAGGCTCGCCGATGCGCCGGTGGTCGCCGCGCTCGTCGGCGTCGCCGTTCTCGCGCTTGTGCTGCTGACGCGACGCGAGTTGAAAACGCCCCAGCCCCTCTTTCCTTTCGCCCTGCTGCGCGAAAAGACGATCTGGCGCTCCAACGCCATGGCCGCCTGTCATGGCGCGGCGCTCGTCTCGCTCATCGCCTATCTGCCGATCTACCTGCGTGTCGCGCGCGGACTCTCGCCGGCCGAAACCGGTTATCTGCTGCTGCCCATCGCTTTCGGCATCGGCATCGGTTCGCTGGCGACGGGCAAGCTCGTTGCGCAGACAGGCCGCACCGCCATCTTTCCCTCGCTCGCGCTCGTCCCGGTCGTGGCGATTCTCGCCTATCTCGCGCTCAACCACCGGACGCTGGATCTCGCCGGGTTCGGCCTCGTCATCGGCGTGCTCACTTTCTTCATGGGCTCGGTGATGGGCGTGGTGCAGGTGATCGTGCAGAACGCCGCAGGCGCCGGAATGCTCGGCGCCGCCGCCGGCTCCGTGCAGTTTTCGCGCGCCATCGGCGCCTCCTTCGGTACGGCGCTCGTCGGCGCAATATTGTTTGCAGTCTTCAGGGCGCAGGCGGGCGAAGCTGCGGGCGTCTTCGCCGATCTCGTCGAGCGCGGGCCTGCGGCCTTGACGCTGCTGGCGCCCGAAGCGCGCGCGACGGCGGAAATCGCGCTCGCGGCGGGCTTTCGCGCCGTCTTTTTCGTGGTCGCCGGTTTCGCCGCGCTGGCGCTCGTCTGCGCGTGGTCGATCCCCTCGCGCAGGCTTTGATCCCGCTTTCGCTTTACGTGTAAACCGCGCTAGCTTCCTTCCACCGGGGAGGCCGCACATGAAAAACATTCTCGTTCCCATCGAGGAGCATGATTCGATCGCCGCCGTTCTCGAGACGGCCTGGCGTTTCGCCCAGGGCTTTGGCAGCCGGATCGAAGGCATTGCGCTGGGTCCGGATACGGGCGATCTCATCGCCGCGGACTTCGCCATTGCCGGATCGATCTTCGACGAGAAGACCCGGCGCGAACTGGTCGAGCACGCCCGGCGCGTCTTCGAGGATTTCATGACCGCGCATGGCGTCGCGGCCTCGAGCGGCGACGCCACGGGCCTCGCCTTCGGCTGGGCGGGCGGCGACATGAGCACGGATTCAGGGATCGGCGCCTATGGTCGCGTCGCCGACATCGTCGTCGTCGGGCGGCCGGGCTCCGGGCGCGGCGACCCGCGCCGCGCGACGCTGGAATCCGTGCTGTTCGAAGCCGGACGGCCGATCCTGATCGCGCCGCGCAAGGCGCCGGAGCGGATCGGCGAGACCATCGTCATCTCGTGGAACCGCTCCACCGAAACGGCGCGCACGGTCGGCTTCGCCATGCCCGTGCTGAAAAAGGCCAAGCGGATTGTGGTGCTGACCGTCACCGGCGCGCTCTCGCCGGGGCCTTCGGCCGAGGCGCTCGCCAAGGCGCTGCAGCGCCACGGCATGACTGTGGATGTGGTCAATGCGGAGAGCGGATCGCGACCGCCGGGCCGCATGATCCTCGACCAGTGCGCGACGCTGGGCGCCGACCTTCTGGTGAAGGGCGGCTATACGCAGAGCAGGCTGCGCCAGATGATCTTCGGCGGCGCCACCGCCGACATCCTGACCTACGCGGAAATTCCGGTCTTCATGGCGCACTGACGCCAAACGCGAATAAGGGCTCCGGCGCCGAAGGCGATTACGCCTTCGGGCCGCCGCGCGACACGCCGACCTTGGCCGGGCGCAGCATCCGCTCGCCGATCGTGTAGCCGGCCTCGACCACCTGCAGCACGGTTCCAGCCGGCACGGTCTCGTCGGGAATCTCGAACAGGGCTTCGTGCATGTTCGGGTCGAACTTCTGGCCCTGCGGCTCCATCTTCTTCACGCCGTGGCGGGTCAGGCGCGACTGGAAGTCGGCGGCGATCACGGCCACGCCCTCGATCATCGCCTTCAGCGCGCCGTCGGCGTCCTTCGGCGCATTCTCCAGCGCGCGCGCAAGATTGTCGGCAAAGGTCAGCATGTCGCGTGCGAAATTGGCCGCGCCGTAGCTGCGCGCGTCCGAGACTTCCTTCTCGGCGCGGCGGCGCACGTTCTCGACTTCCGCCATGGCGCGCAGCACCCGATCCTTCAGCGCGGCGTTTTCGGCGTAGAGATTCTCCAGCTCGGTAAAGGGCTCGGGCTCGTCCGTCGTCGACTGGGCGGCCGCGTCCGCCAGGGCGGAAACATGGTCCGGATGGGCTGGCGCGTCGGCGGGCTGGGCGTTTTCGGGTTTTTCGGTCGAATTCATTGCAATTCCATGCTTTCGCTCGCGCCCGATATCAGGTCGCGGCCGGCAAAAATCAAGTCGGGCGGCCTCAGCCCGCCGTCTTCTGCGGCCTGCGCTCCCGGCCAAGCGTCTCGAGCAGCCGGCGCCTGATCGCGGCCTGCCGGGCGGGATTGGCGATTTTCGCGCCGGTGAGGTCGGTCACGTAGAACACGTCGACCGCCTTCTCGCCGAAGGTGACGATATGCGCTGACCCAATGTTCAGATTCAGCTTCGAGATGGCGCTGGTCAGTTCGTAGAGCAGGCCCGGCCGGTCGAGGCCGGACACTTCGACGACCGTCGCGCGGTTCGACAGGCTGTTGTCGATCACCACGTCCGGCGCCACGCTGAAGGCGTCCGTGCGCGCCTGGGAGGCGCCTTTCGCCTCGATCAGTTCCAGCAGCTTGATTTCGCCGCGCAAGGATCGCTCGATGGAATCGGCAATGCGCTTGCCGCGCCGCAATTCGTCGGAATCCATGTCGAACTGGCGCGAGATGGAGATCGTGTCGAGCGCGAGCCCGTCGGTCGTGGTGAACACCTGCGCGTCGACGATATTTGCGCCGGCGGCGGCGCAAGCGCCGGCGATCGTCGACAGGAGATAGGGATGGTCGGGCGCGACCACCGTCAGCTCCGTTACGCCGCGGAAGGAATCGGTCGTCGCCTCGGTGGCGAGCGACCGCATTTCCACTTCGGTGAGGCGCAGCAGATTGGCGTGCTGGATTTTCCGCGCCAGATCCGTCTTCAGCCAATAGGCGGGGTAGTGGCGCTCCGCATAGGCGTCGAATTCCGGGTCCGACCAGCCCGGCAGCTTGCCGCGCAATTCCTCCTGCATCTGCCTGACGCGCGACTTGCGGTCGATGGCGGAATGGCCGCCGGTCAGGACGACTTCCGTCTCCCAGTAGAGCGTGCGCAGCAACTGGCCCTTCCAGCCGTTCCACACGCCCGGCCCGACCGCCCTGATGTCGCAGACGGTGAGGATCAGCAGGAGCTTCAGCCGCTCCGGCGTCTGCACGAGATTGGCGAAGGTCTCGATGGTGCGGCGGTCCGACAGGTCGCGGCTTTGCGCCGTGTTCGACATGTCGAGGTGCTTTTCGATCAGCCAGGCGACGGTCTCCGTCTCCGCCTCGCTCAGCCCCAGGCGCGGCCCGAGCTTGCGGGCGACTTCCGCGCCGGCGATCGAATGGTCTTCCGGGCGCCCCTTGGCGACGTCGTGCAGGAAGACGGCGAGATAGAGCGCGCGACGGTTGGCGATGGTTGGCAGGATTTCGCTCGCCAGCGGATGGTCCTCGACCAGCCTGCCGCTCTCGATCTGCGAGAGAACGCCGACCGCGCGCAGGAGATGCTCGTCCACCGTGTAATGGTGGTACATGTTGAACTGCATCATCGCGACGATGCGCCCGAAATCCGGGATGAAGCGCCCGAGCACGCCGGATTCGTTCATCTGGCGCAGCACCACCTCGGCCGAATTGCGCGAGGTCAGGATTTCCATGAACAGGCGGTTGGCCTCGGGGTCGTTGCGCAGATGCGCGTCGATCTTGCGCAGCGAGCGCGTCACCAGCCGCAAGGCGTCCGGATGGACGGCGAGCCCGTGCGTGTCGGACAGCCAGAACAGGCGGATCAAATTGACGGGGTCGCGGTCGAATATGTCAGGACGCGCAACGGTGACGCGATCGACCTCGACCGCGAAATCCTCGGATTGCACGAGCTTGCGGCGCCGGCGGAAACGCCCGACGAACCGGTCGAGCACGGCGCGCGGCTTCGCCTCCTTCTCCTCGAGCGCGGCGCAGACGATCGCCGTGAGATCGCCGACGTCTTTCGCCACCAGAAAATAATGCTTCATGAAGCGCTCGACGCTCGACAGGCCGGCGTGCGAGACGTAGCCGAGCCGTTCGGCGATCACGCGCTGCTTGTCGAAGCTCAGCCGCTCCTCGGCGCGGCCGGCGACGAAATGCAGATGGCAGCGCACGCGCCACAGAAATTCGTCGCAGCGTTCGAAGAGTTTCAATTCCTGCGGCGTGAACAGGCCGGCGCCGACCAGTTCCTCGACGTGGCGCACGCGATAGACGTATTTGCCGATCCAGAAGAGCGTGTTGAGGTCGCGCAGCCCCCCCTTGCCTTCCTTGACATTGGGCTCGACGAGATAGCGCGACGCGCCGGCGCGGGTCACGCGCTGGTCGCGCTCGGCAAGCTTGGCGGCGACGAATTCGCGCGCCGTGCCGCGCACGATTTCCTTCTCGAAACGATTCCGCATTTCCTCGAAAAGCGGCTCCTCGCCGAGGATGAAGCGCGCTTCCAGCAACGCCGTGCGGATCGTCATGTCGCCGTGCGCCTGCCGCAGGCATTCGTCGATCGAGCGTGTGGAATGCCCGACCTTCTGCTTGAGGTCCCAGAGGATGTAGAGCGTCGCCTCGACGACGCTTTCGCCCCAGCCGGTCTGCTTCGTCGGAAACAGGAACAGCAGGTCGATGTCGGACCCCGGCGCCAGCGTGCCGCGTCCATAGCCGCCGACCGCGCAGACCGCCATGCGCTCGGCGATCGAGGGATTCTGGATCGGGTAGATGTGGCGGGTCACGCAATCGTGGATGGCGCGGATCAACTCGTCTTCGAGATCGCAGAGGAAGCGCGCGCAGGCCAGACCGCGGCCGCCGGCTTCCAGCATCTCGCGGGCGCGCGCATGGCCGTCGGTCAGCGCCTTCTGGAAATGCGGCACGACCGCCTTGCGGAATTCGTCCCGCGCAGCGATCGCCGCCGACAGGTCCGCGATGGTCTTGGCGAGCGCCGCCCGGTCGACCGGCGCGCCGGCATGGCGCCGCCCGTCCCGGGCGGTCCGACTGGTGGGCTCGATGCTCTGGTCCATCGGTTATGTCTATCACAAATGCCGGGCCGCGCGCCCCGCGGCCTCAGGGTCCCGCGCGATCCCGCCTCTTGGCCTCGATCGCGTCCCAGATGGCGGCGGCGAGATTGGGCCCGCCGACCCGCTCGATCGCGCGGACGCCCGTCGGCGAAGTCACGTTGATTTCGGTCAGATGGCCGTCGATCACGTCGATGCCGACGAAAACCAGCCCGCGCTTTTTCAGTTCCGGGCCGAGTTTCGCGCAAATTTCCTTTTCGCGCGGCGTCAGGTCGGTCTGGGCGGCGGCGCCGCCCCGCACCATGTTGGAGCGGATGTCGTTGGGCGCCGGCACGCGGTTGACGGCGCCGAGCGCGACCCCGTCCACCAGGATGATGCGCTTGTCGCCCTCCGACACGCGCGGCAGGAATTTCTGGCAGACCCACGGTTCGCGGAACGTGGTGACGAAGAGGTCGTAGAGCGAGCCGAAATTCGGATCGACGGGCGCGACCTTGAACACGCCGCCGCCGCCGAAGCCGTAAAGCGGCTTCATGACGATCTCGCCGTGCTCGGCGCGAAAGGCCTCGATCGCCGCCTTGTCGCGCGTGATCAGCGTCGGCGGCATGAATTCCTGGAAATCCATGACGAACAGCTTTTCCGGCGCATTGCGGACATGCGCGGGATCGTTGACGACCAGCGTCCCGGGATGAATGCGCTCCAGCAAGTGCGTCGTGGCGATATAGGCGAGATCGAACGGCGGGTCCTGCCGCAGCAGCACGACGTCGCACTCGCTGAGGTCGAGGGCGCGCGGTTCGCCCAGTTTGAAGTGCTCGCCCTGCACGTCCCTGACCTCGAGGTCCTGCACGTTGGCGAACACGGTCTCGCCCCGCAGCGACAGTCGGTCGGGCGTGTAGAAGACGATTGCGTGGCCCCGCTTCTGGGCTTCGAGCAGCAGCGCGAAGGTCGAATCGCCGGCAATCTTGATCCGGTCGATCGGGTCCATCTGAACCGCGACTGATAGCTTGCTCATTTCACGTCCTCGTTTGGCGGGCGCGCAGGTTTAGCGCGAATGCCGCCCTTCGACCAAGCGGCGCGCGACCGCCCTCGCGGTCTGTAGCGTTAACTATTCCTGAATGGAGCCGCGATATACCCGGCGGGAGCATTCTGCGAGGGAATGATGCCAAGGATTTCGCTCGGCGGCGGCCTAGTATTTCGCCAAAGCCTGTTCTTTCTGATCGTCGCGGCCTTTGGTTTCTACGCCTATCTCGGCGCCGGCGACGTCGTCGACCTGTCGCGCAAGGCCGCCGTTTCGCCGCAGGGACAGGACATTCTCGCGCAGGCCGTCGCCTCTGCAGAAAGTCTCCAGCATCTGCTTCTCGGGAGCCTGGCGCTCGTCTGCGTCATGGCCTTCGGCATCTTGATCCCGGCCCTTCATACGCTGGTCGCGCGGCCGATCTCGCGCATCGCCGGACAGATGCGGGAACTCGCCGCCGGCGATACCGAGATCGAGATCGATTTCGAGAACCGCAAGGACGAGATCGGCGAGATCGCCCGCAGCCTCGTCGCGCTACGCGACCATGTGCGCTCCAATCTTGCGCTGGTCGAGGAGATCAAGGCGCGCGACGATCGCGAGGCCCGCCTCATGCGCGACGCCGCGGTGCGCGCGAGCGTCGAGCAGTTCGTCGCCGACATGAGCAAGCTGATGGAAGGCCTCGGCGTGATGACGCGCCAGTTGTCGGAAGACACGGAGACCATGACGGCCGCCGTGCGCCACGCCAACGAGGGCTCGGATTCGGCCACGCGCTCGGCGAGCGAGGCGGCGGGCAACGTGTCGGCGGTCGCCGGCGCCGCCGAGCAATTGCTCGACGCCATCGAGGAGATCAGCCGCCAGGTCGTCGATTCCACCGGCGTCGTGCGCGAGGCCGTCGTGCAGACGGAAAAATCGAACTCCGGCATTTCACGCCTGTCGACGGCCGCCGCGCGCGTCGGCGACGTGGTCGAACTCATCTCGCGCATCGCCGCGCAGACCAACCTGCTCGCGCTCAACGCCACCATCGAGGCGGCGCGCGCCGGCGAGGCGGGCCGGGGCTTCGCCGTCGTCGCGCAGGAAGTGAAGACGCTCGCCACCCGCACCGCCAAGGCGACGCAGGATATTGCTGCGCAGATCGCGGAAATGCAGGCGGCGACCGATCAGTCGGTCGAGGCCATCGCCGCCATTCGCGACAAGATCAGCGCGGTCGAGCGCATCTCCGCGATCATTGCGTCGGCGGTGCACGAGCAGGGCGCCTCCACGCAGGAGATCGTGCGCTCCACGCGCTCGGCGGCGGAGGGCACCACGGGCATGTCGGATCACGTCGGCGCGGTCGCCAAGGCGGTCGGCGACGTCGGCGACAGCGTCGATTCGGTCGTGCGCCTCGCGCAGGACCTCGATTCCTTCGCCAGTCGCATGCGCGCCAAGGCGACCGCCTTCGGCGCCGAACTGGAAAAGGCGCACGGCTGATAAAGCGTCTCCCCCATCGACTCTTCAGGCTGAGGAGCAGGCGAAGCCTGCGTCTCGAAGCATGGGGGAACGGCCATCCTTCGCGAGGCCGCTTCGCGGCTCCTCAGGATGAGGATTCTTGCAAGTCCGGCGACCATTCCGGATGAATATTCGGACCTATTCGCCGTCCGAACGCTGGCCCTCGATTGGCGGACCTTCGGTCAGGACAATCTCCAGCTCGCGCAGCATGTTCTGCAGCTCCGCGAGCTTCTGCGCGCCGTAGCGCCGCGTGATCTCGGCGTAGATCGTCTCCGACTGCGGCGACACGCGCTCGATAAGCGCCTCGCCGTCGGCCGACAGCGCGATGATGCTGCGGCGCTGGTCGGCCTTGTCCTGCCGGCGCGTGATGAGCCCGAGCCCCTCGAGATCGCGCAGGATGCGCGAGACGCTGGGGCCGAGCAGGAAGGTCGCTTCGGCGAGCTCGGACACTTCCATGCCCGGCCGCGTCATCAGCGCGCGCAATACGCGCCATTGTTGCTCGGTCATGCCGTGGCGCCGCAGCGCCGGGCGGAAATGCCGCATAACCGCCTCGCGCGCGCGCAGCAGCGACATGGGCAGAGAGCGCGAGAAGTGACGGATGCGCACGGGCGATGCGGGTCTTGTGTCTGCTTCGCTCATGCTCGCTCCCGCCTCATCCGAAATAACAGCTCACGGTCCCGTACGGTCCGTAGTCGGCGACGATCGTGTCGCCCTTGCCCGCCTCGATCGGACGGATGAAAGAACCCGCCAGTACGATCTCGCCGGCCTTCAGCGCGCCGCCGTGCTCGGCCATGCGATTGGCGAGCCAGGCGACGCCGTTGGCGGGATGGTTGAGCACGCCGGCCGCAAGCCCCGTCTCCTCCACGGCCCCGTTCTTCGACACGATGGCGCCGATCCAGCGCAGGTCCGCCGCGTCCGGCCGGATCGGGCGGCCGCCCGTCACGATGCCGCAATTGGCCGCATTGTCGGCGATCGTGTCGACGATCGTGCGCGTCTTCTTCGTCTCGGGATCGACGCGCAGGATGCGCGTGTCGAGAATTTCCAGCGCCGGGACGACATAATCGGTCGCGTTCAGCACGTCGAACAGCGTGCAGTTCGGGCCAGATAGCGGCGCCTTCAGGACGAAGGCGAGTTCCGCCTCGATGCGCGTGCCGATGAATTTGTCCGTCGGAATGGTCGCGCCGTCCGCGAAGAACATATCGTCGAGGAGGTAGCCGGAATCCGGAATGTCGATGTTAAGCGCGAGCTGCATGGCTTTCGAGGTCAGGCCGATCTTGTGCCCGCGCACGACCCGGCCCGCCTTGATTTTCATCTCGATCCACGCCTTCTGCACCGCATAGGCGTCGGCCATGTCCATGCCGGGATGGTCCAGCGACAACATACGGATCTGTTTTCGCGCGCGCTCGGCCTGGTCGAGGCGGGCGGCGGCGGCGGCGATTTCGTCGGGGGTCAGCATCTGTGCGTTCTTTCTCCCGGGCTCTTTCCGCCGTCATTGCGAGGAGCTCCGGTAGCTTTCAGACGAAGTCGCCGACTTCCCGGCGGCGACTCCTGTCGGGCTCGCAATGACGGTTTCATTCTACGCCTCGTCCGCCACGCCGTTGGAGAGGGTGCCGATGCCCTCCGCCGTCACCTCGATCACGTCGCCGGGAACCAGGAATCTTGGCGGATCGAAGCGCGCGCCGGCGCCGGTCGGCGTACCCGTGACGATCACGTCGCCCGGAACCAGCGTGGTGAAAGTGGAAATGTAGGAAATGAGATAGCGGAAGCCGAAGATCATGCGGCTCGTGCGGTCGTCCTGCCGCATCTCGCCGTTGACGCGCGTCGTCAGCCGGATGTCGGCGATCTGGCTTTCTTCCTCGTAAGGGACGATCCATGGCCCGAGCGCGCCTGTCGAATCGAAATTCTTGCCCTGCGTCACGTTGAACTTCGCATGGCGCACCCAGTCGCGGATCGTGCCCTCGTTGCACAGGCTCAAGCCGGCGATATGCGACAGTGCGTCGCGCTCCGCGATATGCCGGCCGCCCTTGCCGATGACGATCACGATCTCGCCTTCGTAATCGAGCTGCGGCGAGGCTTTCGGCCGCACCAGCGGCGCGCCGTGGCCGACGAAGGAGCGCGGAAAGCGGATGAACATGGACGGATATTTCGGCGCGGCCTGCCCGTCCTTGTATTCCTCGTTGCGGTCCGGATAGTTGACGCCGATGCAGATGATCTTTTCCGGCGCGGGGATCGGCGGCAGGAGTTCGATCGACGCGAGCGCATGGTCTGCGGGCGCTTCGGCGCCGGCCTCGCAGAGTTTCGCCAGGGCGCCTTCGGCGATCGCCTCGCGCAACGTCGGCCAGCGGTCGGCAAAGCGCGCGGAAAGCTCGACGGCGCCGTCCGGCCGCACAAGTCCGTAAGCTGGGCCGCGGCCACGGATATGGAAAGTCGCGAGCTTGGGACGAGATGACATTGGCGGCGCTCCGACGAATTATATAACATGTAAAATATCAGCCCGGGCGGGTCAAACCGCGCCGGCTGGAAGGGAGGCGACATGGCTGGACGGCTCGCAAACAAGAAGGTTCTGCTGCTGGGCGCGGGCTCCGTCGGCCAGGGTATCGGCAACGGCCGCGCCATGGCCATCCTTTTCGCGCGCGAGGGCGCGGACATCGTCGGCGTCGATCTGCATCTGGCGGCGGCGCAGGAGACCGGGCGGCTCGTCGCAGGCGAGGGCCGCGACATGATCGTCATGTCGGGGGACGTGACGGACTCCGCCAACCTTGCCCGCATCGTCGACGAGGCCGAGGAAAAGCTCGGCCGCATCGACATTCTCGTCAACAATGTCGGCGGTTCGATCCCGGGCGGCCCCGAAGAAATCACATCCGAGCAATGGGACGCGCAGTTCCGCTTCAACGTCGGCTACGTCCACCAGTCGACGCGTATCTTGGCGCCGCGCATGGCGGCGCAGGGCGGCGGCGCGATCGTCAACATTTCCTCGATCGCCGGCGTCCGTCACCTCGGCCACGATCTTGCGGCCTATGCCGCCTCCAAGGCCGCCCTGCAGCAATATTCGAAGGTCGCCTCGGTGCGCTATGCGCCGCAGAACGTCCGCATCAACACCGTCATTCCCGGCCTGATGTTCACGCCGCTTGTCACGGAGCGGCTCGCCGGGCAGCAGGCCGGCGGCGACGCGGAAGCGTTGATCGCCAGGCGCCACGCCAAGCCGCCGATGGGCCGCATGGGCGACGCCTGGGATGTCGCCTACGCCGCTCTCTACCTCGCGTCCGACGAGGCCAAATACGTGACGGGCGCGGAAATCATGGTCGACGGCGGGTTGTCGAACACGGTGCGGTAGCGTCGCGCGCGAAGTCGTGATCGGGCGGCCGTGGCCGAAGGCGGGGCATTCGCCTAGATTGACGCCACGACCTCGGGTGCTTCGATGACCGCCTCGCTCTGGATCACGCTCGCGCTTGCCCTCGCCACCGGCATGATGCTGTCGCGCGCCAACATGTGTTTCATGCACGCCGCGAAGTCCGCCGCCGATGGCCGCTATCATCCGCTCGCCAACATCATGCTGACCACGGCCGCCGCGACCGCCGTGTTCGCAATCTGCGGCCGCGAAGGGTGGCGCGAACCGGCGCCGTGGCTCTGGCCGGGCGTCTTCACCGTTCTCGGCGCAATCCTTTTCGGGATCGGCGCGCGCATCAACGGCGCCTGCACCATCGGCACGATGGGCCGATTGGCGCACGGCGACCTCGGCTCGCTCGCGACCTTCGCCGGCGGCGGCCTCGCCGTGTGGCTGCTGCCGCGCGCGCAGACGATGGGACAGCAGCCGGCGTGGTTCGTCGGGCTGGATATCGTTTGGGTAGGCGTGGTCGCCGTGGCGGCGCTGGCCGCCCTGATCTTCGTGTTGCGACGCGCGGAGAAGCTCGAGCGCACGGTCGAAGTGGCGTTTCTTGGCGCTTTCGCCGCCCTGCTCTACGCGCTGCGCGGCCAGTCCAGTTTCATGGACGCAGGCGCCGCCATGATCCAGCAGGGCCGGATGCACCAGCCGGTGGTGATCGCGCTGGCGGGCCTGTTGATCGGCGCCGTCGGCGTCGCGGTCGCGACCGGACGCTTCAAGCTGGCGATCGCGCATCCCAGACTCATTCCCTTCGAATTCCTCGGCGGCGCCCTGATGACATCAGGCGCATTGCTGATTCCCGGCGCGAGCGACGTCGTCGCCTTCTACGGCGTGCCGAGCGGCAGCCCGCACGCGGTCGTCGCCTGGCTTGTCATGCTGGGGACCGTCGTCCTGTCCTTCCGGATCACCAATACCGAGGCCTGGCGCGCCGCCTTTGCCCGCCAGCCGGCGTGATTGTCGCTTGGCGGCGCATCTCTTAACATGTTAATAGAATGTCCGGAGCTTGCGCGCCGACGAGCGTGGGCCTAGGCGTACTATGGATTGCGATGGTCAGAACCCGGCTGAACGGGTCGCTCGCAGATACGAGGGAGGGACGAATGCGGAAACTGGCGACGGCAGTGGGTCTTGTTGCAGCCATGGGCTGCGGCGCGGCTCTGGCGCAGGACAAGCAGGTCACGCTGAAAGTATCGCTGTGGGTGCCGGCGGCGCATCCGCTGGTGCCGGGCTCGAAGGTCTGGGGCGAGTCGATCGAGAAGGCCTCCGGCGGCACGATCAAGACGGTGATCTTCCCCTCCGAGCAGCTCGGCAAGGCGTTCGACCACTACGACATGGCGCGCGACGGCATCGCCGACGTGACCTACGTGAACCCCGGCTATCAGCCCGGCCGCTTCCCGATCATTTCGCTGGGACAGGTGCCGTTCATCTTCGGCGACGGCCACAAGGGCACGCAGGCCTTCGACGCCTGGTATCGCGCCTACGCCGAGAAGGAGATGAAGGACACGAAGTACTGCTTCGGCTTCATCCACGATCCCGGCGGCTTCCACTCGCGCGCCAAGAAGGTTTCCGTTCCCGACGATATCAAGGGCATGAAGATTCGTCCGGCGCAGTCGACCATCGGCCAGATGGTGACGCTGCTCGGCGGCACGAACGTTCAGGCCTCCGCGCCCGAATCGCGCGACGCGATCGAGCGCGGCGTCGCCGACGCCATCACCTTCCCCTGGGGCTCGGTGTTCCTGTTCGGCATCGACAAGGTGACGAAATATCACATCGACGCCCCGCTCTACACGACCGTGTTCACCTATTCGATGAACAAGGCCGTCTACGACGGCATGTCGGCCGCGCAGAAGAAGGTGATCGACGACCATTGCACGACGGAATGGGCGGAGAAGGTCGCAGGCCCCTGGGCCGACTTCGAGGCCGCCGGCCGCGAGAAGATGAAGAAGACCGAGGGACACGAGGTCTACAAGCTGACGGACGACCAGCTCGCCCAGTGGAAGAAGGTCGTCGAGCCGCTGCGCGCCGCCTGGGCGGAAAGCGTCAAGAAGGCCGGCGGCGACGCCGAAGCGATCGCCAAGGCGCTCGACGCGCAGGTCAAGAAATACGGCGCGGGACTCTGACCGCGCCACGCCCTCGCGCTTCGAGACGCCTGCTGCGCAGGCTCCTCGGCACGAGGGCTCCCTCATCCTGAGGAGCGGGCGCGAGCCCGCGTCTCGAAGGATGGCTGCAACACGCCTTTCCGAGCTTCCCATGAAACGCAGCTACATGGATCGGTTCATCGACACGATCGAATGGATCGCGGCGATCTTCGTCGGCCTCGTCGCCGCCGACATCTTCATCTCGGTGCTGCTGCGCTATTTCTTTTCGACGTCGATCCCCGACAGCTACGATCTCGGCCGCATGCTGCTCGGCATCCTCATCTTCTGGGGCATCGCCGCGACGAGCTATCGCGGCACGCATATCACCGTCGACCTCGTCTACTCGTCGGTCGGCCCGCGCGCACAAAGACTCATGGACGTGTTCGCGACGCTGGTGCTGCTGTTCGTCGTCACCGTCCAGACCTATACGCTCTACGACAAGGTCAAGCAGACGCGCATCGACAATGTGCTGACCTATGACCTGAACCTGCCGACCTGGCCGGCCTTCGCGCTCGCCTGGATCGGCGACGTCTCGGCCGTGCTGCTGATCGCCATCCGCACCTGGCGCCTGATCTTCCACCCGGAAGAGATGGAGCGCGGGCATCCCCATTCTTCCGAAGCCGCCCCTCATGAATCCTGACCTGATCGCCGCCGGCGGCTTCGTCCTCCTGTTCGTGCTGATGCTGCTGCGCGTGCCCGTCGGCATGGCGATGGCGCTTGTCGGCGTCGGCGGCTACGCCATGCTGGTCAACAGCACGGCGGCGTTGAAACTCATCGGCCAGACGTCGATGCGCACGGTGACCGATTACACGTTCGGCGTCATCCCGATGTTCCTGCTGATGGGCGCCTTCGTCTCCACGTCGGGCATCAGCAAGGAATTGTTCCGCGCCGCCAACACTTTTCTCGGCCACAGGCGCGGCGGCCTCGGCATCGCCACCATCGCCGCCTGCGGCGGCTTCGCGGCGATCTCCGGCTCGTCGGTGGCGACAGCCGCGACCTTCTCGACCGTCGCCTATCCCGAGATGCGGCGCTTCGGCTATCCGCAGAGCTTCGCCACCGGCGTGATCGCGGCGGGCGGCACGCTCGGCGCCATGCTGCCGCCCTCCACCGTGCTTGCCGTCTACGCCATCATCACGCAGCAGGACATCGGCAAGCTGTTCGTCGCCGGCGTGCTGCCGGGCCTGCTGGCGATCTGCATGCACATGCTGACGATCGCCATCATCGCCTATCTGAAGCCGGACTTCCTGCCCGCCGCGCCGCGCGCGAGCTGGGCGGAGCGCGTCGAGGCGCTGAAGAACGTCTGGGCGCCGCTGCTGCTCTTCGTTTTCGTCATCGGCGGCCTCTACGGCGGCCTGTTCACGCCGACGGAAGCGGGCGGCATGGGCGCGGGCGGCGCCTTCCTGATCGGCATTCTCCGCGGCCGGCTGTCGCGCGAGGGCATCCGCAATTCGCTGCTGCAGGCGACGCGCACGGCCGCCGCCGTCTTCACCGTGCTGATCGGCGCGCTGCTGTTCGGCTATTTCCTGACGATCACGCAGACGCCGCAGAAGGTCACCGAATTTCTGACCTCGCTCGGCCTCGGCCGCTACGGCGTGCTCATCCTCATCATGATCATGTACCTGATCCTCGGCTGTCTCATGGACGCGATGGCCATGATCATCCTGACCGTGCCGATCATCTTTCCCGTCATCACGCATCTCGGCTTCGATCCGATCTGGTTCGGCGTCATCATCGTCATGACCGTGGAGCTCGGCCTCATCCATCCGCCGGTCGGCATGAACGTATTCGTCATCAAGAGCGTCATTCCCGAAGTCTCGTTCTCGACGATCTTCCGCGGCGTCATTCCCTTCATCATCGCCGACATGGCGCGGCTCGCGATCCTCATCGCCTTCCCGATCATCGCGCTCTACCTGCCCTCGCGCATGTGAGATCGCTGGACGGGGAACCGGAGTCGCGCGATATCGTTGAGGCAACAGCGAGGGGCGCATGAGCGACGTGATCGACAACAGGGCGGAAAACCGTTTCGAGCTTTTGGTCGACGGCGCGATGGCGATCGCCGAATATCGCATCGTCGGCGACAGCATTCACTTCACCCACACCGAAACGCCATACGCGCTTCAGGGCAAAGGCGTCGCGAGCCAGCTCATTCACGGCGCGTTGACGAGCGCGAAGGAGCGCGGCCTGAAGATCGTGCCGCGCTGCTCCTTCGTCGTCCACTACGTCGCGAAGCATCCAGAATTTCGTTCGTAGGCGCTTCATGACGCAGGCCGCGCTGGCGACGCTGGCGATTGTCGTCGCCACTGTCGTCGGCATACTCGTACGCCCCTTCCGGCTGCCGGAATATGTCTTCGCGCTGGCCGGCGCGACCGCGCTGCTCGCCCCGGGATTGCTGCCGCCCGAGGCCGCCCTGTCCGCCATCGCCAGGGGCTATGACGTCTATCTCTTCCTGGTCGGCATGATACTGCTCGCCGAAGTGGCGCGGCAGGAAGGCCTGTTCGATTGGCTCGCCGCCCATGCAGCCCGAGCCGCGAGAGGTTCGGCGCGTCGTCTGTTTGCGCTGGTCTACGGCGTCGGCGTTCTCGTCACGGTGTTTCTCTCGAACGATGCGACCGCCGTCGTGCTCACGCCGGCGGTCTACGCCGTCGCGCGCGCGGCGCGCGTCGAGCCTCTACCCTATCTGTACATCTGCGCCTTCATCGCCAATGCGGCGAGCTTCGTCCTGCCGATCTCCAATCCCGCCAATCTCGTGGTCTACGGCGACCGTTTGCCCGCGCTCGCGCCATGGGTCAGGACATTCGCGGCGCCTTCGCTTGCCGCCATCGTCGCGACTTACGCCGTATTGCGCTGGACGCAGCGCCGCGCGCTGGCGACGCCGCTCTGCGCGGCGCCCGCCCTCGAGCCGATGTCAACCGAAGCGCGCGTGGCCGGCTGCACGCTGGTTCTCGCGGCCTTCATTCTCGTCGGCGTCTCGGCGCTCGGCCGCGATCTCGGCGCGCCCACGCTCGCCTGCGGCCTCCTGTCGATAGCCGCGGTCTCCGGCATCGCCCTGCGTTCGCCCATGCCCGTTCTGAGACATGTCGCGTGGGGCGTGCTGCCGCTGGTCGCCGGCCTGTTCGTGCTGGTGGCGGGGCTGGAACATGTCGGCGCGATCGGCGCGATCGCCAGCTGGCTCGCCGGCCACGAACATGCGACGCCGGGCCAGACCGCATTCGTTGCGGGTCTTGCGGCCGGCTTCGGCACGAATGTCGTCAACAACCTGCCGCTCGGCCTGCTAGCAGGCGCGGCGGGACAGGCCGCCCATGCGCCCGACAAGGTGATGGCCGCCCTGCTGATCGGCGTCGATCTCGGCCCCAATCTCTCGGTCGCCGGATCGCTGGCCACGCTGCTCTGGCTCATCGCCGTTCGGCGCGAGGGCGCGCGCATTGGCGGCTTGCGCTTTCTCGCGCTGGGCGCGCTCGTCATGCCGCCGGCGCTCGTGCTGGCGCTGGCGGCGCTCGTTCTCGCGTGATCGCTACAACATGCCGAGCATTCGCGGCAGCCAGAGCGAGAGGTCCGGCCAGTAGGTGACGATCACCAGGAAGACAAGCATCGTCAGCAGCCACGGCCAGACCGCAATGGTCAGTTCCGTGATGCCCATCTTGGTGATGCCCGAGGCGACGTAGAGATTGAGGCCGACTGGCGGATGGCACATGCCCACCTCCATGTTGACCACGATCAGAATGCCGAAATGCACGGGATCGATGCCGAGCTTGACCGCCATCGGAAACAGGATCGGCGCCATGATCAGCACGATCGAGGACGGCTCCATCACATTGCCGGCGAGCAGCAGCAGGATGTTCACGACCAGAAGGAACGTGATCCAGTTGAAGCCGGAATCGCTGATCCACGCCGCCATCGCCTGCGGAATCTGCTCGGACGTCATCAGGAACGAGAACAGCACCGCATTGGTGATGATGTAGAGCAGCATCGCGCTCATGTTCGCCGAGGACAGCAGCGTCTTCGGCACGTCCGCCAGCTTCATGTCCTTGTAGACGTAGACCGCGATGAAGAAGGAATAGACCGCGCTCATCGCGGCCGCCTCGGTCGGCGTGAACAGGCCGGTGTATATGCCGCCGATGACGATGACGATCAGGGCGAGGCCCCAGACGCTCTCGCGGAACGTGCGCCAGCGCTCGCCCATCGAGGCCGGCGCCTGGCGGGGATAGCCGTTCTTCCAGGCGCGATAGAAGGTCGTCGCGCCGAGCATGCTGGCGAGCATCAGGCCCGGGATCACGCCCGCGACGAACAACTGGCCGACGGAAGCCGACGTCACGGCCTGCCCGTCGGGTCCCTGCACCACCATGCCGGAGGTCGCGACCGCATACATCACCATCACGATCGACGGCGGGATGAGAATGCCGAGCGCGCCGGAGGTCGTGATGACGCCCGCGCCGAAGCGCTGCGGAAAGCCTTGCCGCACCATCGCCGGCAGCAGGATCGAGCCGATGGCGACGACGGTCGCAGGGCTCGAGCCGGACACGGCTGCGAACAACGCGCAGGCCATCACGCCCGCCAGGCCGAGACCGCCATGCCAGTGGCCGACCATGGCGGTCGCAAAATTGATCATGCGGCGTGCGACGCCGCCATGCGTCAGAAAATTGCCGGCCAGAATGAAGAACGGGATCGCCATGATCTCGAACTTTTCGATACCGGTGAATAGCTTCAGCGCCACCGAGTCCATCGGGACCGTGGTCAGCGTGAAGAGAAACGTCATCACCGTCAGGCCGAGCGCGATCGAAATCGGCATGCCGGTCAACATCAGCGCGACCAGCAGGGCGAAGATCATGCCGACCCGGAAGGCGTCGCCGACCGGCAGCAAACCGTATTTCGCGGCGAAGCACGCGAGCGCCAGGGCAATCGGCGCGCCGATGATCAGCAGCCCGCCGCGCGGCGAGCCCCCGGCCTGTCTGGGAGCGCCGGGAGTCGGGGCGCCGGGCGCAATTTCGGCGGCGGCGCTCATCGGGCGTCTCCCAGTTCCAGCGTGCCCGGCAGCGTCGGAGCATCGTCTTCGATGCCTTCGACATGGCCGTGATCGTGATGGGGTAGTTCGCCTGTGCGCCAGAACGACCAGGCGACCTGCAGGAACCGGAAGCACATGAGGTAGGAGCCGAGCGGCACCGCCAGATAGACCAGCCACATCGGCGCCTCGAGATCCGCCGACACCTGGTCGGTATGGCCGATGTGCCAGACGAAGCGCGCGCCCAGCGAGCCGACGATGAAGGTGAAGAGCGCGCCCGAGAGCAGCGCGAACAGCACCACGAGATTGCGCGAAGCGGGGCTCACGCGGTTGACGGCGACGTCGACGCCGACGTGGATGCCCGTGCGGACGCCGTAGGCGGCGCCGAATTTCGCCATCCACACGAACATGTAGATGCAGAGTTCCTGCGCCCAGGTGAGGTTGAATCCGCGCAGGAACGAGAAGACCGCGCGTCCGCCGACGAACAGCCAGTCCAGGCCGTGCTCCTTGCCCCATCGGGCGAGATCAATGGCCGACGTCAGCGAATAGCGATGGACGACGGCGACGAAAATGACCAGCGTCGCCGCGCCCATCAGGCTCGCGATGATGATTTCCTCGAGCCGATCGAGAATGCGCGAGAGCAACAGCTCCTCCCCGGGTCCGGACCCTTCCGTGCGGCGATTTGCATGGTTCCGAGAAGTTTGCGGGCTTTTCGGACAAGGCCATGCGGAAAGAACCGCCGCCGTTCTGCAGGTCGCGAGAAGCGGCGGGAAAGATCCCGCCGCAACAATTCCTCGCGCGACGTCCGCCGCGCCGATCAGATCACATCACGCCGGCTTCGGCCGCGACCTTCTTGAGCAGGTCCTTGCCGATGCGGCCGCCCATCTCGTCCCAGACGGGCTTGGAGGCGTCGCGCCATTTCTTCAGGTCGGCGTCCGTCGGCTTGTAGAAGTCGATCTTGCCGCTTTTCTTCATGGCCTCGAGCGCCTCGTCGTTCTCCTGCTGGGAAATGCCGTTGGAATAGGTGGTGGCTTCGGCCATGGCCTTTTCCAACTGGCCGCGAATGTCGGCCGGCAGGGCGTCCCAGAACTTCTTGTTCACGATCACCGCATAGCCGATGTAGCCGTGGTTGGTGAGCGCGCCGTACTTCTGCACTTCGTGCATCTTCTGCGTGTACATGTTCGAGGGCGTGTTTTCCTGCCCGTCGATCACGCCCGTCTGCAGGCCCTGATACACTTCAGAGAAGGCCATGACCTGAGGCACCGCGCCATAGGCCTTCATCTGCGCTTCCAGAACCTTGGAGGACTGAATGCGGATTTTCATGCCGAGCAGGTCGTCGGGAACCTTGATCGGCTTGTTGGCCGAGAAAATCTTGAAGCCGTTGTCCCAATAGGCGAGGCCGACGATGCCCTTGGATTCGAGGCTCGTGAACAGGCCCTTGCCGATGGGGCCGGTCTGGATCTTCTGAAGCGCCGCGACGCTCGGGAACAGGAAGGGCAGGTCGAAGACCTCGAATTCCTTCGCGCCCAGCGGGCCGAACTTGGCGAGCGAAGGCGCCAGCATCTGCACCGAACCGAGCTGCAGGGCCTCGAGCTCTTCCTTGTCCTTGTAAAGCTGGGAGTTCGGGTAGATTTCGATCTTCACCTTGCCATTTGTGTATTTCTCGCCGAGCTCCTTGAACTTGTCGGCGCCCTTGCCCTTCGGCGTGTTGGGCGCAACCACGTGGCTGAACTTCAGCACGATCTGCTCTTGCGCCGTTGCAGAGACCGAGCCCAGCGCGCCGATGGCGAACCCCGCCGCACAAGCGACGGCGATGAAATGACGCATCCTTCCCTCCATGGATTGTCGTTCGAGCGAGTGTCGCAGAATTTTCGATGTCAGGGAATGCGCCGTTGCGGCGCACCGCACGGCGCAGATCAAGCAGGGGTCGTGGGCTGTCTCAGACCGTCACCCCGGCCGGCGTCTTTTGATCGGCCATGGCCTGCGTCTGCGCCTCGAGGGCGCGCATGTAGGCGGGCCGGGACTTCAGCCGCGCCCAGTAGGCTGCGACATTCGGCCCGAACTCGGCGCTCATGCCGAGGATCTCGGCCAGCATCAGCGCATAGCCGACGGCTATGTCGGCGACCGTGAACCGGCCGGCCGCGAGATACTCGCTCTTGCCCGTCGCCTCCTCGACGATGCGCAGCCGCCCGAGGAACCATTTCTTATAGTCCTCGGCCGCTTGCGGCAGGCGCCGCTCCGGCGGCTCGAGCCTGGAGTAGCGCAAGACGAGCGTCTGCGGAAAGGTCAGGGTGGCGTCGGACATGTAGAGCCAGTTGAGCCAGCCCCCGTAGTCGGGCTCCGCCATGTCCACCGCGAGCAGCGAGGGGCCATGCCTCGTCGCCAGATAATGGCAGATCGCCGCCGATTCGGTCATGCGCATGTCGTCGTCGAACAGGGTCGGGATGGTGCCCAGCGGGTTGATCGCCAGATAGTCCTTGGCGAAGACGCGCGGCGGAAAGGGCAGCATGACGAGCTTGTAGGAAAGCCCCATTTCCTCGAGCGTCCAGAGCGGACGGAACGAACGCGCGCTGATGCAATGATAGAGCGTGAGCATGGGGATTCCTGCCTGAGCGCGAGCGCTTTCGGCTCGCTGTTGCAGGCAGGATAGCGAGGCGGACGGCCGTCGGTCCAGTCATTACAGCCCGAGCTGGCTCCGCACGAAATCGTCGCGCATCGCAAGGTCGGCGGTCGAGCCGTCGAATACGATTTCGCCCTTCACCAGAATGACATGGCGACGGCAGAGCTTCTTCAGGTCGTCGAGGTTCTTGTCGACGACGACGATGGCCACGCCGCGCTCGGCGATCAGGCGCAGCGTGCGCCAGATGTCCTCGCGCACCAGCGGCGCGAGGCCTTCGGTCGCCTCGTCCACCATCAGCAGCGTTGGATTGCTCATCAGCGCGCGACCGATGGTCAGCATCTGCTGCTCGCCGCCCGACAATTGATTGCCCCAGTTCGCGCGCCGCTCGCGCAAGCGGGGAAACAATTCGTAGATGGCGTCGCGCGTCCAGTCGCGCCGCCCGCCCGCGCCCTGGCGGGCGGCGAAGACGAGGTTCTCCTCGACCGAGAGATTGGGGAAGATGCCGCGCCCCTCCGGCACGAAGCCGACGCCCGCGCGCGCGACCGCGCTCGGCCGCCAGCCCTTCACGCTCGCGCCGCCAAAACGGATCTCGCCGCCCTTCGCCGGCACAAGTCCCATCAGCGTGCGCAGCAGCGTCGTCTTGCCCATGCCGTTGCGGCCGAGCAGGCTTACCGTTTCGCCGTGGCCGACGTGGAAATCGACGCCGCGCAGCACATGGCTCGCGCCATAGAAAGCGTCGAGCTTGCGGGCTTCGAGGAGAGGCGCGTCGTTCATGCCGGGGCGCCTTCATGACCGGGCGCATGGCCGCCGAGATAGGCGGAAATGACTTCCTCGTTGCGCCTGACTTCATCCGGCGAGCCGTGCGCGATCAGGCGGCCGAGCGCGAGCACCGTCAGCGTGTCGGCGACGGCGAAAACGGCGTCCATGTCGTGCTCGATCAGGATGATCGTGTGGCTGGACTTGAGTTCGCGCAACAGTTCGACGACGCGCCGCGTCTCTTCCGGTCCCATGCCGGCCAGAGGTTCATCCAGGATGAGGATGCTGCCGCCGCCGGCGATCAGCATGGCGATTTCGAGCTGCCGCTGCTCGCCGTTGGACATGGCGCCGGCGATCGTATCAGCGCGGTCGGCAAGGCCGACGGTGGCGAGCGCATGCGCGACCTTGGCGCGCTCGGCCTCGCGCAACGCGCCGTCAGACAGGCGGAACACGGACGGTTTGCCCGCCTGCGCCGCGATGCGCGTGTTTTGCTCGACCGTGAAGGTGGGAAAAATATTGGTGCGCTGGAAAGAGCGCCCGACGCCGCGCCGCGCGATGGCGTGCGCCGGCCAGCCCGCGACATTCTCCCCGTCAACGAGGATTTGGCCGGCCGACGGCCTGAAGGCGCCTGACAGCAGATTGGTGAAGGTCGTCTTGCCCGCGCCGTTCGGGCCGATGATGGCGTGAACGAGATCGGGCGAGAAATCGGCGGTCACGTTGTCCACGGCGCGCAGGCCGCCGAAGGACTTCGAGAGATCGCGCGTGGACAGCGCGCGCGCCTTGCGCGGCTCGGCTGGCGGCTTGGCGTCCGGCGCCGGCGCGACCCTGGGCGCGCGCGTCCTGCCGCGCAAGAAACCGGCAAGCCCGTCAGGCGACAGGAGAACGGCGACGACGAGCGTCGCGCCCGTGCCGAGGCGCCAGTGGTCGGCGATGAAGGAGCCGACGAGGCTCGCCGTCTTCAGCGTTTCCTCGAGCGACACATAGGCGAGGACGCCGAGGATCGGCCCGAACAGCGTGCCGGCGCCGCCGAGGACGGCCATCATGATGGCGAGGCCCGACTGGTGCCAGGAGAAGAGATCGGGCGTGACGAAGCCGTCGATGCAGGCGAACAGCGCGCCGGCAAGGCCGGCGAAGGCGCCGGCGACGACGAAGGCCGCGAGCTTGAACTGATAGGTGTTGTAGCCGAGCGCGGACAGGCGGGTCTCGTTGGCCTTCAGGCCCTGCACGATGCGGCCGAAGGGCGTGCGCGCCAGCTTGAACAGCGCGAGCACGGTGACGACCAGCAGCGCCAGGCAGACGTAGTAGAAGGTCTTGCGGTCGTCGAAATCGAGCAGCGTCGTCGCGCCGACGACGAGGTCCGGCTTGACGTTGACATAGGCGCCGTCCGAGCCCTTGGCGATATCGGTGTCGTGGAACAGCGAATACATCATCTGCGCGGCGGCAAGCGTCACCATGATGAAATAGAAGCCGCGCGTGAGGCACACGAAGGCGCCGATTGCGAGCGCGCAGGCGGCGCCCGCGAGCATCCCGGCGCCGAGCGCGACGATGGCGTTGGCCGCCGCCGATTCCGGCGAGACGAAATAGACGGCATAGGCGCCGACGCCGAAGAAGGCGGCGTGGCCGAAGCTGACGAGGCCCGCGAGGCCGAGCAGGAAATCGAGGCTGACGACGAAGATCGAAAGAATGATGAGGCGCGTCGCGAACTTGATTCCGTAGGAGCCGACGAAGGCGGGAAGCACGAGAAACAGCGCGCCGAGCAGGGCGAGCACGATCAGCGCGCGCGCGGACGGGGCCTTCAGCACGTCACGACCTCCCGAACAGGCCGTTCGGCCTGAGGACGAGGACGAGCGCCATCAGCGCGTAGATCAGCACGCTGGAGAATTTCGGCACGAACACCTTGCCGAAGGCGTCGCAGAGGCCGATCAGCAGCGAGCCGAGAAAGGCGCCGCGGATCGAGCCGATGCCGCCGATGACGACGACAACGAATGAGATGATCAGCACGCGCTCGCCGATGCCGGGATAGGCGCTCTCCACCGGCGCGGCGAGGATGCCGGCGGCTGCCGCCAGCGCCGCGCCCGCGGCGAAGACCATGCGGAACAGGATGCGCGAATCGAAGCCCAGCGCCTCCACCATTTCCGGATTGGATTCGGCGGCGCGGATCAGCCGCCCGACGCGCGTCTTCTGGATCACGAACATCATGGCGAGCGCCAGCGCGACGCAGATCGCCATCAGCGCGATGCGATAGACGGAATAGCCGAGTTCCGGCGTCAGCGAGATCGACGACGAGAGATACGAAGGCGTGGGGATCGACTTCGGATAATTGCCCCAGATCGACTGCTGCGCCTCGTTGAACACGAGGATGAGCGCGAAGGTGAGCAGCACCTGTTGCAGGTGGTCGCGCTTGTAGAGATGGCGCACGAACAGCCATTCGATCGCCATGCCGAGCAGGAAGGCGAGTGGAATGCCGGCGGCCAGCGCCACGAAAATATCGCCGAAATGCTGGGTCAGCGTCAGCGCCATATAGGCGCCGATCATGTAGAACGAGCCGTGCGCCAGATTGATGACGCCGAGAATGCCGAATACGAGCGTCAGCCCGCTCGCGGCGAGAAACAGCAGTAGGCCGTACTGCAGGCCGTTCAGGATCTGGACGAGGATGAGGCTCATGCAAAGGTCTGGGCGCGGGATTTGTCAGTCGTCATTGCGAGGAGCGAAGCGACGCGGCAATCCATCCACGCATCCGGACGAACTCCCGGCGGATGGATTGCTTCGCTTCGCTCGCAATGACGCGTCACGGCTGGCGTGACGCGCCTGGTCTTCGTGGACGGCGCACTAGGCCATCTTGCAGCCGGTCGTGTCGTCGGCGAGCATTTCCGCCGCCACGCCCACGTATTTGTTCACGCCGCCGCGCAATTCGCGCAGATAGAAGTTCTGGATCGGATTGTGCGACGCGCCGAGTTTGAAGGGCCCGCGCGGGCTCTTGAATTCGGCCTTCTTCATCGCGCCGAACAATTCGTTGCGCTTCTTCACGTCGCCGCCGGCGGCCTCGAGGCCGATGCGCAGAAGCTGCATCGAGTCCCAGCCCTGCACGGCGTAGACGTCGGGCGCCTTCTTGTACTCCGCGGTATAGTCGGCGATGAACTTCTTGTTCTCGGGATTGTCGAGAGACTCGACATAATGCAGCGCGGTTTTCACGCCGTCGCCCGCCGCGCCGGCGGCCTGTTCCACGCCGTCGGTCAGGAAGCCCGGACCCCACAGCGGGATCTTCTCGTTCAGCTTGGCCGCCGCATAGTCCTTCATGAACTTCAGCGCGCCGCCGCCGGCAAAGAAGGAATAGACGGCGTCCGGCTTCAACGAGGCGACTTCCGCCAGGATCGACTGGAACTCGACGTCCGGGAAGGGCAGCGTGATGTCCTTGATGACCTGGCCGCCGCCGGCCAGGAACGACTTCTTGAAGCCGGCGACGGATTCTTCGCCCGCCGCATATTTCCACGTCACCGTCACGGCCTTCTTCACGCCGGCCTTCAGCATCGCCATGCCGGTGGCGTCGCCGACCTGCGAATTGCCGAAGGAGGTGCGGAAAATGTTCGGCGCGCACATGGCGCGCGTGATCGCTTCGGCGCCCGCGTTCGGGATCAGCGTCGGCAAGCCTTCTTCCTTGGCGATCTTCGCCATGGCCATGGCGACGCCCGAATGCACGGTGCCCGCGAGCACGTCCACCTTTTCGCCCGAGACGAGCTTGGTGGTGTTTTCCGTCGCCTTGGCCGGTTCGGAGGCGTCGTCCACCTTCACGAACACGATCTCGCGGCCGCCGAGCTTGCCGCCCTGCTGCTTTACATAGAGCTGCATGGCGTTGGTGATGGCTTCGCCGAGCGCCGCATAGGTGCCGGAATAGGGCAGAAGCAGGCCGACGCGGATGGCGCCGGTCTGCGCCCACGAAGGCCGCACGAACGGCATGGCGATTGTGGACGCGCCCGTGGCGCCCGCGAGCGTGAGTATGCGGCGTCTGTCGATCATTCCTGAACCCTCCCCTTGGCCTTGTCCGGCCCTTTCGATTTT
Source organism: Rhodoblastus sp. (assembly GCA_046349085.1). Lineage (GTDB taxonomy): Bacteria > Pseudomonadota > Alphaproteobacteria > Rhizobiales > Beijerinckiaceae > JAJXWB01. The sequence goes on from JAXMDA010000006.1 coordinate 67,276, forward strand.
AAGGCCGAGGCTCTCCCGCGCCTTGACCTTTGCGCGCCGTCAGGCGCGATTGCGCGACTGCCAGGGGCAGCCGGATACGCAATAGGATTGAATGGTCCGCAGCAAAGCCGCAAGACTTTGTTCGAGCGTCGCGTTGCTCGTGTCGAGGCTGATGCGCGCCCGGGCGTAGAAGGGCTCGCGGCTCTGCAGGATGGTGATGAGCTCGGTCATGGCCGCCTTGTCGGCGCCCATCGGCCTGAGATCGCCCTGCTTTCGAACGCGGCTCATATGTTCCGCGGGGCTTGTCTTCACCCAGATGGTGAAGAAGCTGGCGAGCAGCCGCTCGAAGGTCACGGGCTCGGACACGATGCCGCCGCCCGTCGCCAGGATCATCGCGCCGGGCTCGGCGATGATGCGCTCCAGCGCGGCGGCCTCGTAGCGGCGATAGCCGTCCTGGCCGTAAAGCGAGAAGACCTCGCCGACGGAGAAGCCGGCCTCGCGCTCGATCTCCTTGTTGAGCTCGATGAAGCGCCAGCCGAGCTTTTCCGCCGCCATGCGCCCGAGCGTGGACTTGCCGGCGCCGCGCAACCCGATCAGCGCCACGCGGTCGACCGCGATCTGCGGCTCGCGCTGCGGCCTGTCCGCGGCCTGTCCGCCCAGCACCGCCTTCACGTCCCGGATCATGGCGGGCGTCGCCATGCGCAACAGCTCGCGGATCAGCGTCCAGTCCTGCGGCTGGCGCGCCGGCTCCGCGACGAGATCCTCGAGCGGCGCGCCGGTCGCCTCCGCCACGCGGCGCAGCAGGACGATGGAGACATTGCCCTGCCCGCTTTCGAGCTGGGCGATGTAGCGCTCGGAAACTCCCGAAGCCTGCGCCAGCACCTTGCGTGACATGCCGCGCACTGCGCGCATTGACCGCACCCGGTGGCCGAGTTCGATGAGATAGGCTTCGACGTCGTCGTCACGGTTGCGCGGCGCGCGGACGCGCGACGGGACTGCGCCGGACGGATCGTCCATGCTGCCTCCCTCGGTCGGGGCGCGCTCGTTCTGGTCGAGATGATCGTTCATGGACGCCCGTTGGATGAAAAATACTACAAACCCGCTTGACTCGCTGCAAGCCGAAAGCGACAAATCCTGAAATATATTTCAGAGCCCAGGGAGGAAGGGCCATGCCGCGCTACAATGCGTGCGAAGATCTGCTTGACCGGAACGTCAAGGCGGGGCGGGGAGACAAGCTCGCCTTCGTCGACCCGGCGCGCAGCCTGACCTATGGCCAGCTCGCCACTGAAAGCCGAAAATTCGCCAACGTTCTCAAGAGCCTCGGCGTACGACGGGAGCAGAGGGTGGCGCTGGCGCTGCTCGACACCGTCGATTATCCGACCGCCTTCCTCGGCGCGATTCGCGCCGGCGTCGTCCCGGTCTGCCTCAACACGCTCCTGACCTCCGAGCAATACGCCTACATGCTGGCGGACTCGCGCTCCGCCGTGCTGCTCGTCTCGCCCGCGCTGCTGCCGGCCCTGCGGCCCGCGCTGGCGCAAGCTCCCGACATCGCCCATGTCATCGTCGTGGGGCCGGGCGCCGAGGGCAGGGAGCTCGATTTCGCCGCCCTCATGGCCAAGGCCTCGGACGATTTCGCGCCCGTCGAAACCCATCCGGACGAGATCGCCTTCTGGCTCTATTCCTCGGGCTCGACCGGCGCGCCGAAAGGCACCAAGCACGTTCACACCAGCCTGATGGACACGGCGAAACTCTTCGCCCAGGGCGTGCTTGGGATGCGCGAGGGCGATGTCGTGCATTCCGCGGCCAAGCTCTTCTTCGCCTATGGGCTCGGCAATTCCCTGTCCTTCCCGATGTCCGTCGGCGCGACGACCATTCTCAATCCCGAGCGCCCGACGCCGGCTTCGGTCTTCGCGACGCTGGAAAAGCATCAGCCGACCATCTTCTGCGGCGTGCCGACGCTGTTTGCGGCCATGCTGCACGATCCCGACCACGCCGCGCACAAGGCCTCGCCGCGCCTGCGCCTCTCGACGTCGGCCGGCGAGGCGCTGCCGGAGCACATCGGCAAGTCGTGGAAGACACGCTTCGGCTCGGACATCGTCGACGGCGTCGGCTCGACCGAGATGCTGCACATCTTCCTGTCGAACCATCCCGCCGACATCGTCTACGGCACCTCGGGCAAGCCTGTGCCGGGCTACGACGCGCGGCTCGCCGACGAGAACGGCGTCGAGGTCGCCGACGGCGATGTCGGCGAACTCTATATTCGCGGGCCGACGGCCGCGGACGGCTACTGGAACCAGCGCGAGAAGAGCCGCGCCACCTTCCAGGGCGAATGGACCCGCACCGGCGACAAGTACACGCGCGACGCAGATGGCCGCTACACCTACTGCGGCCGCGCCGACGACATGTTCAAGGTCTCCGGCATCTGGGTCTCGCCCTTCGAGGTCGAGGGCGCGCTGGCCAGCCACCCGGCGGTGCTCGAAGCCGCCGTCGTGCCGCACGCCGACGAGGAAGGGCTCTTGAAGCCCAAGGCCTATGTCGTTCTCAAGCCGGGCGTCTCGGCCAGCGATCTCGACGCCTCGCTCAAGGATCACGTGAAGGCGACCGTCGGCATGTGGAAATATCCGCGCTGGGTCGAGGTGCGCGAAACCCTGCCGAAGACGGCGACCGGCAAGATCCAGCGCTTCAAGCTCAGGGACGAGGCGTGATCTCCAGTCCGTCATTGCGAACGCAGCGAAGCGATCCAGGGCCACACCGCGACTCCCGGATTGCTTCGTCGCTGCGCTCCTCGCAATGACGGCTAAGACGTTGACGGCTCCCCGCCCCCACGATCTCGACATCGCCGGCCTGCATCTCGAAGGCGCGTGGTGGGGGCCTTCGCCCGACGCCGCTCCGACGCTTGTCCTGCTGCACGAAGGCCTCGGCTGCGTCGGCCTGTGGGGCGATTTTCCGGCGCGGCTCGCTGAAGCGACGGGCTGCGGCGTCTTCGCCTATTCGCGTGGCGGTTACGGCAAGTCCTCGGCGATTCCGCTGCCGCGGCCGCTCTCCTACATGCATGACGAGGCGCGCGAGACGCTGCCGAAAATCCTCGATCGGATCGGCTTCCGGCGCGGCGCGCTGGTCGGCCATTCCGATGGCGCCTCCATCGCCATCGTCCATGCCGGCGCGATTGCCGACCCCCGCGTGAAGGCGGTCGCGCTGATGGCGCCGCACGTCTTTACCGAAGACCTCGGCATCGCCTCCATCGTCGAGGCGAAACGCGCCTACGAACAGGGCGACCTCAAACGGAAGCTCGCCCGCTGGCACGATCACGTCGACTGCGCCTTCTACGGCTGGAACGGCGCGTGGCTCGATCCGGGTTTTCGCGCCTGGAACCTCGAGGAATTCCTTCCCGCGATCCGTGTTCCCATGCTGGTCGTGCAGGGGGAGGCGGACCAGTACGGCACGATCGAGCAGGTGCGCGCCATCGCGCGCGGCAGCGGGGGACCGGTCGAGACTGTCCTCATTCCCGATACCGGACACTCGCCCTATCGCGAGGCGCCGGACGCGGCTTTGGCGGCGATTTCAGGATTTCTGGCCCGCTGCGAGGAAATGAAGAATATCGCCAGTTAGCGCTGGACAATGCAAAATAATGCATTATAGTGCAGCCGATCATCATGAAAAATGTTGCAGGGAGGGATCATGGCCGACGCGCAACGCAAGCTCGCCAATGGCAAGGACTTCATCGATTTCCAGACGGAGCCGTCGCGCTACAAGCACTGGAAGCTGACGGTCGACGGCGAGGTCGCCACGCTTGCGATGGACGTCGACGAGAAGGGCGGCCTGTTCGAGGGCTATGAGCTCAAGCTCAATTCCTACGATCTCGGCGTCGACATCGAGCTTGCCGACGCGCTTGCGCGCCTGCGCTTCGAGCATCCGAACGTGAAGGTCGTGCTGCTGCGCTCCGGCAAGGACCGCGTGTTCTGCGCCGGCGCCAACATCCGCATGCTCGCGGGCTCCGAGCATCCGCACAAGGTGAACTTCTGCAAGTTCACCAACGAGACGCGCAATTCCATGGAGGACGCGTCCGAACATTCCGGCCAGAAATTCGTCACCGTCGTCAACGGCACGGCGGCGGGCGGCGGCTACGAGCTGGCGCTCGCCACCGACCACATCATGATGATCGACGACGGCTCGACGGCGGTCTCGCTGCCGGAAGTGCCCCTGCTCGCGGTTCTGCCGGGCACCGGCGGCCTCACCCGCGTCGTCGACAAGCGCATGGTCCGCCGCGACCATGCCGACGTCTTCTGCACGATCGAGGAAGGCATCAAGGGCCGGCGCGCCGTGCAATGGCGCCTGGTCGACGAAGTGGTGCCGCCCTCGAAACTCGAGGAGCGCGTGAAGTCCCGCGCCGCCGAACTCGCCGCCTCCTCCTCGCGCAAGGGTCCGGCAGAAGGCGTGAAGCTCGCGCCGATCGATCGCAGGTTCCGCGCCGATGGCGCCGACTATAGCCACGTGAAGCTCGATCTCGACCCGAGCCAGCGCCTGGCGACGATCACCGTGCGCGCGCCGGACGCCGCGCCGCCCGCTTCGGCCGCTGACGCAGTGAAGCAAGGCGCGCAATTCTGGTCGCTGCGCGTTGCGCGCGAGCTGGACGACGCCATCCTGCATCTGCGCAACAACGCCTATGAGCTCGGCACGATCCTGTTCAAGACCGAAGGCTCGCCGGCGACCGTGCGCGCCTACGACGAATTCCTCGAGGCGAACAAGGCCGACTGGTTCGCCCACGAGGTGCGCCATTACTGGAAGCGCGTGCTCAAGCGCATCGACGTCACCTCGCGCACGCTGGTCGCGGTTTTGGAGCCCGGCTCCTGCTTCGTCGGCACGCTCGCCGAGCTCGCCTTCGCCTCCGACCGTTCGTACATGCTGATCGGCAAGCTGCAGGGCGATAACCGTCCCGCTGCGAAGATCGAACTCACCAGCCTCAACTTCGGCGCCTATCCCATGTCGCACGGGCTGACGCGCCTGAATGCGCGCTTCCTCGCCGAGCCGAAGAAGGTCGAGGAGCTCGAAGCCGAGATCGGCCGCGAATTCGAGGCCGACGAGGCCGAGGCCGCCGGCCTCGTCACCTTCGGCCTCGACGACATCGACTGGGCGGACGAGATGCGCGTCTTCATGGAGGAGCGCACGAGCTTCTCGCCGGACGCGCTGACGGGCCTCGAAGCCAACCTTCGCTTCGCCGGCCCCGAGACGATGGAATCGAAAATCTTCTCGCGTCTCACCGCCTGGCAGAACTGGATATTCCAGCGCCCGAACGCGGTGGGCGCCGAAGGCGCGCTGTCGAAGTTCGGCACGGGCGAGCGCCCCGTCTACGACATGCGGCGGGTGTAGCCGCAACACGCGCCTGTCCCCTCCCCCGCCCCTCCCCACCAGCGGGAGGGGAGGAGAACCGAGATGTCACGAACGACCAAGGAGACACCAATGACCGACACGATCAACGTCGACTATTCCACTCGTATTCCCAACAACGTCGGCCTCACCGAGGACCGCACCGTTCTGCGCGCGCTCGAGGGCTGGCATCCCGGCTACATCGACTGGTGGAAGGACATGGGCCCGGAAGGCTTCCAGGAGGCGCTCGTCTATCTGCGCACGGCGGTTTCTGTCGATCCGCAGGGCTGGGCGAAGTTCGACTATGTGAAAATGCCCGAATACCGCTGGGGCGTGCTGCTCGCGCCGAAGGAGGAGGGCCGCAAGGTCAATTTCGGCAAGCACAAGGGCGAGGCCGCCTTCCAGGAAGTGCCCGGCGAATATCGCGCCATGCTGCGCCGCCTCATCGTCATCCAGGGCGACACCGAGCCGGCCTCGGTCGAGCAGCAGCGCCATCTCGGCAAGACCGCGCCGTCGCTCTACGACCTGCGCAACCTGTTCCAGGTCAACGTCGAGGAAGGCCGCCATCTCTGGGCGATGGTCTACCTGCTGCACAAATATTTCGGCCGCGACGGCCGCGAGGAGGCGGAGGAATTGCTGCGCCGTCGTTCCGGCGACGCCGACAGCCCGCGCATGCTCGGCGCCTTCAACGAGAAGACGCCTGACTGGCTGTCCTTCTTCATGTTCACCTTCTTCACCCACCGCGACGGCAAGATGCAGCTTGAGTCGCTCGCGCAGTCCGGCTTCGATCCGCTGTCGCGCACCTGCCGCTTCATGCTGACGGAGGAAGCGCACCACATGTTCGTCGGCGAGACCGGCGTCGGCCGCACCATCCAGCGCACCTGCGAGGCGATGAAGAAGGCCGGCATCGAGGACGCCAACGACATCGCGAAAGTGCGCGCGCTCGGCGTCATCGACCTGCCGACCATCCAGAAGAAGCTCAACCTGCACTACTCGCTCACCCTCGACCTGTTCGGCGCGGAAATCTCGACCAATTCGGCGAACTTCTACAATGCGGGCCTCAAGGGCCGCTTCCAGGAGACGAAGATCGACGACGACCACCAGCTCACCAACGCCGTCTATCCGGTGCTCAAGCTGGTCGACGGCAAGATCGTCAAGGTCGACGAGCCGGCGCTCACCGCGCTCAACATGCGCCTGCGCGACGATTACTCGGAAGATTGCGCCAAGGGCGTCGAGCGCTGGAACAGGATCGTCCAGAAGGAAGGCGTCAACTTCCGCCTCGAACTGCCGCACGTCGCCTTCAATCGCAAGATCGGCGAATTCCGCAACGTCAACGTCACGCCCAAGGGCCTGATCCTGGGCGACGCCGACTGGGCGAAGGTGCGCGACGACTACCTGCCGTCCTCGTCGGACGGCGAGTATCTGAACTCGCTGATGACAGGCCATTTCGGCGTCGGCGAATACGCCGGCTGGATCGCCGCGCCCAAGGTCGGCATCGACAACAAGCCCGGCGATTTCGAATACGTTCGCATCGCGGCGTAAGGTAGGATCGCCATTGCGAGGAACGCGAGCGACGAGGCGATCCATCCTCCAATCCGGATCAGGCTCCGGTGGATGGATTGCTTCGCTTTCAGACGAAGTCGGCAACAGCCGACTTCTGTCGGGCTCGCAATGACGGAATGGGAAGGCACATGAACGCGCCGATCAAGCAGCATCTCATCGATCCGGAAATCTGCATCCGCTGCAATACCTGCGAGGAGACCTGTCCGGTCGACGCGATCACGCACGACGCCAACAATTACGTCGTGGACGTGACCAAGTGCAAATTGTGTCTCAACTGCATTCCGCCCTGTCCGACCGGCTCGATCGACAATTGGCGCATCGTCATGTCGGCCTATTCGCTCGACGAGCAATATTCCTGGAATGAACTTCCTGCGCAGGAACAAATCGTCGTCGCCGGCCAGACCGAAGCGATCGACGACGACGTGCAGGCGCTGATCGACAGCGCGCACAAGGGCGCCGGCGGCAAGTCGGTGGCGCCGGCCTCCGCGTCCAAGCCCTCGGTCAACCTCTTCAATCGCGAGAAGCCGGCGATCGCCACCGTGAGCGGCAATTATCGGCTCACGCACGAAGATTCGGACGTCGACGTCCATCACATCATTCTCGATTTCGGCGAGACGGCCTTTCCGGTGCTGGAAGGCCAGTCGATCGGCATCGTCGCGCCCGGCGTCGACGCCGACGGCAAGCCGCATCGCGTGCGTCTCTATTCTGTCGCCAGCCCCCGCCACGGCGAGCGGCCGAACCACAACAACCTCGCGCTGACAGTGAAGCGCGAGCCGAACGGAATCTGCTCGAACTATGTCTGCAACCTGAAGAAGGGCGACAGGATCGAGGTGACCGGCCCCTTCGGCGCGACCTTCCTGATGCCGAACGATCCGGCCGCCAACATCATCATGATCTGCACCGGCACGGGCTCTGCGCCGTTCCGCGCCTTCACCGAATGGCGCCGACGCACCGCGCCGAACGCGCCGGGCCGGATGCTGCTGTTTTTCGGCGCCCGCAGGCCGAGCGACCTGCCCTATTTCGGGCCGTTGCAGAAAGTGCCGAACTCGCTGCTCGGCAAGCATTTCGCCTATTCGCGCATTCCCGGCGAGAAAAAGGTCTATGTGCAGGACCTCATGCGCGTCGAGCACGAGGAGCTTTCGCGTCTCCTGAGATCCGGGGGCACCCATATCTACGTCTGCGGCCTGAAGGGCATGGAGCAGGGCGTCGATTCCGCGCTCGACGACATCTGCCGCAGCGCCGACCTGAAATGGCACGACATGCGCGACGAGATGCGGGCGCAGGGCCGCTATCACGTCGAGACGTACTGAGCCGGACCGCTTCGTCGGCTCTCGCTTTCGCGATCCGAATCCGCCATCATTCCTCCATGCGGTGGAACGTTTGTCCCCCCGGCGCGCGGAGCCGGTCTTGACGCAGCGCGGCGCGGCGGGGCCGGCGGCCGAGGCGCTCGCGCGCATTTCCGCCGCCGATCCCGCGAGACCCTTTGTCGTCGCCCAGCTCGGGCAGTCGCTCGATGGCCGCATCGCCACGCTCAGCGGCGAATCCCTTTACATCAATGGCGAGGAAGGTCTCGACCATCTCCATCGGCTGCGCGCCGGCGTCGACGCCGTCGTGGTCGGCGCCGGCACGGTCGTGGCGGACGATCCGCAACTGACCGTGCGCCGCGTTTCCGGCCGCAGCCCGGCGCGCGTCGTCATCGACCCGCGCGGTCGCCTGAACGGCGGCGGGCGCTGGCTCGCCGACGACGGCGCTGCGCGCATCCTGGTCAGCGCCGCGCCGCGACCGCTGGCCGGCGCCGAAAACCTCGTCCTGCCCGCGCGCGGCGACCGCATCGCGCCGGCCGATATCGTGATCGCGCTTGCGGCGCGGGGCTACCGGAGGCTTCTGGTCGAAGGCGGCGCGCGCACCATTTCAGCCTTCATCGACGCGGGCGCGCTCGACCGATTGCATCTGATCATCGGCTGCATGATCATCGGTTCGGGCAAGGCGGGCCTCGACCTGCATCCGCTCGACCGCCTCGCCGACGCCATGCGGCCGACGACGGAAGTCTACAGGCTCGGGCGCCGCGACATTCTGTTCGATTGCGCGCTGCGCGACGGAAACGGGAATTGAAATCATGACCGAAGCCGTTGGCGCGCCGAAATATTCCACCGGGGCGATCGCCATCCACTGGATTGCGGCCATCTGTATCTTCGGGCTCGTGCCGGCCGGTTTCCTCATCTCGCGGCTGGACGAAGGTCCGCTGCAGGAAACCGTATCTGCGACCCATCAGTCGATCGGCCTGCTGGTGCTGTTTCTAACGCTGCTCCGCCTCGCTCTTCGCGTCGCGGGACGCATGCCGCCGCCGTACGAAGCGCTGACCCCCTTCGAACGCGTCGCCTCGCGCGTCACCCATTTCAGCCTGTATGTCCTGCTGATCGTCTCGCCGGTCGTCGGCTGGCTCGGCGTCAACGCTTATGGCGAGGACGTCAGCTTTTTTGGCCTGTTCAAGCTGCCGACCCTGATCTCCAAGAACGAAGATTTTTCCGACGAGATTTTCGCCGTTCACCTGGCGTGCGGCATTCTCATCATTCTGGCCGTCGTCGCCCACGTGGTCGCGGCATTCGTACACAATGTGCGGGACGACGGCGTCATGGAGCGCATGTTGCCGGACCTCTGATCACAGAGGTCGGGCAAACAGATCGACATGGCCGATCTCGACCTCGGCCTTTTCGCGCGCCGCGCGCCACTCCCTGATCGTCCCCGGATCGACGAGCCCGGTTTCGGCGCAGGCGCCGGCGACGCCGTCCGCCAGCGTCGCGATGAGGGGGCGATCCGCCTGCGTCAGGCGCCACGGGCTTTTGCCCGACGCCAGGCGATAGCCTTGCTCCTCGAACAGGCGCGCAAGGATCGCCGTCGCGCGCGGGCCGGCGGCTGGCCCAAAACCCTTGTCGCGCGCCTGATGCGCATGAAAGGCGACGAGCATGTCGGCGTCGCGGGGATCGGGCGGCGACCATGTTTCTTCGCCGTCGTAGGTCAGGACCGTGTAGAACGAAGCGCGTCTTTGCGCGACCTGCGCGACGAAGCGTTGCATCCAGCTCGGCGACACGAGATCGAACAGCGCGGCCGCCGTCACGAGGTCGGCGTCGCGCAGGACATGATCGAAGCTGCGCGCGAGATCGATCTGGACGAATTCGACATCTATCGTGAGCGCGCCCCGGCCTAGACGCACGGCGTCGCCGTTGGAGTCGTCGATCTTATCCGCCCACCGAATCAGCCGTTCGCGCGCAGCCGCCAGCAGGACCGGATCGTGATCGGCGAGGCGCCAGCTCTGCCGCGGCGGCAGATGCGGCGCGAGCGCGCGCAGGTTTGACCCGAGCCCGCAGCCAAGATCGACAACGCGCACGGGGTTGCGCGTCGCCAGATGCGCGGCGCAGGCGTCAAGCACGTCCTTGTTGCGCGCGCGATGATCGGCGCTCTCGCGCAGGTCGAGCCAGGCGGGATCGAAGCCGCTCATGCCGCCGCTCCCGCCCGTAGCGCGGCGAGAAAGGCCAGCGCCGTATCGCGCCAGCGCATCTGCCTGCCCGCCGCCGCCCACGCGCCGTCGGCGAGCCGCGCGCGCAGGGCCGCGTCGCCGACGATGCGAGCAAGACATTCGGCCAAAGCCGCGACGTCGCCGGCGGGATAGAGAAGTCCGGCCGCATCCGGCAGCGCGCCGGCGGCCGCAACCTCGCGCGTGGCGACGACAGGCAGGCCATGCGCGACGGCTTCGGCGATCGCCATGCCGAACCCCTCGAAATGCGAGGCGGTGACGAAAACGTCGGACGCCGCATAGGCCGCCGCGATGTCGGCGGCATTCATGGCGCCGGCGAGCCGGATGCGGTCGGAAAGGCCGCAGGTCCCGATCAGCGTCTCGATTACGCGCGCGTGATCGGGCGCAAGGCTGCGCGATCCCGCAATCGTCAATCGCCAGTCGCCCGGCGCATCGGCCAACGCGCGCACGAGATCGTCATAGGCCTTGCGCGGCGTGAGGGACCCGACCGAAAAAAGCCGAACGATTCCGTCGGGCGATCCGACAGCGCGCGGCGCGGCGTCGACGCCGGGCGGCGCAAAGAAAAGGCGTTCGCGCGCAAAGGAAAATTCGCGGGCGACGATCTCCGCGGTCATCGCGCTCGTCGTGATCGCGGCGCCGGCGTGTTCGAGCGCGGCCTGCTCGCCGCGCTTCAATTGTTCGGCTGCGGCCGGCGAAAGCCCTGCCTCGAGAAACAGGGGGTGATGAACCAGCGCGACCGGACGCGGCGCGAGCTGCGCGACGATATCGGCAGGCAGCGCCGCATAGGCCAGCCCGTCGATCACCAGCGCGTCGCGCGCGTCGCCGGACAGCAGGCGCCGCGTTTCGGCAAGGTCCCCGGTCGTCGGATAGGGGAACGAGGCTGGCAGGGCGATCGGCGTCACGACGCATCCCAGCGCCGCAAGCTCCCGCATCACGCGCCGGTCGTAGCCATAGCCGCCCGTCGGCGCATTGATGTCGCCGGGATAGGCGAAGTCGATCCGCAAGGGCTCGCTCACACCGCGCCTTCGTACCAGCCGCGCGCGACATGCGATTCGTGCAGCGTCACGCGAATGCGCTCGACGCCTTCGCCGCCCGGGCCGAGCGCGCCGGAGCGCGCAGCCTCGGACATCTGCAGGAAGATGTGGCGGCTCAGGAATTCCGTCGTCGTCTGCCTGCCCTTGAACTGCGGCAATTCGTCGAGATTGCGATAGGCGAGCGGCGCCAGCGTCGCATCGAGCGCGGCCTGCGCGCGACCGATGTCGACGACGACTCCATCGACGGTCAATTCCTGCCGGAAGAAGGCGACGTCGATCACGAAGGTCGCGCCGTGCAGGCGTTGCGCCGGGCCGAACAGATCGCCCTTGAACGAATGGGCGATCATGATGTGGGACCGCACTTCTACCGCGTACATTTTCAGCCTTTCAATCGTAGACGACGAGGGGAGCGACGCCCGGCGCGCCCGGCGAAAGCAGGCGCGGCAATTCGTCGGCGAGCCGCGCGAAGGCGACCCGTTCGCCGATGAGCATGTCGAGGCGCGGATCGGCGAGAAGGTCGAGCGCCTTGGCGAGCCGCCGCGCATGGCTCCAGCGCGGGCGGCGCGACGGCGCGACCTGCCCGACCTGCGAGGAGACGATCTGCAGACGCTTTGCGTGGAAGGCGCCGCCGAGCGGCGCTTCGACCGCCCGGTCGCCATACCAGCTCATTTCGACCAGCCGGGCTTCATTGCCGCAAGCCGCCAGGGCCGCGGCGAGCCCGGCCGGCGTGGCGGAAGCATGGAAGACGAGGTCGGCGTCGCGCGCGGCGTCCGCTTCGGTCGAAAAGATCGCGCCGAATTTTTCGGCGATCGGCGCGCGCGATTGATCGGGGTCGATCAGCGTGACATCGGCGCCGGGCAGGCGGGCGGCCAGATAGGCGACCAGAAGCCCCAATGCGCCGCCGCCGAACACCGCGATGCGGTCGCCGGGTCCCGCGCCGGAATCCCAGAGCGCGTTCAGCGCGGTCTCCATATTGGCGGCAAGCACGGCGCGCTCCGGCGGAATGCCGGCAGGCACGGGCGCGAGCATCGCGAGCGGCGCGACGAAAAGATCCTGATGCGGATGCAGCGCAAAGACGATACGGCCGACGAGGTCGCCGGGGCCCGCTTCGACCCTTGCGACGGCGCAATAGCCATATTTCACGGGAAAGGGAAAATCGCCTTCCTGCATCGGCCCGCGCATCGCTTCCTGTTCGCTCGCAGGCACGCGGCCGTTGAACACGAGCCGCTCCGTGCCGCGACTGACCGCCGTGAACAGCGTGCGCGCGAGAACATCGCCCTCGCCCGGCGGTGAAAGCCTGTTCATGCGCAGTTCAGCGCGGCCGGGCGAGACATGCCACAGCGCCCGCGCGGTGAGCCCGGTGAATGTTTTCGTCTGCCGACCTTCGGCCGAATGTTCGGCCGAGCGCGAATTCATGCCATGCCTCGTGGCGCTTCCGAATTGACGTCTTTTGTTGCAAGAAGCCCGAATGCGACATTCGCCGATGATGGGAGCCGAAACAACCATGACGCCGGGCGGCCTGCAGCGTCGGGATCGCCTTGAGCGCCGCCGCTGGGTCGTTCTCTGCCTCAATCTGGCGATCTACGCCGGCCTGAGTTGCTGGCTGGCGCGCATTCTTGCGGCCGGCGGCTGGAGCGGGATCGACATCGGTTTCTTCGCCTGCTTCCTGGTCGCTTCTCCCTGGGCGGTGCTTGGGTTCGTCAACGCCGCGCTCGGCCTGTGGCTGCTGCGTTTTTCACGCGACGGCCTCGACGAGGCCGCCCCCTTCGTCGCCGCCGGCGAAGTGCAGGCCCCGCTTGCCGGCCGCTACGCGCTGGTCATGACCGTCCGCAATGAGGACGCCGCGCGCGCCGTCGGCCGCTTCATGCGGATGGAGGCGGAGCTTTCGGCGACCTCCGACGCCGCCTGTTTTTCCTATCATCTGCTTTCCGACACGTCGCAGGACGCCATTGCCGCCGACGAGGCGCGGGAGATCGAGCTTTGGCGCGCGCGGCGGCCGGACGTGGCGGGGCGTGTGCATTACCGGCGCCGCGCCGACAATGCCGGTTTCAAGGCCGGCAATGTGCGCGAATTCTGCGCTCGCTGCGTCGACGATTACGACGCGATGATCGTGCTCGACGCCGACAGTTTCATGCGCGCGGAGGCGATCCTGCAGCTCGCCCGCATCGCCGAGGCCTTTCCCAAGATCGGCATCCTGCAATCGCTCGTCGTCGGCGCGCCCTCTCGTTCGGCCTTCGCGCGGCTCTTCCAGTTCGGCATGCGCGCGGGCATGCGCTCCTACACGATGGGCGCTTCGTGGTGGACCGGGGATTGCGGACCCTTCTGGGGCCACAACGCCCTCGTCCGTATCCGCCCCTTTCTCGATCATTGCGACCTGCCGACGCTGCGCGGCGGCCCCATCCTCTCGCATGACCAGCTCGAGGCCGCGCTGATGCGCGCTGCGGGCTACGAAGTGCGGGTGCTGCCGGTCGAAAGCGGCAGCTTCGAAGAAAATCCGCCTGACATCGTGGAGTTTTCCAACCGCGATCTGCGCTGGTGCCAGGGGAACATGCAGTATTGGAGGCTCGTCGGATTGCCCGGCGTCCTGCCGGCGAGCCGCTTCCAGCTCGCCTGGGCGATCTCGATGTTCGTCGGACTGCCGGCCTCTCAGATCATGCTGCTGCTCGCCGCGCTGAAGCCGTTTGACGGCGAGCCCGCCGCGGCCTTCCCCGCCGCGTCGGCCGCCGGTTTCTATTTCGTCTATCTCGCAATCGGCCTCGCGCCGAAGCTGGCGGGCTATGCCGATGTCCTGCTCGGCCGGGAGACCGGGCGCTATGGCGGCGCCTTGCGCTTTGCCGCCGGCGCGATCTGCGAACTCGTCGCCTCCTATCTTCTGTCGGCGGCGACTGCCTTCCGCACGTCGCTGTTCCTGATCGGCCTGCCGTTCGGGCACGACCTTTCCTGGGGCAGCCAGCGTCGGGACGCGCACGAGGTCTCGTGGCGCGCGGCCGTCGCGCCCTTCTGGCCGGGCGCGCTGTTCGGATTGTTGCTGCTCGGCTTGCTCGACATTGGCGCGCCCGCCGCCATTCCTTACGCCCTGCCGTTCGTGGCAGGGCTGATCATAGCGATTCCCTTCGCCCGGCTCACGGCGTCGCCGCGTTTCGGCGCCCTTATGGTCGATGCGGGCCTCTGCGCGACGCCGGAGGAAGCAACCGGCGCGTGGCCGCTCGCCTCACGGCACGATCACGAAAAATACGAAGGACGCGAAAATCGCCAGGTGCACGACGCCCTGCAATAGCGTCGTGCGGCCCGTTCCGAGCGTGATGACGCTGATGAGCAGCGTCAGCGCCAGCAACACGACGTCCTTGATCGGCAGGCCCAAGTCGATCCGGTAATCCGTGAAGATCGCGATCGCGCCGATCGCCGGGATGGTGAGCGCAATGCTCGCCAGCGCGGAGCCGAGCGCGAGATTGAGGCTGGTTTGCAGGCGGTTGGCGCTGGCCGCGCGCAAGGCGGCGATGCCCTCCGGGAGAAGCACGATGGTCGCGATGGCGACGCCGACGAGGCCGCGCGGCGCGCCGAGCCGGTCGATGCCGCCTTCGAGCGCGGGCGTCAGGAATTTCGCGAGCAGCACGACGCAGATCAGCGACACGACGAGCAGCGCCGCGCTGAAGGCGGTCGCGCCCGCGGTCGGATCGGCGAAATGCGCGTGGCCGTCGCCTGCCTCCTCCGCCGTCGGCATGAAACTGTCGCGATGGCTGACGGTCTGGATGAAGAGGAACGAGATATAGAGAAACAGCGAGATGACCGCGGCGAAAGCGGTCTGCGACTTGGAAAAGGCCGGCCCTTCCACCGTTGTCGTCACGTTCGGCACGATCAGCGTCAGCGCCGTCAACGCCGCGAGCACGGCGAGCGTGGCGCTGGCGCCCTGCAGCCGGAAATCCTGCACGTGATGCTTCACGCCGCCGGCCAGCAGGCACGCGCCGACGATGCCGTTGCAGGCGATCATGACGGCGGCGAACACCGTATCGCGGGCGAGCGTCGGTTTCGGCGTATCGAAACCGAGCATGATCGAAACGATGAGACCGACCTCGATGACGGTGACGGCGATCGCCAGGATCAGCGGGCCGAAGGGCTCCCCCGTCTTGCTGGCGATGACTTCCGCGTGGTGCACGGCCGCGAACACCGTGCCGATGAGGGCGATGGCGCTCAGCGCCGCCATCCAGCCGCCGGCGCCGCCGGCGGCGGCGAGCGGCAGGGCCGCCAGGCCGAGGATCGGCCAGATCCAGGCGCTTCTGAGGGCGAGGGCCTTCCTGAAGTCGAAACGAGACATGCGGAGAGAATACTCGCCCGGGCGTCAGGTCGAAACTATGGCCCGTTCAGGCTGGCGTCACGCGCCGCAGCGTCAGGTTGATCCGCGAATCGTTGGCGACGAGCGTCGACGTGCCGGGATAGAGCCGGTCGACGCCGTGATAGCAGAAGCGCGACGGGCCGCCGATGACCACGACGTCGCCCGAGGCGAGTTTGATCGATTTCGTGCGATCGTTGCGCTTGAGGCCGCCGTAGCGGAACAGGCAGGTCGCGCCGAGCGAGATCGACAGCACCGGCGCGCGCGGCTCCTGCTCGTCGGAATCGACATGCAGGCCCATGCGCGCGTCGGCGGCGTAGAAATTGACGAGGCAGGCTTCGGGCGGCGCCTCGAAGTCCGCGAGTTCGCGCCAGGCCGCAAGCAGGGCGGCCGGCATCTGCGGCCAGGGCCCGCCGGTTACGGGATGGGCGGCCTGATAGCGGTAGCCGCCGTCGCGATCCGACACCCAGCCGAGCGGCCCGCAATTGGTCATGCGCACGGAAAACGGCTTTCCGGTGCGCGGCATTGTCGGCGTGAACAGAGGCGCGGCGCGCACGACATCGCGGATCGCGTCGACGATCGCCTCCTGTTGCGTGCGCGAAAAATGCGCCGGCCGCAAAAGCAGTCCCGGCGCAAGCTCCGTCACGCGGTGAGCACCTTCTTGGATTCGACGGTCGAATCCGCCTTCAGGCGATAGACGAGCGGCACGCCGGTATCGAGCTCCATCGACGGAATCGTTTCGGGAGTCAGGCGATCGAGCACCATCACCAGCGCGCGCAGCGAATTGCCGTGCGCGGCGACGATCACGCGCTTGCCGCCGAGAACGGCGGGCAGAATATGCTGGCAATAATACGGGAGAACCCGCGCCACCGTGTCTTTCAGGCTTTCGCCGCCGGGCGGCGGAACGTCGTAGGAGCGGCGCCAGAGATGGACCTGTTCCTCGCCCCATTTCTTGCGGGCGTCGTCCTTGTTGAGGCCGCAGAGATCGCCGTAGTCGCGTTCGTTCAGCGCCTGGTCGCGCGTCGTCTCGAGGCTCGGCTGTCCGAGTTCGTCGAGCAGCAGTGTCAGCGTGTGCTGCGCGCGCGTCAGCGCGGAGGTGTAGGCGGTGTCGAAGGTCAGGCCCATCGCCTTCAGGCGCTGGCCGGCGGCCTTGGCTTCCTCGACGCCCTTCGGCGTCAGGTCCGGGTCCTTCCAGCCGGTGAAGAGGTTCTTGAGATTCCAGTCGCTCTGGCCGTGACGGACGAGGACGAGCAGGCGGTCCATGTTTGCTCCTCAGTCGAGTTCGAGTGTTGACAATTGACGTTGTGTGTCATCCCGGCCGAAGCGCAGCGAAGAGCCGTGACCCGGAGGCCCAAGCGCCGCGCTGGTTTCCGGCTCGACGGCCTTGCCGGCGTCCGGGATGACGGACGCGCGTTCTTCGAGGCTGAACGGTTGAACCATGTTTCAGTCGTTCAGCCCGAGCACGTCGAGCATGGAATATTGGCCGGGCTTGCGGCCGCGCGCCCACAGCGCCGCCTTGATCGCGCCATTGGCGAAGAGGCTGCGGTCCTCCGCGTGATGCGACAGCGTGATGCGTTCGCCGGCGCCCGCGAGGATGACGGAATGGTCGCCGACCACCGTGCCGCCGCGCAGCGTGGCGAAGCCGATGTCGCCCGTCTTGCGCGCGCCGGTGTGGCCATCGCGCGAGCGCACGGAATGTTCGCCGAGATTGATCTGCCGCCCGCGCGCGGCCGCCTCGCCGAGCAGGAGCGCAGTTCCCGAGGGCGCATCCACTTTCATGCGATGATGCATTTCCAGAATCTCGACGTCCCAGTCCGGCCCGAGCGCGGCCGCCGCCTTCTGCACGAGCACGGCCAGCACGTTGACCCCGAGGCTCATGTTGCCCGAGCGCACGATCGGCGCGTGGCGCGCGGCCGCCGCGATCTTGGCGAGGTCGTCGGCGGACAGGCCCGTCGTGCCGATGATGTGCGCGATGCGCGCCTGCGCGGCGAGCGCGGCGAGTTCGACGGTCGCGACGGGCGCGGTGAAATCGACGATGCCTTCCGCATTGACGACGGCAGATAGCGCGTCGTCGGTCACCGGCACGCCGAGCGGCCCGACGCCGGCGAGTTCGCCGGCATCCTTGCCGAGAGCGGGCGATCCCGCGCGCTCCAGCGCGGCGCAGACGGCTACGCCGTCCGCTTCCGTGATCGCCTTGACGAGCGCCCGGCCCATGCGGCCGCCCGCGCCCATCACCACCAGCCGCATGTCGCCCATTGGTCCGGTCCTCAAAACGCGGCCTTCATAGCCGATGCCGGCCGCCCGTGCATCCCCTCTGCGTCAAAGGGCCTACAATGGCTGAAACAGCACGAGAGCGTCGACATAGCCGAGGCTTGGATGCGCGAAGGCGCCCGGCAGCCGGCCGACGATCTGAAAGCCCAACGCCTGCCACAGACGCACGGCGCGGGCGTTAGTGGAGATGACAAAATTGAACTGCATGGCGCGGAAGCCCCGGCGGCGCGCCTCCTCCAGGGAATGCGCGCACATGGCGCGCGCGACGCCTTTGCCGAAGGCGTCGACCGCGGTCATGAAGCCGCAGTTTGCGACATGCGCGCCCGCCCCCGTCTGGTTGGCGCGAAGATAGTACGTCCCGACAATGCGGCCGTCCGCCTCCGCCACGAAAACTGCGTGGCCGACGGCGAACCAATAGGCGAGCGCGTCGCGCTGGCTCATGTCGCGGGGCAGCGGATAGGTCTCGCCGGCCCGAATGGTCGGCGCGATGATCGACCAGATCGCGTCGGCGTCCGCCTCGCGCGCCGGGCGGATCATCATCCGCGCAGGACCGCGCCCGTCTTCTTCGTCGCTTCGGCGACGATCTTGCCCGCCACCGCCTCGATCTCGGCGTCGGTCAGCGTCTTTTCGCGCGGCTCGAGGCGCACGGAGACGGCGACGGATTTCTTGCCCTCCGGCACGCCCGCGCCTTCGTAGATGTCGAAGACATTGGCGTCCGCGATCAAGGCGCGATCGGCGCCGAGAACGGCCTTCAACAGATCGCCGGCGCGCGTGGCGCGGTCGACGACGAAAGCGAAGTCGCGTTCGAGCGGCATGAGGTCGGAGAGTTCGAGCTTCGGCTTCGCCTTGGTGGGCCTGGCCTTCGGCGCGGGCACGGCGTCGAGCGTGACCTCGAAGCCCGAAAGCGGGCCTGCCACGTCGAGCGCTTCCAGCGTCGCCGGATGGAATTCGCCGAACCAGCCGACGACGTTCTTCGGCCCGAATTGCAGGCTGGCGGAGCGGCCGGGATGCAGGAAGGACGGGCCGCCGGGAACGATCTGGATGGCGCTGGCGCTGACGCCAAGCGCCGCAAGCAGCGCCAGCGCGTCGGCCTTGGCGTCGAACACGTCGACGTTCGCGGCGCGCGAACCCCAGATGCGGCCGGCGCCGCCGACCTTGGCCGTGCCGCGGCGGATTCCGGCGGCGTTGTAGGCCTGATCCTTGTCGCCGTCGCCGCGGAACACCTGCCCGACCTCGAACAGGGCGACATCCGTCGCGCCGCGGTCGGCGTTGCGCTGCGCCGCCGCCAGCAGGCCGGGGGCCAGGCTCGGGCGCATGTCGGAGAGGTCGGAGGCGATGGGATTGGCGAGAACGAGCGCGGGCGCGCCGCCGCCGAAGGCTTCGGCTTGGGCTTTCGACACGAAGGACCAGTTGACCGCCTCCATCATGCCGCGCGCGGCAAGCGCGCGCCGCGCCCCGGAGACGCGCCGCTGCAGCAGCGTCAGGACGGGTTCGGCGACGCCATGCGCGTTGCGGCCGAGCGGCGTCGACTGCACGCGGTCGAGGCCGGCGATGCGCACGATTTCTTCCACGAGATCGGCGACGCCTTCGACATCCGGCCGCCACGTCGGAATATGCACATAGGCGCGGTCGGCGTTGCCCGCCGTGCGCTCGACGGGGAAGCCGAGCTTCTCGAGAATGCCGGCCATTTCCGAAATCTCGAGTTCGAGCCCGGTCAGGCGCCGCACTTCGCTCCACGGAAACAGCAGCGCGGGCCTCGCCGGCGGAAGCTGGCCCGCGACGACCATGTCCGACGGCTCGCCGCCGCAGAATTTCATCACCAGTTCGGTCGCCAGATCGCAGCCCGGAACGTTGAAGGCCGGATCGACGCCGCGCTCGAAGCGGTAGCGCGCATCGGTCGAAATGCCGAGGCGTCGGCCGGTATGGGCGATGTTGTAGGGGTCCCAGAGCGCGCTCTCGATCAGCACGTCGGTCGTGTTCTCGTCGCAGCCCGAATGTTCGCCGCCCATCACGCCCGCGATGGATTCGACGCCCCTGTCGTCGGCGATGACGACGTTGGAGGCGTCGAGCTGATAGGTCTTGCCGTCGAGCGCCAGCACTTCGTCCCCGGCTCGCCCGCGTCGCACGACAAGATTGCCGGCGACCTTCTTCGCGTCGAACACGTGCAGCGGCCGCGCGCGGTCGAAGGTGACGTAATTGGTGATGTCGACGAGCGCGTTGATCGGCCGCAGCCCGATCGCCTTGAGGCGGCGCTGCATCCATTCGGGCGACTGGCCGTTCTTCACGCCGCGCACCATGCGCAGCGCGAATTGCGGGCAGAGCTTTCTATCGTCGCCCGCAAAGTCGAGCGTGACGCTCGCCGGGCAGGGATAGGCGCCCTTGGCGGGCGTGACGGCGGGCGTCTTCAGCCTGCCGAGGCCGGCGGCGGCGAGATCGCGCGCGATGCCGACGACGCCGGCCGCGTCCGGGCGGTTCGGCGTGAGGTTGATCTCGATGACCGGATCGTCGAACCCGGCCCATTCGGCGTAGCGCACGCCGACCGGCGCGTCTTCAGGCAGGTCGAGAATGCCCTCGTGATCCTCGGAGAGTTCGAGTTCGGCGGCCGAGCACAACATGCCGAGCGACTCGACGCCGCGGATCACGCCCTTGCCGAGCGTCAGCTTCTTGCCGGGAATATAGGTGCCCGGGCCCGAAAACACGCTCTTCATGCCGGTGCGCGCATTCGGCGCGCCGCACACCACCTGCACCGGCGCGCCCGCGCCCGTATCCACCATGCAGACGCGCAGGCGGTCGGCGTTCGGATGCGGCTTGGCGTCCACGACATAGGCGATCGTGAAATCCTTCAGCGCCGCCGCCGGATCGATCACGTTCTCGACCTCGAGCCCGATGCGCGTCAGCGTCTCGCAGATTTCGGCGAGCGACGCCTCGGTTTCGATGTGGTCCTTGAGCCAGGAGAGGGTGAATTTCATGTCGCTCTCCTTACGCGCTCAATCCGCCCGCCAGCGTCGGGAAATCGAGCGGCCTGAACCCGTAATGCGCGATCCAGCGGGCGTCCGCCTCGAAGAAGGGGCGCAGGTCCGGCATGCCGTATTTGAGCATGGCGATGCGGTCGATCCCCATGCCCCAGGCGAAGCCCTGGTAGATTTCCGGATCGAGGCCGCAATTGCGCAGCACGTTGGGATGCACCATGCCGCAGCCCAGAATCTCGAGCCAGTCCTCGCCCTCGCCGAAGCGGATTTCGCCGCCCTGGCGACGGCACTGGATGTCGACTTCCATCGACGGCTCGGTGAACGGGAAGAAGGAGGGGCGAAAGCGCATCTTCACGTTCTTCACCTCGAAGAACGCCTTGCAGAATTCCTCAAGAATCCACTTGAGGTGGCCCATGTGCGCGCTCTTGTCGATGACGAGGCCTTCGACCTGGTGGAACTGCGGCGTGTGGGTGGCGTCGGAATCGATGCGGTAGGTGCGCCCCGGACAGATGACGCGGATCGGCGGCTGCTGGGAAAGCATGGTGCGCACCTGCACGGGGCTCGTATGCGTGCGCAGCAGCTTGCGCTTCCCGTCGGCGCCGGGATTGAAGAAGAACGTGTCGTGCATCTCGCGGGCCGGATGGCCCTCGGGGAAGTTCAGTTTGGTGAAATTGTAGTCGTCGGTCTCGATGTCCGGCCCTTCCGCGACCGAGAAACCCATGTCGGCGAAAATCTCGGTCAGTTCGTCCATCACCTGGCTGATCGGATGGATGCGGCCGGTGTCCGGCCCGCCGCTGCGCACCGGCAGGGTGACGTCGAGCGTCTCGGCGGCGAGCCGCGCTTCCAGAGCCGCGGCCTTGAGCACGCTCTTGCGCTCGGCGAGCGCCGCCGTCACCCGGTCCTTCAGCGCGTTGATCGCCGCGCCCGCCGTCTTGCGCTCGTCCGGCGCCATCTTGCCGAGCGTCGCCAGCAGCGCCGAGACGGAGCCCTTCTTGCCGAGCGCGGAGACGCGCACGTTTTCGAGCGCGGCCTCGTCGGCGGCGGCGGAAATCTGGCCGAGAATTTCGGTTTCGAGCGTCTGGAGGTCGGACATGCCCTGCTCACAAAGAATTTTGCGCGGCTTGTGCCACGCGGGAACGCGACTGTCGAGAAACGCAAAAGGCCCGCCGGTGGCGGGCCTCTCATCCGGGAACGCCGGCTGAAGAAATCGCTTTCTTGCCGGCAGCCGGCCAGAAGCCGGCGGTCCCCGCGCTTACGCCGCCTGAGGCAGCGCGGCCTTGGCCTTCTCGACGATGGCCGCGAAAGCGGCCGGTTCGGCGATGGCGAGCTCGGACAGAACCTTGCGGTCGATCTCCACGCCCGCCTTGTTCAGGCCGTCGATGAAGCGGCTGTAGGTCAGGCCGGCCTCACGCACGGCGGCGTTGAGGCGCTGGATCCACAGCGCGCGGAACACGCGCTTCTTCGCCTTGCGGTCGCGCGTGGCGTACTGCATCGACTTGTCGACGGCGGCCTTGGCCGTGCGGATCGTATTCTTGCGGCGACCGTAAAAGCCCTTGGCGGCCTTCAGGGTCTTCTTGTGCTTGGCGTGCGAGGTGACGCCTCTCTTGACGCGAGCCATTTACAGAACTCCTTGAAAGGAAAAGGGGAACCTACTTCAGCCGTTGGGCAGGAAGTACTTCTTCACGTTGTCGCCGTCCGTCTTGAACATGACGGTAGTGCCGCGAAGGTTCCGGATCTGCTTCTTGGTCCGCTTGATCATGCCGTGGCGCTTGCCGCGCTGGGCGTAGACCACCTTGCCGGTGCCGGTGATCTTGAAGCGCTTTTTAGCGCCCGACTTGGTCTTCAGCTTGGGCATTTTGCTCTCCGATGCGGGCCGCGCCGAGCGCCGCCCTGATATTCGCTTTGTTGGAGCGAGGAAAAACCGCCACGGCAGCCCATCACTGGCCGGGCGGTTCAAGGGGCGGCTTATAAGCCGAAACGGCGGGCGCGATCAAGTCGGCGGGCAACAGGATACATTTGCGACTGGATGACGCGGCCAAAATGTATCATATTTCGGTCGCGGCGGACGGCCGGAACGTGCTAGCCTCGCGCCAAAAATAGGCCGGAACGCAAGATAATCCGGAACCATCGGGTCGGAGGAAAAATGGAGCGCTCGTTCGCGACCGAAATCGAGTCGCTGAAGCTCGGCGAGGGCGAAATCTTCCACGGCGAGGGCATTCTCGCCGTCACCAAGGCGCTGCTGCAGGCCGGCGTCTCCTATGTCGGCGGCTATCAGGGCGCGCCCGTCTCGCATTTGCTCGACGTGATGGTGCAGGCCAAGGATTACATGGCCGAGCTCGGCGTCAACGTCGTGGCCTGCACGAATGAAGCCTCCGCCGCCGCCATGCTCGGCGCCTCGATCATGTATCCCGCGCGCGGCGCGGTGACGTGGAAGTCGATCGTCGGCACCAATGTCGCGGCCGACGCGCTCTCCAACCTCGCCTCGCCCGGCGTCAAGGGCGGCGCGCTGATCGTCGTCGGCGAGGATTACGGAGACGGCGCCAGCGTCATCCAGGAGCGCACGCACGCCTTCGCCATGAAATCGGCGCTCTGGCTGATGGACCCGCGCCCCAACCTGCCGACCATCGTGCGCTGCGTCGAGAAGGCCTTCGAACTGTCGGAGGCCTCGCATACGCCGGTCATGCTGGAATTGCGCATCCGCGCCTGCCACGTGCAGGGCGAGTTCGCGGCAAAAGACAATGTGAAGCCCGCAATCTCGACGCTGCACAAGCGCGCCGCCGCGCCGCACGACTACAATACGCTCGCCCACCCGCCCGTCACCTTCGGCCACGAGAAGGCGAAATACGAAGATCGCATGCCCGCCGCCCGCCGCTTCATCGTCGGCCACGGGCTCAACGAAAAGATCGACGGCCGCCACGGCGAGGTCGGGATCATCGTGCAGGGCGGAATCACAAATGCGTTGATCCGCGCGCTGCAGGAGATCGGGCTCGCAGACGCGCAGGGGCGCTCCGACCTGCCCATGCTCGTGCTCAATGTCGTCTATCCGCTCTGCCCGGACGAGATCATCGGCTTCTGCGCCGGCAAGAAGGCGGTGCTGGTCGTCGAGGAGAGCCAGCCCGAATATATCGAGCACGAGATTTCCTCGATCCTGCGTCGCGCCGACGTCAACACGGCCCTGCACGGCAAGGACATGCTGCCGATGGCCGGCGAATATACGTCGGAGGTTCTCGTCTCCGGCCTGGCGAAGTTCATCGACAAAGAAATCCCGCGCCTCGGCAATTCCGGCGCGAAAGCCTATGCCGACGAGATCGCCGATCTTCGCAGCAAGGCGCTGGTCGCGCTCGGCGGCCCCGCGCCGGCAAGGCCGCCGGGCTTCTGCATCGGCTGCCCCGAACGCCCCTTCTTCTCCGCGCTCAAGCTGGTCGAGAAGGAGCAAGGCCGCTTCCATGTCTCGACCGACATCGGCTGCCATTCGTTTGCGACCTTCGCGCCCTTCTCCTTCGGCAACTCCATCCTCGGCTTCGGCATGTCGCTCGCCTCGTCCGCCGGGGTGCAGGGTTTCGCGGACAAGCGTCCGATCGCCATCATGGGCGACGGCGGCTTCTGGCATAACGGCCTCCTGTCCGGCGTGACGGCGCGCCTGCTCAACAAGAGCGACGGCCTGCTGGTCATCATGAAGAACGGCTACACGTCGGCGACCGGCACGCAGGACCTCGTCTCGACGCCGCATCCCGAATTCAAGCGCGCGGCCGGCGGCGATTCGACGACCGACACGGAAATGACCATCGAAGGCACGCTGCGCGGGCTCGGCGTCAAATGGCTGAAGAGCGTGCACACCTACAAGGTCGGCGAAATGCGCGCGACGCTGAAGGAGGCGATGACCACGAGCTACGACGGGCTCAAGGTCATCGTCGCCGAAGGCGAATGCCAGCTCGAGCGGCAGAGGCGCCTCAAGCCGCTGCGCGCGGCGGCGCTGGCGGCGGGCGAGCGCGTCGTGCGCACCCGCTACGGCGTCGACGACGAGACCTGCACGGGCGACCATTCCTGCATCCGCCTCTCCGGCTGCCCGACGCTGACGGTCAAGACCTCGTCCGATCCGCTGAAAAGCGATCCTGTCGCGCATGTCACGAACGGCTGCGTCGGCTGCGGCCTCTGCGGCGAGGCGGCGCACGCCGCGACCCTCTGCCCGTCCTTCTATCGCGCCGAGATCATCTCCAATCCGAGCGGCTTCGACCGCTTCAAGGCGCGCCTGCGCCGCATCTTTTTGAAAGCGGCCTGAGATGAGCGACTTGAAAGTTCGTTCGATCCTGATTGGCGCGCTCGGCGGCGAAGGCGGCGGCGTGCTGATGGACTGGATCGTCCATTGTGCGCGCATGAACGGCCTCGCCGTGCAGGCGACGTCCGTGCCCGGCGTCGCGCAGCGCACCGGCTCGACCTCCTATTACATCGAGATGGCCGAGAAGGCGGCAGGCGCCCCGGATCCGGTCTTCGCGCTCATCCCCATGCCCGGCCGTGTCGATTTCGTCGCGACGAGCGAGCTTGTCGAAGCCGCGCGCCTGATGGAGCGCGGGCTGGTGTCGCCTACGCGCACCGCGCTCGTCGCTTCGACCAGCCGCATGTACACGACGGCCGAGAAGATGGAGATGGGCGACGGACGCTTCGACTCGCAGCGCGTGATCGCGGCGGGGCGTGAGCTTGCGAAGATCTTCGTGACCCTCGATCTCGAGCGGGTCGCGCGCGAGACCGGCACGATGGTCAGCGCCACGCTGTTCGGCGCGCTCGCCGGCCTCGGCGCCTTTCCGTGGGATCGCGCGACTTGCGAGGCGGCGATCGGCGGCGGGCGATCGGCAGGCGCCAGCCGCGCCGGGTTCAACGCGGCGCATGACGAGGTGACGAGAGTTCTCGCCGGCGACGCATCTTCCTCGCTCCCCCACAGGGGGGGAGAGAGTCAGATGCACGACGTCTCGAAGCTCTTCGATACGCTGCCGCCCGAAGCTCGCGATCTCGCCGCCCACGGCTACGCCCGCTGTATCGACTATCAGGACCGGGCCTATGCCGAGCTGTTTGCGCAACGCGTGCAGGCGCTGGCGCAAGCCGCCCCGGCCTCGCCCGAGCGCGACCACGCCCTGGCCGAAGCGGCGCGAAGGCTCGCGCTGTGGATGACCTATGAAGACGTCGCGCGCGTCGCCGATCTGAAGACGCGGCCCGCGCGCTTCGCGAAAATTCGCGCCGAAGCCGAAATGCGCGACGATCAAATTCTCAACGTGACCGAATATCTCAAGCCCGGCGCGGACGAACTCGCCGCCGTCCTGCCGGCAGGCCTCGGCGCCTGGTTCCTGCGGCGCGTGGAGAGGAAAGGCGCGCCCGGCTTCCTCGGCCGCCCGCAGCATGTGGCGACGACGAGCCTGCGCGGCTATTTCCTGATGCGGCTGCTTGCGCAGTTCAGGCGCATCCGCCGTTCCTCGCTGCGCTTCGGTCAGGAGCAGCAAGCCATTGAGGGCTGGCTCGCGGCCATGTCGGCGGCGCTCGCGGCGTCGCCGGCCTACGCCGCCGCATTGGCCGAGCTGCCGCGCCTGCTGAAAGGCTATGGCGAGACGCAGACGCGCGGCCTGCGCAATTACGAGGCGATCTTCGCAAGCCGCGTCGCGCCGGCCGTCGCGGCGCGCGACTTTTCCGGCGTCGCCAGCCTGCGCAAGGCGATATCGGCCGCGCTCGCCGATCCCGAGCATGTCGCGCTGGACGCCGAGTTGAAAACGGCGGCGGAGTGATCCAGCGATATCGCCGTCATTGCGAGGAGCGCAGCGACGAAGCAATCCATCCACCGGATCAAGCCCGGTCGGCGGGAATATTGACGCGCCTGCTGACGCCCGTCGGATGGATTGTTTCGCTCGCAATGACGGCGGGTTCCTACGCCCCCGCGGCGCATTTCGACGCGCACACCGCGTAGACCGTGTCGCGCCCCAGCACGTGCGCGAAACGCCGTCCCGAGAACAGCCGCGCGATCGCCGGATGATGCAGGTTGAGCCCGCCCGCATAGGCGCCGAAAGCCGGCGCGATCAGCCGCGCGCCGTCCGTGACGAAAGCGCGCCGCCGGCCGCCGATCACGGCGACCGGATGCAGGTGTCCCGCGATCTCGCCGTGCGAGTCGCGCGCGGAAGGTTCGTGCCGCAGCGTCAGGCCGCCGAGGCGCAATTCCGCGTGCCGTTCGCCGCCGACGCGCGGCGAAATCTCGGGATCGTGATTTCCTGATATCCATATCCAGTCGCGCCCGGCCTGCAGCGCCGCAATGCGCGCGCCATCCTCCGGCGTCAGCCGGTCGCCGCCCTCGCGGTCGTGGAAGGAATCGCCGAGCGCGACGACGACGCGCGGCCGCCAGCGCATCACGACCTGCGTCAGTCGCGCGAGCGTCGCGGCCGTGTCGTAGGGCGGCAGCATCATGCCGCGCCGCGCGAAGGAGGAGCCTTTCTCCAGATGCAGGTCGGCGACGATCAGCGCGCCGGCGCGCGGCTCGAAGAGCGCGCCGGCCGGATCGAGCAGGAGGCGCTGGCCCGCGACGACGAGCGATGCGCGGCGCTCGCTCAAGTCTTCGGCCCCCAAAGCATTCACGGATGCGCCTCTTCGATCAATTCTTCCGCCGCCATGCGCAAGGCCTCGTCGCGCGCCTCGCCGTACACCGGCTCCTTGCCGATTTCCAGCATGACGGGAACGGCGAGCGGCGAGATGCGGTCGAGCGCGCGATGGATGATTCGCCCTTCGACCCGTCGAAGCATGTCGGAAAGGCGGCCGATGTCCAACAAGCCGGTCGCGGCGTCGGCATAGGCCGCTTCAAGCAGGATGTGATCCGGCTGATGGCGGCGCAGCACGTCGTAGATGAGATCGGTCGAAACCGTCACCTGCCGGCCGGTCTTCTCCTTGCCGGGAAAACGCGTCTCGATCAGATGCGCGACGATGGCGCAATTGCGGAACGTGCGCTTCATCAGCGCCGATTCCTGCAGCCAGGCTTCGAGATCGTCGCCGAGCATGTCCTGGTTGAACAGGCCCTGCATGTCCGCGCGCGAGGTATCGGCGAGCGACCAGACGGCGAGCGCATAATCGTTGGCGACGAAGCCGAGCGGCTTCAGTCCCGTGCGCTCCATGCGTCGCGTCAGCAACATGCCGAGCGTCTGGTGCGCCAGCCGCCCCTCGAAGGGATAGGCGACCATGAAATGCCGGGCGCCGCGCGGAAAGGTCTCGACGAGAAGATTGTCGCGGCCGGGCAGGACAGAGCGTTTGCGCTGCTCGCTCAGCCAGTCGCGCACTTGCTCCGGAAGATATTTCCAGCTTGCGGGCGAGGCCAGGATCCCGCGCACGCGGTCGGCGAGATAGGTCGAGAGCGGAAACTTGCCGCCCATGTAGGAGGGGATTTTCGGCGCGTCGCCCTGCGCGCGTCGCACCAGCGCCTCGTTCTCGACGATGCCTTGCAGCGCGAGAATTTCGCCGCCGAACAGGAACGTGTCGCCCGGCGCGAGCGTCTCGATGAAATATTCCTCGATCTCGCCGAGCACGCGCCCGCTGCGGGTGAGGGGGCCGGTATAGTTTACACTGCTCCCTCCGCTCGCAATGACGGCTTGGCGGCCGACTTGCCTCACCAGCCGCACCTTCAGCTTCGTCTCCTCCACGATCACGCCGACATTCATGCGATAGGCCTGCGCAACGCGCGCATTGGCGACACGCCACGAGCCGTCGGCGGTCTTCCTGATCTTGGCGAAGCGGTCGTAGGTCTTCAGCGCATAGCCGCCGGTCGCCACGAATTCGAGCGCGCGGTCGAATGTTTCGCGCGACAGCGCCGCATAGGGCGAGGCGGAGGAAATCTCGCGGTAAAGCGTGTCGGCGTCGAAGGGCGCGGCGCAGGCCGAACCCAGAATATGCTGCGCCAGAACGTCGAGCCCGCCCGTGCGCGCGACGGGCGTGTCCTGCGCGCCTTCGCGCGCGGCCGCCACGGCCGCCACGCATTCGAGAACCTCGAAGCGGTTCGCGGGCACGAGCAGCGCGCGGGAGGATTCGTCGAGCCTGTGATTGGCGCGGCCGATGCGCTGCGCGAGCCGGCTCGCCCCCTTCGGCGCGCCGACGTTGACCACCAGATCGACGTCGCCCCAGTCGATGCCGAGATCGAGCGTCGAGGTGCATACGACCGCGCGCAGGCGGCCCTCGGACATGGCGGCCTCCACCCTGCGCCGCTGGCCGGCGTCGAGCGAGCCGTGATGCAGCGCGATCGGCAGCGCATCCTCGTTGATGCGCCACAGTTCCTGGAAGATGAATTCGGCCTGCGCGCGGGTGTTGACGAACACGAGCGTCATCTTCGCCCGCTTGATCGCCGCGTAGATTTCAGCGAGCGCATGACGTGCGCTATGGCCCGACCACGGCAGGCGTTCTTCCGTGTCGAGAATGGAGAGGTCCGCCGGCGCGCCGGGCGGGGCGGACACGAGATCGGCGAGCGGGCCGCGCCCGACGACATAGCGCCGCAATTCGTCGGGATCGCGCACCGTCGCCGACAGGCCGGTCGCGCGATGGGCCGGCGCAAGGCTGCGCAGCCGCGCGAGCCCCAGCGCCAGCAGGTCGCCCCGCTTCGACAGCGACAGCGCGTGCAATTCGTCGAGCACCACGCGGCGCAGGTCGCCGAACAGGTGCGGCGCGTCGGGCGAGGCGATGAGCAGCGCGAGCTGCTCGGGCGTCGTCAGCAGCATGTCCGGCGGGTCGCGCCGCTGGCGCTGGCGCTTTTGCGCCGACGTGTCGCCGGTGCGCGTCTCGATCCGCACCGGCAGCGCCATTTCCGCGACGGGGATTTCGAGATTGCGGTGGACGTCGACCGCCAGCGCCTTCAAGGGCGAGATGTAGAGCGTGTGCAGGCGTCCGCCCGGCCGGTTGGCGCGCCCGCCTTCGGCTATGTCGATCAGCGAAGGCAGGAAGCCGGCGAGCGTCTTGCCCGCGCCCGTGGGCGCGATCAGCAGCGCGTCGCGGCCCGCCTCCGCCGCGCGCACGAGCGCGCGCTGGTGCGGCCGCACGGACCAGCCGCGCGCCGCAAACCAGGCCTCGAATCGCGGGGGCAGTGGGGCGTCGGCGGTCACGGTCGAAAGCTAGCGCTTGGCCGGCCTGGTTCAAATGGCGAGCAAAACCAATGGTCAGATGAGGTTTTGTGCTGCGCCTCACAGAACCCGGCGGCGCCGACGCCTATGCTGGGGATGTGACTTTCGGGACCTGCCCCCCGAATTTCATAAGAGGCCCCGCGCTGTGGGGGCGGCGGGGCCTCGCTTTTTTCTCCGAAAGACCTCGCTTTTTCTTCAAATTGTCATTCATGACCGGTTCAGGCCGGGCCTGAAGAATCGCGCCTCGACGCGGAAATGCCTCGAGGAGACCGATATGACCCCGCTCAAGACCCTTTCGACCGGCCTTGCCGTCGCCGCCCTCGGCGTCGGCCTTGCGGCTTCGACCCCGGCCGCGGCCGATCCCGGAGCGGTGATCGCGGGCGTCATCGGCGGCGCGGCCGTCGGCGCGATCATCGCGGGCGCGGCCAGCCAGCCGCGCTATGCCGCGCCCTACGGCTATTACCCGGCCGAGCCGGCCTACCAGCCCGCGCCGGCCTACGAGGCCGCGCCCGCCTACCAGCCGGCCTACGGCCAGGACGAGATCGACGACGCTCCCCGCTGCCGCATGGCGCGGCGGCCGGTCTACGACGACTGGGGCCGCCTGGTCGGCTACCGCCAGGCCCGTCGCTGCCTCTGAGCGCCGACAGGCCGGAACCGAAAGCCCGCCGGGTTCGTTTGGCGTGAGCGAAAACGCACATCGCCCCGCCGGGCCGAGGTTCATAAGGGGTCATCGACCGAACAAGGACGACGCAAATGACCGCCGCCGCCCAGAAGCCCCGCCTGAATGCCCTCTCCAAGGCGATTCTCGCCGCGACTGCCGCCGTTGGCCTCGCCGCCGTCGTCTCGGCCGCCCCGACCAATGTCGCCGCTTACGGCCGCGCCACGATCAAGGCGCCGGAAGCCGCGCGCACGCTGAACGCCGCCCCGGGCCTCGTCCTCACCCGCGCCGTTCGCGGCTCGCGGGACGAGGGCTGCTATGCCGTCTCGACCGCCGACGGCGCCGCGCGCTCCGCCATGTTCTGCGCACACTGAACTCCCGACAGATCGCTCGACCGCCGCGACGCGCGCGCTAGATTGGCGCAATGGCTGAAACTTCGGCGGCGAGCGCCGTTTTGACCAAGACGCCGGCCGGGCTCTACTGCCCCGCCGGCGATTTTCATGTCGATCCCTTGCGCGGCGCTGAACGCGCCTTGATCACGCACGGTCATTCCGACCACGCGCGCGCCGGCTCGGCCAAGGTTCTGGCGACGGAGGCCACGCTCGCCATCATGCGCGCGCGCCTTGGCGCGAATTTCGCCGGCGCGACGCAGGCGGCGCGCTATGGCGAGCCCCTGACCGTCGGCGACGCCCGCGTGACATTCGTTCCCGCCGGCCACGTACTGGGCTCCGCGCAAATCCTGATCGAGGCGCACGGGCGCCGTGTCGTCGTCTCCGGCGACTACAAGCGCGCGCACGATCCGACCTGCGCCTCTTTCGAGCCGGTCCGCTGCGACGCCTTCGTCAGCGAGGCGACCTTCGGCCTGCCGGTGTTCCGCCATCCGCCCGCCGCCGACGAAGTGGCGAAGCTGCTGGCCTCGCTGCGCGTCTTTCCCGAACGCGCGCATGTCGTCGGCGCCTATTCGCTCGGCAAGGCGCAGCGCCTTCTCGCTCTGCTGCTCGAAGCCGGCTGGGACCGGCCCGTCTACGTGCACGGCGCGATGGAAAGCATGGTCGCGCTCTATCGCGCCCACGGCGTTCGCATGGTCGAGACGCGGCACGTGACGGCGTCCGACAAGCCGAATCTCGCCGGCGAAATCGTCGTCTGCCCGCCGTCGGCCGCCTCCGACCTGTGGTTGCGCAAAATGCCCGATCCGCTCGTCGCCTTCGCCTCCGGCTGGATGCGCGTGCGCGCGCGGGCGCGCCAGCACGGCGTCGAACTGCCGCTCGTCGTCTCCGATCATGCCGACTGGCCGGAGCTCTGCGCGACGGTGAAAGATACGGCCTGCGCGGAACTGTGGGTCACGCATGGCGCGGAGGAAGCGCTCGTGCATTGGGCGCAGATGCAGGGCCTCGCCGCCCGGCCGCTGCACATGATCGGATTCGGCGACGAGGACGAGGACGAGAGCGCCGGAGCTCAGGCGTGAACCGGTTTGCGCATTTGCTCGACCGTCTTTCCTATCAGCCCGCGCGCAACGGCAAGCTGCGGCTGATGACCGATTATTTCCGCCACACGCCCGATCCCGAGCGCGGCTACGCGCTGGCGGCCCTGACCGGCGGCCTGAGCTTTCGCCACGCCAAGCCCGCCCTCGTGCGCGATCTCGTCGCCGAGCGCGTCGATCCCGCGCTCTTTGCGCTTTCATACGATTTCGTCGGCGATCTCTCTGAAACCGTCGCGCTGATCTGGCCCCCGGCGGAAAGCGGGCGCGGCTCGAACCATCCGCCGCTGCCGCTGTCGGAGGTCGTCGAGACCCTCGCGCGCGCCGGCCGCAACGACCTGCGCAGGCTTCTCGCCGGCTGGCTCGACGCGCTCGACGAAACCGGCCGCTGGGCGCTGCTGAAGCTCATCACCGGCGCGCTGCGCGTCGGCGTCTCCGCGCGTCTCGCGCGTACGGCGGTCGCCGACCTCGGCGGCGTCGAGGTCGACGCCGTCGAACAGGTCTGGCACGGTCTTGCGCCGCCGTATGTTGCGCTGTTCGCCTGGCTCGAGGGCAGAGGCGACCGGCCTGCCGCGATCGATCCGGCGCCCTTTCGCCCGGCGATGCTGGCGCAGCCGCTCGACGAAAAGGATTTCGACACGCTGGATCCGCGCGAGTTCTGCGCCGAATGGAAATGGGACGGAATAAGGCTGCAGGTTTCGGCCGGCCGTGACGACAAGGGAGGCCGGCTGCTTCGCCTTTATTCGCGCACCGGCGAGGAAACGACGGCGGCCTTTCCCGATCTCGCGGACGCGCTCGGCGCGATCGGGGCGAGCGATTTTGCGCTCGACGGCGAATTGCTCGTCCTGCGCGACGGGCGGGTGCAGAGTTTCGCGACCCTGCAGCAGCGCCTCAACCGCAAGACGGTGACGGCGAAGCTGGTCGCGGATTATCCCGCGCATCTGCGCGCCTACGACATCATCGCGCTCGAGGGCGAGGACCTGCGCGCCCTGCCCTTTCTCGAGCGCCGCGCGCGTCTCGAGCAATTCGTCGGTGGGGCCGATTGCCCGCATCTCGACATCTCGCCGCTCGTCGGTTTTTCGGATTGGCCTTCCCTCGCCTTAGCGCGGAAGAATCCGGCGGAGGCCGGCGCAGGCGAAGACGGCGCAGCGGTCGAGGGAATCATGCTCAAGCGCCGCGACTCGCTTTATGTCGCGGGCCGTCCGACCGGGCCATGGTTCAAGTGGAAGCGCGATCCCTTCAACATCGACGCCGTGCTGATGTATGCGCAGCGCGGCCACGGCAAGCGCTCGTCCTTCTATTCGGACTACACGTTCGGCGTGTGGCGCGCCGGCGCCGATGGCGACGAACTGGTGCCGGTCGGCAAGGCCTATTTCGGCTTCACCGACGAAGAGCTCGCGCGCATCGACCGCTATGTCCGCAACAATACGCGAGAGAGATTCGGCCCCGTGCGCGTCGTCGAGCACGGGGCCGAAAAAGGTCTGGTGTTCGAGATCGCTTTCGAGGGGCTCAACCGCTCCGCGCGCCACAAGTCGGGCGTCGCCATGCGCTTCCCGCGCATCGCGCGGATCAGATGGGACAAGCCTTCGCGCGAAGCCGACCGGATCGAAACGTTGGAGGCCCTGCTGCCGCCTGCGTGATTCCGGCGGCTTGGCTTTGTCGTCGCCGGTCGTCCAATATGGACGCAACGAAGGGTCGGGAGGCGCGTATGGCGGGAGCAAGCCGGATCGAGAACGGCGGGGCGGCGGCGCTTGCGCGTAGGATCGCGCCCTTCGTCGTTTTCGCCGTCATCGCGCTGATCCCGCCGCCCGCCGGCCTCGACCGCAGTCAATGGACCTATTTCGCGATCTTCGCCGGGGCCATCGCCGGCCTGGTGTTCGAAAGCGCGGCGCCCGGCGCCGTCGGCTTCGTCGCCATGACGAGCGCCGCCGTTCTGGGTCTCGTCGAGAAGGACACCGGCAAGTCGTTGCAATGGGCGCTGCACGGTTTCGGCGACAGCACGGTCTGGTTGATCTTCGGGGCTTTCGTCTTCTCGACCGGATACAAGAAGTCGGGCCTCGGCCGGCGCATCGCGCTGACGCTGGTGCGTGCGCTCGGCCGCAAGACGCTGGGCCTGGGCTATGCGGCGGCGCTGACCGATCTCGCGCTCGCGCCGGGCACGCCGTCGAATACCGCGCGCTGCGGCGGCACGATCTTTCCGATCATCTCCAACATCCCGGCCGTCTATGGTTCGGAGCCCGGTCCCACCGCGCGAAAACTCGGCGCCTTCATCATGTGGAACTCGTTCGCGGTCACCGGCGTGACAAGCTCCATGTTCCTCACCGCGCTCGCCCCGAACGCGGCGGCGCTCGCGATTGCGAAGAAGACCGTCGGCGTCGACGTCACCTGGGGACAGTGGGCGGTCGGATTCC
This sequence comes from Rhodoblastus sp., assembly GCA_046349085.1. Classification (GTDB taxonomy): domain Bacteria; phylum Pseudomonadota; class Alphaproteobacteria; order Rhizobiales; family Beijerinckiaceae; genus JAJXWB01. The sequence continues at coordinate 101,983 of JAXMDA010000006.1, forward strand.
TGCCTGTCGGCGTCATTCTCTTCCTGCTGACGCCGCTGCTCGTCTATGTCCTCTATCCGCCGGAGATCAAGGAAAGCCCGGAAATCTCGCAATGGGCCGCTGAAGAACTGAAGAAGATGGGCGCGCTGGCGCGCAACGAATGGCTCATGCTCTCCTTCGTCGTCCTCGCCATGCTGCTCTGGATCTTCGGCAGCAATCCCAACGTCTCCGTGCCGCTGCTCGGCTCGAATTTCATCAACGCGACGATGGTCGTTCTCCTGGTCATCGCGCTCATGCTGCTGTCGGGAGTGGTCGATCTCTCCGACATCGTCGAAAACAAGGCCGCCTGGGAAGTCCTGCTCTATTTCACGACATTGCTGACGCTGGCCGACGGCCTCAACAAGATCGGCTTCGTCACATGGTTCGCCAATCTCGCCTCGGCGCCGCTGGCCGGCAAGGATCCGACGCTCGCGCTCGTCGGTCTCGTCGCGCTGTTCTTCTGGGTGCATTACTTCTTTTCGAGCATCACCTCGCACACGGCCGCGATCTTTCCGATCGTCCTGGCGATCGGCAAGAGCATCGCAGGGATGCCGATGACGGAGCTGGTCATGCTCTGCGCATTTTCTCTGGGCCTGATGGGCGTGATCTCGCCTTACGCCACCGGCCCGGCGCCGATGTTCTACGGCGCGGGCTATATTTCGCGCGGCGCCTTCTGGGCGCTCGGCCTCGCCTTCGGCCTGATCTTCTTTGCGGCGCTGCTCGGCGTCGGCCTGCCGTGGCTGCGGGCGATCGGCTACTAGCCGGCCCCCGTGAGCCGCGCTCTCACGCGCCCTTGTCGGGCGCGATGACATCGCCGTCGGGCCGCCGGACCGCGGCAAGGAACCTGTAGCCGGCCGAACGGTCTCCGCCGCCGAGCAGGCTTGAAAGCATGCCGGCGACGATCGACGCAAAGCAGCCGACGACGGCCGCGGCCGCCAGTCCGCGCACCGTGCCGTCGCCGTAGACCAGCAGCATTTCCGCGGTTCCGAGCCCGATCACGAGCGCGAACATGGCGTCGCGGCTGCGTGCGCGCGGCCACAACGTCAGCGCCATCAGCGGCGCGAGGCCGGCCGCCGAAAAAGCAAGCGAAATGCCGATCAGCGCGCGCGGATCGAGTTCACGCGCGCTGCACACGAGCGCGCAGGCGACGATGCAGGCGATGAGAATTGCGCGGACAATGGCGAGACGCCGGCTGGTGAGCGCAGACCTGTCGCGCAGGCGATGGATCGCGTCATTGCCGAGCGCCACCGAAGCGGTGAGCGCGCTGACCGCCGCGAGCGCTGCGCCGAGCGCCGCCACCGCCGCCCAGACCAGGCCTGCCGCCGCCGCGCCAAAGCCGCCGAGCGGCGGCAGGGCGGTCAAAAGAAAGGCGCCGCGCGTCGAAATGTCCTGCGGCCGGAGCGTTCCGGCGAAGCCCGGCTGTTTCTGGCAGGCGTCGCGCGCCTGCCCCCAGTTGCGCGGATTTTGGTCGCAGATCTTGATGAGCTTTGCCGCGCTTGCCGCGTAAAGCTGGTCGGGCACGCGGTCGGGTCTGCGCCCGCCGAGCTGGTCGATCAGGCCGAGCGCGGAGGCGGCGACCGTCGCCGCGACGATGGCGGCCAAGGCCGCGCTCCACAGGCTCGCGCCGACGCCGGCGCGCAGCGCCGCGCCGCGGTCGCGCACCGTGATGAACGGCGTGATGAGCGGCGCGGACGCCGCCATGCCCAGCGCCATGCCGAGCGAAAGCCAGAGGCTGACCGGCTGGCCGCTGTCGCCTTGCCAGAACGAGATCAGGCTCGTCGCCTTGCGCCAGGCCTCCGCGTCGCCGACGACCGGGAGCGGCAAGGGCTGTCCGGCGTAGGTGACGAGGAGGAGCGGCAAGGCGAACCCCGCGACCGTAACGCCTGCCGCCGCCACCGCCGCCCATAGAACGCCGGAAAAGCCGCCGGGAACCGTGGCGACCGCCAGCACGAGCGCGATGACGATCGCCGCGGCGCTGCGCGACAGGCCGGTAATCGTCGAAAGCGCCGCCACCGCCGTCTCGAACCCGGCCATGGCCGCAAGCAGCGCGCTGACGCCGACGAGCAGGGCGGCGCCGAGCCGCAGCGCCATATTGTCGAAACGTGCGCCGACGAGGTCCGAGATCGAAAATGCGCCGGTCCTGCGCAGATAGGGGCCGGTGATGAAAGCTGCGCAGGCGAGACCCAAGGCGAAGCCCGCGAACACGCCGGCGCCCGAATAGAGATCGGAGACGGGCGGCGTAAACGGCGTGACGAGCGCCGTTGCGATCGCCGCCGTCGCGAAGCCGGCATAGACGGGCGGCGCGGCGCGGCCGGCGGCATAGAAGCCCGAGATGCGCATCGTGCGCAGCAAAATGCCGATCAGGGCGAGCGCCAGCAGCGCCATCGTCGGGCCGATTGCGGCGATGAAGCGCTCGGAGACGCCGACACGGTCGAGCAGCACGATCAGCCCGCCCGCGGCGACGAATGCGGCTATGGCGAAGGTCACGCGGCCGTCGATGGCGTCGCGTTCGCGCGCCTCTTCCTCCGTGGCGGGTCGGTGCAAAACCTTTGGCTCCAAAAAAGCATGGGACGCTTGCGCGCCGCGCCATCCGATGGATAGATGGGGCAAGCCGCGATCACAAGGGCGGCATCCCGAGGGAGGAAGCATGGCGTCGACGGTCACCCGCATCTTGATCGCCGACGATCATCCGCTGGTGCGCGGAGCGCTGGCGCAGGCGGTGGCGGCCCCGGAGGCCGAAATCCTCGAGGCGGGCGATCTCGAGGGCGTGACGCGCATATTTGCGGCCGGAACCGACATCGACCTCATCCTGCTCGACCTTGCCATGCCCGGCGTTCGGGGCTTTTCCGGCCTCATGTACCTGCGCGCCGAACATCCGGAGGTGCCGGTCGTCGTCGTCTCCGCCAACGAGGATCGCGCGGTCATGCGCCGCTGCATCGATTTCGGCGCCTCGGGCTTCGTGCCCAAGACCACCCCGATCGAGGGCATGCGCGAGGCCGTGCGCAAGGTGCTCGACGGCGAGATCTGGACGCCCCCGGACGTCGATCTCAGCGGCCCCGCCGACAAGGAAACCGCCGATCTCGTGCGCCGCATGGCCTCGCTCACCCCCCAGCAGGTGCGCGTGCTGATGATGGTGTCGGCCGGCCTGCTCAACAAGCAGATCGCCTACGAGCTGAAGGTGTCGGAGGCGACCGTCAAGGCGCATGTCTCGGCCATTCTCACCAAGCTCGGCGTCGAAAGCCGCACGCAGGCCGTCATCACGGCGGCCAAGGTGGAGGGGCTCGCCGCGCCGGCCGGCGTCGTGCGCGCCACCGACTGAACGTCCCGCCCGCATTGAATTCGGCGGGCGCGCCCCCCATTTTGCGCGCGACAGGCTCCAGGGAGGCCCCATGCGCGCGCTTTTCGCTTTTGTTGGCGGGGCAATTCTGGCGACCGCGATAGCCGCAGGCCCGGCGCTGGCCGCCGGCGCCGCGTCGTCCTCCGGCGATGCGACCGAAAACGGCCGCTATTCCATGACGCCGGTCGAGGGCGGCTTCCTGCGTCTCGATACCCGCAACGGCATGGTTTCCCTCTGCAAGGTCGAAAACGGCTCGGCCTTCTGCCGCGCCGCGACCGAGGAGCGCGCCGCCCTCGAAAGCGAGATCGACCGTCTCGTCAAGCAGAACGAAGCGTTGAAGAAGCAACCGGAGGCGTCGCGCCTGCCGAGCCGGCAGGATTTCGACCGCGCGCTCGACTATGCCGAGCAATTCATGCGCCGCATGATGCGCATCATGCGCGAGGACGATCCGGGCAAGGACAAGACTTGAGATAAGGCGCAAGACTTGACCTGACCGCGCAGGTAGCGCTTTCACTGCTCCGCGGAGCCGCCATGAGCCAGGAAACGTTCCGCACTTCCCCGATCGACGTCACGCCCGCGCCGCAGGGCGGCGCCGGCGATCAAGCCAGGAAACCCGAAATGGCCAATTCGACACTTCAGCGCTTCATCGGCGGGGCGCCGACCGCGGTTTTCCTGCGGCTGCTGTTCGTCTCGCTGATCGTCGGCGCGCTGCTGATGTGGATGGACATCCGGCCAATGCAGATTTTCGAAGGGCTGCAGCGCTTCGTGCATCGTCTCTGGTTGATGGGCTGGGACGCCGTGCGCGACATCGTGCAGTACATCGTGGCGGGCGCCGTGATCGTGCTGCCGGTCTGGTTCGTTATGCGCCTGTTCAACATGCGCGGCGCCAAATGAGCCCGAAAGCGGCGCCGTGATCGACGCCGAATCATTTGCGCACAAATGGATCGCGGCCTGGAACGCCCGCGAAAGCGGGCAGCCAGGGCCGAACCACGAAACGCAGGCGATTGCTCTGGATTTCCGATCGCGCTGCGCGCGGCGGGAATGACGACGCGGCTACGGCTCCACGATCGCAAAGCTCATGTCGAACGTGTCGAACAGCGCGAACAATTCGATCAGCTTCACCGGATTGCCGGACATTTTGATCAGCCCCGCGCCGATCGCCTCGGGGAAAGTCGTCTTCTGCTGCATCACTTTCGTCAGCGTCGCGCGCTCCAGCGTCAGGCCGGCGTCGGCGGTTTCGGCAGTGCGACCGGCGACATAGGTCAGCGTCGAATTCTCGAGATTGAGAACGTACTTCTCGCCCGTGTCGGTCAGCGTCCAGTTGACGACGATGCGCTTGCCGTCGGCCTTCGGGCCGTTGAGCCGCACGCCGAGCGAGGAGAAGAACATCGGGATCGACAGGGCCGACGCCACATCCGGCGACAGCGCCATGCGCCTGATGTCAGCGGGTCCGTTGCGCAATTCGTGCGCGCCGAACAAATAGGCGTTGCGCCATGTCGAGGCCTCAGACAGATAGCCGAGTTGGTCGTAGGCGCACGCGCAGAGCTCGCGCGCTTCGGCATTTTCCGGATCGGCGAACACCACGCGATTCATCACTTCCGCCACCCAGCGATATTCGCCCTTCGCGAAATCTTCGCGCGCCTTTGCGATGATCGCGTCCGCGCCGCCCATATAGGCGACGTATTTCGTTGCGGCCTCTACCGGCGGCAGGCCGTCGAGATTGGCGGGATTGGCGTCGTACCAGCCGAGATACCGCTGGTAGATCGCCTTGATGTTGTGACGCACCGCGCCGTAGTAGTCGCGGTTCTGCCAGACCTGCGCGAGGGACGCAGGCAACTGGACCTCTTCCGCGATCTCGGACGCCGTGAGGCCGTGGTTCATCAGCCGCAGCGTCTGGTCGTGGACGTATTTGTAGAGATCGCGTTGCTTGGCCAGATAGTCGCGAATCTTCTCGCGCCCCCACACCGGCCAGTGGTGCTGGCCGACCATGACTTCGGCCTCCCCGAACATTTCGAGCGCTTCGTTGATATACCCCGACCACGCCAGCGGATCGCGAACTTCCGCGCCGCGGAACGGCAGCAGGTTGTGGAACAGATGCGTCGCGTTCTCGGCCATGTTCAGCGTCTTCAGCGCGGGCGCGTACATGTGCATCTCGGCCGGCGCCTCGCTGTTCGGCGCCATCTGGAAGATGAACTCCAGCCCGTCCAGCGTGCGCCGGTCGCCTGTCGCCATGATGAGATCGGTCGGCGCGATCAGCGACAGCGTGCCGCGCGACGTCGTCTTGCCGAGGCCCGCGTCCACCTGTCCGTGCGGTCCCGTCGGCAGCAAGGGCCCGAACTGATAGGTCGCGCGCCGGAACATGGCGGGACCGGCGATCACGTTTTCCGAGACCGCATGCTCCATGAACAGGTTCGGCGCGATCACCGGAATCTTGCCGGAGAGAACGTCGGCCTCGTCGATCACGCCTTTTACGCCGCCAAAATGATCGGCGTGCGTGTGCGTGTAGATGACGGCTTTCACCGGCCGGTCGCCGCGATGGGCGCGATATAGCGCGAGCGCCGCGGCTCCTGCCTCCACGCAGGTCAGCGTGTCGATGACGATGACGCCGGTCTTGCCTTCGACGATCGTCATATTGGCGATATCGAGCCCGCGAATCTGGTAGACCCCCTCCGTCACCTGGAAAAGGCCGTGCCTGCGGTTCAATTGAGCGATACGCCACAGGCTCGGGTTGACGCTGTCGGGCGCAGGCCCGTCGTCGATGAATGCGTACTGCTTCTGGCTCCAGGCGGGATGGCCGCCGGCCGTGAGGATGGTCGCGTCGGGAATGGTGGCGACAAAGCCGCGTTCGGCATCGGCGAAATCGCCGCGATCGGCGAAGGGCAGTTCGCCGAGCACCGCCTTGTTGCGCGCGATCACGCTCGTCTCGGGGGGCGTCGGACCCTTGGCTTCGTTCGACATGGCGTTTTCTCCCGTTGTTCTTGTGGCGCCAGTCTAACCGCAGGCGTGGCGCCGGCGCCATGGTCGCGCGCCGATTGTCGCAGCAGGCGCAAAGAGCTGGACCCTGCCCGAGAAAAAACTAATTTGGGCTCGAAGGTGCGCGCGACGCACGGAGACGGGCATGATGACGGCTGGCGGCTTGCCGAATGGTCCAACCCCGGATGAACCCTCGGGCAATCCGATTGCGCGCCTGATCGTCACGCACTGGATTCTCGGCAGCGCGCTCGGCGTCGTCTGCGCCGGCGCGCTTCTGCTGCTCAATCCGCTGGGGATGCGCACGCTGCTGATGCGGTCCGACGCCATGGTCGCCGGCCTGGCCATGCTGTTCGTCGGCTTCGGCACGACATTCGGCGCCTTGGTCAGCGCGACCGCCGTCATGATGCAGAAGAAGGACGACGATAACGACAGGAAGCCGCCGCGCGGCGGCCGTCGCGAGCCGGCGCTCGCGCCTGCGCTCGTCCCCGTCCGGGCGCGCGGCGCGACCCGCGTCCGCCATCCGGGGACATACTGATAATCCAAGGCGCGCTCATGCGCCGGAAACTGCCATCCCGGACGGCGGCGCAGCCGTCGATCCGGGATCCAGAGCATGGATCGCGCTGGGGCTCCCGGCTCTTCGCTTCGATTCGGCCGGGATGACCTGCCGGGGTCCGGAAGACCGGCCTCGGTCAGCCCGCCAACCCGTAGCCCGTGACGCCGAATTTTTCGGCGGCCTGCCGAACCTCGTCCGCGCTCAGCAGAACCGGGCCGCCGATCTGCAGCGCGTGCCAGTATTGCCGCGCCAGCGTCTCCAGCTCCACCGCCAGCCACATGGCCTGCGCGAGGTTCCTGCCGGCGGCGATCATGCCGTGATTGGCGAGAAGGCAGCCGTTGCGGCCCTCCATGGCTTTCAGCACATGGGCGGAGAGTTGGGCCGAGCCGTAGAGCGCATAATCCGCGCAACGGATATCCGGCCCGCCGAAATGCGCGATCATGTAGTGGATCGCCGGTATCGACATGCGCGCTATCGAGAGCGACGTGCAGTAGGTCGAATGCGTATGCACGATGGCGCCGACGTTGGGCCTCGTGCGGAGAATGTCGAGATGGAAGCGCCACTCGCTCGAGGGCTTTTTCGGCCCGTCCCACGTCCCGTAATTGTCGTCGATCGGCATCGAGGCGATCGTCTCGGGCGTCATGACGTCGTAGGGGATGGCGGATGGCGTGATGAGCATCCGGTCGCCGCAGCGCGCGGAAATATTGCCCGACGTCCCCTGATTGAGCCCGCTCGCGTTCATGGCGCGGCATTGCGCGATGATGGCGGCGCGGAGTTCGGCTTCGTCGGTCATCTTCTTGAGCGTCCGGTTGCGCGCGCAATGTGCGACGCGCGCAAGCCGATGTCGAGCCGGAGGCTGGCGGTCCCGGGGGCCTTCTACGCGCCGAGATCGAACAGCAGGATTTCCGAATCCGCGGCCTCGCCGACGATCTCCAGCCTCTTCTCGTCGCTCACCGCGAGCCCGTCGCCCTCCGCCAGCACCGTGTCGCCGACCGCAACCGCGCCGCGCGCGACCTGCAGCCACGCGCCGCGGCCCGGCGCCAGATCATGCGACACGCGCGCCTCCTTCCCGAGCAGCGAGACATAGAGCGCCGCGTCGCTGCGGATCGTCACCGAGCCGTCCCGGCCGTCGGGCGAGGCGACGAGCCGCAAGCGGTCGCGTTTGGCGTCCGCGTCGAAGCTCTTCTGTTCGTAGCCGGGCGCGAGGCCGCGCTTTTCCGGCAGGAGCCAGATTTGCAGAAAATGCGTCGCCTCCTCGTTCGAGGCGTTGTATTCGCTATGGGCGATGCCCGTGCCCGCCGACATGCGCTGCACGTCGCCGGGCTTTATGACCGAGCCCGTGCCCAGCGAATCCTTGTGCGCCAGCGCGCCCGACAGCACGTAGCTCACGATTTCCATGTCGCGGTGCGGATGGGTCGGAAAGCCTCCGCCCGGCGCGACGCGGTCGTCGTTGATGACGCGCAACGGGCCGAAGCCCATATGCGCGGGGTCGTAATATTCGCCGAAAGAAAAGGTGTGGCGGCTGTCGAGCCAGCCGAAATTGGCGCGGCCGCGGTCATTGGCCCTGCGGATTGTCTGCATGTCGGATACTCCGATTGGTCGTGTCCGTCACATAATGATGCGTCGACGCAAGCGCACGGGTTGCGTCATTGCGCATACGCAATCGTAAGCTGGCGGTTTTCGTCGATCATTCCTCGAAGGCGAAGACGAATCCGTCTCCCTTGCGCCGCACCCGGCCTGCGTGCGGCGCGCCGAAATGGGCAGGCAGCATCAGGGCGTTGCAGTCGGCGCACTGGCCCAGAACCTTTTCGCGCGTATCGGCCGATTGCACGGGGTCGGCGCAGAAGCGGCTCGACCAGCGCGGGCGGTAGACCTGGATCGGGTGATGCATGACGTCGCCGGCGAACAGGCCTTCCTGCCCGCCGTCCGTCAATCGAATGGCCATCGAGCCGGGGGTGTGGCCAGGCGTGAGCTGGATCGCCAGATTGTCGCCGAGCCGGTCGCCGTCGGCGACGAGCTGGTCCTGGCCCGCGGCAATGACGGGATGCACGGAATCCTCGAAGATCATGCGCGCTTCCTCGTCCAGCGCGGCGTTCTTTTGCGGATCCCAATAGTCCCGGTCGATTTGCGAGAAGACATATTTGGCGTTCGGGAAAGTCGGGACCCAGCGCCCATTGTCGAGTTTCGTGTTCCAGCCGACATGGTCGATGTGCAGATGCGTGCACATGACGAAATCGACGTCTTCCGGCGCGACGCCCGCCGCCTTCAACCGGTCGAGATAGGGCGTGTCCTTCATGTGGAAGAGCGGCGAGTGCGGCCTGTTCTTGTGGTTGCCGGCGCAGGTGTCGACCAGGATCGTGTGATGCTTCGTGCGGATCACCCACGAGTGCAGCGAGGTAATGAAGCGGTCGGTGCGCGGATGGTAGTGGCGCGGCAGCAGCCAGTCGCCGTGTTCTTTCAGGATTTCCGGATCCCAGTCGGGCAACAGCATCGAGGGCGGAAAGGCCGGCCCGTGCGCTTCCTCGACCCGGTCGATCGTCGTATTCCCGATGGCGAACAGCGGCATGCGAATTCCTCCCGGCCGCGATGTTGCGACAGGCGGGCGACGCGCGCAATCGCAGCCTCCGCATGGAGCGCCGGCGGCGCGCGCATCTTCTGTGGCGCGGTCGCGGACAATCCGGCAAAGTCGCGCCATGCAGCGCAACGTCTCGCCCACCGCCATCGACGACATTCGCCTGCTCGGCCAGTTGCTGGGCGACACCGTGCGCGAGCAGGCGGGCGAAGCGGCCTTCGACGCGGTGGAATCGATCCGCCGCTTTTCCGTCGCCTTCGAGCGAACGGCCGACGAGGAGGCCGGCCGCGATCTCGATGCGCTGATATCGAGCCTCGGCTCGGGCGCGGCGCTCACCGTCATCCGCGCCTTCGGCTATTTCTCGCTGCTCGCCAATATCGCGGAAGACCGCCAGCACCTGCGTCGCCGCGGCGTCTATCAGGCAGAAGGCGCGCTGCAGAACGGTTCTCTCGCGCGCAGTTTCATGCGCCTCGCCGAGGCCCGCATTTCGTCCGACAGGGTCGCGGCCGCGCTCGAGCATTTCTATGTCTCGCCGGTGCTGACGGCGCATCCGACCGAGGTGCAGCGCAAGAGCACGCTCGACGCCGAACGCGCGATCGCCGCGCTGATCGCCGAGCGCGATTCTCTGAAGTCGTCGCGCGAGCGAAGCGACAACGAAGCGCGATTGCGCGCGCGAATCGTGCAGCTCTGGCAGACGCGCGTGCTGCGCACGCGGCGCCTGACCGTGCGCGATGAAATCGAAAACGTTCTGACCTATTACCGCTCGACCTTCCTGCGCGAAATCCCGCGTCTCTACGTAGAGCTCGAGCGCCTGCTCGGCCGTCCCGTTCCGCCCTTTTTCCGCATGGGCAACTGGATCGGCGGCGACCGCGACGGCAATCCTTTCGTCGACGCCGCGACGCTGGAATTCGCCGTCTGCGAACATGCCGAAACGGTGTTGCGGCATTATCTCGTGGAAACGCACGAACTCGGCGCCGAACTCTCCATGTCGCTGGAGCACGTCACGGTCACGCCCGAACTGCTCGCTCTCGCCGAGCGCTCGCACGACGCCAGCGAACATCGCGCCGACGAGCCCTACCGCCGCGCCCTTTCAGGCGTCTATGCACGCCTTGCCGGAGCCTTGCGCGCGCTGACCGGCGGCGAGGCCTTGCGTCATGCGCTGGCGCCCGCCGAACCCTATCGTTCGCCTGCCGAATTGCTCGGCGACCTCAAGATCATCCGCAGCTCCCTCGAAACCCATCATGGCGCGGTGCTCGTGCCGGGACGCCTCGCGCCTCTCATTCGCGCAGTCGAGGTTTTCGGCTTCCACATGGCGACCACCGATCTTCGTCAGTCTTCCGACAAGCACGAGGCGACGGTCGCCGAGCTTCTCTCGGTGGCGCGAATCGAATCCGGCTATGCGACGCTCGACGAAGCCGCGCGCAGAAGCGTGCTCGTCGCCCAACTCCGCGACCCTCGCCCGCTGCGCATACATGGACGCGCCTATAGCGCGGAGGCGGAAAAGGAATTCGCGATATTCGAACGCGCGCGCGAATTGCGGGCGCGTTTCGGGGCGGACACGATCCGCCACTACATCATCAGCCATACCGAGAGCGTCAGCGATCTTCTCGAAGTCCTGTTGCTGCTGAAGGAATTTGGCATGATGGCCGGCACGCTGGCCGCAGAGGACCGGGCGCAGGCGCGCGTCGACCTCGTCATCTCGCCGCTGTTCGAGACCATTGAGGATCTGCGCGGCGCGGAAGCGATCATGCGCGATTTCTATGCGCTTCCGGGGATCTCCGACCTCGTTCGCAATTCCGGCGGCGTGCAGGACGTGATGCTCGGCTATTCCGACAGCAACAAGGACGGCGGCTATTTCACCTCCAACTGGGAGCTCTATCGCGCCTCGACCGCGCTCGCGAAAATGTTCGATGCCGAGCGCGGCGTGCGGCTGCGTCTCTTCCACGGACGCGGCGGCACCGTCGGGCGCGGCGGCGGCCCGAGCTACGACGCCATCCTCGCCCAGCCGCCGGGCACGGTGAACGGCCAGATCCGCCTGACCGAACAGGGCGAGGTCATCAACGCCAAATACGCCAATCCGGACATCGGCCGCCGCAATCTCGAGACCCTGATGGCCGCCGCGCTGGAGGCGACATTTTGCGCCGCCGAGGGCCCGCCGCCGCAGGAATTCATTGCGGCCGCGGACGCTCTGTCGACGGCGAGCATGTCGGCCTACCGCAAGCTCGTCTACGAGACGCCGGGCTTCGTCGATTATTTCTTCGCGGCCACGCCCATCGCGGAAATCGCCGAACTCAACATCGGCTCGCGCCCCGCCTCGCGAAAGGCGACGCGCAGGATCGAGGATCTGCGCGCCATCCCCTGGAGCTTTTCCTGGGGCCAGAGCCGCGTGGCGCTGCCGGGCTGGTTCGGTTTCGGCGCAGCGGTCGAGGCGTTCCTGAGCGACGACCGACCGGCGCGCGTCGCGCTGTTGCGACGGATGAACGCCGAATGGCCGTTCTTCCGCGCGCTTCTCTCCAACCTCGACATGGTCATGGCCAAGACCGACATGGGCGTGGCGCGCCGCTACGCCGGCCTCGTGCCCGATCGCGAACTCGCGGCGCGCATCTTCGCGGAGATCGAGGCGGAATGGCGCCGGGCGGGCGACGCGCTGGCCGCGATCACCGGCGCGAACGAGCGTCTCGCGGACAATCCCGCGCTCGCCCGTTCGATCGCCCATCGCTTCCCCTACATCGCGCCGCTCAACCACCTGCAGGTCGAGCTGCTGCGCCGCTGGCGCTCCGGCCGCGGCGACGAGGCCGCGCAGCGTGGCATCCTCGTGTCGATCAACGGGATCGCGGCGGGGATCAGGAACACGGGATAACAGCAGCCCCTCATGCTGAGGAGGAACTGAAAGCGCCGTCTCGAAGCATGGCGGATGCGACCATCCTTCGAGACGCGACGCTCCGCATCGCTCCTCATGCTGAGGATTGGGGAAGGAGCGCCTATCCCAACTGCTTCTGAAAAAACGCGACCACGCGCTTCCACGCCTCGTCAGCCGCCTTGGCCTGATGCACGTCCGGCCGCGCCTCGTTCATGAAGCCGTGATGGGCGTCGTAGCTGAAGAATTCGTGCGGCTTGCCCGCCTTCTTCAGCCCCGCCTCGAAATCGCTGACCGCCTGGGGCGTGCACCAGTCGTCCTGGAGCGCGAAATGGCCCTGCAACGGGATTCTGACATCGGCAGGCCCTGCGGCGGCGGCCGGCGGAAGGCCGTAGAAGGGCGCGCCGGCTGCAAATTCGGGCACGCGGGCGGCGGCCAGAATGGTCATCGCCCCGCCCATGCAAAACCCGGTGACGCCGACCTTGGCCGCGCCGTCGGCCCGCAGCCGCTGCGCCGCCCCGCGACAGATCTGGTCTGTGGCGTCCAGAAAGTTGAGCGAGGTCATCTCGGCGTTGGCGGCGGCTGAATCGTGGTAGGGCACGACCCGGCCGGCGTAGAGATCGGGGGCGAGCGCATTGAATCCCGCCGCCGCGAACCGGTCCACGATGCCTTTGATCTGCTCGTTCAGGCCCCACCATTCCTGGATCACGACCAGCCCCGGCGCGCCGGCCTTGCCCGCCTTCGCCAGATAGCCGGCGGCTTCCTTGCCGTCCGGCCGCTTGAAGGTGATGCGCTCGCCCATGTGTCTCTCCCGACGGATTTGATTGGTTTCTATGCCAGCCGCAGCTGCGGCGCGACCGTGAAGGTCCGGACCGGGCCGGTCGCCTCGAACCGCTTCAGTCCCTTGAGAACCAGCAGCGTGAACACAGGCTCCAGAGCGATCAGCGGCAGATAGGAGGCCGCAAACGTCGCCCAGCTCTGCAACGGCGTCGGCTCCTGCCCCAGCGCAAGCCAGAACCCGACCATCGCGACCACGCCGGCGTAATAGGCCGCATCGAATCTGAGCGCCGAGGCCCACCGGGTCTCTATTCCGCTGCCTGCGAAGAAGCGGCGTCCGAATGCGGCATGGACGGCGATCAGCGGGACCATCAAGGACAGTGAATTGACGCCGAGATGCACGAGGTCCTGTGGCTCGAAGAGCAGGCCCTGAAGCGCCAGCCCGAGCGCAAAGCCGAGAAGGGTCGGCAGGAAGCCGAAGGTGAAATAGATGGCCGAAGCGCCGATCAGGTGCAGTTCGGACGGCCCGACCGGCATGTGCCAGATCTGCATGAAAACCGAGAAGAACAGCGCCGCCAGCAGGGTTTTCGCGAGGTCGGCCGGGCGACGCAGAACGCCGAAGGCCGAGGCTCCCAGCGTCCCCATTGCCGCAATATTTGCGGATGCGATCTTGGCGGCGTCGAGCACGCCCGGTTCGATGTGCATCGGTCCCTCCCCTCGACGCCCGCCCTGCGGCCGGAACGGGCCGTCGCAACAAGGTTATCAGTTCTTTCCCGCCGCCAAAGTCCCGATCTGCGCCCGCTGCCGCTTGCGTCAAAAAATCTCGCCGCCTATATGCGGGCTCAGCCCTTGCGGCGGGCCGCGCCGCACACAATCTCATGGCCGTCACATCGGGGACCGGACGGGCGGGCCGCGCCAGCGGATCGCAACGTTCTTGAGACCGGATCGCTACGGGGTCCGGCGGTCTCGCCGCAGAAAGGAATAGTCATGGCTAAAATTATCGGCATCGACCTCGGCACGACCAATTCGTGCGTCGCGGTGATGGAGGGCTCCACGCCCAAGGTTATCGAGAACGCGGAGGGCGCGCGCACCACCCCCTCGATCGTCGCTTTCACGGACGACGGCGAGCGTCTCGTCGGCCAGCCGGCCAAGCGCCAGGCGGTCACCAATCCCGACAAGACCTTCTTCGCCATCAAGCGCCTCATCGGCCGCACCTTCGACGATCCGATGACGCAGAAGGACATGAAGCTCGTCCCCTACCAGATCAAGAAGGCCTCGAACGGCGACGCCTGGGTCACGGCGGCGGGCAAGGATTATTCGCCCTCGCAGATTTCGGCCTTCACCCTGCAGAAGATGAAGGAGACGGCGGAGGCCTATCTCGGCCAGCCCGTCACGCAGGCCGTCATCACTGTCCCCGCCTACTTCAACGACGCCCAGCGTCAGGCGACCAAGGACGCCGGCAAGATCGCCGGCCTCGAGGTCCTGCGCATCATCAACGAGCCGACGGCGGCCGCGCTCGCCTACGGCCTCGACAAGAAGCAGTCCGGCGTCATCGCGGTCTACGACCTCGGCGGCGGCACGTTCGACGTGTCGATCCTTGAGATCGGCGACGGCGTGTTCGAGGTGAAGTCGACGAACGGCGACACGTTCCTCGGCGGCGAGGACTTCGACATGCGCCTCGTCGAATATTTCGCGGCGGAGTTCAAGAAGGAGCAGGGCATTGACCTGACCAAGGACAAGCTCGCCCTGCAGCGCCTGAAGGAAGCCGCCGAAAAGGCCAAGATCGAACTGTCGTCGGCGGCCCAGACCGACATCAACCTGCCCTACATCACCGCGGACGCTTCCGGCCCGAAGCATCTGACGATGAAGCTCACCCGCGCCAAGTTCGAGGCGCTGGTCGACGACCTCATCCAGCGCACGATGGAGCCGTGCCGCAAGGCGCTGAAGGACGCCGGCGTCAGCGCGGGCGAGATCGACGAAGTCGTGCTCGTCGGCGGCATGACCCGCATGCCCAAGGTGCAGGAAGTCGTGAAGTCCTTCTTCGGCAAGGAGCCGCACAAGGGCGTCAACCCTGACGAAGTCGTCGCCATCGGCGCGGCCGTGCAGGCCGGCGTTCTGCAGGGCGACGTCAAGGACGTGCTGCTGCTCGACGTCACCCCGCTGTCGCTCGGCATCGAGACGCTCGGCGGCGTGTTCACGCGCCTGATCGACCGCAATACGACGATCCCGACCAAGAAGAGCCAGGTGTTCTCGACCGCCGAAGACAACCAGACGGCGGTCACCATCCGGGTCTTCCAGGGCGAGCGCGAGATGGCGGCCGACAACAAGCTGCTCGGCCAGTTCGATCTCGTCGGCCTCCCCTCGGCGCCGCGCGGCGTGCCGCAGGTGGAAGTCACCTTCGACATCGACGCCAACGGCATCGTCAACGTGACGGCGAAGGACAAGGCCACCAACAAGGAGCAGCAGATCCGCATCCAGGCCTCCGGCGGCCTGTCGGACGCCGACATCGACAAGATGGTCAAGGACGCGGAGGTGCATGCGGCCGAGGACAAGAAGCGCCGCGAGCTCGTCGACGCCAAGAACCAGGCCGAAGCGCTCATCCACTCGACCGAGAAGTCGGTGGCCGAGTACGGCGACAAGGTCGCGGAATCCGACAAGAGCGCGATCACGGCGGCCATCGAGACGCTGAAGACGGCGCTCGGCGGCGAGGATTCGGAGCACATCAAGGCCAAGACGAACGAACTCGCGCAGGCCTCGATGAAGCTCGGCGAAGCCATGTACAAGGCGCAGCAGGCGAGCGCCGAAGGCGCGGCCGCCGGCGGCCAGCCGCAGGGCGCGCAGGACGACGTCATCGACGCCGAATTCAAGGACGTCGGCGACGACAAGAAGAAATCGTCCTGATAGAACCCGGGCGCCGCGCCAGCGGCGCCCTTTTTATTTCAGGGGACGATTGGGATGAATATCGCGTCGAAAGCGGCGGTTTTTTTCGTTGCGGCCTGCTCGCTCGGCGGCCTGGCGCGGGCCCAGGGCAAGGCGACCGTGACGCCCGACCAGCTCAAGCCGCCGGCCAGCATTCTTCTCGATTGCGCGAAGGCCGCCCCCAAGGGCGCGGTCACGACCCTGCCGGCCGAGCTCGCGGCCTGGGGCGCGGTCTATTGCACGAAGAACGGCCAGATCTTCAACGCCAACGACAAGCATTTCGGGGTGTTTCCCGATAGCGGCGCCCGCGCGACCTTTGGCGCGGCCGAAATGGACAACGTGACCGGCGCGGACCGCGAGAAGGCCTATTTCAAGTCCGTCACCTACAATCCCATGACGGATGCGGATTATCAGGCGCTGCTGAAGGTCGACCCGATTTCGGAAAAGATTCTGAAGGACAGGAAGCTCTACAGGCTCGATCTCGTCTCGAACGGCGACAACGTCCTTTCATTCCTCGTCATTCAGCCGCTGGCCGATCCGTTCTGGGTCTTCCCGCTGACCGAAAAGGGCCTCGGCTCCCCTGCCTTCTTCGTGGTGAGTCTCGCTTCGATCAACCGGTCGCGGTGAAATGGCCAAGCGCGACTATTACGAGATTCTCGGCGTCACGCGCACCGTTACGGAAGTCGAGCTGAAGTCGGCGTTCCGCAAGGCGGCGATGCAGTGTCATCCCGATCGAAATCCCGGCGACAAGGCGGCCGAATCCCTCTTCAAGGAGGTGAACGAGGCCTACCAGATCCTCTCCGACGGCCAGAAGCGCGCGGCCTACGACCGCTTCGGCCATGCCGCCTTCGAGCAGGGCGGCGGCGGAGGGGGCGGTTTCGGCATGGGCGAGGGCTTCGCCTCCTCGATGGCCGATATTTTCGACGACCTGTTCGGCGACGTCATGGGACGCCGCGGCGCCCGCGGCGGCGGTCGCGAGCGCGGCTCGGACCTGCGCTACAACCTCGAGATCACGCTGGAGGAGGCTTTTTCCGGCAAGACCGCGCAATTGAAGGTGCCGACCTCCGTCACCTGCGAGGCCTGCGCGGGCTCCGGCGCCAAGGCGGGCTCCAAGCCCAAGGCCTGCGCGACCTGCGGCGGCCATGGCCGCGTGCGCGCGCAGCAGGGCTTCTTCGCCATCGAGCGCACCTGCCCGGCCTGCCAGGGCCGCGGCGAGCGCATCGACGATCCATGCGCGAGCTGCGCGGGCGCGGGCCGCGTCACGCGGGAGCGGACGCTCTCGGTCAATATCCCCCAGGGCGTCGAGGACGGCACCCGCATTCGACTCGCCGGCGAGGGCGAGGCGGGCCTGCGCGGCGGGCCTTCGGGCGACCTCTACATCTTCCTGTCGATCAAGCCGCACGCCATGTTCCATCGCGACGGCGCCGACCTCTATTGCCGCGTGCCGATCTCCATGGTGCAGGCGACGCTCGGCGGCGAATTCGAGATCGGCACGCTTGACGGCGCGCAGTCCAAGGTGAAGGTGCCCGAAGGCACCCAGACCGGCCGCCAGTTCAAGATCCGCGGCAAAGGCATGCCCGTCCTGCGTTCGCGGGATTTCGGCGACCTCTACGTGCAGGCCGTGGTGGAGACGCCGCAGAACCTCACCCGCCGCCAGCGCGAGCTACTTGCTGAGTTCGACAGGGAATCCTCGCACAAGACCCAGCCGGAATCGGCCGGTTTCTTTGCGAAGATGAAGGATTTTCTGGACAATATCGGCGGCCAGTAGCCAATTGCCGATATGACGCTTTCTTGACGTCCAGCGCGGCATGGGCGAACTTTGGGTCACAAGGAGCCCGTCGAAGTCTTGAGCGTCAAACCCCTGCGCACGAACGCCCGCCGGGCTGCGCCGAACCGCATGAAGCTCGAGGAGCGGTTCGCCGACGAGGCGCGCTTCATCAAATCATGGTTCGATTCGCCGTTGACGACAGGGGCGGTGACGCCGTCCGGCCGCTTTCTCGCGCGCGCCATGGCGCGCTGCGTCGATCCGCAGGCCGACGGCCTGATCGTCGAACTGGGGCCCGGCACCGGGCCGGTGACGGAAGCGCTCGTCGCGCGCGGCGTGCCGGTCGAAAAGCTGGTGCTCGTCGAATACGACGCCTCGTTCTGCAAGCTGCTCGAGCGGCGCTTTCCCGGCGCGCAGGTGCTGCGCGGCGACGCCTACCGGCTGAAGGACACGCTGAAGCATCTCCACGGCGCGCGCATTTCCACCGTCGTTTCCAGCCTGCCGCTGCTGACGCGGCCCGAGCGCGAGCGCCTGCTCTTGCTCGATGAGGCCTTCGCGCTGATGGGCGCGGAGGGCTCCTTCATCCAGTTCACCTACGGGCTCGTCTCGCCCATGCCGCTGAAGACGAGCCGCCGCGCCGCCGCCGACTATCGCGGCGAAGTCTCCAATCCCGTCTGGCTGAACCTGCCGCCGGCCCGCGTCTGGCGCTACACGCACGCCGATTGCAAGGGCGTGCAGGTCGTCACCCATCTGCGCCGCCACAACGAACTGGCGCCGGCCTTCAAGGCCTTCCGGCAGAAGCAGGTCGAGCCGGCCCTGGCCTTCCTGAAGAAGATCGCGGACGGACCGCGCGACGGGCGGCGCTGACGCGTCGCGGTCGGCCCGGCGGGTTGCCAATCAAATCTCGATCTGCGATTTCCGGTCGCCAACCGGAGACGCCGCATGTCCGACGCCATTTCTCCCCGCGACCGTCTCATTGTCGCGCTCGACGTTCCGGGCGCAGCGGAAGCGCGCGACATGATCGCGCGGCTGGGCGACAGCGTGAGCTTCTACAAGATCGGCATGGAGCTGATCTACGGCGGCGCGGGCTTCGATATGGCGCGGGCGCTGATCGCCGAGGGCAAGAAGGTCTTCATCGACCTCAAGCTGCACGACATTCCCAATACGGTAGAGCGCGCCACGCGCCAGCTCGCCGGCCTCGGCGCGGCCTTCGCCACGGTGCACGCCTATCCGCAGACCATGGCCGCCGCCAAGAGGGGCGCGGAAGGCTCGTCGTTGAAGCTGCTCGCCGTCACCGTGATGACCTCGTACGACGACGCCGACCTTGCCGCCGCCGGCTACGCCTTCGGCGTGCGCGACCTCATCGCCCGCCGCGCGCTCCAGGCGCGCGACGCTGGCGTCGATGGACTGATCCTGTCTCCGGAGGAGGCCGAGGCGATGCGGGCGCTGCTCGGTCCCGACATGCTGCTGGTGACGCCGGGCGTGCGGCCTGCCGGCGCCGCGCTTGGCGACCAGAAGCGGGTGATGACGCCCACTCTGGCGCTGGCGGGCGGCGCGGACCATATCGTCGTCGGCAGGCCGGTGACGGAAGCCGCCGACCCGAAGGCTGCGGCGGACGCCATCGTCGCCGAGATCGAGGCGGGTCTGGCGCTGCGCGGCAAGCGCAATCGGGCCGGCTGACCCCTGAAAAGCAAAACGCCGGGCGTACATCCGGCCCGGCGCGCAATCCGCTCTCAACTCGTTACGCTTCGAGCGGATGAGAGAGATATAGTGGGCAATCGTGACAAAACAATGAAGGTGGAGACGATGGCCAAGGGATATTGGATCGGGCATGTCGATGTCGCGGACCCGGAAGGCTACAAGGCGTACGTGCAGGCCAATGCCGTGCCTTTTGCCAAGTATGGCGCGAAATTCCTGGTGCGCGGCGGCAAGTCCGACGGGCCGGAAGGCAAGCTGCGCGCCCGCCACGTGGTGCTTGAGTTCGAATCCTACGAAAAGGCCGTGGCCTGCTATCACTCCCCCGAATACCAGGCTGCGATCAGGCTGCGCGCGCCGGTTTCGACCGGAGATATCGTCATCGTCGAGGGCTATGACGGCCCTCAGCCCGGCTGAATCATGGGCGGGCGCCTGGCGATAGCGACGATCGTTTTCGCGCTGTCGCTCGGGTTCGTGCAGGCGGCGCCGAAATCGATCGCCGACTGCGAGAGCATTTCCGCGCCCGACGCCTACAATAATTGCCTGGCTTCATTCGGGCCGACGGCGCGCGGCGGAACGGGCAGGCTGGCGCCCGAGCCGCGCGCGCGACGTGGCCGCGTTCAGCGCGTTCAACGCCCGCGCGAGCAAGCGGCGCGGCGCAATGGCGTTACGGTGGAGCGCAAGGGCGGGCGCGTGCGAGCCATCATCGATCTGCGCCGCAGGTAGATCAGAAGATCAGGGGCACTGCGCCTGCTGGATCATCGCCTTGAAGTCGGCGATCGAGCCCTGCATCTGGTTGACCGCGCCTTCGCGCGCATCGGCCGCCGTACAGCGCGAGAAGACGAAGCTCGCCTTCTGCATGACGTCGATATGGCGCCGCCAGGCGGAGCACCGATTGGCCGGCGTGGCGTTGCGCTGAAGATCGATCATGGCGGCGGCGAAGGAGCGATCGACGGAGGCCAGATCGCGCGTGCACTGGCTCGCATCCAGAACCGGCTTCGCGATGGTCGCCGCCAGCGCAGGGCCGGCGGCGATCAAGGCGGACGCGAGAATCAATGTACGCATGTTGAAGAGCTCCCCACAGCTCTTTGACGACACGACTATTTCATCGGTCGTCGAAACATGCAGTGAGGCAACGCACAGAGCAATCCCGCGAATTCGACAGATCGATCAAGCGTTCGTGATCGCGATCAGCCGAGGTTCAGCTCCTTGAAGAAGTCGTTCCCCTTGTCGTCGACGACGATGAAGGCGGGGAAATCCTCGACCTCGATCTTCCAGATCGCTTCCATGCCGAGCTCGGGATATTCGAGGACCTCGACCTTCTTGATGCAGTCTTGCGCCAGCCGCGCCGCCGGGCCGCCGATGGAGCCGAGATAGAAGCCGCCGTGCTTGCCACAGGCGTTGCGCACTTCGGCCGAGCGGTTGCCCTTGGCGAGCATCACCATCGAGCCGCCCGCCGCCTGGAACTGGTCGACATAGGAATCCATGCGCCCGGCCGTCGTCGGGCCGAAGGAGCCCGAGGCGTAGCCCGCGGGCGTCTTGGCGGGACCCGCGTAATAGACCGGATGGTTCTTGAAATAATCCGGCATCGGCTCGCCGGCTTCGAGGCGCGCGCGGATCTTGGCGTGCGCGAGGTCGCGCGCCACGATCATCGGGCCGGTAAGCGAAAGCCGCGTCTTGATCGGGTATTTGCTCAGGGTCGCCAGAATTTCCTTCATCGGCCTGGTCAGGTCGATCTTCACGACGTCGCCGCCGAGCGTCGCCTCGTCGACATGCGGCATGAAGCGCGCGGGATCGTGCTCCAGCTCCTCGAGGAACACGCCTTTCTTCGTGATCTTGCCCTTCGCCTGACGATCGGCCGAGCAGGACACGCCGATGCCGATCGGCAGCGAGGCGCCGTGGCGCGGCAGGCGGATCACGCGCACGTCATGGCAGAAATACTTGCCGCCGAATTGCGCGCCGACGCCCATCTGCTGCGTCAGCTTGTGAATCTGTTCTTCCATCGCGATGTCGCGGAAGGCGTGCGCGTCGTCGCCGCCGGAGGTCGGCAGTTCGTCGTAATAGCGCGTCGAGGCGAGCTTGACGGTCTTGAGGTTGAGTTCCGCCGACAGGCCGCCGATGACAATGGCCAGGTGATAGGGCGGGCAGGCCGCCGTGCCGAGCGTCAGGATCTTTTCCTTCAGGAATCCGATCAGCCGCTCGGGCGTCAGCACCGAGGGCGTCGCCTGGTAGAGGAAGGTCTTGTTGGCCGAGCCGCCGCCCTTGACCACGAACAGGAACTTGTAGGCGTCCTCGCCCTCCGCATAGATGTCGATCTGCGCCGGCAGGTTGGTCTTGGTGTTCTTTTCCTCGAACATCGACATCGGCGCGAGCTGCGAATAGCGCAGGTTCTTCTTCTCGTAGGCGTCGCGCACGCCTTCGGCGATCGCGCTCTCGTCCTGTCCGTCGGTGAAGATGAAGCGGCCCTTCTTGCCCATGACGATGGCGGTGCCGGTGTCCTGGCACATCGGCAGCACGCCGCCCGCCGAAATGTTGGCGTTCTTCAGGAGGTCGTAGGCGACGAACTTGTCGTTGGACGTCGCTTCGGGATCGTCGAGAATCTTGGCGAGCTGCGCGAGATGGCCGGGCCGCAGCAGATGATTGGTGTCGACCATCGCGGCTTCCGCGAGCTTGCGGATCGCCTCGCGCTCGACGACGACGAACTCGTGGTCGCCCATTTTCTCGGTGCGCACGCCGTCCGTGGTGATGAGGCGATAGGGCGTCTTGTCCTCGCCGAGCGGGAAGAGAGGGGTCTGCTGATAGGTCATGGCTGCGCCCTGGTCGCGTGGATTTGGCGGCTTTCTAGGCCCGCGCCGCCGCCAAGGGAAGGGGCTTCGCGCGCGACCTTCGGCTCAGCCGCAAGCGTCAGGGATGCAGCACGATCCGCCCGATGGCGCGGCGCTCGGCGATGTCGCGCAACGCCTGCGCCGCCTCGACCAGCGGGTAGGCCTTGCCGACATGCGGGCGCAGGACCTTGGTCAAAGCCTCCATATGCGGCGTTTCTTCGGCGCGCACGGCCGGGAAATGCCGCGCATATTCGCCGGCTCGCACGCCGATGACGGTCGCGCATTTCATCAGGATGCGATTGGCCGGATAGTTCGGGATATCGCCGGCAAAGCCGATCAGCAGGATGCGTCCGCCGAAGGCCAGCCCGCGTAGCGCGATTTCGGGCGGCAGACCGACCGGATCGAAAAGGCAATGAACGCCCTGCCCGCCGGTGATTTCCTTCACGGCCTCGTCGACGCGTCGTTCCGACGAGTTGATGGCGTGCGCCGCGCCGGCGGCGAGCGTCGCCGTGCATTTCTCGGCCGTCGAGCAAACCGCGATCGGCTCGGCGCCGATGTGGCGGGCAAGCGCGACCGCCGCCATGCCGACGCCGCCGGCCGCGCCGGTAATCAGCACGCGCTCGCCCTTCTGCAGGCGGCCTTGCGTGATGAGCCCGTGGTAGGAGGTCACGAGGCCGACCGAATAGGTCGCAGCTTCGTCGTAGCTGTAATGGGCCGGCGCCGGCGCGAGCTCGTTCGGGGCGGCGACCGCCTGTTCCGCATAGCCGCCGGTCTTGCGTCGCAGGATGACCCGGTCGCCGACCTTCACTTTCGCGCCGTCGGACGCCTCGATCACTTCGCCGGCGGATTCAAATCCGGGAACGAAAGGCAGGGCGGGCTTTGTCTGGTACTTGCCGGCCACCATCAGGAGGTCGGGGAAGTTCACGCCGCAGGAATGCAGCCGCACGCGCGCCTCGCCCGCCTTCAACGCGGGGGCGTCGAGTTCCTCGACGCGCAGCGTCTCGGGCGGTCCAAGCTCGTGGCAGACGATGGCGCGGTATTTCATGTGTGCAAGCTGTCCGACGGGCTCGAATTGTCATCCCCGCGAAAGCGGGGCTCCAGGCTCCGCCAGCAATCGTGGCGTTCCTCCGGATGCCCGCTTTCGCGGGCATGACAGCGTGTGGTCATGGCCGGGTCCGTTCAACCTTCCACCACGATCACATCCTCGTCCGGCTCCGCGGCGTACAGCCGCTCCACGAGCGCGTTCCTGCGCTCGAGCGCGGCGCGCTGGTTGATGTAGCCCTTGTCGGTGAGCTCGTTGC
The DNA here is from genome assembly GCA_046349085.1 of Rhodoblastus sp. Classification (GTDB taxonomy): domain Bacteria; phylum Pseudomonadota; class Alphaproteobacteria; order Rhizobiales; family Beijerinckiaceae; genus JAJXWB01. The sequence continues at coordinate 125,575 of JAXMDA010000006.1, forward strand.
CGTCGATCGACGGCGGCTCGGTCATCAGCATGATGCGCGCGATGCGCATCGACGAGCCCTGCGTCTGCGCATTGTGCGCGTGCAGCGACCTGCGCAGATGCTCCTTGATCGCGGGATCGTGCACGAGTTCGGCGAGCGGCGCATTCACCTTGCCGGCGATGAGACGGCAGGCCTCGAGATTGGGCCAGGCGAGCAGCGCGACGAATTCGCGGTCCTGGCCCGCGACCAGCGCGTCCTGCACGACGGGGCTCGCCGCCGCAATCGCCGCGACGCGCAGCGAGCCGACATGCACGAACGTGCCCGAGGTCAGCTTGAAATCCTCGACGACGCGGCCGGCGAAGATCAGTCCCTTGGCCGGATCGTCGGGATCGACGAAGGTTCCGGCGTCGCCGATCTTGTAGAAGCCTTCCTCGTCGAAGGCCTTGGCGGTCAGGTCGGGCTGGCGGTAATAGCCGGGCGTCACGATCACCGAGCGGATGCGCATTTCGTATTTCGGGCCGGTCGGCACCATTTTCAGCTCGACGCCGGGATGCGGCAGGCCGATCAGGCCGACGCGCTCCGTCGCCCAATAGGTGGAGGTCGCCGTCGGCGCCGTCTCCGTCGAGCCCCAGCCCGTGAAGAAGACGATGCGATGGCCGGTGTATTTCACCGCCAGCCGCTGCATGCGCATGTAGAGATCGTCCGGCAGCGTCGCGCCGCCATAGCCGAGGATGCCGAGATCCTTGAAGAAGGAGCGCGCAAGCGCATCGTCGTTCTCGAGCGCGGTCGCGAGCACCGCAAAGCCCGCCGGCACGTTGGTGTAGTACGTCGGCGAGATTTCCTTGAGATTGCGCAACGTCTCGTCGAACATGCCGGGGATCGGCCGTCCGTCGTCGATGTAGAGCGTGCCGCCCTCGGCCAGCAGCGCATGAAAGCCGGCGTTGCCGCCCATCGTGTGGTTCCACGGCAGCCAGTCGAGCACGACCATGCGCGGGTCGCTCTCTTTCCGCTTGCGCGTCATCTGGCCCATCACGACATTGGCGCACATCATCTCCTGCGTGTTGATGACGGCCTTGGGCATTCCGGTCGAGCCCGACGTGAACAGCAGCTTGCCGACGGTCTTCGGGCCGATGGCGGCAATCGCCCTGTCGACGGCGTCCGTCCGTTTCGTCGCGACGAGATCGCTCCACGCGCGGCTCTCGACGCCCTCGCACGGCCGCTCGACATGCACGACAGTGACGCCGGTCAGATCGAGCGCCTTCAGGGCGCGCGAAAAGGCGACGCCGTCCTGCACCATCACCACGCCGGGCTTGATGAGATCGAAGATGTAGCGCAGCTTCGCGTGATCCATGCTCATCATCGAATAGGCGGGCGACACCGGCGCCGCGGGTATGCCCGCCTGCATCGCCGCCTGCGTCATCAGCGCATGTTCGATCGAATTGCCCGAGAGGATCGCGACCGGCTGTTCGGGCGTGAGCTTCATGTCGATCAGCGCTTGCGTCAGCGCGTCGACATCGTGCTTGGCTTGAGCGTAGCTGACCCGTTTCCACGCGCGGTCCGGCCCGCGCCGCTGCGCGAGCCACGTCTGGTCCGGCCGTTCCTCGGCCCATTTCGCGAGATAAAGCGGGATGCAGCGCTGATATTCGTTCAGGGGAATGCGCTGGCGCAGGATGATCTCGCCGTTCGGCCGGCGTTCGGCGTCGATCTCGCGCTCGAGAAAATCGATGTGTTTGAACGGCGCCGTCGGCGCCGCCATCGTGGGATGCTCGTTCATCGTGGCGTTTCCTGCTGGGGCGCTTCGCGCCCTTGTATGATTTGCCCGATTTTCGGGCCGCGCAGGCGCCCCCGTCAAGGCGCGCACTTGCCGCGCGCCCTCATGCCGCCCTACCTTGCCCTCAGCGCATGGGTCTCAGCCTGCGATTAAACGGAGCCGCCGATGGAAGTCCTGGACAAGATCAAGGGTTATGCCGATCGCATGACGGAAATCCGCCGCGACATCCATGCGCATCCCGAGATCGGTTTCGAGGAGGTGCGAACTTCCGGCCTCGTCGCGCGCGAACTCGAATCCTACGGCGTCGAAGTGCACACCGGCATCGGCAAGACCGGCGTCGTCGGCGTCATCAAGGGCAAGCGCGGAACCGGCAAGCGCGTGGGGCTGCGCGCCGACATGGACGCGCTGCCGATGGACGAGCTCACCAACCTGCCGTGGCGGTCGAAGACGGCCGGCAAGTTCCACGGCTGCGGTCACGACGGCCACACGACCATGCTGCTCGGCGCGGCGCGCTATCTCGCCGAGACCCGCGATTTCGCGGGCGAGGTCGCCTTGATCTTCCAGCCGGCCGAGGAAGGGCTCGGCGGCGCGCGCGCCATGATCGCAGACGGCCTGTTCAAGCGCTTTCCCTGCGACGAGGTCTATGCGCTGCATAATTTCCCGGGCTCGCCGCTCGGCCAGATTTCCATGCGCACGGGGCCGGCCATGGCGGGTTCGGACTTCTTCGACATTCACATCACCGGCAAGGGCGCGCATGGCGCCATGCCGGAATATTCCAACGATCCCGTGATGATCGGCGCGGCGCTTGCGCAATCGCTGCAAACAATTGTCAGCCGCAACGCGCCGGCGCTGAAGAGCGCGGTCGTCTCCATCACCAAGTTCAATGCGGGTTCGGCCTACAACGTCATTCCGGAAACCGCCCACCTCGCCGGCACGATCCGCATCTTCGACGATGAAATCCGCGCTCTGGTGTCGAGACGCATGCGCGAAATCTGCGCGGGTTTCGCGGCCGCCTATGGCGCGAAGATCGACGTCGACATTCGGGACATCTTCTCGGTCATGCGCAACGCCGACGTGCAGACCGCCGCAATGGCCGATGCAGCGACGGAATTGTTCGGCGCTGAGCATGTCGTCACCGACGCGGAGCCGAAAATGGGCTCGGAGGATTTCGCGGACATGGCGATGGCCGCGCCCGGCGCCTATGTCTGGCTCGGCATGGGGCCGGGACCGTCGGTTCACAATCCCGGCTACACGTTCAACGACGAGATTCTGCCGATTGGCGCCTCTCTGCTCGCGCGCGTCGCGGAGAAAAGGTTGGCCGCCGGCTGACGCGCATCCTGCAAGCGCGCGTGGGCTAGAAGCCTGCCCAATCGAATGAATAGGCGACGATTGCGCCCAGCGTGAACTGGTTGCGCGATCCAGGGCCCGCCACCAGCGGACTTTCGGCGGCCGAGCCCACGAGCCGGTTGTACCGGGCGTAGGCCGTGGTGGTCCAGTTGCGCGACCATTCGTAGGAGACCGCGGCCGCGACGCCGAAGGATTTCGCGCCGCCTTCGGCGCGATAGGGCGGCAGGCCGCTCATCACGGCGTCATACGCGCTCACGCCGAACAGCTTGTCCATGTAGCGCGTGTCGCCGAGCGACAGGCGCGGCCCGACCGACACGGTCCACGGCCCCCGTCGCTCGACCCAGTCCATCGAGAGATCGACGACATTGCCGTGATGTCCAGTGAAGCCATGCCGCGCTTCGATGCGCGCGCGCAGCTTTTCGAACGGCCAGAATTCCGCAAATAGTCCGGCCTCCACGGTCCAGTCGACATCGTGCACGCCGCGCAATGCGGCATAGTCCGCCGAGCGTCGCGGACCCCGCAGCTTGCCGACGACGCCGGCCTTCATCCAGTTTTCGTCGAACAGCGCAAAGCCCGGCGAATCGTCGGGCGCGGAGAAGGTCACGGCGCTTCCGGCGCGCCGCACGCTCAGGCCCGGCAGCAGGTAGGGCGACAGATCGTTCGAGCCTTCCCATGCGGGCGAAACGCCGCCGTTCGCCTTGAGCGTGATCGTCCAGCCCTGTGAGCCGGGCTCGGCGGCGACTGCGGGAAAAGCAAGAAAGGCGAACGCAAGCGCGATCGCGCCGGCCGCAAATTTGTGGACGTACATTGCGAACTCTCGAACCCGGCCGGGAGCCGCAATCTGCCGCGTTAATGCTAACGCGCGGCGAAGGAACGTGGTGAACGCTTCGTTACGCGCTCACGAGTAGATCGTCTTGTACGTTTCCCGCAGCACGTTCTTCTGCACCTTGCCCATCGCGTTGCGCGGCAGATCGTCGACGAAGAATATCTTCTTCGGCTGCTTGAATTTCGCGAGCTTGCCTTCGAGCGCGGACGCAATGTCCTTCTCGGTGATCTCCGCGCCTTTCGCGCGCACCACGACCGCCGTGACGCCCTCGCCGAAATCGGGATGCTGCACGCCGATGACGGCGCTCTCGACCACGCCGGGCATTCCGTCGATCTCCGTCTCGATTTCCTTCGGATAGACGTTGAAGCCGCCGGTGATGACGAGGTCCTTGCCGCGCCCGACGATATGGACGTAGTCGCGCGCGTCGATCATGCCGAGATCGCCGGTGATGAAATAGCCGTCGGGACGGAATTCGGCGGCGGTCTTCTCGGGCATGCGCCAATAGCCCTTGAACACGTTCGGGCCTTTCACCTCGATCATGCCGATCTCGCCCTTCGGCATGAGCGCGCCGGTCTCGGGATCGGCGATGCGCACGGAGACGCCGGGCAGCGGAAAGCCCACCGTTCCCGGCACGCGATCGCCGTCATAGGGGTTCGAGGTGATCATGTTGGTCTCGGTCATGCCGTAGCGTTCGAGGATGGGCTTGCCCGTGCGCGCGAAAAACTCGCGATGCGTCTCCGCGAGCAGCGGCGCCGAGCCCGAGATGAACAGCCGCATGTGCGCGGTCGCTTCCTTCGTCAGGCCGGGATGCTGCAGGAGGCGGGTGTAGAAGGTCGGCACGCCCATCAGGCTGGTGGCGCGCGGCATGTAGGACATGACCTGGTCGCCGTCGAACTTCGGCAGAAAGATCATTTTGCCGCCCGCCATCAGCAGCACGTTGATCGCCACGAACAGGCCGTGCGTGTGATAGATCGGCAGCGCATGGATCAGCGTGTCGTCGCTGGTGAAGCGCCAGTAATCGACCAGCGCGCGCGCGTTGGAGGCGAGGTTCTCTTGCGTGATCATCGCGCCCTTGGAGCGCCCGGTCGTGCCCGACGTGTAGAGAATGCCGGCAAGGTCGTCCGGCCCGCGGTCCGCGTCCGCAAACGTCGCCGGCATCGCGGCGGCGCGGTCGGCGATCGTGCCTTTGCCGTCTGCGCCGAGCGTCTCGACATGCGCGACCTTCGCCGCGGCGGCGGCGCCGGCGAGGCTCCCCTTCTTCGCGGGATCGCAAACGAAGACCGTCGGCTCGGCGTCGGTCAGGAAATATTCGATCTCGGCCGGCGTATAGGCGGTGTTGAGCGGCAGGAAGACCGCGCCGGCGCGGGCGCAGCCGAGATAGAGCAGCACTGCGGCAAGCGACTTTTCGATCTGCACGGCCACGCGATCGCCGGGCTTGACGCCGAGCGCGACCAGCGCGCCGGCCATGCGCGCGGCGCCGGCCTCGACGTCCGCGTAGCTGTGCAGCGCGCCGTCCTGCGTTTCGAAGGCGATCCTGTCGCGCGCCGGAAAGCGGGAGGAGAGCTCAGCGTAGAGATGTGCGGGCATGGGGGCGACGTTCCCTGGGATTTCCTCACGGTTTAGCGCAGGAGGCGCCACGAGGGAAATCGCGGCTGTCATCCCGGATCGGCCTTCGGCCGTCCGGGACGACAAGTCTCATCCCTGCGCGAAACTCGGCGGCGTGATGCCGAAGATGGCGCGTTCGCCCTTCAGCATCCGCCGCACGGCGCCGGAGGCGATGACTTCGCCCTGGTTGGCGAAGGCCTCGTGGTTCTTCTCGATTTCGTCGAGATCGTAGAGATAGTTGACCATCACGCCGCCGGATTCCTTCAGGCCCTTGCGCGAGAGATCGCCCATCCAGTTGATGCGCTCGAGCCGCGCGCCGTTGCCGAGGTGGAAGCGCGCGACGGGATCGACAACGCGTCCGTTCGGCAGGCGCGCCTTCAGGAAATAATGCGCGGCCAGAGGCTCGATGATCTTGCGCAGCCGCTCGGCCTTCTCAGGCTCCTTCGTCCAGACGGGATCGTCCAGCTCGGCAAGGAGCGGAAGCGATTCCGGGTCGATCGGCGCGTCCTCCGCGCTGGCGAGCCAGGCGCGAAAACCGGGAACCGGCGAAAGCGTCACGAAATGCTCGAGGCGCGGCAGTTCGCGGCGCAATTCCTCCACCACCTGCTTGATGAGGAAATTGCCGAAGGTGACGCCGGCCAGGCCCTTCTGGCAGTTGGAGATCGAGTAGAAGACGGCCGTGCGCGCGCGCTCCGGCGCGACGGCCGTGCGATCGTGCGCCAGCAGGGGCGCGACCGCGCCGGGGATCTGCTCGAGCAGCGCCACTTCCACGAAGATCAGCGGCTCGTCCGTCAGCGCCGGATGGAAGAAGGCGTAGCAGCGCCTGTCCGGCGGATCGATGCGCCGGCGCAGGTCGTTCCAGTCGTGGATTTCGTGCACCGCCTCGTAGCGGATGATGCGTTCGAGCACGCTCGCCGGCGTCGACCAGTCGATGCGCCGCAGCACGAGAAAGCCGCGGTTGAACCAGGACGCGAAAAGATGCGTGAAATCCTTGTCGATCGGCGCGAGCGCCTTGTCGGCGCGCATTTCCGACAGGAGGTCGGCGCGCATGGCGACGAGCGCCGCCGTGCCGCCCGGCGCGCGGTTCAGCCGGCGAAACAGTTCGAGGCGGCGCGGTTCGGACGCGTAGTGCAGATCGGCCGCCGCGCGGTCGTTGGGGGCGGCCCTCCATTTCTCGATCGCCCGGCCGAGGCTCTCGTGATCCGAGCCGAAATGATCCGCCAGGGCCGCGAAGAAGGCGCGCCGCGCTTCGGCGTCGAGCGTGCGGTAGCGCGCGAGCACCTCGGCGGCGATCGCCACGCCGGTCGCTTCCCCGCGCCCGGTCAGAAGCGCGCGGCACATGTCGATCAGGGTGCTCGCCTGGCCGGCCGCGTCCTGCGGCCATGTCTTCAGCCGCAACAACGTGCGCCCGCGCTCGGCGATGCTGGAAACGAGATCGGAAAAAAATGCGTTTGGCATGCCGCCATTATATAGGCGATTGCGGCGCCGAGACGAACGTCGTTCGCGACAGGGTTGAACTGCGCGTCCGCTCAGTCGCTCGACAGGATCGCGTTGCGCACGAGCGGATAGATCTGCCCTTCCCACTTCTTGCCGGAGAAGACGCCGTAATGGCCGACGCCGGGCTGAAGATGGTGGCGTTTGCGGAACGGCTTGAGGCTCGAGCACAGATCGTGCGCGGCGAGCGTCTGGCCCACCGAGCAGATGTCGTCGCGCTCGCCTTCCACCGTCAGCAGCGTCGTCTTGCGGATCGCCTTGGGATTGACCGTGCGGCCCTTGTACTGGAGCTGCCCCTTGGCCAGCGCATAGTCCTGGAACACCAGCTTGACCGTCTCGATGTAGAACTCGGCGGTCAGGTCGAGGACGGCGAAATATTCGTCGTAGAAGGTCTTGGTCTGCTGCGCCTTCTCCATCTCGCCGGCGGCCAGGCTGTTGTAGAGTTCGACATGCGCCTTCACATGCCGGTCCATGTTCATCGCCATGAAGGCGGTCAACTGCATGAAGCCGGGATAGACGAGGCGTCCGCCGCCCTTGAAGCGGCCGGGCACGAGCGCGATGAGGTTCTTCTCGAACCAGTCGATCGGTCGGGTCGTGGCGAGATGATTGACCTTGGTCGGATTGAGCCGGCAGTCGATGGGACCGGCCATCAACGTAAGGCTCGCAGGCGTGGCCGGATTATCGTCCTCGGCCATGATCGAGGCGGCGGCAAGCGCCTGCACGCAGGGCTGGCAGACGGCGACCACATGGGCGCGCGGCCCGAGCTTCTCGAGAAACTCGATCAGATGGCCGATGTAGCCCTCCATGCCGAATTCGCCGGCGGAGAGGGGCACGTCCCGGGCGTTGTGCCAGTCTGTAATATAGACGTCATTGTCGGCGAGCAGAATTTCGACCGTGTTGCGCAGCAGGGTCGCAAAATGGCCCGAAAGCGGCGCGACAACGAGCACCTTGGGTTGAGCGACGTCGATGTCCTTGCGGAAGCGCAGCAGCGAGCCGAAGGGAGTGGAATAGGCGACCTCCTCCGTGACGGCGACTTCGCGGTTGCCTACCTTGACCTTGTCGATGCGATAGGGCGGCCGGTGATGCGTCAGCCGCGCGCGGGTCATCAGTTCGTAGGCGGCGGATACATTGCCGAGGAAGGGGATGCCGGACCGGCGCAGCCACGAGTTCTCGATCACGTCGAGCGCCGATTGCGCGAACACGCGGAACGGGTCGATCAGATCGTCCTGCGCCTGGTAGGCGTAATACATCATGCGCTGCAATATGAACCCCGCATTCGACCTGCGTTCGCGCCATTCCCCCACGCGCGCTGACATGCTGCCATGCTAAGTTGGTGCAGCGCAACGGGCGATACGACTTTCGGCTCGTTTGAGCTTATGATTTGGAACAATGCGGGGAACGGGCGGTAAAGAGACAACACCTGCCTGTGGAAAGAACCTTCTGCCTGCAGTAAGGGCAGAGTGCGCCGCCCAAGCGGATTCCGCGCTGCGGAAACGCATGGTACGCTGGCGTTGTGTGGAGGGAAGCGATGCCAAAAGGCGTTTTGACGATCACCAGCCGTAATTATTCGTCCTGGTCGCTGCGCGGCTGGCTGATCTGCAAGGGCGCCGGCATCGATTTCGACGTCAGGACGCTGGCGGCCGACAACCCGGACGTGCGCGCCGAACTGCTGCATCTCTCGCCCTCTTTTCTCACGCCGAAGCTGGAATATGACGGCGTGGAAGTCTGGGACGTGCTGGCGATCGCGGAATTCCTCAACGAAATCAAGCCGAAGGCCAAGCTCCTGCCGAGCGATCGCGCGACCCGCGCCCATTGCCGCGCGGTCTGCGGCGAAATGCATCAGGGCTTCATCAACCTGCGCTCCGCGCTGCCGATGAACATCAAGGGCCATTATCCGGGCTTCAAGGTCTGGCAGGGCGCCCAGACCGACATCGACCGCGTGCTGGCGATCTGGCGCGGCTGCTTCACCGCCTACGGCGGCCCATTCCTGTTCGGCGAAACCGCCTCGCTCGCCGACGCCATGTACGCGCCGGTCTGCTCGCGCTTCAAGACCTACGACGTCAAGCTCGACGCCCAGTGCGCCGCCTACCGGGACATGATCCTGGAGCGCAAGTCCATGCAGGAATGGACGGCCGGCGCGATGGAAGAGCCGGACGAGCTGGAAGAACTGGACGTCGAGTTCTGAGGGCGGATTGTACGCGCGCCTCACCCTGAGGCGCCGCACAGCGGCGTCTCGAAGGGCGGCCAAGTCAACGATGCTGGGGTTGCCATCCTTCGAGACGCAGCCTTCGGCTGCTTCTCAGGATGAAGATCCGTGTTGGTCGGACCTGGAGACGGCCTCCCATCGGTCGGCTTTCACCATCCGGCCGCCGCGGTTCCCCGCTGACGGCTGTCGCTCGCTCCCATCATCAGCCCGTCGATGATCTGGATGGTGGCGACGGAGCCCAGCGTCCCCCCGACGACCACGTTCTGACCCTTGTCCCGCAAGAGCCTTATCGTGTCGAGCGACAGGCCGCGCTCGACGCGCAATTCGTCCGGCAGCCATTGGTGATGGAAACGCGGGGCGTTCATGGCCTCGGCGGCGTTCATGCCGTGGTCGATCAGGTCTGAAATCTGCTCCAGCACCGTCGTGATGATGCGCGGCCCGCCCGGCGAGCCCGTGACGATTTCCGGCTTGCCGTCCTTCAGCACGATGGTCGGCGTCATCGAGGAGAGCGGCCTTTTGCGCGGCCCCGGCGCATTGGCCGCGCCGCCGACCAGCCCGAATGCGTTCGGAGAGCCGGGTTTCACGGCGAAATCGTCGAGTTCGTTGTTGAGCAGGACGCCGGTTCCTTCGGCCACCAGCCCGAGCCCGTAGGAAAAGTTCAGAGTATAGGTGTTGGCGACCGCATTGCCGTCGCGGTCGACCACCGAGAAATGCGTGGTCTGATCGCCTTCGTAGGGCGCGGGGTCGAGATGCCTGATTTCGGCCGAGGGCCGCGCCCGTTCGGTCGAAATCTCCGCCGCCAGTTTCGCCGCGTATTTTTTGGACAGCAGGCCAGACGTCGGAATTTTCACGAAATCGGGGTCCGCCAGCCATTCCGCGCGGTCGGCGAAGGCGAGCTTCATCGCTTCCGCCATCACGTGAATAGTGGCGGCGGTCTGCGGCCCGGTCTCGCGGATCGGAAAATGCTCGAGAATGTTCAATATCTCGATCAGGTGCACGCCGCCGGACGAAGGCGGCGGCATGGAGACGATGGTTCGCCCGCGATAGCTCCCGCGCACGACGGGGCGCTCCACGGCGACATAGTCTCTCAGGTCTTCGGCAGTCATCAGGCCATCCGCGCCGCGCACGGCGGCGACGATCCTGTCCGCGGTTTCGCCCTGGTAAAAGCCCTTCGGCCCGGCCGCTGCGATTCGCTCCAGCGTCGCGGCCAGATCGGCCTGCACGAGCCTGTCGCCGGGGCCGAGCGGGGCGCCGTCAGCCTTGAAGAAGATCGGCCGGCTCGCCGGCCAGCGCCCGAGCCGGCGCGCGCCTTGCGGCAGCGAATCGGCGAGGTCGTCCTCCACGGCCACGCCTTCGCGGGCGAGCCGGATCGCCGGCGCGAGCAGGTCGGCGAGCGAGAACTTGCCGGACCCCCATTTTTCCCGCGCATGGGCGAGCCCGGCCACCGTGCCGGGAACGCCGACGCCGAGCCCGCTGTCCCGCGATTTTTTCGGGTCCGCCGCGCCCGAGGCGTCGAGAAACGAAGTCGCTGTGGTCGCGGCCGGCGCGGTCTCCCGATAGTCGAGCGCGATGTCGCGGTTTTCCCTGGCCAGATGCACGACCATGAAGCCGCCGCCGCCGAGATTTCCGGCGCGAGGGAAAGTTACGGCCAGAGCGAAACCGGTTGCGACCGCCGCATCCACGGCGTTTCCGCCCTGCTTCAGGACGTCCAGTCCGACCCGCGCCGCGATTTTCTCCTGCGCCACGACCATGCCGTTGCGGGCGAGGGCGGGGAGGTTGCGGGCGACGCCCGCGATGATCGGCGGCGCGTCGTCGGCGCGGGCGGGCGCGACCTGTCCGTAAACGATCAGAAATATTGCAGCGATCGCGCCGACGTAACCTTGCCGGGTCGCGGTCGTTTGCAAATCCTTTGTCATTGCCCGGCATCCTGCGCGGTTACGGATATCTGGATGCTATACGCAGCAATTCCAAAAGGCGCGGCCCATGAGCGCGCCTGACGACCTTCTCGCCGCCGCCCGGGCCGCGCGCGCCCACGCGCACGCCCCCTATTCCGGCTTTGCGGTAGGCGCGGCCGTGCGCGGCGCGTCGGGCCGGGTCTACGCCGGCTGCAACGTCGAGAACGCCGCCTATCCCGAAGGCCTCTGCGCCGAGGCCAGCGCCATCGGCGCCTGCGTGGCTTCAGGCGAAACCCGCATCGTCGAGGCCCTGGTCGTCGCCGACTTTGGCCGCCCCGTGACCCCCTGTGGCGCCTGCCGCCAGCGTCTCCGCGAATTCGCCGCCGACGAGGCGCCGATCCACGCGGCGAACGCGGACGGCGTCGTCGCCACATTCTCGCTCGGCTCGCTGCTGCCGCATTCCTTCGGCCCGGGCCATCTCGACCTTTCCAGACGAAAGCCAGCGCCATGACCGAAGCCGTCGAACAGGCCGTGGAAATCATCAATTCGCGCGACGTGTTGTCGGTGGACGCGGCCGTCGTCCTCGGCGCGGGCCTCGGCGCCGTCGCCGACGGCCTCGAAGACGCAATCACGATTCCCTACGCCGATCTTCCCGGTTTCCCGCAGAACCAGAACGAGCCCGATGGCGTCCTCGTCGTGGCCACCCACGACGGCATGACCATCGCCTACATGCGCGGGCGAGCTGAATTTCACGATTCGGGCGACGCCGCCGCCATGGCCGCGCCGCTCGAAACGCTGGCGATGCTCGGCGCCACCAACTTCATCCTCACCAGCGGCGTCGGCTCGGTGCGCGGCGACATGCATCCGGGCAATCTCGTTCTCATCACCGACCACATCAATTTCGGCGGCATCAATCCGCTGATCGGCATGTCGGCCGACGGCGGCTTCATCAGCCTCACCGAAGCGTACGATCCGAAACTGTTCCGCCGCCTCAAGCGCGCCACGCTCCATTGCGGCGTGCAGACGCACGAGGGCGTGATGATGTGGTTCTCCGGCCCGTCCTTCGAGACTCCAGCCGAAATCAAGATGGCGCGCGCGCTCGGCGCCGATGTCGTCACGACATCCATGGCGCCGGAGGTGATTCTCGCGCGGCGTCTGGGCGTCAATGTCGCGGCGATCGGCGCGGTGACGCATTACGGCGCCGGCTTTCAGGGGGGCGCGCCGCGCCACGACCAGACGATCAAGCAGGCGCAGGCGGCCGCCATCGGCATGCGACGTCTCCTGCGCGCGTTTCCGAGAACACGCGAACTGACGCCGGCCTGATGGCCGAACGACTCGCGCCGGAGATCATCCGCCGCAAGCGCGACGGTCTGCGCCTCGACCGCGGCGACATCGATTTCTTCATTCAGGGACTCGTTTCCGGCGCGGTCGGCGCCGAGCAGGCGGCCGCCTTCGCCATGGCCGTGTTCTTTCGCGGCATGGATGCGCGCGAGTGCGCCGACCTCACCGCGGCCATGACGGCGTCCGGAACGCGCCTCGACTGGCGCGCGCTCGATTTGCCGGGCCCCCTGCTCGACAAGCATTCGACAGGCGGCGTCGGCGACGTGGCGAGCCTCATGCTCGCGCCGATGGTCGCCGCCTGCGGCGGCTTCACGCCGATGATCGCGGGCCGCGGCCTCGGTCATACGGGCGGCACGGTCGACAAGCTCGAAGCCGTTCCCGGCTATCGCACGTCGCCCGATCTCGCGACGATGCAGCGCGTCGTGCGCGAGGCCGGTTGCGCCATCGTCGGCCAGTCCGACGACCTCGCGCCGGCCGACCGCCGCCTCTACGCCATTCGCGACGTGACGGCGACGGTGGAATCCATTCCGCTCATCACTGCATCGATCCTGTCGAAGAAGCTCGCCGCAGGACTGGATGCGCTCGTCATGGACGTGAAGACCGGAAACGGCGCCTTCATGAGCGCGCGCGAAGCCTCGCGCGCGCTGGCGCGCTCCCTCGTCGACACGGGCAAGGCCGCCGGCCTGCCGACGCGCGCGCTGATCACCGACATGAGCGAGCCGCTCGCTCCCTGCGCTGGCAACGCCATCGAAGTCGCCTATGCCGTCGATTATCTGAAAGGCGCGCGGCGCGACGCCCGGCTGCACGACGTCGTCATCGCGCTCGGCGCCGAGATGCTGATGCTCGGAGGGCTCGCCGCCTCGCGCGAGCAGGCCCGCGGAAAGCTGGAGAGCGCCCTGACGAGCGGCGCGGCCGCCGAGCGTTTCGCCAGGATGGTTGCCGGCCTCGGCGGTCCGACCGATCTGCTCGAGCGGCCGACGCGCCACCTCGCGCAGGCGCCGGTCGTGATCGAAGCGCGCGCAACGCGCGCGGGCTTCGTTTCACGGATCGACGCGCGCGCTCTCGGTCTCGTGGTCGTCGCGCTCGGCGGCGGGCGACGCCGCGCGGGAGAACAGATCGATCCGTCGGTCGGCCTGTCCGATCTCGCGCCGCTCGGGGCCAATGTCGCGGACCGGCCCCTCGCGCGCATTCATGCGCGCGACGAAGCGGCGGCGGCGGCGGCGGCGGCGGCGGTGCGGCGGGCCTATGCGATCGGAGACCTTGCGCCAGCGGTCGGTCCGGTCGTCATCGAAGAGATCGCTTAGGGCAAAACGCGGTCTTCCAGAATCAAGCGGTCTTTATTGCGCGCCAACGGGTCGCGCATACGCGCGCCCGATGACAGGCTCCGCGAAGCAATTCCGTCAAAACCGTCTCGTTCCAGCGCCTGCGTTCAGGCCGATACGGCAAGCCGCTTGATCGCCGTGATCGCGCCGAACGAGTTGCGCGCAATGCGATCCCGCGCCTCCTTCAGCGGCTCGCTGGCGACGAGCATGTGATGGCCATTGGCGTGCAGCAGCGTGTCGGCATCGCGCATGATTCCGACATGGCCCTTCCAGAACACCAGATCGCCGCGCCGCAGATGCGCGAGATCATCGGCGATCGGCAGATGTTCGCCGAGCCCCTTCGCCTGCATGTCCGTGTCCCGCGGCGCGACGACGCCGCAGGCTGTCAGGGACGACTGTACGAGGCCGGAGCAATCGACGCCCAGCGGCGTCTTGCCGCCCCACAGATAGGGCGCGCCGATCATGCTTTCGGCGACGGCGACGAAATCTCTTTCAGGCAAATCGACCGGCGCGAGATGACGCGCAAACACGAAGCCGCCGCGCGCGAGCCGCGCAAAATCGCCCGATGTCTCGACAACGGCGACCCCGGCGCCGAACGGAAGCGTCGCGACGATTGGCAGCTTCATGTTCGCGGCCGGATAGACAAATGTCGCGCGCGTGGCGACGCGATGCGTCGGCGTGACGATCTCGGCCGCAAGCGTGTGATCCGCGAGATAGCCGACGTAGGAATCATTGGAAAGCTGAACCCAGGCCCAGCCTTCCTCGCGTTCGTACACGGTAACGATTTCGCCCGCGAGCGCCTGCGTATCGAGGCCGGCGTCCGGCGCGGGCGCGTTCTTCAGGTCGGCGATGGGCGCCGCGACCTGCATCCGCACGCCCGCGACGAAGCGGGCGGCCTCGACCGCGCCCTTCAGATGCGCGGCCGCGAGATCGGGACGCGCCGGCGTCAGCCTCCGGTCGAATTGCGTCACGGCGCAAATCCCTTCACGGCGCAAGTCCCTTCACGGCGCAAGCCCCTTCGCTCTCTCCACCACAAGGTCGCCAAGCTGCTCGACGAAAAGGGCGCCTTTCACCGTTCTCTGCACGATGACGTTTCGGCGGTCGGCCTCGTCGCGCCGTCGCGTCACCAGTTCCAGCGCGCCAAGCGAATCGAGCGCGCGCGTGACGACGGGTTTGGTTACGCCCAGCCGTGCGGCGATGCCGCGCACCGTGTGCGGCGGCTTTTCCAGATAGATCGTCATCAGGATCGACAATTGCCGGAAGGTGAAATCCGGATGCCCCTGCGGGCCCTTCTCACGCACGACGTCGAGCGCGACATCGGCCAGAAGTCGCAGCGCCTGTGGCGGAGAAAGTACGATGGACATGAGCGCGCCTCGCTCCGCGGATTATTTCGCAGGCGTACTAAATCCCTATTAAAGGCCTTTCGGCTCAGCGCGCAATGCCCGCCACGCGTCGGCCGACCAGCTCGAAGATGAGCCGCGCCGCCTGGATTTCGCCGCCTTCCGGACGGCCGGGCTTGGCGGAGGAGGACCAGTTGTAGACGTCGAAATGCGCCCAGGCGCCCGTCTTGCGCACGAATCGCTTGAGGAACATGGCGGCGACGATTGCGCCGGCGAAAGGCCCGTTCGAGACATTGTTGAGATCGGCCGTCTTGCTGTCGAGCAGCGCCTCGTAGGGCGCCCACAGCGGCAGGCGCCAGACGGGATCGGCGGCCTTCTCGCCAGCGGCGGCGATATCGGCGGCAAGCGTCTCGTCATTGGTGAAGAAGGCCGGCAGATCGGGTCCCAGCGCGACGCGGGCGGCGCCGGTGAGCGTCGCGAAATCGACGAGCAGATCGGGCTCGTCTTCGTCGGCCAGCGCCAGCGCGTCGGCAAGAATCAGGCGGCCTTCGGCGTCCGTGTTGCCGATTTCGACGCTCAGCCCGGCGCGGCTCGGATAGATGTCGCCCGGGCGGAAGGATTGCGCCGACACGGAATTCTCGACGATCGGCAGGATGACGCGCAAGCGCACGGGAAGTTTTGCGGACATGATCATGGACGCCGCGGCCAGCGCGCTCGCCGCTCCGCCCATGTCCTTCTTCATCAGCAGCATCGAGGCGCTGGGCTTGATATCGAGCCCGCCCGTATCGAAACAGACGCCCTTGCCCACCAGCGTGATCTTCGGGCCCCCCTTGCGCGCGCCCCAGTTGATATCGACGAGACGCGGCGACTGGGAGGCGCCCTTGCCGACGGCGTGGACGAGCGGAAATCCGCTTTTCAGCGCGTCGCCGCGCACCACCTTCACGCGCGCCCCGCAGGATTTGGCGAGTGCGGCCGCCGCCTGTTCCAGCGCGTCGGGTCCCATGTCGTTGGCCGGCGTGTTGATGAGGTCGCGGCCGAGCGCGACGGCCGCCGCGATCGCCTCCACACGGTCTCGTTTCGCCCCGCGCGGCGCCTCGAGCACGGCCTCGTGCGGCTTCGGCTTGCGGTAGCGCGCGAACTTGTACGCGGAGAGCAGGAAGGCAAGCTCGGCGTGTTCGGGCGCGTCGGCGTCTTCCGCGATCCGGTAGCGGCCGCGCGGCAGAAGCGCCGCGAGCCGCCCGAAGGCCATCGGATCCGCGCGCTCCGCGCCGGATTCCGCCAGCCCGAACAGGACCGCCGCGACAGCTCCCCTTGCGTTCGGCACGACCAGATGCGCGCCGGGCGCGCCGTCGTAGCTCATGGCGTTGGCGTAGGCGCGCGCTTCCGGCGAAAGAGCGTCCAGCGTGCGCCGGAGCCCGGATCTGCTGGTCAGCAAGATAGGAATGGAGCTGCGCGTGGGATCGCCGAGAACGAGAGGCATGAAGCGCTCCAGGTAAGTCCGTTAACCCTCGATTAGGGTTAACGCTTTATTGCTCGCAAGACTGTTTCTGCAAGCCCGTTCCCGCAAGCCCGGATCGAGACACGTGCCCGCCTTCTCTGTCGCCAAGCGCCCTCGCCCGGTTTTCGCAGCAATCTCGATCGTCGCGCTCGGCCTCGCGATGGGCGTGAGTCTCGGCGGCTGCAACCGCGCCTCCATGTCGGACGTGACCGGCTCCATCGGCGGCAGCGACGCGCTTCCCAATTCCGACGCCGCCCTGCGCAAATATGCCGAGGAATGGGGCCGCCGTTACGATGCCAACGCATCCGACAAGCGCGTCGCCATGAATTACGCGCGCGCCCTGCGCGCCCTGACCCAGCATTCGCAGGCGGTCGCCGTGCTGCGCGGCCTGGCGATCACCCATCCCCGCGACATGGAAGTGCTCGGCGCCTATGGCAAGGCGCTGGCCGACGACGGCAAGCTGCAGGAAGCCGCCAAGGTTCTGGAAAACGCCCACACGCCGGAGCGCCCGAACTGGTCGGTGCTGTCAGCCCAGGGCTCGGTCGCCGACCAACTGGGCGATCACGAGCGCGCGCGGGACTATTACAATTCCGCCCTCAAGATTCGCCCCGACGATCCGGCCGTGCTCTCGAACCTCGGCCTGTCCTACGCGCTCTCGCGCAATCTTCCGACCGCCGAATCGACGCTGCGCCATGCCGCCGGCCAGCCCGCCGCCGACATGCGCGTGCGTCAGAACCTCGCGCTGGTTCTTGCCCTCCAGGGGAAATTCGGCGAGGCGGAAGAAGTGTCCCGTCGCGATCTGGGCCCGGCCGACGCGGCTTCCAATGTCGCGGAAATTCGCCGCATGATTTCGCAGTCGGATACCTGGAGCGTGATCCGGCAGTTCGACCGCAAGCCGGCGGCGAAGACGAAGGGCGTTTCCGCCAGGACGCCTGCGGCGGCCCGCAGCTAGAGCAGTCCGCGTCTCATCGGAATCGTCATCGCGAGGAGCTCGGGCGAATCGCCGAAGGCGATTTCTGCCGAAGCGATTCCAGCAGATTTCGTCTTGCTCCAAGCGGCTCGCGGCTCTTTTCCTGCGACAGGTCGCTATCTCGACATGCGCGGACCGACCGCGCGCGGTTCGCGGACAGGCGTCCGCGCCGATGCTCCTCGCCGCCTCACATCAGCTTCTCGGACATCTGGATGATCGCCGGCGTCAGGATGACCGCAAACAGCACGGGCAGAAAGAAGACGATCATCGGCACGGTGAGTTTCGGCGGCAGCGCGGCGGCCTTGCGTTCGGCCTCGAGCAGGCGCGCGTCGCGGCCTTCCTGTGCGACGACGCGCAGCGCCTGACCGAGCGGCGTGCCGTATTTTTCAGCCTGAATCAGCACCGTCGACACCTGCTTGAGGCCATCGACGCCCGTGCGTATGCCGAGGTTTTCGAATGCCTGCCGGCGATCCGGCAAATAGGACAATTCCGCCGTCGTCAGCGCGAATTCCTCGGCCATCTCGATCGATTGAACGCCGATCTCGCCGGAAACCTTGCGAAAGCCGTGTTCGACCGACATGCCGGATTCGACGCAGATCAGAATAAGGTCCATTGCGTCCGGAAAGGCGCGGCGCATCGACGCCTGGCGCTTCGCGATCTTGTTCTTCAAGAATATTTCCGGCGCCTTCAGACCGAGATAGGCGCCGGCGATCGCCGCGCCCAATTTGGTCACGAGCGGCATGTCCGACCCAAAGAACAGCAGCATGTAGATCAGGACGACGAAAAACAGCGCGATCGGCGCGATGGCGCGGAAGAACAGGAAGGCGACTTCGGCCTGCCGGCCGCGGAAGCCCGCCATCGTCAACTGCAACTTGGCTTCCTCGGTGCCGAGCCACTTTTCCAGGCTGAAATTGTCGACGAGCTGGCGCATATACGCCTTGGGCTGCATGCGCAGCGCCGGCGCCTTGTCGCGCGCCGCGAGCCTCTCGCGTTCGCGCGCCCTGATCTTCTCGCGTTCGCTCGCGACCGACTTCATGCGCTTGGAGAGCGAATCGGAATCCAGCAGGGGCATCGCGATCGTCAGGATCGTGGCGACGACGGCGATGGCCACCAGCAGCGCCACCACTGTGCCAGGATCGCTGAGCTTCTCGTAAATCTGCGTGATCATCGATAGGCCTCGGCCACGCGGCCGCTAGAAGTCGAACTGGATCATCTTCCGCATCACCAGAACGCCGATCGTCATCCAGACGGCGCTGAAGCCGAGCACGATGCGGCCGGTCATATGGGTGAAGAGAAGCGAGAGGTATTCGGGCGACGACAAATAGACGAGCCCGCAGACCGCGAACGGCAGGAAGCCGATGATGCCGGCGGACGCCTTGGCTTCCGCCGACATGGCGTTGACCTTCAGGCGCATCTTCTTGCGGTCGCGCAGCACGCGCGACAGGTTGCCGAGCGCCTCGGAAAGATTGCCGCCGGATTTCTGCTGGAGATTGACGACGATGGAAAAGAAGTTCGCTTCCGCCAGCGGCATGCTTTCGGCCATGCGATCGCAGGACTCGCCGATCGACATGCCGATCGACTGCGATTCCAGAATGCGGCGAAATTCGCTGCGGACGGGTTCGGGCGCTTCGGCCGCTATGATGCCGACGCATTGCGTGAGCGGCAGGCCCGCCTTGACGCCGCGGATGATGATGTCGACGGCGCCCGGGAACTCGGCGAGGAATTTCTTGAAGCGGCGCTTGATGAGAAAATTGACGACCCAGCGCGGAAAACCGAGACCGGCGGCCAGGCCCGCGCCGAGCGCGACAATCGGATTGCCGTTCATGACCAGCGTGAAGAAAGCCACGCCGAGCCCGACGCCGGCCGAGATCAGGTAGAATTTCTTGACGTCGGTCGCCAGGCCCGCCTGCAGGAGCTTCGAGGCCAGCGTGTTCTTCTTCTTGCGCGTCTCGTTCTCGAGTTCGCGGACGCTTTCGAGGATCTGCTGGCGACGCTTTGTCGGATCGACCTGGCGGTCGCCGCGCTTGCTCTTGCCCCCGGCCGAGCCCTCGAATTGCGCGCGGCGCTTTTCGGCGGCTTCCTGCCCGGAGAGGTAGGGATAGACGAAAACATAGAAGACGCCGCCCACGGCGAGCATCATCAGGAGTGTGACGATCAGCGACTGGTCATCCATGCCCGCACCATTCGACTAGTCGTTGCCCATCTCGCCGGCATCGAGCGCAGCGGCGAGCCGTTCTTCTTCGCCGTAATACTTAGCGCGGTCCCAGAAGCGCGGCTTGCCGACGCCGGTCGAGCGATGCCGCCCGATCAGGCGCCCGTTCGCGTCCTCGCCGGCAATGTCGTAGACGAGCAGGTCCTGGGTGATGATGACGTCGCCTTCGAGACCCATTACTTCCGTGACATGGGTGATGCGGCGCGAGCCGTCGCGCAAGCGCGCCGCCTGCACGATCACGTCGACGGAAGACACGATCATTTCGCGGATCGTGCGCGAGGGCAGGGAGAAGCCGCCCATGGTGATCATCGATTCGAGGCGGCTCAAGGCCTCGCGCGGCGAGTTGGCGTGCAGCGTGCCCATCGAACCGTCATGGCCCGTATTCATCGCCTGAAGCAGGTCGAACGCTTCGGGTCCGCGCACTTCGCCGACGATGATCCGCTCGGGCCGCATACGCAGGCAGTTCTTGACGAGGTCGCGCATGGTGACCTGCCCGGTGCCTTCCAGATTGGGCGGTCGCGTCTCAAGGCGCACGACATGCGGCTGCTGCAACTGGAGTTCGGCGGCGTCTTCGCAGGTGATGACGCGTTCGTCGCCGTCGATATAATTGGTCAGGCAGTTCAGCAGCGTCGTCTTGCCGGAGCCGGTGCCGCCGGAGACGAGCACATTGCAGCGCACCCGCCCGATGATCTTCAGGAGTTCGCCGCCGGCCTCCGAGATAGACGTGTACCGCACGAGCTGGTCGAGCGTCAGTTTGTCCTTGCGGAACTTTCGGATGGTGAGCGCCGGCCCGTCGATCGAGAGCGGCGGCGCGATCACGTTGACGCGGGAGCCGTCGGCAAGGCGCGCGTCGCAGATCGGCGAGGCTTCGTCGACGCGACGGCCGACCTGGCTGACGATACGCTGGCAGATGTTCATCAGTTGCGCGTTGTCGCGAAAGCGGATGCTGGTGAGCTGGATCTTGCCGGCGACTTCGATGTACGTCTTGAGCGCGCCGTTGACCATGATGTCGGCGATGTCGTCGCGCGCCAGCAGCGGCTCGAGCGGCCCGTAGCCGAGCACGTCGTTGCAGATGTCCTCGAGCAGTTCTTCCTGCTCGGAAATCGACATCACGACATTCTTGATCGAAATGATCTCGTTGACGATGTCGCGGATTTCCTCGCGCGCCGCTTCCGGCTCGAGCTTGGAGAGCTGCGCGAGATCGATCGCCTCGATCAGCGCGCCGAAGATCATGCTCTTCGTGATGTAATATTCGTCCGAGCGCCGGGTCTCGACGGGCATGGGCGCCGAGGGTTGCGCCGGCGTCTTGGACGCGCTCTGGCTCTGCGCGGCAGGCCGCGGCTCCGCGGCGGTCGCTGCGGCGGCCGCGGGCTTTTGCTGCGCGCCGCTTCCGAATGTCGGCCGCTTACCGAACATGCCTCTGTCTCCCGCCGTCGATCGGAACCGGACCGGTCATGTTCACGAAGCCTTGCGTTTCAGGATGCGCGCCATGATGGGGTCGAGCAGCGTCTTCTTCTGCTTCTTCACTTCCGCGCGGCCCATGACGATGCGCCCGATATCGGCGAGGATTTCGCCGGTCTTGCTCGCCGCGTCCACCTCCACGATCATCTGGCCGTTGTTGGTGGCCGTGCCGAACAGCTTGGCGTCGAACGGAATGACGCCGATCGCGTCGGTCTCCACCGCCTTGGTGAAGTCCTTCAACTCGATTTCCGGCCGCTTGAGCACGCCCACGTTGTTCATGACCAGTCGCGGCTTGTGATCGTTGGGGCGCGAGGCGCGCAGAACGTCGAGCAGGCCCTTGGCGTTGCGCAGATTGGCGAGATCCGGCGAGGCGACCACCACGACGTCGTCGGCCGCGGTCAGGACGCGCTTCGACCATGACGTCCAGACATGCGGCATATCCACGATGATGCAGGGGACGCTGGCGCGCAGAATGTCGAAGATGGCGTCGAACGCCGTGTCCTCGAAATCGTAGACCCGGTCGAGCGTCGCCGAGGCGGCCAGCAGGCTTAGATGATCCGAGCACTTCGACAGCAGGCGGTCGATCATGTTCGCGTCCACGCGATCGGGCGCGAAAACCGCGTCGGAAATGCCTTGCGGGGGATCCTGGTTGAAGTCGAGGCCCGCCGTGCCGTACGCCAGATCCATGTCGACGATCACGGTCTCGACCTCGAGATCGCGCGCGATCGACCAGCCGACATTATGCGCAATCGTCGAAGAACCGACGCCGCCCTTGGCGCCGACGAAGGCGATGACGCGGCCGAGCGGATCTGCGCCCTCGCCGGTGTAGAGCGCCGACACCGCGCGGATGAAATCCAGCACGTCGAGCGGCATGACCAGATATTCGCTGATGCCGCGCGCCATCAATTCGCGGTAGAGCGCAATGTCGTTCGTGCGGCCGACAATCACGACCTTCGTGCCGGCGTCGCAGAATTGCGCGAGCTCGTCGAGATCGGCGTGCAGCTTGCTGCGGTCGTGGCCGACCTCCAGCACGATCAGGTTGGGCGTCGGCGCCGTGCGATAGGCTTCGATCGCCGCAGGCGCGCCGCCCATGTGGACCTTGACATGCGCCTTGTCCATGCGCCGGTCGCCGGCGGCGTCCGAAACGACGGAGGCGAGTTCGGAGCTTTCGCAAAAGGCCTGCATCGAGATGCGCGGAATAACCGCGATCTGTTCGTGCTCCGGAACGCGGGCCGGCGCTGGCGGCAGTTCGTCGTCGATCATGCGCGTTAGCCTCCGACCGAGCCGATGCTGCTGTTCTTGGTCGTCCAGTTGGTCGCCGGATCCGTGCCCTTGCGAACATTGCCGATCGCGCGCATCCGCATGCTCGGATCAGCCGGCGTCTCGCCGCGCGGCTCCGCCAGATCGCGGGGATCGGCGACCTGCGTCGCCAGCATGTTCTGGCTGGCGCAGCCGAGATTCCAGTAACTGCGGTTCTCCCACCCTTCGGTCGACGAGCCCGACGCCAGATCCTCCGGCCAGTCGCCGCATCTGTGCACGACCTTGGCCTTCAGGCCGTCGAAGGCGAGGCGAACGGGGGCGGCCAGAGAGGGGTTCTCGACCGGGTAGTGGCTGACTGCGACCGGCGTGACGGCGCCTGCCTTGGCGAGTTCGTGACGGATCGGGTCGAGCGCGCGTACGCCTGCTGCGGCGCCTGGGCCGCTCTGCGGCACGACGATCGAAATCGGCCCCGATCCGACTTCGCGATAGCGGCGCGCGAAGGCCATGATCTGCTCCTGCGTGCGCGTGTCGAGACGTTCGGGCCCCGAACTCGGGAAGACATCCAGCGTATACGGCAGGTTCATCAGGGCGATCGGATGCCGCAGGCGCGCATCCATGCCGTTTTCATTGTCGACCTTGATGCGGGTCGTGCCGCATCCGGCCAGAGGCGCCGCCAGGGCGAACGCCAGGAACGCCGCGAACGGTCTCGCCAGCGTGGTGGATCTGAAGCTCAGCGCGCTACGCGACCGACTTGCCATCTGGGTTAGTCCTCTTGCGCTCAATCCTGGATGAACCCGAAGCGACCCTTCCAGTTCTGGGCGGCGCGCGGGTTGGACTTGGTGGAATAGAGCCGGTTGACGCGGCCGAGCAGCCAGGCCTGCGGATCGCTGGCGTCGGTGAAGCCGTCGTCCGGACGCTGCACGTCGTTCGGCGCGACCGACTTGGCGATGTAGGGCGTCACGATGATCATCAGCTCGGTTTCCTGCCGCTGGTAGTCGCGCGAGCGAAACAGCGCGCCGAGAATCGGCAGGTTGAGCAGGCCCGGCAGGCCGGTGATCGAATGACGCGAATTGTTGGTGATCAGGCCCGCGGTCGCCAGCGACCCGCCCGACGGCAATTCGACCGAGGTTTCGTGCTTGCGCGTACGGAAGCCCGGGACGGAGATCGAGTTGATCGTCATCGTCTGCGTCGTGTCGACTTCGGTCACTTCGGTCGCAAGCCGAAGAAGGATGCGGCCTTCGCCGACGACGACCGGCGTCATGTTCAGCGTGATGCCGTAGGGCTTGAAGGTGACCGTGTTCTGGCAGGTCGTTATGCCGAGGCTGGTCGAGCACGCGGAATTGGCGGGCACAGGCAGTTCGCCGCCGACGGTGAACTTTGCGCCTTCGCCGGAAACCGCGGTGACCGTCGGCTCGGCGAGGATGCGCGAGACGCCCCAGCGCTCGAAGGCGGTCATCGTCGCGGACAGGCCATTGCCGAGAGGAACGGTGAGGCCGCTGTTCGACATCGAGCCGTTGAGGCCATAGGCGTTCTGCTGGGTGAGCGTCGCCCATGTCGATTTGAAGATCGTGTCGCCGGTCGCAGACGTCGACACGCCGAGCTGCTTGAGCGCCGTGCGCTGCACTTCCGCAATGGTCAGCTTGACCATCACCTGGTCCTGCCCGCGGATCGAGATCGCGTTGACGACGGTGTTTTCGGGCGACGCGACGCCGGTGGCGGCGGCGGCGCCCACGCGCGCGATGAAGGCCTTGGCGATGTCGACGGCGGTCGAGGCTTCGCCGGCCGACTGGGCTTCGCCCGTCAGCACGATCGAATCGTTGACCTGCTTCACCACGATCCGGCTGCGCGGCAGGGCCGTGCGCATGAGCTTCTCGAGTTCGTCGAGATCGCGCCCGATGTTCATCTCGATATTGGCGATCTGCCGGCCGTCGCTGGACATGGCGAGAATGGTCGTCTGGCCGGTGCCCAGACCCATCACGTAGAGCTTGCGCGTCGAGCGCACGACGGCGTTGGCCACCTTGGGGTCGCCGACGACGATTTCGGCGGCGTCGGTCGGAAGATCGATGATGATCGTGCGGCCGACGCCGAGCGTGATCCGCTTGGCGAACATTGCGGCGGCCGCCGATTCGACGCCGCCCCCGCGCCCCTGCGCAAGGGCGCCGGTGGGCGCGCCCGCCGGCGCCAGCGTCAGCGCCAGCGCGCCAGCGGTCAGTCCTGACGCGATCCGCCGCGAAACTGCGCCCATGATCGTCCTTCCGGTCTTGCCTGCGTTGAAATGCGCGCGTGGTTCGTTCGGCATCGCTCGGTTCCGCATCACTTGGGCCTTGCGCTGCTGCTCACGCCGTAGCGGATGATGGTGATCGACTTGTCGTCCGGCTTGGCGTCCGGCTGCATGTCTTCGGGCTTCGCTTCGGCGATGGCGTCGAGCAGGCTGCGCAGCGTCAGGGACAATTGTCCGGTGCGCTGGGCCAGCGTGATGGTCTCGGCCTGCCGCGGGTCGAGCTCCAGCGTCGCGTTCGAGCCGATGATGACCGTCTTGCCGTTTTCGGTCTGAACGTTGGGACCAATCGCGAGGACCTTGACGTTCTTTAGAATCGTTTCGGTGACAAAGGCGTCCGGCTGCCCCGCCTTGGCTGCATCCTCGTCGCGATAGGTGCGCAGGATGTCGACATGGTCGTTGGGCAGGACGAAGCCGCCGGCCGACGTCGCGCCGCTGGCGTCGATGTTGATGGCGACGGCGCGCTTGCCCTGCCCGACGAGCGTGGACATCAGGCCCGCCGTCGGGCCTTTGACCAGACGGTCCTTGCGCATCGGCTCTTCGGCCATGAAATTGCCGCGCACGATCGAGCCCTTGAGATCCTGGATGGCGTTGGGTTCGGCGCTCTTGCGGATCACGCCCTGGATCGGGCTGCTCTTGGGCCACGCCTGCCAGTGCACCATCGTCTCGTCGAGCGTCTTGCCGTAGTCGAGCGCGATGGCCGCAACCAGAACGTCGTCGTTATCGACGACGGGCGTCACCGGCTGGACGACCTGGACCTGCTGGGGCTGCTGCGAGGGCATCAGAAGATAGGCCCCGGCTCCTGCCGCCAACGCTACGCCCAAGACGGCGATCTGAGCTTTTTTCATGGTCACCAAACCCGAAGCTACGACGCATGTCGTTGCCCGGATTTGAGCAGTGAAACGTCAAATTAAGGTTAACCGTTCCTATCCAATGCGATTGGTTTCAAGAGACTTGGGCGGTCGTCAAATGATTGCGGCGCCGTTCAAATCGAACGCGCGGCGATCCAGAGCGCAGTGTCCGGATAGACGGTCAGCCCCGCGGCGGCGAGCGCAATGCCGTAGGGAATGCCGCCGTTCTTTTCCGCCAGGCGCGCGAGCCAGGGCGTCGAGAAGGATGCGCCCTCGATCGTCATGCGGCGCAACTGCAGGATGGCGAGCGTGAGCACGCCGCCGAACACGGACGCGAACACGCCATAGGAGGGCAGAAGTCCGAAACCGAGCCACAGCGACGTCGCGGCCGCGAGTTTGGCGTCGCCGCCGCCGATCCAGCCGGCGTTGAACAGCATGAAGCAGATGACCAGCGTCAGGACGCCCGCGAGCGTATGCCAGCCGATCGCCGACCATTGCATCCCCATCGCCATGGCCATGATGAAGAAGGCGATGATCAGCAGGAGCGACGCGAAGTTGGGAATCTTCATCGTCAGCATGTCGGAAATTGCCGCAAAGACCATCACCCCCGGGAAGATGGCGAGGATTGCGAGGTCGAGCATGCATGGCTCCTTGGATCAGGCGGGCGTTCGCGCATCTTTAGACGCGACGCGTTGACTCTTTCTTAACGAAGAGGGCGGCGGCAAAAAGAAAGCGGCCCCAGGGGACCGGGGCCGCTTCGATTCGGTCCTTGCGGACGGAAATATTAGGTCAGGTTCGCCGTGATGTTGGAGAACTTGCTCGACAGCGTCAGACCGAGCGACTTGACCGCGGCGATGACGGCGACGCCGATCAGGGCGGCGATAAGGCTGTACTCGATCGCGGTAGCGCCCGACTCGTCTTTCAGGAAGCGGGAGAAAACGGTCTTCATATTAGGCTCCAATCTTCGTTCCAGCACTCTGGATGGCTCATCGCTGGAATGTGCCACTTATAGTCGCCGACCCTTGCGAGACGGTTAATCCGATCCGCAGTTCGGGCGGCCCGCGGTCTGCGGTTTTTCGTGGTTAAGACGGGCGTAACGGCTTGTATCCAATTGCGCGTTGCGTGACGGCGGCGCATCGGCGCGCACCCGCGCGCAGTGCGGTTTTGCAGGCCGCCCGCGCATGTTGGCGCAGTCTGGCTCGCGCGCGCATGTCGTCTGCAGGAGCCGCGGAGGTCGCCCCTTTTCGTCAAAGCGCGCCCGGATCGCTCGAGACGTAGCGGAGCGCTTTATGTTTCATTCACCTTTCCGTGTTGTTTTGTGCAGGCTGTATGTCGGCGCGGAGCACTTGTATGTCGAGGTCTGGTCGGACGCCTGCGCGTGCCCTTGCGGGAGGTCTGGCGCTGGCGCTTTTGGGATCTGTCGCTGCGCACGCGGACGCCGGCGGCATCGTCGTTTCGCTCGATCGCGCGCGCATCGTCAAGGTTCCCGCCGGCACCCAGACGCTCATCATCGGCAATCCGCTCGTCGCCGACGTCACCATGCTCAAGGGCAATGGTTCGATGGTTGTCAGCGGCCGCAGCTTCGGCACGACAAACCTGATCTCGCTCGATTCCTCCGGCAACGCCATCGACGAAACGACGATCAAGGTGATCGCGAGCAACCAGTCGCTGGTCGTCTTGCGCGGCGCGTCGCAGGAATCCTACTCCTGTAATCCGCGTTGCGCCCCCACCGTGGCGCTGGGCGACGACACCAAGTTTATGTCGGAAGGCATCACGAATGTCCGCACGCGCACGGGCGCTGCCATGTCGGGCGGCAAGTGACGCGCGGCGAGTGACGGCGCCGAGCCGTTGCGGCCGAAGCATTCTTCTACGGTATCTTAACGAATCCTGTGCTTTCTGAGAGCCGACGCTTTGCGTCCCGTGTCGGAGAGTGCGTCGATGATGATCCGCCGTCTGTTGATGTCGCTTGGCAGAAAGGCGCGGGCCGCCCGCCGCAGCGGCGGCGATTTCGCAGCGGATGCGCGCGGCGCGACGGCAGTCGAGTTCGGGATCGTCTCGGTTCCCTTCTTCATGATCCTCTGCGCGATCTTCGAGGCCGCCTTTCTTCTGTTCAACCAGAGCAATCTCGAAAACGCGACCTATGAAGCGTCGCGCCAGCTCCTCACCGGTCAGATCCAGACGAACGGCCAGTCGAGTTCGCAGCAGCTCACGACCTTCACCAACCTCGTGTGCAGCAAGCTCTGGCGCAACTTCAGTTGCGGCAACGTCAAGATCGACGTTCGTTCGGCGGCCGACTACACGACCTCCTTCGACACGACGAAGACGGTCTGCAACGCCGGCCAGGCGGCAAGCTACACGCCCGGTTCGACCGGCCAGGTGCTGGTCGTGCGCGTCTGCTACCCCTATCCCCTGTATTTCAACCGTTTCAGCGGGTTCAGCTCTTCGTCCGTGACCCTCATGGCGACGACCGTGTTCAAGTCGGAGAATTATTGATGACTGCGCCCTCGCAGGACACGCGCCGCGCGGCGGTCGGGCGTTTCTGGTCGCGCCTCTCCGCCCGGTGGCGCGACGATCGCGGCGTCGCCGCGGTCGAATTCGCCATCATCCTGCCGGTCATGCTCGGCCTCTATCTCTCGACCGCGGTCACCACCAAGGCCTATATGGCGACGCGAAAGGTCGCCCTCGTCGCGCGCGCCCTCGCCGATATCGCCTCGCGCCAGACAGCGGCGACCGGCAATCCGACCGTGACCAACAGCGACATGACGAACTTCTTCGCCGCCGCCGCGACGATCATGGCGCCCTATTCGTCCTCATCCCTGAAGATGACCCTGTCGCGCATCGACGTGGTGAAGGACAGCGCCAACAACATGTGGGCCTTCACCAAATGGTCGGTCACCAGCAACAGCGGCCTGGCGCGTCCGTGCAGCGGCGGCAACAACGCCTTCACGCCGCCCGGCAGCCCGCAGCTCTCGACCACCAACAAGCCGCTCCAGGCCGCCGACAAGAGCCTGACCGATTCGACCTATCCCTCGTTCCTGCCGCCGGAATACACGACATCGGGCGCGCCGACCGGCTATCTGATCGTGGCGGACGTGACCTACACCTATTCGCCCGGCTTCACGTTCAAGGTCTTCAACTGGTCGAACCTGACGTCGATCAATACCGGCTGGTCGCAGGCCTTCTGGTCGCGCACGGGCCTGCCGATCGTCGGCACCGCGCTGACGACGAACGCAACCCTCTGCGCGCAGAACAACCCGTCCGTATCCTGAGACGAACGGAGGACGACAAAGGAAAACGGCGGGCCGAAAGGCCCGCCGTTTTTCGTTCTGTCCGCGCGCTCAGATCGTCTGGTTGTAGGCGCCGACTTCCGGGTTCTCGCGCAAGACGCCGTCGACCGCTGCGAACATGGCTCGCAGGTTGGCTTCCGAGGCCGGGCTTTCCACGACGACGACCAGTTCCGGCTTGTTGGACGACGCGCGCACAAGACCCCACGTGCCGTCCTCCACCGTCACGCGCACGCCGTTGACGGTCACGAGATCGCGGATCTTCTGGCCGATGATCGTTTCGCCCTTCGCCTGCATGTCCTTGAAGCGAGCGGTGACGCGATCGACGACGCCATACTTCTTCTCGTCGTCGCAATGCGGCGACATGGTCGGCGAGCCCCAGGTCTTCGGCAGGTCGGCATAGAGATCGGCCATCGACTTGCCGGGATTGCGGTCGAGCATTTCCAGGACATGCACGGCCGTCAGCAGGCCGTCGTCGTAGCCGCGCCCGACCGGCGCGTTGAAGAAGAAATGGCCCGATTTCTCGAAGCCCGCGAGCGCCTTGAGATCGGTGACGCGACGCTTGATGTAGGAATGGCCGGTCTTCCAGTAGTCGGTCCTGGCGCCCGTCGACAGCAGCGCCGCGTCGGTGGCGAAGAGCCCCGTCGACTTCACGTCCACCACGAAGGTGGAATTGGGATAGAGCTTGCCGAGGTCGCGCGCCAGCATGACGCCGATCTTGTCGGCGAAGATTTCCTCGCCGTTGTTGTCGACCACGCCGCAGCGGTCGCCGTCGCCGTCGAAGCCGAGCGCGACATCGGCGCCCGTCTCCTTCACCTTCGCCGCCATGGCATGAAGCATTTCCATGTCTTCGGGGTTCGGGTTGTACTTCGGGAAATTCCAGTCGAGATCGACATCCATCGGGATGACCTCGACGCCGAGGCGCTCGAGCAGCTTCGGCGCGAAGGCGCCGGCCGTGCCGTTGCCGCAGGCGGCGACCACTTTCAGCTTGCGCTTGATCTTCGGCCGGTCGGCGAGATCGGCGAGATAGATTTCCGGAAAATTCTCGACGAACTGGTAGCCGCCGCCGTCGGCGTACCGGAACCTGCCGTTGAGCACGATGTCGCGCAGCCGGCCCATCTCGTCGGGACCGAACGTCACCGGACGTTGCGCGCCCATCTTCACGCCGGTCCAGCCATTGTCGTTGTGCGAGGCGGTGATCATCGCCACCGCCGGCGTGTCCAGCGCGAATTGCGCGAAATAGGCCATGGGCGAGAGCGCGAGGCCGATGTCCTTCACCTTCACGCCCGCCGCCATCAGGCCGGTGATCAGCGCATATTTGATCGAGGCGGAATAGGAGCGGAAGTCGTGGCCGGTCGCCAGTTCCGGCTTCACGCCCATCTCGTGCAGCAGCGTGCCGAGGCCGAGGCCCAGCGCCTGCACCCCCATCAGGTTGATTTCCTTTTCGAACAGCCAGCGCGCGTCATATTCGCGAAAGCCCGTCGGCTTCACCATCGGCGCGGATTCGTAGGCGTAGGTGTTGACGGCGAGCGAAGGAACCGGTTTCGGAAACATGCAAAATCCCGTTGCAAGATCGATGGCGAAAGCGCGCCGGCGCAGCGCGGTCTCTGCTGGCGACCGCTCGATACAGCGGTTTGTTTAACGCGCGGTCGCTGCCGCCTGGCAGGAACGCGCAAGAAGTCGCTGGCGAAAACGCAGCAGCGTCTTTTACGCGCTGTGCTACACCGGGTCATGCGTTTTCTCGATTTGCCTGTTTCCGCATGATTACGCGCCGGACGTTGCTGCGTCTGGCGGCAGGCGCGCTTGTCGCGGGCGCGGGCGTCGCCGGCTACGGGCTGGTCGGCGAGCCTCTCTTCGGCCTGCGCCGGACGCGCTACGCTCTCACGCCGCCCGGCTGGCCCGGCGGCTTCAAGCTGCGGCTGGCGATCATCGCCGACCTGCACGCCTGCGATCCCTGGATGCGCGGCGACCGCGTCGCGGATATTGTCGCCAGAACCAATGATCTGGGCGCGGACTGCATCCTCCTGCTCGGCGACTACATCGCCACGCACCGCTTTCAGACGCCCCTCCCGCTTGCCGAATGGACGCGCGAACTGGGGCGGCTCCGCGCGCCGCTGGGCGTCCATGCGGTGCTGGGCAACCACGACTGGTGGAACGACGTGGCTGCGATGAAACGCGGGGACGGCCTGCCGGTCGTCGGCCTCGCCCTGCAGGACGCGGGGCTGCGGCTTTACCAGAACGCCGCGCTGCGCCTCGAAAAGGATGGGCGGCCGTTCTGGATCGCGGGTCTGGGCGACCAGATCGCCTTCGTGCCGGAGCGCGGCTGGCGGTCGCCCCGCTACGGCATCGACGATCTTCCGGCGACGCTGGCGCAGGCGACAGACGCGGCTCCGCTCATCCTGATGGCGCACGAGCCCGATATCTTTCCGAAGGTCCCCGGCCGCGTCGCGCTGACGGTCAGCGGCCATACGCACGGCGGCCAGCTCAACCTCTTCGGCTGGCGGCCGGTCGTGCCCTCGCGCTATGGCCAGCGCTACGCCTATGGGCACATGATCGAGGACGACCGCCATCTTGTCGTCTCCGCCGGCCTCGGCGCCTCGGTCGTGCCGATGCGGATCGGCGCGCCGCCGGAAATCGTGACGATCGACCTCGGTTAGCGGCGGCTCACGTCCCGCGCGGCTTGGCGCGCGTCGTCGGCGCGGCGTTGGCCGGATCGTCCGGCCAGACGTGCTTGGGGTAGCGGCCCTTCATGTCCTTCTTCACGTCGGCCCAGGCGCCGGTCCAGAAGCGCGGCAGGTCGCCGGTCGTCTGGATCGGCCGGTGCGCGGGCGAGAGCAGATGGAAGACCGGCTTCACCCGTCCGCCGGCGAGTTCCGGATGCGCCTTGAGACCGTAGAGTTCCTGCACGCGCACATGGATGGCCGGGCCGCCCTCGGCCTCGTAGTCGATGGCGATGCGCGAGCCGGCCGGCGTCTCGAAATGCGTCGGCGCCTCGGCGTCGAGCCGCCGGCGCATGTCCCAGGGCAGCAGCGCGTCCAGCGCGTCCGAAAGAATCGCTTCCGAAATGTCCGAAAGCCCGCGCGCGCCCTCCAGAAACGGGGCGAGCCAGCCGGCGGCGGTCGCCGCCAGCGCCGCGTCCGAGAGGTCGGGCCATTCCCCGCCCTCCGCCCGCCGCAGGAACGCGACGCGCGCCCGCAATTGCTGCAGGCGCGGGCTCCAGGGCAGCCGGTCGATCCCGCCGCCCGCCAGCGCTTCCGCCAGCGCCCGCGCCGTCTCCGGGCCGGGCTCGAGCCCGAGGTTGCGCGCCTCGATCGTCAGGGCGCCGAGTTTTCGGGTTTCGCGCGCGCGCAGCGCGGCCTTCTCCCTGTCGAAGGCGATTTCGCGCCGCTTTTCGATGCTGTCGGCGAAAAGCTCCTCGATTTCGGCAAGCTCGATGCGCGCGGCCGCCAGAATGCGCGACTGCGCCGCGCGCCCCGTCGCTTCCGCCACCGCAAGATAGTCGGCGGACGCCAGCCGGTCGTGCGGTTCGACGGCGGCGGCGCGACCGTTCGCCATCAGAAATTCGCCGGGCTTGCCGCGCCTTTGCGCAATGCGTTCGGGGAAGGCGAGGGCGACGAGCGCGCCGACTGACAGATCGCGGGCGACGGGCGAGCGCGGAGTTTTGACCGTGCGCAGCCAGCCCCGCGCCATGCCGCGGGCGGCCTCCGCCCTCTGCGACCGTTCGCGCCGGAAGCGATCCAGCCGGTCCTCCAGATCGGCTGACGCGCCGCCGAGGCCGCGTTCGGACAGGAGGACGGCGACTTCGGCGGCCATCGCGCCGGCGCCGGCGCGGGCGGCGTCCACGACCATGCGCGCCAGCCGCGGCGGCAGCGGCAGTTCCCGGATCGCCCGCCCTTCCTCCGTGACGGCGCCTTCCGCATCGAGCGCGCCGAGCGATTGCAGAAGCTTGACCGCTTCGGACCAGGCGGGCGCCGGCGGCGCGTCGAGGAAGGCGAGTCCCGTCCGCTCGCGCACGCCCCAGAAGGCGAGATCGAGCGCGAGGCCGGAAAGATCGGCGCTGAGAATTTCCGGCTGCGCGAAGGCCGGCAGCGCGCCTGTGGCGGCCTCCTCCCAGAGGCGGTAGCAAACCCCCGGCTCCGTACGGCCGGCGCGGCCGCGTCTCTGGTCCACGGACGCGCGGGCGGCGCGCACCGTTTCGAGCCGCGTCAGGCCGAGGTCGGGCTCGTAGCGCGGGACGCGGGCAAGCCCGCTGTCGATCACGACGCGCACGCCCTCGATGGTGAGCGACGTTTCCGCGACAGATGTGGCCAGCACAATCTTTCGTGTCCCGGATTTTGCCGGCAGGACCGCCCGGTCCTGGTCGCGCCGGTCGAGCGCGCCGTAGAGCGGCGCGACGAGAATAGCCGGGTCGCGAACGCGTTCGGACAGGTCGCGCGCGACACGCTCGATCTCGCCCTGTCCCGGCAGGAAGACGAGGATCGATCCTTTCTCCGTATCCAGCGCCCGCAGGATCGCGCGCAGCGCGGCCGGCTCGATCCGTTCGGCGTGATCGCGGCCGAGATAGACTGTTTCGACCGGAAAGGCGCGGCCCTTGCTCTCGATGACCGGCGCGTCGCGCATCAGGCCGGCGACGCGCGCGCCGTCGAGCGTCGCCGACATGGCCAGAAGCCGCAGGTCCTCGCGCAGCCCGGCCTGCGCGTCGAGCGCCAGCGCCAGGCCGAGATCGGCGTCGAGGGAGCGCTCGTGGAACTCGTCGAACAGCACGGCGCCGACGCCCTCGAGCGCCGGATCGTCGAGGATCATGCGCGTGAACACCCCCTCGGTGACGACAAGAATGCGGGTGCGCGCGGACGCCCGCGATTCCATGCGGATGCGCAAGCCAATCGTGTCGCCGACCTTCTCGCCGAGCGTGTCGGCCATGCGTTGCGCCGCCGCTCGCGCGGCGAGCCGCCGCGGTTCGAGCAGGATTATCTGCTTGCCGGCGGTCCACTCCTCGTCGAGCAGCGCCAGCGGGACGCGCGTCGTCTTGCCGGCGCCGGGCGGCGCGACGAGCGCGAGATTGGGCGTCGCGCCCAGCTTCCGGCGCACGTCCGCGAGCACGTCGTCGATCGGCAATTGGTCGGGAAAGGAGCGCATGGCCTCTCTTGGCGCGTCCGCTCTCTTGGCAGGAACGGTTGGCAACCGCAACGCGCCCGAGACGTTTGTCCCTCGCGTTTCAGTTTCGCCTTGCGGATTTCGGAAGCGGAGGGAATCGCGGCGGGCGCTTTACGAATGGGACTTTTCTGTGATGGGGAAACGGCGTATATCGCCGCGCCCGTCGGCTGCAGCCGACGGTGGGGCTTCTCCCCCGAGCTTGCGAATGACGCAGTCAGGACCGAACGGCGACAGTTCCACCACGGCCGTTCCGCCGAAGCCGGACGGCCGCGCGCCGGAGTCGAACTCCGAACATCGCGCGCATGGCCCCGCAGGACACGGCAATGCGGCGAGCGGCCACGGCTTCTGGGCCATGGCGCTGGGGTCCGTCGGCGTCGTCTACGGCGATATCGGCACGAGCCCGCTCTACGCGCTCAAGGCCTCGCTGGAGCATACGAAAGAGACCGGAACGCACGAGGCCGAGATCGTCGGCATCGTGTCGCTGCTCATCTGGGCGCTGATCTTCATCGTCACGGTGAAGTACGTCCTCTTCATCATGCGCGCCGACAACAAGGGCGAAGGCGGCACGCTGTCGCTGATGGCGCTCGCGCAGCACGCGGTCGGCAAGCGCACCATGCCGATCTTCCTGCTCGGCGTCGCCGGCGCCGCGCTCTTTTCGGGCGACGCCATCATCACGCCCGCCATTTCCGTTCTGTCCGCGATCGAAGGCCTGAAGCTGCCGGCCGTTCGCCAGTATGTCGATCTGTCGCCTTACATCCTGCCGATCACCATCGCGATCCTGATATCGCTGTTCGTGGTGCAGAGCCGCGGCACCGCCAAGGTCGCCGCTTTCTTCGGCCCGATCATGGTCCTGTTCTTCGGCACGCTCGCTACGCTCGGCGCGACGCATATTTTCGACGAGCCGGCCATCCTCAAGGCCATCAATCCCGTCAACGGGTTGGTCTTCCTGTTCTCGCACGGCGCCAAGAGCTTCACGACGCTCGGCCTCGTCTTCCTCGCGGTGACGGGAGCGGAAGCGCTCTACGCCGACATGGGCCATTTCGGCCGCAAGCCGATCCAGCTCGCCTGGGTTTTCTTCGTTCTGCCCTCCCTCATCCTGAACTATCTCGGACAGGGCGCTTTCATCCTCGCCCATCCGGCGGTCGTGACACAGGAAAACTTCAGCCCCTTCTACCAGCTCGCGCCGGACTGGGGCCTCATCCCGCTGATCATCCTCGCCACCGTCGCCACCATCATCGCCAGCCAGGCGGTGATCACCGGCGCCTTCTCCATCGTGCGCCAGGCGATCCAGCTCGGCCTGTTGCCGCGCATGGAAATCCGTCACACGTCGGAATCGGCGGAGGGCCAGATCTTCGTGCCGCGCGTCAACCGGCTGTTGCTGATCGGCGTCGTCATTCTGGTCATCCTCTTCAAGAATTCGGATTCGCTCGCCAACGCCTACGGCATCGCGGTCACCGCCTCCATGGCCGTCGACACGGCGCTCGCCGCCATCGTCGTCTGGAAACTGTGGCGCTGGCCGGTCTGGGGCGTGCTGCTGTTCGTCGGCTTCTTCCTGGCCATCGACATGTCGTTCCTGTCGGCCAATCTCGTGAAGGTGCTGGAAGGCGGCTGGGTGCCGATCCTTCTGGGCGGGGCCTCCATGGTCACGATGTGGACCTGGTCGCGCGGCACCTCGCAGCTCAACGAGAAGAGCAAGCGCGATTCGATCCCCACCGCCGATCTGCTGCGGATGCTCGCGAAATCCAAGCCGACGCGCGTGCCCGGAACGGCGGTCTTCCTGACCGGGTCGCCGGAAGTCGCGCCGCCCGCGCTCATGCACAATCTGAAACACAACAAGGTGCTGCACGAGCGCGTCGTTCTCATGTCGGTCGTGACGGAGGACATTCCGCGCGTCGATCCCGCCAACCGTTTCGAGACGCGCAAGCTGTCCGACGACTTCATGGCGGTCACCCTGCGTTTCGGCTTCATGGAAAGTCCGCGCATACCCTCGGCGATGGCCGTGCTGCGCAAGGCCGGCTACAAGTTCGACATCATGACGACGTCGTTCTTCCTCGGCCGGCGTTCGCTCAAGCCCAGCCCGACCTCAGGCATGCCGCTCTGGCAGGACAAGCTGTTCATCAGCCTGTCGAAACAGGCGACGACGGCGACGGACTTCTTCGCGATTCCGTCGGATCGCGTGGTGGAGCTGGGCGCGCAGGTCACGATCTGAGAACGAGGGGTCCGGCCTGCGGTCAGACTTCGGCCAGCGCGGCGTCCAGCGCAGCGGCCGACATTTCCTCGAGCAGCGAAGCCTGCGTCCACAGGATGAAGGCGCGCACCTTCCTGCCGGCATAGAGCGCGCCGACGCCGGCGCGATAAAGCGCGAGCTGCGTCACATAGGCCGCGGGCGCTTCGTCCGGCCGCGCCCCGGTCTTGAAATCGGCGATCCAGATTTCCTCGCCCACTTCCGCGAGCCGGTCGATACGTCCGGCAATGTCGATCGGTTGTCGACCCTCGCGGCATATGCGGGCGCAGATTGCGGGTTCCGCGCGGGAGTTGGAGCCGAACAGAGGCGCGGCTTCGCCGAGGTCGAGAGCCCGCGTCGCCTCGCGCGCGAGATCTTCGGCGGCGTCGCTGCGCAGGCCCGGCGCCTGTGCGCGCAGGTAGCGCAGCGCGGCTGCGATGCGCTGCGTCGCGGGAAGCGCCGGCAGGCTTTGCAGGAGTTGATGCACGAGCAGTCCGCGCTGCACGCCCGAGGAATTGCGCGTTGCCGTCGCGGGCTGGCGAACGTCGGGCGTGTCGGCGCCGGAGAGCGCGCTGGACGGCCGCAGCGGCGGCGGCGGTTCGACCTCGTTCGGCGCGGGCAGAAAGAGCCAATCGGGCGTCCTTGGCTCCGTGACAGCCGCCCTCGGCTCGCGTTCGTCGCCGATGCTCGGCTCGCCAAATCGGCGGACCGTTCCGCCGGGCGCATGTTCGTCTGGCGCCTCGGTCAGCGCATGGGCAAGGCCGTCGACCGCCAGATCGAGCCAGCAGCCCTGCTGCTTGCCCTGCAAGCCGTGATAACCGCAGATGTACAGTCGCTCTTCCGCGCGTGTCAGCGCCACGTAGAGCAGGCGCCGATATTCGTTCTCGACCTCCTGTCGCGCGTCTGCGCGCGCTTTCGCCACCGTCGCCGGATCGTCGCTCTTGCGTGGCGACCAGGCGAGAGTCGCGCCGGCGACCGTATCGATCTCAAACAATGCCGCATCGCTTGCGGATGGCGGCAGCCTGCACGTGTCGGGCAGGAACACGATCTTGGCTTCGAGTCCTTTCGCCGCATGCGTGGTCATCACGCGCACCAGATCGCCCGCGCTCTCCATGTCGCGCTTGATCGTGAGGGAAAGCGACTCGATCTCGTGCACGAACGTCGCGAGCGAAGGCGCAGCGGCGCGTTCATGCTCCAGCGCCAGCGCCATGAATTCGTCAAGCGCATCGCCAGCCTCTGCGCCGAGCCGCGCCAGGAATGCGCGTCGCCCGCCTTCGGGCCCAAGCAGCCGGCTGAAGAAATCGAAAGGCCCGAGTTCTGCAGCCCGGATGCGCCAACGCGCTATGCGCGCGGCAGCTTCGGCATGATGCGCCTTCCCCGATTCGCGCAGCGCCGCGTCGAGGCTGCCCGGCCGCAACGGCGCGAGGCGGATGAGGTCTTCGTCGCCGAGCCCGCAAAGCGGCGATTTCAGCGCGCAGGCGAGCGAATAATCGTCGTCGGGCGCGAGCGCGGCTCGCGCGGCCGCCAGCATGTCCATGACGGCGATATGATTGGCGATTTCCAGCCGGTCCGCGCCTGCGACCGGCACGCCGGCGGATTTCAGCGCCCGCACCATCGCCTCGAAGAACGCGTCGCGCCGCCGTACAAGTATCATCACATCGCCCGGCCGGATCGCGCGCAAGGCGCCCGTCTCGGAATCGTGCACGCGCTCGCGCGAATCCGGATGCGTGAGACGCGCGATCTTGGCGGCGATATTGCGGGCAAGTTCAACCGGCGGCGAGCTTTCGCGCGGCAGGTCCAGCGGCAGCGCCCAGTCCGTCGGGTCCTCGACCTTCTCGCCGGCGATCGGGCGCCAGATCTCCACCATCCCGGGAATGTCGAACTTCAGGGCGTTATGCCTTGGCGGCTGGTCCGTCGGGTCGGACTGCAGGCCGCTTAGCGCCTCCTGCCGGGAGAAGATCAGGTCGACAGCGTCGAGCACGCGCCTGGCCGACCGGAACGAAAGGTCGAGCGGCACCGGATCGAACGCCTGGCCCGCTCCGCGCACGCGCTTTTCGAAACTCTTGCGCATGCGGCCGAACGCTTGTGGCGAAGCGCCCTGAAACGAGAAGATCGACTGTTTCTCGTCGCCGACCGCGAAGAACGTGCGCTTCAGCGCGCGCGCGCCTGCGCCCGCGGCGAATTCCGAAGCGAGCGCATCGAGAATCGCCCATTGAGCCTCGCTCGTATCCTGCGCCTCGTCGACGAGAATATGGTCGACGCCATTGTCGAGCTTGTAGAGCGCCCAGGCGGCCGCGCCCTCGCGCGTGAACAGCGCGCGCGTCCGCTCGATCATGTCGTCGAAATCGAGCACGCCGCGCGCGCGCTTAAGCGCTTCGTAGCGATCGAGGCAGGCGGCGGCCAGCCGCAGCAGGGCAGAGGAGCGCGCGACCGTGTCGAGCGCGCGAAGTTTTCCGCGCAGGCGATCGAGACGTTGCGCCTCCGTCGCCAGCCGGTCGAGCAACGTTGGCGCCTCCGTTTCGATGGCGCTCGTTCCGATGCGCTTGCGCGGATCGCCCGCGCCGCCATCGGTGAAATAGAACGGCAGATACGCCTCGAGACATGCAACGTCCGGCGCTATTGCGGCCGCGGCGCGAAGACGGGCCGCCTGTTCCTTGTCGGTCTTGGAGCCTCGGTCGAAAATTTCAGCGATCGTCGACCATTCGGTCCACGCAACGCCGCCGACGATCATTGATCGCCTGACCGATTCCTCATCGTCGCCGGGAGCAAGGCCGAGAGCTGCCGGCAAGCGCGCGATCGCGCCTTCGACATCTTCCAGCGCCTCACGGTGGCCGATCGCCGCGTCGAGAACCTTCTCGAACGCGCCCTCCGAACATTCGTCCGCAACCCGGGCCAGCGCGGCGCCGAGGCGCCGGTCGTCGGCCGCCGCGCCGAGTGTCTGGCGAAGCGCCAAAGACAGCAGTTCGGCACGCTCCAGGTCTTCGGCCGCGCGAAACTCGGCGGGCACGTTCGCCTCGAACGGGAAGAGATGCAGCACGCGCTCGCAGAAGGCGTGGATCGTCTGAATCTTGAGGCCGCCCGGCGTTTCGACGGCGGCGGCGAAAAGCCGGCGTGCGACATCGAGTTTGTCCGGCGGCGTCGCGCCAGTCTTCTTGATCGCCTCCGTCAGCGCCGCATCGTCCATCAGCGTCCAGCCGGCGAGCATGTCGAAAACGCGCGCCGACATGTTGGCGGCGGCCGCCTTGGTGAAGGTCAGGCAGATCAGGCGCGACGGCGCGACGCCCGACAACAGGAGCCGCACGACGCGCTGCGTCAGCACATGCGTCTTGCCGGAGCCCGCGTTCGCCGAAACCCAGGCCGACGCCTCGGGGTCGGATGCGCGCCGCTGGTACGCCTGCGTCAGGGCGGGAATGTCGTATCTCATCCCTCGTCCTCCGCGCCGCCGCCGGAGGTCGACCATTCCTTGACCCGCGCGAGATGGTCGAAATCTCCCGCGCGCTTGATGAATTGCGCGAGCGCGCGCGACGGATACCCTTGCGCCGGATCGCGGAAGGACGACAGGAGTCGCGTGAGCCCCGCGAAATGCTCTTCGGCGAGCGCCGCGAAGTCGGCGCCCCTCTTCGGCGCCTCGACGATCTTGCCGCCTTCCGGGCCGCCGAGCTTGATGTAGATCCCCCAGTCCGGCTCGACTTTGCCGATTTCGCGAAATGCGCCGCGTCGCGCCATTGCCGCCTCGAGAGTGAGCTGCGCCGCCAGCCCCAGTCCGATTTGCTTGGGCGAAGGCGGCTGGCCCGTCTTGTAGTCGACGACCCGCGCCCGCCCGCCGCGATCGACCTCGATCCTGTCGGCCTCTGCGGTCAGCTTGAAGGAACTGCCGTCCGCAAGGTCCAGGACGAGTTCGCCGCGCGTCTCCCCGGCCACTTGCGCGAGCGTGTCGCGGCGATCTGCTTCATACCCCAGGACAAAATCCAGGCCCGCCTCGAGCGCAGGCCAACGGAAGGCCCGCCATGCCGGATCAGCAAAGAACGGCGCCAATTGCCGGCGCGCTTCCGCAATCAGAATCTCGCGCGCCGTGGCCGGCAGGGGACCGCTCGGCCATTGCCTGGCCAACTCGGCGAGCGCCTCGTGCACGCCAATGCCCTGCTCGGACGCGCCGATGGCGAAATCCACCGCCGGAAGCGGCTGGAGCTTCAGAATGCGTTCGGCATAGATGGCGTAAGGATCGCGGCGCAGCGTCTCGATCCGGGTTACGCTGAGCGATGCGGGGCGAAGTTCGAGCGGGGGCTTCGGCGCGGGCCGCGCAAGCGGGCGTGTCGCTTCAGGCTTGTCCAGAAGGCGCGCAAGCGTCAGCCAGCGGGCGCCGCGCGCGCGCAGGCCCGCGCTTGCATCCCGGTCGGCGAGCGCATCGACCCGCTGCAGAAAGCGCGAGGCGACGGTCGGCGCGCGGGCGCGCTTGAGGGCGCGCGTCAATACGACCTTGCGCGCGCCCATCGCCATCGTGAAATCGTGCGCGCTCTGTCCGATCCGCCGTTCCGGCGGCGTCAGTCCGACCTGCGCGCGCATCGGGCGATTGAGGAAAGCGTCGCTCTTGGGTTGCGGCGGCCAGATCGCTTCGTCGAGACCGCCAAGGACCACGAGATCGGCGTCAAGCAGGCGCGCTTCCAGCAGGCCGAGAACCTTGAGCCGCGCGTGCGTGCGCTGCGGGCCGCGCACCGTCGCGGCGGAGATGAGCGTATCGAACAGCGCCCGGTATTCGTCGAGCGTGAGCCGCATGCCAAGCGCGGCGTCCCCGCCGAACGCGCCGGCCTCGTCGAAAAGGCGCGCGAGCGCCACGTCGTCCTCGCCGATGTCGACATCGGCTTTCGTCGCAAGCGCGTCGAGGCGCCCCCGGTGAAGCTCGATCCACGCGCCGACCGTGCGGCTGTCGTCCGCGCGTAGCGGCGCCAGCGCCGCATCCACGGCGAGCGCCATATGTTCCATCTCTGCCCAGTCGTCGCCGGAAATGCGCCGGACGGCGCCGTGGACATGGCGGCGGCGGGCGCATTCGCGCGCAAAGGCGAATCGGCCGCGCCAGTCCGGGTCATGCGGCGTTGCGCGCAGTACGCCGATCTCGATCAGTTGCGCCAGGGCGCGCGTCCGCGCGCGATCCGACGTGGGCGCGAAACGGTCGTGACCGAGCAGCGCGAGAAAGGCGACGTCGGACTTCTCCGCAGCCGCGGTCAACGTTGCGCGCGCGAAACCGCCGGCTCCCGTCGATCTCAG
Organism: Rhodoblastus sp.; assembly: GCA_046349085.1. Classification (GTDB taxonomy): domain Bacteria; phylum Pseudomonadota; class Alphaproteobacteria; order Rhizobiales; family Beijerinckiaceae; genus JAJXWB01. The sequence goes on from JAXMDA010000006.1 coordinate 167,155, forward strand.
CGGCTCGCCGCCGGAGTCGTCGACGATGATATTCCAACGCGCGAGTTCCGCCCGTACGCGTCGCGCAATGGCGCGGTCCGGCGTTATCAGCGCTGCGGTCGCATGCGGCGTCTCCAGCAGCTCGCGCAGGCAGATTGCGATCGCGAGCGCTTCCTCGCGTTCGTCAGCGGCTTCGATCAGGCTGACGTCGGCCAGCGCTTCGGCGCGCTCGTCGCCATGCGCTGCGACATAGGCGCGCCAGTCCGGGGTCGACTCGCTCGGCGCCAGCGCCTGCGACACGAAGCGGGCGCGCTTCCCGAGTCCGGCGTCGGCCGCCGCGAGGGCGCGCACATCGTCCCGCGCGGCGCCAAGGCGGGCCAGCAATCGCGCGAGCGCGGCCTGCGGATGGCCGAAGATCGTTTCGCGCCCGCCATCGGGCCCCGCGACGAGACGCCAGTCCTTGTCAGGCATGATCTGGTCGAGGCCCGGCAGCACGACCGCGCCGCGCGGCATGTGCGCGATCGTGCGCATCAGCTCCGCCGTCGCGCGGTTGGTTCCGGTCGAGCCGAGGACGATGGTCGGTTCGTCGACGCCCGCCAGTCGCGCGGCCTCGCGCTCGATCAGCCGCGCGCGTCGGTCGGCGAGATCGATCGCCTGGCGTTCGGCAAGGATTTCAGGCCAGCGGTCAATGGCGATACGCAGGAAATCGGCCGACACGCCCCAATAGCGATCGTACTCCTCCGCCGCGAGATTGCGCACAGCCGACCAGTCGGCGCCTTCGACAATGAATTCGTCGATCAGTCCGCCGAGTTGCCCCGCGAGCGCCAACGCGTCCGCGGGCGTGGCGCCGGCGACAAGCTCCTTCGTCGCGTCGGTGACGATCGCTCCATCGGGTCCAAGTCCGACGATCGCGCCGCGCAGCGCCTGCGCCCAGGCCAGAACGAGCTTGGCCAGGAGGAAACGCCGCTCGATTTCGCCGATGGCGCGCGGCAGGTCCGCGGCCAATGACGTGAAGGCCTCGTCCGGTTCGGGAAGCAGCGCTGCTTCCTCGTCGACCGCGCCGAGCGGCCTGATCTTCGGCAGCAGCGTTGCGCCGCGGTCGGCCTGCGCCGCGAATTCGGCGATCAGCGCGCGCGTCGCGCGTCGCGTCGGCGCGTAGATCGTGACGTCGGCGAGCGCGAGCGGGCCGGCCTCGCGCGACAGGTCCGGCAATATCCCGCCGGAGAGAACGGCGCGCACGAAGGTTCCGAGAAAAGGAACGCCCGGAGGAATGGTGAAAAGACGCGGGCGCGCCATGGTCACGCCGCAGGCCGCGCGTAAGCGCGTTCGGCCTCCTCGATCGCTTCGGGCGAGCCGACATGCAGCCACTGGCCGTTGAGCCTGACGCCGTGAAGTCGGCCGGCCTTCGCCGCGTCAAAGAAGTAGGGCGCGAGGCGGAACGCCTCGTCGGTTGCGTCCTTGAACAGGCTCGCCTTGACGATGCCCACGCCGGCATAGACGAAAGCCGAGACCTCGCGCTCGGCGCGCTTCGTCAGCCGTCCGTCCGGCGCCATGTGGAAGTCGCCAGGCCAATCAACGCCGACGCTGCCCGAGGTCGCGGCGACCAGCAGCAGGATGTCCATCTCGTCGGGCCGCCAGGCCGCGCGCATCGCCGCGATCGCGGAATGGGGGCCTTCCAGCCAGACGGCGTCCGTATTGCAGATGAAGAAGTCCGTGTCGCCGATCAGCGGCAGGACCTTCTTGATGCCGCCGCCCTGATCAAGCAGCTTCGCGCGCTCGTCCGAGATGATGATCTGCGGCCGCGTGCGGTCCTTCAGATGCGCCTCGATCTGGTCGGGAAGATGATGGACGTTGACGATCGCGCGGCTCACGCCGCCATCCGCCAGCCGATCGAGCATGTGGTCGAGCATCGCCTTGCCGCCGATCTGCACGAGCGGCTTCGGAATGCGGTTCGTGATCGGGCGCATCCGCGTGCCGAGGCCCGCAGCGAAAACCATGGCGGTGTCGAGAGCCGGGCGGACGGTCGGCTTTATCGTCAATCAGGCGTCCTCGACCGTGCGAGGCAGATTGGCGACATGCCAATCGCGCAGCGGCGCCAGCGCAGGATGCGCAAGATTCTTGCGCAGATAGCGCGTCACGCGCGGCAGATGCGCGAGATATTGCGGCTTGCGGTCGCGCTTGTCGAGCCGCGCGAAAATGCCGAGAATCTTCGTCGCGCGCTGCGCGCCGAGAATGGCGTAGGCGCGCGCGAACGCCGCCATGTCGAAGTCGGCCGCCTCCGCGCGCCGCAATTGCGCGTAATGGCCAAGCAGCCGCAGCTCCATCTCGTCCGGCACTGTCACGCGCGCATCTTGCAGCAGCGAGACGACGTCGTAGGCCGGATGCCCCATGACGCAATCCTGGAAATCGATGATTCCGACGCGTTTGAGTCCGTCGCGCTCGGGCAGCCAGATCAGGTTCGGCGAATGATAGTCGCGCAGCGTCCACGTCGCCGGCCCGCTGACGATCTCGACCGCGATCTGGCGCCAGAGATTGACGAAGGTCGCGCGCTGGCCGGATGAAAGCTGCACGCCGGCGATATGTGGCGCATACCATTCCAGCAGCAGTTCGATCTCGATCAGAAGCGCGTCGAGATCGTAAGGAGGAATGCGATAGATCGAACCCTTGTCCATCGCGATCGTGTCGCTGCGCGGCCGGGCGTGGATATGCGCCAGCACGGCTGCGGCTTCGGCGTAACGCTCGCGGATCGGGCCGTTCGGGTCGACGACGCCCTCGGCGCCGAGGTCTTCGAGCACGGCGAAGCCGCTCGCCAGATCGGCGGCGTAAATCTGCGGCGCGGAGAGCCCCTCGTCGCGCAGGACGCGGTCGACGGCGACAAAGGGCCGAATGTTCTCGGCGAGTTTCGCGATGGCGCTGTAGGGCTTGCCGTAGCGCACCGGCGGGCCGTCCGGCCGCGGCGGCGAGATCATCAGGATCGCGCGCGCGCCGTCGGGTTTCGTCAGCCGTTCGTAAGCGCGCGTCGAGGCGTCGCCCAGCATGAAGTCGCGCGTGGCGTCCTGCCATCCAGCCGCGCGCAGGATTTCCGTCGCCCCCTTGGCGCGCGCGAGCCGCGCGGCGAAGGCGCCAAAGCCCGAAAGTTCGATGATGCGTTTATCGTCGCTTCCGGGCGGAACGGTCAGGCGCACGTCGAGCCGTTCGGCTGGCAGCGCGCCGCCCGCGCGTTCCGCCCATTCGACCAGCACCAGCGCGCTGTCGGTCGCCTCGTCCCAACCGAGTTCGGTCAGTTCGGAGGGATTGCCGATGCGGTAGAGATCGGCGTGCACGATCGGGAATTTTTCCGTCTCGTAGACCTGCATCAGCGTGAAGGTCGGGCTCGGCACGTCGAGATCGGGATCGCCCGTGAGCTTGCGGATCAATGCTCGAGCGAAAGCCGTCTTGCCGGCGCCGAGATCGCCCGTCAGCGTCACGAGATCGCCCGCGCCGACAAGGCCCGCCACCTGCTCCGCCGCCTCGCGCGTGCCGCTTTCGTCGGCCGCCTCGATGCGCCAGACAAGGGGTTCCGCGAGCCCGCTCATACCGGCGTCCGCTTCGTGTCGGTTGCGTCCGACCCGGCGCCGGCTGCTTCCGCGTCGGTCAGCGGCGCGGGGAATATGCAGGTGACGGCCGTGCCCTCGCCCGGCGCGGAATCGATGTGGATCTTGCCGCCGTGCAATTCGACCAGCGCCTTGACGATGGAGAGCCCCAGCCCGACGCCGCGGTGGCGCGTGCCGATCGTGTGGCTCTTGAAGCGGTCGAACACCTTGTCGAGCACGTCGGGCGGAATGCCGCGCCCGTTGTCGGACACCTTGAAGGCGATTTCGTCGCCCCGCCTGAGCGCAGCGAGCGTGACCGTCTGGCCGGGTTCGGAGAAGCCGATCGCATTCGACAGGAGATTGAACAGGATCTGCCGCACGCGCTTGCCGTCGGCGCGAAACGAGCCGATGCCGTCCAGCGCCACGATCGACAGGTTGATGCCGGATTCGGACAGCCGATCCTGCACGCCGGCCGCGGCCGCGCGCATCGTCTCCGCAATGTCGACGTTGTCCGTTTCGAGCTGCATTCCGTCCTTGTCGATCGTCGCCAGGTCGAGAATGTCGTTGATGATGGCGAGCAGCGCCGACGACGACTTCATGACATAGCCGACGTAATCGCGCTGGCGGGCGTTGAGTGGGCCGACGCTCTCGTCGTTCAGCAACTGGATGAAGCCGATGATGTTGGTGAGCGGCGAGCGCAGTTCGTAGGAAATGTGGTGCACGAAATCGTTGCGCAGGTTTTCCGCCTCGATCAGCGCCTGGTTGCGGTCGGTGAGCGCGCGTTCGACGCTGACCTGCGCGGTGGCGTCGATGAAGGTGATGAGCGTCGCTCCGTCCGGCAGCGGCTGCGCGGCGCAATCGAGCACGATTCCGTCGGCGCGATTCATGCGGAACGCGTGGCCGGTGCGTTGTTCGTGCAGGCCGGTCACGACCTCGCGCAGCTTGGCGAAGCCGCCGCCGGCGCCGGCCAGCGGCGCGCATTGCTGCGCGATCGCGTCGAAATGCGGATGGGCGAGCAGAATGTTGCTGTCGAGCCGCCACAGGCGCGTGAAGGCAGGGTTGTGCAGCTTCAGCTTGCCGTCGGTGCCGAACACCGCGACGCCTTCCTGCAGCGTATCGAGCGTCTCGTTCTGGACGCTCATGAGCTGCGCGAAGCGCGACTCGATTTCGAAACGCTCGGACACGTCGTCGTACAGGTAGGTGACGCCGCCGTGGGGGCTGGGGTTCGACACGACGCGGAAGGTGCGGCCGCCCGGCACATACCAAAGGTGCTCGCGCGTGTCCTGCGATTGATAGGCGGACATCAGGCCCGCCTTCCACGTGCGGAAGTCGGCCTGTTCCGGCAGGCGGCGTTCGGCGCGCAGCCGGTCGAGGATTTCCGGATCGGTCGGGCCCTGGTCGAGGAAGCCCTGCGGCAGGCCCCAGAGCTGGCGATAGGCGGCGTTGTGAAACACAAGGCGCTTCTGGCCGTCGAAGATCGCCACCGCCGTCGGAAGCTGGTCGAGCGTGCGGGTGTGCGATTCCATCTGCTGCTCGAGATTGTCGCGGACAGCCTCGAGTTCGCTGAGGTCCTGCGCATAGCCGACCGAGCCCGCACGCGTCGGAACGTCGACGATGTCGAGCAGGCGCCGCGCGCCGGAGACGAGGCCGGGCAGGCGCGCGCGCCAGGTCTCGCCGGCGCTCGTCGCGCGGCGGCTCGTCTCGCGCGCGTCGCGGTCGAGAAGCTCGACGCTCCTGGCCACCGCTTCCGTCGGATCCTTGGCGTCCACGGCGCGCGCGTAGGCCGCGTTGACCCACGAGAGCTTGCCCTCGCCGTCGCGCGTCCACACGGGCGCGGCGATGGAATCGAGCATGGCGCGGAGCGCGTCGGTCTGCGCGCCGAGTTCGGCATGGCGCTGGCGCAGCGACAGCAGCTCGAGCCGGTCGCCCGAGACGTCGCGGATGCGCAGCACCGCGCGTCCGGCGATCGCGCGTCCCTCGGCCTCGAGATGGCGGCCGGCGAGCGAGACGAGCGACATGCGAAAACCCTCGCCGCGACGACGCAACCGCTCGACGCAATCGTCGAGGCGCTGCGCCAGCGCCGGTTCGAGCCATGCGCCGAAGCCGAGCACGCGGCGCGGCACCGGCGCGTCCGTCACCAGGCCGATCTCGCCTTCGATCTCGGGCTCCGCCGAGGCCGAGCCCCAGGCGACGATGATCTGCGGCTCCGCCGACAGAAAGACATGCGCGCGCTCGAGCTTCGCGCGGGCGGCTTCGAGCTCGGCGACCAGCGCGCCTTCGCGCTGCGTCCACTGCTTGCGGCCGGTCAGGTGAAGAAGCGCGGTGATCGTCGCGAAGATCACGAGGCCGACGACCAGCGACACGCCGACGACATTCGGTTCGTGGATCTGCTGCTCGGCGAGCTGGCCCTGCGCAAGCGCGGGCGCGGCTGTCGCGAGCGCGATCGCGGAAGCCCCGGCGGCGAGCCGCGCAAGCGTGACGCGCAATCGCGCGGCAAGGCGATGAGCATTGAAACAGCAGGGATTGGGCGGCCGCTTTGCGGTCGGGCGTTTCAGCTCAATCACAGTGTGATCCTGCCGCCGCCGCCTCATTGCCGTCCCCTTTTCGAGGCGCAAGCGCGCATCGGCCGGTGCGCCGACAGCAAGTGCCTCCAGTCCGGCAGCGTCCGCCTCGCCGCCCGAATCAGTCCAATTTAGCCTTAGCCGAGGGTCCTGAGAAAGTGGTTAACGAATGGGAAATTCACGAGCTTCGCCCGGTCGCATCGTCGCAGGCGGCCCTGCATTGCAAAAATACAACGCACACTGATTGACAGTATACAGAATATATGGTCACATGTCGGCCAAGAACGACAATTCCGGGAGGCGACATGGCTCAGGAGAGCAACAGGATCATCGTGGTCGGCGGCGGCATCGGCGGACTCGCCGCCTCGCTGGCGCTGGTGCGGCAGGGTTTCGAGGTCACGGTGCTGGAACAGGCGCCCGAGATCGGCGAGATCGGCGCCGGCATCCAGCTCGGCCCCAACGCCTTTTCGGCCTTCGACGCGCTGGGCGTCGGCGAGAAGGCGCGCGGCCGCGCGGTCTATGTCGATGAAATGATCATGCACGACGCGATCGACGGTTCGCTCGTCGGCCGTATCCCCACAGGAGAAGCGTTCCGCAAGCGCTTCAACAATCCCTACGCGGTCATCCATCGCGTCGACATTCATTCCTCGCTGCTGGAAGGCGCGCAGGAAACCGGCCGCATCGCGTTCAAGACGTCCACGCGCATCGAGCGCATCGAGCAGGACGACGCCGGCGTCACGGCCTGGGATCAGAACGGCGTCGGCCATCGCGGCATCGGCCTGATCGCCGCCGATGGCGGCAAGTCGGTGGTGCGCGCGCAATATGTCAACGACCCGCCGCGCATCACCGGCCACGTCGTCTATCGCGCGGTGATCGACAAGGCCGATTTCCCGAAAGATCTGCAATGGAACGCGGCCTCGCTGTGGGCCGGCCCCAAATGCCATCTCGTCCACTATCCGCTGCGCGGCGGCGAGCAGTACAATGTCGTCGTCACCTTCCACTCGCGCAAATCAGAGGAATGGGGCGTCACCGACGGCTCGAAGGAAGAGGTGCAGAGCTATTTCCAGGAAGTCTGCCCGAAGGCGCGCCAGCTCATCGACCTGCCGAAGTCCTGGCGGCGCTGGGCCACCGCCGACAAGGAGCCGATCGAGACCTGGACCTTCGGGCGCGTGACGCTGCTCGGCGACGCCGCCCATCCGACGACGCAATACATGGCGCAGGGCGCCTGCATGGCGCTGGAAGACGCGGTGACGCTCGGAGAGGCGCTGCGCGTCAACCAGAACGACGTCGCCAAGGCCTTGCAGCTCTATCAGGCCTGCCGCACCACGCGCACCGCCCGCATCGTTCTCTCGGGCCGCGAGATGGGCCGCATCTATCACGCCAGCGGCATCGAGCGGAAAATTCGCAACGGGCTCTGGAAGGGCCGGGAGGCCGAACGTTTCTACGACGCCGTCGAATGGCTGTACGGTTGGAACGTGAACAAGGCTCTGGAACAATAAGCGCAGACCAGCGCACATCAGGAGGAATAGCCATGTCGCAGCTCGGGACGCTCGAGGAGCTTCCGCTCGAATACCGTAACGGCCTGACGTCGCAGAACCTCGTGCCGCTCTGGCCGAATCTGCGCGCAGCGCTGCCCTACAACATTCCCGCGCGCCGCACGAAGCCGATGGTCTGGCGCTATGCGGAAATCCGCCCTGAACTGCTCAAGGCCGGCGAATTCACGCCGATCGAAAAGGCCGAGCGCCGCGTTCTCGTGCTCGCCAATCCCGGCCTCGGCCTCGAGAACATGCAGGCGACGCCCTCGATCTATATCGGCATGCAGTTGATCCTGCCGCGCGAGACCGCGCCCAACCACAAGCACAGCCCGAGCGCCGTGCGCTTCGTCGTCGAAGGCGAGGGCGGCTTTACCGTCGTCGAAGGCGAGAAGATGCCGATGGAAAAGGGCGACCTGATCCTCACGCCGTCGGGCCTGTGGCACGAGCACGGCCATGAGGGCGCCGGCCCCGTCGTATGGATGGACGCGCTCGACCTGCCGATGGTCTATGCGCTGGAAGCCTCCTACTGCATTGATGGCGAACCGCAGAATATCCGCAACCAGCCGGATTCCTCACAGAACCGCTATCGCCGGTCCGGGCTTGTCCCCTACGCCTCCTTGCGCGCCCAGCGTCCCAAATATCCCCTCTGCCGCTTCCCGTGGAAGGAGACGCGCGCCGCGCTGCACGACCTCGCCACGGTCACCGACAAGGGCGAGGCGGTGCAGCTTGCCTATGTGAACCCTGAGACGGGCGGAGAATGCCTGCCGATCCTCGGTTTCTCGGCGATCATGCTGCGGCCCGGCGAGACGGTGCGCCCGGTGCGCCGGTCGGCTTCCGCCGTGCTGCATGTCGTGGAAGGCGAGGGACAGGCCCTCGTCGATGGCGTGGAACTGAACTGGGGCGGTCAGGACACGATGGCCGTGCCGACGCACGCGCGCGTCGAGATCACGAACCGCTCGACCTCGAAACCGGCGTATCTTTTCCAGGTGGACGACGCGCCGATGCAGAAGAAGCTCGGGTTCTTCGAGGAGTTCGCGTAACGCCTCATGTCGTCATGGCCGGGCTCGTCCCGGCCATCCACGCGATGCGGCTCGACGATCGCTTTGGACAGGAGACGCGTCATCGGCGCCGCGTGGAACGCCCGCGGCAGCGCCGGCATGACGCGGCCGTGAACGAACGGCCTTAAACCGTCTTCTCGGGGCTCGTGCACAGATCCGCGATCACGCAGCGCGCGCATTCGGGCTTGCGCGCCTTGCAGATGTAGCGGCCGTGCAGGATCAGCCAGTGGTGGGCGTGCAGGAGGAATTCCTGCGGAATGATCTTCAGCAGCCCCAGTTCCACTTCCAGCGGCGTTTTTCCGCGCGCGAGAGGGATGCGGTTCGACACGCGAAAGAGATGCGTGTCGACGGCGATCGTCGCTTCGCCGAAAGCGATGTTGCGCACGACATTGGCGGTCTTGCGCCCGACGCCCGGCAGCGCCTCCAGCGAGGCCGCGTCGAGCGGCACGCGACCGCCATGCTTGTCGATCAGGATTTGCGACAGCGCGATCACGTTTTTCGCCTTCGCCCGAAACAGGCCGATCGTCTTGATGTAATCGCGCACCTTGTCTTCGCCCAACGCGACCATTTTCTGCGGCGTATCGGCGGCGGCGAACAGGGCGCGCGTCGCCTTGTTGACGCCGGCGTCCGTCGCCTGCGCCGAGAGAACCACCGCGACCAGCAGCGTGTAGGGGTTCACATATTCGAGTTCGCCCTTCGGCTCGGGATTTTGCGCGCGCAGCCGCGTGAAAATTTCCCGCACGGTCGCGGGGTCCGCATATTTGCGCGGGGCCGGTTTCTTCCGGACGGCGACTTTTTTCGCGGTGCTGGTGACCGCCGGCCTCTTCTTTTCGAGCATGAAGCTTTATATTGTCAGGGCAGAGTTCCCGCAAAGCAGCGTCATGGCCGAAGCCTACGATCAGCCGATCTACGCCGTGCGGCTGCGCCCGCACCGCTCGCTGTCGCGCGCGCAGGCCAAGACTCTGGTCGCCATCGTGAGCGCGACCATCTGCGCTATCAGCCTGCCCTTCTTTCTCATGGGCGCCTGGCCGATCGTCGGCTTTCTCGGGCTGGACGCGCTGGGCCTGTGGCTCGCCTTCGAAATCTCCTTCCGCGCCGCGCGCGCCTACGAGGATCTGCGCGTGACGCCGCTGGAGCTGAAACTCGACAAGGTCGCGGCGCGCGGCGAGACGCGCGAATTCAGGTTCAATCCCTTCTGGGTGCGCCTCGACCGCAGCGAGCACGAGGAATATGGCGTCGAACGCCTCGCGCTGGTGTCGCACGGCCGCAGCGTCGAATTCGGCAGCTTTTTGGGGCCGAGCCAGAAGGCCGAGGTCGCGGGCGACCTGACGCTGGCGCTGGCGCAGGCGCGGCGCGGACCGAACCTGTCGTAGGAATCGGGTGGCGGCGCGGGCGCCGACGGGTCAGAATCGGGCAAATTCAGAGGGAATACCGCCATGCTGCAACGCCCGAACCCCGAAATCTTTTCGCCCGTCGATCTTTCCGACGATTACGAGCGCGTGCGCGCGGCGATCGAATTCATGACCAAGGCCGCGCGGCGGCAACCGGAGGTCGAGGAGATCGCCGCCCATGTCGGCCTGTCCGCCTCGCATTTCCATCATCTGTTCAAGCGCTGGGCCGGGTTGACGCCGAAGGCCTTCCTGCAGGCGGTCACCATCGACCACGCCCGCACGCTGCTGCGCGACAGCGCCAGCGTGCTCGACGCCTCCTATGAGGTCGGTCTTTCAGGCCCCGGCCGCCTGCACGATCTGTTCGTCGCGCACGAGGCAATGACGCCCGGCGACTTCAAGCGTGGCGGCGACGGCGTCGTGCTGCGCTACGGCTTCCATCCCTCGCCCTTCGGCGAGGCGATCGCCGTCATCGCGCCGCGCGGCCTTGCGGGCCTCGGCTGGGTGGACAAGGGCGACCGCGCCGCCGCGCTGGCCGACATGGTCAGGCGCTGGCCGAACGCGCAATTCGTCGAGGATGGGGAGGCGACCGCGTCCTACGTCCGCCGCGCCTTCGATCCCGAGGAGTGGCGGCCCGACCGTCCGCTGCGCCTCGTCCTCATCGGCACGGATTTCGAGCTGCGCGTGTGGGAGACGCTGCTCGGCATTCCCATGGGCCGCGCGACGACCTATTCGGACATTGCGCGCAAGCTCGGCAAGCCGCAGGCTGCGCGCGCGGTCGGCGCGGCGGTCGGCAAGAACCCGATCTCCTTCGTCGTGCCCTGCCATCGCGTGCTTGGCCGCTCCGGCGCCTTCACCGGCTATCACTGGGGCGTGGCGCGCAAGCAGGCGATCATCGGCTGGGAGGCCGGGCAGACGGCGTGAGTCGTCAACCGGCGATCAACGCCCGCGCGACGCCGAACGCTGCGCCGAGGAACAGCACGGCGGCAGCCGTCGCCTGAATGGCGAAGCCGCGGCCGCGCGTGTCGGCCGCCTGCGCATAGGCGACGAGGTAGAGCGCGCGGCCCGCGATCCAGACGAGACCGACCAGAGCCGCCCAGCGGTCGGAAAGCGTAAGCGCGAACAGCCAGAGCGCGGGCAGGAAGATCGGCATCCATTCCAGCATGTTCTGGTGCGCGCGATAGACCCGCTCGAAATCCGGGTCGCCCGTCGTCGCCGGCGCCTTGATCTTGTATTGTCCGCGCGCCATGCCGACGCGCAGGCCGGCCCAGAAGTAGACGGCGACGGAAAGAAGCGTGACGAACGCGGTCCAGTGCGGCATCGAAAATTCCTTCAGCGTGTTGAAATCCATTTCGCGAAACCCTCCGCGCGCAGCCTGCACGCCGGGCACTGGCCGCAGCCGTGGCCCCATGCGTGCAGCGCGCCGCGCGCCCCGAGATAGCAGGTGTGCGTGTCGGCCACGATGACGTCGACGAGCGGGTCCCCGCCGATCTCCTTCGCCATCCCCCAGGTCCCCGCCTTGTCGATCCACATCAGCGGCGTCTCGAGGACGAAGCGCGCGTCCATGCCGACGTTGAGCGCGACCTGCATCGCCTTGATCGCGTCGTCGCGACAGTCGGGATAGCCGGAGAAATCCGTCTCGCACATGCCGCCGACGATGCGGCTCACGCCGCGCCGATAGGCGAGCGCGGCGGCGAAAGCGAGAAAGATCAGGTTGCGGCCCGGCACGAACGTATTGGGCAATCCCTTCGCATCTGCTTCGATCGCGATCTCGCGCGTCATCGCCGTGTCCGAGATCGCGCCGAGCGCGGACAGATCGAGCGTGTGGTCCGGCCCGAGCCGGTCGCCCCACGCCGGCTTCAGCGCCGCGAATTTTTCGCGCACGATTGCGCGTTGTCGCAGTTCGATAGCGTGGCGCTGGCCGTAGTCGAATCCCACCGTCTCGACGCGCGCGTAGCGCTCGAGCGCCCAGGCGAGGCAGGTCGCCGAATCCTGGCCGCCGGAAAAGAGGACGAGGGCGGAGACTTCCATCATGAGATGGCCGGGACAAGCCCGGCCATGACGGCTCGGGTAGTGAAATGTCTCAAACGACCTCCCCGCGCGCCCAGGCCGCGATCAGGTGATGCGCGATGGCGAGTTTCGGCGGGCAGAAGAAGCCGTCGAGCTTGCCCTCCACCAGCTTCAGCGCCTCCTCGCGCGAAAACCAGCGGGCGTCGTCGAGCTCGGTGCGGTCGATCGTGATCCTCTCGTCCTCGGCTTCGGCCAGGCAGCCGATCATCAGCGAACAGGGGAAGGGCCAGGGCTGCGAGGCCATGTATGCGACCTTGCCGCAGGGCACGCCCGCCTCCTCCTTGATCTCGCGCCGCACGGCGTCTTCCAGCGTCTCGCCGCCCTCGACGAAGCCCGCGAGCGCCGAATACATGCCTTTCGGAAACCGCGGCTGGCGGCCGAGCAGGCATTTGTCGCCGGAGACCGCGAGCATGATGACCACGGGATCGGTGCGCGGAAAATGTTCCGCCTTGCAGGATGCGCACACGCGCTTCCAGCCGGCGGCGGCGGCTTGCGTCTCTGCCCCGCAATTGGCGCAGAAGCGATGGCGCGAATGCCAATAGGTCAGGCTTTTCGCCTGCGCGAGGCGGCCGGCGACCTTATCCGACACCATGCCCTGCATCAGGATGGAGCGCAGGTCGACGCGCACTTCCGCAGTTTTCCCGGGCGGCGGCGCTTCGTTGCGATAGATGCGCTGGAGCTGTTCGCGGCTCGGCCCCAGATCCTGCGGCGCGTCCTCCAGCAGCACGGCGAATACGCCGCCGACGCCGTCATGGCCGAGAAAGGCGGTTTCGCGCGCCTGCCCCATGCGGCCCGCCTCCGCGAAGGTGAAGAGCGAGCGATAGCCCTCGCTGTCGCGCTCGAGGATGACGTTCTCGCCGGCGATGACGAAGGTGCGCGCCTCGCGGTCGGCGCGCAGTGTCTCGATATGGCCGGCGTCGTCGCGCTTGTCCGACATGCGGTCGAGATCGTTGGCCGAATAGCCCGTGCGGGCCGAAAGCTCCTTGCGCGCCGCCATTTCTTTTCCTTCTGCCCGAGTCGGGCGCGGAGCATAGCGGCGCTCGGCCCCCTCCCCAACCCTCCCCCGCTTCGCGGGAGAGGGAAAGGGAGGGGCTTAGCGGGCGTCGGCAATCCATGCAGGATAGGCCCATGAGAATCGCCGCCGTATTCGCCTGTCTGCTCGTCCTCGCCGCCCCCGCGCGCGCGGCTTCGGACGATCCCGCCTTCGGCGCTTTCGTCGCTTCCGCCTGGCCGCCCGCGCAGGCGGCGGGCGTCCGCCGCGAGACCTTCGTGCGCGAGACGGCAGGGCTGACCCCCGATCCGGCGATCAAGGCGCAGCCGGCGAAACAGGGCGAGTTCTCGCTGCCGATCCACGCCTACCTCGGACAGGTCGTCACCGCGCAGAAGGTTTCGACCGGCCGGTCTCGCGCGCAAAGCCTGTCGGACACCCTCGCCACTATCGAGCGGCGCTACGGCGTGCCCGGCGAAATCTGCCTCGCCGTCTGGGGCATCGAGAGCGGCTATGGGCCGACGCAGGGCGGCCACGATATCCTGCGCTCCGTCGCCACGCTCGCCGTGCGCAAGCATCGCGCCGACTTCTACCGCGACGAATTCGTCGCCGCGCTCGTGCTGCTGCAAAACGGGATGCCGCGCGCAAACCTCACCGGCTCCTGGGCCGGCGCCATGGGCCAGCCGCAGTTCACGCCCTCGTCCTATCTGAAATTCGCCGCGAGCTATTCCGGCGCCGGCCAGCCCGACATCTGGCGTTCGAGCGCCGACGCGCTCGCCTCCATCGCCAATTTCCTCAAAGGCTCCGGCTGGAATCCGGCGCTGCCGGCGGTGATGGAAGTCATCGTGCCGGGCGATTTCGACTGGCGGCCCGTCGATCTCGATTTGAGCGCCTGGCGCCGCCTCGGCTTTGCCCGCGCCGACGGCGAGGCGCTGCCCGCTTCGGGCGCGGCGAGCCTCTATCTGCCAGAAGGCGCGGCAGGCCCCGCCTTTCTCATCACCGAGAACTGGGAAGTCATCCGCCAGTACAATACGTCCGACGCCTATGCGCTCGCGGTCAGCCTGCTGGCGGACCGCATCGGCGGCTCGTCCGGCCTGAAGCGCGGATGGCCGAAGACTTATGTCTCCATGTCGCTCGCCGACCGCTCCCGCGCGCAAAAGCTCCTGATGGCGAAGGGCCTTTATTCCGGCGCGACGGACGGCAAGATCGGCCGCGCCACGCGCGTCGCCGTGCATGAATTTCAATTGTCGGAAGGCATGTCGCCGGCCGACGGCCTGCTGACGCCCGAGGTTTTGAAAAGGCTGCAGAGATAACAATCCTCATTCGGAAAGTCTGGCCGGGAATTCTGAATCGTGAACCTGCGGTCATCCCGGCCGGAGCGCAGCGGAGAGCCGGGACCCAGCGCACCGGCGCCTCCGGCTGGATCCCGGATCGGCCTTCGGCCGTCCGGGATGACCAGCAAGGTCGTCGCGTCGCTTCGGGGCTCCTCGGAGCCTGGCCGACGACTCGAATCCTCACCCTGAGGAGCGCCTGAAAGGCGCGTCTCGAAGGGTGGTCGAGACGCACAATTCTGGATCATGCTTCGAGACGCCTGCTGCGCAGGCTCCTCGGCATGTGGGATTCGGGATTGCAAAGCATCGCTCTTCAGGATGAGGATTCCTGTATTGCGAGTCAGAGCTTGAGACGAGGGCGGGAGGAAGCCAGACCATGCGCTACGTCACGATCGAAAAAGGTCTCGGCCCCGAGGGCCGCATCGCCGTCGTGCGTTTCGATCGCGGCGACAGGCTGAACGCGCTGTCGGCCGCCGCCATGCGCGAATTGCGCGCGGCCGCGCAATCCTTCGAGGACGATGCCGCGACTTCGGTGGTCGTGCTCGCCGGACATGCGCAGGGCTTTTCGGCGGGCTTCGACCTGAAGGACGCGGAAGGCCGCGAGCGTGGAAAGATGGGGCTCGGCGAACGCCGCGCCGCGCTGATGGTCGGCCCGCGCATGTGCCGCGCCTGGTACGAGATGGAGCAGGTGACGATCTGCGCCATCGAGGGCCATTGCATCGGCGGCGGCGCGGCGCTCGCCGTCTCGCTCGACTTCCGCATATGCGGCGCCTCGGCGCATTTCCGCATTCCGGAAGTCGAACTCGGCATGAACATGAGCTGGGGCTCGGTGCCGCGCATCCTGCAATTGATCGGGCCCGCGCGAACCAAGCAGGCGGTCATCCTCGCCTCCGACCGCATCTCCGCGAGAGAGGCCGAGAAATGGGGCCTCGCGGAAGAAGTGGTCGAAGACGGGCAGGCCTTCGCGGCGGCCTTCGCCTTCGCCGAAAGGATCGCGGCTCAGCCGCCGATCCCGACCATGATGACCAAGACGACCGTCAACCGTCTCGCCGGCGCGCTCGACGATCTCGCAAGCCACATGGACCGCGACCAGTTTGCGCTGACCAACCTCTCGGAAGATCACGCCGAAGGCGTCGCGGCCTTCATGGAGCGCCGCAAGCCGAAATTCAGGGGCCGCTGAGACCAGCGATTTGACCTGAAAGCGCCGCCTCCCTAGTTTCCGCGGCTTCGAACCGCAGGAAACCCGATGTCCGCCGATCCCGTCGCCGCGCCCGCCCTCCTCGAAGCCGCCCGCGTCTCGCAGGCCTGGCCGTTCGAGGAAGCGCGCAAACTGGTGACGCGGCTGGAAAAGCATCCCAAGGACGAGGTGCTGTTCGAGACCGGCTATGGTCCCTCGGGCCTGCCGCATATCGGCACGTTCGGCGAGGTCGCGCGCACGACCATGGTGCGCCGCGCCTTCGAGACGCTGACCGAAGGCCGGATCAAGACGCGGCTTCTCGCCTTCTCCGACGACATGGACGGGCTGCGCAAGGTTCCCGACAACGTGCCGAACAAGGACCTGCTGGCGCAGGACCTGCACAAGCCGCTGACGCAGGTGCGCGACCCCTTCGGCACGCACGAGAGCTTTGGCGCGCATAACAACGCCCGGTTGCGGGCGTTTCTGGACGCCTTCGGCTTCGAATACGAATTCGCGTCCTCGACGGAATATTACAAGAGCGGCAGGTTCGACGCGGCGCTGCTGCACATGCTCGCCCGCTATGACGCGGTGATGAAGATCATGCTGCCGACGTTTCGCGAGGAGCGCGCCGGCACCTATTCGCCCTTCCTGCCCGTTCATCCCGTCACCGGACATGTGATGCAGGTTCCGCTTGAAACGCATGACGCGACGAAGGGGACGATCTCGTGGAAGGACCCGAAGACGGGCGACCTCTACGAGACGCCGGTGACCGGCGGCCATTGCAAGCTGCAGTGGAAGCCCGACTGGGCGATGCGCTGGTATGCGCTGAAGGTCGATTACGAAATGGCCGGCAAGGACCTGATCGATTCGGTCAAGCTCTCCGGCGCGATCGTGCGCGCGCTCGGCGGAACGCCGCCCGAAGGCTTCAACTACGAGCTTTTCCTCGACGAGAACGGCCAGAAGATTTCCAAGTCCAAGGGCAATGGCCTGACCATCGAGGAATGGCTGACCTACGCCTCGCCGGAAAGCCTCGCGCAATTCATGTACCAGAAGCCGTCGGCCGCGAAGCGTCTCTATTTCGACGTCATTCCGCGCACGGTCGACGAATATCTCGGGTTCCTCGACCGCTATCCTGCGCAGGCGTGGAAGGAGCGCCTCGGCAATCCCGTCTGGCACATCCATAACGGGCAGCCGCCGGAGGCCGAAGTGCTGCATCATCCCGGCGAGGGCGACGCGCATGGAACAAGCGTGTCCTTCGGAATGCTGCTCAATCTTGCAGCGGTCGCCAACAGCGAGGACGCCAGCGTGCTGTGGGGCTTCCTGCGGCGCTACGCGCCGGGCGCCTCGCCGGAAAACCATCCGCGTCTCGACAGGCTTGTCGGCTATGCCGTCGCCTATTTCCGCGATTTCGTGCGGCTGGAGAAGGCCTATCGCCTGCCCGACGACGTCGAGCGCGACGTTCTCGCGCGCGTGTCGACGATGCTCGACGCCCTACCTGCGGACGCCAGCGCGGAAGACATCCAGACGCATTTGTACGACATCGGCCGCGCCACGCCGCGCTACCAGGACTTCAAGGCCAAGACCGCGACGCCGGAGCGGCCGGGCGTGTCCAACGACTTCTTCAACATGCTCTACCAGACGCTGCTCGGCGAAGACCGCGGCCCGCGCTTCGGCTCGTTCGTCGCGCTCTACGGCGTGCCGGAAACGAAGAAGCTGATCGCCGACGCGCTGGCCGGCGACCTGAAGACGCGGCACGACGCGTTCATGGCGGCGCGCGAGAAGAAGACGGCGTAAACCTGCGATAAGGGGACCCTTCTCCGCAGAGCCCGCCCTCGAACCCGAATGAATCCTCACCCTGAGGAGCCGCGAAGCGGCGTCTCGAAGGGTGGCCGAGACGCGAGACTCTGGATCATGCTTCGAGACGCCCGCTGCGCAGGCTCCTCAGCTTGAGGTCTCGGATTTGCAACGCATTTCGAGCCAGGCTCCTCGGGATGAGGATTCGTATTATGGGTCACGCCGTTCTCTCAGGATGAGGCTTGGCTCCTACGGCGTCGGGATCGACACGTTGCGCGCCCCGTCGAACTGCAAGAGCTGCATCGAGCGGAAGATATTGTAGTTCGAAGGCTCCGTGCGCACGAGCGCGGCGTCGCGCAGCATGCCGGCCTTGTAGTCGCCGAGCGTCGTCGCCTTGGCCAGGAAATTCTTGCGCGTCAATTCTGCGCCGCAGCGTCGCAGCACTTCCGCGAAGAACTGTCCTTCGACGTAAGCCGCGACGTTCAGCGTGTCGAGCTTGTCGCCCTTGGGGTAGTACTGGTCCATGAAGGCGAAATAATCCTTCTGGTCCTTGTCGCCCGCGAAGGCGGGGTCGCTCGGGTCCTTGAAGACGGAGGAGGATATTGCGCCCTTCGCCAGATCGGCGCCGGCCACCTTGTAGGTGCGCTCCACGTTGGCGGCGGGATAGGCGACGAACATCTGCGGCTTCCAGCCGATTTCGGCGGCCTTCTTCAAGGTCTGGATCGTCTGGCGCGACGTTGCGCCGATCAGCAGCGCGTCCGCTTTCGTGGCGGCGAGTCGCACGATCTGGGAATCGACCGTGGGATCGGTGAGGTTGAACGCTTCCGCGGCGACGATGGACGCCTGCGCGCCCTTCAGCTCGTCGGTCAGCGCTGTCAGATAGGCGCGCCCGAAATCGTCGTTCTGGTAGAGAACCGCGACGCGCGCCTTCGGCATTTTCGCCTTGATCCAGCGCGCATAGAGTCCGACCTCGATGTCGGAATTGGGCAGGCCTGAAATCGACCAGGGAAATTCCTGCGGCGCGTTCCAGGAGGGCAGCGACGACTGGATGAGGAACTGCGGCACGCCCTTGTCGTTCAGATACTTCTGCACGGCCTTGGCGGTCGTGCCGCCCATCGGCGCGACGATGGCGAACACCTGGTCGCCTTCCACCAGTTTGCGCGTCTGCTCCACGGTCTTCGGCGGACTGAAGGAATCGTCGACGCTCAGGAGATTGATCTTGCGTCCGGCGATGCCGCCCTGCGCGTTGACCATGTCGTAATAGGCAAGCGACGCGCGGCTGAAGGTCGAATAGGAGGAGACCGGGCCGCTCAGCGGAATCGTCTGCCCGATGGTCACGCTCGTCGCGGCGACGCCCGGGTCCTGCGCGCGCGCGACCGGCGCGCCCAGCGCCAGCCCGACAAGCATCGGCGCGCAGAGGCGCGCCGCTTTCAGCGACGTTGCGATCATCCGAGAAACCCTCTCAATCCCTGATGTAATTGCCGGCTTCGAATTCCACCGGCGGCGCATTCGGGTCGAAACTCACGCCGATCGGATCTTCTCCGCGCGCGATTCGGTCGAGCTGGTCGTGCAGCATCCGGCGGATCATCACGACGCCGCGATCCGATTGCGCGAAGCGCTCCTCCGAATGGATGGTGATCGGACCCTGGCCGACCTGCGCCTCGTAGTCGCCGGGATATTGCTGATGCTCTTCCTCGCTCAGCTCCCACCAGAATTTGCCGTTCATCTTCGAGCGCATGCGGCCGATGTCGCCCTTTTGGCGGACGCGGCCGGCGACATAGATGCGGAAGGTCGTGTCGTCCATCGGCAGCACCCAGCCGATCGATTCGACGCGCGCATATTGCGCGACGCGCGGATTGGGCACGACGCGCAGCGTCGGCAGCGCGGCTTCCGTCACGCGATAGAACGTCTTGCCATCCTCGGCCTTGCGCGTGGAACGGACCGTGACTCCGCGCGAGGACATTTCGAACGTCACCTGCGGCATCGGCGCCATGGTCTGCGTGAACTGCGCGCCGGAGAAGGAGCCGTGCAGGATCGGCACGTGGAAGGGATCGACGACATTCTCGTAGTGCTGCAGCCAGTTGCAGGGAATGATCGCCGGCCCCCCGCCGCCGAGCGACGTGTCGTCGGCCTCGACGAATTCGCCCTCGTCCATTTTCTCCAGGCATTCGTAGCGCGGCAGGACGGGCTTGCGGTCGGGCGGCCCCATATAGGCGAAGATCAGGCCGTAGCGCTCCTCCACCGGATACCAGGGCTGGCGCGCGGCCTGCTTGAACAGCCCGCCCTCGGGCTCGCAGGGTTGTTCGAGGCAATGGCCCTGCGCGTCGAACAGCCAGCCATGATAGCAGCAACGGATGCCCTGCGGCTCCACCTTGCCGTAGTAGAGGGTGGTGCCGCGATGCCGGCAGCGCGCGTGCAGCAGGCCGGCGCGGCCCGCGCCATCGCGGAACAGCACGAGGTCCTCGCCGAGCGCGCGCACCTTGCGCGGCGTATTCGTGGCGTCCTCCACGAGCCCGACCGGATGCCAGTAGCGCCGCAGCAATTCGCCCATCGGCGCGCCGCGCTCGACGCGCACCAGTTCGTCCTTGATCTTGGGCGGCGGCAGTTCGTAGGCCGTCCCTTCGTCGCGCGGCGCGCGGGCGTCCATTGGCGTCTCCCGGGATTGCGCGTCTGTTCCGCGCGCATTGTCGGGAACGAGACTAGGCGTGTAGTTGCCGTTGTCAACTATTGCATTCCCGCCCGTCATCTGGTCGGGTGCGGCCATGCCTGCGTCGAAGCCGGAATCAGAGCGTTCGACAGCGCCCGTCGACGCCTTCGTCGCCCGGCGCATTCTCATCCTGTCGAATGTGCTGCGCCGCGCAGCGGCCCTGCGCTATCGACGGCTGCTCGACATTTCCGTCGGCGAATGGGGCGCGATTGCAGAGCTTGGTCTGCGCGCGCCCTGCACGCTCAACGAGCTGGCGCGCGGCCTCGCGCTCGACAAGACGCGGCTGAGCCGCACCGTCTCCGGCCTCGAGACGCGCGGATTCGTGCAGCGCCGCGTCAATCCGCGCGACAACAGGGAGACGCTCATCAGCCTGACCAAGGCGGGCGAGCGCGCCTATGCGCGCATGATCGGCTCGGCGGAGGGAACGAACGCGGCCTTGCTCGCGCCATTTTCCGAAGAGGAGCGCAGCGCGCTCAAGACGCTCGTCGAGCGCCTGACCGATCGCGCGCGCGAAATTCTTGTGAAGGAACAGGGAGGCGACGGTGGCGACCGCGACTGACGACCGCGGCGGATGCGACACGGCTCTGCGCCCATGCGCTACGATCTGATCGCGGGTCTTTCGGTCGCGGGACTTCTGCTGCCGGAATCCGTGGCCTATTCCTCGATAGCCGGCCTCGCGCCGCAACACGGCCTGTTTGCGGCGATCGTCGGCCTTCTCGCCTACGCCGCGTTCGGGCGCTCGCGCTACGCCGTCGTTGCGCCGACCTCCTCGTCCGCCGCCATTCTGGCCGCAGCGGCCGCCTCCGTAGCATTCGATACGCCGCAGGCTCACCGCGAGGCGCTCGCCTTCGGCGCGACGATCCTCGCGGGCATTTTCTTCCTCGTCGCCGCCGCGCTCCGGCTCGGACGCCTGTCGAATTTCATCTCGCGGCCCGTGCTGCGCGGCTTTGCCTTCGGCCTCGCCGTCACCATCGTCGCGCGCCAGATGCCTGGCGTGCTCGCGCTCGACGGCGCCAACGGCAGTTTCGTCCACGTCGTCGTCACGCTCGCGCTCCGCTGGCGCGACTGGAACATGACGAGCCTGTCGATCGGCGTGGCGGCGCTTGCGACGCTCGTCGCGCTCCGTCGCTTTCCCGCCCTGCCCGGCGCGTTCATCGTGCTCGTCGGCGGCATTCTCCTGTCCTATGTCGTGGATCTGCCGGCGTTGAACGTGCGACTCGTCGGCGCCATCGATGTCGTCCCGTTCTGGCCCGGCCTGCCGGACCTCGCCTGGCGGGAATGGACGCGGCTGGCGGAAGTCGCGACGCCGCTCTTTCTCATCATCTACGTCGAATCGTGGGGATCGATGCGCAGCCTCGCGCTGCGACATGGCGACGGCCTCGACGCCAATCGCGAAATGCTCGCCCTCGGCCTCGCCAATCTTCTATCGGGCCTCATGCGCGGCCTTCCGGTCGGCGCGGGCTTTTCCGCTTCTTCGGCCTGCGAGGCGGCCGGCGCGCGCACCAGGCTTGCCGGTTTTGCGGCGGCCCTCGTCATGATCGCGCTCATCCTGAGCGCCGGCTCCTACATGGCCCGATTGCCGCAGCCAGTTCTCGCGGCGGTCGTCGTCGCCGCGCTCCTGCACGCCCTCGATCCGGCGCCGCTCCTGCGGCTCTGGCGCATCGACCGCGATCAATATATCGCGCTCGCCGCCGCGCTCGGCGTCATGATTCTCGGCGTGGTCGACGGCATGCTGCTGGCGGTGGCCCTTTCCATCGTCGCCATCCTGCAGCGCATGGCGTCGCCGAAACTCGTCGTGCTCGGCCGCCTGAAAGGCAGCCACGATTTCGTGGAGGCTACGCAGACCGGCGTCGACATCGATCCGCGCATCGAGATATTGCGGCCGACGCAGCCGCTGTTCTTCGCCAATGCCGACGATGTTCTCGCCGACGTCGTCGCCTGCATGCAAGCCAACGCGGCTGCCGAGGCGGCAATCCTCAGTCTCGAGGAGACGCCGAGCCTCGATTCGACGACGCTCGACGCGCTGATCGAATGCGACGCGCGGCTGAAGGCGCTCGGCCGGCGCCTGTTCCTCGCGCGCGTAAAACGATCCGTTGCGGAAACATTGGCGGCGGCCGGCGCGGACGATCTCGCCATGCGCGCCGCGCAGAATTTCAGCGTGTCGGACGCCTGGAAGGCGGCGACGGCGGCGCTTGCGGAAAAGACGTGAAGCTCAGCGCCAGGCGAAAACCGGCTGCTCGAGATGCGCGACGCGCGTGATGCGGCCGGCGACGAGTTCGCAGAACTGGTAGAGGAAGGCGGCTGTGGGCGCATGGACCGTGCTGTCCCACAGGCGCATGCGGATCACCGGCCTGTCGCTTTCGGGAATCGTCAGGAATTCGAGACGCGCCTGGTCGGTCAATTGCGTCATGGGCGCGCGATGCACGGACTCGACTTCGTCCGGATTGGGATTGAAGTTTCTGATGCGCCCGCCCCAGATCACCACCGGCGTGACGACATAGCCGGAGCGGGTCGGATAATCGTCGAGCGTGGCGAGCGCGTCGTCGCGCGAAATCTTCAGCCCGAGTTCCTCGTCGAGCTCGCGCAGGGCGGCGTCGACCGGCGTCTCGCCGGCGTCGCAGCGCCCGCCGGGCAGCGCCCATTGCGCGGCGTGGCTGCGCAGCTTGGCCGAGCGGCGCGTGAGCAGAAGGCAGGGATCGTTCTTGTTGACGCCGTCGACCACGACCAGGGCGACGGCGGCGTGCTTGAGGCCCTGGGCCTCCGGAGGCTGCGGCAGTCGTGTGAAACTCGCGCAGAGGTCCGTCAGCCGCGCGCGGCCTGCATCGTCGATTGAGATCGTCATGCGCTTTCGTCGCATGCTCCGGCCGGAGCCGCAACCGCGCGGCGCGCCTACCTGATCAGCGGCGCCGCTATGGCCGCGAGCCGCGCGCAATAGGCGGCCTCGCTGAAGTGGGCGTCGTAGGCGGCGCGCGAGGCGCTTGCCGCGCGTTCGGCCGGCGTCGGCGCGGGCGCCGCCGCCGCTTTCTCGAGGGCGGCGGCGAAGGCTTCCGCATCGTCGGCGAGCGTGACGTTCGACAGGCCCGAGGGATCGAGATTCATGCCGCGGAAGGCGTGCGCGGTGGCGATCAGCGGCAGGCCGCTCGCCATCGCTTCCACGCTCTTGATCGAGAGGCCCGTGCCGCTGGTCGTCGGCAGCAGCGCCAGCCGCGCGCCGGCGTAGATGTCGCCGATATGCTCGACGCGGCCCGCGAACCAGTCGCGATACTTTTCGTGCAACGCGGCGTCCGCGGATTTCACGCCGCCCGCGACGGACCCGTAGATCCGCACGGCGATTTCGGGCGCGCGGGGCGCCACCTCGCGCAGAAACCACAGCGCGCTTTCGACGTTGGCGCGGTTCCAGCTCGACACCAGCACAATCTCGTCGCCGCCGGGCCCGGTCGGAACGGGCGGCACGGCGGGATAGACGAGTTCGTGGCGCTTCTCCGGCAGCAGCGTGCGGAAGGCCTCGTCTTCCTCGGCGTTCAGGTGCAGCAACACGTCGGCCTTGCGCATCAGATCGAGCTCGCGCCCCAGCATCTGGTCGTAGCTCGCGAGCGGCCGAAGCCACGGCAGGCCCTCGTTCATGATGACGAACTGGCGCGCCTGCAGGTCGTGCGAATCCATCAAGACCGGCGCCTTGCCTTTCGCCAGCCGCAGCGCGACGGGCATACAGAAGAAGTGGTTGCAATGGACGATGTCGAACGTCTCGTCCGTCAGCGCCGTCGGCAGTTTCGCGCGCGAAATCATGCCGGCGCGGATGACCGCCTGATCGCCGTGGATGTACGGCCAGAGCACGTCGCCGAGGAAATTCGGCGCGAAAACCGACGACAGCGGCGCGCCGACCGAAAAGCGCTCGTGCGCGTCGAGTTCGGGCGTCGCCTTCGCATAGCCCTTCCAGATCCAGCCGCGATCGGGAACGAAGCCCGGCTGGTCCGAACAGGCGATGGCGACCACGCGCGCGCCGAGTTGCGTCCAGGCCTCGATCTGGCCGAGCACGACCTGGTAGGTGCCGCAGGAATGCCAGGCCGGATGGACGATGGCGACGCTGCGCCCTTCGAACGGCCCCTTCATGGCGCCGCCAGCGGCAGCACGATGTCGCGGATCGTTCGCACGTAGGCGTCGTGGGAGAAATTGGCCTCGTAGAACGTGCGCGTGTCGCTTTTTTCGCGCGCCGCGCCCGAGGCCATCGGGTTGGCGCCGGGGCCTGCAACCGCGGCTGCTTCGAGCGCGGCGGCGAAATCTTGCGCGCTTTCGCACAGCGTCACGTTGGCGAGGCTCTTCGGATCGACCTTCATGCCGCGAAACGCCTGGGGCGTGGCAAGCAGCGGCGCGCCTGAGGAGAGCGCTTCGACGGCCTTGATCGAGAGGCCGTGACCCTCGGTCGTCGGCAGCAGCACGAGGCCGGCATTGGCGTAGATCGCGCCGATGTCTTCGACGCGCCCGAGAAACAGGTGCTTCCATTTCTCGTAGAGCGCAGGATTGCGCGCCTTCAGCGCGCCGTCGACATTGCCGGCGATCTTCGCCTGCGCGTGCGGCGCTTGGGGCGCGACATGCTCCAGGAACCATTCGACGCTGAGCGTGTTCGGGAAATTGCCGCTCGCCACGATGACGATGTCGCCGCCGCCCGGCCCCGTCGGCGCTTCCTCCACCGCCGGATAGACCAGCGCATTGCGCATCTCCGGCAGGAGTTTCTCGAACGTCTCCCATTCCTCGGCGTTGAGGTGCACGAGCAGGTCGGCCTTGCGAAGAAAGTCGAGTTCGGTCGCCAGCAACTCGTCGTAGGTCGCGCGCGGCGGCACGACGAAAATGCCTTCGTTGCGCAGATCATATTGCAGCGCCTGCACGTCCTGCGTCTCGATGACGAGCGGCGCGGTCGCCGACAGGTTGCGCGCGGCGGGAATGCAGAAGAAGTGGTTGCAATGGATGAGATCGACGCGCCGCAGCGCCAGTTCGTCCGGCAGGCGCGCGAATTTCGTCATGGCTGCGGTGGCGCGGGCGTGGTCGCCGTGGATCAGCGGCCAGTAGAGCTGCGTCCAGAACGCCGGCCGCGCGAAGATCGAACCCGGCATATTGGCGTAGTAGCGCTCGTCGGCCGGCATGTCCTGAGTATGGGAAATGTAGTCGCGCCAGCGGGGGCTCTCGAGCGAGGACTGGCCGGGCGGCCATTCCCGCACGGCGAGCGAGATCACATGCGCGCCGAGCTTCTTGTAGACGGCCGCCTGGCTGACGTTCACCTGATAGGAGCCGCAGGAATGCCAGGCCGCATGAACCACGGCCACCGTCTTGCCGGCGAGCGGAAGTTCTTGATCTGTAACGGCTTGGGAGGCGGATAGCGTCAAATCGTCGTTCCGGCCGGGTCTCGAGGCCTATTGTCTAGGCGGCCCCGGATATGGGACAAGGCGCCCGCGTCCGCAGGTCCCGGAAGCCTCAGGGATCGGCGGGTCTTCATAAGGATTATTTCTTGTCGAATCCAGAGCAAACGACTGCGGCGCCCAAGAGGGGCATGGCCATCGTCGCCAACGATAAGATCGCCGAGTGGCTCCTGCCCTTTCTGGAGAGCTGGAAGCGCCATGACGCCCATATTCCGCTCTATCTGATCCCCTACGACGACAATCTGACCGTTACCCGCCGCGCCGCCCGCGCCTATGGCGTGACGATGGTGGAAGAGGTCGACAAGCGCGTCGATCGTCTCGCGGCCGACCTCTATCCTCTTTTTCCGGGCTATCGCCGCCGCCTGCGCAAGCTGCAGTCGCTCGCCCTGCCGCTGGACGAAGTCATCTACATCGACGTCGACATCGTGCTGTTCCGCGATTTTTCGCCAATGTTCGGGCTCTTGAAGAAGGGCGAGACGGAATTCATCATCGCCTCGCCATCCTTCGAATATGTCTACAACAAGAAGAAGGACGACTATCCCGATCTCAAGGACGCTCTGCTGTTCAACGACGGCTATTTCGTCACGTCCAACAAGTTCCTCGATCTCGACATGTTCGTGGAGACCATGACGCGCGACGCCAAGTTGTTCCACAAGGTGCGCAAGCGCGGCATGCTGTTCGCCCAGCCCGTCGTGAACTTCACCTGCCACCGCAACGACGTGAAGATCCGGCTGATGTCCGACCTCATCCCCAACGCCTCGCACGAGACCTTCTACAAGGCCAAGGGCGTGACGTTCAAAGACGGCGCGCCGCTGGATTTCCAGGGCAAGGAAATCTACTTCTGCCATTGGGCCGGCTTGCAGAGCACGCCCGGCAAGCTCGCTTTCGACGACGCCTGGCGCGAATATTCGAACGCGGCCTGGGCAAAGGTCGGGCGGTAACGCGAAACGGCGGACGATGGAACAGACGCCGCGGATTCTTTCGGTCTATCTCGGCAAGCGTGTCCTGCTCGGGACGTTCGTCGTGCAGGTCGCGCTGACCATTCCCGTCGTCCTGTCCGCCCTGTTCCACCAATTGCCGCCGGCGGCGCTGCGCGGCGGCCTGCTCGGGCCCGCGCTGATCGGCACGTTGCCCACCGTCACCTATATCGCCCTGCCGATCTCGGTCGGCGTCGCCGCCGCCCTCGAATTCTCGCGCATGACGTCGGAGGGCATGGTGGCGGTCCTCTATTCGCTCCGGCTCTCCGCCTGGTCGATCGCCCGGCCGGCGATCGTCTGCGCGCTTGGGGCGACCGCGCTCGGCTATCTCTGCTCCTGCTGGTTCGCGCCGCGCTACGTCGGCGCCATGCACGACGTGCTCAACGTCATCCGGCATTCGCTCAACCACCGCATGCTGGAGCCCGGCCAGTTCTACTCCTTCGACGAGGGGCGGCGCATCGTCTACTTCGAAAAGTGGGAGACGCCCGATATCGCCGCCAATGTGTTCATTCGCCAGCGCGCGCCGGAGAAGAAGGTCGAGGAGACGATCACGGCGAGCCGCGCGGAATTCCGGCGCAACGACTTCAACGTCGTGATGATTCTGACGCACGGACAGATCCAGAGCCGTCCCGACGACGGCCGGCGCGTGCGTGTCTCTGATTTCGACGAATACGCGATTTCCCTGCCGATGCAGGGCGCCAAGGCCCTGCCGTCGCGCAACTGGAAGGGCGTGTTCGAACTGAACATGCGCGATTTCTTCGCCTACATGAAATACGCCATGGTCGATCGCCGCAATTTCGCGGAATGGGCGTCGGAGGCCGTCAAGAGGCTCGTCATTCCCGCGCTCGCGCTCGCCCATACCCTGCTCGGCATCGGCCTCGTGTTGAACGTCGCCAGCGCAACGGGCCGCCGGTCGGCGGCGGGCGGCGCCGTCGTCGCGGTCCTGCCGGCCGTACATATCGGCATTCTCGTGGCGGCCGAAACGCTGATCCGCGCCAATCCCGCGCTGGCGATCTTCGTCGCCGGGCTGGCGATTGCAGAAATCGCCTGCGGCGTCTGGCTGATCCAGCGCCAGCAGATCGGCGACGCCCGGCGGGCCGCGCCCACGCCGGCGCTCGCGGGAGCGTGACCGAAGCCCTCGTCCTGGGGGTGTGGCCCGCAATTCAGGAATCCTAAGGATGAGGATTCTTGAATTTTCGGTCAGACTTTCACCATGAGCGCGGCTTTCTAAGCCGCCTGTCCGCCGCCGACCACCGCGTTCGCCTCGTCCTCGTCGTCCTTGCGCACGGCGGCCTTGTAGGCGGGAATGATGATGTCGGGATGGCCGATCTCGCGCACCACGCCGGCGTCGATCCAGATCACGCGGTCGCAGAGCGTGCGCAGATAGTCGAGCCCGTGCGACACGACCAGGATCGTGCCGCGCTTGGCGAAATTCGCGATGAAATTCTCGCACTTTTGCGCAAACGCTTCGTCGCCGACCGACAGCGCCTCGTCGACGATGAGAATGTCGGCGTCGACATGCGCGCAGATGGCGAAGGCGAGGCGCGCCACCATGCCGCTCGAATAGAGCTTCATTGGCTGATCGAAGAACATGCCGATTTCCGCGAAATCGGCGATCTGGTCGAGCTTGGCGACGATTTCCTTGCGCTTGAGGCCGAGGATGGCGCCGCCGATGATCGCGTTCTCGCGGCCGGTCAGCGCGCCGTCGAAGCCCGAGCCGAGCGCAAGGATCGGCGCGATGCGGCCGTCGATATCGACGGAGCCTGTCGTCGGCCTGGTGATGCCGCAGAGAATCTGCAGCAGCGTCGTCTTGCCCGCGCCGTTGCGGCCGATGATGCCGACGCACTCGCCCTTCTTGATCTCGAAGGTGATGTCCTTCAGCACCCAGTGCTTCTTGTAGAAGGTCTTCGCCCAGCCAAACAGCGCCTGCATCAACTGGTCGTTGCGATGCAGGTAGAGCTGGAACGCCTTGCCGGCGTTGCGGCAGGAGATCGCGAAATCAGAGGACATCGACGATCACCGACTTGTATTCCTTGAAGAAGCGGTAGCCGAACAGGAACACGGCGTAGGAGGCGACGAAGCACCCCAGATACATCCAGGGGCTGGGGAAGCGTTCGTAGATCACGAGGTCGCGCAGCATGGCGATGTAGTCGCCGACGAGATTCAGCTTGATCCAGGGTTGCAGGTTGGCCGGCAATTGCTCGACCTGGAAGAAGACCGGCGTGGCGAACATCAGCAGCGGCACGATCGACACCATGAGATGGGCGACGTCGCGGGTGAACGCGCCGAGCGCCATCAGGAACCAGACCGTGCCGAGCATCAGCAGCATGAACGGCAGCACGATGAAGGGGACGAACGCCACCTTCCACGACACGTAGTGGACGGTGGCGAGCCGTACGGCCAGAAGCGTGCCGAAGCTGATCGCGCCGTAGACGATGGCGCGGATCGTCGAGGTCCAGGCGATGGTCTCGGCCGGGAAGATCGACTTCTTGATGAAGTGCACATGCTCGTGCAGCAGCGTCGGCGAGCGCGCCGCCAGCTCGGCGAAGACGTTGAAAAGGATCAGGCCGCAGAAGCTGGCCGCGGCGTAGTCGTAGATCGGCACGCCGGAAGCCACGGCCGGCGTCGCGATGGTGAAGATGGTCGTGTAGACCAGCAGCATCGCCAGCGGCGCGAAAATCGCCCAGATCCACCCCAGGAACGAATCGCGGAAACGCGACGTGAGCTCGCGCCGCACGACGGCGCGGATCAGTTCGCGGTGATGCCACGCCCGCTCGAAAGGCTCGGTCAGGATCATCCTCGGGTCTCGGATTTCCAACTCTGGGACTGCTCGGGACGTTCGTCGTTGCGTACGGACGCTTGCAAGATCAATCGCTCGTTGTGCATCGGCCTGGCGGCGTCCAGTTTGATTTGATGGGACAACGAACGAATCCGCCGCCCCGGCCGGCGCCCTCGCGCCCCCGCCTCCCGAGCCCGCGCTGTAGACCAGTTCCGGCCGGCTTCGTCAACGCCTCCCCGGCCGCAAGCAGGGACTTTGCCCTCGGGGGCTTTATTTCCGGGCTCGACTGCCTTAACGAAGGCCGGCGCGAACCGCCCCGTGCCGGTCGCCGATGGCCCGGGCTGATCCGGGCGCTGAATTTCAGGCCCGGCGCGGCGAACTGGCGACCGGGCGGTCCAAAACCCAAGAACGGGGGCGCCGGTGGAACTTTACGACCAGATCGTCGAAGTCATCTCGAAGGAGGGCATGGTCGAGGCCGACAAGATCAAGCCCGACGCCACGATCGAAAGCCTTGATCTCAAGTCGATCGACATCGTCATGATCCTGACGGCGATCGAAGAGAAGTTCGACGTCTACATTCCGATGGACGGGGCCTTTCAGGAGGCCAAGACCGTCCAGGATCTGGTCGACGCCCTGACCGCGCACATCCAGAAAGAGAAGAGCTGAATGGCGCAGGGGCGTCGGGTCGTCATTACCGGCATGGGCGCCGTCTCCGGCGCCGGCGTCGGGTGGAAACCGCTGTGGAACGCCGCGCGCGACGGCGCGAGCGTGATTCGTCCGCTCGAATTCGCGCGCGACTATCCCGGCCGCATCCGGATCGGCGCTCAGGTTCCGGATTTCGACGCCGCGAGCCTGATCGACCGGCCGACGCTGATGTATTGCGATCCCTTCACGCAATACGCGATTGTCGCCGCCGACCAGGCGGTGGCCGCGGCCGGCCTCGAGCGTGGCAATGTCGGCGGCATTGATTGCGCTGTCATTCTGGGCTCCGGCATCGGCGGCATCCGTACGGTCGACGACGGCCTGTTCAATCTCTACGCCAAGGGCGTGAAGCCCGAGCCGCTGAGCATCCCGAAGCTGATCGCCAGCGCCGGGCCCTCGATGCTCTCGATTCGCTTCGACGCCCACGGCCCGGTCTTTGCGGTCGCCAGCGCCTGTTCTTCGGCGAGCCAGGCGATCGGCATGGGCATGCACATGGTGCGCTCCGGCATGGCCGAGCGCGCCATCGTCGGCGGCGCGGAGGCCAGCCTTTCGGTCGGCACCCAGATGACCTGGGAAATGCTGCGCGTCCTGACGCCCGACAAATGCCGCCCGTTCTCCAAGGGCCGCAACGGCATGAGCATCGGCGACGGCGCGGCCATGTTCATTCTCGAGACCGAGGAGGCGGCCAGGGCGCGGGGCGCGCCGATTCTCTGCCGGCTGCTCGGCTACGGCACGTCGGCCGACGCGCGCGACCCCATCCGCCCGGACGCGGACGGCGCCTCGCTCGCCATGCGCCGCGCCATCGACGACGCCGGCGTCTCGCCCGACGAAATCGCCTACGTGAACGCCCACGGCACCGCGACGGCGCTCAACGACCCGACCGAAGCCGACGCCATGGGCCGCATCTTCGGCGAACGGCTCGGCGAGGTCGCGGTCTCCTCGACCAAGCCGGTGCACGGGCACGGGCTCGGCGCAGCCGGCGCGCTGGAGCTCGTCTGCACGATCATGGCCGTGCGCGAGAGCGTCGCGCCGCCGACCATCAACTTCCTCGAGGCCGATCCCAAGTGCCCGGTCGATTGCGTGCCCAACGAGGCGCGCGCCATGTCGATTCGCACGGCCATGTCCAACTCCTTCGCTTTCGGCGGCGTCAACGCCTCGCTCGTCGTCCAGGCGGCGGACTGAGGGCGCCATGCGCGCGGAGCAGTCGCATCGGCCGGAGGAAATGGTCCTCGGCCCCTTCGAGGTCGCGGCTCGCCCTGCGGAAATCGCCGCATTCGCGATGGCGATCGGCGCGCGCGACGACGTCGTTCCGGCGACCTACCCGATCGTCTGGCTGTCGTCGCCCGAGCTGAAGGCGGCGCTGCGTGCGACAGCAGGCCCGGATTATCTGCCGGTGCACGAATCGCAATCCTTCGACTATTCCCGGCCGCTCGTCCCCGGCGCAGCCTATCGCCTGACCGCTGTCGCACGCCGCGAAAGCGCGCCCGAACGCCTGACGGTGGTCGCCGATGTCGTCCAAATGGCCGGCGCGCCGGTCGTGACGATGCGCGCCGTGTTGCGCCTTGCGCCGCTCTCGGGAGGGCAGGGCGG
Organism: Rhodoblastus sp.; assembly: GCA_046349085.1. Classification (GTDB taxonomy): domain Bacteria; phylum Pseudomonadota; class Alphaproteobacteria; order Rhizobiales; family Beijerinckiaceae; genus JAJXWB01. The sequence continues at coordinate 198,774 of JAXMDA010000006.1, forward strand.
ATGACAGCTCCTCTTGCCCGCGGCGACAAGATGCCCGACACGCCTGTCGGCCCCTTCGACGCGGCTGGAGTCGCCGCCTATGCGGCTGCTTCCGGCGACGACAATCCGCTGCACCTCGATCCCGCGCTCGCGGCTCGCGCCGGCTTTTCCGCGCCGCCGGTGCATGGCATGCGGCTCATGGCCGAAATTGCCCCCGCCCTTGGCCGCTGGCGTCCGGACATGACGATCAGGCGCCTGTCAGGAACCTTCGTCGAGCCGCTGCTGGTCGGCGAGGCGGCGACCCTTTCGGGCCGCGTTCTGCGCGCCGAGGGCGAGATTCTCGTGCGCGTCGCGATCCAGGGGCCGCGCCGCGGTCCGAGCGTCCTGGCCGAAGCCGTCCTCGTTCCGAGAGGGGACGCCGCATGAGCTTTGCGCCGCGCTCCATCCTCATCACGGGCGCCTCCAGCGGCATCGGCCGCGCGCTCGCCCGCGAATATGCGGCGCCCGGCGTCCGTCTGACGCTGGTCGGCCGCGACGCCGTCCGGCTCGAGGCCGTCGCCGCCGATTGCCGCGCCAGGGGCGCGGAAGTCGAGATCGGCCAGGTCGACGTGCGCGACCGTCAGGGCATGCACGATTTTTTGCGGGCGACCGATGCGCGCAACCCGCTCGATCTCGTTGTCGCCAACGCGGGAATCAACACCGGCCTGCCTGCCGGCGCGCTGGCGGAGGACCCGGAAGCCGTGCGTGGAATTTTCGCGATCAACCTGCTCGGCGTCTTCAACACGGTCGAGCCCGCGATCGAGCCGATGGCGGCGCGCGGAAAAGGCGTGATCGCCATGACCGGCTCGATCGCCGCCGTACGCGGCCTGCCCTATTCGCCGTCCTACTGCGCCACCAAGGCTGCGGTGCATCTCTACGCGGAATCGCTGCGCGGCACGCTCGCCCGCAAGGGCGTGGCGGTCAGCCTGATCGTGCCGGGCTTCGTGCATACCGCGCTCAACGAGAAGCTGGTGGCGCCCAAGCCGCTGGCGATGACCGACGCGCGCGCCGCCCGCATCATCCGCCGCGGCCTCGACCGGCGGAAGGCGAACATCGTCTTCCCGCGCCTGCTCTACTGGGGCGCGCGGCTGACCACGATCCTGCCGACGCGCCTCGTCGATTTCTTCATGGTCCGCACCAAGGTCGACGTGCCGGTGACGCGCGAGAGGATGACGCCGTGAGCGCCGTCCTCGACATCCTGCGCTGGATCGCCGTCGTCTATTGCGGCGTCGCTCTGTTCGGCATTGCGCTGACCGTGGCGCTCGGCCTGATCGCGCCGCTGATCCACGCGCGCCGCGCGCGCCGCACCGACCTGCCGCCGATCAGCTTCGTCCTGCCGATCAAGGACTGGGCGCCGGGCTTCAGGCCCTCGCAGGGCTCGGTATTCGAACTCGATTATCCCACGTTCGACGTGACCGCGACGGCGGCGGAGGAAGAATCCCGGGCCGTGAGCGCCATGCGCTCCGTCATCGAAGCCTATCCGGGCCACGAGGCGAAAATCGTCCACTCCACCGCTTCGTTCGCCGTGAGCCCCAAGGTCAACAATCTCTACCAGGCGATCGAGGACGCGAGCTACGACCTGATCGCCACCAAGGACAGCAATATCGTGCTGCCGCCGCAGACGGCGCGCGCTGCGGTCGCCGCCATGACGGAGGGCGTCGGTCTCGTCACCGCCATCACCGAGGCGAAGGGGGCGAGAAACCTCGCCGCGCGGATCGAAGCCTCGCTGATGAACCAGTCGCACGCGCGTATTCTCCACGCCGCGGCGGCGATCGGGCTGGGCTTCGGCCTCGGCAAGCTGATGATCTTCAAGCGGTCCGACCTACATCGCGCCGGCGGCTTCGAGGCAATTGCGCATACGGTCGGCGAGGATTCGGCGACCGCGCATGCGCTTGCCGGCATCGGCCTGCGCACCGTCATCATCGGCGCGCCGATCTACCAGATGCTCGGCGCCCGCAGGTTCGCGGACGTCTACAACCGGCAGATGCGCTGGGCGGTCATCCGCCGTCAGAACGAGCTTCCTGGCTTCCTTGCCGAGCCGCTGAGCCTGTCGGTCTTCGTTGCGCTGGCGGCGGCCTTCGCCGCGCCGCTGATCGGCTGGTCGGGGCTGGCGGCTTTCCTTGCGACGCTGGCGTTCTGGTTCGCCTGCGAAACCGCGCTTGCCTTGGCGCGGGGCTGGGATGTATCGGTGAGCGCCCCCGCCGTCATGGTCGCGCGCGATGCGATGATGACGTCTGTCTGGCTGCGCGCGTGGTTCACCAAACGCGTCGTCTGGGCGGCCGAAGTCTATGACGCGCAGCAGGAGCGCGGCGCGGCGCCAGCCCCCGCCACGCCCGCCCAGAAAAGGAACGATGCGTGACGGCGCAAGGACTGCTCGTCGGACTGATCGATATTGCGCTGACGCTGTGCGTGCTCGGCATGGTTGCAATCGGCGCGAACTTCCTGCTGCTGATCGCCCGCTTCCTCTATGACGAGATGCGTGGCGTCGGCGACGGCTCGCGCGCTGTCCCGCCGCTGGCGGAATCCGACCTGCCGCATGTCGTCCTGCAGATCCCGGTCTTCAACGAGCCGCGCGTGGTCGAAGGCGCGCTGCGCGCCGCCGCGGCCATCGACTGGCCGCGTGAAAAACTGCACATCCAGTTGCTCGACGATTCCACCGACGAGACGACCGAGCGCGCCGCCGAGGTCATTGCCGAACTGCGCGCGGCCGGAAACGATGTGACCCACGTTCGCCGCGAGGATCGCACGGGCTTCAAGGCCGGCGCCTGCGCTGCCGGCCTCGCGCTCAACGACGCGCCCTTCGTCGCCATGCTCGACGTCGATTTCCGTCCGCCGGCCGACTGGCTGCGCAAGGCGATCCCCGTCATCGTCTCCGACCCCAAGGCCGGCTTCGTGCAGGCGCGGTGCGAATTCGCCAATTATCGCAAGAACTGGCTGACGCGCGTGCAGGGTCTGATCCTCGATGCGCATTTCATGATCGAGCAGCGCACGCGCGCCAATCTCGGCTGGCTGTTCCAGTTCAACGGCACCGGCGGCATCTGGCGGCGCGCGGCCATAGATTCGGTCGGCGGCTGGCTCGATTATTCGCTGACCGAGGATCTCGACCTCACCATCCGCACCGCGCTCGCCGGCTGGCACGGGCGTTTCATTTCGCAACCGGCCATTCCCGGCCAGATGCCCGAGGGCATGCGCGACTGGCGCCGCCAGCAGCGCCGCTGGTCCAACGGCTTCATCCAGGTCGCCCAGCGCACGATAGGCCCGCTGTGGGAAGCGCCCTGGAGCCTGGCCGAACGCATCTCGGCCGTCGGGCTTGTGCTGCATCAGGTGTTCTTCCCGCTGTGCGCGGGGGCGATCATCTTCACGATTTTGGGCATTCTCGCGCGCGGCCTGTCGGCTTCCGCCTACGTGCCGCTGTTCTCGCTGATCTTCGTCATGGTCGCCGCCGTCGTGATCGGCATGACGCTGCCGCCCTATCTCGCGCTGAAGCGCGGCACCTTCTGGCGCTATCTCGCCACCATGGCCATGCTGCCGCCGCTCTTCATCTACCTCGCCGTCGCCAATGCCCCGAAGATCCTCCAGACCGCGCGCGGCCGGCAGGAGCATTTCAAGCGCACGCCGAAGAAAGAGCACTGAAGCTCGCGTCGCGCGCGAAACCGCGCCGTCGCCTGCGGCAGACCAGCCGCGCGCCGTTCGCGGGCCGCCTGATCTTGGCGCGGCGGTTGCAGGCTTGTTAGTCTTTCCGGCAAGAACGGGAGGACGACATGGACGACAAACTTGCTTTCGCTTCGGCGCGCACGCTCGCCGCGCTGGTGCGGGAGAAGAAGGTCGGCGCCGTTGAACTCCTCGACTTCTTTCTCGCGCGCATCGAGCGCCACAATCCGCGAGTCAACGCGGTAATCGTCAGGCGCGCCGAGGAAGCGCGCAAGGAAGCCGCGCGGTGCGACGAGCTGACGGCGAAGGGCCAGCCGCTCGGCGCGCTGCATGGCGTGCCGATGACGGTGAAGGAATCCTTCGACGTCGCGGGAACGCCGAGCACGTGGGGCCTGACGGCGCATCGCGACAATATCGCGAAGGACGACGCGTTGTCCGTCGCGCGGCTGAAGCAGGCCGGCGCGGTCGTGTTCGGCAAGACCAACGTGCCCGTCTGGCTCGCCGACTGGCAGTCCTTCAATCCGATCTACGGAACCACCAACAATCCCTGGAACGTCGAGCGCACGCCCGGCGGCTCGTCGGGCGGCAGCGCGGCGGCGCTCGCGGCGGGGCTGACGGGTCTCGAACTCGGCAGCGACATCGGCGCCTCCATCCGCAACCCCGCGCATTATTGCGGCGTCTACGGCCACAAGCCGACTTTCGACATCTGCCCCCGCGACGGCCATCTGCTGCCCGGCGCCCATGCGCACGGCGACATTTCCGTCATCGGCCCGCTCGCGCGCTCGGCCTACGATCTGGAGACGGCGCTCGATACCATCGCCGGCCCGAATGCGCTCGACGCGACAGGCCTTCGCCTCGACCTGCCGCGCTCGGACAAGACGAGGTTTTCCGACTTCCGCGTCGCCGTCATGTCGGACGCCGCGACCGCTCCGGTGGATGGCGCCGTGCGCGAACAAATCGAGGCGCTCGCGGACTTCCTGGAGAAGCAGGGCGCGCAGGTCGATCGCGTCGCGCGCCCCGTCGATCCGGCGGAAGCGCACGAGACCTACATCATGCTCTTGCGCTCGGCGACGAGCGGCGCGCTGGACGAGGCCATGTACGAGAAACTGCGCGCGGCGCGCGACGGCGTGGCGGGCCGGGACGATTATTACGCCTGGCACGTGCGCGCCAATACGATGGGCCATCGCGAATGGCTTGGCTGGAACAACAGGCGCGCGCGCATGGTTCAGGACTGGGCGCGCTTCTTCACGCGCTTCGATCTGCTGCTCTGCCCGACTGCCGCCACGACCGCGTTTCCGCACATGCAGACCGGCGAGCGCTGGGAGCGCATGATTTCCGTCGACGGCAAGGACCAGCCGACGACGACGCAGCTTTTCTGGGCGGGCTATTCCGGCATGGTCTTCCTGCCGTCCACCATCGCGCCGCTCGGACAGGCGGCCGACGGCCTGCCGGTCGGCGTGCAGATCGTCGCGCCGGCCTACATGGACCACAGCGCGATCAGGTTCGCGCAATTGCTGGAGGATCAGTACCGGGCGTTCGTGGCGCCGCCGGGGTTTGCGTAGCGCGCCACGAGCGTCTTGCACAAACCCTCATCCTGAGGAGCGCCAGAGACGCGTCTCGAAGGACGGCGAAGCCCGCAATGGCTGAACCGGCCACCCTTCGAGACGCCCGCTTTGGGGCTCCTCAGGGTGAGGGCGTGCAACAGTCGCGCAAACGACGACTGCCCTAGACCGGCTTCTCGCCCGGCTTGTCGTCCTTCGTGTAGCCCGTTCCGAACACATCGTCCCAATAGGGGCAGCTCACGCCGTAGCCGCGCAGCGGATCGCGGAAATGATGCAGCAGGTGCGCGCGCCGCAAAATCTGCTCGACCTTCGTGCGCGGCGGGCGATGGTGAATGTGGAAGTGGATTTCGTCGTAGAGCACGTAGCCGAACAGGAACCCGGCCGTCACCGTGTAGGAGATCGGCGCGGCAAACAGCGCCGCGATCACCACATAGGCGAGCGCCATCAAGGGCAGGCTCATCAGCGGCGGCATGACGAGACGCAGCGGATCGCTGGGATGCACGTGATGCACGCCGTGCAGCAGGAAGTGGATGCGCTCGCCGATCTTGCCGGGAAATTCCGTGTGGAACAGCCAGCGATGGAAGACATATTCGCTGAGCGTCCAGGCGATATAGCCGAAGATCAGCGAGGCGACGGTGACGAACGCCGGCTGCTCCATCGCGCCCTTCCAGCCGATCCACGCGGCGAAGGGCAGGTAGAGCAGCGGAAACCACCAGGGCACGCGCGACAGCTTGTCGAGGATCGGATTGTCGAAGATGCGCGGCGAGGCGGCGAGCAGCTCCGCCTTGCTCATGCCCGCCGTCGACATGTGCGCGTAAGGGTCGCGCGCGCCCTGGGTTGCGTCGCTCATGCTTACTCCGCCGGCGCCATGGGCTTGCCCTCGAGCGCGAGATTTTCAGTGCGCGAGAGCAGCGAGAAGCGCGGATTGAAGATGAAGTCGAAAAACAGTTTCACCCACGACTTGTGCGCATGCAGGTCGTTGTAGAATTCCGGCGCCATCTCCTTCAGCTTTGGCAGCAGCGTCCACGGAATTTCCTGAAAGTCGTGGTGCTCGTTGTGATAGCCGATGTTGAGCGCGAAGAAGTTCAGCGGGCCGTAATAGTCGAACGTGCCCTGTCCGGGCCAGGCGGCGTAATGCTCCTGGATCCAGCGCGCGCCGAGCGGATGCAGGCCGACCGAGAACCAGAAGGACGCGAGGAGGTAGAACAGCGCATTGCCGCCGAGGAAATACCAGACCAGGACGTCGAACACGGCGATCACCGCGAAATTGACGTAGGTCCACGGACCCCAGATCGGCACGGTGCCTTTCAGACGATAGATGCGGGTGAGCTGCATCACCGGGAAGAAGAACAGCCAGAGCGCCTTGCGCCACCACACGTTGCCGACGAGCTTGGCCTCCCAGTCGCTCGGCACGTCCGCGTCGTAGTCGTAGCTCGACAGATGCGAATGATGCTTCACGTGGTAGCAGCGAAAGCCCATGGCGGTCGGGAAGGCGTTCGGCAGATCGGCGAGGATCGCGTTCCACTTGTTGAGCGTCGGGCTTGCGAACACGGCGTTGTGGATGGAGTCGTGGATGATCACGAACATGGCGTGATTGGCGAAGGCGCCGACGCAATAGGCAAGAAGCAGCGTCGCCCACCAGTAGCCCATGCCGAGCCCGCCCATCCATGCGGCGATGCCGAGCTGCAGCAGGAAAATGCCGGCGGTGATCCAGAAGGTGCGGATATCGCGCACCATCAGCGAGGCGACCTCCGGATGGGCGGCGAGGATCGCCTTGCGGCGATCGACGTGAGAACGGTCGACGCCGAGAGCGGTTACGGGCACGGTCAGGTTCATATCTGTCTTTCCGGTCTCACTCGGCCTGCGCCGCGGCCATGACAGCCGTTTGCGACGCGCCGTCGAGACGCCTCTCGTAGATACGATGAATCTTGTCGATTTTAGCGCCGCTCATCTCGATCGGCCTGCGCATGCCGGCGTTATCTTCCAGAACCCAGCCGAATTCTACATGATCTAGCGCAACTTTGCGGCTGCGCAGGCGCAGCTCCTCGATCATCGTGAGGACGACGATGCCCCCGCGCGCGCTCTTGTGCAGCGCCTGCGTCATGCCGAATAGCGCAAGCCGGCCGGACTTGTAGGCCTTCTTGCGAATGCGGCCGATCGCCTTGGGCAGGCCGAGCGGAAAGAGCCGCCCGTCGAGGTCGGCGGTCACTTCGTGCAGATTGGGCACGATGATGCCGAACGCCACCGGCTCGCCGTCGATCTCGGTGACGAAGCCGTAGTCCTCGGTCATCAGGAACTGGAGGCTGTCGGCCATCGACTTGAATTCGTCGCGCGTGATCGGCGTGAATCCCCAGTTGCCGGACCAGGCGTCGTTGAACAGCCGCGTCATCAGGTCGACCTCGGAAGCGAGGTCCTTCATGCGCAGCGGACGGAATTTCAGCCGCGCCCGCCATTCCGGGCGGTTGAGCAGCAGCGGCGTCGCGTCGCGATCCCTGGCCGAGACGTCGTAGCCGTAGGATATGAGGTCGCGGGCCTTGGCATAGCCGAGAGCCTCGACGTGGCGGCTCAGATAGGGCGGGTGCCAGGGCATGAAGACCATGGGCATGGCCTCGAAACCCTGGATCAGCATGCCGCATTCCGCGTTGATCGAGGGCGAGAACGGCCCGTGGATCACGCGCGCGCCCTGCGACTTGAGCCAGGTTTCGGCCGCCTTCAGCAGCGCCGCGACCACGTCGCGGTCGTCGATCGCGTCGAGCGACCCGAACTGGTAGGGCGAGGCCTGATTGGGGACGGCGTCGTTATAGACCTGCGCCTCGATCCGCCCGACCGTGTCGCCGTCGCGCTTGGCCAGAAAGGCCTGCGAACGCACGAGCTTGTAGTGGGGATTGAGCTTGTGCGCGTACATCGTCCAGCGCTCGGCGTCGAGCGAGGGCGAAAAGCCCTTCTGGCCTCGGTAGAGCCGCCGCGGAACGCGGCAGAATTCCATGAAGGCGCGGAGGCCCGAAACCGGGACGATCTCGATGGCGCTCGGGCGTGGTGGTGCCTCGGACATGGCGCCGCCCATACCATGCGGGGGCGTTCAGGCCAAACCGCGACTCGCGATCTATACCGGTTCCAGCAACTCAGAGGGCGGCGGCGGGCTGTTCGCCGGCCAGCGGCGTGCGCGGCGGTTCGATCACCGGGCGCTCGACGATGAGTTGCACGACCTGCCGGATCTCTTCCTCGGTGTGGTTGGCCGAGATGAAGAAGCGCAGGCGCGGCTTGTCCTTGGGCACGCCGACCTGCACGACTGGGGGCACGTAGATGCCGTGCTCCAGCAGGTGCTCGGAGACGGCCATGGTTTCCCAGACCGAATTGAACAGGATCGGAATGACGGCGCGGCCGATCGCCGGGCCGGTGTCGAGGCCCGCGGCCTGCGCCGTGTCGCGCAGGAATTCGGCGTTGTGGGAGAGCCTGGCGATGCGCCAGCTCTCTTTCTGCATCAATTCCAGGGCCTTGGCGGCGGCGGCGGTGATTACGGGCGACAGGCCCACCGAATAAACGAAACCCGGCAGGGTGAACTTCAGCCAGTCGATCAGCACGCGGCTGCCGGCGACGAAGCCGCCGCAGGACGCGAAGCTCTTGGAGAGCGTGCCGATGATCAGATCGACGCGCTTCGGGTCGACGCCGCAATATTCGCACAGGCCCGCGCCGCGCTCGCCGAGAACGCCGATCGAATGGGCCTCGTCGACGAGCAGCCAGGCGCCGTGCTTTTCCTTGATATCGCAGATGCGGCCAAGGTCGACGGTGTCGCCGTCCATGGAATAGAGGCTTTCCACGACGATCAGCGCGTTGCGGTACTTTTCGCGATGCTCGGTGAGAAGCTGGTCGAGATGGTCGAGGTCGTTGTGGCGGAAGACGATCTTGTCGGCGTCGGACGTGCGCGCGCCGGTCGCTACGCTGTTGTGCGACAATTCATCGAGGAAGATCGCGTCCCGCTTCGCCATCAGATGGGTGATGACCGTCAGGTTCGTCAGATAGCCCGAAACCAGCGAGAGCGTCGCCTCGGTTCCGAGGAATTTCGCGAGGTCGTCCTCGAATTTCTGGTGGGTCGAGCGTTCGCCGCCGACCAGCCGCGAGGCCAGCGCGCCCACGCCCATCGTGTCGATCGCCTCGTGGGCGGCCGCCTTCACTTCCGGGTGTTCGGCGAGGCCCAGATAGTCGTAATTGGCGAAGGAGACGAAATGCCCGTTCCCGCGCGCCTGGATTTCCGCCTTGAGCGTGTCGGTAGGCGCGAAGAACGGATTGCCGTGTTCCTCGAGAATGGCGCTGCCGGCCAGGCGGTAGCGCCTGTAGGCGTATTCCGAGAGGCTTTTGTGCTTTTTCGCCACGCAGAGACGTTCCGGTTGCGGGACGAACCGCCCCTGATTGCGTCAATACGGCGCCATGGCCGCAGGTCGACGCCGACCCTTACCATTAACCCCTAGGCGCGCGCCAGTGGCCGCGCCCGGGGCGGCGGCCGTCGTCAGCTAAACTATTGCCGCGCCGCTCGTCAAACCACCGCCATGTTTGCGGAAGCGTGGCGGGACTTGAACGGCTCCTGCCCGTCGCCCATATTCGGTGAGCGCGGCGCGCCGGAACGGGCGTCGCGAGCCGAGGCGCCTGAGGGGCTTCCAATGTCGCGTACGCCTACCCTGAATTCCCCCTTCCTGCTGGGGTTCGAGACGATCGAGCGTGCGCTCGACCGTGTGACGCGCGCCGCCGGCGACGGTTATCCCCCCTACAACATCGAGCGCCTCTCCCGCACCGAGAGCGAGCCGGACCGCCTGCGCATCACGCTGGCGGTGGCGGGTTTCACCCGCAGCCAGCTCGAGATCACGGTGGAGGAGAACCAGCTCGTCATCCGCGGCCGCCAGCAGGACGACCGGGAGCGCAACTATCTGCATCGCGGCATCGCCGCCCGGCAGTTTCAGCGCGCCTTCCTGCTTGCCGAGGGAATGCAGGTGCTGAGCGCGGACCTGTCCAATGGACTTCTTTCGGTCGATCTCGTCCGGCCCGAGCCGGAACGAATCATCCGCAAGATCGATATTTCCACGAGCGACTGAGTTCGGCGTGGAAATGAGCGGGCCCGTCTGGGCCGCAAGGAGAGTAAGATGACCCAATCGCCCTTCACCCCCGAACAATTCGCCAAGCTCGGCGCGGGTCAGGTCGCCTATGTCCGCGAAATGACCTCGGACGACGTCAAGCGGCTGTTCCCGCAGGCGCCGGAAGTCGACCCCGGCCTCAAACTCTTTGCGCTTCTGTCGGCCGAAGGCGCGCCTATCGTGCTCGCCGATTCCCGCGACACGGCGATCGCCAGCGCCTGGGAAAACCAGCTCCAGACGGTGAGCGTCCACTGAGGCGAACGATGCGGGAACCGGCTGCGTCGCAGCGGGTTCAAGCCTCCTGAATGAGGGAGGCAGCCGCATGGCGCATTTGAGCTATCCGAACGAGAGCGCGGCCTACCGGGCCGCGCGCAACGCGCTCCTCGATGACGAGATTGCGCTGCGGGCTCAGGCCGAGGCGGTCGCCGCCAGGCGCCGCGCCCTGCCTGCGGGCGGCGAAGTTCCCCAGGACTATGTCTTCGAGCGCATCGGCAAGACAGCCATGCCCGAGATGGTGCGGATGTCGGAATTGTTCGGCCCGCACGACACGCTCATCCTCTACAGTTTCATGTACGGCCCCGATCGAGACTTGCCGTGCCCGGGCTGCACGCATCTGCTCGACGGCATAGACGGCGCGGCGCGGCATATCGGGCGGCGGGCGGCGCTTCACGTTGTCGCGAAGTCGCCGATCGCGCGTCTCGCCGCATGGGCGCACGAGCGCCGCTGGGAGCAGCTTTCGCTCCTGTCGACCGCGGGCAATAGCTACGACGCCGATTATTTCGGCGACACGTCGAAACTCGCGCCCGACATGCGCAAGCAGCACAAGGTGGGCGACGGCGAGAACTGGGACGAGACGATCTTCAACGTCTTTCGCCGTCAGGACGGCGCCATCCGGCATTTCTGGGGCTCTGAGATGAGCTTCGCGCCGCCGGCGCCCGGTCAGGATCACCGCGCTGGCGATCTCGTCGATCCGCTCTGGGGCTTGCTCGATATGACGCCGGAAGGCCGCGGCGATTTCTTTCCGAAGGTCTGGTACCGCTGAGGCGGTTACCCGCCGAACAGCCTTTCGAGGAAATTCTTCTCGCGCGGCGCAGTGTCGCGCGACGCGGATTGCTCGCCGACATCCTCGGGCGGCAGCAGGTCATTGTCCGGGCGCGTGCGCGCGCGGCCGAGCTGCGTCGGTTGCCCGCCGCCGCGCGCGATCGGCGTTGGCGCAGGCGCGCCAGGCGCCGCCGCCGGCCCCGCCGGGTCCGGTCCCCGCGCGACGGGAATGCTCGACGGCGGCGTCGGCAGGTTCGCCGGCCGCCATGCGCCGCCCGGCAGCGCCGCCACCGGCTGATTCTTGAGCGCCGCGCGCATGAACTTGCTCCACACCTCCACGGGCAGATTGCCGCCCGAGGCGTGTTTCGTCGCCGACGAATCGTCGTTGCCGAGCCACACGCCCGTCACCAGCGCGCTCGTGTAGCCGACGAACCACGCGTCGCGGAAATCCTGGCTGGTGCCGGTCTTGCCGGCAGCCTGCCACCCCGGCAGCGCCGCCTTCTTCGCCGTGCCGGTCTGAAGCGTCTCCTCCATCATCGCGTTCATCATCGCCACGTACTGCGGCTCGATCAGCCGACCGTTCGACGAGCCGCGCCGCTGGTAGAGCAGCTTGCCGTCGGCGGTGCGCACCCGCGTGATGATGTGCGCCTGCACGCCGATGCCGCCATTGGCGAAAGGCGCGTAGGCCGACACCAGCTCCAGCGGCGTCACCTCGCTCGTGCCGAGCGCGATCGAGGCGTTGGGCTGCAATTCCGACTGGATGCCGAGGCGGCGCGCGGTCGCGACCACCGCCTTCGGCCCGACTTCGAGGCCGAGCTTCACGGCGACCGTGTTGAGCGACAGCGCCAGCGCATTGGTCAGCGTGACCGGGCCGAAATATTCGCGGCTGTAATTTTCCGGCCGCCAGCCCTTCACATTGATGGGACCGTCTTCGCGCACCGTTTCGGGCGTCAGCCCGCGTTCGAGCGCGGCGAGATAGACGAAGGGCTTGAACGCCGAGCCCGGCTGGCGCTTGGCGGCGACCGCGCGGTTGAACTGGCTCTCGGCGTAATTGCGCCCGCCGACCAGCGCGCGGATCGCGCCGTTCGGATCGAGCGAAACGAGCGCGCCCTGCGAGACGCCGAATTTCGCGCCCTTCTTGTCGAGCTCCTCGTTCAGCGCCTGCTCGGCCGCCTTCTGCATCTCGCCGCTGAGCGTGGTGGTGACGACGAGGTCCTCGTCGATCGCCCCGACCGTGTCGTTGAGCGCGTCCATCACGTAGTCGGCGGCGTAGTTGATCGACGCGCCGCCGGTGTCGCGCTGCGCCGTCGCCGGCCGCGCCAGGGCGATCTTGGCCATCGCCTCGGTGATGTGGCCTTCCTGCGCCATGGCGGTGATGACCTGCGTGGCGCGTTCGTTGGCGCCTTCCGGATTGCGGTTCGGCGCGAGCTTGGTCGGCGCCTTCATCAAGCCCGCGAGGATGGCCGATTCGGCAAGCGTCGCCTGCCGCGCGCCGTGGCCGAAATAGCGCTGGCTGGCGGCCTCCACGCCATAGGCGCCCGAGCCGAAATAGACGCGGTTGAGATAGAGTTCGAGAATCTGGTCCTTCGAATATCGCCGCTCGAGCCACAGCGCGAGGATCGCCTCCTGAATCTTGCGGCTGAAGGTGCGCTCCTGCGTCAGGAACAGGTTCTTGGCGAGCTGCTGCGTCAGCGTCGAGCCGCCCTGCATGCCGCCGCCGCGCTTCGTCACGTTGGAGACGAGCGCGCGCCCGATGCCCATCGGGTCGATGCCCCAATGCGCATAGAAGCGGCGGTCCTCGATCGCGATGAAGGCCTTGGGCAGGTAAGGCGGCAGCTCCGCAAGACGGATGGCCGGCCCGCCCGTGTCGCCGCGATTGGCGAGCACTTCGCCGTCGATGCCCAGGATGGCGATGTTCGGCGGACGCTTGGGCACGGCGAGCTGGTCGATCGGCGGCAATTGCGCGGCGTAATAGGCGAAGACGCCGGTCGTCGCGATCGCGCCCCAGACGCCGAGCACCAGAACCCAGTACAGAAGCTGGCCGGCAAGCGAGCGCGACCGACGCTTGCGCCGCGCCTTTGCGCGCCCGCCGCCCTCGCTCTCGCCTTTCCTGCGGCCCACAGATCTCTCCCGCGGATCGGCGCGCAAGTCGCCATCCGTGTTCAGGCGCGGTTCGCGGCGTCCGTCCCCGCCGCGCCTGCCGCGCGGCCCGCCGGAAACCCGGTCGTCGGGCTCGGCGCGCAGCGCTTCGCCGCGCGGATCGTCGAAACCCGGCTCCCGACGCGCGCCGCGATCAGGCTTCTTCTTGCCTCCGCCAAAGCCCCACATGTCCGTCCTTCGCCCTGTCGAGACGGCGTTGATGAGGAGTAACGAAGGCGGATTAAGGGCCGGTTAAGTGTTTCGGCTCGGGAGCGCGCTTCATTCGTCGCGCAGCGTGAGATCCACCATGATCTCGCCGGCGAGCCGCTCCAGCGTGCGCCGCAGTTCGGCCGGCGACAATGTGTCCGGCAGTCCCACGCGGATTTTCGCGCGGAACATTTCCGCGCCGGTGAAGGCGGCGCTTTCGACGCCGCTGGAAAATTCCTCGATATTCGCCCCGAGGTTCTTCAACGTCTGCGTCAGGTCGCGCACGATGCCCGGCCGCTCGTGGCCGACGACCTCGATATCGAGGCGCCGCGCGCCCGCCGTCGGCGCCGCCTGCGCCGCGCCACGCTCGACGGCGACCTTGAGGCCGGCGCTTTCCAGCGCCCGCAGTCGCTCGACCAGTTCGTTCGTCCGCTCGTCCGGCGCCGCGATCAGCACGATGCCGGCGAATTTGCCGGCGAGCCGCGCCAGCCGGCTTTCGAGCCAGGTGCCGCCATGCGCCGCCACCGCTTCCGACGCCGCATTGACGAGGCCGGGCTTGTCGTCGCCAATCAGCGTCAGAACCAGGGGCGTCATGCTTCGTCTCCGTTTGGGCTGCGATCCTGCCGGGGGCGGCGGGAAATGGCAACGCGGCGGGAAGGGTTCACGCCGCGTCCGAATTCATATAGTTTATGGCTAAACCACAAGGGAGGCGGATCGTGGAAGAGTTCGATTTTATCGTCCTCGGCGGCGGGTCGGGCGGGTGCGCGGTCGCGGGCCGCTTGAGCGAAGACCCCAAGACGAGCGTCGGCCTGTTCGAGGCCGGCGACGACGGCAGGCACTGGATGATCTGGACGCCGCTCGCCGCCGCCGCGATGCTGCCGCGCAAGATCAGGAACTGGGCCTACGAGACGACGCCCCAGAAAGGCCTTGGCGGGCGGCGCGGCTATCAGCCGCGCGGCAAGACGCTGGGGGGCTCCTCCAGCATCAACGCCATGGTCTACATCCGCGGCCACGCCTGGGATTACGACCATTGGGCCGCGCTCGGAAATCCCGGCTGGTCCTACGCCGACGTGCTCCCCTACTTCCGCAGGTCCGAAAACAACGAGACGCACGCCGACGAATTCCACGGCAAGGGCGGGCCGCTCAACGTGGCCGAGCTGCGCACCGGCAATCCGTTCCAGCAGAAGTTTCTCGACGCCGTGCGCGAATGCCAGTTGCCGCTGACGTCGGATTTCAACGGCGCGGGGCAGGAAGGCTGCGGCGTCTATCAGGTAACGCAGATCAACGGCGAGCGCTGCAGCGCCGCGCGCGCCTATATCCATCCCTACATCGGCAAGCGTCCGAACCTGTCCGTGCAGACGGGGGCGCAGATCCTGAAGATACTGTTCGACGGCAAGCGCGCGGTCGGCGCGGAAATCAGGATCGGCGGCCAGACGAAGACGGTGCGCGCGCGCCGCGAAGTCATCGTCGCCGCCGGGGCCTTCGGCAGTCCGCAGCTCCTGATGCTCTCCGGCGTCGGCGACGCCGCCGCGCTGCAGAAGGTCGGCGTGACGCCGCTGCACAATCTGCCGGGCGTCGGCGCCAATCTGCAGGACCATCCCGACGCGATCCTCAACTATCGCACCAACTCGCTCGAGACGGTCGGCTACAGCCTGCGCGGCGCGTTGAAGATGATCGGCGAAATCTCGCGTTACCGGCGCGAGCGCAAAGGCGTCGTCTCGACGAATTTCGCGGAGGCCGGCGGCTTCCTGAAAACGCGGCCCGATCTCGACATCCCCGACGTGCAATTGCATTTCGTCGTCGCGACTGTCGACGATCACGCGCGCAAGATGCATCTTGGCCACGGCTTTTCGTGTCACGTCTGCCTGCTGCGCCCCAAGAGTCGCGGCGCCGTGACGCTGGCGAGCGCCGATCCGTCAGCCGCGCCGCTGATCGATCCGAATTTCCTCGGCGAGGTCGAGGACCTCGAAGCCATGGTCGCCGGGTTCAAGCTCACGCGGCGCATCATGGAAGCGCCTGCGCTGAAGTCGCAGGCGACGGGCGAAATGTTCAGCGCGGGCGTCGAGAGCGACGACCAGATTCGCGACTTCCTGCGCCGGCGCGTCGATACGGTCTACCACCCGGTCGGCACCTGCGCGATGGGCCCCGATCCCGCGACCGCGGTGGTCGACGCGCAATTGCGCGTGCACGGGCTCGAAGGCCTGCGGATCGTCGACGCCTCGATCATGCCGACGCTGATCGGCGGCAACACCAACGCGCCGACCATGATGATCGGCGAAAAGGCGGCGGATCTGATTCGCGCCGCCTGAAGGAAGCGCACTTGCCGGGCCGTCGTCGCTCGGTCATGAATATGTCACGAACCTGCAGAGGGCGGCCGATAGAAGCCGCGTCGTCGAAACATCAGGGAGCCTGTTCATGAAACGCTTCGCCTTGGCCGCACTCCTGCTTTCCGGCGCGAGCCTGCCGGCTCTCGCCGCCACGGAAATTCAGTGGTGGCACGCCATGACCGGCGCCAACAACGATCTTATCGTCAAGCTGGCCAACGACTTCAACGCCACGCAGAACGACTACAAGGTGACGCCGGTCTACAAGGGCGGCTACGCCGACACGATGAACGCCGGCATCGCCGCGTTCCGCGCGGGCCAGGCCCCGCACATCATGCAGGTGTTCGAGGTCGGCACCGCGACGATGATGGCGGCCAAGGGCGCGGTGAAGCCGGTCTACCAGCTCATGGCCGAGACCGGCGAGAAATTCGATCCGAAGGCCTATCTGCCGACGATCACCGGCTATTACTCGACGATCAAGGGGGAGATGCTCTCCTTCCCCTTCAATTCGTCCTCGATGGTCATGTGGCTCAACAAGGACGCGCTGGAGAAGGCCGGCGTCGACGCCGGCAAGCTCAAGACCTGGCCGGAGGTTTTCGACGCCGCAAAGAAACTGCACGCGACCTCGCCGACCTGCGGCCTGTCCAACGCCTGGGCGCCCTGGGCGCTCATCGAGCAGTTCTCCGCCTGGCACAACGTCCCGATCGGCACGAAGGCGAACGGTCTCGACGGTTTCGACACGCAGCTTAAATTCAATTCCCCGCTGCACGTGAAATTCCTGTCGACGCTCGCCGAACTGCAGAAGGACAAGACCTACGATTACTCGGGCCGCGCCAACAGCGGCGAAGGGCGCTTCACGTCGGGCGAATGCCCGATCTTCCTGACGTCGATCGGCTTTTACGGCAACGTGAAGGCCAATGCCAAATTCGCCTATACGGCGGCGCCCATGCCCTACTATCCCGACGTGCCCGACGCGCCCCAGAATTCGATCATCGGCGGCGCGTCGCTTTGGGTGATGGGCGGAAAGAGCGCGGAAGAATACAAGGGCGTCGCGAAGTTCCTGGCCTTCCTGTCCGAGACCGATCGCCAGATCGAGCTTCACAAGAAATCCGGATATTTGCCGATAACCAAGGCGGCCTACGCCAAGGTGAAAGCCGAAGGCTTTTACAAGGAGAATCCGATTCTCGAAGTTCCGCTGCTCGAACTGACCAACAAGGAGCCGACCGAAAATTCGCGCGGCCTGCGCTTCGGCAACATGGTGCAGATGCGCGATGTGTGGTCCGAGGAGATCGAGCAGGCGCTCGCCGGCAAGAAGACCGCCAAGCAGGCGCTCGACGACGCAGTTGCGCGCGGCGACGCCATGCTGCGGCAGTTCGAGCGAACGGCGGGGAAGTAAGCGACGTCGTTGCGAGGAGCCAAGCGACACGGCGATCCATCCCCGCATCTGGACGATGTTCCGGCGGATGGATTGCTTCGCTTTCAGACGAAATCGGCAACAGCCGATTTCTGTCGGGCTCGCAAGGACGGGCTCTGAATTCCGCCAGCCGGGACCCCCATGGAAAAGCGCGCGACCTTCTCCAACAAGCTGTTGCCCTATCTGCTGGTCGTCCCGCAGCTCGCGATCACGCTCGTCTTCTTCTACTGGCCGGCCTCGCAGGCGGTGAGGGAGAGCTTCTTCATTCAGGACGCCTTCGGCACGACCGCGAATTTCGTCGGCCTCGAGAACTACCGCACGCTCTTCGCCGATCCCTATTATTTTCATTCCATGGGCGTGACGGCGATTTTCGCCATTGCGGTGACGGGCGCCTCGCTCTCCATCGCGCTGCTGCTCGCCGTGCAGGCAGATCGCGGCATCCGCGGCAAGACGGCCTATCAGACGTTGCTCGTATGGCCCTACGCCGTCGCGCCCGCGGTCGCGGGCGTCATCTGGGTGTTTCTGTTCCAGCCGTCGCTCGGTTATTTCGCGCATGGCGTGAAGCGGCTCGGCGTCGACTGGAACCCGACGCTCGACGGATCGCAGGCGATGACCCTCGTCGTCATCGCCGCCGTGTGGAAGCAGATCAGCTACAATTTCCTGTTCTTTCTCGCCGGGCTCCAGTCGATCCCGAAGTCGCTGATCGAAGCGGCCGCCATCGACGGCGCGCGCCCCGCGCGCCGTTTCTGGACCATCGTCTTTCCTCTGCTCTCGCCGACGACCTTCTTTCTCGTCGTCGTGAATATCGTCTACGTCTTCTTCGACACGCTCGGCATCATCGACGCCGTGACCGGCGGCGGCCCGGCCAAGGCGACCGAGACGCTCGTCTACAAGGTCTTCTCCGACGGCCGCCTCGGCGGCGATCTCGGCGGCTCGAACGCGCAATCCGTGATCCTGATGATTATCGTCATCGCGCTGACCTCGATCCAGTTCCGCTACGTCGAACGCAAGGTGACCTACTGATGCGGAAGCCGTTCTGATGGTCGAGAACCGTCCCTTTGGGAACCTCTTCGCGCATCTCATCCTCATCGCGGGCGTTCTCGTCATCGTCTTCCCGGTCTATATTGCCTTCGTCGCCTCGACCTGGGACGCCGCCACCATCGCCAACGGCCAGCTCGGCCTGACGCCGGGACCGCATCTCGTCGAGAATTACAGCCGCATCCTGTTCGAGGGCACCGGCCGCACGACGCGCGCGCATGTCGCGACCATGCTGCTGAATTCCGCTATTTCGGCCGTTGTCATCGCCGCCGGCAAGATTGCGATCTCGCTGATCTCGGCCTACGCCATCGTCTATTTCCGCTTTCCCTTCCGTCTGGCGGCCTTCTGGCTGATCTTTCTCACGCTGATGTTCCCGGTCGAGGTGCGCATCTACCCGACCTACAAGATCGTCGCCGACCTTGGCCTGCTCGACACCTACACCGGCCTGTCCGTGCCGCTGATCGCGTCCGCCACCGCGACGCTCCTCTTCCGCCAGTTCTTCATGACCGTGCCCGACGAATTGCTGGAAGCCGCCAAGATCGACGCGGCCGGCCCCCTTCGTTTCTTCAAGGACGTTCTGCTGCCGCTCTCGCGCACCAACATCGCGGCGCTCTTCGTCATCCTGTTCATCTACGGCTGGAACCAGTACCTCTGGCCGCTGCTCATCACCACGCGCGACGACATGCAGACCATCGTCATTGGCATCAAGAAGATCGTCGCCGTGCAGGACGCGCTCACCGAATGGCAGCTCGCCATGGCCACCGCCATTCTCGCCATGCTGCCGCCGGTGCTCGTCGTCGTGCTGATGCAGAAGCTGTTCGTCAAAGGCCTGGTCGAGACGGAGAAGTAGGAATGGCGAGCGTGCTTCTCGACCGGGTCTTCAAGACCTATCCCGGCGGCTTTGCCGCCGTGAAGGGCGTGTCCTTCGCCGTGCCGGACGGCGGCTTCTGCGTGCTGGTCGGCCCGTCGGGCTGCGGAAAGTCGACGCTGCTGCGCATGATCGCGGGCCTCGAGACGATCAGCGACGGCGCGATCTCGATCGGCGATCGCGTCGTCAACCGGATCGAGCCCATGGATCGCGACATCGCCATGGTGTTCCAGAACTACGCGCTCTATCCGCACATGAGCGTCTACGACAACATGGCCTACGGCCTGCGCAACCTGAAGACGCCCGAACCGGAAATCCGCGCGCGCGTCAGCGAGGCGGCGAAAATTCTCGAGCTCGACGACGAGATGCTGAAGCGCAAGCCGCGCCAATTGTCCGGCGGCCAGCGCCAGCGCGTCGCCATGGGTCGCGCCATCGTGCGCAAGCCCTCGGTATTCCTGTTCGACGAGCCTCTGTCCAATCTCGACGCGAAATTGCGCGTGCAGATGCGCATCGAGATCCGCAAGCTGCAGCGCCGTCTGAAGACCACCTCGATCTATGTCACGCACGACCAGCTCGAAGCCATGACGCTCGCCGACATGCTGGTGGTGATGAACGCCGGCCGCGTTGAACAGGTCGGCGCGCCGCTCGAACTTTACGAACGTCCCGCCAGCGTGTTCGTCGCGGGGTTTCTGGGCTCGCCGCCGATGAATTTCCTCGACGGCGTTATCGAAAGGCCCGGCGTCGTGCGGCTGAATGGCGGCGGCGAACTCGCCTACGATCCGGCTCATTTCGGGCCGCCGCCCGGCGCTGAAGTGAGGGCGGGCGTGCGGCCCGAGCGCGTGAGCTTTTCGAAGGACGGAGCAGGCCTCCCCTTCGTTCTGGAACTCGTGGAGGAGCTTGGTCTCGGCCAGCTCGTGCACGGACGCGTCGCGGAATGCGATTTCACCGTCGCCCTGCCGGCGGCGCACAACGCGCCGACCGGCGGAACGCACAATCTCGTCATCCCCGCAGACGCCGTGCATCTCTTCGACCGGAAGACCGGCGCGCGCCTGTGATCCGGAAGGTGGCGCTCGGCGCGCTCACGGCCGCGTTTATCGCAGCCGTCTGGTTTCGCATCGACCAGGCGATCCGCGTCGTGCCGAATTTCACGGCCCAGACGCTTTGCCTCGAAACCTTCGTCAGCAACCGCGACCCCGCGCTGGCCTTCGCGCAGATACCCGCGAAGACGCCGGGCATGAAGCATCTTGCCCAGGTCACGACATGGAGCGTTGACCGGCAGAAGCGCGAAGCGCGCGCGACGCTTGCCGGCGTTCTTGCCGCGCGCGCAGCTTATGTCGAAGGATACGGCTGCATTCTCGACCACGGCCAGCCCATGCCTGTGGCTCTGCAGCAGGCGCCCGCGCAGCCCGCCGCGGCCACGCGCGAGACGCCGCCCGTCGTCGCGCCGCCGACGGGCTCGCCGCTCGCGCACGCTCTCGATCATGTCTTCGCGCCTTTCGACGACGGCCGGTCGCGCGGTACGCAGGCCGTCGTCATCCTGAAGAATGGCGCGATCGTTGCAGAGCGTTACGCAGACGACGCCACGCCGCAGACGTTGATGTCGGGCGTGTCGATGACCAAGTCCCTCACTGCGGCGCTCGCCGGCGTGCTCGTGCGCGACGGCGCGCTGGACGCGAAGGCGCCCGGCCAGATCGTCGCATGGAGCCGGCCCGAAGATCCGCGTCGCGTCGTCACGGTTGAAAATCTTCTGCGCATGGAGAGCGGCCTCGACTTCGACGAGACCAATTCCGGCTTCGACGCCAACACGCACATGCTCTATCTCGAAGACGACATGGCCGCGCACGCGCTCGCCGCCGCGCGCGTCGCCGCGCCGGGCGAACGGTGGTTCTATTCGAGCTCCGGCATCATGGTCGTTGACGCGCTATTGCGCGAGAAGATCGGCGGCCCGGCCGAGCTTGCGCGCTACGCGCGTGAAAAATTGTTCGCGCCCGCGGGTATCGACAGCATGATTCTCGGCTTCGACGCGAAGGGAACATTCGTCGGCTCGACCTATTCGGCGGCGACCGCGCGAGACTGGGCGCGCTTCGGCGAGCTGTTTCGAAATGACGGCGCCGTCGCCGGCAAACATATCCTGCCTCCAGGCTGGAGCGACTTCGTCGCTTCGCCGACGCGCGCGGCCGCTATCGGCTACGGCGCCGGCTTCTGGACCAACCGGGGCGACAGTTTCGGCGCCCGCGCCCGCGTGGGCTTCGGCTTTCCGCCCGATTCCTATTTCGCGTCGGGCAGCATGGGCCAGCGCGTCGTTGTCATTCCGTCGGAAGGCGTCGTCATTGCGCGGCTCGGCCGCACGGCGGACTGGCCCGATTTCGACATCAGAGGCACGGGCCGTCTGGCGCAGGAGGCGCTTGCGGCGTTGCGCGAAGACAGCCGCCCAAGGCCTGCAAAGGAACAATAATCGCCGCGCGCGGTTGCCATTGCTCCGGTGAGGCATAGCTACGCCTTTCACGGCCAAGCTCGGGCCGGCCGCAGCGAGGCAATCCGATGTCGCCTGTTCTCGACCGCAAGAGAGCCAGTAATGATTCCCATGAGCAGCTTCATCGGCGCCTGACGCGCACGCGTCGCGCCTCCAGGGATCTTGCGGCGCCGCTTACGCCGGAAGACCAGTGCGCGCAGGCGATGGATGACGCGAGCCCGACGAAGTGGCATCTCGCGCACACCACATGGTTTTTCGAAACCTTCGTGCTGGAGCCTTACCTGCCGGGTTATCGGGCGTTCGATCCGGCGTTCAGATATTGTTTCAACTCCTATTACGAGAGCGTGGGCGCGCGCCAGCCGCGTCCGCGCCGCGGACTTCTCACGCGCCCGACCGGTGAGGAAGTCGCCGCCTATCGCGCCCATGTCGATACGCGCCTCGAAGAAATGTTCGCGCTCGATCTGCCCGGCGACGACGACATCGCCGCGCGCATCGAACTCGGCGTGCATCACGAGGAGCAGCATCAGGAACTGCTGCTCACCGACATTCTCGCGCTGTTTGCGGCGAACCCGCTGAAACCCGCCTATCGCGCGAGCGCACCCCGCGCCGCCATCCCCGCGGCAGCGCCGGGCTGGCGCCGATATGATGGCGGCCTCGTCGAAATCGGCGCGCGCGGCGAGACCTTCGCCTTCGACAACGAATATCCGCGTCACAAGGCGTGGCTCGAGCCTTTCGCGCTCGCCGACCGCCTCGTCACCGCCGGCGAATGGCTCGAATTCATGGCCGATGGCGGCTATGCGACGCCGGCGCTCTGGCTTGCCGACGGCTGGGCCGCAGTCTGTCGCGACGGCTGGCGCGCGCCGCTCTATTGGGAAGAGCGCGACGGACGCTGGCTGCGCATGACGCTGGAAGGGATGCGCGCGGTCGATCCGCACGAGCCCGTCGCGCATGTGTCCTTCTTCGAGGCCGAAGCCTTCGCGCAATGGGCCGGCAAGCGCCTGCCGACCGAAGTGGAATGGGAGACGGCGGCCTGTGCGTGCGATCCGCCGGCCGATCTGTTTGGCGTCGTCTGGCAGCATACGCGCAGCGCCTATGCGCCCTATCCCGGCTTCAGGGCCGCGACCGGCGCGCTCGGCGAATACAACGGCAAGTTCATGTGCGCGCAGCAGATATTGCGCGGGTCGTCCTTTGCGACGCCGCCGGACCATTCGCGCGCGACATATCGAAACTTCTTCTATCCGCACCAGCGCTGGCAGTTCACGGGATTGCGACTCGCCGACTGATCCGCAGCAACGTGGCCGCGACGAAGGAAAAAGCGACATGGTTCGATTTCCCGGTCTCGCGCTCGATCCGGCCCTCGGCGAATTTGCCGAGGATGTCGTCGCCGGGCTGTCCGCGCGGCCGCGCACGCTGCCGTGCAAATATTTCTACGACGCGCGCGGCTCGGCGCTGTTCGAAGAGATCACCGAACTGCCTGAATATTACCCGACGCGCACGGAGATCGGCATTCTGCGCGCGCGGGCCGCGGACATTTGCGCGCGGCTGAGGCCGGGCGCCGTTCTGGTCGAATACGGCTCCGGATCGAGTCTCAAGACCGAGATCCTGTTGGCCGCAGGCGAATTTGCAGCCTACGCGCCGATCGACATTTCGGCGTCGGCGCTCGCTGGCGCCGCGCGACGCCTGCGCAAGACGTTCCCAAGACTGCGTGTCGAGCCCGTGATCGGCGATTTCGTCGGCGCGGTCGACTTGCCTCCTTCGCTCGGTGGCTGGCCGCTTGTGGGCTTTTTCCCCGGTTCAACGATCGGGAATTTCAGCCCGCCTGAGGCGCGCGCCCTGCTGCGGCGCATGGCGCGGCGGCTCGGGCGCGGCGCGCAGCTCGTCATCGGCGTCGATCTGCGCAAGTCGGTGGAGATTCTCGAGCCCGCCTATGACGACGCGCAGGGCGTGACCGCGGCCTTCAATCTCAACCTGCTCGTTCGCCTGAAAAACGAACTCGGCGCCCGCCTCGATCTCGACGGCTTCGCGCATCGGGCGATCTGGAACGATCGGGAAAGCCGCATCGAAATGCATCTCGCCGCCCTGCGTCCGCAGACCGTCGTCGTTGCCGGCCGCTCCTTCGCCTTTGTCGAAGGCGAGACGATTCATACCGAGAATTCCTACAAATACGGCATCGCGGACTTCGACGAGCTTGCGCGCAGCGCCGGCTGGCGGCCGGTCGAGACATTCGTGGACGCCGACCGCCTGTTCAGCGTCCGCCTGCTCGAAGCGGCCTTATAGGCGCCGCCGCTTGCGTCGACGCGCCGCCGCCCCCATCTTCGGCGCTGGAATTGCCGGACCTCGCGCATGTGGATTCAGATTTTCAGAGCCGCTTACGACGCCGTGAACCAGATGTTCACGCCGCCTTTCCGCACGACCTTGTGGAAGGTGCTGGCGCTGACGCTCGCGCTGCTGGCGCTGATGTGGGTCGGCGTCGACAAGTTCCTGGTCGGCTATCTGCTGGACCCCGCCTGGTTCCCCTATCCCTGGATCACGACCGCGATTTCGGTGGCGCTCGGCGTCGGCCTCGTCGTCGGCCTCGCCTTCCTCGTCGCGCCCGTGTCCATGCTGATCGCCGGCCTCTTCCTCGACGACCTCGCCGAACTCGCGGAACGCGAGATCTATCCCGACGGCGGCCGCGGCCGCGCGCTGCCGGCGGGCCAGGCGGCGTGGCTGGCGAGCAAGTTCGCCGCCGTCTCGCTGGCGGTGAACCTGTTCGCGCTGATCCTGTTCCTGCTGCCCGGCGTCAATGCGCTCGTCTTCTTCGTCGCCAACGCCTATCTGTTCGGCCGCGAATATTTTGAGCTGGCCGCGCTGCGCTTTCGTCCGCTGGAGGAAGTGCGGGAACTTCGCCGCCGTCACGCGGCGACGCTGTTTCTCGCGGGCCTGTTCGTCGCCGCCTTCGTCGCCGTGCCGATCGTCAATCTGCTGACGCCGCTGTTCGGCGTCGCCTTCATGGCGCGCGTGCACCAGATTCTCGCGCCGCAGGCGGTAACGCCCCTGCCGAACCCGGCTCCCCCGCCGTCGCTTCGCGCGCAGGGCTGACCGGACGAGACGCGATCAGGCCAGCTTGCGCGAATCGTACTGGCCTGTCGCGCGATAGCGCCACAGGTAGGTCGGCGCGATGGCGCGGAAGGATTCCGGTTCCACGCCCAGCCCCTCCAGCGTGCGGCCCTCGGCCTTCGCCGCATCCGAGACGACATTGTCCGTGCGCAGCATCTCGACCTGGTCGCGCGTCGTCGTCAGCATGGCCGGGAACAGGCCGAGCGACGCCCTGGACGCGATTTCGGTGGCCAGCGCCATGACGCGGCCCGGACCGAAAGGCAGGGGCGCCAGCAGGCGCTTGCGGCCGGCCTGCTCGCAGGCGTAGGCGACAAGATCGCGGAAGGCGGCGACTTCCGGGCCGCCGAGCTCATAGGTCGTGCCCGCCTTCGCCTTGCCGTCGAGCGCATCGGCAATGGCCGTGGCGACGTCGCCGACGAAGACCGGCTGGAATTTCGTGTCCGCGCCGACGAGCGGCAGGACCGGCATGATGCGCGCCATGGCGGCGAAACGATTGAAGAAGCTGTCTTCCGGCCCGAAGATCACCGACGGGCGGAAAATGATCGTGGCCGGCGCGGCCTCGCGGATCGCCGCCTCGCCGCGCGCCTTGGAGCGCGCATAGGCCGCGTCCGATTCGGCGCTGGCCCCGATCGCCGAGACATGCACGACGTTGCCGATGCCGGCCGCGGCGGCGGCCTTGCCGATGGTTGCGGCGCCGAAGCCGTGCACCGCCTCGAAACTCTGGCGTCCGCCCTCGGCCAGCACCCCGACGAGATTGACCACGGCGTCTGCGCCCTGGAGCGCGCCGGCGACCGAATCGGGGACGCGGACATTGGCCTGGACGGCCACGACCTGGCCGACGCGGCCGAGCGGCTGCAGGAAAAAGGCGAGATCGGGCCGCCGGCAGGCGACGCGCACGCGCCAGCCTCTGTTGGCCAGTTCGCGCACGACATGGCGCCCCACGAAGCCGGAGCCGCCGAATACCGTGACCAGCCGATCCTTGACCGCCAAACCGTTCGCCATGGGGAGCCTCGTCGAGCCCGAACCGAAATCCGCATCGGCCTATACAGCCTGCGCGCGCCGAACTCCATACGCACGTTCGTCGCGGGTCGCGGCGCCGGGCGCGGCGAAAGGCGATCAGGAACGCCAGCCTGCGTTGACAGGCGCCGACCCGCCGCTTAAGAGACGCGCCGGGCCCAGGTGGCGGAATTGGTAGACGCGCTGGTTTCAGGTACCAGTGGTGCAAGCCGTGGAGGTTCGAGTCCTCTCCTGGGCACCATTATCGCGAGAAGCGGTAATGGTTTCCGCTCGCTCATTCGAGCGACCGATTTGAATCCCATTTTAGCCCCCGACCGCGCCCGCGGGTGAAACCGGCTTTGGCGCTCGCCATTGTTGGCCGCATGCACGCGGGCTACGCGTCGCCATCCTGAGACTTCATGGCGCGACGTTTATCCGTGTGCTGGCCGCAAGGCGCCCGAAGCGGACGGCTATCGCGGAAGTTTTCAGGGCCGTCTGAACCGGAAGTCGAAACTGTCGCCCAAGGTCCTTATGTACCCGACCGTAGGATGCGGGAAATGGACGGGCAGCACGACCGTGTCCGTATCCGCCACGCTACCGAGAAAAGTGCGCCGCGATCTTTCCGACTGCTTCTGATCCCAGTCGACCCTCGCCGACCAATGGACCTCGCGGCACTGGATGGCGTGATGGATCAGATCGCCGGAGACGATCGCGCGCCGCCCGCCTGAACGGATATTGACGCAGCAATGGCAGGGCGAATGTCCGGGCGTCGGCGTCAGCGTGACCGTGTCGTCGAGCGCATAGGTTTCGTCGACGAGAAGCGCCTGCCCGGCCTCCACGACGGGCAGGCAATTGTGCCGGAACACGGAGCCCGGCGGATCGTTTCCCTTCGCGCTCTCGGTCGCCCAGGCCTCGTATTCCTTCTTGTGGAAGACATATTTCGCGTTCGGGAAGGTCGGAACCCATCGCCCGTCGCGCAGCGTCGTGTTCCAGCCGGTATGGTCGATATGGAGATGCGTGCAGAACACATAGTCGATCCGGTCGAAGCTCAGCCCCAGCGCAAGAAACTCGCGTCTCCAGCGCTCCTTGCCGGGAAAGTCGAAGGGCGGCGGATGGCCCTTCTCCTCGCCGGTGCAGGTGTCGATGAGGATGGTGTGGCGCGGCGTTCGCACCACGAAGGTCTGGTAGGTGAAAGGCATCAGGCCCGTGGCGACGTCGAAGAATTCGGGCTCCATCGATTGCAGGTGTCGCCTGAACACGCCCTCGTCGAAGGCGGGAAAGAAATCGGCGGGACGCCGCCACGGGCCCTCGCGCTCGATGATCGCGTCGATCGTCACGTCGCCTATCCGCAACTGCCTCATCGAACGCCTCTGCCTGCTTTCATTCGGCCGCCGGCAGCATCTCGTCCGGACGGCGCTCGTATTGCTTCTGTTCGTCCGCATCGAGCAGCCTGACGCCGCGCCATTCGCCGGATTTCACCAATCGCGTCGCCGTATCCTGAATCTCGCGCGCGACCGCGGACGCGGCCGGCGACAGCAGGTTGGCCGAGATCGAGTGCAGATAGTTGCGGCGCGTGATGCGCGCGTCCGAGATCGACAGCGCCCGCCATCGCCTGCCGCGGGCGCCTTCGAGCTGGAGGGCGGACATGGGCTTGATCGTCGCGCCGATGCCGTCGTGCACGCAATTCATGAGCAGCGAAAGCGAGTCGATCTCGGCGACCACATGCGGCTTGAGATCGCGACGCTCGAATTCCGCCACGACCCGCCTGCGAAGCCCATGCGTGCTGGTTGGCAAGATCAGCGGAAGTTTCGCGACTTCCGAGACCGTCATGCTCGTGCGGCCGGGCGAGGCATAGGGGCTCGATTCGGGAAAGAGCACGAACAGCTCCTCTTCCAGCAGCGCGGTCGCGTCGAGCTTCGAGGAGACGTCGTTGGAGAACAAGATTGCGAGGTCGAGCTGCCCCAGTCGCATCATCTGCGCGATATGGCCGCTCATTCCTTCGACCACATTCAGCAATATGCCCGGATATTGCTGCCGGATCGCGTTCATCAGGGGCAGGCCGATCGCCAGCACGGTCGTCGCCGGCAGGCCCACCGACACCATGCCCTGGATCGCGCCGGCGTCCTGCCGCGCGATAGACAGGGCCTGGTCGATCTGCCTCAGCACGAAAAGAGCATGGTGATAGAGGGCAAGCCCATTCTCGGTCGGCGTCACGCCCCGTGAAGATCGTTGCAGCAACGGCTTGCCGACCTCGTCCTCGAGCTTCGCGATCTGCTGGCTGAGCGCGGGCTGCGCGATGAAGAGACAGCGCGACGCCTTCGACAGGCTGCCGCTTTCCACGATCTGGGCGAAATAACGCAGTTGTCGCAGGTCCATGCCGGCAACCCTCCCTGCGGCGGCTATATGCGGCGCTTATGGCCGCCAATCCAATTCCCTATTTTTGCTTATGTCAAACGGGCGCTAATGATCGAAACAACAAGAAGCGAAGAGGGAGGCCGTGTATGGCGCAGGACGCCGCGCAGCGTTCGCCGGTGCAGGAATGGCGGTCGGCAGGACTGCTGATCGCCGGCGCGTGGGCGGACGGCGTGCGCGCGGTCGACATCCCCGACAAGTTTAGCCTGGCGCCCTTCATGACGGCGCAACTGCCGTCGCGCGAGCAGGTGAGCCGCTGCGTCGCGGCGGCCGGCGCGGCTTTTGCCGCGAGCAAGCTGGGGCCGCACGAACGCGGCGCCATTCTTGACCGCGCCGCCGAACGTATCGAGAAGCGCGCCGACGAAATCGTCGATATTCTCGTCCGTGAGGCCGGCTTCCCGCGCCGTGACGCGATGGGCGAACTGCAGCGCTGCGCCGTCACGTTCCGGTTGTCGGCGGAAGAGGCGCGCCGCTTCGCGGGCGAAGTCGTGCCGATCGAGGGCGCGGCAGGGCAGAAGGGACGTCTCGGCTTCACGCTGCGCGTGCCGCTCGGAATCGTCTGCGCCATCACGCCGTTCAACGCGCCGCTCAATACGGTCGCCCACAAGGTCGGTCCCGCGCTCGCCGCCGGCAACGCGGTCATTCTCAAGCCGTCGCTGCACACGCCGATGAGCTCCTGCATCATGGCGGAATGCCTGATCGAGGCGGGGCTTCCGCGCGGGCTCATCTCGGTGCTGCATGGCGACGCCGAAGTCGCGCAATGGCTGCTCGAGGAGCCGGCGGTCAATTTCTACGCCTTCACCGGATCCACCCAGGTCGGCCGCGTCATCCAGAACAGCGCCGGCCTGCGGCGCACGCAGATGGAGCTGGGCTCGATCTCCCATTGCATCCTCTGCGAGGACGCCGACCTGGACGTCGCCCTGCCCAAGGTCGTGAACGCCAGCTATCGCAAGGCAGGGCAGGTCTGCACCTCGATCCAGGTGCTGCTCGTGCAGCGGCCCTTGGTCGGCGAGGCCGAGCGGCGGCTGGCCGAACTCGCCGCGGCATTGCCCTGCGGCGATCCGGCCGATGATCGAACCATCGTCGGACCCGTGATCAGCCTCCAGTCGGCCGAACGAATCGAGAGCTGGATCGAAGACGCCGTCAGGCGCGGCGCCCGCAAGCTCGCAGGCGGCCCGCGCAAGGGCGCCGTGGTGCCGCCGACGCTGCTGGCCGATGTCGACGCTTCCACGCCGCTCGGCTGCCAGGAAGTGTTCGGCCCCGTGCTGTGCATCACGCCGTTCGATACGGTCGACGAAGCCATCGCGCGGGTGAACGGGACGCCCTACGGGCTCGCGACAGGGATATTCACCCGGCGTATCGACGTCGCGCTGCGCGCGGCGCATGAGCTTCAAGTCGGCGGCGTCCATATCAACGAAACGCCGAGCTCGCGCGTGGACGTGATGCCCTACGGCGGCTCGAAGGACAGTGGCTTCGGCCGCGAGGGGCCGCATTATGCGATCCGCGAGATGAGCGAAGAACGGATGATCACCATCCTGGCATGACGGCCGGATGGAACGGAGGCGAACGAGTCGCGATGGCGAGGATGAAGGGCGGCGAACTGATCGCCGAATATCTGGTCAAGCAGAAGACGCCGTTCGTCTTCGGCGTCTGCGGCCATGGCAACGTCGGCATTCTCGATGCGCTCTACCAGGTGCGCGACAAGGTCGCGCTGATTTCGCCGCGTCACGAACAGGCGGCGGGCCATATGGCGGACGCCTATTTCCGCGTGAAGCATTCCCCCGTCGCCACGCTCACCTCCACGGGGCCGGGCTCGGCGAACATCGTCATGCCCTGCGTGACGGCGATTTCCGATTCGTCCGCCTTTCTCGCGATCACCGCGAATGTGCCGACGTCGCAGGCCAACCGTGCGCCCTTCCAGGAACTCTACGCGCACAATCAGGCCGACTTCGCGCAGGTGCTGCGCCCGGTCGTGAAACGCTCGTTCCAGCCGAGCCGCGTCGAGATGCTGCCGCTGGCGCTGCGGCAGGCCTATGACACGATGCTGACGGGACGGCCGGGACCCGTGAATCTCGACATTCCCTACAACGTCTTCCAGGAAGAGGCCGACGTCGAAATTCCCGCGCCTTCGCACACGCATGGCTCGCATCGCCCGAGCGCGAGCGAGGCTGATCTGAACGCCGCGGTGGAGCTTCTCGCGCAGGCCAGGCGCCCCGTCTTCTTCATCGGGCAGGGCACGACGCTGTCGGAGGCGGGTCCCGAGATCACGGAACTGCAACGGCGCTGGGGCATTCCCGTCATCACCTCGCCGAACGGCATGGGCCTCGTGCCGCCCGACGATCCGCTGACGCTCGGCTTCATCGGCCGCAACGGCGCCTATCCCGCTAACCAGGCAGGCCGCTTCGCCGATCTCGTGCTCTGCATCGGCACGCGTTTCGACGACCGCTCCTCGTCGAGCTGGCATCAGGGCTATTCCTGGAACTTCCCGCACACCAGGCTGCTGCAGGTCGATATCGACCCGCTCGAACTCGGCCGCAATTATCCGCCGACGCTCGGCGTGATCGCCGACGCCAAGACCTTCGCCGCGCAACTGATCGCCGCTCTCTCGCAACGCGGCGACGTTACGCGCGCCAACTTCGCCGGTTGGCGCGCGGAAATCGCGAAATGGCAGGCCGAATGGGAGAAGTTCATCAGGCCGAACTTCTCCGCCGTAACGACGCCGATCAGGCCCGAATATGTCGTGGGCGCGCTGATCGACGTGCTGCCGCGCGACGTCATCCTGTCGCTGGATTCCGGCGTGCACCACAATTGGTTCATGCAGTTCTGGAAGCCGCAGCACGCCCAGAGCATGCTCAATAGCTGGGGCTATTCCTCCATGGGCTTCGGCGTTTGCGGCGTGCTCGGCGCACAGCTTGCCGCGCCCGAGCGCACTTGCGTGGCGGTTGTGGGCGACGGCGGCTTCATGATGGCGCCGCATGTCGTCGCCACCGCGGTCGAATACAATCTGCCCTGCATCTGGATCGTCTGGAACAATTTCGCCTGGGGCGCCATCCGCGACATCCAGTACGGCATGTTCGAGGGCCGCGAATACGGCACCGCCTTCTACAAGGGCAATCAGGGGCCGGGCGGCGAACGCTACAACCCGGATTTCGCGGCCTGGGCGCGCGCCTGCGGCGCGGACGGCGTGACCGTCACGCGCAGCGAGGATCTGCGCGGCGCAGTCGAGACGGCGGTGAAGAACCGTCGGCCCTGCGTGATCGACCTTCACGTCGACGCCGAAGTGCGGCCGCCGTCCACGGGCACATGGGAGCTGCCGCCCATTCCCTTCAAGGAGCCCGCGTTCGGCAAGCCTTATCGCGCAAGTTGAAACGACGAAACACAAGGGAGGAGTGCGTCATGAACAAGTTCGCAAGCACCAAGAGAATGATGCTGGGCGGCGTCGCGAGCGCGGTCATGCTCGCCGCCGCATCGCTGGCGACCGGCGCCTCGGCGCAGGAGACGGGACCGGTGAAGATCGGCTTGATCTATTCCAAGCAGGGTCCCGGCGCCTCGATCGGCCAGTTCCTTCAGCGCGGCAGCGAACTCGCGGCGGAGCAGGCCGGCATGAAGGCGCTCGGCCGTCCGATCGAGCTGATCTGGCTCGACGAGAACGGCCCGGAAGGCGCGCAGCAGAACATGCAGAGGCTGATCGACGAGAACAAGGTCGTGGCGGTCGTCGGCGGCAATTACTCGAATTCCGCGCTCGCAATGATGAGCGTCGCCAACCGCGCCAAGATCCCGCTGATCCTGCCCGGCGCCGCGGCGCGCGAGATCACCGGCAAGGATTGCAGCCGCTACACGTTCCGCACGCAGGCCACCGTGCCGGTGCAGATCAACGGCCTGATGCCCTACGTGCAGCAGGTCGGCAAGAAGGTCTACTTCATCACGCCGTCCTACGCTTTCGGACAGGACATCGTGAAATCCGCGCGCGCCGGCCTGCCCGCGATCGGCGCCACGGAAATCGGCAGCGACGAGGTGCCGATCAACACCGCCGATTATTCTTCGTTCATCCTGAAAATCCGGCAGGCCAAGCCCGACGTGGTGATCGGCGGCCTTGTCGGCGGCGACCTCTCGAACTTCCTGAAGCAGTGGAACGAAATGGGGATGAAGGACAAGGCGCCCTACGCCGCTGTCGCCGTCACCGACACGGACTTCTGGGACGTCGGCCCGCAGGCCTCCACCGGCATCTTCATCAAGCCCTGGTACTACGCGAACCCGAAGAACACGGCGGCCGAAAAGAAGATGATCGCGGACTTCCAGAAGAAGTACGGCCAGCCGCCGTCCGACAAGACCTGGTCGGGCTGGATCGCCATGCGCGCCCTGCTCGAATCCATCGAGGCGGCAAAATCGACCAAGCCGCAGGACATCGTGACCTCGCTGGAGAAGTGGAAGAACGCCGAGGGCGATTTCCCCTTCTATTTCCGCGAATGGGACCATCAGCTCGTGCGTCCCGCGGTCATCGTGAAGGTGAAGGCGAACATCGCCGACAAGTGGGACTTCATGGACTTCCTCAAATACACGTCCGACTCTCCCGAGAGCACCGAGAAGGCGTTCGGCACGAAGGAGGAAGTCGGCTGCAAGATGCCGGCGCTGTGATCGAGGCCTGAGCGCGAGGCCGACGGCGGAACAAAGACATGCTCGACATACTGGTCTCCCAGACCGCCAACGGCCTCGTGCTGGGGTTCATCTACGTCCTGATCGCGGTCGGCCTCTCGATCACCTTCGGCCTTCTGGGCGTCATCAACTTCGCGCATGGCGCGTTCTTCGCGCTGGGCGCCTATTTCGGCTGGCAATTGTTCCGCTGGTTCGGCTGGAGCGCGGTCATCCTTGCGCCGCCTCTGGTCGGACTGGTCGGCATGGCCCTGGAGGCGACGCTGATCCGTCGTCTCTATGGCAAGGAGCCTCTGCTCAGTCTCGTCGTCACCTTCGCGCTCGCGCTGCTGATCGAGGCGCTGATCCGCGTGATCTGGGGCGCCGACGGCAAGCCCTTCAACCCGCCGCCATTCCTGGCGGGCATCATCGAAGTCGGCCCCTTGCTCATCACGAAATATCGCGCGGCCGTGCTGGGCGTCACCGTCGCCACGCTGCTCGGCCTGTGGGCCTTCCTGGCCTGGACGCCCTACGGGCGCGTGCTGCGCGCCGGCAGCCGCGATCCTGAAATGGTGGAGTTGCTCGGCATCAACCTGCCGCGCGTTCTCAACGCCGTCTTCGGTCTCGGCTGCGCGCTGGCGGCCATTGCAGGCGTGCTCGCCGCGCCGCTCTGGACCGTTTCGCCCTCGATGTCCGCCAACGCCGTCATGCCGGCCTTCGTGGTCGTGGCCATCGGCGGCCTCGGCTCGTTCCTCGGGGCCGTCGTCGCGGGCCTCGCGGTCGGCGTCGTCACCGCGCTCACCATCCAGTTCTGGCCGGAAGCCTCGGCCGGCGCCATGTACGCGCTGATGTTCGCGATCATGCTGCTGCGCCCGCGCGGCCTGTTCGGCGAGAAGTGGGAGCGCTTCGAATGAGCGCTTCCAGCCCCTCCATGCTCGCGCGCCTCTGGGCCAATCCGATCGTCGTCATGACGGTCGTGCTTGTGGCCGTTTCCGGGATTGCGCTGGCGACCGGCATGCCGATCCACCGCGTCACGCAGATCGCAATCTACACGCTCTACAGCGCCGGCGTGAACTTCCTCATCGGCTATCTCGGCCTCGTGCCGTTCGGCGCCTCGTTTTTCTTCGGCTGCGCCGCCTACGCGGTCGCCATCAGCGCCGGCTACATGTCCGGCGGCAGCGAGATTTCCGGCCTCGCCATCGCCTTTGTCTTCTCCGTTCTTCTTGCGGTCGTTGTCGGCGCGGTCATCCTGCGCCGGCGCGGTCTCTACTTCTCGCTGCTGACGCTCGCCTGCTCGCAGATCGCTTTCGAGATCGCCTTCAAATGGACGAGCTTCACGGGCGGCGAGAACGGGTTGCAGAGCGTCGAGCGGCCGCTCTTTACCTCCGCGATCCCGTTTCATCTGTTTTCGTTGGCCGTCATCCTCGGCGCGCTCTGGCTGCTGTGGCGGATCGCGCATTCGCCATTCGGCCGCGTGATGCAGGCGCTGCGCGACAACGAGCAGCGCGTGGCGAGCCTCGGCTTCGACGCTTACCTGACAAAGCTCGTCGGCGTGGTGATCGCCGGCGGCGCAATCGGCGTCGCGGGCGGACTGATGGCGCTGCTGCTGCAGGGCGCCTACGCCAACGCCCTGAGCTGGCAGCGCGCCGGCGATCCGGTGCTGATGGCGGCGCTGGGCGGCGTGCATCATTTCCTCGGCCCGCTGTGGGGCGCCATCGTCTTCATCGTGCTGGAAGACCGTCTCAGCGCCATCACCGAGAATTGGTGGCTGATCTTCGCGCCGATCATCATCGCCTTCGCGCTCCTGTCCTTCGAAGGCATTCAGGGCGTGTTCCAGCGCATGATCGGCCGCGACAGGTGGATGCTGACGCGCTGGGGCATACCGGATCGGCCTGCCTCGATCACGCCCTATGTCCCCGCGTCGATCACGTCCGGCGCCGACACGACCGGCCCGATCCTGTCGGTGCGCAACCTCTCCAAGAGTTTCGGCTCGATCGTGACGCAGAATGGCGTGTCGCTCGATGTGGCGCACACCGGCCTGCACAGCCTGATCGGACCGAACGGCGCGGGAAAGACGACCTTCTTCAACCTGCTGACAGGCGTTCACAAGCCCGACGGCGGCGAGATCGACTTCGAGGGCCGCTCGATCGCGCGCCTGTCGCCACATCAGCGCGCGCGGCTCGGAATCTCGCGCTCGTTCCAGATCCTCAGCGTCTTTCCCAATCTCACCGCCTTCGAGAACGTGCGCGTCGCCGTGCAGGCGGCAAACCGCAACTGGTTTTCGTTCTGGCGCGACGCCTATGCGGACGAGGCGTCCAACATGCGGGTCTGGTCGCTGCTCGACGCCGTCGGCCTCGCCGACCGGGCGGCGGAATTGTGCTCGGCCCTGTCGCATGGCGAGAAGCGCCTGCTCGAGATCGCCGTTTCGCTGGCGACCGACGCCCGCCTGCTCCTGCTCGACGAGCCGCTGGCCGGCCTGGCGGAATCGGACCGTGAGGTCGTGGGCGCTCTCATCCGGCGTCTGGCGACGACGCATTCGGTATTCCTGATCGAACACGACATCGACCGTGTGCTCGCGCTCTCGGATCGCATCACGGTGCTGCATCAGGGGCGCATCATCGCGGATGGCAAGCCTGCCGCGGTCGCGCGCAATCGCGATGTCGTCACCGCCTACCTCGGCGACGCCGAGGCCGCGGCGCCCGTGAACGTCGCGCGGCTGAGGCCGAACAGGCAGGCGCAGGCGGAGGCGACGCCGCTCCTGCGCCTCGAGGGCGTGCGCTCCGGCTATGGCGGCGGCATCGTCCTCGACGGCGTCGACATGATCGTCCGGCCGGGAGAAGTCGTCGCCTTGCTTGGCCGCAACGGCGTCGGAAAGACCACGGCCATGCGCACGATCACCGGCGTGCTGCCGGCGAGCGGCGGGCGCATCGAATTCGATGGCGCCGAGATCGCCGCGTTGCGCGCCGATGAAATCAACCGGCGCGGCGTCTCGCTCGTGCCGGAAGGACGGCGGCTGTTCCCGAACCTGACCGTGGTGGAGAACCTCAAGCTCGCCATGCGCCCGGGCGGCGCCACGCAGGAGGAAATCTTCGATCTCTTCCCCCGCCTCGCCGAGCGTGCGCGGTCCCGTGGCGAGACCCTGTCGGGCGGTGAACGCCAGATGGTCGCCATCGCACGCGCGCTCATGGCGCCGAGCAAGCTGATCCTGCTCGACGAGCCCTTCGAGGGGTTGGCGCCGGCTGTCGTCCACGAAGTGCGCGAAGCTGTCATGAAGCTCACCTCGCGCGCCAGCCTCGTCATCGTCGAACATCACGCCGAGAGCGTGCTGGCGATGGCCGATCGCGCCTATGTGCTCGTCAACGGCCGTATCGCCTACGGCGGCTCCGCGGCCGAACTGGCCTCGGACAAGGCCTTGCAGGAGCGGCTGCTCGGCGTTGTGCACGGCGCCGACGCCCATCCGCAGGCGGCGGGCGCATCGGCATGAGGGAGATTGCGGTCAACACCTACGGCTATATCTGGTCGACGCCGGCCGCCGATTGCGTGCGGCGGCTGGCGGACCTCGGCTATCGCAATTTCGAGCTCATGATCCATCCGCCGCACCTGCCGCTCGACGGCATGTCGCCGGCCGCGCGCAATGGCCTGCGCAGGGCGGTGGAACAGTCGGGAGCGCGGGTCACGTCGGTCAACATGCCGAGCCTCGACCAGAATCTGGCAAGTTCCTTCTCGCGTGTCCGCGAGGCGTCCGTCGCGATGTTCCTCGATGCGATCGACCTCGTGGCCGACATCGGTTCGCCGAACCTGGTGACGGTGCCGGGCCGCATGAGCCCGCTGTTTCCGCCGCCGCGCGCGGATCGCATTGCCTGGATGACGGAGGCCATGGAAAAACTTCTGCCGCGCGCCGAAGCGCGCGGCGTGCGCCTCTGCGTGGAGAACGTGCCCTTCGCCTCCTTTCCCGAGGCGGCGGCGCTCGGCGATTTCGTGCGCGGTTTCCGCTCGCCGGCCATCGGCGTCTGCTACGACGCGGCGAATGCGCATTTCATCGGCGAGGATGTCGCGCAGGGCGTCGCCGGACTTGCCGATCTGCTGAAGGTCGTCCACCTCTCGGACACGACGCGCCAGGTCTGGCGGCACGACCGCATCGGCCTCGGCGACGTGCCGGCCGAGGCCTTCGCAAGGGCTCTCGATGAAGCGGGGTTTGCCGGGCCCTGCACGCTGGAGATCATCGACGCCGATACGGAAGGCGCGCTCGCCGACTCCTGCCGCGCGCTCGCCGATTTCGGCTTCGCCCAACCGCAGGCGAGGGCGCGCGCATGAGCGCCGTTCTCGTCACCGGCGCGGCCGGGCTGCTCGGTCGTTTCGTCGTGCGCGAACTTCTCGCGAACGGCTATAGCGTGCGCGGCCTCGACAGGCGTGCAGGCGAGACGGACATCGAATGGCATGTCGGCGATGTCACGGATCCCGCGCTTGTCGCCGGCGCCATGAACGGGACGGACGCAGTTCTCCACATCGCCGCCATTCCGAACATCTGGTCCGGCGACGGCCAGACGATCATGCGCGTCAATCTGCTGGGGACCTATACGGTCTTCGAAGCCGCCGAAGCGGCGGGCGTCAGGCGCGCGGTCTTCTGCTCGAGCGATTCCGTCGCCGGCTACACCGTGCGCGAAGGCCGGATGCTGCCTCCGCGCTATGCGCCGCTCGATCTCGACCATCCGCTACTGGCGACCGACCCCTATGCGGTGAGCAAGGTCATGGGCGAGGATCTCGCCCGCGCCTATGCGCTGCGCGGCATGTCGGTCGTGGCGCTGCGCACCGTCTTCGTCGCCTATCCGGAGATGGCGGCCGAGATCGTCGCCCGCGCGAAGAATCCGGACGCTTACAAGGGGCCGATGGCGGGAGGCCCTTCGTCTGCCGGCGGCGGCCCGCTGCATCACCACATCGATCCCCGCGATCTCGCGCGCGCCTTCCGGCTCGCGCTCGAACTTCCCATGCAGCCCGGCGCGTTCGAGCGCTTCTATCTGTCGGCTGAGGTGACGCTATCGCCGGAGCCGACAGTGCGGCGTCTGCGCCGCCTGCACGGGGACGCGATCGAGATCCGCAATCCCGAACTCTACGACCGGCAGCCCTTCGCGCCGCTTTATGATCTTTCCCACGCGGCCGAGCGTCTCGGCTTCGTCGCGGAATACGATCAGCGCAATCTGCTTGCCGGCCTGCCGGGCTTTCCAGGAGAAACCAGATGACCTTCGTCTCCCCGCCGCTCGACGCCTTCGCCGACGCCGCGAAGAAGAAATACGCCGCCACGCGCAATCTCGGCGAATTGATGTGGACGCAATATCCCGGACACTTCAATCAGGCGCTGTCCAAGGCGATCGTGACGCCGGCGACCGTCGGCAGCCGCTTCTTCGACTACCGCATCTCGTCGTATGAGCCGGGCGCGCATGTGGAGAGCCACGTTCATGCCGTGCAGGAGCAGATCTATCACGTGCTGTCGGGCGAAGGCGTCTTGATCCTCGACGGCGAACGCCGTCTCGTGCGCGCCAGCGACGTCACCTACATTCCGCCGGGCGTGACGCACGAATTCCACTGCACCGGAAACGATCCGCTGCTGTTCCTCGTCATCACCAGCCCGCCGAACGACGAAGAGCCGCAGCCGCGCTGAGCTAAACAATGCCCAAGAAAATCCTCGTCACCGGCGGCTGCGGCTGGCTGGGTTCGGCAATCGTCCGCGCCTTGCTCGCGCGCGGCGATAGCGTGGCCGCGACCGATCTCTCCGTGTCCCAGCCGCTCGCGGCGCTTGCGGCGCGCGAACCACGCCTCGCCGTGGAAGCCGCCGATCTCGGCGAATGGAGCCAGGTCGTCGACATGTTCCGGAGGCATGCTCCAGACGCTGTCATTCATACGGCGGCGATCGTCGGCGTCGCGCCGGCGGCGGGCATTCCGCTGAAGACGCTGCGCGTGAACGTCGAGGGTTCGATCAATCTTTTCGAGGCCATGCGGCTCAATGGCGTCCGCCGCGTCGTGCATATCAGCACCGAAGAGACGTATGGCGATTTCCTGTCGCCCGTCATCGACGAGGAGCATCCGCAGAAGCCCACCAGCGTCTACGGCCTCACGAAGCTCGCAACCGAGCATTATGGCCGCGTCTACACGCGTGACCACGGGCTGGAATGCGTCAATGTCCGCACATGCTGGGTCTATGGGCCGCATCTGCCGCGGTTGCGCATGCCGCGCACCTTCGTCGAAGCCGCGTTGCGCGGCGAGCCTTTCCATCAGCCCGATGGCGGCGACTTCGCCGTCGACCAGGTCTATATCGACGATACCGTGCAGGGCGTCCTGCTCGCGCTGAACAAGGAACGCCACCGCTACGAGGCCTACAATATCGCGACTGGCGTGGCGCCGACCCTTCGCGATACGGCAAACGCCGTGAACCGCGCGATCCCGGGCGCGCGCGTCACCGTCGGCGACAGCGGTCCATACAAGCACGGCGGAACGGTGCTGAGCGCCATCAAGGGCGCGCTCGACATTTCCCGCGCACGCGAAGAACTCGGATACGAGCCGCGCTTCGATCTGCAAAAGGGCATCGAGGCCACGATCGCCGCCACGCGCGCCGGACCGCCGCACTAAGTCAGGGACAAATCCATGAGCACACCATCCGTTCTCATTTTCGGCGGTTCGCGCGGCATCGGTGCGGCCTGTGTCGAGGCCTTCATGAAGGCCGGCTGGCAGGTCGGCTGCACGTTCGCCACGCAGAAGGCGCCGCGTCCCGACGTGCGCGGCTGGCAGGTCGACATCCGCGATCCGGCGGCCGTCGCGCGCGTGTTCGACGAGGCGGCCGCCGCCTTCGGCGGCGCGCCGCGCGCGGTCGTGGCGAACGCCGGCGTCAACGTGCCCGGCAAGCCGGTCGGCGACTTCAGCCCGGACGATTTCCGTCTCCTGATGGATGTGAATCTGTTCGGCGCCTACAACGTGCTCGCCGAAGCCGCGCGGCGCACGCCGGAGGGCGGCGCGATCATCGGTGTCACAACCTCGCTCGTGCGGCATGTTGTGCCGGGCACGGGCCCCTATTCGGCCAGCAAGGCCGCCGTCGAGAGCCTTCTGCGCGCCATGTCGAAGGAACTCGCTCACCGTCGCATTCGCGTCAACGGCGTGGCGCCGGGGCCGGTCGACACCGACCTGTTCAACGCCGGCAAGACCGAGGAGGTCAAACAGCGCATGGCGGCGTTCAGTCCGCTCAACCGCATCGGACGTCCCGAAGAGGTCGCCAATGTCGTGCGCTTCCTCGCCTCCGACGAGGCGTCCTGGATCACGGGCCAGATCGTGCAGCCCAACGGCGGAATGATATGACCGAAGGCGCCGCCGCCCTGCAGGACGAGTATGACGCAATCGTCGTTGGCGCGGGCGCCGGCGGCCTGACGGCTGCATGTACGGCAGCCATGAAGGGCTGCTCCGTCTTGTTGGCCGAACAGGCGGAGGTCGTCGGCGGGACGACTGCAATTTCCGGCGGCATGGTGTGGCTCCCGGCCAACCACAAGATGGCGGCGGCGCAACGGCCGGACAGCCTCGACGCCGCCCGCGCCTATCTGCAGGCCGCCGCGCCGGGCGCCGACCGGGTTCGGCTCGAGGCCTTTCTCGCCCATGGCGACGAAGCCTTGCGCGACCTCGAGGCGCACACGTCGCTGCGGCTGCAGCCGGTGCTGACCTATCCCGACTATTACCCGCAGCTTCCGGGCGCCACAGCCGGAGGCCGCGTGCTGGAGCCCGTGCCTTTCGATGCGCGCGCGCTCGGCAAGGCCTTTGCGCTGGTGCGCCCGCCGCTGCCGGAATTCATGCTGTTCGGCGGCATGATGATCAGCCGCGCCGATATTCCCCACCTGCGGCGCGCCACGAAATCCTTGCGCTCCGCCGCGCGCGCGGCGCAGCTCGTTCTGCAATACGCCTGGCAGCGGCTCGGGGCTCCTCGCGGCGCCTCGCTCTATCTCGGAAATGCTCTGGTCGCGCGCCTGCTGAAGTCGGCGCTCGATCTGGGCGTCAGGATCGAAACCGGCGCCGCCGTCGAGGCGCTCGGCAGGGGCGAGCGCGGCGCTTTCGTGGTCGAACTGGCCACAAGGAGCGGGCGACGCCGACTGATTGCGCGACGCGGCGTCGTTCTGGCGACGGGCGGTCTCTCGCACGATCCGGAGCTGCGCCGGCGCTTCGTTCCCGGCGCGG
Organism: Rhodoblastus sp.; assembly: GCA_046349085.1. Taxonomy (GTDB): domain Bacteria; phylum Pseudomonadota; class Alphaproteobacteria; order Rhizobiales; family Beijerinckiaceae; genus JAJXWB01. Next base: position 239,973 of record JAXMDA010000006.1, read on the forward strand.
CCGGCGATCTGACAGCGACCGTGAAGCCGGGCGCGGCGCCGCGCGGCGCCCGGCTCGCGGCAATGGCCGGCGCAGCGCTTTCCGCCCGGACGGAGGAAGGCGCCTTCTGGGCGCCGGTTTCCACATTCAAACGCGCGGACGGGACTGCCGCGCTGTTTCCCCACACGGTGACCGATCGCGCGAAACCCGGGCTGATCGCGGTCGACGCGAATGGACGCAGGTTCGTCAACGAGGCCGTCTCGTATCACGAGTTCGTGCGCGCGCAGCTTCGCAACGCCAACAGCGCCATCCCCGCCTGGCTGATCTGCGATCGCAGCTTTCTCTGGAAGTACGGCCTCGGCAAGGTGAAGCCCTTCGCAATGTCGGTCGAAGCCGATGTCGCGTCCGGCTATCTCAAGCGGGCAACGACGATTGCGGCTCTGGCGGACGAGATCGGCGCGCCTGCGGAGGCTCTTTCCGGCACTGTCGCCGAGTTCAACCGGCGCGCGGCGACAGGCGAGGATCCATCGTTCGGTCGCGGGGGCGACATCTATCAACGTTCCCTGGGCGATGCAGACCACAAGCCCAACCCGTGCGTCGCGGAGATAAGCGGCGCGCCCTTTTACGCCGTCGCGGTCATGCCTGCCGACCTCGGCATGTCCGCGGGCCTCAGGACGGATGCGGAAGCGCGCGTGCTGGACGGCGATGGCGCGCCCATTGCGGGCCTCTATGCCTGCGGAAACGACATGGCGTCCATCATGGAAGGCGCCTATCCGGGCCCGGGCATCACGCTCGGACCGGCGCTGGTGTTCGGCTGGCTTGCCGGCCGGCGGCTGGCGGCGGATGCGGCATGAAGAGAGCAATCGCGTGAGCGCAGCGCAACCAGACGTTCTCGTCATCGGCGGCGGCAATGCGGCGCTCTGTGCCGCGTTGATGGCCCGCGAGGCCGGCGCATCCGTGTTGATGCTGGAGTCGGCGCCGCAGGAATGGCGCGGCGGCAATTCGATGCACGTGCGCAATCTTCGCTGCATGCATGACGAGCCGCAGGATGTGCTGGTCGACGCCTACCCGGAAGAAGAGTTCTGGCAGGACCTTCTGAAGGTCACCGGCGGATTGACGGACGAGAAGCTCGCAAGGCTCGCGATACGCCATTCGTCGCGTTGCCGCGCATGGATGGTCAAGCATGGCGTGCGCTTCCAGCCGCCGTTGTCGGGCGCGCTGCATGTCGCGCGCACCAACGCCTTCTTCATGGGCGGCGGCAAGGCGCTGGTGAACGCCTATTATCGCAGCGCCCAAAGCCTCGGGGTGCGCGTTCGCTACGGCACGCCCGTCAAGAGCCTCGATCTTGACAATGGCCGCTTCGTCGCGGCGATCACCGAAGCAGGCGAACGCATCGAGGCCAGGACCTGCGTGCTCGCCTGCGGCGGATTCGAATCCAATCTCGAATGGCAGCGCGAAGCCTGGGGCCAGAACGAGCGCGGCGAATGGACAGCGGAAAATTTCCTGATCCGCGGCACGCGCTACAACCAGGGCGTGCTTCTGAAATTCATGATCGACGCCGGCGCCGACACGATCGGCGATCCGACGCAGGCGCATTGCGTCGCCATCGACGCGCGCGCGCCGCTCTACGACGGCGGCATCTGCACGCGTATCGACTGCGTGTCGCTCGGCGTCGTCGTCAACGCGCAAGCCCGCCGGTTCTACGACGAGGGCGAGGATTTCTGGCCCAAGCGTTACGCCATCTGGGGCCGGCTGGTCGCACAGCAGCCGGGGCAGACGGCCTGGTCCATCATTGACCGCAAGGCGATCGGCCGCTTCATGCCGCCGGTCTTCGAAGGCGCATACGCCGACACGCTCGAAGACCTCGCCGCGAAGATCGGCGTCGATGCGTCGACCTTTGTCCAGACGATGAAGACCTACAACGCCGCGTGCGTGCCGGGAACATTCGATCACACAGCGCTCGACGACTGTCGCACCGAAGGAATCGCGCCGCCCAAGACCCACTGGGCGCTGCCGATCGATGCGCCGCCCTTCGTCGCCTATCCGCTGAAGCCCGGCATCACCTTTACCTATCTCGGGATGAAGACGGACGAGACGACGGCCGTGCGCTTCAATCGCGCGGCGAGCCCGAACCTCTTCGCGGCTGGCGAGATGATGGCCGGCAACGTGCTGGGCAAGGGCTACACCGCCGGCATCGGAATGAGCATCGGCACGGCGTTCGGACGCATTGCGGGCGTGCGCGCCGCGGAAGCCGCAGGCCGGCGCCACGCAACATTCGAGGAGGAGTTCGCCCATGCCGCCGGCGGCTGACCGCGTGGAGGCGAGCACGCCTGCCGAACGCGAGATCGCGCGCATCCTGCAGATCTGCAACGCCTGTCGTTATTGCGAAGGCTTCTGCGCCGTCTTTCCGGCCATGACCCGGCGTCTCGAGTTCGGCAAGGCGGACGTCCATTACCTCGCAAACCTCTGCCACAATTGCGGCGCCTGCCTGCACGCTTGCCAATATGCTCCGCCGCACGAATTCGCGGTGAACGTCCCCAAGGCGATGGCGAAGGCGCGCGTGGAGACCTACAGCGAGTTTGCGTGGCCGCGCGCCTTCGGGCGCCTCTACGCCCACGCCGGGCTGACCGTCTCCCTCTCGCTGGCTGGCGGCCTGGCGTTGTTCCTCCTGCTGGCGTCAATCCTCAGCGGCGGGTTCTTCCGGAAAATCGAAGGCGGGAATTTCTACGCGATCTTTCCGCATAATCTGCTCGTCGCGCTGTTTGGCCCCGCATTTCTCTACGCCATCGTCGCGCTCTGCGCAGGGGCCGTGCGCTTCTGGCGGAATGTCTCTCCCGCGCGCGACGCGCGCGACGCCGCGCTCGTCGCACAGGCGCGCGCGCCCGCGGCTCTCGAGGCGGCCGGAAACGTCGCGACGCTCAGATATCTCGATGGCGGCCACGGGCTCGGGTGCAACGAAGAGGATGACCGCTTCACGCTGGCGCGACGGCGGTTCCACCATATCGCCTTCTATGGCTTCATGCTCTGCTTCGCCTCGACCAGCGTGGCGACGCTCTACCATTACGTTCTGGGCTTGCCGGCGCCGTACGGGTGGACGAGCGCGCCCGTGATGCTCGGCGCTCTCGGCGGCGCCGGGCTGATTGTGGGACCTGCGGGCCTCCTGTGGTTGAACCTCAGGCGCGACCCGCAGCATGGCGACGGCGATCAACGCACGATGGACCGCGGCTTCATCGCGCTCCTGCTTCTCGTCAGCGCGACCGGCTTCGCCGTTCTGTTCCTGCGAGAGACCGAGCTCTTGCCCCTGACGCTCGCCCTGCATCTGGGAGCGGTGATGGCCCTGTTCGTGACGCTGCCCTACGGCAAGTTCGCGCATGGGGCTTATCGATCCGCCGCTCTGCTCAAATATGCGATCGAGAAAAGGCTGCCGAACCGGTTATCGGTCGGCGGCGACTAGCTGTGGGCTTTCGTTCGGTCGTTCATCCGGTCCTCCCGGGGCCGCTGAAGCTTCGACTGCCTCAGCTTCCCCGTTCGGGACCGGATGGACGACCTGATGAAAGCTCGTATCTAAGCGGCCAGGACGCCAATCTTGTCCCTGAGCGCCTCGGGCCCCGTCAGACCTTCTTCACTTCCGGAATCTTCCAGGATCCGTCGATGATCGTCGGCGCCTTCGGATTCGGCCAGTAATTGCGCATCATCAGAATGAACTTGCCGGCCGGCGCCGGCAGCCAGTTCGATTCCTTGTCGGCGCCCGGCGAGTCCTTCTGGATGTAAAGGTCGATGGACCCGTCCGGATTGGCCTTCAGGTTCTGGCGAGCGCTGATCGAGTAGCGGTTGATCGGATTGGCGACGAAGAAATAATTCTCGTCGTACATGGTGATCGACCAGAAGCCCTTCACCGGCGGAAGCTGACCCTTCGGGAAGCGCATCACGTACTTGTTCGCGCCGTCGTACTTGCGGGCGAGCAGGCCGCCGCCGGACTTCAGCGAGGTCGGGTAGACCGCGTCCTCGGGCCGGTTGGCGCCGAGGCCGATGGCGGTCACCAGCGCGCGCTGGATGTAGTCCGTCCCGTAGACGCCGGCCTTGGTGGTGAAGCGCCAGCCGTTGATGTTCTTCATCTCCGGGCCGGTCACGAAATGCAGCATGATGCGGTCGAAGGTAATCTTCGGCACGCGGTTCAGGATCGCCGGATCGGCGACGCTCGGGTCGAAATCCTTGCCCGGGACGATGCCGACCTGCGCGAGTTTCGGCAGGATGGCCGAGTCCGCGGCCGCCGGCGGGTTGGCTTTCATCAGTTCGGCCAGCAGCTTGAAATATTCGACGCCGGTCATGTCGTTGACCTGATCGCGCACCGGCTTCTTCATGTCGATGGCGGGATTGACGACTCCGGGCGGCGGCGTCCAGTCCTTGCCCCAGGCGCTCAGCGGCGTGATCTTGCAGGCGTCCTGCAGCGCATGCACGGCTGCGTAATCCTCAGGCGTGCCCGTGCAATAGATGCGGCCGAGAAGCCAGACCATCGAAGTGGGCGACTTGTACTCGACGACGCCGCTCGGCAGCGCGCCCTTCCAGCCGGGGCCGGTGATCGCATAGGTCTGCGCGCCTGTCCCCGTTGTGCGGGAGCCGGGAACCTGGAACACATTGGTCCAGCCGCTGAGCATCGGGAACAGGAAATAGCGGCCCTTCATGTCGGGGATGCTGAGGATCCATGGCTCCTTGCCGACATCGAGGAAGGTCGTCGTATAGAGCGTATCGGCGTTCGGCGCCGTGACGTCGCGGAAGCTGGCGTCCGGATACGCCCGCAGGCGAATGAACTGTCCCATCGGGCCTCGCGTGCCCTCCACCGAGGCGACGTTGGTGATGACACGACGCGTCATCTCCATCGTGACGAGCGGATAGCCGTAGATGTAGGCGTCCGATGCCGCGAGGAATTCGTCCTTCGCTCCCACCAGCCCGTCGATCAGGCCTTCCGCCTGGGAAGGCGAAGCGGCGGCGGCGCCGGCAAATCCCAGCGCGGCGGTTACTTCGCGTCGAGTCGCGCGCATTTCGTTCTCCTGAGATCGAAAGTGATCCGCGAGCATGATAGCCGGCGGGGACAACGACGACTTGGCTTCGGCTACCGCAAGATTGGCAATAAGAGACAAAAATCCGGGCAAGCCGTGCGCCAGGGCGCGCCGGGCGGATGGCGCGCGCCGGCGATTTTGTCGGATTTCAAGCGGTTAGATGAGGATTGCCGGATTTCTCTCCTGGGCCGACGCCTTGGTCGCCCACGTCGCCGTTCATTTCGGGCGAATCTCGTCGAACCGGAACGCCGCGCCATTTGTCACGGAGGCCGCAAAAGGCCATTTTTCCGGTTGGCGAACGCCTTCGCGACAAGACGGCGGCGGCCCGGGAGAGAGGAAACGTCGATGCTGCTGTCCGGCAAGGTTTGTGTCGTCACGGGTGCCGCTTCCGCGCGCGGGCTCGGCATGGCGACGGCGAAGCTCTTTGCCGCCCACGGCGCGAGGGTCGCCATCCTCGATCTCGATCCCGAGGGGTCGAAGCGCGCGGCCGCCTCGATCGGCCCGGATCATCTCGGCCTTGCCTGCGACGTGACCGACAAGGCGGCCTGCAATGCCGCGATCGCCGCGACGCTTGCGAAATTCGGCGGCCTCGACGTGCTCGTGAACAATGCCGGCGTGACGCAGCCGATCAAGACGCTCGACATCACGCCGGCCGATTACGAGGCGGTGACGGATGTCAGCCTGCGCGGCGCGCTTTACATGAGCCAGGCGGCGCTGCCGGCGATGGTGAAACAGGGCGCGGGCTCCATTGTCTGCATTTCCTCGGTCTCGGCGCAGCGCGGCGGCGGCATCTTCGGCGGCCCGCACTACAGCGCGGCCAAGGGCGGCGTGCTGAGCCTCGCCCGCGCCATGGCGCGCGAATTCGGACCATCGGGCGTGCGCGTCAACAACGTGGCGCCCGGCCTGATCCAGACCGACATCACGGCGGGCAAGCTGACCGACGAGATGAAGACGGAAATCCTCAAGGGCATTCCGCTGAACCGCCTCGGCGATGCGACGGACGTGGCGAAGGTCTGCCTGTTCCTGGCGTCGGACCTTTCATCCTACGTCACCGGCGCGACGCTCGACGTCAACGGCGGCATGCTCATCCACTGACATCACGCGAGAGACGAAACGCCATGCCGGAACTCGGCCACAACGTCAGCCTGCGCGAACGCGCGCGTAGAATTCGCCGGCATGCGCTGCGCATGGGCGAAGTGCAGGGACAAGGCTACATCGCGCAAGCGCTCGGCGCCGCGGACCTCTTGTCCGTGTCGTACTTTCACGCGCTCAACTACAGGCCGGACGAGCCGGAATGGGAGGGGCGCGACCGCTTCTGCCTGTCGATCGGCCATTACGCGATCGCGCTGTATGCGGCGCTGATCGAGGCGGGGGTGATCCCCGAGGATGAGATCGAGTCTTACGGCGGCGACGATTCGCGCCTGCCGATGTCCGGCATGGCGGCCTACACGCCCGGCATGGAGATCACCGGCGGCTCGCTCGGGCATGGTTTGGGCGTAGCCGTCGGCATGGCGCTCGGCCTCAAGCGCAAGAAGTCGTCGAGCTTTGTCTACAATCTCTTCTCCGACGGCGAACTCGACGAAGGCTCGACATGGGAAGCGGCCATGTCCGCCGGCTCCTTCGGTCTCGACAATCTCATCGGCATTGTCGACGTCAACAATATGCAGGCCGACGGACCGTCGACGCAGCAGCTCAATTTCGAGCCCCTGAAGCCGAAGTTCGAGGCGTTCAACTGGTTTGCCCAGCGCGTCGACGGCAACGACATCGAGGCGCTTGTCGACGCCTTCGACAAGGCGCGCAATCATTCCGGCAGGCAGCCGCGCATCATCATCTGCGACACCAGGATGGGCTGCGGCGTGCCGTTTCTCGAGGCGCGCGAACGCAATCACTTCCTGCGCGTCGAGACCGACGAATGGCGGAAGGCCCTCGACATCATCGACGCGGAGCCCCGCCAATGAGACGCTCGAAATACATTCGCCCGGCGTGGCTCGACGATCCCGGCCTGGAGCGCCCGAACGCCAAGACGTCCGCGATGATCGCCTCGATCGCCGGGCCGGACCAGCGCACGGCGCCCGCGCCCTTCGGCAATGCGTTGGCGAAGCTCGCCGAGACGAGGCCCGACATCGTGGGACTGTCCGCCGATCTCGCCAAATACACCGACCTGCATGTGTTCGCGCAGAAGCATCCCGACCGCTTCTACCAGATGGGCATGGCCGAGCAGCTGCTCATGATGGCCTCCGCCGGTCTTGCGCGCGAGGGCTTCCAGGCCTGGGCGACGACCTACGCCGTCTTTGCCTCGCGCCGCGCCTACGACTTCATCTGTCTGGCGATCGCGGAGGAGAATCTCGACGTCAAGATCTGCTGCGCCTTGCCGGGGCTGACCACCGGTTACGGACCAAGCCATCAGGCGACGGAAGATCTCGCGATCTTCCGTGGGATGCCGAACCTGACGATCGTCGATCCCTGCGACGCGCACGAGATCGAACAGGCTGTGCCCGCCATCGCCGCGCACAGGGGGCCGGTCTACATGCGGCTCCTGCGCGGAAACGTGCCGCTGGCGCTCGACGAGTACGGCTACACGTTCGCGCTCGGCAAGGCGAAGCTCATTCGCGACGGCGCCGACACGCTCATCATTTCATCGGGCCTCATGACCATGCGCGCGCTCGAGGCGGCGGAGCTTCTGAAGCAGGACAACATATCGGCCGCGGTGCTGCACGTGTCCACGATCAAGCCGCTCGACGAAGCGACGATCCTGAAGGAGGCTGGAAAGAGCGGTCGCCTGGTCGTCGTCGCTGAAAACCATACGGTCGTCGGCGGCCTGGGCGAGGCGGTTGCCGGCGCATTGCTGCGCGGCGGCGTCCATCCGGCCGGGTTCAGACAGATTGCATTGCCGGACCAGTTCCTCGACGCTGGCGCGCTGCCGACACTGCATGAAAGGTACGGCCTGTCCTCGAAGGCGGTCGCCGGCTCGATCAAGGCGTGGCTGTAGCCGCAGGTAGAATCGTCATTGCGAGCGCAGCGAAGCAGTCCTGGAGTCGCAACCCGGCTCTGGATTGCTTCGCGGAGCCTGTCATCGGGCGCGCTTCGCGCGACCCGTGGCTCGCAATGACGGTGCGCGCGCTTGAAGGGGATATGCCTCGATCCAGTCGTGCTAATCGGTGGCCAGCGGAACCGCGCCGCCGAAATGGCGGTCGCTGAATACGGCGACTTTTGGCCCGACCCGCTGGAACGTCAGGTTCTCGACGCGGCCCGCGACCTCCAGGCCGTTGATCGCCAGAAGGTCGACGCCGGCCGGAAGTTTCGGCCGGCGCACGCGCAGGCCGCGTCGATGGTCGATCGTGACGCCGAGGCAGGCCTGAAGCATCATGAACGCCGCGCCTGCGGCCCAGGCCTGCGGCATGCAGGCGACGGGATAGGCGACCGGCGCGTCGCCCGCGCCCTTGCGCTCGATGCCGCAGAACAATTCGGGAAGCCGCATGTCGAAACGCACGGCGGCCTCGAACATGCCCGACAGAAGACGCAGCACGCCGTCGCGTTCGCCGTAACGCGCCATGCCGGCGCCGATCAGCGCCGTGTCGTGCGGCCACACCGATCCATTGTGATAGGAGAGCGGATTGAAGCGCGCCTCGTCGGTCGCGAGCGTGCGGATTCCCCAGCCGTTCATGAACGCGCCGGCGAGAAGCGCGTCGATCACGGCGCTCGCGCGTGTCTTCGACGGCACGCCGGCATAGAGCAAGTGTCCGGCGTTGGATCCCCGCACCGCGCAGAGCTGGTGGCGGCCGTCCAGCGCCATCGCATAGAAGCCCCTGTTGTCCATCCAGTAGCGCTGCTCGATCGCGGCCCGCATCCTGTCGGCTCGCCGCCGATAGGCCACGGCGCCGTCCTCGTCGCCGCGCATCTCGGAGATCTCGGCCATTTCGAGAAACGCCGCGAACACGTATCCCTGCACCTCGACCAGCGCGATTGGTCCGACGGGATCCGAACCATCGGCATGAAAGACGGAATCGTTGCTGTCCTTCCACCCTTGATTCGCGAGGCCGCTGCCGAGCGCGCGCGCATAGTCGACGAAGCCGTCTTGATCCGAGTCGCCGGCGCCTTCGATCCAGCCGACCGCTCGTTGCAGAGATGGCCAGATGCTGTCGATGAAAGAAAGGTCGCCCGTTCTGCGGGCGTAGGCGCCGGCAAGCATGACGAACAAGGGCGTGGAATCGACGCCGCCATAGTATTTCGCAAACGGCACTTCGCCGAGGTTGGCCATCTCGCCGCGTCGCGTCTCGTGAAGAATCTTGCCCGGCGCCGAATCCTGGAAGGCGGAGGTGTCCGTCGCCTGGTTGCGCGACAGGAAGGCCAGCACGCCGCGCGCGAGCGAGGGATCGAGCCAGAGGATCTGCATCGCGGTGATGATCCCGTCGCGCCCGAACGGCGTCGAGAACCAGGGAATGCCGGCGTAGGGATAGGGGCCGGTTTCCAGTTCGGTGCGCAGCAGCGCAAGGTCTGCGCGCGACTTGTGCAGCCACTCGTCGAAGACGGGGTTCGATGCGCGAATGCCGGCGCCTGCATGAAGCGTCTTGCGGATCGACCGGCGCGCGCGCGCGCTTGCCGTGCGCCATCGGCTCTCGGAAGGCTTGATCCCGGCGCCGGGGCCGACCTCGAGATGCAACACCGTCTGCTGTCCGCGTTCGATGATCGTCTGGAAGCGAAGCGTATGGCCGTCGAAGGATTCGATCGGGTCCGATACGAACAGGGCGGATCGCCTGATCACCCCGTCGAGGCCTTCGTAGGAGAAGGCGATAGAGTTTCCAACGGCGCGCGGCTCGCGCAGACGGCCGCGCCTGGCGCGCTTCATGCCGCGCACTTCGAACATGTCGACGAAATCGACGCCCACTTCCATTTCCAGCGGCAGAACCATGCTCGTCGAGGCGAAGCTGGTAATGGCGATGCGTTCGTGCATTCGCTCTTGCCAGAGCAAACGTTGACGCTCGATGTGCACGACGCCTTCGGGAAACGCCGTGCCGCCGATAGGCGGCAGGGGCCGGTTGGTCATGTGGCTGGCGAAGACGATGTTGTCGCCGCTCACGCGCGCCGACAGCAGCGAGGGCGCGCGGCCCGCCAGCCTGAGCCGGAAGCGCGACAATACCCGCGTGTCGTTGAGAAACAGTCCGTCGCCATCGCCGACCACGTCCCCGTGGGAATCGGCCACCATGAACAGGTTGCCGCTCTTGAGAGCGTACAGGGTGCGCGGCGTGCGGTTTTCGCCAGTCGACGACGCGGGCGCCTGCTGGTCGAGGCTGCCGGTCGCAGGGTTCGCCGGTTCGGAAATCTGCGCTGTCGAAGGGTGTGGGTCGGAAACGGCCACAAGCGCCTCCCTTGCGATGTCCGCGCGACTGTCCGTCGCAATGCTGGCTTTTGAGAGACGCGCGTCAGTTCGCCAGCGGCGCGCCGACATCGGAGGCTTGACCTTCCGCGATCTCATGTCCGCGCACGAGCGTGCGGTAAAGGCTTTCGTAGTTGCGGGCCATGCGGCGCGCGGAGAAGTCGCGCTCGAAAGCCCTCCGGACGCGCCGCCTGTCGAGTTTCAGCAATTCCGGAATGGCGGCGATCGCCTCATCCACCGAGCCGACGATCTTTCCGGAGACGCCATCCTCCACGATTTCCGGGACGGAGCCATTTCCAAAGGCAAGGATCGGCGTGCCGCACGCCATGGCCTCGATCAGCACAAGGCCGAACGGCTCCGGCCAGTCGATCGGGAAGAGGAGCGCGAGGGCATTGCCGAGAAACTCGGATTTGTGGCGCTCGTCGATTTCGCCGACAAACTCGACATTCTTGCCGCAAAGCAACGGTTCGATCGTGTCGCGCCAATACCGGCGGTCGGCGCGGTCGACCTTCGCCGCAATCTTCAGCGGAATGCCCGCCGCCTCGGAAATCGCAATCGCGCGATCGGGACGCTTTTCCGGCGATATGCGGCCCAGAAACGCGAAATAGTCGCCGCGCGGCTCGTAATTGGGCCGATGCAGCGTTTCGGGAAGCCCGTGATGAATCGTCCTGATGAAATTCGCATGGCGCACCGGGGCCATCTGGCTGGCGGAAATGGAGACCAGCGGCATTTCCGGAAAGGCGAGGTAGAGCGCCTTCAGCTCCGCCATGTCCTGACGTCCGTGCAATGTCGTGACCGTCTTGGCGGCCTCGCCGCGAAACAGCGGAAAATGCAGCGCGTCGATATGAAAATGCAGCACGTCGAAGTCGCCGGCCATGCGCCGCACGCGATCCAGCATGACCATGTAATACGGCACCCAGTCGCGAATGTTCGGGTTGAGCCGCAAAGCCTCCGGCGCGCAGGAAATAAGCTCGGCCGAGGTGATCGAATCCGCGCTCGCGAACAGGGTAACGTCGTGACCCAGCGCCGTAAGCTCCTCGCAGAGCCACGACACGACTCTTTCGGTGCCGCCATAGAGGCGCGGCGGCACGGCTTCCATCAGCGGCGCGATCTGCGCGATCTTCATGGCGTCCCCTGCTCGCGTCATGTTTCAGACAGAACGCCCGACGTTTCAGAGCGTTCCCGAAATGCCGATGGGCGCGAGCCAAAACGCCGACACGCGACGGACGTGGCCGTTTTCGAATGAGCGAGATCGCGCCGCGCGGCGGAGGACGTCCTCGTTTCGCCGGTCGGCTCCTTACGACTGCCCGCCGCGCGAGACATGAGGCGCGAGCGGCACAAATAATTTCGGGACTTCAACCAGTTTAATGCGACTGCGCTGAAGCGCTGCGACAATGATCGCGATGACCCGATATCTGAGCGAAGATCCGATTGTCTTTCCCTTCAAGGGATCGTGGAGCAACGAGGAGTTGCGCGTCGTGCAGGCGGCCTACGAGCTTGTCTTGCGACAAGAGATATCGCTGCGCGACGTATCGGAACTGGAGAAGGAAAGTTTGGCGCGAAAAATCATGGCGCTGGCCCAGCAGGGGCGCCTTGACGCCAGGGAGCTCGCCAGACGCTTCCTGGCCGATCGCGAGGGAACCGAGGCGCTGCTTCGTCCGTTGAGTTCATTGCCGCCGGCAAGGCGGCTGTTCACGGAAGACAATATGGAAAAGCGCATCGAGTTTAATGGCGCGTTTGCGCCGACAGCTCTTCGCGCTCTGACGCCGGGGTCATCCTACGTCGGGGTGCGATGCCGCAATTGCGAATTGCATGTCGGTCTGTTCGAAGACATCGCCGACAGCGATCAGGTATTTTTTGCCGGCGAAGCCAGCTTCGATTTCGAATGCCCCAATTGCGGATCGCGCGCCGTCTATTCCGCCGAGGATCTCACGCAATTCAAGTCTGCGCAGGGCGGCGCCTTCTCCACCTCCTGAGCGACGTGGTCACACCGTCGTGCGTTGCCTGAGCGCAGCCGCAAGCGTCCCCTCGTCGAGATAGTCGAGTTCTCCGCCGACCGGCACGCCGTGGGCGAGCCGCGTAACTTTCACATCCAGCCCCGCCAGTAGATCGACGATGTAATGCGCGGTCGTCTGGCCGTCGACGGTGGCGTTGACCGCCAGGATCACCTCGCGCACGCCCTCCTCGCGCACGCGCTCGGCCAGAGCGGCGAGGTTGAGGTCCTTCGGCCCCACGCCGTCGAGCGGCGAGAGAACGCCGCCGAGCACGTGATACCTGCCGCGCGTCGCGCCCGCGCGCTCGAGCGCCCAGAGATCGGCGACCGTCTCGACGACGACCAGCGTCGTCGCATCGCGCCGCGTGTCGCGGCAGAGCGTGCAGGGATCGCTCGTGTCGACATTGCCGCAGGACGCGCACACCACGATTTTTTCACGCGCGACGTTCATGGCGTCCGAAAGGGGCGCGAGCAGTTCCTCGCGCTTGCGGATGAGATGCAGCGCCGCGCGCCGCGCCGAGCGCGGTCCCAGGCCCGGCAGTCGCGCGAGCAACTGGATCAGGCGTTCGATCTCGGGTCCTGCGACGCGTTCGGCCATGATTGGTTCGTCGGCAGTCGGCGGTCGGCAGTCGGACGACTGCCCAATGCCTATTGCCGCCTGCCTCCTAGAACGGCAGCTTCATGCCGGGCGGCAGCGGCAGGCCGGCGGTCAGCGCCTTCATCTTTTCGGCGGCGGCTTCCTCGCCCTTGCGGCGCGCGTCCTCGACCGCGGCGACGATCAGGTCCTCGACGATCTCGCGCTCTTCCGGCTTGAACAGCGACGCGTCGATCGACACGCCCTTCATCGCGCCCTTGGCGGTCATGGTCGCCTTCACCATGCCGCCGCCGGATACGCCTTCGACGATGACGTTGTCGAGTTCGGATTGCAGGTCGGCCATTTTCGCCTGCATCGCCTGCGCCTGCTTCATCAGGCCCATGATGTCCTTCATCGCTCTCTCCTGCGGCATATTCGCGAAAAGTGGCCTCCACTCCTCGGACGAGAATATGCGTGTGAAAAATCAGTCGTCGCCGTCGTCGTCTTCGTCGGCGTAGATCAGATCGTCGGCGCTGTCCGGTCCGCTCGTCTCGGGCGGTTCCGGCGCATCGGCCGCGCCGCGGATCGCCACGATCTCGGCGCCGGGAAAGCGGTCGAGAACGGCGCGCACGAGCGGATCGGCGGCGACGCCGCGCTCGCGCTCGCGCGCAAGCTCCGCGCGGACTTCCGCGATGCTCGGCAGTCCCTCGCGGCTCGACAGCGCCACCACCCAGCGCTCGCCGGTCCAGTCCTGCAGCTTGCGCATCAGCGCCTGCGGCAGATGCGTGGAGCCGCCGGGCGCGAGCGAGAATTCGAGCCGGCCCTGTTCGAACTTCACGAGCCGCACGTCGCGCTCGAGCATGATCTTGAGCTGAATGTCGCGCTCGGCCGCCGCGCGTGCGACGACATCCTCGAATTTTTCGAACGTCGCGCGCGGCGCGGCGGCCGGGGCGGGCGCAGGCGAGGGCGCATAGGCGCGCGCGCCGCCGCCCTCGCCGGCGGCGGAAAACGGAGCGCGCGCCTTCAGGCTCGCTGCCGACGGCGAGCCTGAAGGCTCGCGGCCCGTCGCCCGAGGCGCAGGCGCTGCGCCGCCTTCGGGCGCGCCAAAGCCCAGCTTGCGCAACGCCTCGTCGGGCGTGGGCAGATCGGCGGCGAAGGCGAGGCGCACCAGCACCATGTCGGCAGCCGCTAGCGGCCGCGCGGACTCGCGCGTCTCCGCGACGCCCTTCATCAATATTTGCCACGCGCGGTTGAGCACGGCCATCGACAGCCTGGCGGCGTAGTCGACCGCCGCCTTCGCTTCGTCGGGCGGCGCGGCGGCCAGGGGCGCGCCCGCGACGATTTTCACACGCGTCACGAGATGGACGAATTCGGCTATTTCGACGAGCACCTGGGCCGGATCGGCGCCCTCGTCGTATTGCTGCTGCAGGTTCCTGATCGCGCTCGCGACATCGCCGCGCATCAGCGAATCGAACAATTCGATCACGCGCGCCTTGTCGGCGAGGCCGAGCATGGCGCGCACTTCCTCGGCCGGGATCGTGCGACCCGGCCCGCCATGCGCTATGGCCTGGTCGAGCAGCGACAGGGAATCGCGCACCGATCCCTCGGCCGCGCGGGCGATCAGCGCCAGCGCCTCCGGCTCGATCCCGACCTTCTCCGTCGCGCAGATGCGCTGGAGGTGCTGCATCAGCGCGGCCGGCTCGACGCGCCTGAGATCGAAGCGCAGGCAGCGCGAGCGCACGGTGACCGGCACCTTCTCGATCTCGGTCGTCGCGAAGACGAACTTCACATGCTCCGGCGGCTCTTCCAGCGTCTTGAGCAGCGCGTTGAACGCCGACTTCGACAGCATGTGCACTTCGTCGATGATGTAGACCTTCATCCGCGCGACGGCGGGCTTGTATTTCGCGCCCTCGATGATCTCGCGCACGTCGTCGACGCCGGTGTGCGAGGCGGCGTCCATCTCGATGACGTCGACATGGCGGCTGTCGATGATCGCCTGGCAATGCACGCCGAGCTCGGGCATGTGCACGGTCGGCTTGTCGATGGCCGGTCGTCCGTCCGACGCCGGCAATTGGTAGTTGAGCGCGCGGGCGAGAATGCGGGCGGTCGTCGTCTTGCCGACGCCGCGAACGCCGGTGAGCATGTAGGCCTGATGGACGCGCCCGAGCTCGAAGGCGTTGGTGAGGATGCGGACCATCAGGTCCTGCCCGATCAATTCCTCGAAGCTCTTGGGCCGGTACTTGCGCGCAAGCACCCGGTAGGCGGACGGCGACGCCCCCGCTCCCTGCGGGGCGGGTTGGAGCGCCTGCGGGGCGGCGTCGAGTTCGCCGAAGAGACCGCCGCCCGCGGCTTGATCGTCCTGCGGGCTGTCGTCCGTCATGCGCGTCTGCTTCTTGAAGCCTGCACGGGGTGGGGCCGGCCCCGGCGCCGATGCGCCGCAAGGGCCGAAGTGGGAGGCTGGACAGAGACCCGCCCGGTCTCGTTAGGGCTGCTTCCTTCCGGACCTGACCCGGTTGGCGAGTGGTGCGTCCACCGCCAACCTCCCGCATCCTATGTGGACCATGAGGGCGGTGGGTGCAAGGGGGCCGCCGGCTTGCGGGACAGGCTGGCCCGCGCCCTGCCCGCCGCGCGGTTTGAACGCCTGAAGGCCGGCCGTCTCAGGCCGCCTGATCGACAAGCAGCGCGCCAGTGGCGCTGGTCAGGACGAGGATGCCGCCGGCGTCGTCGAGCACGCGAATGCG
This sequence comes from Rhodoblastus sp., assembly GCA_046349085.1. GTDB lineage: Bacteria > Pseudomonadota > Alphaproteobacteria > Rhizobiales > Beijerinckiaceae > JAJXWB01. The sequence goes on from JAXMDA010000006.1 coordinate 255,691, forward strand.
AACGCCGTCGCGTTGCTGCAGACGGCGCGCGACCGCGACCACGCGGCTCCAGACGTGGGTTTCGTCGAATACATGCATTTCGAGCCGGCCGAGCACTGTCTTGTCGCGGTCGACAATCTCTAACGCTACGTGCACGACGCTCTCCAACTTTCGTATGCGGCGTTCTGACGCATCCGGCTTGTTACCATCGGCGATGCCTTGTGGGCAACTGCGAAGGACTGGCTTTTTTGCACGCGGGCGCCGGGCTGTTGCGCCGTCACACAGCCGTTCTCAAGAGGTCCGACACAACCCGTTCCAGATCCTTCAGCGAGGCGCAGACGATCGCCCTGTCCACGCAGGCCTCGTAGGCGCGCATGACGCTGTCGCCCGTGTTCCAGGAGGTGCGCGGCTCCGGATTCAGGAAAATGACGCGGCGCGCCCGATCGTGGATTTTCCGCAATATGTCGGCGCGCGGCTCGGCGTTGTTGTTGCGCGCGTCGCCGAGGATCAGCACCGTCGTCTTGCGGTCGATCTCGTCCAGCGCCAGCGATTCGAAGGTCTCGAAGGCCTCGCCGTAATCGGTCGAGCCGCCGAAGCGGTCGAGCGTCTCGGCGATGGCGCGCTCGACCTCCTCGCGTTCGAACAGGTCGGTGACCTCGCCGAGCTGCCCGGAAAAGGCGAAGGAGCGCACGTTCGGGATCACGTCGTGCAGCGAATAGAGGAACATCAGCAGGAAGCGCGAGACTTGCGCGACCGAGCCCGAGACGTCGCAGATCGCCATGACCTTCGGCCGGTCGATCTTGCGTTTCTTCCAGATCGTGTGGAACAGCAGCCCGTCGTATTCGATGTTGACGCGGATCGTGCGGCGCACGTCGAGCTGGCCGCGCCGCGCGACCTTGCGCCGCCGTGAATGCAGCGAGATCAGGCGCTTGGCCATCTTGCGCACGAGCTCGTGCATGAGCTTCATGTCGGACCGCTCGACCGCCGACAGCCGCACGCTTTCGAGAATTTCTTCCCGCAACCGTCGCCCCGCGTTGGCGGCGAACAGCGACAATTGCCGCTCGACATAGTCGCGCACCTCGGCGCGCAGGACCTCGCGCAGGGCGGCGAGGCGCGCGCCCTCGGATTGCTGCGCGGGATCGGCGGAATCGCGGGCTTCCGCGATCAGGTCGTCGAGGCGTTCGGAGCCCATCTCGCGCTGGATGCGCAGGCCGTACATGCCGCGTTGGGTAAAGAAGCGGATGTCGGTCACGCCCGCGCGTCGCGCGGCCTCGGCGAGGCGGCGCTGCAATTCGGCGCGGTCGCCGCGCTCGAGAATGTCGATGAGATCGGCGTCCGCCGCCTCCGCCGCGCTCTGGTCGGGCGGCGCGCTCGCCTGCCCCTGCCCCTGGCCCGTGCCGCCGCCCGTCGGCGAGCCGCCCTCGCCGCCCTGCGCCTGCTGGCCGCTCGCGTCGCCTGGGCTGTCGGGCGCGGCGTCTTCCTGCGGCGGACGCTCGCCCTGCGCGCCGGCCGGCGTGCGGCCGGAGAAGGAGCGAAATTCGAAATATTTGTCGAACGTTTCGTCGAAGGCGGTCTTTTCGTCGGCGGTCTTGGCCAGCGCGTTCGACAGGCCCTGCTTCAGGATTTCCCGGTCCTCGTAGCCGAGCAGCTCCAGCGCCCCGCCGGCGTCGATCGCCTCGGACGGCGAAATCCGCACGTCCTGGGCGCGCAGCGCGCGGATGAAGTCGGCGAGGATCTGGGTCATGGGCGGCGCCCCGCCGGCGACAGTGCCTCATGGCCGGGCTTACTCCGGCCACCCCCGCCGCGCCGATCAGATTCGTCGGGCCGTTTCACGCGTGCTCCAGCCTATCATGCAGCGGCCTGGCGCGGGCGCCCGCGCCAAGCGCGGGCATGACGACCGGGGAGGCACCGCGCGCCATCCCTCACCGCGCCGCCCGCCAGTCCGCTTCCTTCTTCGCCGCAACCACCAGCCCGGCGATCTCGGCGTCCACTGCGTCGATATCGTCCTGATATTTCAGCAGCACGTTCAGCGTGTCGCGCACCAGATCGGCGTCGAGTTCGCGCGCGTGCATCAGCACCAGCGTGCGCGCCCAGTCGAGCGTCTCGGAAATCGCGGGAACCTTCTTCAGGTCCAGCTTGCGCAACCCCTGCACGAAGGCGACGAGCTGCGCATTCAGGCGCGCTTCGGCCTCCGGCACGCGGCGGCGCACGATCGACTGCTCCAGCGCCTGATCGGGGAAGGGGATGTGCAGGTGCAGGCAGCGGCGCTTCAGCGCGTCGCCCAACTCGCGCTTGTTGTTGGAGGTCAGGAACACCAGCGGCGTCGAGCGCGCCTTGATCGTGCCGAGCTCCGGCACGGAAATCTGGTAGTCCGACAGCAATTCCAGCAGGAAGGCCTCGAATTCGTCGTCGGCCTTGTCGATCTCGTCGATCAGCAGCACCGCGCCGTCCTGCGCCCAGAGCGCCTTCAGCAGCGGGCGCGGCTCGAGGAATTCCTCGGAGAAGAACGTGTCGTCGAATTCGTGCAGCCGGCCGATCGATTCCTTCAGGCCCTTGGCGCCTTCCAGCAGATCGCCGAGCTTTTCCTTCAAGACCTGCGTGTAGAGGAGCTGCTTGCCGTACTTCCACTCGTACAGGGCCTTGGTCTCGTCCAGCCCCTCGTAGCATTGCAGGCGGATCAGCTCCTTGCCGGTCATGGCGGCGGCGGCCTTGGCGAGTTCGGTCTTGCCGACGCCGGGCGGACCCTCGATCAGCAGCGGCTTGTCGAGCCTCTGCGCGAGGAACAGCGCGGTCGCGATCGCCGAATTGCAGATGTAGTTCTGCGCCTCCAGACGGGACTGGATTTCGGCGATGTCGGAGACGACCGGGCGTCCCTGTGTCCGGGAATGTTCGTTCATTTCACGCGATCATTTCACATGGCGAAACGGCCATCAGGCCCTGCGGATGGGTTTGGCGCGGTCGGGCGCCGATTGCAAGCGCGCGCGCCGCACGGCGCCCCTGCATGGAGCGCGGCGCCAGGAGCCGGCGACGCTATTTCGACTTCAGCACGACCCGGCATTCCGCCGGAAGCGCCGCCATGGTCATGGGCGGCTTCTTCTTGGCGTTCGGGTTCGGCTTGGGATGCAGAACGCTCGGCTGGAACCACCAGGCGAGCTGGTCGCAGCCGTCGCCCGGCGGCGTTTCGTCCTGCCCCGCGCAATTCTCCTCGCCGCGCGGGCAGAACACGCGGACATGGAAATGGTAGTTGTGGCCGTACATCGGCCGCACCTTGTTGAGCCAGCCCCGGTCCGAACCCGCCTGCCGGCAGAGCGCCTTCTTGATGGCGGCGTTGACAAAGATGCGCTGCACCTGCGGCGATTTCGCCGCGGCGCGGATGACGGCGACGTGATCCTCCGTCCAGACGCGCTCGTCGACGTCGAGCCTGTCGGCGCGCACCATGTCGGTCGCCGACATTTCCTCGCGCTCCTCCCGGCTGAGCTGGCGTTTCGGCATGGGGGTGAGCCAGATGTCGGCGTCGAGCCCGATCTGGTGGGAGGCGTGTCCCGTGAGCATCGGGCCGCCGCGCGGCTGGGAAATGTCGCCGACCAGCAGGCCCGGCCAGTCCGAGACTTTTCGCACCTGTTTCGCAAAGCCTTCGAGGAAGGCGATCAGGTTCGGATGGCCGTAATTGCGGTTGCGCGACAGGCGCATGACCTGCCAGGCCTCGCCGTTGACGGGCAGCGCCTCGCCGCCGGCCAGGCAGCCCTTGGAATAGAAGCCGATGGAGCGCGCCTCCATGTCGGCCGGCGCGCGCGCGCGACCGAACAATTCCTTGGCGGGCGTCGAGGGCGCGTCGGGATTGGCGAGCGGCGGCAGGGGCTTGGGATCGACCGTGCCCTTGTCCTGCGCCAGGGCGGTCGGGAGGCCGGTCGAGGCGGCCGCGATCAGAAGCGCCAGAACGGGTGCGTAAGCGCGCAAGTTCATCTCCGCTGGATCACGACAGGCGCCTCGATTCGTCGGCCGGTGTCAACCTTTACACGGGATTGTCAATTGCCACTCGCCCGGCGCGCTGGTTTACTCGGCCCGGATGCGCGTGATGTTTTGAGTATCGGGGGCGCCAATGAAGCGCATTTTCTTTGTTGTTTTGGCCCTGTTTGGGGCGTCTTTCGTGATGACCGCCGCCGCGCAGGCGAAGGTGCAAATTCATATAGACCTGTCTTCCCAGAGGATGACCGTCAATTCGTCGTCCGGCAGCTACGTGTGGCCGGTCTCGACGGCGCGTTCGGGCTATGTCACGCCGCGCGGCTCCTATGCGCCCACCAGCCTGCAGCGCATGCACTATTCGCGCAAGTATCACATGTCGCCGATGCCGCACTCGATCTTCTTCCGCGGCGGCTACGCGATTCACGGCACCTATTCGACCGGCGCGCTCGGCAGCCCCGCCTCGCACGGTTGCGTGCGTCTGGCCCCCGGCAATGCCGCCGCGCTCTTCGCCATGGTGCAGCGGGAAGGCGCGCGCATTTCCATTTCGGGCTCGCCGCCGAACCGCGCCTATGCCTCGGCAAAAAAGAAGTACGGCAAGCACTACGCCAGGGCCGGCCACAAGAAATACAAGACCTATGTTGCGGGCCGCGGCCGCGGCTATGCGCCGATGGCTTACGCGCCCGCGCGCGCCAAGGCCTACGGCGGCGTGCGGGTCTGGCAGCGCGATCCGGCCGGCAACTGACCGACGCCGGGCGCCGCGTTTTGCGCATTCGAGCGATGCCGTTCGGATGCGGCGCGGTTCGGGACAGGAGGCTTTCGCGCGTATAGGCTCGCGGACGAGCAAACATCGCCCGCGTGAGGAGCGCGCACGTTCATGATCCTTGTCCCTGTCGCGGCGCTGGAGCAGGTCTGCGCCGATACGTTCGCGCGCGTCGGTTCAACGCGCGAGGAGGCGTTGCGCGTCGCCCGTTCGCTCATTGGCGCCAACCTCACCGGCCACGACAGCCACGGCGTGATCCGCGTGCCGCGTTACGTCGACTGGGTGAAGTCGGGCGACATTGTCCCGAACCAGACGGTTGCGCTCGTCGTCGACACGCCGTCGCTCGCCGTCGTCGACGGACGCTACGGTTACGGCCAGACGGTGGCGCCGGAAGCGGTGCGAATAGGAATCGAGAAGGCGCAGGCCGCCGGCCTGTCGGCGGTCGCCTTGCGCGACGCCGGCCATATCGGCCGCATCGGCGAATGGGCGGAAATGGCGGCCGCGCAAGGCCTCGTCTCCATTCATTTCGTCACGGCGTCCGGCTCCATTCTCGTCGCGCCCTTCGGCGCGCGTGAACGGCGGCTGTCGACCGCGCCCTTTTCCGTCGGCGTCCCGCGCGACGGCAAGGAGCCGGTGATCCTCGATTTCGCCACCTCCATTGTCGCGGAAGGCAAGGTGATGGTGGCGAGCCAGGGCGGCAAGAAGCTGCCCGACGGCGCGCTGATCGGCCCGGACGGCGAGTTCTCGACCGACCCGGCCATGCTTTACGGCCCCTACGAGCCGGAAGGCCCGCGCGACGGCAGCGCAGGGCCCGGCGCCATTCGCGCTTTCGGCGAGCACAAGGGTTCGGGCCTCGCGTTCATGTGCGAGATCCTCGGCGGCTCGCTCACCGGCACGCGTGCGACGCACGTAGGCCGAAAGAAATTCGCGAACGGCATGTTCTCGATCTACGTCGATCCCCGGCGCGTCGATCCTGCGCATGTTTTCGACGCCGACGTTTCGGCCTACATCGACTTCTTCAAATCGGCGAAGCCCGCCAAGGGCGCGACCGAAGTGCTCGCGCCCGGCGAGCCGGAGCGACGGATGCGCGCCGAGCGCACGCAAAACGGCGTGCCGCTCACCGAAGCGACCTGGAATTCGATCTGCGCCAAAGCGCGGGAAGTAGGGGCGACAGCGCCCGCGATCGGGACGCGCTAGGTCGTCGCTAGACGCGCATCGTGTGGCCAAGCGCGGAGGACGGGCACGTGAGCGTCCACCGCAGCCCGCTCGCGTCATGGGACAACGACGTTTCACCCGAGAGCGACGCGCCGACGAGGCTCGTCAGCACCGTGCTGCCGAAGCCCTTCCGGCTGGGCGGCTCGACGGCGGGCCCGTCGCGCTCGGCCCACTCCAGTCGGAAGCGCCCGCCTTCGATTGACCAGTTGATTGCAATCCGTCCTTCGCCATTCGACAGCGCGCCGTATTTTGCGGCGTTGGTCGCAAGCTCGTGCAGCGCCATGCCGATATTTTGCGCGGCCTCCGGGCCAAGGAGCATGTCGGGTCCCTGACTGATGACGCGCGTCTGCACGTTCTCGCAGAACGGCTCGAGATGCGCGACGATGAGCTGCTTCAGCCAGGCGCCCTGCCATTCCGAAGCGACGAGCAGATCCTGGTTTGCGGCCAGCCCGCGCAGCCGCGCTTCAAACGTCTTCAGAAATTCGCTCACCGAACCGCTCTGCGTGCGCCGGGCGATGATCGCGATGACGGTCAGGAGATTTTTCGACCGGTGGCTCACTTCGCGCAACAACATGCGGTTGCGCTCTTCGACGAGCTTGCGCTGGGTAATGTCGAGAAAGGTTCCGCTCATGCGGGCGACGCGCCCCGCGGAATCGAGCGGTCCGGCGGATTCGCCGCGGTCGAGCACCCAGCGCACGGAGCCATCCGTGCGGACGATGCGAAACTCGAACTCGTAGGGACCGACATTCCTGCGCGCGTGACCGATCTTCCGCAACGTGGCGTCGCGATCGTCGGGATGGAACGCCGACATGATCGTCTGCATATTGCCAATCGGCCCGTCGATGCCGAAGATTTCGCCAATATCGCCGGTCCAGCTTGCGGCGCCGCTCGATGGCGCGATCTGGTAGACGCCGAAGCGCGCAGCCTGCGCCGCCATTCGAAACCGCGCATCGTTCTCGGCAAGTTCGCGTTCCACCTCGTTCTTCTTTGCCGTCGCATCGCGCAGTCCGCGCCAGAGATCGTCGAATTCGAGCACGGGCGAACGGAATTCGGGCGCCGATCCATTGAGCGCGGCGCTCGCGGCGCGTTGCAGGTTGACCAGCGAGCGCAGCAGATATCGGTAGATGAAGAAAGCAAACGCCATGGAGAGGGCGACTGCGAGGACGGCGGCGCCGATCGCCCATTTCGTGATCGGGCGGATCGCCGCCTCGATCTGACGTTCGAACGCGCCGGCCCCGATCGTCCAGTCGCTGAGCCGCGAATTGGCGTTGGCGTTTATCGCCCTTTCGTTCTCGCGGCTTCGGAAATAGGCGATGCCCTCCTTGCGCGCGTTGCTTCGCCAGCCCTCCGACGCCAGTTCGCCGATCATCGCCTCGCCGCCCGGCACGCGCGCCACATAGCGCCCGTTTTGATCCAGCACGCCGGCGAGCCATTCCGTATCCCGGGTAGGCGGACTGAGAAACTCGATGAAATTTCGCGCCGGCAGCGCGACCGCTATTCCATATTTCCGGAGCGGGGTCGAATGGACGGGCACGTCGATCATGACGGTCCAGACGTCATTCGGTCCGCTCCGGAACACCGTCGAGACGGCCGGCTTGCCGGTCTCCGCGACGAGACGCTGTTGACGCAGCCCGGCTTCGTTGCGCATGGGCAGGTCCGCCGGGCCGGGGTAGGCGGTGTTGACCAGCTCGCGGCCGTCCGAAGAGGCGAGGATCAGCCAACCTTCGTTCGGATCGTCGAACAGGCGTCGAGCTTCAGCTTCGAAGGCGCGGAGGTCGTCGGCCGCCAGCGAAGGGGAGCGCGCGAGCGCCTGAGCCAGCGTCGTGTATTTCTCGAGCTCGCCGTCCACTGCGGCGGCGATACTGCGGGATGTGTAGAGCAGGCCGGCTTCCTGCGTCTCGCGCGCCAGTTGCTGGAACCAGATAGAGATCGCGAAGCCCGCAACCGCGAGCGGAATGACGCTCGCCGCAATAAGGGCGAACAGCAGGGCAGGCAGGGGAATTGAGACGGACGAGCTGGCCGGCGCGCGATCTTTGCTGGATTGATCTACGGCCAACGAGCGTCACCTCTGGCCGATATTTCATATGAAGAGAAGGCGCGAAGCAAGCCGCCGCAATCCGAGCGGGCCCGATGCGCCGCGCGCATTCCTTCAGTCCGCGAACACCACCGTCTTTTGCCCGTCGAGCAGCACGCGGTCTTCCAGATGCTTGCGCAGGGCGCGCGCCAGCACGCGGCGCTCGATGTCGCGGCCCTTGCGCACGAGATCGTCCGGCGAATCGCGGTGGGAAATGCGCTCCACGTCCTGCTCGATGATCGGGCCTTCGTCGAGATCGCTGGTCACGTAGTGCGCGGTCGCGCCGATCAGCTTCACGCCGCGCGCGTGCGCCTGATGATAGGGCTTTGCGCCCTTGAAGCCCGGCAGGAAGGAATGGTGGATGTTGATGCAGCGTCCCGCGAGTTTCGCCGCAAGCCCGTCCGACAGAACCTGCATGTAGCGCGCGAGCACGACGACGTCGGCGCGGGCGTCGCGGATCAGGCGCCACACGTCGGCCTCCTGTTCCATCTTCGTCTCGCGCGTGACGGGCAGATAGTGGAACGGGATGCCGTCCAGATCGATATGCGCGTAGGTCTCGCGCTTGTGGTTGGCGATGATGCCGGCGGGCTCCATGTCGAGCTCGCCGATGCGCCAGCGATACACGAGATCGACGAGACAATGGTCCGATTTCGACACGAGGATCATCACGCGCTTCTTCTCCGCGCGTGGCCGCATCAGCCATTTGAAGCCGAACGGTTCGGCGACGCCGGCGAAATCCTCGCGCAGCGCCTCGTACTTCGCCGGCTCGCCGACGCGGTCGAACACGATGCGGGCGAAGAACTGCCCGGTCTCGATGGAGTCGAACTGCTGCGCGTCGAGAATGTTGCAGCCGTGCTGGAACAGGCATGTGGCGACGGCGGCGACGATGCCCGGCTTGTTGGGGCAGGATAGCGTGAGGATGTGCTGGGCGCTGTCTGACATCGGTCTCGCTGACTTTAGGGGGCGCCGCCGATCGACGCCCTGGGAACGGCGCGCGACAGGCCGCGGAATTCCGCGATGATCTCGCCGTTCTGGGTGGCGACGGAAACGTCGTAGACGCCGGTCCGTCCGGCGACATGCACTTCGCGCGCCTGCGCGGTCAGAACGTCGCCCGGCCGGGCCGGCGTGAGATATGTGATCGAGCAGTGCTGCGCGAGGGTGGAGACGCCGTAGGAATTGCAGGCGTAAGCGAAAGCGGTGTCGGCGAGCAGATAGATATGCCCGCCATGGCACATGCCGTGCGCGTTCAGCATGTCCGGCCGCACGCGCATCGAAATCTTCGCCACGCCGGGCCCGACCGACAGCAGCGTCATGTCGGAGGCCGCGCGCGCAGCGTCCAGTTGCCACATCTTGTCCGCGCTCGCGCGCGCGATTTCCTCGGGCGTCATCAGGTCCGGGCAGGGTTTCGACAAGCGAAATAAGTCGGGCGACTGGATCGCACGGGCGCGCGGGCCGGTCAACGGATGGCTCCCATTCGTTGTTTTGCATTGCGTCAGTCGTGGCGGTGGGAATAGATTTCGCGCCCGGAACCAACAGGCCGCATGTGGCCGTGAAAACAGGGAACGCTCATGTCCGACAAGCCAGCCGTCTCGTCCGTCCAGAAGGGCGACGTTCTTCTCGTCCTGGTGGACAATCCGCCGGTCAACGCCATTTCGCAGGCGGTGCGCGCGGGATTGAAGGAGCATGTCGAGAAGGGCCTGAAGGACGCGGCCACCAAGGCGATCGTCATCGCCTGCGAGGGCCGCACCTTCGTCGCGGGCGCCGACATCCGCGAATTCGGCAAGCCGCCGGCCGGCCCCTCGCTGCAGGAATTGCTGAACGGCATGGAAGCCGGCGACAAGCCGGTGGTCGCCGCCATTCACGGCACTGCGCTCGGCGGCGGCTTCGAGATCGCCATGGCCTGCCATGCGCGCGTCTCGGACAAGGCGGCGCGCGTCGGCCTGCCCGAGGTCAAGCTCGGCCTGCTGCCGGGCGCCGGCGGCACGCAGCGCGTGCCGCGCGTGGCGGGCGCGCTGGTCGGCCTCGATCTCTGCACGTCCGGCCGCATGGTTCCGGCCGCCGAAGCGCTCAAGTTCGGCCTGATCGACAAGATCGTCGACGGCGACCTGCGCGAAGGCGCGATCGACTATGCGCGTTCGCTCGTCGGCAAGCCGCTGAAGCGCTCCTCCGAGCAGCAGCAGCCCTTCGATCAGGCCGCCTTCGACAAGGCCGCCGCCGACGTGCTGAAGAAGGCGCGCGGCGCGATGGCCCCCGCCAAGATCATCGAATGCGTGAAGGCCTCCACGCACGGAACCTTCAAGGAAGGCGAGGCGGTCGAGCGCAAGAACTTCATGGAGCTGCTCGTCTCCGACCAGTCCAAGGCGATGCGCTATGTGTTCTTCGCCGAGCGCGAAGTGCTGAAGGTGCCGAGCCTCGAAGGCGTCGAGCCGCGTCCCGTGATGTCGGCCGGCGTCATAGGCTCCGGCACGATGGGCGCGGGCATCACGATTTCGCTCGTGAATTCCGGTATGCCGGTGACGGTGGTCGAGAACAACCAGGAGGCGCTCGACCGCGCGATGGCGCGCTTCAAGTCGACATGGGACCGCGACGTCAAGCTTGGCCGCATCGACCAGGCGACGATGGACAAGCGCGTCGGTCTCCTCACGCTGACGACGCAGTTCGAGGCGCTGGCCGACAAGGACATCGTCATCGAGGCGGTGTTCGAGGAAATGGCGCTGAAGAAGGAAATCTTCGGCAAGCTCGGCAAGATCGTGAAGGCCGGCGCCGTTCTCGCCTCCAACACCTCCTATCTCGATATCGACGCCATCGGCGAGGCGGCGGGTCGTCCGCAGGACGTGATCGGCATGCATTTCTTCTCGCCGGCCAACATCATGCGCCTCGTCGAGGTGATCGACGGCGGCCGCTCGTCCAAGGACGCGCTGGCCACCGGCGTCGCCGTCGGCAAGCGCATGGGCAAGCTGCCGGTGGTGATGGGCAATTGCGACGGCTTCGTCGGCAACAGGATTCTGGCCGCCTGGCGCCAGGTCGCCGACATGATGCTCGAGGAGGGCGCCTATCCGCAGGACATCGACGCCGCGATGGAAAAGTGGGGCATGGCGATGGGCCCCTATGCGGTCGGCGATCTCGCGGGCCTCGACATCGGCATGCGCCGCCGCAAGGAATTCGCGCATCTGCGCGACAACCAGAAGCGCGACACCGGCGCCATCGCCGACGCCATCTGCGCGCTCGGCCGCTACGGCCAGAAGACGGGCTCGGGCTATTACAAATACGTCGACGGCAAGCGCGTCATCGATCCCTCGACCAACGAGATCATCGACAAGGTCTCGAAGGACAAGGGCATTGCGCGCAAGCCGATCCCGGAGGAGGAAATCTCGTCGCGCATCCATGCGACCATGGTCAACGAGGCCTGCCGCATCCTGTCCGAGAACATCGTCTCTAGGCCGCTCGACGTCGATATCGTCAAGCTCAACGGCTACGGCTTCCCGATGTGGCGCGGCGGCCCGATGCAGGAAGCCGACCGCGTCGGCCTCGACAAGGTGCTCGCCACCGTCCGGGAAGTCCACAAGACCGCCGGCAAGGGCTTCGAGCCTTCGTCCGCGCTCGAATGGATGGTGGCCAACAACAAGAAGTTCGCCGACATCAAGCCCGGCGATCTGAAGGGGAAGTGAGCGAAACGGACCGCGAGCCTTCAGGCTCGCATTCGTATTCTGTCAAGGCGCGGCTTCGGCCGCGCCTTTTTTTGCTTGCGGGCCTGAAGGCTCGCGGTCCAGAATCGCGCTCATGAAAGTCTCGCTCATCCAGATGAACTCGGTCAGCGACAAGCAGGCCAATCTCGCGCAGGCGCGCGCGCTGATCGAGGAGGCCGTGCGCGACGAGCGGCCGGACTGGATCTGCCTGCCGGAAGTCTGGGATTTCATCGGCGGCAATCGCGCGACCAAGATGGAGGCCGCCGAGGAAATTCCCGGCGGCCCCGCCTATGCGCTGATGCAGGAGCTGGCGCGCACGCATCGCGTCTTCATCCACGCCGGCTCGATCCTCGAAAAGGTTCCCGGCGACGATCGCATCCACAACACGACGATCGCCTTCGACCGCGACGGCCGGGAAGTCGCGCGCTACCGCAAGATCCACATGTTCGACATCACCGCGCCGGATGGAACCGCCTATCGCGAGAGCGCGGCGTTCAAGCCGGGCGACGCCGTCGTCACCTACGATTGCGAAGGCGTCACTGTCGGCTGCGCCATCTGCTACGACCTGCGCTTCCCCTATCTTTTTGCCGCGCTCGTCGACAGGGGCGCGCATCTCATCGCGCTGCCCTCGGCCTTCACCATGCAGACGGGCAAGGACCATTGGGAAGTGTTGTGCCGCGCGCGCGCCATCGAGACGGAAACCTACTTCTGCGCGGCCGCCCAGACCGGCGCGCACACGGCCGGCAACGAGACGCGCCACACCTACGGCCATTCGCTCGTCGTCGATCCCTGGGGCCATGTGGTGGCGAAGGCGTCGGACGGCGTCGGCGTGGTGTCGGCGCGCGTCGATCCCAAGCGCGTCGCCAAGGCGCGCCAGATGATCCCGGTCGCGCAGCATCGTGTCAGGCTGGCGGAATGAGATTGGTCCAGACCACGGAACTGTTCCCTCCCCCCTTGCGGGCGGGGGAGCGCGCGCGCGGCGCAGCTACGCTTGCGAGTCGCGAATGACCTTGTGGCTTGTTCTCCACGACTGGTGCGAATTCTTCCTGCGCTGGACGCATGTCGTCGCGGCCGTCTTCTGGGTCGGCCTCGCGCTCGGATTCCTGCGGCTCAATCTCGCGCTGAAGTCGACCCAGACCGACATCTGGCGCGCGGCCGACGATGGATTTTTCCGCATTGCGCGCGACATGAACGTCCCATCGCAGGCCGCGCCGCAGATCGGCTGGTTCCGCTGGGAAGCCTATGTCGTCTGGCTCTCCGGCTTCGCGCTGATGGCCGTGATCTATTTCGTGAAGGCCGATCTCTATCTGATTGATCCGGACATCCTGCCGCTGCAGCCGTGGCAGGCGATCCTGCTCGCCCTGTTCGCCCTGCTCGTCGGCTGGGTCGGCTATGATTTCCTTGGCAAGGCGCCGTGGAGCGAGACGACGCGCCGCATCGCCATTTTCGTCTTTCTCGTCGCGCTCGCCTTCGCCTATACGCGCGTCTTTTCGGGGCGCGGCGCCTTTCTGACGTTTGGCGCGATCATCGGCACGATCATGGCCGCCAATGTCGCGCATTATCTCGTGCCCAACCAGCGCCGGATGCTGGAGGCGATCCGCAAGGGCGAGGCGCCGGACGAAGCGCGTCTGGCGATCAGCCGCCAGCGCGCGCTGCACAACAATTACCTGGCCCTGCCCGTGTTGTTTCTCATGCTGGCGAACCATTATCCGCTGGCCTTCGCCTCGCGCTTCAACTGGATCGTCGCCGCGCTGGCGCTGGTCGCGGGCGGCGCGATCCGCCACTTCTACATCGCGCGCCATCGCGGCTCGGGCGACCTGTGGTGGACCTGGGGGCTGGCTGCCGCCGCCGGCGCGGCGATGGTTGCGCTCTCGATATCAGGCGCGGAGCGCCCGCAGGCCCGCGCGGCGGCGCCGCAGAGCGCCATGGACGCCATCGCCTCGGTCGTCGCGCCGCGCTTCTCCGAGGTCGCGGAAATCGTGAACGACCGCTGCGCCGTCTGCCATGCGCGAATTCCGTCGTGGCCCGGCCTCGTCGCGCCGCCGAAGGGCGTGATGCTCGAGACGCGCGCGCAGATCGGCGCACATGCGCAGGACATTGCGTTGCAGGCCGTGTGGACGCGCGCCATGCCGCCGCCCGGAGCTCACGCGGGCATGACCGACGTGGAGCGGCGCACGCTCGCGTTGTGGCTTGCGGCCGGCCAGCCGGCGCGTTGAAAAAAGAACGGCCGCCCGAAGGCGGCCGCTCGCATTGAACGGGATGTCGCGTTCAGCCGCCGATCTTGCAGCCGCTCTCTTCCATCGTCTCGAACGCCTGCGCGCCCGGAATCTTCGAGAGCTGCTTGTAATAGTCCCAGGGCGCCTTGCTCTCTTCCGGCGCCTTCACCTGGAAGAGGTACATGTCGTGCACCATCGAGCCGTTGGCGAGCACCTTGCCGCCCTTGGTGAAGACGTCGTCCACGGGCAGTTCGTGCATCTTCTTGGCGACGGCGTCCGTCTCGGTCGTGCCGGCGGCCTTCACCGCCTTCAGGTAGCTCAGCACCGCCGAATACGTGCCCGCCTGGACCATGTTCGGCATGCGGCCCATGCGCGCCATGAAGCGCTTGCCGAAGGCGCGCGTCTCGTCGTTCTGGTCCCAGTACCAGGCTTCGGTCAGCACGCTGCCCTGCGCCGACTTGAGGCCGAGACCATGCACGTCGGCCAGGGTGAAGAGGAGCGCCGCGATGCGCTGCTTGCCGCCCTGCGTCACGCCGAATTCGGCGGCCTGCTTGATCGAGTTCACCGTGTCCTGGCCGGCGTTGGCCAGCCCGATCACCTTCGCGCCCGAGGACTGCGCCTGCAGCACGAAGGATGAGAAGTCCGGCGTGTTCAGGGGATGGCGCACCTGGCCGATGACCTTGCCGCCCTTCGACTTCACGTATTTCGCGGTGTCGGCTTCGAGCGCATGGCCGAAGGCGTAGTCGACGGTGAGGAAGAACCAGGTGTCGCCGCCGTTTTCGACGAGCGCGCCGCCCGTGCCGACGGCGAGCGCGTGCGTGTCGTAGGCCCAGTGGAAGCCGTAGGGCGAGCAGCTCTTCTGGGTCAGCGCCGTGGTCGCCGCGCCGGTGACGATGTTGATCTTCTTCTTTTCCTTCGACAGGTCCTGCACGGCGAGCGCGACCGACGACGTCGTCAGCTCCATGATCGCGTCGACGCCGTCGACGTCGTACCACTTGCGCGCGATCGTCGTGGCGATGTCCGGCTTGTTCTGGTGGTCGGCGGTGACGATCTCGATCGGACGATCGAGCACCTTGCCGCCGAAATCCTCGACCGCCATCTTCGCGGCGTCGAGCGACCACTTGCCGCCAAAGTCGGCGTAGACGCCGGACTGGTCGTTGAGGATGCCGATCTTGACCGGAGTCTGCGCGAAAGCCGCCGTGGAGGCGGTCAACGCGGCGGCGATTGCGAGCGAACGTAGTTTCATGGGCGTCAGTTCCTCCAGCCTTGATTGATGGATCGAATCTATAGGGCGGCCAGCCTCGGAAGCGAGGCCTGCGCGCGCACGACCGTTGTGCCGAATTCCGCAGGCCCTGTCGCGGCCTACTTTGTCGCGGCCCGCGTCGCCTCGGCTACATCGTCGCGCCGATGGTCCAGGGCACGAATTCGGCGTCGCCGTAGCCGAGCTCTTCCGACTTCGTGCGCTGGCCCGAGGCCACCTTCAGCAGCGCGTCGAAGATTTCCTTGCCCTTGGCCTCGATCGACACCCCCTCCAGCACCTCGCCGCAATCGATGTCCATATCGTCGATCATGCGGCGATAGATGTCGCTGTTGGTCGCAAGCTTGAACGAGGGCGTTGGCTTGCAGCCGTAGGCCGAGCCGCGCCCGGTGGTGAAGGCAAGCAGGTTCGCGCCGCCGGCGACCTGTCCCGTGGCGGCGACGGGATCGTAGCCCGGCGTGTCCATGAAGACGAAGCCCTTCTCGGTCACCAGTTCCGCGTAATCGTAGACGGCGCGCATCGTCGTCGTTCCGCCCTTCGCGGCGGCGCCGAGCGATTTTTCCAGAATCGTCGTGAGCCCGCCCGCCTTGTTGCCGGGCGAGGGGTTGTTGTTCATCTCCATCCGGTTGCGCGCGGTGTAATCCTCCCACCAGCGGATGGTGGAGACGAGCTTCTCGCCCACGGCGCGATTGGCCGCGCGGCGCGTCAGCAGATGTTCGGCGCCGTAGATTTCCGGCGTCTCCGACAGGATCGCCGTGCCGCCGTGGCGCACGAGTTCGTCGACCGCGGCGCCTAGCGCCGGATTTGCGGTGATGCCGGAATAGCCGTCCGAGCCGCCGCATTGCAGGGCGAGGATGAGATCGGAGGCCAGCCGTGTCTCGCGCTTCGCCTTCGCCACCAGCGGCAGCATGGACCGGATCGCCTCGACGCCGGCCATCACCGTCTTCTTCGTGCCGCCGACCTCCTGAATCGTCATGGTGCGGAACGTGTCGGATTCCCTGAGATCGTAGGCTTCCTTGAAGCGCGCGATCTGGAACCCTTCGCAGCCGAGTCCGACCATGACGACGCCGCCGACATTGGGATTGACGGCATAGCCCCATTGCGTGCGTTTCAGGACCTCGTAGCCCTCGCCCTTCACGTCGAGCGCGCAGCCGCCGCCGTGCGTCAGCGGGATGACGCCGTCGACGCCGGGATATTGCGCGAGCACGCCGGAGCGCTGGATTTCCTCCGCCATGAAGCGCGCGACGGAGGCCGAGCAGTTCACCGAGGTGAGGATCGCGATGTAATTGCGCGTGCCGACCTTGCCATTGGCGCGACGAAAGCCCTCAAACGTCGCGCGCGCGCTTTCCGGCAGGATCGCCTCGTCGCGCGCTTCCTGCGCAAAGGCGTAGTCGCGCTCGAAATCGCGGCATTCGACGTTGTGTTCATGCACCCATTGGCCGGGCGCGATCGGCTTCGACGCGAAGCCGATGATCTGGCCGAACTTGCGCACCGGCTCGCCGGCCGCGATCGCGGCGATCGCCATCTTGTGGCCGCGCGGCACGCGTTCGCTCGCCGTCGCCGCGCCGTAAGAGAAGCCGGGCGCGAAAGCGTCGACGGCGACGACGATATTGTCGGCCTCGTTGAGGCGCAGCGCACGTGGGGGCTTTGCGTCGGACATGGACCCTCAGCCGATGAAATTTTCCGGGTTCTGTTCGGCGATCCGCTCGAAGGTCGCCGTTGTGGCGTCCAGATGCGCGCGCATGGCGGCGGCCGCGCCGGCGCCGTTCTTCGCCACGATGGCGTCGAAGATGCGCTTGTGCTCGCTGTAGGCGATCGGCAGGCGGCCGGGCGGCGACAGCGCGATGCGCCGCACGCGCTCGAGATGCGAGCGCAGGCCGTCGAGGATTTCGCGCGCATGGCGCAACGCCATGCCGTCGACGATCAGCTTGTGAAACTCCACGTCGAGCACATAGAAGCCCGCAACGTCGCCAGCCTCGGCGGCGGCCTGCTGGTAGCGCAGGTTGCGCTCGATCTCGCGCTGCAGATCGGCCGGCAGGGCGCGCGCCGCCTCGCTGGCGATCTCCGATTCCAGCGCGCGGCGGATCATCATCCACTCGCGCACGTCGTTGGCGGCGATCTTGGCGACGAAGGAGCCGTGCTGCGGCTCGATCACCACCAGTCGCTCGAAGGCGAGCCGGTTGATGGCCGCCGTCACGGGAAAGCGGGAGACGCCGAGCTTGGCGCAAAGCGCCAGCTTGTCGATCGCGCCGCCCGGCGCCAGGCCGCCGGAAAGAATGGATTCCTTGATTTCCGTGTAGACCTGATCGGCCTTGGACGTGCGCCGCGCGCGATCGACCACAAGCCGCTTGCGCGAAGACGGTTTCTCGCTCGTCTGAACCGCCAAAACTATCTCCCGCATCGGTAAATCAACAAGTCGCCAGCGCTAGCATGTCAGACGCTAGTGAGCGCTCGGGCGAGCGTCAATAGAGTCCAATGGCCAAGTTCGAGCGCGGGCTTGCCATCCCGTGTCGCTGCCGCCATTTTCCGGCCATGTCCGGCATGAGCGGAAAATTGGGAACGACCGGGGCGCTCGGCGCGCTGGACTCGCGCTCGCGCGAGATCTTCCGGTCGATCGTCGAATCCTATCTCGATTCGGGCGAGCCGGTCGGCTCGCGCCATCTCTCGCGCATCCTGCCGATGACGCTGTCGCCGGCCTCGATCCGCAATGTCATGCAGGACCTCGAGGAACTCGGCCTGGTCTATGCGCCGCATACCAGCGCCGGCCGCCTGCCGACGGAGACGGGGCTGCGCTTCTTCGTCGATTCGCTGCTGCAGGTCGGCGAACTCTCGCCGGAGGAACGCATCCGCATCGAGAGTCAGGTCGCGGGCCAGCCTGCGGACGCCGGCCTCGAAGCCCTGCTCGGCCAGGCTTCCAGCCTGCTCTCGGGCCTCACCCGCGGGGCGAGCGTGGTCGTTACCTCCAAGGACGACCGCCGCCTGCGCCAGATCGAATTCGTGCGGCTCGATCCCGGCCGTGCGCTGGCTGTGCTCGTGTCCGAGGACGGCTCGATCGAAAACCGCATTCTCGCGATTCCGCCGGACCTGCCGCATTCGGCGCTGGTGACCGCCGGCAATTATCTCAACGCGCGCATCCGCGGCCGCACGCTGGATCAGGTGCGCGCCGAAATGGAGGCTGGCCGCAAGCTGGTCGAAGCCGAGCTTGACGAACTGACCGCCCGGCTCGTGCAGGCGGGGCTGGCGAGTTGGGCCGGCCTCGACGGCGCGCGCCGCCAGCTCATCGTGCGCGGGCAGGGCAATCTGCTCGAAGACCTCACCGCGATGGAGGATCTCGAGCGGATCCGCCTGCTGTTCGACGACCTCGAAACCAAGACGGAAGTCATCGACCTGCTGTCGCGCGCCGAGAACGGCGAGGGCGTGCGTATCTTCATCGGCTCGGAGAACAAGCTGTTCTCGCTGTCGGGCTCTTCGATGATCGCCGCGCCCTTCCGCGACAGCGACCGGCGCGTCGTCGGCGTGCTCGGCGTCATCGGCCCGACGCGGCTGAACTACGCGCGCATCGTGCCGATGGTGGACTACACGGCCCGCGTCATCGCGCGCATCGTCGGGGGCGTGTGAGGCGCCGCCCAGAGCGGTCTGCATTTAACCGGAATCGTCATCGCGAGGAGCGCAGGCGAAATCGCCGAAGCGACGTGGCGGATCCAGGGCCGGGTTACGACTCCTGGATTGCTTCGGAGCCTATCATCGGGCGCGCTTCGCGCGACGGATGCGTCGACCTAGATGCAATGGGCTCCAGTTTTGGCGGATGCGCCGCCTTCAGGCGCCGTTCTCCTCGTCGGCCGGGGAGGCTTCTGCGTTGCCGGCGCCGCCCTCCAATTGCTTCGGCGACTTCACCTTCCTGCGGCGCCCGCCTTCGTGCAGCATCTCGATCTGCACCTGCTGGATTTCCGACAGGCGCTGCCACTGGCGCGAGATCAGGTAGTCGATCTTCTCGTGCAGGTGCCGGATTTCCAGTTCGGCTTTCAGGTTGACGCGATAATCGTTGAACGAGCGCTGGCGGTCTTTTTCCTCCTGCCTTTTCTGGCTCATCATGATGATCGGCGCCTGGATCGCGGCCAGGCATGACAGCACGAGATTGAGCAGGATGAACGGATAGGGGTCGAACGCGGCCTGCTCGCCGCGCCAGAAATTGAACGCCATCCAGACCAGAAGCACGAAGGCGAACGAAATCAGGAACGACCAGGAGCCGCCGAAGCTCGCCAGATGGTCGGACAGGCGCTCGCCGAAGGTGCGATGCTCCTCGTATTCCTCTTCCGTGTTCTCGGCGATCGTGTCCTGCTTGGAAATGCTTTCGGCCACCTGCCGGTCGAGTTCGGTGAATTCGCCATGCTCGAGCTGCAGCAATTCCTCGACATAGAGCATCCGGTAGCGGGCGAGCTCGCCGACGCTGATCTTGGCGTTGGGCGGCAGGTCCGGATAGTCGCGGCGGATGCGGTCGGCGAGCGATGGCCGCAACTGGTCGATATTGACGAGGTCGCGCTTGCGGTACTTGCGCCCGGTCAGCGCCGAAGGCTGCTTTTTCGCGCGGGGCCGGCCGGGCGCGGCGGGGGCGTCCGCGCTCTCGTCCTGGGCCTCCGCTTCGTCGGCTGTGGCCTCGTCGCCGCCCTCATCGAGGGCGTCGAGCTCCTCGTCGTCGATATCCTGTTCGGGCGCCTTCCCCGCCGGGCGCGGGTCGTTTGGCTGAGTCATGCCCGTCTCCTTGGTTGTCGGGGGCGGTCCGGCCGCCTTGACTGGAGGGTGATTTAGCGCCCGCCTAGATGCGGCGCGTGTCCGCTTTGTGACGGTCTTCGGCCTCTTTCCCCCTTGCGTTGACTTGTCCCCGGCCTTGCCCCTATAAGCCCGCAGCGATTTCGGCGGCGCCGACGTCGGGCGCTTTCTGTGCGCCCCGGTTCGGCGCCCGCGCAATTTTCGGAGAGATCCCGTGAAGCGGACCTATCAACCTTCCAAGCTCGTGCGCAAGCGCCGTCACGGTTTCCGCGCCCGCATGGCCACTGTCGGCGGCCGCAAGGTCATCGCCGCCCGTCGCGCCCGCGGCCGCAAGAAGCTGTCGGCCTGATCGGACGCGCCTGAAGCCGCCCGGCCGCGCAGCATGGCGGCTGGCGAGCGTGGTTCGGCATCGGAGCTGACATGACCAGCGGCGGCGCGGCGCCCCTTCGCCTCAAGAAGCGCAAGGACTTTCTGGCCGCCGCCCGTGGCGCGCGACGCCACGCCCCGGCGTTCGTCTTGCAGGTCGCCCCGCGTCCCGAGGAGGCGTCCCAAGCCGCGCCCGCGCGTTTCGGCTTGACCGTCACCAAGAAGACCGCGCCATCCGCCGTACGCCGCAACCGCATCCGGCGGCGCCTGCGCGAGGCGTTGCGGCAGGGCGCGGCCCTTTCGGCGCCGCCCGGCTGCGACTATGTATTCGTCGCGCGCGTGAGCG
Organism: Rhodoblastus sp.; assembly: GCA_046349085.1. Taxonomy (GTDB): domain Bacteria; phylum Pseudomonadota; class Alphaproteobacteria; order Rhizobiales; family Beijerinckiaceae; genus JAJXWB01. The sequence continues at coordinate 276,321 of JAXMDA010000006.1, forward strand.
CGCTCGACCTTCCCTTCGCCCGATTGATGTCCGACATGTCCGCAGCCCTCGCAGCGCCCGCGCGCGAGCGGCGGTCGAAAGCCAGGCCCGCCTCGTCATGATGAACGACACGAAGAACCTGTTTCTCGCGATCGCCCTGTCGGTGATGGTCCTGGTCGGCTGGCAATATTTCGTCGGCGCGCCCAAGCTGACCCAGCAGCGCGCCGATCTGAAGGAGCAGCAGTCGCTGCCGCCGCGTCCGACCTCGGAGGCCGGCGCTCCCGCTGCGCCGCAACCCGGCGTCGCGACGCCGGGCGCCCCGGCTGCGCCCGGCGCGGCCGCCCCCGGCGTGACGAAATCGCGCCAGGACGCGCTCGCCGCCAGCCCGCGCCTGCCCGTCGACACGGCGAGCCTGTCGGGCTCCATCGCGCTCAAGGGCGCGCGCATCGACGATCTCCGGCTGAAGAAATATCACGAGACGGTCGATCCCAAGAGCCCGACCATCGAATTGCTCTCGCCGTCGGGCGCGCCGCATCCCTTCTATGCCGAGATCGGCTTCGTTCCCGCTGCGGGCGAGAAGGTCGACCTGCCCGGTCCCGATACGCTGTGGGTCGCCGACGGAGCGAAGCTTACCGCCGCGACGCCGGTCACCCTGACCTGGGACAACGCCAAGGGCCTCGTCTTCAAGCGGACGATCTCGGTCGACGACGATTATCTCTTCACCGTGAAGGACACGGTCGAGAACAAGACCGACAAGCCTGTCACGCTCTATCCGTTCTCGCTCGTCTCCCGTCACGGCAAGCCGGAAACCTCGGGCTATTCGGTGCTGCACGAAGGCCTGATCGGCGTCGTCGGCGACAGCGGCATCCAGGAATGGGCCTACGACAAGATCGAGAAGGAAACGGGCGGCCAGAAGACGTTCAAGGGAACGGGCGGCTGGGTCGGCTTCACCGACAAATACTGGGCCGCGACCGTGGCGCCCGACCAGTCGAAGCCCTTCGACGCCCGCCTGTCGGGCGGCGGCGCGACGCAGAAGACCTATCAGGCAGACGCTCTGGCGCAGGCGCAGACGATCGAGCCCGGCAAGAGCGGCGACGCCAAGACCTATGTTTTCGCCGGCGCGAAAGTGTCGGACCTGCTGGACCGCTACCAGCAGAACCCGGGCATCGCCAAATTCGACCTGCTGATCGACTGGGGCTGGTTCTATTTCATCACCCGGCCGATGTTTAAGCTCATCGACTATCTCTACAAGCTGCTCGGCAATTTCGGCCTGGCGATCCTCGCCGTGACCGTCATCGTCAAGCTCGCCTTCCTGCCGCTCGCCAACAAGTCCTACCTGTCGATGGCGAAGATGAAGGCGCTGCAGCCGCAGCTCAAGGAGTTGCAGGCCCGCTATCCCGACGACAAGGTCAAGCAGCAGCAGGAGCAGATGGAGCTGTTCAAGCGCGAGAAGGTCAACCCGGTCGCCGGTTGCCTGCCGATGCTGATCCAGATCCCGGTCTTCTTCTCGCTCTACAAGGTCCTGTTCGTCACCATCGAAATGCGTCAGGCGCCCTTCTATGGCTGGATCAAGGACCTTTCGCAGCCCGATCCGACGAACGTCTTCAACCTGTTCGGCCTCATCCCCTTCGATCCCACGCACATTCCGCTGTTCGGCCAGTTCCTGTGGCTCGGCGTCTGGCCGTTGCTGATGGGCGTGTCGATGTGGGTGCAGATGAAGATGAACCCCGAGGCGACCGATCCGGTGCAGCGCCAGATGTTCGCGTGGATGCCGGTCATCTTCACCTTCATGATGGGTTCTTTCCCGGCCGGTCTCGTCATCTACTGGACGTGGAACAACCTCCTGTCGGTGGCGCAGCAGGGCTTCATCATGAAGCGCGCTGGCGTGCCGTTCGAACTGTGGGACAACCTCGCCAAGACCTTCCGCCGCAAGACGGCGTGAGCGACGCCCCGGCTGTCATTCCCGCGAAAGCGGGAACCCAGGGGCCGAGTTGCGAATCGCTGGTCTGGATCCCCGCTTTCGCGGGGATGACACTGATGGACCGGTAACGTGGAAGCGCCAGACCAACCCGACTACGTCGAGCAGGGCCGCAAGCTTTTCGCCGGCCCCTGCGACTTCATCTGGGCGGCGGCCAAGGCGGGCGACCTGCCGCCGGGCGGCCCCGCCGAATTCGCCTTCGCCGGCCGCTCCAACGTCGGCAAGTCCTCGCTCGTCAACGCGCTGACCGGGCGCAAGACGCTCGCGCGCGTCTCGCACACGCCCGGCCGCACGCAGCAGTTGAATTTCTTCGCCTTGGGCGAGCGCGCCCGCCTCGTCGACATGCCGGGCTACGGCTATGCGGCGGTGTCCAAGACCAAGATTTCCTCATGGGACGGCCTGATGAAGGACTATCTTCGCGGCCGCGCGAAACTGCTGCGCGTCTACGTCCTGATCGACGGCCGGCGCGGCGTGATGAAGGTGGACGAGGAAATGCTCGACATGCTCGACGCGTCCGCCGTCTCCTACGCGCTTGTTCTCACCAAGAAGGACGAGGTGAAGAAGGGCGACCTCGACCGTCTGCTGACGGAGACCGAAGCCAGGATCGCCAAACGGCCGGCGGCCTATCCGCATGTGCTTTTCACCTCGAGCCACACGGGCGAGGGCGTGCCCGAGCTGCGCGCCGCCATAGCCCAATTGCTGGCCGAACGCGGCGCGTAATAACGCGGAGGACGCGCGCATGAATCTGCCAGCCGACATCAAGGGACTGTGGACGCCGCCGCCGCTGTCGCGCCGCGGCTTCATGCGCGCCTCGTCGGCCGCCGCCGCCGGCTACGCTCTTTCCGCAGGCCCCGTGCGCGCCGACGCGATCCGCACCGACACGGCAGGGCTTATTGTCGGAGAAGGCAAGGCGCCCGTTTCGGGCGGCGAAATGCCGCTCTATTTCGCCCGACCGGAAAAGGCCGCCAATCCGCCTGTGATCCTCGTGGCGATGGAGGCGCTCGGCCTGCACGAATATATCCGCGACGTGGCGCGCCGGCTGGCGAAGGCCGGCGCCTTCGCGGTCGCGCCCGACTACTACTTCCGCGCCGGCGTCGACCTCCCGGCTCAGACGGATTTCGCCAGGGTGTTCGCCGTCGTCAACGCCAAGCCCGACGCCGAGCTGATCGGCGATCTCGATGCGGCCGTCGCCTGGGCGAAGGCGCAGGGCGGCGACGTCGCGCGCCTTGGCGTCGTCGGCTTTTGCCGCGGCGGGCGCGCGGTCTGGGAATATTGCGCCTCCAGTCGCCCGCCGAGGGCCGGCGTCGCCTTCTACGGCCCGCTCGAGGATCCGCCGGAGCAGAAGGCGATCTGGCCGAAGAGCCCCTTGGACCTTGCCGCCGACATGAAGGCGCCCGTGCTCGGCCTCTATGGCGAGGCCGACCAGGGCATCCTCGTCATGCAGGTCGAGGAAATGCAGGACAAGTTGAAGGAGGCCGGCAAGACCGCCGAATTCCAGATCTACCCCGCCGCCCCGCACGGCTTCCACGCCGACTTCCGGTCGAGCTACCGCAAGGACGCTGCCGAGGACGCGTGGGCGCGGACGCTGGCCTGGTTCAGGCGCTACGGCGTGCTGTGATCCTCTGCATTGAGAAAATCACACCCCGCCGCTAGATAAGTCGCCCCACCAACGGATTCCGCCATGACCGACAAGAACCAGTATGACGCAGCCCACGCCACGGCGCAGACGCTCGTGCGCGCCCTGCCGCACATGCTGCGCTACGACGAGGCGGTGGTGGTGGTGAAATACGGCGGCCACGCCATGGGCGACGACAGGGTGGCGCGCGACTTCGCCCGCGACATGGTGCTGCTCGAACAGTCCGGCGTGAACCCGGTGGTGGTGCACGGCGGCGGGCCGCAGATCGGCGCCATGCTGTCCAAGCTCGGCATCAAGTCTGAATTCGCGGCGGGCCTGCGCATCACCGACAAGGCCACCGTCGAGATCGTCGAGATGGTGCTCGCCGGCTCCATCAACAAGCAGATCGTCGGCTTCATCAACGCCGAAGGCGGCCGCGCCATCGGCCTCTGCGGCAAGGACGGCAACATGGTGACGGCGACCAAGGTCGCGCGCACCGTCTACGACGCCGATTCGAACATCGAGAAGGTGGTCGATCTCGGCTTCGTCGGCGAGCCGTCCAAGGTCGACACGACCGTGCTCGACCAGGTGCTCGGCCGCGAACTCATTCCCGTGCTTGCGCCGGTCGCGCAGGGCGCGGACGGCGAGACCTACAACATCAACGCGGATACGTTCGCCGGCGCGATCGCCGGCGCGCTGCGCGCCAAGCGCCTCATCTTCCTCACGGACGTGCCGGGCGTGCTCGACAAGAACAAGAAGCTCATCAAGGAACTGAAGGTCTCCGACATTCCCTCGCTCATCGCCGACGGCACGATCACCGGCGGCATGATCCCGAAGGTGGAAACCTGCATCTATGCGATCGAGCAGGGCGTGGAAGGCGTCGTCATCGTCGACGGCAAGATGGAGCATGCCGTGCTCGTCGAATTGTTGACCGATCACGGCGCGGGAACCCTGATTACAAGGTGAAGCAGCAACTCGACGTCAACGCCCCGAAACTGCCGCGCGACATTGCGCGACGTTTTTCTCACGTGCGCGCCTGGGTGTTCGACCTCGACAATACGCTCTATTCCGCAAGCTCCGACCTCTGGCCGAAGATCGACCAGCGTATCACTTTGTTCATGGCGCAATTGTTCGGGCTCGACGGCATGTCGTCGCGCGCGCTGCAGAAATATTACTACCAGCGCTACGGCACGACATTGCGCGGCCTGATGAGCGAGCACGACGTCACGGCCGAGGAATTTCTCGCCTTCGTGCACGACATCGACCGCTCGTCGCTCAAGCCCGACCATTCGCTCGCGCAGGGCATCGCCGCGCTGCCGGGCCGCAAGCTCATCCTCACCAACGGTTCGCGCGAACACGCCATCCGCACGGCTGAGAAGCTCGGCATCCACGACCTCTTCGAGGACGTCTTCGACATCGTCGCCGCCGATCTCCTGCCGAAGCCCTATGCGGAAACCTACGACCGCTTCTTCGAGCGCCACGGCGTCGATCCGAAGGAGGCCGCCATGTTCGAGGACATCGCGCATAATCTCGAAGTGCCGCACGCCCGCGGCATGGTGACGACGCTGGTGACGCCGCGCGCCGAAGACCAGGTCGAGCGCGAGCGCTGGGAGATCGCGACGGGAAGCGAGCCGCATATTGATTTCGTCACCGACGACCTGGCCGCGTTTCTGGAGGCGGTGGTCAGCGACGGATCTGCTCCCTCCCCCCGTGTGGGGAAGGGTTAGGGCGGGGTCGGGTTGAGAAAATTTCGCAGGATTCCCCGACCCCTCCCCACAAGGGGCAGGGGAAGCGCAGTCCCGACCCGCAGCCATTATTGAAATCTCATTGCGAGCCTGACGGCTCGCGGTCCAGACTTGCTTTCCTCCCGCCCTAAATTAACATGTTAAATAAATCGTCCGGAGATCATCATGGAACAGCACCGCGCAGCAGATGCGCTCGTCGAGACGCTGATCGCCAACGGGCTGGACACGATCTACGGCCTGCCGGGCGTCCATAACGATCCCCTGTTCGACGCCTTTTGGCAGAACCGTAACCGCCTTCGCTTCCTGCACGCCCGCCACGAGCAGGGCGGCGCCTATATGGCGCTGGGCGCGGCGCTGGCGACTGGCAAGCCGCAGGCCTTTGCCGTCGTGCCGGGACCGGGCTTCCTCAACGCGGGCGCGGCCATGCTGACGGCCTACGGCATGAACGCGCCCGTGCTCGCGCTCGTCGGCCAGATTCCCGCCGACACGATCGACCGGGGCCTCGGCCAGCTTCACGAAATCCCCGACCAGCTCGGGCTTGCCCGCCACATTGCGAAATTCGCCGCCCGCATCGAGGCGCCGCACGAGGCTGCGCCCTGCGCCGCCGCCGCCCTGTCGGCGGCGCTGTCCGGCCGCCAGCGCCCAGTCATGCTCGAATGCGCCATGGACGTCTGGGGCAAGCGCACGCCGGTCGCCGCGCCGCAGATGGCGCAGCCGCAACGCCCGCCGGTTGATCCCGACACGGTGGAAAAACTCGCGAGAATTCTCGGGCAGGCCAAAAGGCCGCTGATCGTCGTCGGCAGCGGCGCGCTCGACGCCAGCGCCGAGGTGACCGCGCTCGCCGAGCTTCTCGAAGCGCCGGTCGTCGCCTACCGGCGCGGGCAGGGCGTGATCGACGGCCGCCACCGCCTGTCCGTTCCCATGCCGATCGGCCATCGCCTGTGGAGGGAGGCCGACGTCGTTCTCGGCGTCGGCACGCGCCTGCTGATCGGCCAGAACGAATGGGGCCTCGACAAGGACCTGAAGATCCTGCGCATCGACATCGACCCGACCGAGCCCAACCGTTTCGCGCGGGCGGAAGCGGCATTGGTCGCCGACGCCGCGGAGGGCGTGCGCGCGCTGCTGGACCGTCTGCCGAAACACATGAGCAAGCGCGAAAGCCGCGAAGACGAGCTTGCCGGCCATCGCGCCTGGTTTGCGGAAAAGATCGGCGCGCTGGAGCCGCAGCTCTCCTTCGTGCGCGCCATCCGGCGCGCCCTGCCGGACGACGGCATTTTCGTCGACGAGGTGACGCAGATCGGCTTCGCCAGCCGCCTCGCCTTTCCGACCTTCGCGCCGCGCACGTTCCTGTCGCCGGGCTATCAGGACAATCTCGGCTGGGGCTACGGCACGGCGCTCGGCGCGCAGGCGGCCATGCCCGGGCGCGCGGTCGTCTCCATCGCCGGCGACGGCGGCTTCATGTACCAGGTGCAGGAACTGGCGACCGCAGTGCAGCACAATCTGCCGGTCGTGGTCGTCGTCTTCGACAATGCGTCCTTCGGCAATGTGAAATTGCTGCAGAGGGAGCGCTTCGACAGCCATTTCATCGCCTGCGACCTGAAGAACCCGGACTTCTGCGCGCTCGCCGAAAGCTTTGGCGCCGCCGCCTTCCGCGCGAAGGACGCCGCCGAACTGGAAGGGGCGCTGAAAAAGGCCTTCGCGCTGCGCAAGCCGGCCCTGGTGCATGTGCCCTGCGGCGAAATGCCGAGCCCGTGGCCGATGCTGCACATGGGAAAGGCGCGGGCTTAAGGCCGCCGCAATCATGCCGCTTGGCGCGGCCGCGCTTCTGTGGCATCGCTCCCGCCGACCGAAACCATTGGGGACCCTTGGCCCGGCATGTTGCGCGTGATCGCCCGTTTTATCGGCCTGCTGCTGCTGGCGGCGGCTTTTGCCGCGCTGGTCGTTGACGGCACGAAGAGCATTGCCTCGGATACGCTGATCGTGACGCCGCTCGCCCAGATCGCCCAGCAGGTGGCGCCGTCGAAATTTCCGCTGCTGCAGGGCGCGATCGAGAGCCGTTTCGGCCACTTCGCCTGGAAGCCGGTCGCCACGACCCTGCTCGCGCTGCCCGGCTGGCTGATCGCGGGCGCGTTCGGCGGCCTTCTGTTCGCCGCCACGCGCCGGCGCGTCGTCAGGATCGGCTACTCGAGCCGCGGCTAGGGGATAGCCCTAACGCCTTTGTGATCGATCGGCGGCTGGTTGGCGGGCTTCGGACGTTTAAGTTGGGAGCCGAGGAGGAAGCCGATGTTCATGCTGCGCAAGCGCGTCGCTCTGCCGAGCGCCGCACAGGCCCTTCCCGGCCGCCCCGATCCCATTCCCACCGCCCCCCGCCACTACGTTTTCGACCGTCCTCTCCAGGGCCCCTATCCCGAAGGCATGCGTCAGGCCGTATTCGGCATGGGCTGCTTCTGGGGCGCCGAGCGCAAGTTCTGGCAACTCGGCGACGGCGTCTGGATCACGGCGGTCGGCTACGCCGGCGGCCACACGCCCAACCCGACCTACGAGGAAGTCTGTTCCGGCCTCACCGCGCACACGGAGGCCGTGCTGGTCGTCTATGATCCCGCGAAGATTTCCTACGAGCGGCTGCTGAAGACTTTCTGGGAGAACCACGACCCGACGCAGGGCATGCGCCAGGGCAACGACATCGGCACGCAATACCGCTCCGCCATCTACGCGGCGAGCGAGGCGGATCTCGCGGCAGCGCGCGCGTCCGCCGAAGTGTTCGGCAAGGAGCTTGCGGCGCGCAATTTCGGCTCGATCACCACCGAGATCGCGCCGGCGCCGCCATTCTATTTCGCCGAAGACTACCATCAGCAATATCTCGCCAAGAATCCGGCGGGTTATTGCGGCCTCGGGGGCACCGGCCTCTCCTGTCCCATCGGACTGGGCGAAGCGAACGTGTGACGCCCGCTTGCAGAAGCGCAGCTCACCGTGCCATCTCTGGCGCAGGGAGTTCGCATGCACAAGTTCGCGCGCATCTTGCAGGTCTGGCTGTTCTCGAGCCGCTGGCTTCTCGCGCCTTTCTATTTCTGCCTGGTCGCCAGCCTGTTCGCGCTGCTGTTCAAGCTCGTGCAGCACGCCTCGCACATGGTCGCGACGCTCGTCGAGTCGAGCGAGGCAACGGTCATTCTGGACATTCTCTCGCTGATCGACATGACGCTGGTCGGCTCCCTGATCGTGCTCGTCATCTTTTCCGGCTACGAGAATTTCGTATCGCCGATCGACAACGACCAGCCCAAGCAATGGCCGCAATGGATGGGCGACATCGATTTCTCCGGCCTGAAACTCAAGTTGATGTCGTCGATCGTGGCGATCTCCGCGATTCAGTTGCTGCGCGCGTTCATGGACTTGAAGAACGCGAGCGACCGCGATCTCTGGTGGTCGGTCGGCATCCATCTCGCCTTCGTCGTCTCCGCGCTTGTGCTCGCCCTGTCGGACAGATTGTCCAGTCACCCGTCGGCCAACGGAAACAATCACTGACCGACATTCGCTGACGGCGCGCGTCGGTCGGCGCGTGCGTTATGTCACATAATAGCCATCCGCCTTGCGTCAGCTTGCATGCCGGCTCACGATGTTTGCGTGAGAAAAATGCGAAACCGCGCCGCGACGAAAACGCGCGCGGACATGGGGGTTTTATGGTTGAGATCCTTGGCCCGCGCGCCCGCGCGCGTGTCGCCGGCCGGTTGCCGGTTCTGCTGCTCTTCAGCGCAAGCCCCGTCCTCGCCCAGTCCTTCGATTGCTCCAAGGCGTCGCCGCCGATCGAGACCGTGATCTGCGCCTCGACGGCGCTGCGCGCGCAGGACAATGCGCTTGCCGGCGCCTATGCGCGCGCGCAATACGCGCTGCGTGGGGACCTGGCCGCGCTCGACCTGCTGAAGCAGACGCAGCGCCAGTGGATTTCCGCGCGCAACCGCGATTGCGCGCGCGCCGGCGACAAGGTCGGCGAATGCCTCATCTCATCCTACGCTGCGCGCTTGACCGAAATCGGCAAGGCGCTCGGCGCGCAGCAGGTCGCCGCGCCGCAGCAGCCGACGATGCAGCCCGTTGCGCAGTCGCAGCCCGCGCCGCAGCAATCGCCGCGCCCCGCGCCGCCGCCCGTCCAGACGACGCAGGCGCAACCGGCGCCCGCGGCGCAGCCACAACAGGCGGCGACGCCATCGCCGTCTCAGGCGCAGCAGGCGCAACCGGCGCGCCCGACCTCCGTCGCAGCGTCCGGCGCCCGCGTCGAGCCGCAAAGCGTTCCCGCGGATCGCGACGCGAGCGCGCTTGTCGTCATTCCCAGTCCCGGCCGCTATTCGCTGCGCGCGGAAAGCGCGAGCGGCGTGGCGATCCAGCTCGTCGACATGATGGCGGGCCCCGGCGATGCGGCGGGCGCCGCCGGCGCGAAGGACGGTCGCCTCGACGCGCTGCTCGACAAAGGCGTCTACAAGCTGCGCACTTCAGGCGCAAAGGGCGCAAGCAAGCCCGCGACGCTGAAAGCCGAAGCCTTCCACGACGCCGCGCCGCCAGCCCTGCTTTCCACCGATCCGCTGACCCCGGGCGACCTCGGCGATCTCCAGCAGCGTTCCTTCTGGATCGATGTCGATGCCGGCGGGCAGGTCGCGATCGAGTCGCTTGGCCGCGCTTTGCAGGATCTGCGTTTGTGGCGCGACGGCGAGGAACTGGCCGATCTCCGGCCCGACATTTCGACCGTTGAAGTGAAACCTGGCCGCCCGATGAATCGCATCCGGCTGGAAGGCAAGGTCGAGCCCGGCCGCTATCTTGCGACAGCCTACGGCGGCGAGAGCGCGGTCTGGGCCGATGGCGCGCCCGACAAGCCCTTCATGATACGCCGTCTCGGCGCGCGGAGCGTCGCGGCGGGCCTTGCCGAAGCGACGATTGGCGCCTTCGGCAGCTTGCGTTTCGAGGCGCCGGCCGATTTCGATTCCTTCCGTCTCGAAATCAACGATCCCGCGCCCGTGCGCATGGTCGTCAGGCGCGGCGGCGAGCAGCGGAGCGTATCGCTCGCGAAAAACAGTCGCGACCCCTTCGTGGTCGCCGTGCTGCCGGCCAAGGATCGCGCGCCGGCGATCGTCGAAATCTCCGGGCTCGAAGGCCAGACCTTCCGGCTGCGCGCGCTGCGCGACACGCGCGACTTGCGGATATCGGGCGCAGGGCCCACGCAGGTTATCGTCGATGTCGCGGGCGAGGGCGGCGATGAAATTCCCGCGACCGCCATTCTCGTGCGCTTCGAGCAGAACAAGGCGCGCCTCGTCGCCTCCGACGCGCCGCGCCTCGCGCCGGGTCAAGCATGGCGGCGCAGGTTCAATCTGCGCGGCCCGAGCACGATCCTTTTCGAGACGACCGGTCCAGGGCCCGTCGCCATCCGCACGCAGGGGCCTGCAGCCCGCGCCGTGATCGAGCCCGTACTCGGCTCCACGCCGCCGCGCGCCGACGGACGCGCGCCCGGCCGCTACGACCTCGACGCCGGCGTCTATGCGCTGCGCCTGACGCCTGCGGCGGGCGCGACCGGCGTGTTCGATCTCACGCTCGGACAGCCCGGCCTCGTTCCGGATATTTCTCCGGGCGTCGCGCCGCGCACGGCGCTGTCGCTCGGCCTGCACAACATCGAGCGCGGCGCCTCCTACGAGGCGATCGCCAATAGCGCGCCGGGCCTGCTGATCGGGGTGCGCGCGGTGGCTTCGCCCGTCGATCTGTCGAAGGGGCCGGTCGGACTCTATCAGGGGCTCCCCGCGCCGCGCGCCGCCGCGCTGCCTGCGCCCGGCGCGCCGCAGATCAAGCCGGCGACGCAGCGACAGGGCGAGCGACGCCCGCCGGCCGGACAGGCCGTCGTGCGCGCGCCCGCGCAGGCTGCGCCCAACGCCGCGCCGCCGATGCAGCAGTCGGCTCAGGCGACGCAATCCTCCCTGACGTCGCAGCCCGCGCCCGCACCCGCGCCCTCCGCCGATATCGCGCTGCAGGCGCGCGCCCCGCTCGGCGGCGTCATTCGCGTGCGCGACCAGAAGGGCGCGGACGTGTCCTTCGCCGCGTCCGACGAGAAAACGGAAAAGGATTCGCGCGTCTTCACGTTGCGCATTCCGGCCGCCGTCGCGCCGCGCGCGCTCGAGATCGCATGGACGCCTGCGCCTGCGCCCGCGCAAGCCGTGCGCCCGCGTCAGCCGTTGCAGACCGTCGCCGCCGGCGAGCCGCTGCATTTCGATCTCTCCGAGGGTCAGCGTCGCGAGTTCCGCATCGAGGCCGCGCAAGGCGGCCTGTACCGCGTCGAGACGCTCGGACGGCTGAAGACAGGCCTGACCATCGGCACGAATTTCCTGCCGCGCATCGGCGCGGGCGAGAACAATGGCGCCGGCCACAACGGTCTTGTGCAGACTTATCTGCGCGCGGGCTCCTATCGCGTCGCAGTGGCGGCGAAGGATTCGAGCGGCCGCCTCGGGCTTGCCGCCACGCCGGCCGAAATGGCCACAACCGGCGCGCTGGCGCCGGGTGGCTCGGCGCGCGCGACGCTGTCGGACGGTCGCGGCGCGATCACGCCGATCGAGATTCGCGAAGCAGGCAATTATCGTCTCGACCTCTATGCGCTCGGGCGTGTTCTTTCTGCGCGTCTCGAGGACGCCGACGGCTGGCCGCTCACGGCGCCGGGTCCCCTCAGAAGCCTCGATATCAAGCTCGAGCCCGGTAGATACCGTCTCGTAACGCCGCCGATTGACGTCGACGCGCGCATGGTCGCCCGCCTCATGGCGATCACGCCGGACGTTGCGCTCGAAGGCCATGGGCCGCACAAGCTCGGCTACGACGACGAGTACAAGCTGCAATGGCGCGAGCCGGCAAGCAAGGACGCGCCGCGCGCGCCCGACGTCTGGACATTCACGCTCAAGGGCGAAGCGAAGATCGATCTTTCGATCACCGACGGCATGGTCGGCGAGATCATCCGCGGGGAAAAGGAAAGCGTCGGCAAGGTCGCCAAGGACCGTCCGTTTACAGGCAAGCTCGACGCCGGCGCCTATCGCGTTGAGGCGCGCGCCATCGGACGCGACGATCGCCTCGACTACGCCGTCATCCTGAAATCCGCGGAATTGCAGCCGGATGATTCGCGCTTCGTCGATCTGCCGGCGACGCTTGATCTCGCCATCGCGCAGGACAGCGTCGTCAATCTTACGTCGTTCGGCCGCAAGGACCTGAAGGGCGTCTTGCGCGACGCCAATGGCGCTGTCGTCGAGCGGCTCGCCGGCCGTCAGAACGACTGGAACATCGCCATGTCGCGCCGCTTGCCGGCGGGTCGCTATTCGTTGACGCTGAGCGCCATGAAGGCGGAGGCCAGCGGCGACGATACGCCGCCCGAACGGTCAGAAGATGCCGATGCGCGCGCCGAAAGAAGCGACGACAATGTCGAGGTGCGCCTCGCGCTGCCGGTCGAGAAGGACGCGCCGCCTCTGAATGCCGACGGCGCGGCCAGCGTCGCGGGCGCAGACGTCATGCGTTTCGCCCTGCCGGAAGCGCCGGCAGGCTCGCTCGCGCTCGTTGCCGCGCGGGCGGCGTCCGAGCTCGTCCTGTCGATCGAGCGGCGCGACGCCGATGGCGTCTGGCGCGTCGTCGGCTTCGAACGCGGACAGACGCCGCTCGTCGCCTGGCCCGCGGGCGCAAGCAAGGCGCAATGGCGGGCGTCCGTCTGGTCGATTGACGGCGCGAACGTTCCCGTGGACATCGTGGCGCGCAACATCGCGCGCAATCCGCAGGACGCCGCGTCCGTTGCGCTCGAAGCGCTCGACCTTGCCGCTGTCGGCCAGAAAGTGCGGGTCGGTCTTGCGCGCGCCGCCTCGGCGGCCATGGTCGATCTGAAGACGTCGAGCCAACGACTTTATGCGGGATCGCAGGATGGCCGCGCGCTGACGCGCGCGGAGGCCGGCGCGCTTGCGCCGCAGTCCGAACGCCTGTGGCTCGTCGCGCGCGACGAGTCGCTCGACAAGGTCGAAGCGCCGACGCTTGCCTGGAAGGGCGAGCCTGTCGCGCTCGCGCTCGAGGGCGGCGAAAGCGCGCTCTTGCCTGCGCCGCAGCCCGCCGAGGGCAAGGCCCGCGTCTGGCGCGCGGCATCGGCCTTTGGCCAGCCGGGCCTCGACGCCGGCCGCGGCATGGCGGTCGGCGACAATGTCGCGGCCGCCTTGTCGGGCGCAAAGCCGCTGCGCGTCTGGAACGCGGGCGGCGACGACGCGCTGCGCATCGATCTCGAATCCGTCGACGTGACGGTCGCCGCCAAGCGCGCGGCGGCGGGCGATACGGCGCTGCTGCTGCCGCCCATGACCGCGCAGCCGCTGACGCTCGCTTCCGGCGACAAGAAGCTCGACATCGATCTTGGGGCGGGCGCGGCGGCTTTTGCTGCGCCCGGCGACAGTGACGCGCTCGCGCTCTACGCCGTCAATGCGCCGCTGTCGCGTTCGGTCGGGTCGAGCGCGTCGGAAGTCTGGCTGGTCAATCTCGCCAGCAAGCCGCAACCCGTGCGTCTCGCCGCGACGCCCTCGAAAGTGGAGGCGCTCGCGCTCGACCGCGTCGCCAAGCGCTTCTTCGGCGCCGCCGGTTCGACGGCGCTTCATGTCGACGCGCAGAAAGGCGATGTGCTGCGCGTCGAGGGCGCCGAGGCGACCTTCGTTTCGAAGTCCGGTCGAGTGCTGCGCGGCGCGACGCTGACGCTCGACGGTCCCGGCGATGTCGTGCTCGTCTATCAGCCGGGCCTCGTCGCGGCATGGCTCGAACGCGCCGGCGTCTCGGCCTGGCCGAAGGTTTCCCCGCGTGCGATTGCGGCGCCGGCGTCGGTGAAACTCGAAGGCGCGGCCATGTCGTTTGCCCTCAGGCAGGACAAGCCGCAACTGATTGGCGTGGCGACGAGCGCGCCTGTCGTCGTCGCGCTCGAACAGAACGGCAATCGCGAATTGAAGCTCTACGCTTCCGGCGCCGATTTTCGGCGCTATGTCGCGGCGGGCGAGGCGACGCTGACCATCTGGTCGCCGCACGACGGCGCTCTCGGCGGCGCGCTCGACCTGACCTCCGCGCCGGTGACGCCGGCGAAGGAAGGCATGGGCGACGCGGTGGCGCTCGCCCCCGGCGCGAGCGCTCTCTTCGGCTTCGAGGTGAGGAAGGCGTCGGAAATCGGCGTTGGCCTGCGCGCCGACCCCGACCGCGCCGAAGCGCGTCTGATGGACGAAAGCGGCAAGCTGATCGGCGTGGGCGTGTCGCAAATCCGCAAGCTCGCCCCCGGCCGCTACATTCTGGAAGCGCGAATGCCGGCCGATGCGCCGGCGGGAACCGTGCGACTCGCGCTCGTCGGACTCGATCCGCCGCCCGCCGGCCCGCCGCCCGAAGAAATCGAGAAATATCTTGGCCTCGCCGGCCTCAAGTCGAACGCCAAGACCACCCTGCCCCGCTGAGACGAGACACATGCAACGCTCATCCTTCGCACTCCTTCTCGCAACGGCGGGCTTGACGGCGCTCACGCAAGTCGCCCTGGCGCAGGCAGACAGGAAACCCGCGGCCGCCAGGCCGCAGGTGGCCGTGACGGCGCCCGCTTCCACGGCGCCCGAATTTCCGGTCGACAAGCTCCTGCGCGCAGACGGCGCGCGCGTCGTGCCGGATCGCTTCCTGCGCGCCTGGGATCCGATCACCGTCTTCTTCGACGCCGATGCCGGTCCCGCCGCAGGCGGACCGGAAGACAAGCCCGAGCGCGTCGTGACCATGACGCCGAAGGCCGCCGGCGAATGGCGCTGGATCGGCCCGCGCGCCCTGCAGTTTCGTCCGGCCGATCCGTGGAAGGCGCTGCAGCGCGTGGATGTGAAGACGAAGGACGCGCGTGCGAAACTTGTCGCGCTGCTGCCCGCGCCGGAATCGACCTCGCCCTCCGACGGCGCGGACCCCGTGACCGACCTCGACCAGATCGCCCTCACATTCGTCGAGCCGGTCGACATGGCCGCGCTCGCGCGTCTCATCACGATCGAACTGCGCAAGGCGCCGGGCGTTTCGCCCGAGGGCGCACAGGCGCTGGGCGCGCGCGATTTCGACATTCGTCCGCTCGAGCGCGCCAAGCGCGACGACAAGCAGACCTATGTCGTGCGCTTCCGCTCCTCGATTCCCGACGGGCGCGTCGCCGTGCTGCGGCTGAAATTGTCGGATGAGCCCGGCCTCGACGATCCGATCTTCGAATTGCGCGCGCGCACGGCTGCGCCGTTCACGGTCAGCGACGCCGATTGCGGTCGCGGCTGGAGCGGCTCGAAACGCGACGACGTTCTGCAATGCGCATCCATCGGCGCCGACAGCGACGCCGGCGCGGACGACGAAAAGCCGACGTATCAGGCCGCGCCGAAGCGCCGCCTGACGCTGAGCTTCTCCGCGACGCCCGAGAAGCTCGACATTCTTCGCGCGCGCGAGGCCTTGCGCATCACCCCTGCGGTCGACGATCTTTCCGTCGAGCCCGACGGCTCGCGCCTGCGGCTGACCGCACGCTTCCTGTCGGATCGCGTCTACGAGATCGCGCTGGCCGAAGGCGCGCTTTCGGACCAGCGCAAGCGCCCGCTTGCGGAGAGCTACGCGCAAAAATTCTCGTTCGCGACCGACAAGCCTTCGATCGCCTGGGACGCGGGCGCCGGCATTGTCGAGCGGCTCGGTCCGCAATTCCTGCCGTTGCGCGGACGCGGCTACGATCGCGCCGACGTGCGCGTGCACGCCATCGATCCGCTGTCGCGCGACTTCTGGCCGTTCCCCGGCGATGGCGTCGAAACCGACGACGGCGCGGCGCCGCCGCTGCCGGGCAAGGAGCCGCGCGCGTGGAAAGACGCGGCCAACGTGGAAGCCGACGCAATCGCCGAGCGGATCAAGGCGCTGGGCTCGCCGGCCGTTTCGGCGCTCGTCGATTTGCCGATCCGCCGCGGCGGCGTCGACGCCAAGTTCGGCCTGGACATGAAGGCGCAATTCGCCAAGGTCGCAGGCGGCGACCAGCCCGGCGCCTATCTCGTCGGCCTGCGGGCGACCGATGGAACAAAACGCCGCTGGCTGCGCGTGCAGGTGACGGACCTCTCGCTTGCGGCGGTCGAGGAATTGAAGAGCGTGCGCTTCGTCGTCACGTCGCTGTCGAGCGCAGCGCCGGTCGAAGGCGCCTCGCTGCGGCTGGAGGGCCTGAAGGACGACAAATTCGTCACGCTCGCCCAGGGGCAGACGAATGCGAAAGGCGAGTTCTCCTGGAATCTCGACAAGCGCGAGGAAGCGGAGATCAAGCGCATCGTCGTGACCAAGGGGCTCGACACGCTGGCGTTGTCGCCCGACGAGGCGCCCTCGCGCTATGCGCAGGAAAACTGGACGAAGCCGGAAGAAAGCTGGCTCGACTGGACGACGAGTCCCGACGAGGAGCGCAAGCCGGTTGCGAAGAACCTTTGCCACGTCTTCACCGAGCGGCCGATTTACCGGCCCGAGGAGCCCGTGCACTTCAAGGGGTATGTGCGCGACTATCTCGCCGGCAAGCTGACGCCCGCGAAGAAGGGCGGGGTGCTCGTCGTCAATGGTCCGAACAACCAGGAATGGCGCATTCCCGTGAAGGTGGATGCGCTCGGCGGCTTCTACCATAAGTTCGACGTCGCCACGCCCGCGACTGGCGACTACACGGCGAAGTTCGAACCGGACGGCGTCAAGCCCAAACCGAAGAAGGAGGAGAACGCCGACAACGCCGACAAGAACAAGGGCGACGACGAGGCGATCTCCGTGGAGGACGGCGGCGACGGCACGAAATCCGCCGCCGAGCAACCGGACGGCGAGAGCGAGGTCGCACAGGACGATGGACCGCAGACCTGCGGCGACACGGCCTTCAAGAAGGAAGCCTATCGCCTGCCGACTTTCGAGGTCGTGCTGAACGCGCCGCAGATGGTTCCGCTCGACAGCCAGTTCTCGGTCGACCTCGTCTCGCGCTACTTCGCGGGCGGACTTGTCGCCGAACGGCCGGTGAAGTGGCGCGCGGCGCAATTCCCGCATGTCTGGTCGCCGCCGGGACGCGAAGGCTTCCTGTTCTCGACCGACTCGCGCTTTTCCGGCGAGGCGAAATTCAAGTCCTCGCCTGTTCTCGAGCGCGATGGCCGCACCGATTCCGGCGGCGCTTCGCGCATGACCTTCGACACGACGATCGAGCCGACCGCGCAGCCGCGCCGCTATTCGATCGAGGCGACCGTGACGGGCGACGACGACACCGAAGTGCGCAACGTCGTCAACATCATCGCCACGCCGCCGTTTGCCCTGGGCGTCAAGACGCCGCGCTACGTCGAGAAGGCCGGCGCCGTCGAGCCGCAGATCATTGCCGTCGACGGCAAGGGCGATGCGGTCGAAGGCCTCGACATGACCGTGCGCTTCATCAAGCGCAACTGGGTGTCGACCCTTCAGGCGAGCGATTTCAGCCAGGGCGCCGCGAAATACGTGACGCAGACAATCGACGACACGCTCGTCGAGCGGAAGGTCGCAAGCACGAAGGATGCGCAGAAACTGGCCTTCGAGGCGAAGGAAGCCGGCGTCTATCTCGTGCAGGTCGAAGCCTACGACAAGATCGGCCGCCGCCAGCAGGTGAGCGTCGATTTCTTCGTCGGCGGCCAGACGCCGGTCACCTGGGCGCGCGCGCCCTCGCAGACAGCGACCGTGACCGCCGACAAGGACGCCTATGCGCCCGGCGAAACCGCGACGCTCGTCGTGCAGTCGCCGTTCCAGAAGGCGCGCGCGCTCGCCATCGTCGAGGAGCCGTCGGGCGCCTGGCGCTACGACTGGATCGACATCGACAACGGCTTCGGCCGCTACACGACGACGCTCGCCAAGGAGGAAATGCCGAAGCTCGCCGTGCATTTCCTCATCATGCGCGGACGGCTGCCTGACACGGCGCCAAATTCGTCGGCGCCCTTCGACCAGGGCAAGCCGGTGACGATCGCCGCCACCAAGTGGGTGACGGTCACGCCGGTGCAGAACATCGTCAACGTCAAGCTCGAAGCGCCCGGCAAGGCTCGCCCCGGGCAGGAGGTCGAAGCGACGATCGCGCTGACCGACGAGAAGGGCGCGCCGCTTTCCGGCGAGGCGACCTTCTGGATGGTCGATCAGGCCGTGCTGTCGCTCGCCAAGGAACGCCGCCTCGATCCGCTACCCGACTTCATCGTCGAGCGTCCGACCACGATGGCCGCGCGCGACACGCGCAACATGGCCTTCGGCGTGCTGCCGCTGGAAGAAATTCCCGGCGGCGACGCCGGCCTCGACGAATGGGGCGCGGAGACCAACATTTCCGTGCGCAAGAATTTCACGCCCGTGCCGATCTATCTGCCGAGCGTGAAGATCGGCGCCGATGGCGTCGCGAAAATCAAGATCAAGCTCCCGGACACGCTCACGGTCTTCAAGTTGCGCGCGAAAGCGGTGAGCGGTCCCGACCGCTTCGGCTACGCGACCGGCGAAATGCTGATCCGCCAGGCGCTGGTCGCGCAGCCCGCGCTGCCGCGCTTCGTTCGGCCGGGCGATAGTTTCGACGCAGGGTTGATCGCGCGCGTCGTCGAGGGACCGGGCGGCGCGGGCCGCGCGACTTTCGCGGCCGACGGTCTGAAACTCGCTGCAAACGATCAGGCCTTCGCATGGGACGGCGGCAAGCCTGCGCGTATCGACGCGAAGGCGAGCGTGGGCGAAGACCGCGCCGATCCGGTGAAGCTGACATTCGCGGTCACGCGCGACGCTGACAAGGCGCGCGATGCGGTCGAACTCACATTGCCGGTGAAGCCGGATCGCGCCCCGGCGCGCCGCTACGAGATCGTCGATGTGCCTGCGGGCGCCTCGAAAACGCTCGCCGCCGCGCCCGCCGACGTGCGCGCAGGAACGTTCCGGCGCACGCTGGCGATCGCCGCCGACCCCGCCATCGTGCGACTGGTCGCCGGTCTCGATGCCCTGGTCGAATATCCGTACGGCTGCACCGAGCAGCGCATCTCGATGGCGTCGGCGGGCGTCGCGCTGAAGAACTTTACGCCGATCATGTCGGCTGTGGGGCTCGACAAGCGCATCGGGCAGGACGTGAAGAACACGTCGATCGCCATCGATCAGGCGATCGACGCGGACGGCTTGGTCGCCTTCTGGCCGCGCGCGAAAGGCAATGTGTCGCTCACCGCATGGGCCTATTCGTTCCTCGTCGCCGCCAAGCGCGCGGGCGAGCCGATCGACGACAAGCTCGCCGAGCGTCTCGCCAACGTGCTGAAGCTCTCGCTGCGTTCCGACTATCCGCGCCTGATGGGCGGGCAGGAATTGCGCGAGCGCGTGGAAGCGCTGACCGCGCTCGCCGACGGCGGCAGGCTCGACGAGGCCTATGTCGCCGAACTCGCGCGTCGCGCCGATTTCATGGCGCCGATTAGCGTCGCCGAGATGGCCTCGGCCGCGACGCGCGCGGCGAACGTCGACCGTCGCACGGTGGCGTCGCTTCTGGAAACGATGTGGGGCCGCGTGAAAATCGTGTCGCGCAACGGCGCGCCCGCCTATGGCGGCATCGCCGGCGACAGCGACGATCCGCGCATCCTGCCGTCGGAAGCGCGCAGCCTCGCGGAAATGACGCGCGCGGTCGCGCTCGCCGCGCCGGACGATCCCCGCTTCCCCGTCTTGCGCGACGGTCTGATGCGCCTTGGCGAAGGCGACGGCTGGGGTTCGACCAACGCGACGTCGGCGGCGGTGCGCGCGCTGGCCGCGGCCTGGCGCCGGCCGCTCGCGCCGATCCCGCTGACGTTGACGGAAGGCGGCGCCGCGAAGACGCTGACGCTGGACGCCAATACGCCCGTGCTGCGCGTCACGAGCGAAGCGACGGGCGCGGTCACCCTCGCCAATACCGGCCGCGATCCGATCGTCGTCCTCGTCGACACGCGCTACGAACCGGGCGAGCCCGGCGCGAAGGCGCAGGCCTATTCGAACGGCTTCGCGCTCTCGCGCACGCTAGCGAAGGTCGTCGGCAATGCGCCGCCAGAGAAGCTGACCGCAAGCGCGGACGGCGCGATTGCGGTCAAGGTCGGCGACGTGATCGAGGAGACGGTCGAACTCGTCAATCCGCAAGACCGCACGCATGTCGCGATTGCGCTGCCGCTCGCGGCCGGGTTCGAGCCGATGAACCCGAACCTTGCGACCGCGCCCGCCGAAGCGCAGCCCTCGGCGGCGCCGACGCTTGCTCCCACATGGACCTCGTTTGGCGACGATCGCGTCTTCTACGCCTACGACGCGCTGCCCAAGGGCAATTATCGATTCGTCTACCGGTTGAAGGCGCAGATATCGGGCAGCTTCACGCAGCCCGCGGGCCTCGCCGAGACCATGTACCAGAAGGGCCTGCAGGGCGCGAGCGCAGGAGCGCGCATTGTCGTTGCGCGGTGAGGCAATAGCCGCGGCTTTCCGGCATTGGAACGAATGCCGGGGCAGGCTCGCATCTATACTTCTCCCGCTTGTGGGGAGGGGAAGGGGAGGGGGTCGCGTAATCTCGCGGCGTTTCCCGACCCCTCACTCCTGCCCTCCCCCGCAAGGGGGGAGGAAGGGCGGCAACCGATTCAGCGTTCGTCGCATCGTGACCGCGTTCGTCGCCGTCGCGATCTTGTCTCTCGCAGCCCTCGCCATTGTCGCTCTCTCCCGCGCGCAACTCGCCGCTCCCAAGCCAACCCTCATCGTCAACGACCGCGCCGGCGCCTTCATCACGCAGGTCTCCTTCGCCGAGGACCGCAGTTCCGCCGAGTTCGGCTACTGGCCGCTCGAGCGCGCGCCAGAGCGGGTCGTGCGCGCGACGCTGGCGCTGGAGGACAAGCGTTTCGCCGATCACGTCGGCGTCGATCCGCAAGCGATGGCGCGCGCGCTCTGGAAGAATTTTCGCGGGCGCGGGCAGCGGTCCGGCGCGTCGACCATCGCCATGCAGATCGCGCGGATGCAGAATCCCGCGCCGCGCAATCTTTTCAACAAGACGATCGAGGCGGCGACGGCCATCGCGCTGACGACGCGATACGGCCGGGAGGCGCTGCTGGCGCATTACCTGCGTCTCGTCCCCTATGGCAACGGCAGTCACGGCATATCGCACGCCGCGCGCTTCTATTTCGACAAGCCCGTCGACGACCTCTCCTGGGCGGAGATCGCGCTGCTGTCGGCCGTGCCGCAATCGCCGACGCGGATGAACCTGCTGCGTCCCGAGGGCATGAACCGCGCGATAAAACGCGGCCAGCGGGCGCTGGACGAACTCGCGCGCCAGGGCGTCATCACGCCGCTCGAATTCGCCGATGCGAAAAAGCAGCTCGCGCGCATGCACACGCCGCGCGCCCTCCGCCGGCCCGACGCGCTGCACGTCGCGCTGCTCTACGAAAAGCTCGCGCGCGAGGGCCGCATTGCGCCCGCGACGCAGTTCGATCCGCGCGTGCGCGCCACGCTCGACCTCGCGCTTCAGGCGCAGGCGACGAAAATCGCGCGAAAATATCTGAGCCCCTGGCGCGACGCCGGCGCGGAGCAGGCCGCGGTTATCGTTGTCGAGCGCGGCAGCCGCGAAATTCTGGCGCGCGTCGGCTCGACCGATTATGCGGACAGGCGCGCCGGCGCCTTCGATTTCACGCGCGTGCAGCGCTCGCCGGGATCGACGCTGAAGCCTTTCATCTTCGCGCTGGCGCTGGAGCGCGGCGTCATCAGGCCGACCGACATCATGGCCGACCTGCCGGAGGGCGCGTCGGGCGTCAACAATGCCGACGGCATGTTTTTAGGGCCGCTGCTGCCGCGCCAGGCGCTCGCCAATTCGCGCAACGTGCCGGCGACCAACCTGCTGAAGCAGACGGGGCTGGAAACCAGCTTCCGCTTCCTGCACGATCTCGGCCTGCACAATGTCGAAGCGCCCGCCGAGAATTTCGGCCTCTCCATGGCCATCGGCTCGCTGCCGACCAATCTCGAACATCTTGTGCGCGCCTATTCCATACTCGCCGAGGATGGCAAGCTCGCCGACCTCGTCTATGCCAAGGACCAGCCGCAGCGCGAGGCGCGGCGGCTGCTGTCGGTGGATTCCGCGCGCCTCGTCACCGCTTTCCTGTCCGATCCCGTCGCGCGCCTGCCGAGCTTTTCGCGCTACGGACCGACCGAATACAATTATCCCGTGGCGCTGAAGACCGGCACGTCGCAGGGCTATCGCGACGCGTGGATCGTCGCCTTCTCCGAAAAGGTTCTCGTCGGCGTCTGGGTCGGGCGCGGCGACGCCGGCCCGATGAAGGGGGTGAGCGGCGCGACCGCGCCGGCGCGCGTCGCGCACGCCATTCTCGACGCCATCCATCGCGTGAAGCCGGGCGACATCACGGCCGGCCGCTTTCCGCCGCCGCCCGGCCGCGTCGCCGTCGACATCTGCGCGATGAGCGGCAAGGTCTCGACCGGGGCCTGCGGACAGACGCTGACAGAATGGGTGCGCCCCGCCGAAATGCCGCCGCTCGCTGAAAGCGTCGAGACGCCGGCTCCGATCCTGCGCGGCTGGGCGCGCGAGGAAGGCTACCGGATGGCCGAACCCGCGTCGGTCGACGGCGATGTGAAGCTCATCGTCTCGACGCCGGAAAACAACAGCCGCATCTGGACCAATCCCGAACAGCCGGCCGCGCTCAACCGCCTGACGCTCAAGGCGCGGGTCGAGCCTCGCGTGGAGCAGATTGTCTGGTATGTTGACGGCGAGCCTTTCGCCATCACGGATCCCGACAAGCCCGTCTATTGGCCGATGAAACCCGGCGCTCATCGCATTCAGGCGCGCCTGCCGCTACGGACGGGCGCGTCGAAATCTGTGCAGGTGACGATCGAGTGAGGACACGCGGTAGCGATGGTCTTCGCCGCGCCTCGCGCTATCTGCGCCTCTTCCTGAAGCGGCATGAAGGAGCGTCCGATGCGCATCACCCCCTATCTCGGCTTTGACGGCAATTGCGCCGAGGCGTTTCGATTCTACGAGAAGGCGCTACGCGGCAAGATCGACATGATGATGACCTACGGCGAATCGCCGCAAGCGGCGCAGACGCCGCCCGATCAGCACAATCGAATCATGCACGTGCATATGAAGGTCGGCGACCAGAGCCTGATGGGCGGCGACGCGCCCAAGGGCATGCACCAGAAGCCCGCCGGCTTCTGTGTTTCGCTGCATATCGAGGACGAGGCGGAAGCCGAACGCGTGTTCAAGGAGCTGAGCGCCGGCGGCAAGGTCAACATGCCGATGGGCGAAACCTTCTGGGCCAGGCGGTTCGGCATGGCGTTGGACAGGTTCGACACGCCGTGGATCGTCAATTGCCCGAAGCCGATGTGAGGCGGCGACGCTATCGACGTCGATGAATTTCGGCCTATGATCCTGTCCGACAAGAACAGCGGAGAGGAAACATGGCCGATCTCATCGAATCCTTCGACAACGGCGTGCTGTCGATCGTCTTCAATCGGCCGGAGCGCAAGAATGCGCTGAGCGGCGAAATGCTGACGATGCTGAACGCCGCCCTGCAGCGCGCCGCGCTCGATCCCAAGGTGCGCTGCGTCCTCCTGTCGGGCGCCGAAGGCTCGTTCTGCGTCGGCGGCGACGTCAAGGGCTTTGCGGCCGGCGGCGGCGCGGGCGGCGGCCTGCCGATGGACCAGCGCGCCGCGACGTTGCGGCAGTCGATGGAGGCGTCGCGCCTGCTGCATGAAATGCCGAAGCCCTGCATCGCCGCGATCGAGGGCGCGGCGGCGGGCGCCGGCCTGTCGCTCGCCATGGCCTGCGACATCCGCATCTGCGGCGAGACCGCGAAGATCACCACCGCCTTCGCCAAGGTCGGTCTTTCGGGCGATTTCGGCGGCACCTACTTTCTGTCGCAGCTCGTTGGCTCCGCGAAGGCGCGCGAGCTCTACCTCCTTTCGCCCGTCCTCTCCGGCGCGCAGGCGGCGGAAATGGGCATCGTCAGCCGCGCCGTGCCGGACGCCGATGTCTTGAAGGAAGCGCGCGCGCTGGCGCGAAACATGGCGGACGGGCCGACCGTCACCTACGGCCTCATCAAGAAGAATTTCATTGCGGCTGAAGCCGGAACGCTCAAGGCCGCCTTCGATGCCGAAGCGCTGCATCACTCGCTGGCGTCCGCCACCGAGGATCACAAGGAAGCGTCCAAGGCCTTCGTGGAGAAGCGCAAGCCCGCCTTCGTGGGGCGCTGAAATGGCGCCCTATCTGCGCTTCCGGCAGGTGTGCCTCGTCGCGCCGGCGCTGGAGCCGGTCGCGAGCGATCTCTCCTTCATTCTCGGTCTCGACATCTGCTTTCGCGATCCCGCGGTCGGCAAATACGGGCTCGAGAACGCGCTGTGGGCGGTCGGCGACATGTTCGTCGAGATCGTCGCGCCGACGAAGCCGGATACGGCGGCCGGCCGTTTTCTCGCGCGCTCGAAGGGCCATGGCGGCTACATGGCGATCTTCGACTGCGACGATCCGCGCGCGCGCGGCGCGCATGCGGAGAAGATCGGCGTGAAGAAGATCGTCGATCATACGCATGGCGCCTATACCGGTGTGCAATTGCACCCGCGCGATTGCCGCGCGGCGATGATCGAGTTCAACCGCACCGAGGGCGGGGACGCGGACCCGACGCGCTACGCGCCCGCCGGCCCGGACTGGACGAAACATCGCCGCAGCGACCGGACGCGGCGGCTCGTCGCCATCGACGTCGAGACGCCGAAGCCGGCGGAACTCGCCGCGCATTGGGCCGATATCATCCAGGTTCCGGCGGAAGCGGACGCAGACGGCGCGCCGGTCCTGCGCTTCGCCGAGGCGGACATCCGCTTCGCGCAGGTCGAAGACGGCGCGCCGGAATGCATCGGGACGCTGACTTTCGCTTGCGCCGATCCCGCCGATGTCCTGCAGCGCGCCAACGCGCGCGGCTACGTCCCGCACGGCGGGAGCTTCCACCTGTCGGGCGTGCGGATACGGCCGGTGGCGGGATAAGAATCTTCGTTCTGAGGAGCCTGCGCAGCGGGCGTCTCGAAGGACGGCCAGCTCAGACGCCTCCGCCATCCTTAGAGACGCGACCGAACTGCGTTCGGCCGCTCCTCAGGATGAGGATTCGGGAAGACAGCTTACGTCAGCGCCGCGCCCTTGCGTTCGGGAATGCACGTCCACAGCGCCACGAGGTCGATGACGTAGATGATTGCGAGCAGCGCGATGGCCGCCGAGAAGGAATAGGTCGCGGCCAGCGACAGCATGACGACCGGCCCGAAGCCGCCGACGCCGCGCCCGAGATTGAACAGCACGTTCTGCGCGGTGGCGCGCGCTTCGGTCGGATAGAGCTCGCTCATCAGGGCGCCGTAGCCGCCGAGCATGCCGTTGACGAACAGGCCCATGATCGCGCCGCCGACCAGCAGCGCGGTCTCGCTCGCCAATTGCGAATAGGCGAGCACCGAGACGATCGCGCCGATCATGTAGGCGGTGAACACGGGCTTGCGGCCGATGCGGTCGGCGAGCTGGCCGAACAGCCAGATGCCGAAGGCCATGCCGAGCACGGTCACCAGCGTCCAGGTCACGGATTTGGTGAGGCCGAACTTGAATTGGTTGGCCAGATAGTTCGGCATCCAGATCATGATGCCGTAATAGCCGAAATTCTGCACCGAGCAGAGAACGAACATGCCGATCGACATGCGCGTCGTCTCGGCGTCCTTCACCAGCAGGCCGATCGGCAGGGCGCTTTTCGAAGCGCGAATTTTCTCGATGTAGCCCTCTGGCTCTCCGACGCTGCGGCGGATGACGAAGGAGACGAGCGCCGGCAAGAGGCCGAGGAGGAACATGCCGCGCCAGCCGATGAGCGGCTTGAGGAACACGGTCGCAAGCCCTGCAACCAGCACGCCCGCCTGCCATCCGAGTCCGACATAGGACGAGGCGCGCGCGCGTTGCGAGGCGGGCCAGGCTTCGGCCACCAGCGCCATGCCGATGCCGAATTCGCCGCCGAGCCCGAGGCCCGCGATCGTGCGATAGAACAGCAGGTCCCAGTAGCCCTGCGCGAGCGCGCAGAGGCCGGTGAAGATCGCGAAGATCAGGATGGTCCAGGTCAGCACGCGGATGCGGCCGAACCGGTCGGAAAGCATTCCGAACAGGATGCCGCCCACGACCGCGCCGACCAGCGTCATGGTGACGAGCGATCCGCCCTGCGCAGGCGTCAGGCCGAGGTCCTTGTTGATGTCGCCCAGCATGAAGCCGAGGATCAGCAGGTCGAACCCGTCCATCGCATAGCCCACCGCAGAGGCGATCAGCGCCTTGCGCGCGTAGCTGTCGGGCGCGTCTGACGTGAGGACGGCGGCGGTCATGACGGGCTCCGCGAAAATGGACCGCGAGCCTTCAGGCTCGCAACAAAACGTGTGGCGACGGCCTCGTGCCTTGAGACGCTTGCCATGCAAGCTCCTCGGCATGAGGGCTCTCCGACGCGAACCCTCATGCTGAGGAGGCGGCGAAGCCGCCGTCTCGACGCATGGCCGCAACCGGGAACTATCGCCTACAATGCGAGCCCCGAGGCGCGCGGTCCAGCGTGGGCCAGCTATGCGCGCGTCTTTTCCACGATTGCGAGCGCCGCCCGGAAGGCTGCGTCGATATCGAGGTCGGTCGTATCCAGAATATGCGCGTCGGCGGCGGGTTTCAGCGGCGCGGCCGAGCGGCCGGCGTCGCGCGCGTCGCGCTTGCGGATGTCGGCGAGGATGTCGGCGTAGACGACCGCCTCGCCGCGGCCGCGCAATTCCAGCGCGCGGCGCTGCGCCCGTGTTTCCGGGCTCGCGGTGACGAATATCTTCACGTCGGCCTTCGGCGCGATCACCGTGCCGATGTCGCGCCCGTCGAGCACGGCGCCGCTGGGATGTTGGGCGAAGCGCCGCTGCATGTCGATCAGCGCCGCCCGCACGTCGGGCATGGCGCCGACGACGGAAGCCGCCTCGCCCATCTCGCGGCCGCGCAGCTTCTCTTCGTCGAAATCGGTAAGCGCCAGCCCGCGCGCCGCGGCGACCGCGCTTTCGACGTCGTCGAGCCGAACGCCCTCGTCGATCAGCACGCGCGCTGTGGCGCGGTAGAGCAGGCCGGTGTCGAGATGCGGCAGGCCGTAATGGGCGGCAAGGCGGCGCGCGATCGTGCCCTTGCCGGACGCCGCGGGCCCGTCGATGGCGACGATCATGCGAATTCCGCCCCGAGCGAGGCCATCAGCGCGCGAAACGTCGGGAAGGAGGTGGCGATCATCGCCTCGTCGTCGATACGGACCGGCCTTTTCGATGCAAGCCCCATGACGAGGAAGCTCATGGCGATGCGATGGTCGAGATGGGTGGCGACGAGCCCGCCGCCTTCGGCCGGGCCGCCGGCGCCGCGCACGAAAAGATCGTCGCCCTCGATCGCGCAATCGACGCCGTTGGCGGCGAGACCGTCGGCGACGGCCGCGAGCCGATCGGATTCCTTCACCCGCAATTCCTGCAGGCCGCGCATCCGCGTTTCGCCCGAGGCGAAGGCGGCGGCGACGGCGAGAATCGGATATTCGTCGATCATCGCCGGGGCGCGCGCGGCGGGCGTGTCGACGCCCTTGAGCGCGCTCGCGCGCACGCGCAAATCCGCGACGTCCTCGCCGCCCTCGACGCGGCGGTCGATCTCGACGATGTCGGCGCCCATCTCCAGCAGCGTCGTCAGCAATCCCGTGCGCAGCGGGTTCATCATCATGCCTTCGATCACCACGTCGGAGCCCGGCGTAATCAGCGCCGCGACGATCGGAAAGGCGGCCGACGACGGGTCGGCCGGCACGACGACGGGCCGGGGCGCCAGCTTCGGCCGTCCCTCCAGCGTGATGCGCCGGCCGGCTTCGCCGAACGGCTCGCTGTTCACGCGCGCGCCGAAATGCGCCAGCATTTTTTCGGTATGGTCGCGGCTCGCCTCGGCTTCGATGACGACGACGCGGCCGGGCGAATTGAGGCCGGCAAGCAGCACGGCGGACTTGATCTGCGCGGAGGCGACGGGCGTGCGGTATTCGATCGGCGCGGGCTCGGCCGCGCCCTGCAGCAGGATCGGGCAGCGCCCGCCCTCCGCCTGCTCGAGCGTGCGCGCGCCCATCAATTCCAGCGGATCGAGAATGCGCCGCATCGGCCGCTTGCGCAGCGAGGCGTCGCCGTCGAAGCGCGCCGTGATCGCGTGGCCGCCGACCACGCCCATCATCAGGCGCGATCCCGTGCCGGCGTTGCCGAAATCGAGCGTGTCGCGCGGCGCGAGAAGAGAGCCGAGGCCGGCGCCGCGCACGCGCCAGGCGCCTTCGCCCCTGCGTTCGACTGCGGCGCCGAGCGCCCGGCAGGCCGCGCCCGTGCGCAGCACGTCGTCGCCTTCCAGCAGGCCCTCGATTTGCGTTTCGCCGACGCTGAGCAGGCCGAAGATGAAGGCGCGATGCGAGATCGACTTGTCGCCGGGAACGCGCAGGCGCCCTTTCAGCGGGCCGGAGCGGCGCGCGGCGAGCGGGCGGGGCGCAGCATGCGAGGACAAGGTCGTTTCGCTCCGGTTCGGCCTGTTGCGCGGGCGCCATAGAGCGCGCGCGAAAAAAATTGAGGCCGGCTCTTTCGCACAAGGCGCGCTCTACGCCTTGAAAACGATCGGCTTCCCCCGCCCCTGCGCGGCTTCCGCGCGAAAGCGGGGGTGATCTAGCACGAGCCGTCCGGGCCTGTCATTAAGGGGCGGCGACGCACATGAGGGCGGGGCGCGCCAGGGTCGCAATTTCCCATTTGACAGGCGCCTTTCGCCCCACTAACCGAAGCGCCGCGGATATGCGGGGGCGCAAGGCGCGCCAGCCGCGGGGATGAGAGGCGAGGGACGAAACACGTGGCCAAACCCGAGCTCGGCAACAAGCGCCAGTGCCTCAGCTGTGGCGCCAAATTCTTCGATTTGAATCGCGATCCGATTCTGTGCCCGAAGTGCGGCGCAGCTTTCCAGGTCGCCATGCCCGTGCGCGCGCAGCGCGCCCCCGCGGCGGCCGCCGACGAAGAGGAGCCGAATGCGGAGGCCGGCGCGGAGGTCGTGTCGCTGGAGGACGCCGACGCCGAGGCCGCCGAGAAGATTTCCGTCGGCGACGAGGATATCGAGATCGAGGACGACGGCGCGGCCGACGACACGTTCCTCGAGGAAGAGGAAGAAGACGGCGACGACGTCTCGGATCTCATCGACGGCGATATCGAGGACGACGACGAAGGTTGATTTCTTGAGCTGATATCCGGGGTTGCGGAGGCCGAAGGCTTCCACTATACAGCCCACGCGTCGCGGACGACCCAAGCCCGCGACCCAAGCAAGTGGGGCCATAGCTCAGTTGGGAGAGCGCTTCAATGGCATTGAAGAGGTCGTCGGTTCGATTCCGTCTGGCTCCACCAAACTAGCTCGCTGATTCAGCGGCTATTTTTAATTCCGAACGATCTCCCGAAACATCCGCGGCTTGGCTGTTGGATGCGCCTCGACGAGCGCGTCCGAAACTCCAGTTTCGGAGACTTTACGCACGACACGGCCGCGCGTTTCCGGGCGTGAATTTTCATTTTCCGAAGCAGCCGGCGAGGTCGCTGACAGAGACCGTTTTCGATTCCGGCGCGGCCTCGTTCTGACTGTCGCAAAGCGCCTTGGCGTTACCGAACAAGACCTCCCTTGAGCGGGACCAAGGGGAGACAGGGATATGAGGCAGGCGGCGTCGGCGGGCGCCGGGCGGCAATACGGTCGGGGTGTCGAGAATCGATGCCCGGCCCTGCGACGTGCGAATCGGCGGGCCGCCAAAGGCCGCTTCGAAGACCTCAGGAACGTCATTCCTCGGCCAGGGTCGCCCAGCCGCTGGCGCCCGCGCTCATGGGAGCCTGGCGATCTTAGGATCGGATCGCGCGCGTTCGCCAGATTTCGAACGCCTCCGACGAGGTTTTTTGCGGAACGTAGCCGAACTCCTCCTTCAACCTGCGGTTGTCGAGCACGGGCCGGTATCGCAGGAAGTCGACCTGTTCGGGGCCATAGCGTGTCATGCCCAGCGGCTTCAGGACGGCGAGCGCCGCCTGCAATAGCCAAGCCGGCAGCACGATCCGGCCCTTGCCGAGACGTTGCGCTATATCCTTCACCGTCAATGCGCCGTCGCCGGCGACGTTGAAGACGCCCGTCTTGTCGCTCACAACGGCATGCACGATCGCGCCGGCGACGTCCCGGTCCCATACGAACACGAACGGGCTATCGGCCCCCCGGATCGCCAGTAGCCGCGGCTTTTCGAACAGCGCGGTGATCTGGTTCTGCACGGTCGCGCCGAGGATGGTGCCGACGCGCAGCACGACCTGCTGCAATTGCGGATGCGCGCTGCGCCAGCGCGCGAGCATTTCCTCGACCAGCCGCTTGTGATGGGAATAGGCGAAAGCTTCGTTCCCGCGCACCGGCCAGTCCTCCTCGATCCAGGCCGGATTGTCAGCATAATAGCCGTATGCGGCGCCGCTCGATGTGACGACGATCTTTCTTGCGCCCGATGCGAGACAAGCGTTCAGGACATTTTCGGTGCCCAGCACATCGACCGAATATTCGAATTCGCGCGTACTGTCCTTGCCGGGCGTGACGATCGAAGCAAGATGAACGACAACCTCCGGCGCCTGTGCTTCGAACAGCGACGTCAGATCCGGCGAGCGTACGTCCATCACATGATAGTCGACGCCGGGCAGCCGCCTGTCCGGCGGAGTTTCCCGCACATCGACCGCGACGATGCGCGCGACATCGGCGGCGCGTTCCTTCAGGGCGGCGAGCAATTGCGTTCCGAGATAGCCGCCTGCGCCGGTGATGAGGACGGTTCCCACTGTCATGCCGTTTCTCCATCCGGCGGGCGCCTGGACCAATAGGCGGCGAGCGAGAGTCCGGCGACGATGTGCCAGACGCCCCACCATGCCGCCACGATCGCCATGCCGCCGAGCCCGGCGAAAAAATTGAAGATCAGGATCAGGCCGAGTCCGGAGTTCTGGATGCCGCATTCGAACGAGACCGCGCGTCGCGCGCGCTCCGGCAGGCGCACGAGGCCGGCGATCCCGTAGCCGAGAGCGAGCGCGCCGGCGTTGTGGACGAAGACGACGCCGACGACCATTCCGACGTATCGAAGGAAATACTGCCAGTTCGCGCCAAGCGCGGCGACGACGAACAGAATGAAGGCCAGAAGCGAGAACAGGCTCATCGGCCGGCGCGCGCGCTCGGCGAAACGCGGCCATCTCATCGAAACGAACAGGCCGGCGGCGAGCGGCAGCCCGAGCAGCAGCAGGACGTGCTCGAACATTTCGAGCGGATTGACCGCCACTTCGCGCAAAATGGCCTGCGCGGGTTCGTAGAGACCGCCCCAGAATGCGAAATTCGCGGGCGTCATCACGATTGCGAACAGGGTCGAGGCGGAACTGATCGAGATCGACAGCGCGGCGTCGCCCTTCGCGAAATGCGTGAGAAAGTTCGAAATGTTCCCGGCCGGGCAGGATGCGACGAGGATCATTCCGAGAGCTATGCTCGGCCGTGGTTGAAGCGCGAGCACCAGCAGGTAGGTTGCCGCCGGGAAGACCAGATGATGCGCCACGAGGCCGACGGCGAGCGCGCGCGGCATCGACAGCGCCTTCAGGAAGTCCTCCTTCCTGAGGTCGATGGCCACGCCGAACATGACAAGCCCGAGAACGCAGTTGAGCAGCAGCAGCGTCTGCGGATTGAAGTTCAGGCGGACCTGATCGATGTCGGGCACGCGCGGCTTCCTAGCCCTTCGGTTCCTCGTGCATCTTCTTGAAGTGAATGAGGCCAGGCGCCCACATGTGCTTCACCGGATCGACGTCGACGTGAACGACGGCGCATCCTCCCGTCGCCAGCGCCTGTTGCAGCGTGGATTTCAACTGCCGCGGGTCCGAGACGCGCGCGCCATAGGCGCCCATGCTCCGCGCCATGTCGTCGAAGCGGATTTCGCCGAGGTCGGCCTTGATCGTCTCCTCCGGCCCGAGGCTCTTGAACAGCATGGTCTTGAAGGGCCGCAGCATGAATTGCTGGTTCATCTTCACCATGCCCCATTGCTTGTCGCAGAGGACGATGAAGATCACCTGCGCCTTATTGCGCACCGCGGTTTCCACCTCCTGCGGGTGGAAGCCCATGGCGCCGTCGCCGATGATGCAGCAGACGGGCTTTCCCGGTCGCGCCGCCGCCGCGCCGATGGCCTGCGCGGGACCTGCGCCGAGCATGCCGAACTTGAAGGTCGACAGGATCGTGTTCGGCTGCAGCGCCGGATGATAGAACATGGCCCAGATTGTCGCGTTGCCGCCATCGGCGACGAGGACCGTATCCTCAGGAAACACCTCGCGGCAGGCCGCGCCGATATGCGCCGGGTTCATCGGCGTGGCCATGTCGGAAAGCGCCTTGTCCCATC
Organism: Rhodoblastus sp.; assembly: GCA_046349085.1. Lineage (GTDB taxonomy): Bacteria > Pseudomonadota > Alphaproteobacteria > Rhizobiales > Beijerinckiaceae > JAJXWB01. Next base: position 309,048 of record JAXMDA010000006.1, read on the forward strand.
CGGCGCGGTCTTCCTTCATCGCCTTGCCGTAAGCTGCGACGCGGGCGCGGCGGTGCTCGATCCGTCCGGCGTTGCCCGCCTCCGCGTTGCGCCGTTCGATTTCATCCGCGAGCATTTCGAGGGCGCGTCGCGCGTCGGCGACGATTGCCAGATCGACGGGCTTGTTGAGCCCGATCATCTCCTCGTCCAGGTCGATCTGCACCGTCTTCTGCTCCGAGGGCGATCGCCAGTAGGGCGGCTTGCCCCACCAGTCGGTCTCGCCGATCCGCGAACCGACGATCAGCACGGCGTCGGCCTCGTTGCGGATACGATGGTTCAGCTTCACGTGCGGCATCGGCGCGGCCAGCGGGGAGCTCTCCGGCAGCACGCCGCGCGCCGCCCAGCTCGTCGTCACCGGCGCCTGCAGCAACTCCGCCACACGGCGCAGCGCGTCGAAAGCTTGCGCATGGACGACTCCGGAGCCTGCGTGGATCATCGGCTGGTCGGCGGACATCAGCATCTGCGCGGCCTGCGCGATCTGCTCGGGCGTCGGCGCCGCAGGCGCGGTCGCGCGATATTGCTGCGGCGACATGATCGCGGCCTTCGACTTGAATTTCCCGTTCATGATGTTTTCGGGAATATCGAGATGCACGACGCCCGGGCGCCCCTCGAAGCTCTTGCGCAGAGCCTTGCGCATCAGTTCGGGCACGCGCTCAAAGGACGAGGCCGCCGCGCTCCATTTGGCGATGCGCCCGATGACGCCGGCCTGATCGAAGCACTGATAGGCGCCGCCGCGGTCGGGATACATGATGCCGGGGCGGCGCGCGCTGGTGATCGCCAGCACGCGATTGCCTTCGGCCTGCTCGACGACCAGTCCGGGCAGCAGGTTGGCGACGCCCGGGCCGTTGCTCGCCATGCAGACGCCGAGCCGCCCCGTCAGCCGCGCATAGGCGCCCGCCATATGCGCGGCCGAACTCTCGTGCCGCGGCGTCACGATTTCGATGCCGAGCCGGTGCAGCGCCGAATAAAAGCCGAAATACGTGCCGTCGATGATGCCGAAGACCTTCTCGACACCCTCCGCGAGCAGCATGCGCGCGGCGATTTCGCCGCCGGTGATCTCAGCCATTGGACGCCTCCCGTTCCCAGGGCCGAGTATCGACCCGTCTGGCTTTCGGCTTCAATAGCTCGCGTCGGTCATTCCCGCGTTCATTGACGCGACGTCATGTCCGGGCCGGCAGGCGCCGGTTGGGGTTGCTCCTGACCGCGCGCGCTTTACGGCCGTGAGGTCGCTTCGGACGGCGCGCGGATCATCGCCGGTGCGACAGTTCGCCGCCCCGTCCTCTCCGACTGACGTCCGCTGCACACATGCGGCGCGACAAGCAAGACCAACGGCTCGCCGCCGTCTCGGCGGACGAGCGTCAAATCGCGCGCGGTATGTCGAAGACGTCGATCGTCGACCGTCCGGCGAGCAGTTCCTTTTCCCACGCTGCTTCCGCCGCGACGCGCGCCAGCGCGGCCTCGATCTTTGCGGCGGCCTCCTCGCGCGGCACGATGACGACGCCGTCGTCGTCGCCGAGGACGATATCGCCCGGCGCCACTCGCACGCCCCCCAATGCGATGACGTCGTTCACCGCGCCGCGGTCGTAGGTCGAGGGCCCGCGCGGCGTCACGTGCCGCGCGAAGACCGGGAAATCGTCCCACGCGCGCAAGGTCGCCACGTCGCGCACCGCGCCGTTGATAACGAGGCCGCGCACGCCCTTGAGACGCGCGGCGCCGCTCAGCAGCTCGCCGATGACGGCCGGACTGCTGCGTCCGCCGGCCTCGATCACGATGACGTCGCCGGCTTGCGCGACGGCGATGGCGTGATGCACGGGGCCGTAGTCCGTGCCTTCGCACAATGCGGTCGTCGCAAGGCCGACGAGCCGCCGGCCCGCGGACAGCGGCTTCAACGGACGGATCGCGGCGTCGACGACGGTCAAGCCGCCAAGAATGTCGGCGGCGACGCTGCTTGGCGCCTTCGCCCAGAGGTCCACGAGCGCGGTCTCGATCCTCGGCATGGTTGAACGAAAAACGCGCGTCGTCATCAGATGGTCTCCCGATCGCCGCCGTGCGCGGCCTTGTCTGTCTCGTGCCATAGCCCTCGTGCGCGGGCGAGATGAGAAACCTCAATTCCTTGTGAGTTTTCTTCTTCTTGCGTTGCGCGCCGGGGCCCGGGAAGCCGACGCCGCGCGCGCCGCGACGGCATCTGTGATTTTTCTTCAGGGCCGCCTGCGCAATTCTCGGATGTCGGGTTGCTGCCCGGCGGGTTAGTCATGCCCGCCATACAACAAGAAATCCGTGGGTGGGAACATGCGCGTCATGCATCGCAGCACCAGCAGGCCGGGCACATGACCGCCGCAACGGCGAGCGCCCGCTCCATCGTCGACGACACGCCGGTCGGCGCCCTTGCCGTCGTCGATCGCTACATGGGCGTCAGCGTCGAAATCTGTGCGGCGTTGCTGGTGGCCGCGGAAATTCTGGTTCTGTTCGTCGGCGTCGTCAGCCGTTACGTGTTTCACAGTCCGATCGTCTGGTCGGACGAGCTGGCGTCCTTTCTCTTCCTGTGGCTCGCCATGCTCGGCTCGGTGGTTGCGTTCCGCAACGCCGGCCATATGCGCATGACCGCCATCGTTTCGAAATCGGGCGCACGGCTGCAGCCCTTCTTCGAAACGCTGGCGCTCGCGGCCAGCGTGGCGTTCATCGTTCTGACGATCAAGCCGGCCTTCGAATTCGCGCACGAAGAAATCCTCATCACGACGCCGGCGCTGGAAATTTCCAGCGCCTGGCGGGCGAGCGCCCTGCCGGTCGGGCTCGCGTTGATGCTGGCGAGCGGCGTGATTTCGCTGCTTCGCTCGCCGCACCGGCTTGCCGCATTTTGCGCGCTTGCCGTGGTCGCGGTCGTGGCCTGCGCGTTCTGGGCTCTCGGCGGCGTGCTGCCCAAATTCGGCAACTACAATCTGCTGCTCTTCTTCGTCGGTCTCGTCGGCGCGCTGGTGTTCGCCGGCGTGCCGATCGCCTTCGCCTTCGGCCTGGCCACCTTCGGCTACATCGCGCTGACCACGCGCCTGCCGACGCTCGTCGTCATCGGCCGCATGGACGAGGGCATGAGCCATCTCATCCTGCTCGCCGTGCCGCTGTTCGTCTTTCTCGGCCTGCTGATCGAAGCGACGGGCATGGCGCGCGCGATGGTCGGCTTCCTCGCGAGCCTGCTCGGGCACGTGCGCGGCGGGCTTTCCTACGTGCTGGTCGGCGCCATGTATCTCGTGTCCGGCATTTCCGGCTCCAAGGCCGCGGACATGGCCGCTGTCGCGCCGGTGCTGTTTCCTGAAATGCGGGCGCGCGGCGCCAAGAACGGCGATCTCGTCGCCCTTCTGTCCGCGACCGGCGCCCAGACGGAGACGATCCCGCCGTCCATCGTTCTCATCACCATCGGGTCGGTGACGGGCGTTTCGATCTCCGCCCTGTTCACCGGCGGTCTGCTGCCGGGCCTCGTGCTCGGCGTGACGTTGTGCGCGCTCGTGTGGTTTCGCTATCGCAACGAGGACCTGAGCTCCGTGCAGCGCCCGACCGCCAGGACGATCGGCCGCACGCTGGCCATCGCCTTCCCCGCCTTGCTGCTGCCCTTCGTGATCCGCGCCGCGGTTGTCGAGGGCGTGGCGACCGCGACGGAGGTCTCGACCATCGGCATCGTCTATGCCGCGATCGTCGGCCTCGTCGTCTACCGTCAGTTTCCGCTGAACAAGCTCTATCCGATGCTGGTGACGACGGCAGGCCTGTCCGGCGCGATCCTGCTCATTATCGGCGCCGCCACCGGCATGGCCTGGGCGCTGACGCAATCGGGCTTTTCGGCCACGCTCGCGACGGCGCTGAAGAGCCTGCCGGGCGGCGCGCCGGTCTTCCTCGTCGTCTCCGCGATCGCCTTCATCATCCTCGGCTCGGTGCTCGAGGGCATTCCGGCGATCGTGCTGTTCGGGCCGCTGATGTTCCCGATCGCCCGGCAGGTCGGCGTGCACGAAGTGCACTACGCCATGGTCGTGATTCTTTCCATGGGCATCGGCCTGTTCGCGCCGCCCTTCGGCGTCGGCTACTACGCGGCCTGCGCGATCAGTCAGATACACCCGGACGAAGGCATCAAGCCGATCGGCGGATACATTCTCGCGCTGATCGTCGGTCTCGCCTTCGTTATCGCGATTCCCTGGATATCGATCGGTTTCCTTTAGCCGACGCGCGCCTTTGCAGCCATTCGGTCCGCATGGCGGATCGCGGGAGGAGAGAAACATGCGTACAGATCGTCGCACATTCGTTATCGGCGCCGCAGCCGCCGGCATCGCCGCCCCCTGGGTGGCGCGCGCCGCCGCGCCGGAAATCCGTCTGAAATTCGGCAATATCGTTTCGGCCGACCATCCGCTCAACACGCAGATGGCCAAGACCGCCGAGAAAATCCGGAACGAGACGGACGGCCGCGTGGCGATCGAGCTGTTCCCGAAGAACCAGCTCGGCTCCGACGCGGACATGCTCAGCCAGTTGCGCTCCGGCGCGCTCGAATTGTTCGCGCAGACGGGCGTGCTGATGTCCACGCTCGTGCCCGTGGCCTCGATCAGCGGCGTGGGTTTCGCCTATCCGACCTACGACAAGGTCTGGGATTCGCTCGACGGCGGCCTCGGCAAGCATGTCCGAAAGGCGTTCTCGGACGCCAACCTCCATTGCTTCGACAAGTCGTGGAACCACGGCTTCCGGCAGGTGACCAGCTCGACGAAGCCAATCCTGTCGCCGGGCGATTTCAGCGGCTTCAAGATCCGCGTTCCGCCGAGCCCGCTGTGGACCTCGATGTTCAAGGCGTTCGGCGCCTCGCCGGTCTCGATTCCCTGGGCGGAGACCTATTCGGCCATGCAGACCCGCATCGCCGACGGGCTCGAACAGCCTCTCATCGGCCTGCTCGTCGACAAGATGTACGAAGTCCAGAAGCACTGCTCCTACACCAACCACATGTGGGACGGATTCTGGATCCTGTCGAACAAGCGCGTATGGGAGGGCATTCCCGCCAATCTGCGCGAGATCATCGAGCGCAACATCAACGAGGCGGCGCTGCTCCAGCGCGCCGAAGTGGAGCGCGGCAATGCGACGCTGCAGGACGAACTGACCAGGCGCGGGCTGACGTTCCACAAGGTCGATCTCGGCGCATTCCGCGAGAAGCTGATTTTGTCCGGCTTCTACACCGAGTGGAAGAAGCGCTACGGCGACGAAGCCTGGTCGCTGCTCGAGGCCACCACCGGCAAGCTCAGCTAGGCCGGGTCAATCCGGGGATCGCGCCGATGCGCGATCCCTTTCACACGTATCGAGGAAGCGGAATTTCATGGCCGGACGTTTGCAGGACAAGATCGCCGTCGTATTCGGCGCCGGCTCGGTCGGGCCGGGCTGGGGCAACGGCAAGGCGACGGCGACGCGTTTTGCGCGCGAGGGCGCGCATGTCGTCTGCGTCGACTACAATCCGGCCGCGGCCGACGAGACCGTCGCGATCATCCGCGGCGAAGGCCATTCGGCCTCGCCGGCGGTCTGCGACGTCACCAGCTCCGAACAGGTCGCGGCCGTCGTCGCCGGCGTGATCGCCGCGAACGGCCGCATCGACGTCCTGCACAACAATGTCGGCTACGCGACGATGGGCGGCCCGATCGAACTGAGCGAGGACGAGTGGCGCAAGACCATCGACCTCAACGTCACCGGCGCCTTTCTCACCTGCAAGCACGTGCTGCCGCACATGCTGGAACGGCGCAAGGGCGCGATCGTCAACGTCTCCTCGGTCGCCGCCATCCGCTGGACCGGCTATCCCTATGCCGCCTATTACGCGGCCAAGGCGGCCGTGAACAATTTCACCATGGGGCTCGCGCTTCAGTACGCCAAGGACGGCATCCGCGCGAATGCGATCATGCCCGGCCTGATGAACACGCCGCTCATCCACCAGCAGATTTCCGGCCAGTACAAGGACGCCGACGAGATGGTGCGGGCGCGCGACGCCGCCTGCCCGATGGGCCACATGGGAACGGCCTGGGACATCGCCAACGCCGCGCTGTTCCTCGCCTCGGACGAAGCCGCCTACGTAACCGGCGTCAGCCTGCCCGTCGACGGCGGCCTGACCTGCCGGGCCGCCTGAGACGAACGAAAGTCGGGACACGCTTATGAGGCTCAAGGACAAGATCGCACTGGTGACCGGCGGCGCGCGCGGCATAGGGCTCGCGTGCGCGCGCGCATTCGCCCGCGAGGGCGCGGCCGTCGTCATCGCCGACGTGAATGGCGACGGCGCCAGGGCGTCCGCCGACGAGATCGCAAAGACGGGCGCGCGAACCTTGGCGCTTGCCGTCAACGTCGCGGATCCGGCTTCCGTACAGGCGATGGTCGCGGCCGTGATCGAAAAGTTCGGCCGCATCGACATTCTCATGAACAACGCCGGCGTCGGCGGCAACACGCCGTTTCTCGAGACGAGCCTCGAGGACTGGAACCGCATCGTCTCGATCAATCTCACCGGCGCCTTTCTAGTCGCGCAGGGCGTGGCGCGCGAGATGGCGAAGAGCGGCGGCGGCAAGATCGTCAACATCGCCTCGCTCTCCGGCCAGCGCGGCGCCAATGGCCGCGCCGCCTACGGTTCCGCCAAGGCGGGCCTCGAGCTTCTGACCAAGGTGATGGCGGTCGAACTCGCGCCCCACAACATCAACGTCAACAATATCGCGCCGGGCGCGATCGAAACCGAGATGGCGAAATTTGCGCACGATGCCGCGACGCGCGCCGCCTACAATTACCTCATCCCCATGACCCGCTACGGAACTCCGGACGAAATCGCCGACGCCGCCGTGTTCCTGTGTTCGGACGAGGCGCGCTACGTGCATGGCCACACGCTCAATGTCGATGGCGGCTTTCGCGAGGCGGGCCTGCAGGTCGGCGCCCGCAAGTCCGTTCCGCCAACCTGAAACATAATCGTCCGGAGGCAATCATGACGCATCTCTCCCGCCGCCGCTTCGCCGCGCTCGGCGCCATGGCCACGATCGGCGCGGCCATGCCGCTGCGCTACGCCCACGCCGCCGAATTCGTCTTCAAGCTCGGCACCAACGTGCCGGAATCTCATCCGCTCAACGTCTATGCGCGCAAGGCGGCGGAGGAGATCAAGCAGGCGACCGACGGGCGGTTCGAATTGCAGGTGTTCGCCAACAACCAGCTCGGCGGCGATTCCGACATGTTCGCGCAATTGCGTTCGGGCGCGCTCGAATGTTTCACGCTGTCGGGCGTGAACGTGCTGTCAACTCTGATCCCGTCTGCCGCCATCTGGGGCGTGGGCTTTGCGTGGAAGGATTATCCGACGCTGTGGAACGCGCTCGACGGCCAGTTCGGCGCGCATCTGCGCACGCAGATCAACAAGGCCGGCCTCGTCGTCATGGACAAGATCTGGGACAACGGCTTCCGCCAGATCACGACCAGCGTGCGCCCGATCGTCACGCCGGACGATCTCAAGGGACTGAAGATGCGCGTGCCGGTCAGCGCCCTGTGGACCTCGCTGTTCAAGGCGCTCGGCGCCTCGCCGACCGGCATCAATTTCGCGGAAGTCTACTCGGCCTTGCAGACCAGGATCGTCGATGGCCAGGAGAATCCGCCGGCCATCATCTCGGCCGCCAAGCTCTACGAAGTGCAGAAATATTGCTCGCTCACCAACCACATGTGGGACGGCTGGTGGTTCCTGGTCAACCGCCGCGCGTGGGAGGGCGTGCCCGCCGACCTGCGCGAAAAGGTCGCCGCGATCATCAACAGGAACGCGCTGGCCGAGCGCGAGGAGATCGCGCGGCAGAATACGTCGCTCAAGGCCGATCTCGCGGCGAAGGGCCTCGTCTTCAACGATGTCGATCCCGCGCCGTTCCGCGAAGCGCTGAGCAAGTCCGGCTTCTACGCGGAATGGAAGGGCAAGTTCGGCGAGGAGGCTTGGGGCCTGCTCGAGCAATCCACAGGCAAGCTCGGCTGAGACGACGATGAAGACGACCAGCCATTTCGCCGATCTCGACGGCGTCAGCCTGCACTATCTGCGCGCGGGCCAGGGCGATCCCGTCGTGCTCGTGCACGGCATTCCGCAGACGTCGCACGAATGGCGCTACGTCATGCCGCGCCTGGCCGAAAAATACACCGTCATCGCGCCCGACCTGCGCGGGCTCGGCGATTCCACGCGGCCCGCCGGCGCCTATGACAAGAAGACGCTCGGCGCCGATATCGCCTCCCTCGTCATCGATCATCTCGGCTTCAGGCGTTTTCATCTCGTCGGGCACGATTGGGGCGGCCCCGTCGCCTTTGCGGTGGCCGCGCACAATCCGGACGCCGTGCGTACGCTGTCCATTCTCGACGTCGTCATTCCCGGCGACGGCGCCGATTTCTCGCAGGGCGGACGACGTTGGCACCACGCCTTCTTCCGCACGCTCGACCTGCCGGAACAACTTTGCTTCGGCCGCGAGGAAATGGTCGTCAACTGGCTGTTCGAGAACTACGGCCATCGCGCCAATTGCATCTCGGAAGAGGACAAGGCTGAATTCCTGCGCACCTACAAGAAGCCCGGCGCATTCCGCGCGCTGCTGGAAATCTATCGCGCCCTGCCGCAGGACGCCGCCGATAACGCCGCCATTCTCGCGGCGAAGGGCAAGCTGAAGATGCCGGTGCTTGCGCTCGGCGGCGACAAGAGTTTCGGCCGCGGCATGGAATGCATCGAATCGCTGCGGCGCGTGGCGGAGAATGTACGCGGCGGACTGGTGAAGGACAGCGGGCACTGGATCGCCGAGGAGCAGCCCGACTTTCTCGTGGACGAGCTGCTGAAGCTGTTCGCGGAATTTCCCGTCGGCTGAGGTCTGCAGGAACGATGACGATCGACCCGCGCAAGAACAGCCGCGCGCTGCTCGACGGCCCCGACCGCACGGTCGCGCGCGCCATGATGAAGGCCGTCGGCTTCACCGACGAAAGCTTCGCGCGGCCGCAGATCGGCATAGCGCATTGCTGGATCGGCACGATGCCGTGCAACTGGACGCACCGCGAGCTCGCCGCGCGCGTCGCTGACGGCGTGCGCGCCGCCGGCGGCACGCCGCTCGAGGTCAACACGATCGCCATCAACGACGGCATCACCACGGGCACGGAGGGCATGAAGACCTCGCTCGTCAGCCGCGAGGTCATTGCCGATTCCGTCGAGCTGGTCGCGCGCGGGCATATGTTCGACGGGCTGGTGGTGATCTCCGGCTGCGACAAGACGATCCCCGCGATGGCCATGGCGCTCGGGCGCGTGAACATCCCCGGCCTCATGCTCTACAGCGGCTCGATCGCCGCCGGGCGCTGCGCGCGTGAGGAAGGCGCGTTCGCCAATCGCAAGTTGACGATCCAGGACATCTACGAGGCGCTGGGCGCCTATAACGCCGGGCGGATCTCGGTCGAGGAGCTGAAGGACGTCGAAGATCACGCCTGTCCGGGCGCGGGCGCCTGCGGCGGCCAGTTCACCGCCAATACGATGGCGACGGCATACCAGATGCTCGGCATTTCGCCGATGGGCGCGAACGATGCCCCCGCGCTCGCGCCGGCCAAGACCGACGCCGCCCATGCCTGCGGCGGGCTCGCCGTGGCGCTGGTGAGGCAGGGCCGGGCGCCGCGCGACATCGTCACGCGCCGCAGCTTCGAGAACGCCATCGCCGGGGTGATGGCGACGGGCGGCTCCACCAACGCGGTCCTGCATCTGCTGGCGACCGCGCATGATTTCGGCGTCGATCTCGCCATCGGGGATTTCGACCGCATCTCCCGGCGCACGCCGGTGCTCGCGGACATGCGCCCCTGGGGCGCGTTCACGGCGCCGGAAATGTACGAGGCCGGCGGCATGGCGGTCGTCGGCAAGCGGCTGCTCGAGGCCGGGCTTCTGCATCCGGACGAACAGACCGTCACCGGCCGCACCCTCGGCGAAGAAATCGCGCGCGCGGCGGAGCCGCCGGGCCAGGCCGTCATCAGGCCCTTGTCGGCGCCGCTCAAGAGCGAAGGCGGGATCGCGATCCTGCACGGCGACCTCGCGCCGGGCGGCTGCGTCATGAAACTGTCCGGCCAGACAAAGAAGCTGCACGCCGGCCCCGCGCGCGTCTTCGAGAATGAAGAGGATGCTTTCGCCGCGATCAAGGCCGGCTCGATCAAGCCGAACGACGTGATGGTGTTACGCAACGAAGGCCCGAAGGGCGGCCCGGGCATGCGCGAGATGCAGCTTGTGACAGGCGCCTTGCAGGGCGCAGGCCTCGGCGACACGGTCGCGCTCATCACCGACGGTCGCTTCTCCGGCGCGAGCCGCGGCTTCGTCATCGGCCATATCGTGCCGGAAGCCGCCGCCGGCGGCCCGATCGCGGCGCTCGCCGACGGCGATCTCATCACCATCGACGTGGAAAACAGGCGGCTCGACGTCGCGCTGACGCCGGACGTCGTCGCGCGGCGTCTCGTGGCGTTCCGTCCGCGCCCGTCCGCCTATGCGCGCGGCGCGCTGGCGAAATATGCGCGCCTCGTCTCGGACGCGTCGCGCGGCGCCGTCACCGACGCCGCGGATTGAAAGGCTTTCAGATCGCGCGCAGATAGCGCAGCGGCCGGCCGGGCGAAAGCGCTTGCGCGGCGGCCGCGATCGCCCGCGCGTCGACGCCGTGATGCCGATAGAGGTCGGCGATCGTTCCCGTCTGGCCGAAATGCTCGACGCCGAGCGCGCGCGTGCGATGGCCGCGGACGCCGCCGAGCCAGGCGAGCGTCGCGGGATGGCCGTCGAGCACGGTGACGAGGCCGCAATGGTTCGGCACATCGGCAAGCAAGGCTTCGACATGGCTGACCGCATCCAGGCGTCCCGCCTCCCGGGCGCGTTGGGCCGCGCTCCAGCCGGCATGGAGCCGGTCGGCCGATGTGATCGCCAGCAGCCCGACGTCGCGGCGGTCTTCCGCCATGCGGCCGACCGCCTCGATCGCTTCCGGCGCGACGGCGCCGGCATAGGCGACGACGATCTGGGCGTTCGGCCCTGGCCGCCGCATCCAGTAGGCGCCGTCGATGACGTCCGCGGCGAAGGGCGCGGTCGTCTCCCGAGGGGGCTGCGCGATCGTGCGGGTGGACAGGCGCAGATAGACCGAACCTCCTTCGCGGTCCCGCAGCCAGTCGGCTTCGGTCGCATCCGCATCGTCGCGCTGGATGTAGTCGAACGCCCAGCGCAGCACGATCGCCAGCTCGTCGACGAAGGCCGGCTCGAAACTCGCAAGTCCGTCCTGCGCCATGCCGATCAGCGGCGTCGCGATCGACTGATGCGCCCCGCCTTCGGGCGCGAGCGTCACGCCGGAGGGCGTTGCGGCCAGGATGAAGCGCGCATCCTGATAGCAGGCGTAATTCAGCGCATCGAGGCCCCGCTCGATGAAGGGATCGTAAAGCGTGCCGACAGGCAGCAGGCGCTCCCCGAACGTCGCGTGCGACAGGCCGAGCGCGGAAAGCATCGTGAACAGGTTCATCTCGGCGATGCCGAGCTCCATGTGCTGGCCGGACGGCGAAAAAGTCCAGTTGAAAGTCGAAGGAATGCGTTCGGCCTTGAAAATGTCGGCCATCTCCTCCTTGGCGAACAATCCGCGACGATTGACCCATGCGCCGAGGTTAGTCGAGACCGTGACGTCGGGCGACGTCGTGACGATGCGCCGCGCAAATTCGTCGTCGCGCCTGGCTATCTCGTGCATCAACAGGCCGAAGCCCTGCTGCGTCGACATGTCCGGCGCGATCGGAACGGCGATCGACGCCGGCGTCGGGATGTGGCGCGCGGCGCGGCGGCGCGCGGCCTTTTTCGCATAGGGGGCGGCGGCGAGCGTTCGGGCGAGTCGTGCGGCGTCGATGTCGACGCCCTCGAACTTTTCCCATTCGCGCCCGGGCCGCACCTTCATCGTCGCGCGCAGGGTCTCGACCTGGGCAGGCGTCATCAGCCCGGCGTGATTGTCCTTGTGGCCCGCGAGCGGCAGGCCGTGTCCCTTGATCGTATAGGCGATGAAACACACGGGACGATCATGCCGGCGCGCCTGGTCGAACGCCTCGAGGAGCATGGATAGATCGTGCCCGCCGAGATTGCTCATCAGCGTCGCCAGCTCTTCGTCGCTGCGGCGCGCGATGAGCGCCGACGCCTCGCCCTGATCGCCGATCTCGTCCATCAGCCGCTTGCGCCAGGCGGCGCCGCCCTGGAACGTCAAGGCGGAGTAGAGCTGGTTGGGGCAGGCCTCGATCCAGTCGCGCAGCTTGCCGCCGCCGGGCTCCCTGAACGCAGCCTCCTGCAGCGAGCCATGCCGGAGGACGACGACGTCCCAGCCGAAGTTCCGGAAGATGGCCTCGAGCTTCGCCCACAGGCCTTCCCGCACGACGGCGTCGAGGCTCTGACGGTTGTAGTCGACGATCCACCAGGCGTTGCGCAGGCCGTGCTTCCAGCCTTCCAGCAGGGCCTCGAATATATTGCCCTCGTCCATCTCGGCGTCGCCGACCAGCGCGACCATCTTGCCCTCGGGCCCCTCTCCGCCGAGGCCCTTCGCGCGCAGATAATCCTGCGTCAGCGAGGCGAACAGCGTTTGCGCGACGCCGAGGCCGACGGAGCCGGTGGAGAAATCGACGTCGTCCTTGTCCTTGGTGCGCGAGGGATAGGATTGCGCGCCCTTGTATCCGCGAAAGTCCTGCAATTGCTCCAGCGACTGTGCGCCGAACAGATACTGGATCGCATGGAACACCGGCGCGGCGTGCGGCTTGACGGCGACCCGGTCCTCCGGCCGCAGGGCGGCGAGATACAGCGCGGTCATGATGGTCGCCGAGGATGCGCAGGACGCCTGATGGCCGCCGACCTTCAGCCCGTCCTCGTTCTGCCGGACGTGGTTGGCGTTATGGATCATCCACACCGCCAGCCAGAGTATCTTGCGTTCCAGGGCGGACAACGCCGCAATATCTGCGACCATGCGATCTCTCCTCGTGCGCCCGGGCAGGCGGACCTCGCCCGCGGCTCAGGCCGGCGGCGTCAGCTTCAAGCGGCGGCGCACATCGTCGGGCGTGGCGATGTCGCGCCCGTGCGCGCGGACGATGTCCGCAACGCGGTGGACGACTTCATGGTTGGGCGGGGCGCCGAGTTCGCCATAGGCGTAATCGCCGATGCCGGGCGCGATATTCCCGCCGTTCCCCGCGACATAGGGCGCGAGATCGACGAGGCTGCCGCCGACGATATTCGCGGTCCAGACGCAATCCCTGCCGGCGGGCAGGAAATCGACGAGCGCCTGCAGGCCTTTGGGCGTGCCCGGATGGCCGGTGATGTAGGGCCCGTCCGTCATGTTGAGGAGGAAATAACCGGGCTCGTCGATCAGGCCGGCCTCCATCATCGCCGCAGCGCGACGCACGAAGCCGATGGACCAGCACACGAGCTTCGGCTTGACGCCCGCCTGCCTCAGGGACTTCGCATAATGGACGAGCGAATCGGTCCGGTTCTCGTAGACGCGATCGGCGTGCGCGAAGGCGCCGGTCGCGGCGTCGAACGTCTCCAGATTGACCGAGCCCGTATCGATCGGCGCGAGGTCGGGTTTCGTCTGGGGGTCTTTCGCCAATTGCAACATGCAATCGATCCGGCTCGCGGGATCCTCGTCGTTCGAGAAGAAGCCGAGGGTCGGCAGGATCAGAATATCGCACTTGGCGCGCACTTGCCGAATGATCTCGGCGTTCAGCTCGAAGGCCTGCAGCGGTGAGCCGTCGGCGGCGCGCGAATGATAATGCAGGATCGACGCGCCGGCGTCGCGGCATCGCGCCGCCGCGTCGGCGATTTCCGAAGGCGACCAGGGCACATGCGGGTTTTCGTCGCGCATCGCATATTCGTTGACGCGCGCCTCGATAATCATCTTCTGCATTGCGCCTACCCCGAGAGCCCGGCAATCCTCCGGCGCCACAACGCTTCGCCGAAGCGCGCCGCATTCGTCCGATATGCCCGGCTCACGTGGTACGCGCGCGTGCGGGCCGCCACAAACGAGTAATCCTTCGGCCCCGCGAGGAAAAATCACAGGAAGCGCGCACAGCGTCGCCAAGACGCGGCGGATTTCCTCGTGTTCGTCAGACCCCGCTTGTGCGGGCCGATCCAACTCAGGGCTCGAGTTCGCCCCGCTTGAGCATCTCGCGCAGGCGGAACTTCTGGATCTTGCCGGAGGGCGTGGCCGGCAGGGCCGCGCGCAGGATCAGCTTTTCGGGAATGTACTGGACGGCGAGCTTGTGGCTCTTGAGGAAGTCGACCATGTCGCCGAAGTCGATCCCCTGGCGCGGCTTCGGCACGACAACCGCGCACGCGCGCTCGCCGAGCCGTTCGTCGGGATAGGCGACGACGGCGACCTGCGCGACCGCCGGGTGCTTGTAGAGCAGCGCCTCGACCTCGACGACGGGTATGTTCTCGCCGCCTCGGATGATGACGTCCTTCGAGCGCCCCGTGATGCGGATGTAGCCGTCGGCGGTCGTATAGGCGAGGTCGCCCGTGTCGAACCAGCCGTCGTCATCCGTGGCGTTCCATTGTGGGCGCTTCAGGTAGCCGCCGAAATTCGAGCAGGCGCGCACGACCAGCTTGCCGATCTCGCCCGCCGGCAACGTCTTGCCTTCGGGGTCGAGCGCCCGCACTTCGACGCCGGGCAGCGGACAGCCGTCGGTGGTGGAGGCGAGCCGGTCGTCGTCGTCGAGATTGATGAGCGTGACGGCGCCGTTCTCGGTCATTCCCCAGGCCGAGACGATCTTGGCGCCGAGGCCGGCCTGCGCCTGCTCGACCAGCGGTCCCGGAATCGGCGCTCCCGCGCACAGGAAGACGCGCAAAGTCGGGACCGGCTCGCCGCTCTCCGTCACGACCCGCGACAGGTCCGTCAGGAACGGCGTCGAGGCCATCGTGAAGGTGACCTTCTCCGCGCGGATCAGCGCGGCGGCGCGGGCCGGATCCCAAACGTCCTGCAGCACAGCGCTTGCCTTGAGCATGATCGGCATCAGCAGGCCGTACATGAAGCCGGTCTGGTGCGCCATCGGCGAGGCCATCAGGATAACGTCGTCGGCGCCGAGCCGCAGGCGCTCGGCGTAGGGGACGATGTTCGCCATGAGCGTGTTGGCGGTGTGCATCACCCCCTTGGGCTCGCCTGTCGTGCCGGAGGTGTAGATGAGCTGAGTCACGTCGTCGGCGCTCGGACGGCTTCCGGTCAGGATCGCTTGCGCATCGGGCTCCTTTTCCCATTCCGGCTTGGTCAGCAGCGCCTCGAAATCGTCGGCCCCGCCGCCGTCGACGACCACGATGCGCTTCAAGTGCGGGAGGGTCGGCTGCAGGCCGCGCGCCATCGCCTCATGATCGAAATTGCGGAAGATTTTGGGAACGACCAGGAGCTTCGCCTCGCCGTGCGTGAGCATGAACGACAGTTCGCGCTCGCGGAAGATCGGCATCAGCGGATTGACGACCGCGCCGATCCGCGAACAGGCGAGATAGAGCAGCGAGAACTGGCGCCAGTTGGGGAGTTGCATCGCGACGACGTCGTTGCGGCCGACGCCGAGCCGCGACAGGCCGACGGCGATACGGTCCGCCAGCGTCGCCAATTCGCGATAGCTGAAGCTTCCGACCTCGGCCGCGTCGAGGCTGACCGCCTTCAGCGCAACCTTGTCCGGACAGGCCGCGACGCAGGCGTCGAGATGATCATTGATCGTTCGATCATGCCACAGACCGCGCGCAATGCTGTCCGCGCGACGTGCGCCCAGTAATACCGTGTCGAAGTCCATCCCCTCTCTCCCCTGATCCGTCTGGAGGTCGTTCCGGCCTTCCGCCGCGCGTCGACCCCGCATCTTTCATGCTTCAACCACGACCGAAGATGGCGGCGTCATGCTATCGCCGAGCGACGGAACCTTCCACACGTCGATTGCTCCGGCGGCCGAAACGTATCGGCTAGCCGCAATGCAAGCGCCTCCTCGCGCGATCCCTAGGCAATTTGACACGCTTTCGCAAATCTGATTGAACGCTCATTCATTATCCGATTGACCGTGAAAATGCATGGTCGGATGTCAAGCGGTCGCGGTCGGCGAACGGTCGCGGCCTCAATGAAGCGCCGCGCCCCTCCATGAGTCCAGAGCGAATTCCTGCACCCGCCGATCCAACGATCCCAGACGAAGTCGAAAGGCATGTGGCATGATCAGAAGCGAGAAACGCGGCGGCGTATACAGGCTCGATATGGCGCGGGGGCCGGTCAACGCGTTCGACACAGCTTTTCTCGACGCATGGCGGCGCGAGATGGACCTCGCGGAAGCCTCCGGCTGCACGGTCCTGCACATCCGCAGCTCTGAAAAAGTGTTCAGCGCCGGGGCCGACCTCAAGATGATGCAAGCGCTGTTTTCCGACGACGACGGCGGCGCGCGGCTGATCGCGCATGTCAAGCGTATGCAGGACTTGTTCGACCGGATCGCAGCCGCGCCGCTCGTGACGCTTGCCGAGATCTCCGGGGCGGCGCTCGGCGGCGGTCTTGAATTGGCGCTCGCCTGCGATTTGCGCGTTGCGGCCGACGAGGCGTCGATCGGCCTGCCGGAGGCGGGCATCGGCCTTATTCCCGGCGCCGGCGGTACGCAACGGCTGGCCAGACTGTGCGGGGTTTCCGTCGCGAAGCGCATCCTGTTGGGCGGCGATATCGTCGACGGGAAGACCGCAGTCGCGCTCGGCGTCGTGCAATGGTCCTCGCCGCGCAGTCAACTTTCATCCTTTTGCGACGGACTTGCGAACCGTATCGCCGGGGCGTCGGGCGCGGCCCTCGCGGCGACCAAACGGTGCATGGAGAAGACGCAAGCCTCGATCCGCGTCGGGCTCGATGCGGAGAGGGAGGAAACGCGTCTGCTGCTTGAGACGGACGACACAAGGGCGCGGGTCAGAGCCTTCCTTGCAGGCCGGAACGCGGCGTGAAGCCCCGCGTCACGGCCCTCAAGGTCCGCCGCGGCGGGGCGAGCCGGCCGAGAGGCGCCAGAAAGGCGACAGATCGATGATTTTAAACGATCAACAGACAATGATCCGCGACATGGCGCGCGCGTTCGCGCAAGACAAATTGGCGCCGAAGGCGGCCGATTGGGACAAGTCGCATTACTTCCCGAAAGCCGAACTGCACGAAATGGGAAAGCTCGGCTTTCTCGGCATAACGGTTCCCGAAGAATGGGGCGGGGCCGGCGCCGACGCGGTATCGATGGCCGCCATTCTCGAGGAGATCGCCGCCGGCGACGCGGGAACGTCGACTGTCGTGAGCGGCCATAATTCGGTCGCCTGTATGCCGATTGCGCAATTCGGCACGCCCTTGCAGAAGGAGCGGTTTCTTCGCCCGCTGGCGCGCGGCGAATGGCTGGGAGGCTTCGCGCTCACCGAAGCGCATGGCGGTTCCGAAGCCGGGGCTCTCAACACGAAAGCGCTCCGCCAGGGCGATCACTACGTCCTCAACGGAATGAAACAATTCATCACGACCGGAAAGCACGCCGACGTGATTATCGCCTTCGCGAAGACCCAGCCGGAACGCGGGTCCAAGGGAATTTCGGCCTTCATCGTGCCGACCGGGACGCCCGGCTACAAGGTGGTGCGCGTCGAGTCGAAAATGGGCCAGCATTCATCCGATACATGCCAGATCGCGTTTGAGGACATGATCCTTCCAGCCGACCTTCTGCTGGGCAAGGAGGGAGAAGGATATCGCATTGCGCTCGCCAATCTCGAAAGCGGCCGCATTGGCATAGCCGCCCAGGCGGTCGGGATCGCCCGGGCCGCCTACGAGGTCGCCATTCAATACGCCAAGGAGCGGAACGTCTTTGGAAAGCCGATCATCGAGCATCAGGCGGTCGGCTTTCGTATCGCCAGAATGGCTTCGCGCATCGAGGCCGCCCGTCAACTGGTGTATCACTCGGCGGCGCTCAAGGACGCAGGCAGGCCCTGCCTCATGGAAGCTTGTATGGCGAAGCTCGAAGCGTCCGAAACGGCCGAACAGGTCTGCTCCGACGCCATTCAGACGCTGGCCGGATATGGCTACCTGACCGACTTTCCCGCCGAACGGCTCTATCGCGACGCGCGCGTCACGAAGATCTACGAGGGAACAAACGATATCCAGCATCTCGTTATCCTGAGGGAATTGCAAAAGCGCGCGACGCAGGGATGACGCGGGACGCGCCCCGGATCCGTCGTCGCCGGCGCGTCCTCCGAGGACCCGTTGCTTGACCGCGACGCCGGCCTATGCCAGAAAAATGAATGAGCGCTCAGTCAGTCTGCACGTATCGTTCGAATGACGCCCGAAGGGCACCGGACAATGCGTCGCAATAGATATTTTGCGACGCCGACCCAGAGGGGGAGGAAGATGAGGAAAGCTCTGCTTGCCGCGACCGTGATCAGCGCGGCCGTCTGCCTGACGACCCAGGCGATGGCCCAGACGAAGGACGCCATTCGCATCGGCGTTCCCACCGCGATGACGGGCGCCTACGCCGACCTTGGCAATCAAGTAAAACGGGCGATCGATCTGGCGGTCGAGGAAGCCAACGCCGCGGGCGGCGTCGATGGCCGTCGAGTCGAGACGCGCTTTCTCGATACGGAAGCCAAGGCTGACGTCGCCCGCGCACAGGGCGAGAAACTGGCCTTGGGCGGCTTCAATCTTCTCATCGGCACGATCGCGTCCGGCGAAGGACTGGCGCTTGGACCGCAACTCGGCAAGTGGGACGCGCTGTATCTTTCGACCGTCAACAAGGGCAATGCACTGACCGGGGCGTCGTGCAACGCGCGGATGTTCCGCGCCAATCACCCGGACAGTTCCGACGCCGCGGTCGTGAAGCCTTGGCTCGCCACGCGCAAGGAAGTCAAATGGGCGGCGATCGGTCAGGACGGCGCATGGGGCCGCGATTCCGTAGCCAGCTTCAAAGCCGCGGTAGCGTCGCAGGGCAAGGAGGTGATTTCGGAATCCTTCTCTGCGCTCGGGACGAACGATTATGCCCCTTACATCCAGAAGATCGCCGAATCCGGCGCGCAGGGCCTCTGGGTCGCGCTCGCGGGCCGCGACGCCATCAATTTCGCCACGCAGGCAAAACAGTTCGGCCTGTTCGACAAGGTCTTCGTCGCGGGAACGAGCTTCGTGACGGATTCCACGGTCAAGGCGATGGGCGACATCTCGAAAGGCATATGGGGCATCGTCAATTATTCCTCCACCATCGACACGCCGGCCAACAAGGCTTTCGTCGCAGCCTGGAGAAAGAAATATCCGGGAACGGATCCGACCAATTTCGAAGGCGAGACCTATCTGGGCGCGCGCATCCTCTTCGATGCGATCAAAAAGGCGGGCAGCGTCAAACCCGGCGACGTCGCCAAGGCGATGTCCGGCGCGACCTTCGAAACGCTCTATGGTCCGGCCGTGATGCGCAAGGATGACAATCAACTCGTGCTGCCGAACTATTTTGGTCAGATCCAGGACGTGAACGGCGCGCTGAAGCCCGTCGCGACCATGACCATTCCCGCGCAGCAGGCGACGCCGGCGCCGGACGGCTCCTGCAAATTGTGAGACGAGGGACGGTCCGCTCCGACGGCGCGGACCGTCCGCCCGCCCTCCGATCGCCTGCGCCCGAGGTCCCGCGCAATGCTCATTCTCGTCCTGAACGGCCTGGTCTACGGGAGCCTGCTCTACGTGCTGTCGGTCGGCCTCGTGCTGATCTTCGGTCTTCGGCGCGTGACCAATTTCGCGCATGGCGGCCTCTATATGGTGGGCGCGTATCTCGGATATGCGGCCTCCACGCTCTGGGGGTTCTGGGGCGGGCTCGTGGCCTCGATCTTCGGCCTCGCTCTGCTCGGAATTGCGCTCGATCGTCTGATTTTTAGGCCGCTGCAAAATCATGACCCGATCAGCACGATCCTGGTGACCTTCGGGCTCCTGCTCGTCCTCGAGGACGGCGTTCGAACCCTGTTTGGCAAAGACTTCATTCTCATGCAGCCGCCGCCGCTGCTCAACGGCGTCGTGAAGATGCTCGGATCCCCATTCCCCATCTACCGGCTTTTCATTATCGCCGTCGCCATCGTCGTCGCGGCAGGGCTGGCGACCTGGCTCAGGAGAAGCCGCGTCGGCTTGTTCGTGCGCGCGGCGAGCGTCGATCCCGTGACGACGGGAATCCAGGGTGTCGACACCGAGCGCCTGAGTCTGCTCGTCGTGGCGATCGGCACGAGCCTTGCGGGGCTGGCCGGCGTCGTCTCCGCGCCGCTTCTGGCGCTCTCGCCTTCGATGGGCGGCTTCATTCTGATCGAATGTTTCGTCGTGGTCGTCACCGGCGGCCTATCGAGTTTCACCGGCGCATTTGTCGCGGCGATGTTGATCGGACAGGCGCATAATCTCGGCGTTGCATACTTTCCGGCCCTCGCCTCTCTCATCCCGCTGCTCGTCATGTCCGCAGTTCTGATCGCGCGGCCGGAAGGCCTCGTGAAGGCGGGGCGCTGATGTCCGCCGTCACCGCCCCGTCCGTGCGACGCCTGTGGGTCGGCGCGCTGCCGGCAATCGCGATTGCCGTCGCGGCCGCCGCTCTTGGCGTCGCGTTGCCCGGCCTCATCGCCTCCACTCTTGTCCTCACCCTTCTCATGCAGGCGGCCGTCAATGCGATTCTCGCGACAAGCGTGGGAATCCTGTTTCGTCAAAATGGCCTGACGAGTTTCGGCCAGGCCGCCTGGTTCGGCCTTTCCGCCTACATCGTCGCCGTCAACGGGCGATTCGGATTCGTCAGCGTCGAATTGGCCGTCGTGCTGGCCCTCCTTGCGCCCTGCGTCATGGCATTCCTCTTCGGTCTGATCATCGTGCGCCTGCCGCACCTCGCCTTTTCCATGCTGACGCTGGCGATCGCGCAGGCCTTTTACGAGTTCTTCGCCAAATGGCGCGAGGTCGCCAATGGCGAGGACGGCCTCGAGATCAAGTTTCCGAAGACGCTTTTCGGCATCGACAGCCAAATATTTCAACAGCCGCGCTCGATGGTGATCGTCGTATGGTGCGCGCTGGTCTTCGTGCTTCTCTGCTACAGCCTGCTTGCGCAAAGCCATTTCGGAATGCTGACCCGCGCCATCCGCGAAAACGAGGAGCGCGCGCGGTTTGTTGGCTACGAGACGCTGCTGCCGCGTGCGGCGATCAATGCGATTGCGGCCTTCGTCGCAGCGCTCGCCGGCGTCCTGTTCGCTCTCTACAACGGCCTTGTCACGCCCACCATCCTCCATTGGAGCCTGTCCGGGGAGGCGCTGATCATGGCCTTCATCGGCGGGCCGCGCGTGATCTGGGGTCCTGCCCTGGGCGCAGCCGTATTCTTCGTGCTGAAGGACCTCGCGGGCGACTTCACCGAGCACTGGCCCGCGATCATCGGCGCGATGCTGATGGTCGTCACCGTGCTTGTCCCCAACGGCCTCGCGGGAACAATCGTCGGCGCGCTGCGCCGCAGGGAATCGGAGGGCGAGCGTTGAGCGAACCGATTCTCGCGATCCGGAACATGACTCGCCGCTACGGCGGCTTCGTGGCTGTCGACAATGTCTCCATCGATGTCGAGCAGGGCGAAATCCACGGCCTGATCGGCCCGAACGGCGCGGGCAAGTCGACGCTGATGGATCTCGTGTGCGGGCGCGGCGGCGGCGTCACGACCGGGGAGGTGACGCTGCAGGGCCGCCGCATCGACGGGCTCGACGCGCGCCTTCGCCGCAAGGCGGGCCTCGGGCGCTCGTTTCAAAAGACCAATATCTTTCCCGATCTGACTGTCTCCGAACAGATGGATCTCGCCGCGCGCGCTACCGGCGCAGACGACGTGCAGGAGATTCTCGGGGAAATGAATCTGATCGGGCTCGCCCGTCGGCGCGCGGGCGACATCTCCTATGGCGACCAGCGGCGTGTCGATATCGCGCTCGCGCTCGTCGGCCGCCCGCCCGTCGTGCTGCTGGACGAGCCGGCGGCCGGGCTCTCCATCGCGGAATCGATGGAGCTTTCGCGTCTGCTGAAGGACCTTGCAAAGCGCTGGAACGTGACCGTCATGATCGTGGAACACGACATGGACGTGATCTTTACGATCTGCGACCGCATCACGGTGCTGCATCTCGGCAGGATTCTCGCGCAGGGAGGCGCGGCGGAGATACAGGCGAATGCCGAAGTCGTGCGCGCCTATCTCGGGAGCGCGGCCGCATGACCCTGCTCGCTTTCGAGGACGTGCATTCTTACTATGGCAAGGCCCACGTGCTGCATGGCGTAAGCCTTTCCGTCAAACAAGGAGAACGCGTCGCCATCATCGGGCGGAACGGCGTCGGAAAGACAACCGTCGTCAACTCGTTTCTCGGCATCGCCCAGGTTCGCCGGGGCCGCATCGAACTGAACGGGGCCGCGGCACGCGCGATCCGGCATTTCACCGCGGCCAAGGCCGGGATAGCGGTGGTTCCGCAGGGGCGTCGCATCGTGCCCGGGCTGACCGTCCGGGAAAATCTCCAGCTCGGCGCCGCCGTCGACCGCAGGGGACCGTGGAACATCGAGCGGATTTTCGAACTGTTCCCGATATTGCGCGAGCGCGCGGAGCAGACCGGCGTATTGATGAGCGGCGGTCAGCAGCAAATGCTGGCCATTGGCCGCGCGCTGATGTCCAACCCCGAATTGATGGTGCTCGACGAGCCGAGCGAAGGCCTTGCGCCCGTCATCGTCGACGAGCTCGCCGAACTCTTTGTAAGGCTCACGCGCGAGGGCGTCAGCATTCTGCTGATCGAGCAGAATTTTGGTCTCGTTCATCGCGCGACGGAGCGATACTACGTGCTGGCGAAAGGGACCGTGGTGGACGAAGGCCGCATGGCGGGCCTGACGATCGACAGCCTGAAGAAGCACGTCGCCGTTTAGGCGAGAGCGCCGGATTTGCGGGGCGCGCCACGAAAAAGCGGTTCTTCGAACCGGTCATATGCGTTAGATTGATATTGCTCCCAATCACATTGATGACGGTGTCTAATGTCGAGCGCCAGAACTGCCGGGAAACGACGAGCCAGCAAGGTCACCGTAAAAAGCCAGGTCCTCGATACCGAGCTCGTCGAACTCAGGCGGGAGCAAATCGTCGCAGCGGCCGTCGAGCTGTTCTCGAAACAAGGATATTACAAGACGACCATACTGGAGATTGCGCGAAAGGCTGGAATCAGCGTTGGGCTGATCTATCAATACGCGCGCACCAAAGAGGACGTTCTCTTTCTCACGCTCATGAGCGTCCTGGATTCCTACAAACGCGAAATCCCGGTGGCCGACAGCCGCGATCCGCCGCTGGCGTCCTTGTGGAAGGCGCTGAATGCCTACGTGCGCGTGATTGATCGCCGCCGGTCGGCCGCAGTCCTGGCCTATCGATCGACCAAATCCCTTCCGACCGCACAGCGGCGGACGATCATGCATCTCGAGGTCGAGACGAACGAATTACTGGCGGAGCGTGTCGAGGCCTGTGTCGCGGCAGGCGTTTTCCGCGAGATCGATGTCGACCTGACCGTGTATCAACTCGTCATGCACGCACATGCCTGGGCCTTGAAGCACTGGCGCTTGAAGGAGATAACCACTCTGGATCGCTACATAAGAGCCGGTTTCGACGCGGTCGTGCGCGCCTGCGCCACGGCGGAGGGGATGTCGGCGTATGAGCGGTTCAGCCGGAAGATCGGCTGAGCGTTCGTCTCTCGATTGCTTCGCGCTGTTTCTCACGTGACGCTCTCTCGCAAGTCTTTGCGCCCGACTGCCAGCGGCGGGTTGACACGAGGTTATTGAATGAATATTCATTCGGCACATGCCGCATGACGGGAGGCTCTATCGTGAGTTTCGCAGGAAAGACGATCGTGGTGACGGGGGCGGCCTCCGGCATCGGTCGCGCGACCGCGGAAGCCTTCGCCCGGGCGGGCGGCCATGTCATTCTCGCCGATCTCTCGGCCGACAACGGAGAAAAAGCCGCCCGCGAGCTGCGGGAAGGGGGACACAAAGCCACGTATGTCCATCTCGACGTCGCATCTGACCAGTCGGTCGCGGAATTCGCCACGGCGGCCCTGGCGCTCGGAGAGATTCACGTCCTCGCGAATGTCGCCGGCTACGGAAAGGGACAACCTTTCGTCGAGAACACGACGGACTTCTGGGACCGCGTCGTCGACGTCAACCTGATGGGGCCCATCAAGCTGATGCGCGCGCTGCTCGAGCCGATGATCGCGCGCCGCTCTGGAAAGATCGTCAACGTGGCGAGCGACGCCGGCCGGAACGGTTCGTCCGGCGAGGCGGTCTATTCCGGCGCCAAGGGCGGCCTGATCGCCTTCTCGAAGGCGCTCGCGCGCGAAATGGCGCGCTATTCGATCAACGTGAATTGCGTGTGCCCCGGTCCGACCGAGACGCCGATGCTGATGGCGCTTCCGGAAAACCATCTCGACGCATTCAGGCGCGCCATTCCGTTCAAGCGGTTCGGCAGGCCGGACGAGGTCGCCGAGGCGATCGTGTTCTTCGCCAGCGACCGGGCAAGCTACGTCACCGGCCAGACGCTCAGCGTCTCCGGTGGCCTGACGATGTTTTGATCGACCGATCTACAGGAGAAAAAGACGTGCAGAAGTTCAAGGCCGCAGATTACGTCGCGACGCATTTCAGGTGGGAGGTCGACGGCAAGGTCGCAACCATCACGCTCAACCGGCCGGAACGAAAGAACCCCCTGACGTTCGAGAGCTATGCCGAACTCGGCCAGCTCTTCCGCAAGCTGGAATTCGCCACCGACGTCAAGGCGGTCGTGTTTGCCGGCGAAGGCGGCAATTTCTGCTCCGGCGGCGACGTGCACGAGATCATCGGGCCGCTGGTGAAGATGCAGGAAGACGACGACATGCCGGGCCTGCTCGCCTTCACGCGCATGACCGGCGAGCTGGTCAAGGCCATGCGCCATTGCCCGCAGCCGATCATCGCGGCGGTCGACGGCATCTGCTGCGGCGCGGGCGCGATCATCGCCATGGCGTCGGACCTGCGCATCGGCACGCCGCGGGCGAAGACCGGCTTTCTGTTCGTGCGCGTCGGGCTTGCGGGCGCCGACATGGGCGCCTGCGCGATCCTGCCGCGCATCATCGGGCAGGGCCGCGCGTCGGAACTGCTCTACACCGGCCGGCTGATGACGGCGGAAGAAGGCGACAAGTGGGGCTTCTTCAACAGGCTCGTTGCGCCGGAGCAGGTGCTGGCCGAAGCGCAGGCGCTGGCGAAGGAGATCGCCGACGGCCCGACCTTCGCCAACGCCATGACCAAGACCTGCCTGCATCAGGAATGGGCGATGGACGTGGATTCCGCGATCGAGGCCGAGGCGCAGGCGCAGGCGATCTGCATGCAGACCAAGGACTATGGCCGCGCCTACCGGGCCTTCGTGGCCAAGGGCAAGCCGGTCTTCGAGGGCAATTGATGGCGGACCGCTCCTTCTTGTCCTGGCCGTTTTTCGAAGAGCGGCACACGGCGCTGTACGATCACGTCGAGGCTTGGGCGAAGGCTCACGCAGCGATCATGCACGGCAAGGACGAGTCGAGCGCGACGGCGGCGGCCGTCGTTCGAAATCTCGTGGCCGCAATGGGCGAGGACGGTTTCCTCGCCACAGCGACCGGCGGAACGGCGGACGCGCTGTTCGGTCCGCTCGACGTGCGCTCGCTCTGCATATGTCGCGAAGTTCTGGCGCGCTACGGCGGGCTCGCCGACTTCGCCTTCGCCATGCAGGGATTGGGCACGGGGCCGATCGGCCTGTTCGGCACGCCCGACCAGAAGCGGAAGTACCTGCCGTCCGTCGCGCAGGGCAAGACCGTGTCCGCCTTCGCCCTGTCGGAACAGGCGGCGGGCTCCGACGTCTCGTCATTGGCGATGACGGCGACGCGCGATGGCGAGGGCTGGCGACTCGACGGCGAGAAGACCTGGATCTCCAACGCCGGCATCGCCGATCTCTACGTCGTCTTCGCGCGCACCGGCGAGGCGCCCGGCGCCAAGGGCCTGTCGGCCTTCGTCGTCGAGGCGAGCGCGCCGGGTCTCTCCGTGCCGAAGACCATCGACCTGATTGCGCCGCATCCGATCGGCAAGGTGTCGTTTGACGGCGTGAAGGTGGCGAAAGACGACCTCATCGGGCAGCCGGGCGGCGGCTTTGCCGTCGCCATGGGCACGCTCGACGTGTTTCGCTCGACCGTTGGCGCCGCCGCGCTCGGATTCGCCCGACGTGCGATGGACGAGGCGGTGAAGCACGCCACGAGCCGCACAATATTCGGCGGCTCGCTTGCCGATCTGCAACTGACCAAGGCGAAGATCGCCGACATGGCGGTTTCCATCGACGCCGCCGCGCTGCTGATCTATCGCTCGGCCTGGATCAAGGACGTGAAGGGTGTGCGAGTGAGCCGCGAATCCGCCATGGCGAAACTGTTCGCGACGGAAGAAGCGCAAAAGACAATCGACTCCGCCGTCCAGATCTTCGGCGGGCTGGGCGTCACGCGCGGCAATATAGCCGAAAGCCTGTATCGCGAAATTCGCGCGCTTCGCATCTACGAAGGGGCGAGCGAGGTGCAAAAAATCGTCATCGCAGGCCGCGTTCTGGCGGAGCAAAGCTGACCAGGCTCAGGCCCCCTTGAGTCGCTTGGGACGTAATTCACAAGGCCGTCGATTCGAGAGGCCTTGATGAGCGAGCTATTCCTCCTGAGCGAGCGGCGGATGGCGCGTATCGCCTTGCGGCGCGAAAACAAGGCCTTGGCTTGACAAAATCGGGCGAGCTTCCAAGTTAGCCTTATGAGCTGTTTGCGCCTGTCTTTTCTTCGGACTCGCACCGTCGCGGTCGACTGACCCCGGCTCGGTCTGAATCGCGCCGAGCCCGGGGCGCATATCCGCTCGTCGAGCATTCCCGTCACTTCCGTCCCGAAAGCCTTCTCTCGCCAGCGAAGAGAGGCTCGCGACGCATTGCCATTGACCTCCCAGGAGTCGCAGCCATGAGCCTCATTCGCTATGAAGCCGACCCGTTGCCCGCCATTGTCGTCAGCGCAGACGACCACAAGCGGCTCGTCGACCTCGCAGAAGCCTCCGAAGATCGCATCCCGGACGTCGCCAGCGTGCTGCAGGCGGAGATGGACCGCGCGCGCGTGCTCCCCGCAGACGAGATTTCCGACGAGGCCGTGCGTATGGGATCGACCGTGGAATTCAGCGCCGACGGCGGCCGGCCCCGCCGCGTCACGCTCGTCTATCCCGGCGAGGCCGACATAGCGGAGGGGCGCATTTCCATCCTGACGCCGATCGGCGCCGCGCTCATCGGCGTTTCACGCGGTCAGTCGATCGCCTGGACTGCGCGCGACGGACGCCGGCGCTGGCTGACGGTGCTGAACGTCGCGCAACCATAGAAGCCGCAGGCGCGGCGCGTGGCCGAGCTGACGCCTTGCTGCGCGCGGCCGCATCTTGCCTGCGCAGATGCGCTGCGCTTCAATCGGGCTCCCGCCGGTCGAGCGGCGTATCCGAGGGAGTTGACGCATGGTCAAGGCCGGATTTTTGAGCGCGATGGCCCTGCTGATCTCGCTGGCGCCGCCCCTCAGCACACACGCCTTCGCAGCGGACTATGGGGCGATAGTTGCTGCGCCGGATCGTTCTGAAGCGGATCGCCAGAACGACGCCAAACGCAATCCCGTCGCGCTGCTCACCTTCGTCGGCCCTCAACCGGGAATGCGCATCCTCGATATGTCGGCTGGCGCAGGCTACAGCACCGAACTTCTCGCGCGCTCGGTTGCGCCGGCTGGCAAGGTATACGCACAGTCGGACAAGCCGTCGGAGAAGTTTGCCGCGCGCATGGCGACGCCCGCCATGTCCAACGTCGTTCAGGTCGTCCGCCCTTACGATGATCTGGCCGACCCGAACCTGGCCAATCTCGACGCGATCACCTTCTTTTTCGGCTATCACGACACGACCTTCATGCCGGTCGATCGCGCAAAGATGAACAAGGCGATGTTCGACGCGCTCAAGCCCGGCGGCATTCTGGTCGTCGCCGACCATTCGGCCCGGCCGGAAGATGGCGCGACCGTCGGCAAGACGCTGCACAGGATCGCCGAGCAGACGCTGCGCGCGGAAATAGAATCGGCGGGCTTTCAGTTTGTCGCCGAGGCGAATTTTCTTCGCCATCCGGAAGATTCCAGAACGGTCGTCGTATTCAGGAATACGGTTCCCAACGACGAGTTCGTGCTGAAGTTTCGCAAGCCGTGACGTGCGGTCCTTGGCGCGCAAGGCGCGCGCCGGGGCGATCCCCGCGATGGTTCGCTACTGCATGCGCCTGCCGGCGGGCGCAAGCTTCTTCTGACGGCGCGGCTCGCCCGGCTGCAATTCGATTACCGCGCCGCCGAGCATGACGTTGAACAACCGTACGCTCAGCGAGACCTGGGCCTGCATGATCTGGCGCAGGTGCGGGCATTTCGCCATCGAGCCCTTGATGATGCGATAGCCGCGCTGCGGATCGTGCTCGACATAGCCAAGCTCCATGAGCCGCGCCGCTTTTCGACGGACGGTGGTGCGCGGCATGCCCGTGATTTCGGCGAGCGGCAGAAGCCGGATATGTGCGTATTCCTCCTCGATCCGGTCGTCGACCGTCCTGTAGCGTCGCGCCGCGATTGGATCGCCCATGACATGCCCTACGCTGGCGACGCAAATCGCGGAGAGGATGAAATAGCTCTCGAGGTCGCCCTGGAATTGTTTCGCCACGAGGCGCGAAACTTCCATCGAATATTGGTTGAAACTGTGCGCGACCATCATGCTGTGGTCGCGCGCGGCTTCGCGTTGAAGTCGCGCCTTCATGTTCATCCCGTTCGCGGAAGCCTGATCTTCTCTATGTCCATTTTGGACATACGTCGCCTTGCGGCGTCAACTCGCGATTTTGCAAAGTGCCGCCGGGGCAGGTCCTGCAAATAAAGCGGCAGGCTTAGAGGGAGGCGGGTCGGCGCATCGGCCGGCCGGGAGGGGACGGGCCGTTTGACCGGTCCGCCCTTCCCCCTGCTCTGTTCGCTATTTCGCCAGACAATTCGCCTGCTTTGCGTCCTGTGCGCCGGGTTTGACGCCGAACATTGACGGTTTCGCCCAGTCCCGGATGATATTGGACAAGCCCGGGCTCATCGAGAGCGACGAGAGGGCGTCGCCGACCCAGGGCCGACGGGAGACGATCATGCAGCGACCGTGGCTCGCCAGCTATCCGAAGGGCGTGCCGGCCGAAATCGACGCCGGCGCCTATCCCTCGCTCGTCGCGCTCGCGGCCGAGAGCTACGCGCGTTATCGCGACTTGCCGGCCTACATGTGCATGGGCAAGTCGATTACCTTCGGCGATATCGACCGGCTGTCGCGCGATCTCGGCGCGTGGTTCCAGTCGCTCGGGCTCGCGCGTGGCGAGCGCATCGCCGTCATGCTGCCGAACGTTCTGCAATATCCTGTGGTCGTGGCGGCCGTGCTGCGGGCGGGCTTCATCGTCGTCAACGTCAACCCGCTCTACACGCCGCGCGAGCTCGAGCACCAGCTCAAGGATTCCGGCGCGAAGGCCATCGTCATTCTCGAGAACTTCGCCGCGACGCTGCAGCAGGTGATCGGCAAGACGCAGGTCCAGCATGTCGTGCTCGCCAGCATGGGCGACATGCTCGGCGCCGTGAAAGGCGCGATCGTCAATTTCGTCGTGCGCCGCAAGATGGTGCCGCCCTATTCGTTGCCGCGCGCCGTTCCATTCAAGCAAACGCTCGCCGCTCGCCTCGGCGCGAAGCTGGTCGAACCGACGCTCGGCCCCGACGATGTGGCGGTGCTGCAATATACCGGCGGCACGACCGGCGTGTCGAAAGGCGCGACGCTGACGCACAGCGCCTTGCTTGCCGCCGTTCTCGCCTCGGAGGCGTGGCTGCAACCGGCGTTCAGCACCAAGGCGGTCGCCGGACAGCTCACTTATGTCTGCGCGCTGCCGCTCTATCACGTCTTCGCTTTCGTCTCGTGTTCGATGCTGGCGCTGCGCGCGGGCGGCATGTGCCTGCTCATTCCCAACCCGCGCGATATTCCCGGCTTCGTGAAGGAATTGGGCAAGCGCAAGTTCCACGTGCTGCCGGCCGTGAACACGCTGTTCAACGGCCTGCTCAACAATCCCGATTTCGCCAGGCTCGATTTCACGGAGTTTCTCGTCTCCAACGGCGGCGGCATGGCTGTGCAGGAAGCGGTTGCGCGGCGCTGGAAAGAAGTCACCGGCGTGCCGATCGTCGAAGGCTATGGCCTGTCGGAGACGAGTTCGGGCATCTGCTGCAACCCGACCGACATCGAGGCCTTCAACGGCACGGTCGGCCTGCCGATGCCCGGCGTCGAGATCAGGATCGTCGACGACGACGGCAAGGACGTGCCGCATGGCGCGCCGGGCGAGATCGCCATTCGCGGGCCGCAGCTCATGGCCGGCTACTGGCAGCGGCCCGACGAGACGGCGAAGTCCATGACATCGGACGGCTTCTTCAAGTCCGGTGACATCGGCACGATCGACGACGCCGGCTACGTGCGCATCGTCGATCGCAAGAAGGACATGATCATCGTCTCGGGCTTCAACGTCTATCCCAACGAGATCGAGGCCGTGATCGCCGAACATCCGGGCGTGCTGGAAAGCGCCGCGGTCGGCATCCCCGACGCCAATTCCGGCGAGGCGGTGATGCTCTTCGTCGTGAAGAGGGATCCAAATCTGACGAAAGAAAAACTGGAGGCCTTCTGCCGCGAACGCCTGACAGGCTACAAGGCGCCCAAGCGCTTTGAATTCCGGGAAGTTCTGCCGAAGACGAATGTCGGCAAGATCCTGCGGCGCGAATTGCGCGACGAACTGCTCGCAAAATCGTCAGCCAAGGCGCCGGTTTTGTGAGCAGCGCCACTCGACGCAATGGACCGGCCAGCGCTACATAGTCCCTCTTGGAGCCTGGTCGGGATCTTGGAATGAGTCTTGCCGATGCGCCGCGCAATGGCGATGCGATCGTCATTGCGCCGACCATCCTTCCGGCTGCCGAGCGTCTGCGCATCCTTGCTTATTTCGGCGGCCTGACGGTCATTCTCGCGCTCGCCGATCCCGCCGGCGGGCTGCTCGAAATCCCGCTCAGCTTCTACCTGAAGAACAGGCTCGGCCTCTCCGCCAAGGAGGCCGCGACCTTCCAGGCGATCGCCGGCATTCCCCTGCTTGCCGCCTTTCTGTTCGGCCTGGCGCGCGATCGCTGGAATCTGTTGGGGCGGCGCGACCGCGGCCTGATGCTGGTGTTCGGCGCGGTCGTTGCGGCGCTCTATCTGGGCTTCTCCTTCGCGCCGATGACCTATCATGTCTTGCTGCTGGCGATGTTTCTCCTGACCGCTTGCACGCTCTTCATCGACGCCGCCGAAAATGGACTGGCCTCCGTGCTCGGCCAGCAGCACGCCATGCCCGGCCAGTTGAGCGCGACCTGGAGCGCCTTCGGTTCCGTGCCGGCCGTGGCCGCGCTGCTGCTCGGCGGCTATTTCAGCGACTGGCTCGAGGACCAGGACCGCAATGTCGCCGCGCGCGCGCTGTTTCTCGTCGGCGCCTTCATGGCGGCGCTCGTCGTTCTCTATGCGACGCTGCGCCCGCGCGCCGTCTTCGACAATATTCGCGACGAGCGCCTCGCGCCCGGCCATCCGCTGCGCGATCTCGGGCGCGTGCTGCGTCACAAGCCGATCTATCCCGCGCTCGTCATCTGGATGCTCTGGAACTTCGCGCCGGGCGCGAGCACGCCGCTGCAATATTATCTGCAGAACACGCTGAAGGCGCCCGATTCGGTCTGGGGCCAGTGGAGCGCGATATTCGCCGCCTCCTTCGTGCCGACGTTCATCCTGTTCGGATATCTGTGCACGCGCGTGTCCCTGAAGAAGCTCCTGTGGTGGGGCACGCTGGTCGCCATTCCGCAATTCGTGCCGTTGCTTTTCATTACCTCGACGACGGCGGCATTGATCGCGGCCGTGCCGATGGGCCTGATGGGCGGCATGGCGACGGCGGCCTATCTCGATCTCATGATCCGCTCATGCCCGCCGCGCCTGCAAGGCACGGCGATGATGGCCTCCTCCTGCCTCTATTACGTTTCATCGCATCTCGGCGACATCTGGGGCGCGCATCTCTATGAAACCTACGGCGGTTTCGGCGTCTGCGTCGCCATGATCACCGCGGCCTACGCGCTGATCGTGCCGGTGCTGACGACGGCGCCGGACGAGTTGACCATCCTGCCGGATAACGAGATCGGCCCTCAATCTTCCCGCGTCAGCACGACAAGCTGATAGAGCCCGCCGAAAAAGCGCCGCGGTTTGCCCGCGGCGGCGCCGCGCGCCGGCGCGAAATCGACGACATCCTGACGCCACAGATCCAGCGCGAAAGGCTCGAGCGCCGCGAGGACCGGCAGCATCAGCCAGCGCAGCGGATTCCACGCGCCAGGCCGCGCATAGTCGACCACGACGAGTCGCCCGCCGGGCTTCAACACGCGCAGCGCCTCGCTGAGCGTGCGGCGCCTGATGTCGTCGGGCTGCTCGTGCAGCAGAAAGAACAGAACGGCGCGATCGAAGCGCGCGTCTGAAAAGTCCAGCGCGGCCGCGTTCATGACATGCGTCCGCACATCGGCGTCGCGCGGCAGTTTCGCGCGGAGATTGTCGATCTGGATCGCGAGCGCGTCGATGACCTCGAGAACGCCTCCCGCCCTTGCAATGCGAGCGCCCAGCGCAGCCGTGAAGTCGCCGTAGGCGCAGGCGACCTGCAGCGTGCGCCCGCCCGAATCGCGTCCCAGCGCGTCGAGCGCCGCGTCGCGCAGCCGCCGGTAATTGCCCCAGAGTATGGCGTTGACCAGCCATTGCCGCTCGAACAGGCGCACGGCGCGCGGGTGGACATAGGCCCACCAGTAATGCCGGAGGAGATAGGCGGGCGGCGCGTACGCCCGCGCGACAGGCGCAGGCGCCGCGAAATCCGCGGCGCTTTCCCGGAAATCCCCGTCGTGGAGGGCGTCCATCATGAAGCGATCAAAGCGCCGATTCTGGAGGCGTCGCGTTGCGCTGCCGCAAAGCGCGGAGCAATCATCCGTTCAGAAAGTTTTCGACAAGCGCGATCTGGTCGGGGACGTTGAGCGCCGGCGCATGGCCGCACCCCTCGATCTCGACAACGCGGCAACGCGGATTTTCCTTCGGCATCCGTGCGGCTGCATCCCGCAGCAACAGGTCCGAATTTTCGCCACGCAGGCACAGCATCGGGCAGGCGAGCTTCCGCCACTCGTCCCATTGCGCGTAGTCCTCGGGATGATGGATGAACTGCATCACCATGTTGGGATCGTAATGCGGCGTGACGCCGCCGTCGGGCAGCCGGCGCGTTGACGTTTCCGTCAGCCGGCGCCATTGGGCGTCGGTTAGATAGCCGTAGGGCAGATAGACCTGCCGGAAATAGGCCTCGAGTTCGCTCACGCGCTCGAAGCGCGGCGGCTTGCCGGCATAGGAGCGGATGCGCTCGATTGCCTGGGGATTGAGTTCCGGCCCTATGTCGTTGAGCACGAGCCGCTCGATGCGGCCGGCGAGCGGTCCCGCGCCGGCGCGCAGCGCGATCGCGCCGCCCATCGACGTGCCGACCCAGTGGAACGTGCGCCATCCGATGGCGTCGACGAAGGCGGTCGCGAGCCTGGCGTAGAAGTCGAGGCAATATTCTTCTTCCGGCTTCGGGCTCCATTGCGACAGGCCGCGCCCGATCGTGTCGGGGGCGACGATGTGCCAGCGCGCGGCGAGCGCCTCGGCAAGATCGTCGAAATCGCGGCCGGTGCGCGCGAGCCCGTGCCACAGCACGAGCTTCGGACGGTCAGGCGCGCCCCATTCCATGTAATGCAGTTCGCGATCGAGAACGGTGACGTATTTCGAGACCGGAGCGCTCATGATTTCGGTTCCGCGCGCAATTTGCCGACGATGCCCGTCGGGAAGAAATAGACCGACAGGATGAACAGGAGCCCGAGCCATAGAAGCCAGCGGTCGGGATTGAAGAAATTCGCGACGAAGCCCGCGCCCGCCGAGTTGAGCGCGCCGAAGGCCGCGCCCATCAGCGTTTGCAGATAGTTTTCGGCGAGCACGAACAGCGCCGCGCCGATGATTGCGCCATAGAGCGTGCCCATGCCGCCGATGACGACGATGAGCAGGATGTCGATCATGATGTTGAACGACAGGCTGGTGTCCGGCCCCGTGTAGCGTAGCCACAGCGCGTTGAGCGCGCCGGCGCAGGCCGCGAAGATCGCGCCGAGCACATTGGCGATGGTGCGGTGATAGATGATGCGATAGCCGAGCGCTTCCGCGCGGAACGGGTTCTCGCGGATCGCCTGCAATACCCGGCCGAAGGGCGATTCCACGATCCGCAGCATGACGAGGAACAGCACGACGACGCTGAGGAAGACGAGGTAATAGGAGAGCGTCCGACCCGTGATCGAAATGCCTAGAGGCCCGTTCTCGATCAGCCTGAATCCCGGTCGAAGCACTTCCGGCACGCGAAAGGTGCGGCCATCCTCGCCGCCCGTCAGCCAGGAAAGTTGCGAGGCGAGCACCGCGAAGGCCGAAGCCACGGCCAGCGTCACCATGGCGAAGAAGATCGTCTGCACGCGCAGCGAGAACAGGCCGATGGCGAGCGCAAGAATCGCTGCGACGACGATTGCGGCGCCGAGCCCGAGAATGATGCCGCCCCACGACGGCCCGAGCGCGTAGAGCGTGAGCGCGACGCCGTAGGCGCCGATGCCGAAGAACATCGTATGCGCGAAGGAGACGATGCCGGCGTAACCCAGCAGCAGGTCGTAGGACGCCACCAGCAGCGCGAAGACGCAGATCTTGGCGGCGACGTTCAGCGGCTTGGCGCCGGGAAAAAGGAAGGGCGCGAGCGCCAGCACGATGACGATGACGAGCAGCAGCGCGGTCAAAACCTTGCCGCGTGGAGCGTTGCCGGACAGGATCATGGCCTCACCTGCTCGTCACGGGATAGAGGCCGCGCGGCCGCCACAGCAAAATCGCCACCATCAGCGCGATGTTCGACACCAGCGCCAGTTTCGGCGCGAGAAAGCCGGCGTAATTGGCGAGCAGCGCCAGCAGGATCGAGCCGATGAAGCAGCCGCCGACGGAGCCGAGCCCGCCGATGATGATGACGATGAACGTCGTCACCGTCATCTCGCCGCCGATGGAAGCGTGCGCCTGCTCGCGATAGAGCGCCCACATCAGGCCGCCGAGGCCGGCGAGCGCCGAGCCCGCCATGAACACGCCGACGAACAGGCGGCGGATGCGGTAGCCGAGCGCCTCCACCATTTCGCCATTCTCGACGCCCGCGCGGATGAGCAGGCCGAGCTTGGTGCGCGAGAGCGTGAATTGCAGCGCGGCGAAGACAATGAGCCCGACGACGACGGCGAGCAGCCGGTATTTCTCGACCGCCGCGCCGCCGAGCGGGATCGAGCCGCGCAGCGCGGCCGGCAGCGGCAGCGGATTCATCTGCGGGCCGAAGCTCGCATAAAGCAATTGCTCGATGACGATGAGCCCGCCCATGGTGATAAGGATCTGTTTCAGATGCTGGCCGTAGACGGGCCGCACCAGCAGTCGTTCGAAGGCGTAGCCGGCAATCCCGGTCACGACCATGGCGAAGACCATGGCCGGAAGCAGCGCCATGAGATTTGAGGCGAGCTGGTCCGACTGCATGAGCGCGGCCACCGGCGCGAAAGCGACGACCGCGACATAGGCGCCGACCGCGACGAAGGCGCCATGGCCGAAATTCATCACGTCCATCAGGCCGAAGACGAGGGTGAGGCCGGACGCCATGGCGAAGATCATCATGCCCATGGCCAGCCCGGCGAGCGTCAGCGTCGTCCACGTCGAAAACGAACCGACGAGCGGAAAGGCGGCGAGCGCCAGGATGACGGGCAGGAGAACCGGCAGATAATCGGTCTTCTGTTGCGGCAGCGCCGCGCCTGCGTCGAGTGCGGTCATTGGTGGCTGTCCAGGCTGAGGCCGAGCAGGCGGGTCTGCAGGCTTTCGTCGGCGGCAAGCTCCGTCATGGCGCCGGAATGCACGATGCGGCCGGAATCCATGACATGCACGAGATCGCCGACCTCCTGCGCGACGCGGAAATTCTGCTCCACGAGAAGGATGGTCGCGCCGGAGCGCGCGATCTCCTTCAGGCATTCGATCAGCGCCGAGACGATGGCCGGCGCCAGCCCCTTGGTCGGCTCGTCGATCAGCAGCAGCTTGCGCTCCTCCACGATGGCGCGCGCGATCGACAGCATCTGTTTTTGGCCGCCCGACAGCGTGCCCGCGCGCGACAGCCAGAATTTCTTCAGCGCCGGGAAGAAGCCGAATATCCAGTCGAGCCGCCTGTCGTCCGGCGCGCCTTTTCGCGCGGCGAGCACGATGTTTTCCTTCACGGTGAGGTCGGAGAAGATCGCCATCGTCTCCGGCACGTAGGCGACGCCGGCGCAGGCGATGTCGGGCGTCGAGGATTTGTCGATGGCCGCGCCGTCGAAATGGATCGCGCCCTGCGAGGCCGGCCACAGGCCCATGATCGTGCGCAGCGTCGTCGTCTTGCCCGCGCCGTTGCGCCCGAGCAGCATGGTCGTGCGGCCTTTCGGCACGACCATGTCGACGCCGTGCAGGATGTGGTAGCGGCCGATATGCGTGTGCACGCCGGAGAGGGTGAGCAGCGCGTCGGTCATGCCGCCGCCCCCTTGTCCTTCGGCGCGACGCCCAGATAGGCCTCCTGCACCACCGGGCTCGCGATCACGGCCGCAGGCTCGCCGTCGGCGACGCAGGCGCCGTTGGTGAGAACGATGATGCGGTCGGCGAGCGAGCGCACGACGTCCATCTTGTGCTCGACCAGCAGGATAATCTTCGACCTGTCCTGTTTCAGCCGCGCGATGAGGTCGAGCACGATCGGCGCCTCGTCGACGCTCATGCCGGCCGTCGGCTCGTCGAACATGAAGACGCGCGGCTCCAGCGCCATCATCAGCGCCACTTCGAGCTTGCGCTGGTCGCCATGCGACAGCGCGGCGGCGGTGTGCGCGCGCCTGTTTTCCAGGGCCACGTCCCGCAGGATTTCGTCGGCGCGCGCAATCAGCTCGCGGCGCAGGCTCCAGGGGCGCAGCATGTCGTAATGCACGCCCGCCTTCGCCTGCACGGCGAGGCGCACGTTTTCGGCGACCGT
>JAXMDA010000007.1:0-250121 GCA_046349085.1 Rhodoblastus sp.
CCGCGTCGGGAAACACCTTGGTCGGGTAATGCTCCGCAAAGTCCGAGACGCCGTCGAATTCGCCGAGGTCGAGAATGCGGTCGACGAGGATTTCCGCCTCGCGCTCGAATTGCTCGCGCAAGGCTTTCACGACGCCCGGCGTCATCGTGCGCGCCAGCACGGTGCGCGTGCGCGTGTGCAGCGGCGGATCGGCTTCGAGCACGATGCTCGGCGGCCGCCACGGCGTCTCCTTCTTGAAATTGGCGAGGCCGACGCCGGCGGCCGACGAGAATGTCTGCCACTCGCTGAGCACGCGCTGCACGTCGGCGTGCCGCGCGACGACATAGCATTCGTATTTCGGCGACCACAGGACCGGCCCCGCCTCGCGCATCGCTTCGAAATGCGGATAGGGGTCGTCCATGAACTCGCGCGCGAACGGATCGATGGCGAGAACCGGCGCGGACGCTCTTGTCTGCGTGGCGGCGTTCATGATCGACTCCCTCACTTTACGAGGGCGCAGCCGCCCTCGGCCATCGGCCGGAACGCCTGTTCGCCGGGGATCGTCTTGACGAGCTTGTAGTAGTCGTAAGGATACTTGCTCTCTTCCGGCGTCTTCACCTGGAAGAGATGCATGGCGTGAACCGCGCGGCCGTCGGCGCGCACGCTCATGTCGCCGAACAGCGGATCCTTGAATGGCGCCTTCTTCATCTGCGGCACGACGTCCTTCGCATTGTCGCTGCCGGCGGCGGCGACCGCCTTCAGATAGGCGAGCGTGGAGGAATAGACGCCGGCTTGATTGGCGCTCGGCATCTTGCCGCCCATGCGCGCGGCGAACTTCTTCGCGAAGGCGCGCGTGTCGTCGTTCATGTCCCAGTAGAAGGCTTCGGTCAGCAGCAGGCCCTGGCCGGTCTTCAAGCCCATGGCGTGCACGTCGTTGACGAACATCAGGAAGGCGACGAGCGACTGTCCCTGCGCGCGCATGTTGAACTCGGCCGCCTGCTTCATCGCGTTCGCCGTGTCGGGGCCGGCGTTGGCCAGCCCGATGACCTTCGCTTTCGAGGCCTGCGCCTGCAGGAGGAACGACGAGAAGTCCGAAGCGCCGAGCGGATGCTTGCTCGAGCCCAGAACCTTGCCGCCCTTCGACTGGATATAGGCGGTGGCGTCCGCCTCGATCGAATTGCCGAGCGCGTAATTGACCGTCACGAAATACCAACTGTCGCCGCCGCGCTCGAGCATGGCGCCGGAGGTCGAATGCGAGATCGCCCAGGCGTCGGTCACCCATTGCACGAGATTGGGCGAGCAGGCCTTGCCCGTCAGGTCGGACGAGGCCGTGCTCGACGCCAGCATGGTCATCGGCGTGTCGCGCACGATGGTGTTGACGGCGAGCGCGACGCCGGAATTCGGCAGGTCGACGATGGCGTCGACCTTTTCCACGTCGAGCCAGCGGCGCACAATGGCCGTTCCCACGTCCGGCTTGTTCTGGTGATCGCCCGAGACGATCTCGACCTTGAGGCCCTTGCCGCCGCCCGCGAAATCCTCGGCCGCCATCTTGGCGGCTTCGATCGAGCCCGGACCGTTGTAGTCCTGGAACACGCCCGAGGTGTCGTTGAGCACGCCGATGCGCACGACGCCGTCGGAAATCTCCGCCGCCGCGGGCGTTGTCGCCAGACCGATGCAGGCCAATGCGGCGAAACCCTTTGTGTGCCTCTTCATGCGCTCCTCCTCTGCGTCGTCGGCGCGCGCGGACGCGCGGCGTCGTCGCGTTGCAGCCGTCGGGGGTCGTCAGTGCCGGCCGTGCCGGATGGTTTCCTCAGGCGTCGGGCTCTTCGGCCCGATCCGCCCTGACGTTGTCATCACAATATTGCGATGTCAACTTTTCCGGCAAACCCGTATCGTCCGCTGGATGCGGACACGGCCTATCCCACCTGGCCGCGATGGCGAAGAAACTGATCCGCCAGCACGCAGGCGACCATGGCCTCGCCGACAGGCACGGCGCGGATGCCGACGCAGGGGTCGTGACGGCCCTTGGTCAGGATTTCCGCCTCGTGCCCCGCGCGGTCGATGGTGCGGCGCGGGGTCAGGATGGACGAGGTAGGCTTGACGGCGAAGCGCGCGACGACCGGCTGGCCCGTCGACAGGCCGCCGAGAATACCGCCGGCGTTGTTCGACAGGAACAGCGGCTTGCCGTCGTTGCCCATGCGCATTTCGTCGGCGTTCTCCTCGCCGGTGAGTTCGGCGGAGGCGAAGCCCGCGCCGATCTCCACGCCCTTCACCGCATTGATGGTCATCAACGCGCCGGCGATCTCGGAATCCAGTTTCGCGTAGATCGGCGCGCCCCAGCCGGCGGGAACGCCGTCTGCGACGATTTCGATCACCGCGCCGATCGAGGAGCCGGCCTTGCGGATGCCGTCGAGATATTTTTCCCATTCCTGCGCGGCGACAGGGTCGGGGCAGAAGAAGGGATTGCGCGCGATCTCGTCCCAGTCCCAGCGCGCGCGGTCGATCCTGTGCGGGCCGACCTGCACCAGCGCGCCGCGGATCGTCACGCCCGCCACGACCTTGCGCGCGATGGCGCCGGCCGCCACGCGCGCCGCCGTTTCGCGCGCCGACGAGCGCCCGCCGCCGCGATAATCGCGAATGCCGTATTTCGCCTCGTAGGTGAAATCGGCATGGCCCGGACGGAACTTGTCCTTGATGTCCGAATAATCCTTCGAGCGCTGGTCGACGTTCTTGATGAGGAGCGCGATCGGCGTTCCCGTCGTCACCTGCCGGCCCGTGGCTTCATCGACGAACACGCCCGACAGGATTTCCACCGCGTCCGGCTCCTGCCGTTGCGTGGTGAAGCGCGACTGGCCGGGCCGCCTCTTGTCGAGAAACGCCTGGATCTCGGCCGCCTCGAGCGGGATCATCGGCGGGCAACCGTCGACCACGCAACCCAGCGCCGGCCCGTGGCTTTCGCCGAAGGTCGTGACGCGGAAGAGATGGCCGAAGCTATTGTGCGACATGTTAGTCCCTGCGTCGCGCCGTGCGCGACATGGGACGCTTGTGTCGCGCTTTGTCGGCCCCGTCAAATCGGCTGGCGCGAGTGCGAACCCGCGCTAGCTAAAGCCGTACCCCGGAGACGCCGATGCGCATGATCCTGCTGGCCGCCTTCGCCGCCCTCGCCCTGCCGGCGCCCGGCGCCCTCGCGCGCGACGCGACGCCCGAGCCGCGGCTTCTCGAGAACCTCAAGAAGATCAAGCTGCCGCCAGGCTTTACCATCAGCGTTTACGCCTCAGGTCTGCCCGAGGCCCGCCAGATGGCGTGGGGCGACAAGGGCGTGCTGTTTGTCGGCTCGTTCGACGCGGGCGCCGTCTATGCGGTGACGGAGCAGGCCGGCAGGCGCGTCGTGAAGACGATCCTGACCGGGCTGTCCATGCCGACCGGGCTCGCCTTCCGCGACGGCGCGCTCTATGTCGCGGCCGTCAACCGCATCCTGCGCTACGACGGCGCCGAGGAGAACCTCGACCGGATGCCGCAGCCGAAGATCGTCTACGACGATCTGCCGTCGAGCCGGCATCACGGCTGGAAATATCTGACGCTCGACAAGGATGGCCGCCTCACATTCGGCGTCGGCGCGCCCTGCAACATCTGCGACCTGCCAAAAGGAACGGGCGAGGTTCGCCGCCTCGACCCTGCGACCGGAAAAGCCGAAACGATTGCGCGCGGCGTGCGCAACACGGTCGGCGGCGATTTCGATCCACGCTCGGGCCGCTTCTGGTTTTCGGAGAATGCGCGCGACTGGATGGGCGACGACATGCCCGCCGACAAGCTGAACATGATCGCCAGGGAGGGCGCCGACTACGGCTTTCCCTATTGCCATCAGGGCGACACGCCCGACCCGAAATTCTCCGCCGGCCGCGCGTGCAGCGAGTTCGTTCCGCCCGTCGCCAACATCGGCGCGCATGTCGCGCCGCTCGGCATGAAATTCTACACCGGCGCGCAATTCCCGGCCGACTACCGCGACTCGATCTTCATCGCCGAGCACGGCTCGTGGAACCGCGCCGTCTTCAGCGGCGGCCGCATCGTGCGCGTGGTCGCGACGGCGGATGGCAAGTTCGAAAAGGAAGAGGTCTTCGCGTCCGGCTTCCTGCAGGGCGCGCGCAGCTATATCGGGCGGCCGGTCGATGTGTTGCAGGACAGGGATGGCGCGCTGCTGGTTTCCGACGATTACGCGGGCGCGATCTATCGCATCGACTACCGGAAATAGCGCAGCAGGAAACGGGTGGGCCGCGCTCTGAAGCCCAGGCTATCGATGCATCGTCATTCTCACGGAGATTACGATGCATCGCCAGCAAAACCCCGGCATTCTCTATTTCGGCACGCCCGTCGTGATCGTCTCGTCGCTGAACGCCGACGGCTCTGCCAATCTCGCGCCGATGTCGTCGATCTTC
Organism: Rhodoblastus sp.; assembly: GCA_046349085.1. GTDB lineage: Bacteria > Pseudomonadota > Alphaproteobacteria > Rhizobiales > Beijerinckiaceae > JAJXWB01. The sequence goes on from JAXMDA010000007.1 coordinate 4,413, forward strand.
TGGCTCGGCTGGCGCTGCATGATCGGGCTCGCCGCAACATCGAAGACGACCGAAAACATTCTGCGTTCCGGCGAATGCGTGCTCAACCTGCCCGACGACGGCATGACCGCCGCTGTCAATCGTCTCGCCCTGACCACGGGCACGGATCCCGTGCCGGCCGGCAAGGCGACGCGCGGCTACGTTCATTGCGCCGACAAGTTCGCACGCGCGGGGCTGACGCCTGACGAAAGCGAAATCGTCGCCGCCCCGCGCGTCCGCGAATGCCCGGTGCAACTGGAGGCGAAACTCGAGGCCACGCACCAGATGGCGGTGCGCGACTGGCCGGGCGGCGCGCATTGCTTCGAACTGCGCGTGTTGCGCGCGCACATCCACGAGAGCATCTTGATGAAAGGCGAGAGCGACCGTGTCGATCCGGATCTCTGGCGCCCGCTCATCATGAGCTTCCAGAAATTCTATGGGCTCGGACCGCAGCTCGAACCCTCCGTGCTTGCGCAGGTGCCGGAGCGGCTTTATCGCACGCCCGACCACGCCGGCGCGGCGTAATCGACTGCCGCTCCGCCGTCATTGCGAGCCGACAGAAGTCCGCTGTTGCGGACTTCGTCTGAAAGCGAAGCAATCCATCCCCTGGATCAGTTCGTAGGGATGGATTGCCTCGTCGCTTCGCTCCTCGCAATGACGGTCTTCATCTGGGCGCCGCTGGGGCCTAGCCGCGCTTCAACTCCGGATGCACGGTCTTGCCGAGAATATGGCTGTCGTGCCCGATCACATGCTCCGTCGTTCCGACGATCAACGGATCGGGCGTGCGCACGATCGAATGATCCTTGTTGGGATAGGGCAGGGACGACAGGAAATGCGTCATGCAATTCACGCGCGCGCGCTTCTTGTCGTCCGATTTCACGATCGTCCAGGGGGCGTCGGCCGTGTCCGTGTAGAAGAACATGGCTTCCTTGGCTTCCGTGTAATCGTCCCACTTGTCGAGCGACGCGCGGTCGATCGGCGACAGCTTCCACTGCTTCAGCGGATCGTGTTCGCGCGACTCGAAACGGCGGCGCTGCTCCTCGCGCGACACCGAGAACCAGAATTTGAAGAGGCGGATGCCGGAGCGCACGATCATGCGCTCGATCTCCGGGCACTGGCGCATGAACTCGAGATATTCCGACGGCGTGCAGAAGCCCATGACGCGCTCGACGCCCGCGCGATTGTACCAGGAACGGTCGAACAGGCAGAGTTCGCCGGCGGCGGGAAACTGCTGGATGTAACGCTGGAAGAACCACTGCGTCTTCTCCCGCTCGGTCGGCTTCTGCAGGGCGACGACGCGCGCGGTGCGCGGATTCATGTGCTCCATGAAGCGCTTGATCGTACCGCCCTTGCCGGCCGCGTCGCGGCCTTCGAACAGGATTATGATCTTCTCGCCGGTCTCCTCGATCCAGCGCTGCGCCTTCAGCAACTCCTGCTGGAGCGCGATCATGTGCTCTTCGTACGGCTTCACGCGCATGCGCTGTGCGTAGGGATATTCGCCGCTTTCGAAGAGCTTGCGGATCAGGATCGGATCGTGACGCATCGCCCCGACGGACATGTGCTCTTTCGGCGCATCGTTCGCGTGCTCGGCCTTGCCCGGCTTGTCCTTGGACTTGCCGTCTTTGGCCTTGTCGCCCTTCGCGACAACCGGCTCGACGGCCACGGCGCCAGGATCTTGCTTAATTTCTTCGTGCGTCATCCGTCAGCCTCCCGACAAAATTCGATCGTGAAGACTGGCGGAGCGCGCATTTGCGCGCCTTGATCGGCCTCAACAGTTTTGACGAATGTCAGGAAATGCCGGCTAAGCCGCTGTTGCAGCCTGCATTTTCTCCCGCGCGCGCGGTTCGGCGGGCGCCCCGATCCATTCGGAATTCGTCGGGATGGATTCGCCCTTCATCACCAGCGTCAGCGGACCGAGCTGCGCGTAATCGCCGACCTGCGTATCGTAAAGCACGGTCGAGCCCGCGCCGACGGTGACGCCCCGGCCGAGATTGACGCGGCCGACCTTCATCACGCGGTCTTCGTAAAGATGCGTCTGCAGGGCGCACAGCGAGTTCAGCGCGCAGAAATCGCCGACCGTCACGCAATCGAATTCGGTGATGTCGGTCATGTCCATGTAGACGCCCTTGCCGATCTTCGCGCCGAACAGGCGCAGCGTCCACGGCAGGAACGGCGTGCCGCGCAGATGGTCCAAAAATACCCTGCCCGCAAGGCCCCAGTACATGACGGCGACGGCTTCCGTGCGCATGGCCCAGAAGGACCACATCGGCTGCACCTGCGGCTGGTAGCGGCCCATGGTCGCCCATTTGATGCCGATTACGACCCCCGTCATCGCCATGGAGATGATGACGGAGGAAACGATGAAATAGAACAGGAACGCGCCGTAGTGGCGGTCGAGGATCGTCTGGCCGAACCATTGCACCGCCCAGGTGCCGAAGGTGATGTAGAGCATCGTCGGCAGCGAGATATGCACGGCCTCGAAGGTCGCGCGCATGAATTTCTTCCACCACGGCGGCTCGTAGGTCCAGTTGGCGCCGCCGCCGTCGAATTTCTGCCGCACCGGCAGCTTGATCGGCGGCGAGCCGAACCAGGTGTCGCCCTCCGACATGAGCTCGTTGGCAGGCGGCTTCGACTTGATGCCGATCAGCGCGCCGGTCGGAATATTCGCGCCGGGCGGCACCACGCCGTCGTTGCCGACGAAGACGCGCGACCCCGTCTTCACGCTCGCCAGCGTCATCCAGCCGCGCCGGATGTCCTCGTCGCCGAGCACGACCTCGTCGGCGATGAAGCACTTGTCGCCGATGTCGACGATGTCGTAGCGGCCCGACAGGTTGGTCGAGATTTCCGAATCCTTGCCGATGCCCGCGCCCATCAGGCGATACCACGTGCGCATGTAGACGGTGGCGAACAGCGACGACAGCGTCTCCAGCGTCACCTCGGTCGCCAGCGCCACCGCCCATTTGCGCAGGTAGAACCATGAATGGACGGAATAGACGCCTTCCTTCACGCGCGGCAGGATCGCCCAGCGCACGACCGCGATGAAGCCGACCGTAAGAATGACGAGCGCGAACGACGTCGGCCAGGCGAACAGCGGAATGGCGGCGAGGTAATAGGTGCGGTCGAGGATGTCGAGCCAGGAATCCATCCGGTCGAACACCCAGAACGCGGGGAAGATCGGCAGCAGGCCGAGCGGCGGGATCACCAGCAGCAGCACGGTGTAGAGGAACGTATGCAGCGCGCGTCGCCCGGGCGTCGTCGTCGCCGGCGCCGGCAGTTCGCTCTCGTCGACATGGCCGACTTTTCGCGCGGGCGAGCCGTCCCAGATTTCGTGCGCGCCGATCTGCGTGCCGGCGGGAACGGAGGTCAGGTCCTTCAGCTCCGCGCCCTGGCCGATGACGCAGCCTTCCTCGATCACGCAGGACGTGCCGACATAGGCGTCCGCGCCGATGTCGATGCGGCCGATGATGAGTTCGTTGCCGACGACGCGCGCATTGGCGAGCTTCAGCTTCGTGCCGAGCGAGGCGCCCGCGCCGATGGTCACGAGATCGATCGCGCCGGCTTCCACCTCGCTGATGAGCGCGTCTTCGCCGATCTTCGCGCCCATCGCCGAGAGATAGAGGCGCATGATCGGCGAAGCCTGGAACCATTTGATATGGCAGAGCGCCATCAGGTGCTGCGCCAGCCACCAGCGGAAGTAGTACGACCCCCACAAGGGATAGCGCCCGGGCTTCGTGCGCCCGAGCAGCAGCCATTTCGCGGCGATGGATATGAGGATCGTCGCGAGATTGATGCAGAGATAGACGCCGAGCAGCGCGACGATTTCCGACAGCAGGCTGGCGTCGGGATCGGTGAGCAGCATGTAGCTGACGAACACGCCGAGCCATTGCGCGGTCATCAGGCCGAGGATGAAGGGCAGCGCGATCGCCTGCGCGAGACCGCACAGGAAGCGCCGCAGGAAGGGCGGCGGCTCGAAGGAAAGGTCGCGCGCTTCGCCCGCCGTGTCCGCCTTGCCGTCAAGATGCGCCGAGATCGCGCGCAGCGAGCGCAGGTTGTAGACGTCCTGCAGCGTGATCGAGGCGAGCCGCGGCGTCTCGCGCACGGCGGAGACGAACCGCGCCGCCAGCAGCGAATGGCCGCCGAGGTCGGTGAAGAAGTCCGCGTCGAACGGCATGGCCTGCGGCGGCAGCGTGCGCTTGGCGGCCTCCAGCAGCGCAGCTTCCGTCTGCGTGCGCGGCTCCTCCTGCTCCTCGACGGGGGCGGCGGCCTTCAGCTCCGCCTTCTTGAGCAGGTTGCGGTTGACCTTGCCCGACGGCAGCTTCGGCAGCGTGTCGAGAATTTCGTAGCGGCCGGGCACCATGTAGGGCGGCAGATTGGCGCGCAGCTCGCTGCGCATATGCCGGGCGTCGAGTTCGGCGCCCTTGTTCGGCGTGAGGAAGGCGACGAGTTCGTCGATGCCGTCGACCGCGCGCAGGACGACCGCGGCCTGCGACACGCCCGCAAGATCGGTCAGCTTCGCCTCGATCTCGCCGAGCTCGACGCGAAAGCCGCGGATTTTCACCTGATCGTCGATGCGGCCGCGGAAATTGATGGCGCCCGCCTCGTCCATCACCACGGCGTCGCCGGAACGGTACAGGATCGGGTCGCTGGCGGCGGAGGCGAAGGGATTGGCGACGAATTTCTCCGCCGTCAGCTCGTCGCGCTTCAGGTAGCCTTTCGCGACGCCCGGGCCGCCGATCAGCAATTCGCCCTCGATGCCGCGATCGAGCAGGTTCAGCATGTCGTCGCAGACATAGGCCGTGTAGTTCGGGATCGGTCCGCCGATGGTCACGGGCTTGTCGGGCTCGACGACGGCGGCGGTGGCGACCACGGTTGCTTCGGTCGGCCCGTAGGAATTGAAGATGGAGCGGCCGGGCTTGCACCAGCGCGCCGCGATCGCAGGCGGGCAGGCTTCGCCGCCGAGAATGATGATGCGCAGCTTCGGCGCGTCCTTCGGCAGCATCGCGAGCAGGGTGGGCACCGTGTCGAGCACGGTGACGCCGGCGTCGTCGAGAATGTCGGGCAGCTTGTCGGCCTCGCCCATGATCTGCGGCGTCGCGACGAACAGGGTCGCGCCGACGAGATAGGGAATCCAGATTTCCTCCATCGACAGGTCGAAGGCGACGGAGGCGCCCTGGAACACGATGTCGCTCGCAGCGACGCCGTAGAGCTCGTTGGCCGAGCGCAGGTAATGGCAGATGTTGCGGCCGGTGATGACGATGCCTTTCGGCACGCCGGTCGAGCCGGAGGTGTAGATCATGTACGCGGGATGATCGGGCGTCGCGCCGAGCGCGCGAGGGTCGACTTCGCGATTGTCCGTGGGGTCGACGATGGCGTCGTCGACGAGGACCGGGCAGGGCATGTGCCCTTCCGCCTTCAGCGCGAATTCGGCCGACGTCAGCAGGCCCTTGGCTTCTGCGTCGTTCAGGCAGACGGAAATGCGATCGACGGGGGCGTCGGCGTCGAACGGCAACCACGCGGCGCCGGTCTTGGCGATGGCGATCTGCGCAATGAGCAGTTCCGGCCCGCGCGCCATCCACAGGCCGACGACGTCGCCGGGACGCACGCCGCGCGCGAGCAGCGCGCGCGCGATTGCAGTCGCGAGCGTATCGACCTCCGCATAATTGTAGATGCGCTCCAGCGTCTCGAGCGCGGCGTGATGCGGTCGATGCCGGACGGTGTCGGCGAAAATCTCGGCGAGCAGCTCGTCGCGCAGATGCTCGGGCGCGATGCGGCCGATCAGCACGGATTTGACGGGCGCTGCCGGCGTCGGAACGGGATCGCTCGGCGCGGCGCCGGCGGATACGTCCGCCAAGGTTGTGTCGGTCTCGTTCATCCGGTCCGGCTGATCGTTGGTTACGCCTGTGGCCCTGTCGCGCGAGCTGTCTCTTGCCCCAAAAAAACAGGCGATCGGATCCTCCGCCGCGCCGTTCTTGCTTGGCTCCGCCTTAGCACAAGTCGCAGGACGGTCCTATCCCGCGCTGCGACTGAACGGTCAATGAACGCAAGTCACATCCCGGTCAGGTCCAGCATCCGCGGCCGCCCGAAAACACCAGAAGCCGGCCCTGATGAACGGGCATGCCGCGCGTATCCTCCGGCTTTACGCCGCCGATCAAGGTCATCAGCGCCCGGGCGACTCCGCCGTGCGCGGCCACGACCGCCGGGCCGGACAAGCCGTCGAGAAACGAGGCGACGCGCGCGGCCAGATCGGCATAGCTTTCGCCATCCGGGGGACGGAAGTTCCAGAAATTCGCTTTTCGCGCGGCGACCGCTCCGGGAAAGCGGGCGCCGATTTCCGCCCAGGTGTGGTCCTGCCATCGGCCGAAAGAGAGCTCCATCAGCCGCTTGTCGCGGGCGAAATCCTCGCCGGGCAGGCCGAGAGCGCCGCGCGCCAGCTCCATCGTCTCGGCGGCGCGCGCAAGCGGCGAGGCAAACCAGCCCAGCGCTTGCGTCGCGAGGCCATCGGCCGCCAGCGTAGCGCCCAGCAGTCGGCCGGATTCCGCGGCCTGCGCGCGGCCGAGCGGCGACAGGGGCGTGTCGAGCTGGCCCTGAATGCGGCCTTCGGCGTTGTAGAAGGTTTCGCCGTGTCGAAAGAAGAACAGCGGCGTGGAGACGTCGAAGGCCATGAAGCGGTCCGGTCGCAGACGTGGAGCGCTTCTGAAAGCACAAATGCCGGACGCGACAAAGCCGCTCGGCGCAAGTCGATCAATATTGGCTGCCGCCGCCCTGCTGCTGCTGCTGACGCGGCTGGCGCTGCGGCGGCTTGTTCTGCTCCTGCCGCAGGGTGGCGCGATTGCCGTAGGATTTCGCGTTGTAGCGCTGGTTCATCGGATTGATGTTTCCTGCGGACGCGGCTTGCGCTTGCGCAACCAGAAGTCCTGCAACGGCTATGAAGCCCAGAGCCTTCATTTCGTGATCCTCCCCTCGAGGCGGCGCCCGACCGCCGGCCCGAAGCTCGAACTAGAGCCGGCGCGTCGGCTATCAAGCGCGACGCATCCGAATCCGGCGTCTTGCCGAGGTCACGGTCGCCTGCGACAAATGCCGGCGAAGGCGCGCAGACGACGCGCCAGTGGGAACGCTCATGTCGCACCAGGATCTGATTTCGCAAAGCGCCAATGCTCTTGTCGCGCGGCTGCGCGCCGGAGAAATCTCGCCGCACGATTGTCTCGACGCGCTGGAGGCGCGAATCGCGAAGGTCGAAAGCAAGGTCAACGCGCTACCGATCCTGTGTTTCGACCGCGCCCGCGCCCACGCCGACGCGCTGATGAAAAAGCCGGCCGCCGAGCGCGGCCTGCTCGCCGGCCTGCCCGTGCCGATCAAGGACCTTTCCTGGGTCAAGGGCGTGCGCTCGACGTCGGGCTCGCCGCTGTTTGCGGATTTCGTGCCTGACTCCTCGGACATTCTCGTCGACAAGCTCGAGGCCGAAGGCGGCGTCGTCTACGCCAAGTCGAATACGCCGGAATTCGGCGCGGGCGGCAACACGTTCAATCCGGTCTTCGGCATCACCCGGAACCCGTGGGACACCTCGCGCACCTCCGCCGGCTCGTCCGGCGGCGCGGCGGCGGCGCTTGCGTCCGGCACGGCCTGGCTCGCTCATGGCTCGGACATGGGCGGCTCGCTGCGCAATCCCGCGAGCTTCTGCGGCATTGTCGGCATGCGGCCGACGCCCGGCCGCGTCGCCTCCAACAATCGCGCCATCGTCGACCAGACGCTCGGCGTGCAGGGGCCGATGGCGCGCACGGTCGAGGATCTGGCTCTGCTGTTCGACGCCATGGCCGGCGAGGACCGGCGCGACATGCTGTCGAAGCCGAGGCCCGCGCAATCCTTCCTGTCGTCGGCGCGGGGAGGCTGGCTGCCCAAGCGCGTCGCCTGGTCGCGCAATCTCGGCATTACGCCGGTAGATCCCGAGATCGCCGAAATCACGCGCAAGGCGGCCGAACGTTTTGCCGAAGCCGGCGTGAAGGTCGAGGAAGCCTCGCCCGATCTCTCCGGCGCGCACGAATGTTTCCGCGTTCTTCGCGCGCGCAACTTTGCGACGGCGCTCGGCCCGCTGGTTCTCCAGCATCGCGACAAGTTCAAGGAAGACATCATCTGGAACGTCGAGGACGGGTTGAATCTCACGGCCGACCAGATCGCGCGGGCCGAACGCCACCGCACGCAGCTCGCCATGCGCATGGACGCCTTCCTGCGCGATTACGACCTGCTGCTGTGTCCCGCGACCGTCGTCGCCGCTTTCCCGGTGGAGCAGCGCTATCTCACGCATTGCGACGGCTACGAATATCCGAACTACATCGAGTGGCTGTCGATCGCCTACGGTCCGACGCTCTGCGGCGTGCCGGCGATCTCGCTGCCCTGCGGCTTCACAGGGGAAGGGCTGCCCGTCGGCCTGCAGGTGATCGCGCCGACCAACGAGGACGGCAAGGCGATCGCCGGCGCCCGCGCGCTGGAGAAGATTTTGGGACTGGATACGCTGAAGCCGGTCGATCCGCGCTGAACCAGAGCAAGGCGGCTCTGACGGAAACTGCGCCGTCGTCGCGAGGCTGTCCCGGTGAAACCGCAACGCGATTTCTGCCGAAGCGGCGTGGCGATCCCGCGCTAGCGCAGGGACCACTGGCAGATCTTGTAGCCATTGTGGCGCTGCGCGAGGTCCAGGTGCACGTGGTCCTCGTGATAGCCGTCCGAACCCGGCCCGAGCACCGTCGAGAAGCGCGCGCAGGCGCTGTCTTTCAGCGCCGCCGCAACCGCAGGGTCGTTTGACTTGTCAGCCAGCCGGACCACGCCGCCGTCGACGAATTCTATGGCCGAAAGATCGATTGCGTCGCCGGTCGCATGTTCGCTGAGCTTCGCGCCGGCCTGGCGGTTGCGGCTCCGGCAATCGTAACTGTCCGCCGTGACGATGCGCTTGATGCGTCGGCCGTACGCCTCGGTCGCCGGCGCCACCGTCTCGCGGATGAAGGCCCCGACCCGCGCCGCAAGATCGCAGCGCATGAGGGGAGCCGGCGAAATCTCGACGCGGCGCTTGTCGGGGAGAATGACCGCCAGCAGGGAGACCGGCGCGGCTATCCCGCATCCGCCTTCGCCCGAAACGGCCGGTCTGGTTGCGGTCACAATATTGGCGTCGGCAAGCAGGCTCGCGCAGGCTGCGTCGGCCTCCGCTTTCGGCAGGGAGATGTCGCGGGCAGGCGCGTCCGGCGCGTAGGACAGGAGGTCTTCAGGACGCGGCGGCGGCGCGGGCGGCTCGCGGCTCATGAGCGTGAAGGGGGAGACCTGGCCCTTGCGACCCGGCTCCTCAGCCAGAACGGGCGCGATTTGCAGCGCGATGGCTGCGCCCAGAAGCACGGCGCGTCGCATGGGGCCTCCCGCAAGCGTTATCGTTGCAGTCCCAACGCGCCGCGCCGCCGCGCGGTTCCGGCACCCCCGAGCCTGAACCCGAAATTCGCCGCGAACCCCGCCCCCCTCATGCTGAGGAGCCGGCGCAGCAGGCGTCTCGAAGCACGATCCAGAGTTGCGTATCCCCGCCACCCTTCGAGACGCCGCTGCGAGGCTCTTCAGGGTGATGAAACTACGGGCCAGACGCTCAGGCCCTCTTGGCCTTCCTGGGCGCGCCCTGGGAGGTCTCGCTCGCCCGCACCAGATCGCGGGAGGCGACGAGAAGCCGCTCGAATTCCGCAAGTTCGGCGGGCGGCATCCGGCCGAGCGTCTCGTCGACGAAGCCCTGTTGCGCCTCGATGCCTTTCTGTGCGGCGATCCGCCCCGCCGGGGTCAGGAAAATGGCGTGGGAGCGCCGGTCGCTGGCGATCGTGCGCCGCTCCACGAAGCCGGCGGCCGCCAGCCGGTCGATCAGGCCGGAAATATTGCCCTTGGTAACGTAGAGACGCTCGGCCAGGTCCTGCTGGCTGATGCCCTCGCGTTCGGTGAGCGTCGTCAGCACGTCGCATTGCGCGATGGACAGGCCTACCGACTTCAGCCGGTTCGTCACCGCCAGCCTAATCCTGGTTTCCAGCCGAACGAACCGGAACCAGACCCGAGATGCGTCAGTCAATTTCGGACCGCTCCAGCGATTCCCTCTGTCCGAGGCTAGATACTTGCTCCCCTCACGGCAAGACAGCCCCGGGACCGCGCCTTCGCCCTTGGATTCTGGCCGCAGCCTCTTGTAGAAGCATCACATCGCCGTGGCGCGCCGCGCGCGCCCGCGGCCATGGGATGATGTTTGTCGGGAGGACGAGAATGCTCGGTTTGATGCAGAACTGGCCGCTGCTGCAGCACAAGGTCATCGATCACGCTGCTTCGCAATTCGGCAACGTCGAGGTCGTCACGCGCTCGATCGAGGGCCCGATCCATCGCACGAACTACCGCCAGATCCGCGACCGCGCCCTGCGCGTCGCCCAGGCGCTTTCCCGGGACGGGATCAAGCTCGGCGACCGCGTCGCCACGCTCGCGTGGAACACCTGGCGCCATCTGGAATCCTGGTACGGCATCACCGGCATCGGCGCGGTCTATCACACCGTCAATCCGCGCCTCTTCCCCGAGCAGATCGCCTGGATCGTCAATCATGCGCAGGACCGCGTGATGATGCTCGACCTGACCTTCGTGCCGCTGATGGAGGCGGTCGCCGACAAGGTTCCGAGCATCGAGCGCTATGTCATCCTCACCGACAAGGCGCATATGCCGGCGACCAAGCTGAAGAACGCCGTCGCCTACGAAGACTGGATCGCCGAGGTCGACGGCAATTTCCAGTGGGCGGATTTCGACGAGAATACCGCCGCCGGGCTCTGCTACACCTCCGGCACGACGGGGGACCCGAAGGGCGTGCTCTATTCGCACCGCTCCAACGTGCTGCACGCTTTGCAGGCCTGCATGAAGGACACGTTCGGCGCCTCTTCCGCCGATTCGATCCTGCCGATCGTGCCGATGTTCCACGCCAACGCCTGGGCGCTGGCCTTCGCCGCGCCGCTTGCCGGCTCCAAGCTGGTCATGCCCGGCGCCAAGCTCGACGGCGCGTCGGTCTATGAGCTGCTGGAAACCGAGAAGGTGACGTTCTCGGCGGCCGTGCCGACCGTCTGGCTGATGCTGATGCAACACATGCAGGCGACCAACGGCGAACTGACCACGCTGAATCGCGTGGCGATCGGCGGCTCCGCCTGCCCGCCCTCGATGATCCAGTATTTCGAGAAGCGCGGCGTGACCGTGAATCATGCCTGGGGCATGACGGAGATGAGCCCGATCGGCACGATCGGCGCGATCAAGCCGTGGCTGCGCGACCTCCCGGAAGATCAGATGATGGCGCTGAAGGCGAAGCAGGGCCACGCGATCTTCGCCGTCGAGATGAAGATTACCGACGACGAGAACAACCGCCTGCCGTGGGACGGCGTGAAATTCGGCCGCCTCAAGGTGAAGGGACCGGCGATCGCGCGCCGCTACTTCAAGCGCGAGGACGAGGAGATCCTCGACGAGGAAGGCTTCTTCGACACAGGCGACGTCGCCACCATCGACCCGAACGGCTACATGCAGATCACCGACCGCGCCAAGGACGTCATCAAGTCCGGCGGCGAGTGGATTTCCTCGATCGATCTCGAGAACATCGCGGTCGGCCACCCCGAGGTGGCGGAGGCGGCGGTCATCGGCGTGGTGCATCCCAAATGGGACGAGCGTCCGCTTCTGGTCGTCGTCGCCAAGGAAGGCAAGACCCCCGACCGCGACGCCATCCTCAAGTACATGGACGGCAAGATCGCCAAGTGGTGGATGCCGGACGATGTGCAATTCGTCAGCGAAATCCCGCATACGGCGACCGGCAAGATCAACAAGCTGAAGCTGCGCGAGGAGTTCAAGGCGTACAAGCTGCCGTCGGCGTGAGAAGCGGCGCCGGCGCGATCTGAATCGATGGAGACGCGATGCGGCGCCTGATCGTCGAGGAGCCCCTGTCGCAGGCGGCCGTGTGGAGCCTGCGGCTGTCGGTCTTCGCGCTCGCGGTGGCCGCGGTCGCGGTCGCGGTCACGCGCTTCCAGCTCGTCGACGTGCCGGCGGGGCTCGCCGTCTTCGGCTCGGCGATCCTCATCGACTGCATCGCGCTGCTGCTCGCGGGAACGGCGGCGGCCATCATCTGGCGGACCGGCCGGCTTGGCGTATCCTATGCGCTTGCCGGCGTCGCCCTGGCGCTCGCGCTGCTGGCCTGGCCCGGCTATCTGGCGCTGCAGTCTCTTCGACTGCCCGTCCTCAACGACATCAGCACAGACATCGCCGATCCCCCGCAATTCTCGTTGTCTCGCGTCGCAACCGAGGCGCGCGGCGGCCGCAATCCACGCGCGCGCGCGCCCGGCGAGCGCCAGTCCCAGCGCGCCGCCTATCCCGGCGTGCAGCCGATCCTGCTCGAGCTGGAAGGCGACGAAGCCTTTCAGCTCGTGCTGCGCGCCGTGCAGTCGCTCGGCTGGAAGATCATCGAGCAGTCTTCGCCCGGCGGCCGCGCGGGCCTCGGCCACGTCGACGCCGTCGCGCGCACGCTCATCATGGGCTTTCCCGACGACATCACGATCCGCGTGCAGCCGCTGGCGGGCCAGACGAAGATCGACGTGCGCTCCGTCTCGCGTTACGGCCGCAACGATTTCGGGCTGAACGCGCGACGCATCGAACGCTTCGCGGAGGAGCTGCAGACGCAGCTCGACGCGAAATAGCCGTGCGTTTGCCCGCGCTTGCGATTGCTCTGCTGGCCCTCGTGCAGACGGCGCGCGCGGACGAGGCCGCCTATCGCGCCTGTCTCGGCAAGGCGGGCGCGAACGAGACCGCTCTTTCCCGTTGCGGCGACGAGTGGGCGACACGCGCGGAAGCCGCCATGGGCGCGGCCTTCAAATCGGCGCTCGGCGACATGCCCGGCGAGGCGGCGAAGAAGGCGCTGGCCGAGGAACAGGCGGCCTGGGCCGCCTTTCGCGACAAGTCCTGCCTGATGTTTTCGTCCGGCGATTTTCCGCGCGACGTTGGCGCGGTGAGCTTCGCCGTCTGCCGCGCCGGCCTGATCGAGGCGCGCGCGAAATACCTCAAGGGCCTGACGGACAATTAACGCGCGCGACGATAGCGCCCTTGCACGGTGACCGGTCCCTCGGCGACGGCGACGCCGCGCGTGACGAGGTCCTCCATATGCGCGAGCACGCTGAGCGCGGCGGCGTTGACGAGCCGCGGATCGAGGCCGTCGTAGATGCGCGCCACCATGTCGTGGATCGTCTCGTCGCCGGCGTGCAGGCGGCGCACGATCGCCGCCTCGCGCTGCCGGCGATGCGCGGCGAGCGCGCGCATGTAGCGCTGCGGCTCCATCACCGGCCCGCCGTGTCCCGGCCACAGAAGCGCGTCCTCGCGCGCGCGCAGCTTGTCGAGCGAGCCCATGTAGTCGGTCATGTTGCCGTCCGGCGGCGCGACGATCGACGTCGACCAGGCCATGATGTGGTCGCCGGAGAACACCGAACGCTCCTGCGGCAGCGCGAAGCACAGATGGTTGCTGGCGTGTCCCGGCGTCTCGACGGCCTCGAGCGTGTAGCCGTCGCCCTCGATCCTGTCGCCGTCCTTCAGGACGCGCGCCGGCGCGTAGGCGAGGTCGTGCGCGGAATCGAGGCCGCTCTCCGGCCCGCCCTTGGGCGTGAACGGCGCGCAGCCGACGATCGGCGCGCCGGTGCGTTCGGCGAGCAGGGCTGCGCCCGGCGAATGGTCCTTGTGCGTGTGCGTGACGACGATATGCGCGATGCGCTCGCCCTTCAGCGCATCGATGATCGCCTGCGTATGCGCCTCGTTCTCGCGGCCGGGGTCTATGACCGCGACGTCGCCGCGCCCGACGATATAGGTGCAGGTGCCGGTGAAGGTGAACGGCCCGGGATTGTTCTCCACCAGCCGGCGCACCAGCGGCGAAATCTGCTGGACGTCGTCGGCCTTCACGTCGAAGGCGGTCGAATGGACAAGCTTGTCGTCGGCGTCGTCGGTCATGGCGGTTCCGTCTGTTGAAGCGCAACCATCCGCGTCGAGGCGGCAATGTCAATGGGTTGGTGGGCTGTCATTCCCGGCGCCGGGAAGCGGCGATCGGGAATCCAGAGAGTCGGCGACGAAATGTTCCTCGTGCTGCTGTTCTGGATTCCCGCTTGCGCGGGAATGACATTCGTGGCGCTTATTGGAAATTCCGCCCCTTCGGCAGCGCGTCGCGCATGGCGGCGGTCTCGCCGCCGAACAGGTCCGGCGCCGCCGGTTTTTCGCGCGGGGCTCGCGGGCGGGGCGCTTCGCCGGCGCGCGCCGACGCGTCGATTGCGCCGGCGGCGCCCGCGATCTGCGACAGCAGCGGCGTCAGGTCGTCGATGTGCTCGGCGATGATGTGGATGACGCCGGATGCGTTCTGGTATTTGCCCGTCACCGCGACGAAGCGCGCGCCGATCACGGTCGCGCGCAGCTTCTCGAACAGTTTCGGCCAGACGATGACATTGGCGACGCCGGTTTCATCCTCCAGCGTCATGAAGACGACGCCGGACGCCGTGCCCGGCCGCTGGCGCACCAGCACGAGGCCCGAGACCTTCACGCGATCGCGGCGCGCGTTGACGAGATCGCCGTTGCGCATCGCGCCCCTGGCGTCGAGGTCGCGCCGCACGAAGGAGACGGGATGGGCGCGCAGCGACAGTCTCAGCCGGCGGTAATCCTCGATCACCTCTTCGCCCGGCGGCATCGGCGGCAGGTCGGCGTCCGGCTCGGTCGCGCGGAAGGAGAGGGGACGCAGCAGCGGCAGGTCGTCCTTGTCGCCGGCGCGGTTGAGGCCCTGCACGGCCCACAGCGCGTCGCGGCGCGTCAGCCCGAGCGAGGCGAAGGCGTCGGCGCCGGCGAGAAGTTCGAGCGCGCGCGTCGACAGGCCCGTGCGCAGCCAGACGTCGCGCACGGAATCGTAGCCGCGCCCGCGAAGGGCGACGAGCTTTTTCATGTCGTCTTCCGCCAGACCCGAGATCAGCCGGAAGCCGAGCCGCAGCGCATGGGTCGTGCGGATGTGCTCGGCTCTCTCGGCGTGGCGGGGATGGACCGCGCGGGAGGTGGAAACCTCGCCGTTCGAGACGCGCTGCCGCGCAGCGCTTCCCGGGATGAGGTTTCCTCCCTTTTCATCCTGGCTCGAACCTTCACCCTGAGGAGCGCCTGAAAGGCGCGTCTCGAAGGGCGGCCGAGACACGAGCCTCTGGATCATGCTTCGAGACGCCTGCTGCGCAGGCTCCTCAGCATGAGAGATTGGGGTTTGCGGCGCATGTCGCCGCAGCACGGGCTCCAGCGTGCAATCCCAGTCCGACGCGTTGATGTCGGGCTCACGTACGTCCACCCCGTGCTCGCGCGCGTCGCGCACGATCTGCGCCGGCGCGTAAAAGCCCATGGGCTGCGCATTGATGAGCGCGCAGGCGAAGACATCCGGGTAGTAGCATTTCATCCAGGCCGAGGCGTAGACGAGCAGCGCGAAGGAAGCCGCGTGGCTTTCGGGGAAGCCGTAGGAGCCGAAGCCCTCGATCTGCTTGAAGCAGCGCTCGGCGAATTCGCGCGGATAGCCGCGCGCCGTCATGCCCTCGATCATCTTGGCGCGGAAATGTCCGATCGTGCCGACGCGCTTGAAGGTCGCCATGGCGCGGCGCAGCCTGTCGGCCTCGTCCGGCGTGAAGCCCGCGGCCACGATGGCGATGCGCATCGCCTGCTCCTGGAACAGCGGCACGCCGCGGGTCTTTTCGAGCACCTCGCGCAATTCTTCCTTCGGGTAGGTGGTCGGCTCCAGCCCCAGGCGCCGCCGCAGGTAGGGATGCACCATGTCGCCCTGGATCGGGCCGGGACGCACGATGGCGACCTCGATCACCAGATCGTAGAATTTCTGCGGCTTGAGGCGCGGCAGCATGGACATCTGCGCGCGGCTTTCGATCTGGAACACGCCGATCGTGTCGGCGGCCGAGATCATCCCGTAGACAGGCGGCTCGTCCGTGCGGAGATCGGCGAGCGCGAGCTTGCGCCCGTAATGCCGGTCGAGCAGCGCGAAGCTCTTGCGCAGCGCCGTGAGCATGCCGAGCGCGAGCACGTCGACCTTGAGGATGCGCAGCGCCTCGAGATCGTCCTTGTCCCATTCGATCGTCGTGCGGTCGTCCATCGTGGCGGGCATGATCGGCACGATTTCGTCGAGCCGGTCGCGCGTGATGACGAAGCCGCCGGTGTGCTGCGACAGGTGGCGCGGAAAGCCGGCGATCTCGTGCGCGAGCGTCAGCGTCCGGGCGAGGCGCGGCTCGGACGGGTCGAGACCGGCGCGCGCGCCGGCTTGCGCGCCCGGCGCCTCGCCGCGTCCCCACACCGAGCCCGACAGCGCCGACAGCACGTCCTCGGAAAAACCGAAAACCTTCGCCGTTTCGCGGATGGCGGAGCGGCCGCGATAGCTGACGACGGTCGCCGTCAGCGCTGCGCGATCGCGGCCGTAGCGCTCGTAGATGTGCTGGATCACCTCCTCGCGCCGTTCGTGCTCGAAATCGACGTCGATGTCGGGCGGCTCGTTGCGTTGCTGCGAGATGAAGCGCTCGAACAGCAGGCCGGCGCCGACGGGATCGATCTCGGTGATTCCCAGGCAGTAGCAGATGGCCGAATTGGCGGCCGAGCCGCGCCCCTGCGCGAGTATCCCTTCGCTGCGCGCATAACGCACGATGTCGTGGACGGTGAGGAAATAGGCGGCGTAGCCGAGGACGGCGACGATCTTCAGCTCGTGCGCGATCGTGGCGGCGGCTTGCGCGGGGACGCCGTTCGGCCAGCGCGCCTTCGCGCCTTCGGCGACGTAATGCTCGAGCGCCGCCTGCTCGCTGGGGAAGCCCTCGCGCAGTTCGGACGGATAATTATGGGCGAGCTCGTCGAGCGAGAAGCCGATGCGGTCGAGGATGCGAACGCTTTCGGCCACCGCCTCCGGCGCCTCGGAAAACAGGCGCGCCATTTCGCGCGGGCTTTTCAGATGCCGCTCGGCGTTGAGGCTGAGCAGCCGCCCTGCGTCGTCGAGCGTCCGGCCTTTGCGGATGCAGGTCAGGACATCGGCGAGTTCGCGCCGCTCGGGCGTATGCATGAGAACGTCGTTGACGGCGACGAGCGGCAGGCCGGTCTCGCGCGCGAGCGTGAGCCGTCGCGCGAAATCGCGCCGCATGCGCGGCCCGTAGACGGCGGTCAATGCCAGCCACAGCCGGCCCTTGGCGGCGGCGCGCAGGCGGGCGAGCGCGTCGTCGCGCGCGGGCTTGCCGGGGAAAGGAGAAGCGTCGTGCGACGACCGCTCCATCACGATCAGCAATTGTCCGTCCGCATATTCGATGAGATCGTCGAGGCGCAGCAGGCTCTTGCCTTTCTCTGCGCGCATGTTCGCCTGCGTCAGCATGCGGCAGAGCCGGCCCCAGGCGGCGCGGTCCTGCGGATAGGCGATGATGTCGGGCGTATCGTCCTCGAACACGAGCCGCGCGCCGGCCACGACCTTGAACTCGCCGATGTCCTCTCGCCTTTCGCGCGCGTAGACATGCGCGCGCACGACGCCGGCGACCGAATTGCGGTCGGCGACGCCGATGCCGGCATGGCCGAGCCCCGCGGCCTGCGCGACGAGCTCCTCCGGATGCGACGCGCCGCGCAGGAAGGAAAAATTCGTGGCCGTGGCGAGCTCGGCGTAGGTCATGGGGATTTGGGCCAGGATTCGTGCGACGGCTCGGCCCCCTCCCTTTCCCTCCCCCGCTCCGCGGGAGAGGGGACGACTGACCTTCGTCGTGACGAATCCGTGTGAAGCGACGAGTCTGCTCCCTCTCCCGCGGAGCGGGGGAGGGTTGGGGAGGGGGTCTTGGGCAGATGCGCCAGAATCGTTTCGATGACGCCATCGAAATTATTGTAGACCTCGTCGTTCCTGAACCGTAGAACCCGCCATCCACGCGCTGCAAACCACGTGTCGCGGCGGCGATCATGCGCGATTTCTGCCTCCGTCGAATGCGTTGCTCCATCGATTTCGATGGCCAAGCGCGCCGCATGGCATAGAAAGTCCGCGATATACGGTCCGCACGGCGCCTGCCGTCGGAACTGCAATCCTGCGAGACGATGCGCACGGAGAGCGCGCCACAATATCTTCTCCGCGTTCGAGGAGTCCCGCCTCAACCTCTGCGCGAAAACGCTCGCCCCGCTCACCCGCACACCCCGTGCACGAACCAGCGCGGCCGCATCGTCTCGCTGCCGAACAGGCCTTCGCGGAACAGCCAGAAGCGGCCGCCGCTCCTGTCCTCGACATGGAAGTAATCGCGCGTGAGGCCGGCGCCGCGCCACCATTCCGGCGCGATGCGCTCGGGGCCTTCGTAGGCCGCGACCTCGTGCGTCGCGCGGCGCCATTTGAAACGCAGCGGCGGGCCGTCGGGCACGGCGGCGATGGCCTCGACCGGCTCGGGCTTTTCGAACAGGCGCGGGGGACGATTGCAAGCAACGCCTTCATCCTCAGAGCCTGACCGGAAATGGCTCGCGACGGCCCCGACTGTCATCCCGGACGGCCGAAGGCCGATCCGGGATCCAGCGGGAGAGCTTCGTGCGCTGGCGCCCGGCTCTCCGCTTCGCTCCGGCCGGGATGACAGCAAGGGAGGATACGAGTTTCGAGTCGGCGGCGCCTTTCGGGCGCGATCGCCTCCTACGCTCGCCGGCTGCGTCTGGCTCGCGAATTCCGGCGTATGCGTATCGTGAAAGACGAGCCGCTGTACGCGCGTCGCGCCGAAACGCGCGCCGAGCCGGTCGATCAGATCGGCGAAGGCCTGCATGTCGATTTCGTCGGCGTGCGCTTCGACGAGATCGGCGCGCGGCGCGCATGTCGCGCGCTCGACCGCCGTCGCGGCCAGCCGGATCACGTCGAAGCCGTAGCCCGTGTCGAGACCCTCTTCGCCGAGCGCCTCGATCTTTTCGCGCAAGAGACGCGTCAAGGCGCGCGCATCGCGTTGCGGCCGGCTGGTCGTCGCCTCGATATGGCGCGTCGCGCCGTCGACGCGGAAGAAGCTCGCCGCGATCTTGCGCGCTCCCTCGTCGTGACGTTCGAGCAGCGCGCAGAGATCGCGCGCAAGATCGGCAAGAACGCGCTCGATCTCGTCGCGCCGGGCGAGCCCTTCGGCGAAGCGGCGTTCGGCCATGTAGGGCGCGGCCTCGAAACGCGGCGAGATCGGATCGCGCGCGGCGCCGACGATGGCGTCGAGCCGCGCGATCAGCGTCGCGCCGAACCGCGCGGCGAGCGGAGCGCGCGGCCGCGTCAGCAGATCGCCGACGCGCGTGAGGCCGGCCGTGCGCAGGCCGGCGACGACGTCGTCGGAAACGCGCAGCGCCGCGACCGGCAGCCTGCGCAGAATTTTGGCGGCGCCCGCATGATCGTCGCCGGCCAGAAGGCGCGTGGCCGAAAAGCGCGCGAGCGCCCAGGCGAGCGCGGCATTGGGGGCGATCGCGCAGCGGGCGTGAAAGCCTTGCGCGCCAAGGCCGCTTTCGATCGCGGCGATCATCGCCTGTTCGCCGCCGAACAGATGCGCGCAACCCTCTATGTCGAGCATGGCGCCGTCGGGCGCGTCGAGGGCTGCGAGCGGCGTGAAGCGGCGCAGCCAGTCGGCAATGGCGGCGAGAAGCTCGGCTTCGGCTTGTGGATCGGCCTGATGCAGTTCGAGATCGGGACGCATGGCGCGCGCAGACGCCAGCGCCATGCCCGGCTTGAGGCCCGCCTGCAGCGCGGCGGAATCGACCGCGACGAGCTGCTGCGCGCTGCCGATTTTCGACCAGATGGCGAGGGGCGGTGTGGACACTTTTGCCGCTCCACGCCCCTCATCCTGAGGAGCGGCCGCAGGCCGCGTCTCGAAGGATGCTCCAGAAGTGCGTGGTGCGGCCATGCTTCGAGACGGCGCTTTCAGCGCCTCCTCAGCATGAGGGCTGGTGGAATGGCGCTTTTCCTCACGCCGAACGCGCAAATCCTGCTGTCGCCGGATCCGGTCCGTGGCGAGGAAAGGGAGGGAAATGGACAGAAAACGCATGGAACGCGACCTCGTGCACTCTTTCCGAATCGAACCCGAACATGCCGCGCGCCTTGACGAGACGCGCGCCGATCCGCGGCGGGCCGGGCAAGCCCAGACGGTTATTCGCCACCGGCTCGGGCGGGCTCGAGCGGCGTTGCGCCTCGATGCGCGTCGCCGCCGCCGACGACAGGCGCGAGGCCGCTCCGCTGAGAGCGAGCGGAACCAGGAGCCCGGCGCCGCCGCCGGCGCGGGCGGCAAGCGCAAGGCGGCGCGAGGCGTCGAGCGTGTAGAGACGATGGGGAACGGCGCTTTCCGCCAGAACGGCGGCGACGGCGGCGCATTTCAGCGCTTCCTCCATCACCCGCAGCGTCTCGCGCGCATCTCGCGCGCGCACGATGACGAGCCGCGCCGGATCGACGCCGGCGGCCGCCAGGCCCGGCCCGTAGGGCGCGCCCGTTTCGAGCGCAACGAAATCCTCGACGATCAGAACGATGCCGCCCGCCGGCTTTTCGCACGCGCAGGCGGCCGTCAGATGCAGTCCCAAGGCTAGGGCCGCATGAGCGTCGGACGCGGAAGCCGGAACGATCTCGTGCAGCCCGCCGGCAAGCCGCACGGACGACAGATAAGCCGCCGTGGCGGACGCCGGCGCCTCGTCCGTTTGCTTCCGCCGCAGGCCGCTCGCCCCGCTCGCCGCTTCGATGCGGGCGATCTCGCGGCGCAAAACAGCCAGACGTTCCGAACTGCCGCGCGGCGACATCGGTCAAGCCTTTCGTTCGTGTTTTGTTCTATAGTTCTGCGCCTCCCCGAAAGAGTCAAGCCGCTCTCCGCCGTTTCTCCGCTTTCGCCGAACGGCATAACAAAAGCGAATAGGGACGCCTGAAAACGAAACTGACGCCGCGCCAGCGCGCTGCTACTCAGAATGCGACAACGGGCGCCTTGATCGGCGGGCTCCTTGCGTCACAATGCGACGCTATATGAATGCCGCTGCACAGGAAGCCGCGGCTCGTATGAATGGCGTTGCGCTTGAACCGCGCAGGCGCGCCAACAAAGATCGAAGCGACAACGCTCGATACCTAGAGGGAACCGGAGGGACGCATGAAACTCACCCGTAGACACACGCTCGCCGCTGTCGCGCTCGCCGCCACCGCGCTTTCGCCTTTCGCGGCTCACGCGCAGGAAGTGGTGAAGATCGGCGTCATCCTGCCGATGACCGGCCCCTCCGCCTCCACCGGCCGCGAGATCGCCGCCGCCATCAAGCTGTTCCAGGAGCAGAAGGGCGACAAGGCCGGCGGCAAGAAGGTGGAAGTCATCATCAAGGACGACACCGCGGTCGCCGACATCACCAAGCGCCTCGCGCAGGAACTGGTCGTCAACGACAAGGTCGCCGTCATCGCCGGCTTCGGCCTCACGCCGCTCGCGCTCGCCGCCGCGCCGATCGCCACGCAGGCGAAAGTGCCGGAGGTCGTGATGGCGGCCGGCACCGCGATCATCACCGAAGCCTCGCCCTATATCGTGCGCACCAGCTTCACCCTGCCGCAGAACACGCTGCCGATCGCCAAATGGGCGGCCAAGAACGGCATCAAGAAGGTCGTGACTCTCGTCGCCGACTACGGTCCGGGCCTCGACGCCGAAAAGACCTTCGTCGCCACCATCAAGGAGAACGGCGGCGAGGTGCTGGAGTCGCTGCGCGCCCCGCTGAAGAACCCGGAATTCGCGCCCTTCCTGCAGAAGGCCAAGGACCTCAAGCCCGACGCGCTCTTCCTGTTCGTGCCCTCGGGCCAGGGCGCCGCGCTGATGAAGCAGGTGTCCGAGCGCGACTTCGCCAAGGACGGCATCAAGGTGATCGGCACCGGCGACGTGGTTGACGACGAGCAGCTCAACGGCATGGGCGACCCCGTGCTCGGCATGATTACCTCGATGCATTATTCCGCCGCCCACGATTCGCCGGAGAACAAGGCCTATGTCGCGGCCTTCGAGAAGGCCAACCCCGGCCTGCGTCCGAACTTCATGTCGGTCGGCGGCTACGACGGCATGGCGCTGATCTACGCCGCGCTGGAAAAGACCAAGGGCGACACGGACGGCACCAAGCTGGTCGAAGCGATGAAGGGCATGTCCTGGATGAGCCCGCGCGGACCGATCTCGATCGATCCCGAGACGCGCGACATCATCCAGAACATCTACATCAGCAAGGTCGAGCGCAAGAACGGCCAGTTGTACAACGTCGAGTTCGACGTGCTGCCGAACCTCAAGGATCCCTTCAAGGCGGCCAAGGCCGCCGCGAAGTAAGCGCTTCACCGGAAACGCGCTCCTCGCCGTCATCGCGAGGAGCTCAGGCGAAATCGCCAAAGGCGATTTCTGCCGAAGCGACGAAGCAATCCATCCCTGCGGACAGTCAGTTGGATGGATTGCTTCGCCTTGCCCGCAATGACGAGGGAGAACCGACGTGCTGACGGTGCTTTTCGACGGCCTTGCCTACGGCATGTTGCTGTTCGTGCTGGCGGTGGGCCTGTCGGTCACGCTCGGCCTGATGAATTTCATCAATCTCGCCCACGGCGCCTTCGCCATGGCGGGCGGCTACATCGCCGTCGTGCTGATGCAGCGCTACGGCCTGTCGCTGTTCTGGGGCCTGCCCGTCGCCTTTCTCGTCACCGCGGCGGCCGGCGCCTTTCTCGAGCGCACGCTCTATGTCCATCTCTACGACAAGCCGCATCTCGAGCAGGTGATGTTCACCATCGGCCTCGTCTTCATGTCGGTCGCGGGCGTCGACTATTTCATGGGCGCGAGCCCGCAGATCGTCAACGTGCCGCAATCGCTGGAAGGCAGCCTCGCCGTCGGCGGCCTCTCGTTCAACAAGTATCGCCTCTTCGTCATCGCCTTCTGCGCGGTCCTGACCGTTGCGCTGCAACTCGGCCTGTCGAAGACGCGCTTCGGCTCGCGCCTGCGCGCCGCCGTCGACGACGCGCGGGTCGCGCGCGGTCTCGGCATCAATGTCACCACGATCTTCGCGCTGACCTTCGCCTTCGGCTCGGGCCTTGCCGGCCTCGGCGGCGCGCTCGGCAGCGCCATCTTCAGCCTCGATCCGCAATTCCCGCTGAAGTTCATGATCTACTTCCTCGTGGTGATCGCGGTCGGCGGCACCACGACGATCACCGGCCCGTTCTTCGCCTCGATCCTGCTCGGCGTCGCCGACGTCGCCGGCAAATACTACACCCCCACCATCGGCGGGCAGCAGATCCAGATCGGCGGCTTCGTCATCTACACCATCATGGTGCTCGTGCTGATCTTCAGGCCGCAGGGCCTGTTCGGCCGCGCGCCGGGCAAGTGACGCCTATGCGAGCGAGACGGTCATGATCGACACTGCCATTCACGCGAGCCAGGGCGGCGAAAGCCGCGCCATGGCCTACTTTCGCGAGCGCGCGAAATGGCGCTGGCCGGAAGCCGCGCTGTGGGTCGCCGCCCTCGCGCTCGCCTTCCTGTTTCCCAGCCGCGCGCTGCTGTTCAACGAAGTCGCGATCCTCGCGTTGTTCGCGCTCTCGCTCGACATCGTGCTGGGCTATGCCGGCATCGTGTCGCTCGGCCACGGCGCCTTCTTCGGCCTCGGCGCCTATGTCGCCGGCCTGTTCGCCAAGGCGGGCGCAGGCGCGGGACTGCTCAGCGATCCGACCTTCGGGCTTGTCGTCTCCGCCATCATCTGCGGCGCGGTCGGCTACGTCACCAGCTTCCTCGTGCTGCGCGGCGCGGACCTCACGCGCCTCATGGTGACGCTCGGCGTCGCGCTGATCTTTGCCGAGCTCGCCAACCGCATGGCCTGGCTTACCGGCGGCGCGGACGGCCTGCAGGGCGTCATGCCCGGCAAGATTCTCGGACTGTTCGAATTCGATCTGTTCGGCCGCAACGCCTATCTCTATTCGCTGACCGTCCTCTTCCTTCTCTTCATCGTCGCGCGAAAAGTCATCCACTCGCCCTTCGGCGTGTCGCTGCGCGCGATCAAGGGCAATGCGCTGCGCGCCGGCGCCATCGGCATCAACGTCAACCGCCGCCTCAACGGCGCCTATACGATGGGCGCGGCCTATGCGGGCGTCGCCGGCGCGCTGCTCGCGCAGACAACCGCCTTCGTCTCGCTCGACGTGCTCGACTTCCATCGCTCCGCCGACGTCATGCTGATCGTCATATTCGGCGGCGTCGGCACGCTCTACGGCGCGGTCATCGGCGCGGCCGCCTTCAAGGTTCTCTACGACCTGCTCGCCGCCGCGACGCCGCAATACTGGCAGTTCTGGCTCGGCCTCATCCTCGTGCTGCTCGTCCTGTTCGTGCGCGGCGGCATCATGGGCCTGCTGACCAGCGTTTATGCCCGCCTGACCGGCAAGGGAGGCGCGGCATGAGCCAGTCTTCTTCCAATTCCGTGCTGGCCACCAAGAATCTCGTGCGTCGCTTCGGCGGCCTCGTCGCCACCAACGACGTCACCTTCTCGCTGCCGGCGGGCGCGCGTCATGCGCTGATCGGCCCGAACGGCGCCGGCAAGACGACCTTCGTCAATCTCCTGTCGGGCGTGCTTGCGCCCACCGCCGGCCAGGTCTTCCTCGACGGGCAGGACGTCAGCGACTGGCCGGTCTACAAGCGCGCGCGCGCCGGCCTGTCGCGCACTTTCCAGATCAACCAGCTCTTCGCCGATTTCACGCCGCTCGAGACGATCGGCCTCGCGCTGTCCGAAGCCCATGCCGAGGGCGCGGAATTCTGGCGTCGCGCCGGCACCAGCCGCGCCGTCGTGGACGAGGCCGTCGCGATCCTCGAACAGCTCGACCTCGCCGACGTCATGGAACATCGCGTCGGCTCGCTGCCCTACGGCAAGCAGCGCCTGCTCGAGATCGCCATTGCGGTGGCGCCCAAGCCGAAGGTGCTGCTGCTCGACGAGCCCGCCGCCGGCGTGCCGGAAGGCGAGCGCGAGCAGATCCTCCAGATCGTCGAAGCCCTGCCGAAGGAAATGGCGCTCGTGCTGATCGAGCACGACATGGACCTCGTCTTCCGCTTCGCCAGAACGATCTCCGTGCTCGTGCAGGGCGCGCTGTTCGTCGAAGGCCCGGCGAGCGAGGTGGCGCGCGATCCCCGCGTGCGACAGGTCTATCTCGGGGAGAGCGAAGTCGAGCAACATCTCGGCGCGCCCGCGGGCGACGCCGCCAGGGGAGGCGCGGCATGAGCGACCTGCTGCGCATCGAGAATCTGACGGCGGGCTACGGCGAGGCGATCGTCCTGTCCGATCTCGGCTTCACTTTGGGGCAGGGCGAGGCGCTGGCGCTGCTCGGCCGCAACGGCGCCGGCAAGACGACGCTGCTCAACACGATCGTCGGCCTCACGCGCCGCCGCGCCGGCACGATCACGCTCGGCGGCCGCGACGTCTCGGCGCTGCGCCCGGACCAGCGCGCCAACGCCGGCGTCGGCTGGGTGCCGCAGGAGCGCAACATTTTCCGCTCGCTCACCGTCGAGGAAAATCTCACGGCCGTCGCGCGCCCCGGCAAGTTCGATGTGGAGCGCGTCTACGCCATGTTCCCGCGCCTCGCCGAGCGTCGCGCCAACATGGGCAACCAGCTTTCGGGCGGCGAGCAGCAGATGCTGGCGGTCGGCCGCGCGCTTGTGCTCAACCCGCAGGTTCTCCTGCTCGACGAGCCGCTGGAAGGCCTCGCGCCGATCATCGTCGACGAACTGCTGGCGGCGCTGCGCAAGATCATCAACGAAGAGAAGATGGCGGTCATCCTCGTCGAGCAGAGCGCCCGCAAGATATTGCCGCTGACCGATCGCGCCATCATTCTGGAGCGCGGCGGCATAGCCTGGACCGGCTCGAGCGCGGCGCTTCTCGAAGACAAGGACGCGCTTGCGACTCTGCTCGCGGTCGCCGAAAAGAAATAAGGCCGAAGGCTAAAGAGTCAGGAAGGAAACCCCATGTCGATACGTCCCCCGTTCCGCGCCGACCAGGTCGGCTCGCTGCTGCGCTCCGCGCCCCTGAAGGCGGCGCGCGACAGGCGCGTGCATGGCGATATCCCGGTCGCCGAACTCAAGGCGATCGAGGACGAGGAAATCAAGAAGCTCATCGCCAGGCAGGAGGCGATCGGCCTCGAAGGCATTACCGACGGCGAATATCGCCGCTCCTGGTGGCACTACGACTTCCTGTGGAATCTCGACGGCGTCGAGCGCATCGCGGTCGAGCAGGGCATCCAGTTCGCGGGTGTGCAGACCAAGGCGGAAGCCCCGCACGTCATGAGCAAGATCGGCTTTTCCGGCCATCCCTTCGTCGATCACTTCAAGTTCCTGAAGGCGAACACGAAGAAGACGGCGAAGCAGACGATCCCCTCGCCCTCGATGCTGCATTATCGCGGCGGCCGGAAGCTCATCAACATGGGCGTCTATCCGGACATGAACGATTTCTATCACGATCTCGGCGCCGCCTACGGCAAGGCGGTGAAGGCGTTCGGCGACGCCGGCTGCACGTACCTGCAGCTCGACGACGTGTCCTTCGCCTATCTCTGCGATCCCGAGCAGCGCAAGATGCTGAAGGACCGCGGCGACGATCCGGACAAGCAGCCGCACATCTACGCCGGCATGATCAACAAGGCGCTGGAATCCAAGCCTGCCGGCATGACCGTGTCGATGCATTTGTGCCGCGGCAATTTCCGCTCGACCTTCGTGGCGTCCGGCGGCTACGAGCCGATCGCCGACCTCCTGTTCAACCAGATCGGCGTGGACGCCTATTTCATGGAATGGGATTCGGATCGCGCCGGCGGCTTCGAGCCTCTGCGCTTCCTGCCCAAGGGCAAGGCGGTCGTGCTCGGCCTCGTCACGTCGAAGACGGGCGTGCTGGAAAAGAAGGACGACATCAAGCGTCGCATCGACGAGGCCGCGAAATTCGCGCCGCTCGAACAGCTCTGCCTGTCCCCGCAATGCGGCTTCGCTTCGACCGAGGAAGGCAACACGCTGGCCGAAGACGAACAGTGGAAGAAACTCGAGTTGATCGTCGACATCGCCCGCGAGGTCTGGGGCCAGGTTTGATTCGCCGCCCGGCTCCGCAAGAAAAAGCCGGAGACGAACCCGTCTCCGGCTTTGTTCATTTCAACGTGTGGCGGACGCCGATCAGCGTCTACTTCGGCCCTTGAAAGTGATGGGCTCGCCCAGAACGCCGGCTGCGGCCGATGTCGCGTCCTCGAATGAAGCGGCAGGCCGGGACGGTCGATGCCCGACCGACCATCGCCATTCGCCTTCGAGACCCCAGACGATGCCGATGCGGTCTCCCCCGCCATCCTTGATCCAGAAAAGACTTTGCGCATCGAGCGCGCGTTCGAGCTTCGCCATGACTCGCTCCTTTCGGTCGCACGAGCCTTGAGCGCGGCGACGATGTGATGCGGATATAACGTTCGCGCGCAGCAGGCGTTCCGCATCGGCGTCTTGCGTATCGGGGGGCGCGGCGGCGATGATAAGGGCATGATCCTCATTGGCCAGTACGACTCGCCCTTCGTCCGTCGCGTCGCGATAGCGCTGCGTCTCTACGGACGCGTCTTCGAGCATCGTCCGTGGTCGACCTTCGGCGACGCCGACAGGCTCGCCGCATACAATCCGCTGCGGCGCGTGCCGACGCTCGTGTGCGATGACGGAACCGTGCTGATCGAGAGTGCGTGCATCCTCGACTGGCTGGACGAACAGGCTGGCGATGCGGCGCTGCTGCCGCGCGCCGGCGAAGCGCGTCGCGCGCAATTGCGTGTCTGCGCGCTCGGGCAGGGTCTCGCGGAGAAATCGGTGGCGCTGCTCTACGAGCGTGTCCTGCACGAGCAGACGTCAGATGTGTGGACGATGCGTTGTCGCGCGCAGATTCTCGATACGCTCGCCCTGCTCGAGACATTGCGCGCGGCAAGCGGCGGCGACTACTGGTTCGGCGCCGCCATGGGCCATGCCGACATCATGGTCGCCTGCGCCCTGCGCTTCTTGAGCGAGGCGCACGGAAGCCTGCTCGATCCTCTCGCATGTCCGCAGCTTGCGGCGCTGGCCGCGCGGTGCGAAGCGACCGCGCCATTCCGCGAGATCGCGCAGCCGCTGATCCCGCCCAAATAGATTGGCGTCAGGCCGCCCGCAAACTGCGCTGGCGCACGCGCACGGGAACGCCGAGCGCGGCTTCGACCGCCTGTCTGGCCGCGTCGAACGATTCGACCTCGCGCGAATCCGCATGACCCACCGTCCAGCGCCACGCGCCGTCGAGACCCCAGACGATGCCGATGCGATCGCCTTCTTCGTCCTTCACCCAGTAGAGGCTGTGCGCATTGAGCGCGCGTTCGATCGTAGCCATCGGGCCCTCCGGCAGCGGGTTGTCTGGACCGGAACGCCGGCCGCCCGCTAATGTCGAGACGAGGCTAGGCGCGAGCCATTACGGCGCGCTTTGCGGAAAATGAGCAAAGCGCGTTAACGCGCATTGAGGTTGACGCGGCCTTTCCGGCCGCTTCTGGACAGGAGCAGCAGTGAAGATCGCCGACATTTTCGGAGCAGACATTCCCTTCGTGGGTTTTTGCAGCATCGAGCCGATCGAAAGCGGCGGCGGCCGCTCGCGCCTCGAGGTGACGGTGGAGCGCCATCACGCCAACCAGATGGGCGTGGCGCATGGCGGCCTGCTGATGACGCTGCTGGACGTCTGCATGGGCTCGGCCGCGCGCTCGGCCGTCGGCTCCAACGTCATCACCGTGGATATGCAAACCGCCTTCCTTGCGCCGGCCTCCGGCCGGCTGGTCGGGCAGGGCAGGGTCGTGCGCGCCGGCAAGTCGCTGGTCTTTGTCGAGGCGGAAATCGCCAACGCCGAGGGCGACATCGTCTGCCGCGGAACCTCGGTCTTCAAGACCGCAAAACCGCCGCCCGCGGTGAAATAAGGTCGTTTCGCAACTGCGAAGCGATCCGCTATATACAAATCATGAACCCAGCCGCGACTCCTGCCGCCTTGCGCGCCCGCGAGCGCCCCGTCGAGGAACTGGCCGAGCGCGTGCTGGCCGGCGACCGCGCCTCGCTCGCGCGCGCCATCACCCTCATCGAAAGCCGCCGGCTCGATCATCGCGCCCAAGCGGGAAAGCTGCTCCAGCGCCTGCTGCCGCATACCGGCGGGGCGATCCGCGTCGGCGTGACCGGGGTGCCCGGCGTCGGCAAGTCGACGAGCATCGACACGCTCGGCTCCAATCTCACCGCGGCCGGCCACAAGGTGGCGGTGCTCGCCGTCGATCCCTCGTCCTCGCGCACCGGCGGCTCGATCCTCGGCGACAAGACGCGCATGGCGCAATTGTCAGCCGATCGCAACGCCTTCATCCGCCCCTCCCCCTCGTCTGGCACGCTCGGCGGCGTCGCCGCGCGCACGCGCGAGACGATGCTGGTGTGCGAAGCCGCGGGATTCGACGTCGTACTCGTCGAGACCGTCGGCATCGGCCAGTCCGAGACGGTCGTCGCCGACATGACCGATTTCTTTCTCGTGCTGATGCTGCCGGGCGCCGGCGATGAATTGCAGGGGATCAAGAAGGGCGTGCTCGAAATCGCCGACATGATCGCCATCAACAAGTCGGACGGCGCGAACCGCGCGCGCGCCGAAGCTGCCGCGGCGGAATATCTCGCGGCGCTGCACATCCTTCAGCCTTCGTCTTCCGTGTGGCGGCCGCCGGTCGTCCTGATCTCGGGCCTTGCCAACGAGGGTCTTCAGGACATGTGGGCGCGCATCGAGGATCATCGGCTCAAGACGAAGAAAGCCGGCGAATTCGACGCAAGGCGCCGCGCGCAGCAGGTCAAGTGGATGTGGTCCATGCTGGAGGAGCGGCTGCTGTCGCGCCTGCGCACCGACCCCCAGGTCAAGGCCCGCCTGCCCGCGCTGGAACGCGCGGTCGCCGACGGCGCTCTGGCGCCGACGCTCGCGGTCGACGAGATCGCCGCGCTGCTCGGCGTTTGACATGCCGACGCTGCTCGTCACGGCCTTCGGCGCCTTTCCCGGCGCGCCCTGCAATCCGAGCGCGGAAGCCGTGGCGGACCTCGAACGCCGTTGGCGCGGCCGTTTTTCGCGCATGGGCGTGACGCTCGCCACGGCGGTGCTGCCCGTCGTCCACGCCGTCGCGCCTCTCGTCGACGCGCTCGTCGCGCGTGAACAGCCTGACGCCATTGTGCATCTCGGTCTCGCCGCCCGGCGACGGCGCGTCAGCGTCGAGACGCGCGCGCGAAATGTCGTGACGACGCTGAAGCCCGATACGCATGGCGCGTTCGCGGAAGGGCGGGCGCATCGCGCTGGCGGAGCTGTAGCGCTCCCGAGCGCTTGGAACGCGGCGCTGCTCGTCGCGGGCTTGCGCGAAGCGGGAATTGACGCGGCCGCGTCCAATGACGCCGGGGACTACGTCTGCAATGCAGCCCTCTGGCGCTCGCTGGAATCGGGCGCCGCGCCGGCTGTATTCATCCATGTGCCGAAAAAAAGCCGCGTGCGGCCAGCAGATATGGCGCGTGCGCTGGCCGGCGTCCTGCCCGCCATGACATTGCGCATCGCGCGGCGACGCGGGTCGCTGCGCGCAACGACGGACAAAAGATGATCGAGTCGCTGCCCTATTTTGCCTTTCAGGTCCTCCAGATCGTCTGGCTCGACCTGCTGTTGTCCGGCGACAATGCCGTCGTGATTGCGCTCGCCTGCCGCAATCTGCCGGAGGACAAGCGCAAGCTCGGCGTGGCGCTCGGCGCCGCTCTCGCGGTCGCGTTGCGGGTGCTTTTCACGCTCCTCGTCGTCTGGCT
Source organism: Rhodoblastus sp. (assembly GCA_046349085.1). Classification (GTDB taxonomy): domain Bacteria; phylum Pseudomonadota; class Alphaproteobacteria; order Rhizobiales; family Beijerinckiaceae; genus JAJXWB01. The sequence continues at coordinate 35,234 of JAXMDA010000007.1, forward strand.
TCTCAAGCTGCCGTTTCTCAAGCTCGTCGGCGGCGTGCTGCTGCTGTATATCGCCGTCAGGCTGGTCTTCGACGATCACGACCACGGAGAGGTCAAGGCCGAACCGAACCTCTGGGGTGCGGTCACGACCATCGTGATCGCCGACGGCGTCATGTCGCTCGACAATGTGCTCGCCATCGTCGGCGTGGCGGAGGGCCATCTCGGCCTCATCATCTTCGGTCTCATCCTGTCGATTCCGCTCGTCGTCTTCGGGGCGGGCGCAGTGCTCAAACTCATCGACCGCTGGCCGATCATCGTCTGGGCCGGGGCGGCGCTGCTCGGCTGGGTCGCCGGCGAAATGATCGCGACAGATCCCTGGGTCGCCGCCTGGCTCGATCGCCATGGCGATCCTCCGGATATAGCGGCGGCGATTCTTGGCGCAGCCGTCGTATTGGCCGTCGCGGGCGCGATCAAGTTTGCGGGGCGCAACAAGGCGGGGCGCTGAGCGCATCGATGTTCGTGCGGCGAGGCGGAGAGCTGACGCGGCGCATGTTGCCCGCTCGCAAGCTTCGAAGTATTTCCCTGTTAAACAGGGGCAAGAGGCGAGTGGAAACAGCGAAGTGGTATGTCGCCGAGGGCGATGAAGCCATCGGCCCGCTATCGGCGCGGGACGTTCTCGACCGGATCGAGGCTGCCGGCGAGCGTCCGACCCCGGTGTGGACCGAGGGCATGGCGCAATGGGCGGACGCCTCCACCATTCCCGAATTCTCGAAAGCGCCTGGAGGAGAGAACGCGGCGCTCCGCAAGAGCGTCCAGATCGGGGCGCGGCTGCGTCACGAACTGATCGAGTTCACGATCATCGCCCTCTACCTCTACGTCGCATTCGGCGCGCTGATCGCGTTCAAATTCACGATTCTCAAGGGCGAAGGCGTGTCGTGGGCGCCATGGGGCATCGCGATCGTCAAGGCCCTCATACTCGGCAAGTTCATCCTCCTGCTGCAGGCGGCAAAGCTGGGCGAGAGCGGCGACGTCGTCGTCTTGCGGATCGTTCGAAAGGCGGCGCTATTCGTGCTCGCTCTCTTCTTGCTGAACGCGCTCGAAGAATACCTGATCGGACACCTTCATGGAAAAACGAACGCAGAAATAGTCGCGGATATGGCTGGACTTCTGTCGGGTCCGTTCGTGATCAGTTTCCTGATGTTCATGATCCTCGTGCCTTATTTCACGTATCGGGAGTTGAACGAGGGGCTTGGACACGACCAGCTTCGCCGGTTGTTCACCGCGCGCCGCGGCTCCGAAGCGGCTGTCGATCCGAACCGGGACTGACGACCGAAGCCGACGCGTCGCGGGCCGGCGCGGCCCCGACCGCGGGGCGGCTTTCTCGCCGGCGATTCTAGCGCTGCACGCCCTGCGCCACCGGCGGCGTGGGAATCGCAAAGCAATCGCGTCGGCCGGAATCGACGCAACGCTGCATCTTGCGCTGATTGTCGAGCATGTTCATCGCCACGACGAGGATGATCGCCAGCACGAGGATGGCGATCGCCGCCACGAGATTGACGAGCTTGCGATGCGCGTAGTCGGTGTCATCGGGCGTCGTCATCGTCAGGCGCTCGTCAGGCTCGGGGCGCGTCGATCGTCGCGAACGGGCGCGCCTGCTCGAAGGCGCGCGCCGCCTGCAGCACCAGCGCGTCCGCGCGCATGGCGCCGACGATCTGCAAGCCGATCGGCAAGCCGTCGCGCGTGAAGCCGCAGGGAACGCTGGCGGCCGGCTGTTGCGTGACGTTGAACGGATAGGTGAAGGGCGACCACTCGACCCAATGCTTGAACCGTCCGCCCGGCGGGACGTCCGCGCCCACCGGAACGGCGCCGGTCGGCATCTGCGGCGTCAGCAGCAGATCGTAGGTTTCGTGGAAGACCTCCATCTTGTGGGCGAGCGCGCCGCGCGCAAGAAATGCGTCGAGATAGTTCACGGCGGTCAGGTTGCGGCCCGATTTCACTTCCGCGAGCAATCCCGGATCAAGCAACGGCTCCTCGCCGACGCCGACATGCTTCATCGCCACGGCCGCGCCGGTGTGCCAGAGAACGTCGGTGATCGCGCGCGGATCGCTCATCGGCGGATCGACTTCTTCCAACCGCGCGCCGAGTTCCTCGAAAACTTTCGCGGCTTTCTCGGTCGCGGCCGCCACATCCGGATCGACGCAATCGATATAGCCGAGCCGCGGCGACCAGGCGACGCGCAGGCCGCGCACGCCCTTGTCGAGCCCGTCCGTGTAATCCGGGCAGGGCGTGTTCCACGCCGTGTTGTCGCGGCTGTCGGGCCGGCCGATCAGCGACAGCATGAAGGCGGCGTCCTCCACGCGCCGGGTCAGCGGCCCGAGATGTGCGAGAACCGCCATGGTCGAAAGCGGATAGGCCGGCACGCGGCCGAAGCTCGGTTTCAGGCCGAAGACGCCGGTGAAGGCCGCCGGAATGCGGATCGAGCCGAGCCCGTCCGTGCCCAGATGAAAATGCCCGAGGCCGAGCGCCGCGGCGGCGGCCGCGCCGGCCGAGGAGCCGCCGGTTGTGTGGCCGGTCTTCCAGGGGTTGCGGGTAACGCCGTAGAGCGGGCTGTCGCCGAGGCCCTTCCAGCCGATCTCCGGCAGGGTGGTCTTGCCGAGAATGACGCAGCCGGCCTCCTTCAGCCGCGCGGTCGCCGGCGAATCTTCCGGGGCCGGCGTGTCCACGCTCGTCCGCGAGCCGCGCCGGTTCGGCAGCCCCTTCACCAGCACATTGTCCTTGATCGTGCCGATGAGCCCGTCCGCCGGGCCGATCGCGGCGCCGCGGGCGTGGCGCGCCGCGCTCTCCTGCGCCGCCTTTCGCGCGCCGGCGCGATCCACGACCGCGAAAGCGTTGATTTCGGGCTCCGCGGCGTCCAGCCGCGTCAGGACGGCCTCCAGCAGGTCGACGGGCGAAGCCTCCTTGCGGGCGAAAAGATCGGCGCACTGGCGGGCGGAAAGGGCGAGAAGATCGGTCATGTCGCTTTCTGGCGTGGAGAAGGCAGATTGCCGGGGCGGCGAGCGCGTTACAAGGCGCCACGCCGGGACCGCCGGCCTCCGGCCGGCATCATTCTGGCCAGCCGGAAGCCGGCGATCCCCGGCGCTCCTGTCCGGGCTATGTCGCCCGGCCTCATTCTCGCCGGTTTCGCCGGGCATTTCCTGCTGCAGCGCCGCAATTTTAACCGGCTCTCAACCCCGTGGGTTGTTAGTGGACCGTCCGCGTCCTTCGGCCCGCGGCAAGAGGACATCGCGTGACTTTTTCTCTTCTCGCTTGCGCCCCCCGTTTCGGCGGCGTCCGCATCGCGCGCCTGGCGACGGCCTGCGCGCTGGCGGCGGGCCTTGCCGGCTGCAACGCGACCGCCAATTCCTTCAACGCGATTTCCGACCGCGCCGAAATCGTCGGCAACAAGGTGGGGTCCTATTTCCGCTCGGAGCCGGGCGTCGCGCAGCAGGTGCCGCTGTTCATCGCCTCGACGCGCCACAAGGCGGGCGAAGCGCCGGCCGAGGTCGTCGCGCGTTTCTCGCTGCAGAACGTCTCGGTCCCGGCAGGCCATCGCGCCGGCGAGATCGAGCAGCCGAGCTTCGGCTCCGCCAATCCGGAAAAGCATTTCGTCGTCACGAACCGCCGCGCGCTCGAGCCGGACGCCTTCCGCGCCGAGCTCGCCTCCCACATCTCCGGCCGCGTCGGCAACAGCCGCGACGTGCTGCTCTACGTGCACGGCTTCAACACCAGCCTCGAGGAAGCGCGCTTCCGCGTGGCGCAGATCGTCGCGGACGGCGGCTTCACCGGCGTGCCGATCCTGTTTACCTGGAATTCCAAGGGCGAACTCTTCGCCTATGAATCCGACAAGGAGGCGGCCACCGCCTCGCGCGACGCGCTGCAGCGCCTGTTGATGGACATTGCCCAGGCGCCGGGCGTCGGCCGCGTGCAGATCCTCGCCCATTCCATGGGGTCCTGGCTGACGATGGAAGCGCTGCGCGAGACGGCCATCGCCGGCCACGCCGACCTCGACGGCAAGCTCGGCTCCGTCATGCTCGCCGCGCCCGACATCGACCTCGGCGTGTTCCGCCAGCAGGTCGCGCGTCTCGATCCCTCGCGCATTTCGGTCTTCGTCTCGCGCGACGACCGCGCCCTGTCGCTGTCGAGCCGCATCGCCGGTTCGCGCGCGCGCCTGGGCGCGATGGACCCGTCGAACCCGAAGGACGCCGCCGCCATCGACGCCATGGGCGTGCACGTCTACGACCTGTCGATGCTGAAGCAGGGCTGGGTCGGCCACGACACCTATGCGAACGCGCCGGACGCCGTGCGCCAGATCGGCGCGACCCTGACCAAGAAGCGCGAGGCCGACGCCAACGTGCAGGCGGTGATCGACGCCGGCGTGCCGAAGCCGCCGGCGCCGGCCGCCATCGTCGGGCAGGACCTGCCGCCGCCGGTGCGGTAGCTGCCGACAAAAACAATCTTCACGCTGAGGAGCGATGCATCGGTCTCGGGCTTGCCCGGGATCGACTTTGTTACGCAAGTCGGGCAGGCCCGACCTGCGTGCGTCGCGTCTCGACGCATGGCCGCTGCGTCCATGCTTCGAGAGGCCTGCTGCGCAAGCTCCTCAGCATGAGGAGGTGAAGGTCTAAAGCCTCTGCGGCCGCTTCGGCGGCAGCGGCGCGATTTCGATCGACACGGGCTCCATGTTCGCGTCGTCGCCCTCCGCGACCGCCTGCAATTGCTGTTCCTGCTGGCCGCCGCCGAACAGGAAGGCGAAGGGATTGGACGGCTGCTGCGCCTGCGCGGCTTGCGCCGGCGCTTCCTCGGCTCGCTCGTCTTCCGCATAGGCCGTCACGACGTCGCCCGACAGCGGCGCCGAGCGCGCCGTGCGCAGGCTGCCGATCAGGCCCTTGGACTTGGCGACGTAGTAGTAGCCGCCGGCATAGAGCGCGACGGCGCGATCCTCGTTGCGTCCAGCCGCCTGATAGGCGTTGGCGAGGTAGGGCACGGCGTAGGTGAGATTGGTCTCTCCATCGAGCAGCCCGGCGGCGCCCCCGCTATAACCCATGCCCTTGGCGGTCTGCAGCTTGATCTGCATGAGCCCGTAATGGCCGCGGTTGGTCAGATGCGGCGCATAGCGGCTCTCGCGCATGATGACGCGGCGGATGAGACGTTCCGGCACGCCATGCGCTTGCGACAGGCGCTCGATCGACGGCGTGAACCGCTCGGCGCCGGCCGACTCGCGCGAGGCGGCGGAGGCTGCCGTCGTCGGCAGGGCGAGTGCGAGAGCGGCGAGAACCGGGGCTTTGAAAGTCATCGGCAAAACACACTCTGATGAAGCTGGCCCGCAGTCGGCCTCAATGTTGTGGCGAGGGGAGGGCGAGGCGGGAACGTGGCGGGAGGTTTTCGGGAGGCGTGATGCTTCGGCCACACCGTCATTGCGAGGAGGCGAAGCAATCCAGCCACCGGAAGGTGGCCCGGATGCAAGAATGCATCGCCGCGTCGCTCAGACGAAATCGGGCGCGCGATTTCGTCCGCGCTTCCTGTGATGACGGGCTATCCTTGCCTACTCCGCCGCATCCTTGTGCGTGTAGCCGAGGCGGCGGTTCAATTCCTCGATGAGGCCGCTCGCGGCGTCCGCGATCACCGTGCCGGGCGGGAAGATGGCCGATGCGCCGGCGGCGCGCAGCGCGTCGAAATCCTGCGGCGGGATGACGCCGCCGACGACGATCATGATGTCCGGCCGGCCTTCCTTCTCCAGCGCCGCGCGCAATTCCGGCACGAGCGTCAGATGGCCGGCGGCCAGCGAGGAAATGCCGACGATATGCACGTCGTTCTCCACCGCCTGCCGCGCCGCTTCCTCGGGCGTGGCGAACAGCGGCCCGATGTCGACGTCGAAGCCGAGATCCGCGAAGGCCGAGGCGATCACCTTCTGGCCGCGGTCGTGGCCGTCCTGCCCGACCTTGGCGACGAGAATGCGCGGACGGCGGCCGTCGTTCTCCTCGAACGCCTCCACCATTTTCTGCGCGCGATTGACAGCGGCGGAATTCACGCCGGCCTCCCTCTTGTAGACGCCGGAGATCGACTTGATCTCGGCGCGATGCCGTCCGAACACTTTTTCCATCGCCAGCGAAATCTCGCCGACCGTCGCCTTCGCGCGCGCCGCGTCGATGGCGAGCGCGAGCAGGTTGCCCTTGGCCTTCGCGCCTTCCGTCAGCGCGTTCAGCGCGGCCTGGCACTTCGCCTCGTCGCGCTCTTCGCGCAATCTCTTGAGCTTCTCGATCTGCTGCGCGCGCACCGCCGAATTGTCGACCTTCAGCACGTCGATCGGCGGATCGTTGAGCGGGCGATACTTGTTCACGCCAATCACGGCCTGCTGGCCGCTGTCGATGCGCGCCTGCGTCTTGGCGGCGGCTTCCTCGATGCGCAGCTTCGGAATGCCGGCGTCGATCGCCTTGGCCATGCCGCCGAGCTTCTCGATCTCCTGGATATGCCCCCACGCCTTCTTCGCGAGATCGGCGGTCAGGCGCTCGACATAATAGGAGCCGCCCCAGGGATCGATGATGCGCGTCGTGCCGCTCTCCTGCTGCAGGAAGAGCTGCGTGTTGCGGGCGATGCGCGCGGAAAAATCGGTCGGCAGCGCCAGAGCCTCGTCCAGCGCATTCGTGTGCAGCGATTGCGTATGGCCTTGAGTCGCGGCCATCGCCTCGATGCAGGTGCGCACGACATTGTTGTAGACGTCCTGCGCCGTCAGCGACCATCCGGACGTCTGTGAATGCGTGCGCAGCGGCAGGCTCTTTTCCGACTTCGGCCCGAAATCCTTCACGAGCTTCGCCCAGATCAGCCGCGCGGCGCGGAGCTTCGCGACCTCCATGAAGAAGTTCATGCCGATCGCCCAGAAGAACGACAGGCGCGGGGCGAATTGATCGACGGTCAATCCGGCGCCCAATCCCGCGCGAAGATATTCGACGCCGTCGGCGAGCGTGTAGGCGAGTTCGAGGTCCTGCGTCGCGCCCGCTTCCTGCATGTGATAGCCGGAAATCGAGATCGAGTTGAACTTCGGCATGTGCTGCGAGGTATACGCAAAAATGTCCGAGATGATCCGCATCGAGGGCTGCGGCGGATAGATGTAGGTGTTGCGGACCATGAACTCCTTGAGAATGTCGTTCTGGATCGTGCCAGACAGTTTCTCAGGCGGTACGCCCTGTTCCTCGGCCGCGACGATGTAGAGCGCGAGCACCGGCAGCACGGCGCCGTTCATCGTCATCGACACGCTCATCTGGTCGAGCGGAATGCCAGAGAACAGCGTGCGCATGTCGTAGATGGAATCGATCGCCACGCCAGCCATGCCGACGTCGCCCGACACGCGCGGATGATCGGAATCGTAGCCGCGGTGGGTGGCGAGATCGAAGGCGACAGACAGGCCCTTCTGGCCCGCCGCGAGATTGCGGCGATAGAAGGCGTTGGAATCCTCGGCCGTCGAAAACCCCGCATACTGCCGCACCGTCCAGGGCTGGTTGACGTACATGGTCGGATACGGCCCGCGCAGGTAGGGCGCGGCGCCGGGGTAGGAATGGATGTAGCCCAGGCCTTCGATGTCGGCGGGGCCATAGGCCGGCTTCACCGGAATGCCCTCGGGCGTCATCCACGGCGCCGCGTCGTTGGCGGGCGTGGCGGGGGCGGAAGCGGCGGGGGCGAAGGCGATGTCGGCGAAATTCGGTATGCGGCTCATGGCTCAGATCCGGACAGGCGGCCGGACAGAGCCCGGCTGCTTTGGGAATTCAAGCCATTATAGCCGGGCGTTGTGCGCTGCGCCAATGTGGAGGAAGGGAGGGTATTCCCTCTCCCGCGAAGCGGGGGAGGGTTAGGGAGGGGGCGTCTCCGTTCCAACAATCGCCGTACTTGAACCGCCCCCTCTCCAACTCTCCCCCGCTTCGCGGAAGAGAGGGTTAGGCCCGGGCACCGGCCTGATTGTCCCCGATGCCGCGCCGGGCCATAACCCGCCCATGATTCGTATCGACAAAATCTCCAAGCAGAACGGCCACCAGATCGTCTTCATTGAGGCCTCCGCCGTCATCCTGAAAGGCGAAAAGGTCGGCCTCGTCGGGCCCAACGGCGCCGGCAAGACGACGCTGTTCCGCATGATCGCCGGCGAGGAGGCCCCCGACGAGGGGCAGGTGTCGGTCGATCGCGGGACGACCATCGGCTATTTCAGCCAGGACGTCGGCGAAATGGTCGGCCGCAGCGCTGTGGCCGAGGTGATGAACGGCGCCGGGCCGGTGTCGGAGGTGCTGGCCGAGATGAAGGCGCTGGAGGCCGCCATGGCCGATCCTACCCAAGCCGACCAGATGGACGAAATCATCGAAAGCTATGGCGAGGTTCAGGCGCGCTTCGAGGAGCTCGACGGCTATGCGCTCGACGCGCGCGCCCGCGAAATTCTCGACGGCCTCTCCTTCACGCAGGAGATGATGGACGGCGATGTCGGCCATCTCTCCGGCGGCTGGAAGATGCGCGTCGCGCTCGCGCGCATCCTCTTGATGCGGCCCGACCTCATGCTGCTCGACGAGCCCTCCAACCATCTCGACATCGAAAGCCTGATCTGGCTCGAGCAGTTTTTGCGCGGCTACGATGGCGCCGTGCTGATGACCTCGCACGACCGCGAGTTCATGAACCGCATCGTCGGCAAGATCATCGAGATCGACGCGGGCCAACTCAATTCCTATTCCGGCAATTACGAATTCTACGCCGAGCAGCGCGCGCTCAGCGAGAAGCAGCAGCAGGCGCAGTTCGAGCGCCAGCAGGCGATGCTGGCGAAGGAAATCGAATTCATCGAGCGCTTCAAGGCGCGCGCCTCGCATGCCGCGCAGGTGCAGAGCCGGGTGAAGAAGCTCGAGAAGATCGACCGCGTCGAGCCGCCGCGCCGCCGCCAGACCATCGCTTTCGACTTCCCGCCCGCGCCGCGCTCGGGCGAGGATGTCGTGACGCTCAAGAACGTCGACAAAGGCTTTGGCGCGCGAAAAATTTACGAGGGACTCGACTTTCAGGTGCGCCGCAGGGAGCGCTGGGCAGTCATGGGCGTCAACGGCGCCGGCAAGTCGACGCTCTTGAAACTGATCGCGGGCGAATCCGCGCCGGACGCCGGCTCGGTCGCCATCGGCGGCAGCGTCAAGATGGGCTATTTCGCGCAGCATTCGATGGAGGTGCTGGACGGCGAACGCACGATCTATGAATCGCTCGAAGGCTGGTTTCCGCAGGCGGGGCAGGGCTCGCTGCGCACGCTCGCCGGCTGCTTCGGCTTTTCCGGCGACGATGTCGAAAAGCCCTGCCGCGTGCTGTCGGGCGGCGAGAAGGCGCGGCTGGTGATGGCGAAGATGCTGTATGACCCGCCGAACTTTCTGGTGCTCGACGAGCCGACGAACCATCTGGACATGGCGACCAAGGAAATGCTGGTGAATGCGCTCGCCAATTACGAAGGCGCCATGCTGTTCGTCTCGCACGACCGGCGCTTTCTCGCCGCGCTGTCCAATCGCGTGCTGGAGCTGACGCCCGACGGCGTACACGCATACGGCGGCGGCTATACCGAATATGTCGCGCGCACCGGCCACGAGGCGCCGGGACTGCATTGATCGGGCGTCAGTTCGCGCCGGCTGCGCGGCCCTTCTCGACGAGATGCACCATCGTCTGCAGCGCGCGGTTGACCGGCGTCGCAATGCCGAATTCTGCGCCCTTGCGCACGATGTAGCCGTTGAGGAAATCGACCTCCGTCGACTTTCCGCGCGCAATATCCTGCGCCGTCGACGACATCTGCGCCGGCATGGTTTCGGCGAGCGCCAGCGTGGAGGCGAGCAAATCGTCCGGCAGGCGGATGCCGCAGGCGCGCGCGACGGCGAGGCATTCGGCGACAACAGCGCTCATCAGATCGCGCGCGCCCTCCACCTTCACCATCGGCCCGTAGGCGATCTGCGCGATCGCAGACAGCGCGTTATAGGCGCAATTGACGATGAGCTTCGTCCACAGCGCGGCGTCGATGTCGTCGCTGACAACGGTCGGAACGCCAGCGTCGATCAGCATGCGCGCAAGCGCCGCGCTCGCCGCCGATGCGCCGATGACCAGTTCGCCCCGCCCGTTGTGCCTGACATGGCCCGGCCCGGCCATTTCGCAACCGACGTAGACGACAGCGGACAAGGCGGGCCGCCCGATCGCGGCGCCGAGACGCTCGGCATTGTCGACGCCGTTCTGCAGGCAGAGCGCAATCGTATGCGGCAGCAGCCGCGAAGCGAGCGCGCGCCCGGCCTCCGCCGTATCGCCCGACTTCACGCAGACGAGCGCGAGATCGGGCGGCGCGAGCTCACGCGCGTCCGTCGTTGCGCTGGCCTTCACATGTTCCGTGAAGGCGCGCGTTTCCAGCAGCAGGCCGTGAGCGTTGATTGCATCGACATGCGCAGGGCGGCCGACGAAAGTGACCTCGTGGCCCGCGCGCGCCAGCATGCCGCCGTAGTAGCAGCCGACTGCGCCAGCGCCGATCGCCGCGACGCGCATCGCGCGGTCAGCGGTCGCCGTCGATGCGCGCGCCGATGATGGCGATGGCGCGCTGATAGACCGAGGCCGCGTTCCACTCCTGGATCGCCGCGAAATTGCCTTCTCCCGGCTGATAGCCCGCGCCACGCGACCAGCCGTGCGCCTTGAGGAAATTCGCGGTGGACATCAGCGCGCCCGACGGCGTCTCCAGACTGCCGACGGCGTAGTTGAGCACGGTCTTCGGCATGAACTGCGTCTGGCCGACTTCGCCGTGCATCGAGCCGATCGTGTTGGCGTTGAACGTCCCTTGCTCCACCAGTTTCAGCGCCGCGTACAACTGGTCGGTGAAATAGGCCGAGCGCCGGCAGTCGTAGGCGAGCGTGGCCACCGCCGAGATCAGGTGCTGGTGGCCGCGCACCGCTCCGAAGCCGGTCTCCATGCCCCAGATCGCCAGCAGCGGGCCGGCCGGCACGCCGTAACGCTGCTCGATCTGCGCGAACAGCGCCGCGTTGGATTTTTTCAGCGCCTTGCCGCGCGAGACGATCGCAGCCCCGCCGCGCTTGGCCATGAACTGGTCGAGCGTCAGCTTGAAGCCGTGCTGCCCGCGGTCGGCGCTGATCGTGGCGCGCGCGTAAGTGGCGCCCATGAGCGCGGAGATCGCCGTCGGTCCGACGCGGCCGCGCGCCTCCTGCGCGAACTGCTGCTTCCAGTTGTCGAAGCCCGCGGAATTGTTGCCGCATTGCGCGGCCTGCGCGACCCCGGCAAGCGTCATCGTCGAAAGCGCGACAGCGGCGCTGCTGATCATCTCTCTGATTCGGATCATGGTCGCTCCTTCGGCGGCCCCCAGGCCGACAAGTCCTTGATGCGAAAACGCGATCCATCGGCCGGGCCGCTGATTCGCGCTTGTGTCAGGTTGCGCGTTCGGTCGATTGATATGCAACAGCGCGCGCATCCCCGCAACGGCGGCGATTATGATGGCGAATCGATGGCCACGCGCCGTGCAGATCGTCACGCCGCGCGGCAGGCGCCGCCGTTAACGCTGCGCAGGGAGGCGCACATGGCGGAAAAGGCGACAGGCGACTCGCTGCGCAGCGCCGCCGAGACATTTCCGCCGCTGCGCCGCTTCGTCGCCGCCGAGGCGCGGCTCGCCGCCTGGGCGCGCAGCGGCTCGGGCGCGCGACTCTACGCGTACGAATTCCTGCGCTTCGGATTCAAGCAGGCGGTCGCCTGCGTGTTCGGCGCCCTGATGGTCGCGCTGATGATCGCGACACATTATTTCTATCCGAAGGGCGCCGCGCTCGCGCGTTACGATTTCCTGTTTCTCGCAGCATTGGCGATCCAGGCCGCGTTGATCTGGACGCGCTTCGAAAGCCTCGACGAAGCGAAGGTCATCTTCATCTTTCACATCGTCGGCACCGTCATGGAAATCTTCAAGACCGCGCAGGGTTCGTGGATCTATCCCGACGCGGCGATATTCCGCATTGGCGGCGTGCCGCTCTTCACCGGCTTCATGTATGCGGCGATCGGCTCCTACATGATGCGCGCCTGGAGCCTGTTCGACTTCCGCTTCTCAAGCCATCCCCCGCTCTGGCAGGTGAGCGCGCTGGCCGCCGCCATCTACGTCAATTTCTTCGCGCACCACTGGCTGCCGGACATGCGCTACGTATTGTTCCTCGCTTGCGCCCTCGTGTTCGGACGAAGCTGGATCTACTACCGCGTGCATCATTCCTGGCGCTGCATGCCGATGCTCGTCGCCGCGCTCCTTGGGGCCGTGTTCATCTGGCTCGCGGAGAATATCGGCACCTATACGCAGACATGGCTCTACCCCGCGCAGAAAGCGGGCTGGACCATGGTCGGCCTGCCGAAGCTCGGGTCGTGGTTCCTGCTGCAGATCGTGAGCTACGCGCTCGTCGCGCTGGTGCGGCGTCCGCAAGCGCCGGACGAGGCGCCTGTCGCGGCTTCGCGCGCGCGCCACGAAAAACGGCTGGCGTCGCGCTGAGCTATCTCGCCTTTTGCGCCTTCCACACGCCGCCGCAATAATCGGTATTGGACGACCAGGCGCCGGAGCCGGACGCGCCCTTCAGCTTGCCATTGGCGCGCGCCATCTTCTGGCCGGCCGTGAAGCGCGTGGAGATATCGCCATTGTCTTCGAGATAGCCCCAGACGTCGACGCCCTCTGCGCTCGAGGCGACGACGCGCCCGCCCTCGATGCGCACCGTGCCGGAAACGTCGGGCGCGCATTCGCCGACCGTCGTGCGCGCCTCGATCCGCCAGTCGCCATCGTACTGGCTGGGAAATGCGGCGGCCGGCGCAGCCAGCGCCACGGCGATGCAGACCAGTGCGAGACGCATCAGCCGAACGCCTTCCATGCGCGGTCGAGGCAGGCGAGTACGTCCGCGCCCGCGAAAATGTAATCGCCGACGCCGGCCGCGGCATAGGCCGCTTCCTTGTCGCCGGCGCGGCCCGCCAGGATCACGAGTTTCGCGCCCTTGGCTTTCAGCGCGCGCGCGACGGCTTCCGCCTGTTCGGCGTAGAGCGCGTCGGACGAGCAGATGCAGGCGATCGGCGCTCCGGACGCCAGATAGGCGTCGGCAGCCGCATCTGCGGAGGCAAAGCCATCGTTGCCCGGCGCCTCGATGCCGCCGGCTTCAAAGAAGTTCTTGGCGAAGGTCGCGCGCCCCGTGAAAGCCGCGATCGGCCCGATATTGGCGAGGAAGACGGAAGGACGCCTGCCCTTGGCCGCCAGCGCGTCGGATTTGTCGCGCAGGGCTTCGTAGGGTTCGGACAGCCGGTGCGCGGCGAGCGCGCCCGCAGGCGCCGACGTCGCCGGAATCGGCGCGAGCACGGTCACCGGCTTTTCGGCGATGTTGGGAAATTCGCTGGCGCCGGTCAGCGCGTCCTTGCGGCGCGCGACATTCCTGGCGCGCTCGGCGGCGGCCCTTGCGACGTCCGCCTTCAGCGCGCCGGATGCGATCTGCGCGGCGAGACCGCCCGCCTTCTCGGCTTGCTGCACGAGCGCCCACGCCTTGTCGCAAAGCTCGTTGGTCAGGGCCTCGAAACCGCCGGCGCCGGCCGTCGGATCGGCGACCTTGTCGAGATTAGATTCTTCCAGCAGCACGAGCTGCGTGTTGCGCGCGACGCGGCGCGCGAATTCGTCCGGCAGGCCCACCGCCTGCGTGAACGGCAGGACGGAAATGCGGTCCGCGCCGCCGACGGCCGCCGAGAAGACCGCGACGGTCGCGCGCAGCATGTTCACGTAGGGGTCGCGGCGCGTCATCATGCGCCACGCGGTTTCGGCGTGCACGAGCGCGGGCGACGCGGCGAGCCCGCAGGCTTCCTCCACGCGCGCCCACAGGCGGCGCAGCGCGCGCAGCTTGGCGACGCCCAAGAATTCGTCGGCGTCGACCGCCAGGCGGAAGGAGATCGCCTTGGCGGCCGCGTCGAGCGGCAGGCCGCCGCCTTCCAGCGCCCGCAGGTAGGCGAGCGCGGCGGAAATGGCGTAGGCCAGCTCCTGCGCCTCGGTTCCGCCGGCGGCGTGGACGATGCGCGCGTCGGCGACGCAGAACGGGCCGGCGAAGCCCGCGCCGGACAGCGCCCTGACCGCCTCCGCCATATGCGGCGCGATCTCGTTGAACGGATGCGCGATCGCGCCGCGCGCGAGGCCGCCGAGCGGATCGAGACCGAAGGAAATCAGCGCCGCCTTGGGGTCGACCTTCTGTTTGGCGACATAGGCGGCGAAGGCGGTCGCCACGTCGCGGCCATGCCCGGGCGCGTCGATCTCGACGGGCGCTCCAGCGTCGAGGAACACGCCGGCCAGAGCCGCCTCGATCGCGGCTTCGGTCGCCGGCAGGCCGAAGCCATAGGCGCCGGCCGAGCCGGCGAAAGCGAGCTGCAATCCGCCCGCGCCGTTTTCGAGATCGGTCAGGGCGAGTTCGTTGGCGGCCTTGGCGTCGGGGGCGTCGACGCGCGCGAGGATCGACCACGCGCCGGCCTGCGCGCGGCCAGGCTGCGGCGCGGCGGCGGCGGGGGCGTAGAGCGGCTGGATCGCCCCGCCGTCGTAGGTCTTGTGCAGCAGCCGCTCGAACGGCGCGCCCTTCAGCGCGGCGGTAGCCAGCTCCTTCCAGCGCGCCTCTTCCACGGGCGGAAAGGCGGCGGCATAGGGCGGCGTGTCGGAAGCGGTCATGGCGGCGGAAATCCCTCGGGAAACGCGGGGGCGTTTTTGCACATGCGAACGGGGGAGGGAAGGGGGCGGGCGCGCGGCTGGCCGAATTGGCGAGGGGAGGGCGGCCTGCTACCCCGCCATCCCCACAACCGCCCCGCTCATCAGCGTCGCCAGCGTGCCGGAGATCAGCGAGCGCGGCGCCAGCGCGACGATGTCGTGCCTTCGCTCCGGGGCCATGGTCGTCATGCCGCCGATCATGATGCCGAGCGAGCCAAAATTGGCGAAGCCGCACAGCGCGTAGGTCATGATCAGTTTCGAGCGCGGCGACAGCGCGCCTTCGGGCAGGGCGGCGAGATCGAGGTAGGCGACGAATTCGTTGAGCGCGGTCTTGGTCGCCATCAACGTCGCCGCCGCCTCGCTTTCCGGCCAGGGCACGCCAATCAGCCAGACCAGCGGCCGAAACAGCAATGCGAAGGCCGCGCGAATCGAGACCGGCTTGCCGCCGACATCGGGCAGCAGCGACAGAGCGGCGTCGATCAGATGCACGAGCGCGACGAGAACGATCAATAGCGCGATGATGCCGGCCAGAATCTTCACGCCGTCCATCGTGCCGCGCACGATCGCCTCGAAGGCGTTGGCCGGCGGATCGGCGATCTTGATCTCCGTCGAACGGTCGTCCGGCCGGAAGGGAACCATCAGCGCCGCCAGCGCCAGCGCCGCCGGCGTGGAGATGATCGAGGCCGTGATGATGTTGGGCAGCGCGTCCGGCACATGCGCGCCGAGGATCGCGCCGTAGATCGCCATCACCGTGCCGGCGATGCCCGCCATGCCGCAGCTCATCAGCGCGAACAATTCGCCGCGCGACATGGTGGTGAGATAGGGCCGCACGATCAGCGGCGCTTCCACCATGCCGACGAAAATGTGCGTGGCGGCGCCCACGCCGAGCGGTCCGCCGACGCCGAGCGCGCGCCGCAGCACGAAGGCGAAGGCGGCGACGACTTTCTGCATGACGCCGAGATAGAACATCAGCGTCGCCAGCGCGGAGATGGTCAGGACCATCGGAAAGGCGCGGAAGGCGAGGATGAACGAGGCGCCGGCCTTCGTCTCCGCATAGGGCAGGGGCGCGCCGCCCAGGAAGCCGAAGACCAGCGCCGTGCCGGCGTCGGTTGCGCGCTGCAACGCCTCGACGCCGTGCGTGAGTTTCAGGATCGCGGCGACGGCCGGCGGGAATTTGGTGAAGAGGAGGGCCAGCGCGATCTGCAGGGCGACGCCGCCGACGACCACGCGCAGCGGAACGGCGCGGCGGTCCTCGCTCAGCGCGACGGCGATGGCGAGGAGGACGGCGAGGGCGAGGAGGCCCTGGAGGAGGGTCACGCCAGCCTCCGCGATGACGGACTTGGCGTCCTCACGCCGACAGCGCCGCGAGTATCCGCGCCCAGCTCCGCGCGCCCTTCTGGAACGACGAGAGTTCGTACTTCTCGTTCGGCGAATGCACGCGGTCGTCGTCGAGGCCGAAGCCGACCATCAGCGAATCCATTTTCAGGTCGCGCTTGAACGAGCCGACGATCGGGATCGAGCCGCCGGAGCCGATCATCGCGGCCTCCTTGCCCCATTCCTGCGCCAGCGCGCGCCGCGCGCGCGACAGCGCCTCGGAGCCGAAGGGCAGTTGCAGCGCCGGGCTTGCGCCATGCGACTGGAAGTCCGCTTCGCAATCGTCCGGCAGGCGGGCGCGCACGAAGGAGCGGAAGTTTTCCGCGATTGCCGCCGGGTTCTGCTTGCCGACGAGGCGGAACGAGAATTTCGCGCTGGCCTGCGCCGGCAGCACGGTCTTCGAGCCCTTGGCGGTGTAGCCGCCGAATATGCCGTTCACGTCGCAGGTCGGACGCGCCCAGATCTGTTCCAGCACGCTGCGGTCGTGTTCGCCTGCGGGAACCGACAGCCCGACGTCGCCCAGGAAGGCGTTCTCGTCGAAATCGAGCGCGCGCCATTGCTTGGCGATGTCGTCGGGCAGGTCTTCGACGCCGTCGTAAAAGTTCGGGACGGTCACGCGGCCCTGCGCGTCGTGCAGATCGGCGACGATCTTCGACAGCACGTGGATCGGATTGACCGCGGCGCCGCCGTAGAGGCCGGAATGCAGGTCGCGATTGGCCGCCCTGATCGTCACTTCCTCCAGCACGAGGCCGCGCAGCATGGCGGTGATGGCGGGCGTCGTGCGGTTCCACATGCCGGTGTCGCAGACGAGCGCGATGTCGGCGGAAAGCTCTTTCTTGTTCTCCGCCAGAAACGCCGGCAGCGAGGGCGAACCCGTTTCTTCCTCGCCTTCGAGAAGGATGGTGACGTCGCAAGGCAGGCCGCCCGTGGCGACGAAGGCGCGGCAGGCCTCGACGAAGGTCATGAGCTGGCCCTTGTCGTCGGCCGCGCCCCGCCCGAAAATCTGGGGGCCTGTGGCGGCGTCCACGATCTTCGGGCCGAAGGGATCGCTCTCCCAGAGGTTGAGCGGATCGACCGGCTGCACGTCGTAATGGCCGTAGAACAGAACGTGCGGCGCGTCGCGCTGCGCCGCCTTGGCGTGCGCCACCACCATCGGATGCCCTGCAGTCGCCCGCACGCTCGCCGTGAAGCCGATGCCGGCAAGATCCTGCGCCAGCCATTCGGCGGCTTTCGCGCATTCCGCGCCGAAGGCGGGGTCGGTCGAGACCGACTTGATGCGCATCAGCGCGAACAGGCGGTCGAGCGCGCCCTGACGGTCGCTGTCAAGTTTTTCCAATACGTCGTCGATCGATGCCATCGCGGGGCTCCTGCGTGAATCGAATCTAGCGCGGCGCTTCGAGCAGCGTCAAAACCTGCGGCGGTTGCGCTTGTTCCTGCCAGGGCTCTGCCTTACACAGTCTTGGTTCAGTATTTTGGGGGTATTGGCGATGTTGCGTATAGGATTTGTTGCGGTCGCCTTCTGTGTGGCCGTGTCCGGCTTGGCCACACGCGCAGCGCTTGCGCAGGAAAGCGAACTTTACGAGCCGCTGATCGACGAGGACGCAAAAGGCTTCAAGCCCGCCAAATACCAGAAGGATCTTGCGTTTTGCCGCAAGCGCGCGGCGCCGCACGCCGAAAAGGCCGCCGCCCATGCGCAGGCCGCCAACGAGGGCGGCCAGCAGGTCGCCGCCGGCGCAGCTCTCTCGGCGGCGGGCAGCATCGTGTCGGCTCTCCCCATTCCCGGCTTCACCGCCGCCCGCAACGTCTGGGCAGGCGGCGCCGCCGCCGACGCGGTGGGCGGCGCGGTTTCGGCAGGCGGCGCGGCCAAGCAGGCGCAGGCCGGCGCGGCGGCGGGAGCAGCGGCAGGCGACTACCAGCTCGTCGTCGACAGTTGCCTGATCAAGCGCGGTTACAGGTTCCTGCGCTGAGGCGCGCTCGCGCGCCTCAGACCATCAACGCCAGAACGGCGGCCTGGATCAGCGTCACGCCCAGCCAGTGTCCGCCGTCGACCGCCCACACCGACCAGGGGCGTCGCTGATAGGCGTAATTTGTCGCCACCGTCGGCGCGATAAATCCGAACCAGACGAAGAAGCCGCTTACCAGCGCCGACTTCATGGAGAATTGCGCGCCGGCGATGTGCGTCAGCAGGCCGGCGAGCGCGGCGGCCATGACGACTTCAAGAACGAGCGACAGAACGAGCGCAAAGATCGGCGGCTTCCCGGGCTGGGGCGGAGCGCCGGCCGGCAGCAGGCCGAGCCCCACGGCCCAGACGCGCCCGAAGACGCCGAACCAGATCGCGCCGAAAATCCAGCTCGCCGCCGCAGCGGCGAGAATGGCCAGATAGGGCAGTTGCATCGTCAACTAGCGCGACAGGCCGCCGAGCACGCCGCGCAGGATGGCGCGCGTGATCTGCGTGCCAACCGAGCGCGCCGCCGATTGCGCCGCCGAGCGCACGATCATTTCGCCCGTCGACATGCGCGGGCGCTTGCCCTTGCCGTTTCCGCCCGCGGAGCCGCCGCCCAGCACGCTGCCGAGCATGCCGCCGAGCTGCCCGAGAATGCCGCCGCTGGACGCTTCCGTCGGTTGTTCCTGGGCGCCCGCCGCCTCGGCGTGGCCCGCCGCGCGCTTCTGCAGGATCTCGAACGCGGATTCGCGGTCGACCGCCGTGTCGTACTTGCCGACGAGCGCGCTGGCCTTGATCGTGGCGTCGCGCTCGGCCTGCGTCACCGGCCCGACGCGGCCGGACGGCGGCGCGATCAGCGCGCGGTCGACCATTTCCGGCGAGCCCTTGAGATCGAGCATCGAGACGAGCGCCTCGCCGACGCCGAGCTGCGTGATCGCCTGCGCCGTGTCGAAATTCGGGTTCTGGCGGAACGTGTCGGCGGCGGCCTTTACGGCTTTCTGGTCGCGCGGCGTGAAGGCGCGCAGCGCGTGCTGCGCGCGATTGCCGAGCTGACCGAGCACCGTCTCCGGCACGTCGAGCGGGTTCTGCGTCACGAAATAGACGCCGACGCCCTTCGAGCGGATGAGGCGCACGACCTGTTCGATCGCCGTCATCAGGGCCTTCGGCGCATTGTCGAACAGCAGATGCGCCTCGTCGAAGAAGAAGACGAGCTTCGGCTTCTCGGGATCGCCGACCTCCGGCAGATGCTCGAACAGCTCCGACAGCATCCACAGCAGGAAGGTTGCGTAGAGTTTCGGCGAGCGCATCAGCTTGTCGGCCGCCAGAATATTGACGATTCCGCGCCCGTCGCGGTCGAGGCGCAGGAAGTCGGCGATATCGAGCGCCGGCTCGCCGAAGAACTTTTCCGCGCCCTGGTTCTCCAGCACCAGCAATTGCCGCTGGATCGCGCCAATCGTGGCGGTGGCGACGTTGCCGTATTTGGTGGTGAGTTCGGACGCATGGTCGGCCACGAACTGCAGCGTCGCGCGCAGGTCCTTCAGATCGAGCAGCGCAAGTCCCTGGTCGTCGGCGACGCGGAAGACGATGTTGAGCACGCCTTCCTGCGTGTCGTTGAGTTCAAGCAGGCGCGCGGTCAGCAGCGGGCCCATTTCCGAAATCGTCGCGCGAATGGGATGGCCCTGTTCGCCGAACACGTCCCAGAACACGACCGGGAAATTGTCGGGCGTGTAGGTCAGGCCGAGTTCCTGCGCGCGCTTGACGAACGGCGGCTTGGAATCGCCGGGCTGCGAAATGCCGGAGAGATCGCCTTTCACATCGGCCGCAAAGACCGAGACGCCCGCATTGCAAAAACCTTCCGCGAGTTTCTGCAGCGTCACCGTCTTGCCGGTGCCGGTCGCCCCGGTCACCAGCCCGTGCCGGTTGCCGAGCGGCAGGTTGAGATAGCGGTAGACGCCAGAAGCGCCGGCGCCGCTCTTGCCGACGAGAATCTTGCCCTCAACCTGATTGGGATCGTCGGCCACGGATCGCTCCATTCCTGCTGGCGCGGACTTGCGCGCGAAAAACATGGGCAGGCGCGCCGCGCGCGCAAGACCTGTGAACGCCCGGCTTATACGGCAAGAGCCGCCCGCGCGCCACGCCCGCGCCGAGGCGCGGCGGCTGCTTTTCAGCCTTGCATTTTCAGGGGATGGCGGCGACTAATCTTTCGCCTTTCCGGCAGAGCCGGGCGCCCCGGCCAGCGCATAGTCGAAGGTTTCATAGTCAAGAGGTTGTCATGGAAGAGCTAATTCAGCGCATCGTCGCCGCCACGGGCATCGACGAGAACGTCGCTCACCAGGCCGTCGGCCTGATTCTCGGATTTCTGAAGAAGCATGCGCCCGAAGGACCGATCGGCGACCTCATCAACGCCATTCCCGGCGGCGAGGAAGCGGTCGAGGAAAACGCCGGCGCCGGCGGCGGCGGCCTCATGGGCGCGCTCGGCGGCCTGCTCGGCGGTCTCGGCGGTTCGGCCGGCAGCGCCGGCGGCCTGATGGCGCTCGCCGGCCAGCTCAAGGACAAGGGTCTGGACATGGACCAGATCAAGGGCGTCGGCCAGCAGATCTTCGAATTCGGCGGCGAACAGATCGGCCCGGACAAGATCAAGGAAATCGCCCGGGGCATTCCCGGCCTGTCGCAGATGGTCGGCGAGGCCTGAGCCTAGAGCGACAAAAGCCCGGCGAGCCCGTCGAGCGTGGCCGCCGGGCGCAGGTCCAGATACTCGTCCGGCGATTTCGCGCGGTTGATCCACACCGCGCGAAATCCGAATTTCGCGGCGCCGGCCACATCCCAGCGGTTCGACGACTGGAACGACACCATTGACGGCGCGACGCCATAGCGCGCGCCGACGCGCTCGTAGACCCTGAAGTCAGTCTTGAATACGCCGACTTCGGCGACCGAGATCGAGGGATCGAGCAGATCGGCAAGACCGGCCGAGCGCACGGCGCTGTCGAGCATGGCGGGCGTGCCGTTCGAGAGGATGACGAGCTTTGCGCCGTGCGCCTTCAGGGCGCGGAGCGTCGGCGCGACGTCCGGGAAGGCGTCGAGCGTCGCGTAGGCCGACAGCAGCTTGGCGCGCGCCTCCGCCGAAACGCCGCCGCAGCGCGCCGCGGCGAAATCCAGCGCATCCTCGGTCAGCGCCATGAAGTCGCGATAGGCGCCCATCAGCGAGCGCGTCCAGGTGTATTCGAGCTGCTTCGTCCGCCAGATGTCGGAAAGCCTATCGGCCTCGGCGCCGACAAGCGCGCGATGGCGCGCAACCGCCGAATGCACGTCGAACAATGTGCCGTAGGCGTCGAAGACATAGAGAGCGTGCGCGCTCATTTTCCTGTCTCTTGCAAGGCGTCGCTCGGCTTGGCGAGACGGACCGCGCCCTTCAGCGCCGAGAGATCGAGACCGACGGCTTTTGCCGCGGCGAAGAAAACCAGGACGTAGGCGATCATGCCAACGAGGCCGAGCAGGACGAGTTCGGCGATGGACGCGAACCCGTCGAATCGCTGCGCGAAGCCGCGCGCCAGCGGATCGCCGAAGATCGCTATCGCCGCGAGAACCGTCGCGCCGGCGAGGCTTGCGGCCGCGACCCTGCCGAAGACGGCGTTTGGCCGCATCGCGCCGGCGCGCAGCGCCAGGAAAACGAGAATGCCGAAATTGATCCAGGCGCCAAGCGCGGTCGCCAGCGCGAGGCCCGGCGCGCCGAGCGGCTTGTAGAGGAAGATCTTCAGGCCGACGTTGAGCGCCACCGCGACCAGCGAGGCGACCATCGGCGTCGTTGTGTCGCCGCGCGCCTGAAAGCTCGCGCGCGCCGACGAGATGAGCACGATGGCGATGAGGCCGATGGCGTAGGCGCCCAGCACATGCGCAGACGCCAGCGCGTCGGTCTCGGTAAACCGCCCGCGCACGAAGACCGCGCGCATGATGAGTTCGGGAATGGTCAGGAAGGCGACGAAGAACGGCATGGCGAGCGCGATCGTCAACGCCATCGTGCGGTTCTGCGCGCGGATCGCCTCGTCCGGCGCGCCAGCGGAAAAGGCGCGGCTCATTTCCGGCAGCAGCACCGTGCCGGCGGCGATGCCGATCACGCCGATCGGCAATTGATAGATGCGGTCGGCGTAGTAGATCGACGAGGGCCCGCCGGTCGGCAGCAGCGACGAGATGATCGTGTCGGCGAAGAGCGCGATCTGCACGCCGGCCGAGCCGATCACCGCCGGACCCAGCGCCTTGAAGAACTGCCTGGCGTCCGCGTCCCAGCGCGGCCGCGTGAGCGTCGAGCCGACGCCGGCGCGCCGCGTCGCGATCTCGAGCAGCAGCAGTTCGGCGAGACCGGCGAGCGCGACGCCGGTCGCCGCCGCATAGCCGGCGTTCGGAAACAGGAAGGCGAGCGACAGGGCGACGATCATCGTCAGGTTCAGCAGCACCGGCGCGAAGGCGGCGGCCGCGAATTTTTCGTTGGCGTTGAGCACGCCGGCATGCAGCGTCACCAGCGTGACGAACAGGAGGTAGGGAAAGGTCACGCGCGTCAGCGCGACGGCGAGATTGAATTTTTGGGGATCGTCGCGGAAACCCGGCGCCAGCAGGTCGACGAGAAAGGGGGTGAAGACGAGCGCGAGAACGAGCAGCAGGATCTGCGAGGCGAGCAGCAGGGTGAAAATGCGGCTGGAAAACGTCTTCGCTTCGCCCGCCCCCTTGGTCTCCAGCACCCGCGCATAGGAGGGCACGAAGGCTGCATTGAAGGCGCCCTCGCCGAAGATCGCGCGGAAATGGTTGGGCAGGCGAAAGGCGACGACGAAGGCGTCGTTCATCAGGCCCGCGCCCAACGTCGCCGCCAGCACGATGTCGCGCGCGAAACCGGTGATGCGCGACAGCAACGTGAAGCCGCCGACGGAGAGCAGGTTGCGGATCATTCGGCCGCGCGGGGCGTGACGCTGTCGCGCGCTGCGCGATCGCGTTCGTCGACGGAGAGATGTTCGGCGACGATGTAGAGCGGACGCCCCTTCACCTCGGCGAAGATGCGGCCGACATATTCGCCGAGAACGCCGAGCGACATGAGCTGGATGCCGGACAGGAAGCTGATGGAGACGATGAGCGAGGCATAGCCCGGCACGTCCGTTCCGTGGATCAGCGTCGAGATCACCATGTAGACGGCGGCGAACAGCGAGAAGAACGAAACCGTCACGCCGACGAAGGTCCACACCATCAGCGGCACGGTCGAAAAGGACATGAGACCGTCGAGCGCAAAGCGCGTGAGCTTGCGATAGGTGAATTTCGATTCGCCGCGCGCGCGTCCGGCGTCCTGATAGGGGATGCCGATCGACTTGAAGCCGATCCAGGAATACAGGCCCTTGTTGAAGCGCGCGCGCTCGCGCATCCGCATCAGCGCGTTGACCGCCTTGCGGTCGAGCAGGCGGAAATCGCCGGCGCCGGGCGGCAGCCGCGTCTCGCCGAGCCGCGCAAACAGGCGATAGAAACGTTGCGTCAACGCGCGCCGCAGGGCGGAATCGGTCGAGCGGTCGCTGCGCAGGCCATAGACATTCCCGTAGCCCTCGCGCCACTTGGCGACCATGTCGGCGATCGCTTCCGGCGGATGCTGCAGGTCGGCGTCCATGATGACGACGGCGCGGCCGCGCGCATGGTCGAGCCCGGCGGCGATGGCCACCTCCTTGCCGAAATTGCGGCTGAAGGAAATCGCGTCGACGCGGTGGTCCAGGGCATGGGCGGCGCGCACGGCCTCCATGGTCCGGTCCTGCGATCCGTCGTCCACGAAGATGATCTCGTGCGAGGCGACGCAGCGCTCCAGCGCCGGCGTCAGGCGCTCGACCAGGAGCGGAACGTTGTCGGCCTCGTTGTAGACGGGCACGAGAACGGTCAATTCCGGTATCTTGTGGGCCTCGGGGGCCAAAGGCGTCTCCGGCTGGAAATCTATGCTTCGCTCGGGATTAGGCTTAGAGCGAGCACGGGAAAAGGGGAAGGCGGTTTTTGGCGGGGCTGTCTCGTCGGCCTGCAGGTAAGGCTTGCAAGGTGAACCTGTAATGAAAATGCGCCAGAAAGGCAGCGCAGCCATAATGGCGGCTCTCGGGCGGAGGACATGACGGATTTCGGTTTCATTCTTTGCGCCGACGACTACGGCATGACCGAAGGGGTGAGCCGCGGCCTGCTCGAAACGGCCGCGGCCGGCCGCATCTCGGCCGCCTCCGCCATGTCGTCGCTGCCCGACTGGCGCCGGGCGGCGCGCGACTGGACGGCCGCCCGCCCGGCTGTGGACCTCGGCCTGCATGTCACGCTGACGGCCGGCGCCCCGCTCGGCGCCATGCCGCGCCTTGCGCCCGGCGGCGAGTTTCCGGGCCTTGCGGCGCTTGCCGCGGCGGCGATTTCGCGCCGACTGCCGCATGAGGAAATCGAGGCCGAGATCGTCCGGCAGATCGACGCTTTCTGCGACGCCTTCGGCGCGCCGCCGACCCATGTCGACGGCCACCAGCATGTGCACGTGCTGCCGGGCGTGCGCCGCGCGCTCTTCGCGGCCCTGTCGCGGCGCGGGCTGTCGCATCTGCCGGTGCGCGACAGTTCCGATGCGCCCGGCCGCATCGCGCGCCGGCGCGCCCAATCGGCCAAGGCCCTGAAGGTGAACGCCCTCGCCACGGGATTTCGGCGCGCGGCGCGCCGTGCCGGCCACGACGTCAATCAGGGCTTCGCCGGCTATTCGGATTTTTCGCCCGACAGGTACGATGCGCGCCAGTTCGGCGCCTATCTGGTCGCGCCCGGGCCGCGCCATCTCGTCATGTGCCATCCGGGCCGCGTCGACGACGCGCTGCGCCGCCTCGATCCCGTCACGGAAGCGCGCGAACGCGAACTGGCCTTCCTGATGTCGCCGGATTTTGCGGCGTTGCTCGCCGAGAAGGGCGCGACGCTCGTTCGCCATGCGGCGTGGTTAACGCGGCCTTAACCGCGCCTCTTCATTCTTGCGCCGACACGATTCCGGACGGCGCGCGCGGCCGTCCCTTACGCAGAGCCGCCAATGAACCTCAGCAAGATTCTCGACCGGGGCAAGACAGGCGCGTCGAAAGACGCTCCCCGTTCGGATTCGATGCGCAACCGCATCGTCATGGCCGCTTCCGGACTGGTCGCCGCGCTCGCCGTCGTCAGCGCGCTGACCGCCAACTGGTACACCTGGCAGGGCGCGCGCCGGGACCTGCTCGAGCGTAACGCCAGCCAGCTCAACCTGGTCGCGCCGAGCGTCGCGGAGGCGGCGGCGGCGGGCGACAAGCAGGCGGCGGAGCGTCTGCTCGCGGGTTTCCTCAATCACGAATCGGTCAACGCCGCGATCATGCTCGGCGCCGACGGCAAGACATTCGTGGCGATGCGTCGCGACCGGCTCTCCGGGCCGGCCGACGAGGCCATGCGCGACATGACGCAGCGCGTGAGCGCGTCGGCGCGGCAGGTGGCGACGCCGATCGATTCCGGCGTCCTGCTCGTGCAATCCCTGGCGCGCGAAGGCCAGGGCGCCGGCCGTCTCGCCGTGGCCGTCAACTTCGGCCCCACCGACGCCGCCGCCCTGCGCGACCTCATCTTCTGGCTGGCCGAGGCGCTGATCACGGTCGCCGCCGTGGCGGTCGTGCTGCATCACCTCGTCGGCAAGGTGGTCGCGCCGCTGACGCAGCTCTCGACCGCGATGACCCAGCTCGCCGCCGGCGATCTCGCCGTCGACATCCCGAACCGCCGGCGCAAGGACGAGATCGGCGATCTCGCGCGTTCCATAGAAGTTTTCAAGCAGGGCCTGATCGATCGTCAGAACCTGCAATCGGCCGCCGACAGCCGCCTCGAAAAGGATCGCGCGCGGCGCTTCGCGCTCGAAAACATGATCGAGGGATTCCGCGCCACCGTGAGCGGACTTCTGTCGCACGTGTCCAACCATGCCGAGCAGATGGCGGTGGCCGCCGACAGCCTCTCCACCATCGCGCGCGACAGCAATGGCCGCGCGGAGGCGGCGGCGTCGGGCACTTCGGAAGCGTCGCGCAATGTGGCGACGGTCGCCCGCGCATCGGAAGAATTGTTTCAGTCGATCACGGAGATCGAAACGCAGATCGGCCGCGCGCGCCAGCATGTGCAGGACGCCTCCGCCACCACCACCGTCACCGCCGGCGCCATCGGCGGCCTGGCGGAAAAAGCCAACGCCATCGGCGAAATCGTCGGGCTCATCCAGGCGATCGCGGCGCAGACCAACCTGCTCGCGCTCAACGCCACGATCGAGGCGGCGCGCGCCGGCGGCGCAGGTCGCGGCTTCGCCGTCGTCGCGCAGGAGGTGAAGGCTCTCGCCGGCCAGACCGCACACGCGACCGAGCGCATCGCCGAACATGTCGCGGCCATTCAGGAAGCGACCTCGACCTCTGTCGAGGCGATCGGCGCGATCACGGCGACGATGAAGGACGCCGAAAGCTTCACCGCCTCCATCGCCGTCGCGGTGGAGCAGCAGGCGGCCGCAACCAACGAAATCGCGCGCAGCGTCAGTGAAGCCGCACGCGGCGCCGAGAGCGCGGCGACCAACATGAAGCAGTTGAAGATGACCGTCGGCGAGACCGACCAATCCGCCGCGCAGGTGCATCAGGCCGCCGACGACATGGCCGCGCAGTCGCGCGACCTCAACGAGGCGATCGAGGATTTCCTGCGCAAGGTCGCCGTCGCCTGATTGCTCGCCGGTAAAAAAAAGCCCGGGCCGAACGCCCGGGCTTTTCCGTTTCAGGACGACGTTCAGCGCGCGTTCTGGAACATCTGGTCGACGTAGTCCCAGTTCACGAGATGATCGACGAAGGCCTTGACGTAGTCGGCGCGACGGTTGCGATAGTCGATGTAGTAGGAATGTTCCCAAACGTCGCAGCCCAGAATCGGCTTCGCCCCATGCACCAGCGGGCTTTCGCCGTTCGGCGTCTTCATCACCTGCACCTTGCCGTCCTTGACCGCGAGCCACGCCCAGCCGGAGCCGAACTGGCCGACGCCGGCCGCGATGAAGTCTTCCTTCATCTTGTCGACCGAGCCGCAGCCGTCGACGATCGCCTTTTCGAGCGCGCCCGGAATCTTGCCGCCGCCGTTCGGCTTCATCCAGTTCCAGAAGTGCAGGTGATTGTAATGCTGGCCGGCGTTGTTGAAGAGCGGCGCGTTCTTGCCGTAGGAGCCCTTCACGATCTCCTCGAGCGATTTACCTTCGAACTCCGTGCCCTTGAGCAGGTTGTTGCCGGTCGTGACGTAGGCGTTGTGATGCTTGTCGTGATGGTACTCCAGCGTTTCCTTCGACATGTACGGCTGGAGCGCATCATAGGCGTAGGGCAGCGGCGGCAGGGTGAAGGACATGAAAGTGCTCCCGAAATATGCTTGATGGGCCGGATGAGGTCCGCCCGACGCGATCATAATTAGGAAGATCGGAGCGGCGCGGCAACCCGCCGAAGTATTCCGCCGCCATGTAATTCGCGGACTTTGCCTAACGGGCCGCGAGAACTATTCTATTGATTCTCTGACGAGGAGCGCGGACCGTGAAGAAGGCGATCGATTGGGTTGCTCTTGCCGTTGGCCTCGCCCTCGCGCTCTTCGGCGCGCGGTGGATGTGGACCGGATGGGACATCGTGCAGGCCGAGCGCGGCTGGACTGCGGTTATCGCGGGATCGGCGATGCTGTCGGGCGGACTGATTGTCGCCATGCTCGCCTGGACGATCATGCGCCTGTCCGGCGCTCCCGGTGTCGAGCGACAGGCTCCGCCTGCGCAGGCCGAACCGCCGGGCTCCTTCCGCAAGCCGTCGCTCGCGACGCCGGCCGCCATTGCCGCGGGCGCGGGCGCAATCGTCGCCACGACGGGGGCTGCGCTCGCGCGCAAGGCGACGCCGGACGAGCCGGCGCCGGATGAGCCGCCGAAGGATGCGGCGGTCGAGCCGCTTCCGCCGCCGCTTCCGCCGACTGCGCCGCCGACTATCGGCGAATTGCTGCGCATGAGCGAGGAACGCGCGATTCGCGATTCGCACGAGAAACATTTTGAGGAGCCCGAGACCGCGCCGCCGCCGATAGAGGAAGCGAAGCCCGAGCCGCCGCCCGCCCGACCGCCGATAGACAGCGACGAAGAGGACAAGGACGAAGACGCGCTGGAGGAGGTGGAGAGCCGGGAGGCCGCAGAAGAGCCCGCGACGGTCGGGAAAGTCGCGCCCGTCGCGCCGCAGCGCGCCGAGCCGTCGTCGCGGGACAGCGAACCTCCGCCTGCGCCGCTGCGCCTTCCCGAGATGGAGCCCGCCCCGTCGCGCGCGCCGGCTGCGGACGACGAGCCGGTCTACGACGACTGGCTCGAGAGAACCGCGCGCGAATTCGATCGCGAACTCGGTCGCGACGCGCTGCCGAAGGACGAGCCGCCGCCGGTGGAGGAGCCGGCCGCGCCGCCGAAACCGGAGCCCGCGGTCGTCGGCCGCTATTCCTCTGGCGACACGAACTACCTGATGTTCGCCGACGGCTCGATCGAAGCGCAGACGCCCGAGGGCGTCATGCGCTTTTCCTCGCTGACCGAGCTGAAGCGCTTCGTCGAGAAGCGCAATTGAGGCTCGGAGCGCGGCGAAAAAGTGGATGCCGGTTTTTCGCTGAACGCGCTCTGCAAATGACCTATCGCGGGAAAACGCCTTCGACGGCGGCAAGCGCGAAGGCCTGCTCCATCGCGACTTCCCCGAGCTGGTCGAAGCGGCCGGACGCGCCGCCATGGCCCGCGTCCATGTTGGTGTGCAGCAGGATCGGTCCGCCGCCCGCCATGCGCTCGCGCAGGCGCGCGACCCATTTCGCCGGCTCCCAATAGGTCACGCGCGGATCGGTAAGGCCGCCGAGCGCGAGGATTGGCGGATAGTCTTTCGCTGCGACATTGTCGTAGGGCGAATAGGACAGCATGGTGCGAAAGGCTGTCTCGTCCTCGATCGGATTGCCCCATTCGAGCCACTCCGGAGGCGTCAGCGGCAGATCCTTGTCGAGCATCGTGTTGATGACGTCGACGAAGGGCACGTCGGCGATCACGCCAGCGAAGAGTTCCGGCGCCATGTTCGAAATCGCGCCCATCAACATGCCGCCGGCGCTGCCGCCCTGCGCAACGATGCGGCCCTGTGCGGTGAAGCCCTCTTCGATCAGCTTGCGCGCCGACGCGATGAAGTCGGAGAAGGTGTTCGGCTTGTGTTCGAGCTTGCCGCTCTCGTACCAGGCCCAGCCCTTGTCCGTTCCGCCGCGCACATGCGCGATGGCGAAGACGAAGCCGCGATCGACCAGAGACAGGCGATTGGCGTTGAAGGCCGCCGGCGTCGCGTGACCATAGGCGCCATAGCCGTAGAGCAGGCAGGGCGCCGCGCCAGTGCGACTGCGAAGCGAAAGAAGCGAGATCGGCACCTGCGCGCCATCCGCCGCAGTCGCGTAGATCCGCCGCGTGACGTAGCGCGCGGGATCGTGGCCGGACGGTATCTCCTGCCGCTTGCGCAACGCGCGCGTGCGCAAGGCCATGTCGTAGTCGTAGGTTTCGGCCGGCGTCGTCATCGAGGAATAGACGAAGCGCAGGATATTCGTGTCGAACTCGAGCCCTTCCTCGATGCGCAGCGAATAGGCTTCCTCGGGGAATGAAATCGCATGTTCCGCGCCGCTGGCGATCTCGCGCACGACGATGCGCGGCAAGCCGTTCTCGCGTTCGAGGCGCACGATATGGCGCGCATAGGCGGAAACGACGACGATCATGCGGCCCGCGCGATAGGCGACGAGGTCGCGCCAGTTTTCGCGCGACGTCGCCGCCAGCGGCGCGGTCATCAGCTTGAAATCCTCGGCGCCGTCGGCGTTCGTGCGAATGAACAGCGTGTCGCCGTGATGTTCGATCGCATAACGATGCCTGGCCTCGCGCGCCGCGACCAGCTTGGCCGGCGCCTCCGCGTCGGCAAGATCGACCAGCCAGATTTCCGTTGCGTCGTGCCCGCTCATCGTCACGACGCCGAAGCGGCGCGAGTGGCCGCGATGCAGGTGCACGAACCAGGCGGGGTCGAGGTCCTCGACGACGAGCGCGTCGTCCCGTTCGTCCGCGCCGAGGCGGTGGCGGAAGACCTGCGCCGTGCGGTGATTGTCGTCGACGCGCACGTAGAGGAACGAGCGCGCGTCGGCGGCCCAGACGACCGTGCCGTCGCAATGCGTCACGCGATCGTCGAGGTCGCGGCCGCTGGCGATGTCGCGCACGCGAATGGTGTAGAGTTCCGAGCCCTTGTCGTCGCTGCTCCAGGCCAGGAGCCGGTGGTCGGGCGAATGCTCGGCGGCGCGCATGTCGAAGAAGGATTTGTCCTTCGCTTCGGCGTCGCCGTCGATCAGGATCGTCTCCGCCCCGCCGTCGCGTGGGCGCCGACAGGCGAGTTCATGCTGCCCGCCCTCGCGGAAGCGCGTGTAATAGTCGTAGACGCCGTCGGGCCACGGAACGTCGGAATCGTCTTCCTTGATGCGGCCGCGCAGCTCCTTCACGAGTTCGGCCTGCAATTGCTTCGTCGGCGCCAGCAGCGCGTCGCAATAGGCGTTCTCGGCGTCGAGATGAGCGCGAATGTCGGGCGGCGTCTTTGCGGGGTCGGCAAGGACCTCCTGCCAGTTTTCGGCGCGCAGCCATGCATAGTCGTCGATGAGCTCGACCCCGTGAATGGCTGTGACGCGCGGACGCCGTTCGGCGCGCGGCGGTTTGGCCGTCGCGGGCGCGATCTGATCTGTCATGTCTGGTCCTATTTCTTCGGCTCGAATTTCAGCGCGGCGCCGTTCATGCAATAGCGCTGCCCCGTCGGCGCCGGCCCGTCGGGAAAGACATGGCCGAGATGCGCGTCGCAGCGCGCGCAACGCACTTCCGTGCGGCGCATCAGCCAGCTCCGGTCGTCGTGTTCGCTGACCGCGCCCGCCTCGACCGGCGCAAAGAAGCTTGGCCAACCCGTGCCGGAGTCGAACTTGGTTTGCGACTCGAAGAGCGGCGCGCCGCAGCACACGCAGGAATAAGCCCCGGGCGATTTTTCGTCCCAATGAGGTCCGGTGAAGGCGCGTTCCGTGCCATGCTCGCGCGTTACTCTGTATTGTTCGGGCGTCAGTTGTGCGCGCCAATCGGCGTCGGATTTGCTTATCTTGTCGCGGGTCTTGTCGCTGCCCATCGCCGTCTCCTTTGTTTTGCTAGGTAAGCGCTGGCATGGCGGAGGGCAAGGGCGGCGCGGCGGCGACCCATTCAAGTCTTCGTGTTGCGCGGGCGCAGGGAACTTTTGCGCTTTCGCAATTGCAAATAAATTCTATGTAAAATTTCGTGATACATGATCGATGCTGTCGAATGTTTGTGCAACTTGATCGAAACGCTTTTCTAGCGTAGAAACCACGGCCGCAATTCGGAATCAGTTTCAAGGATGCGCCCTATGAAATGCAGTCCACTTGCGCAACCTGTCGATAGTCCGCCGCAGAAGCGGATTTTCTGGAAAGAAATCTGAAATGGCAGAAACTTCAGCTCAAGCCCCCTACATCGAGCTGGCGGCCGACATCGTGTCAGCGTACGTCAGCAACAATTCAGTGCCTCTCGCAGAATTGCCGAACCTCATTCGCGATGTTCATTCCGCACTCATGCGCGTGACGGAGCAGGCCATTCCCGTTGAAGCCGAACCGCTGAAGCCCGCGGTTGCGGTCAAGAAGTCGATCACGCCGGACTACATTATCTGTCTGGAAGACGGCAAGCAGTTCAAGTCGCTGAAGCGGCATCTGCGCTCGCAATACAATCTCTCGCCCGACGCCTATCGCGAGAAGTGGGGCCTGCCCGCGGACTATCCGATGGTCGCGCCGAACTACGCAAAGGCGCGCTCCAATCTCGCCAAGCAGATGGGCCTCGGCCAGCAGCGCCGCCGTCGCTCGAAGTAGGACGGCCTGCGGACCGTTTCGTTGAAGCCCGGAGCGGCCGTCCCGCTCCGGGCTTTTCGTTATGCGCCGGCAGATAAAATTCATTGACAAGGATAATAAACCTATTAATGCTTCACCCCGCGGTCAGTCGCAGGATGGAGTCGGGGTATGGCGTCGAAGGGACGGGTGGGAAAAGGGCGGCAAGCTGAAGCGGCGGGCGGCGGGAAGGACGCGGCGCGCGCGCCGGGGCGCGAGGGCCGGCGCCTGCTCGCGGCGCTGGCGCAGGAGGGCGCGGCGCCCGCGCGCTCCGATCTGCGGGATGGCTTTCTCGTCGTCGCCGGGCCGCGCAATGGCGTCACGGCGATCATCGCCAATACGCCTGTCTCGGCCGGCGACGAACTTGTCGCGCAAGGGTTCGCGCGCTGGACCGCGCATCTTCCGCCGCGCCTCGCGCTGACGGCCGAAGGCGCGGGCGCCGCGCGCCGCCTCGCGGCGCCGGCGGACGTTGCGCCGTACCGCGCGCAGCATGGCGATCTGGTCATGCGCGCGCTCGAGCCCGGCGCGAGGCCTGTGGCCGTCGACGAGGCGGAAAGCCCGCTCGGCTGGCTCGCCCGGCGCAAGGGGCGCGACGGCGCCCCGTTGCTCAATCCGGCGCAGGTCGAGGCCGGCGAGCGATTTCGCCGGGATGTCGAGATCGCTCAGATTCGCCAGCGGGTGACGTCGGACTGGTCGGGCGCCGCCGGTTCCGGGCGCCGCGGGCCGCAGGATCTCAACGTCTCCGATCTCGCCATCGCCGCGCGCCAGCGCCTGGCGCGCGCGGCTGATGCTGTCGGCGCCGAACTCAACAACCTCCTGCTCGACGTCTGCGGCTTGCAGAAGGGCCTCGAACTCGTCGAACGCGAAAGACTGTGGCCGCCGCGATCGGCCAAGGTCGTGCTGCGCATCGCGCTCGACCGGCTCGCGGCGCACTACGGACTGGCCTCGCAGGCGCAGGGACCGCAAGGCGCGCGCCTGCGCCGCTGGGGCGCAGCCGACTATCGGCCGGGTATCTGAGAGTCTGACTCGAAATTCGCTGCGATCCCGCTCCCCTCATGCTGAGGAGGCGGCGACGCCGCCGTCTCGAAGCATGATCCAGAGCTGCGTGTCCTGGCCACCCTTCGAGACGCCGCTTCGCGGCTCCTCAGGGTGAGGAGTCTGAATGACGGGCCAGCCACTGAGAATGATCAGGCGGCCTGCAACGCCGCGCGCGCATCGGACTTGATACGCTCGACCATCGAGCGCAATCCGTTCGAGCGCTGCGGCGTGAGATGCGCGCCGAGGCCGAGCCGCTCGAACACCGCATGCGCGTCGGCCTTCAGGATCGCGTCCGCCGTCTGGCCTGAAAAGATCGCCAGCGTCAGAGCGACCAGCCCGCGCACGATATGGGCGTCGCTGTCGCCGAGGAAGGTAAGATGGGGAGCGCCCCTGTCGTCCTTGTCCACGTGCGTTTCCAGCCACACCTGGCTTGCGCAGCCGCGCACGCGGTTGGCCTCGTTGTGGGCGGCCTCGGGCAGAGGCGTCAGCGTGCGCCCGAGTTCGATCAGGTAGCGGTAGCGGTCGTCCCAGTCGTCGAGGAATTCGAAATTCTCGATGATGTCGGCGAGCGGGGCGGGGGCGTTCTGCGCGGTCATGCCCCCTCTATATTGTGCGCAGGCGTCCAAATCACGAGGCAAATGCGGCGGACGGCGTCAGTCCGTCATGCCGCCCCGCAGCGCAGGGCGCGAGGCCGCGGGGCGACCGCGCGCCGCATTGCCTGCGAGCGTCAGGCATCCGGCTGGATCGCTCTTGCAGGCGGACACGGCGGTGTCGACGGCCGCCGTGCGGGCGCGTTGCGCAATGTCGCCGGCCGCCTGCCGCGCCAGCGTCTCCGGGCGTTCCCCCCCGGGCCAGCTTATGCAGTAGAACACCAGCGTCAGCCAGAAAGCGGATTTGACAAGAAAGAACATGCGCGCTCGCACGGGGTTCGATCGCCTCACGCTAGCGCGAACGCGCTGCATTTGCGTCAAATCGCGCGGACGAATTGCGCGGGTTGCGTTAAGCCGGCGTTTACCCCTCATGGCCGCGGCGGCGGCCTCTGGAAAGGGGTTGCAAACCATAAATGCTGGATTTCGCGCATCGAAACCCGTTGGAGGCGGATTTTGACGCGCCGCCGGCCCGGATTCCCCGCAATTTAGGTTTCACTTAAGGCGCCTCTGCAACATTGGCTGCGGGAGAAAAGGACGCCAGTCCTCCCACGGACAGACCGGAAGGTTCATCCGTTCAAAAATTTAGAGCGCGCTTTTTTGCGAAGAGCCGGCCGCCAGCTTTTCGCAGCACGCTCTCGGGGGTGTGCGTGAGCGTAGTTTCCGTCATCGAGCAGCGTATCGCGGATTTCGCGATTGCTCAGGCGCCGGCCGGCGCCGTCGAACGCGCGCGGCTCAAGGCGTTCGTCGCCGTTCGCCTCGGGCTCTCGGCCATTCTCATGATCGCCGCGCCGGTCTGGCTGCTGGCGGTGGCCCCGCCGCCGTCGTGGCAATGCGTGGCCTTCGCCGGCCTGCTCGCCCCCGTCGCTGCGATTTTCGCGCTGTCGCGCGGCGCCTCCCTCGAAACCGCCCAGATGGCGTCGGTCGCCGGACTGCTCGCTTTCGCCGCCGCTCTCGCCTTCGGAGGCCCGTCCTTCTCGGCTCTCGCCTTCGTCGCCGCGCTGCTCGCGATGCTGGAAGCCGCCAGTTCCTCCAACATCCGGCTCGTGCTTGCCGCGGCAATTGCCGCAGGCTGCGGCGCGGCGGCCGCCGCGCTCGCCGGCGTCGCGCCGACCGGGCCGGCTCTGTCCGAGCCTGCGCTGGCCGCCATTCTCGCCGCCATGATCGCCTACGCCTGCGCGCTCGGCTGGTCCATGGCCTATGTCGGCGCCGTCGCCATGTACGGCGAGCGTCGCGAAACGCTGCGCCACGAGGCGCTCGCCCAGACCATCGGCGATCTCGTGCTGCGCCAGGACCGCGACGGTTCGGTCGTTTACGCGAGCAACGAATCCTTCGCCCTTTTCGGCCTCGCGCCGCGCGAACTGATGGGACGCGGGCTGTTCGAACGCATCCACGTCGCCGATCGCCCGGCCTTCCTCAGCGCCATCGCCGACGCGCTCGCCGGCGACGCGACCGCGATCTGCCAGGTGCGGCTGCGTCGCGGCGCGCTGAACGAACAGGACGCCGCATTCGCCGAGCCGAATTTCGCCTGGATCGAGCTGCGCGCGCACAATCTGCCGCAGGAGCGTCGCGCCAGCGATCCCAACGATCGCGCCGCCGTCGTGACGATCGTGCGCGACGTGACGCGCGCCCGCCAGGCGGAGGAGGACATCGTCCACGCGCGCGAAAATGCGGAACAGGCCAACATCTGGAAGGACCGCTTCCTCGCCAACGTCAGCCACGAATTGCGCACGCCGCTCAACGCCATCATCGGCTTTGCGGAAATCCTGACCAACGAGGACATCGTTCCGACCGATCCCGCGCGCCGCAAGGAATATGCGCAGATCATCCATTCCTCCGGCCATCATCTGCTGGAAGTCGTCAACTCGATCCTCGACGTCTCCAAGATCGACGCCGGCTCCTTCGACATCGTCACCGAACCCTTTGCGCTGCCGCCGCTGCTCGACCAGTGCTGCGACATGATCGGGCTGAAGGCGTCGCAGGCCAATGTCGAGGTCGTGCGGGATTATTCGCGCGCCATGGACGAGATCGTCGCCGACAAGCGCGCCTGCAAGCAGATCGTCATCAATCTCATGTCCAACGCCGTGAAGTTCACGCCCGCCGGCGGCCGCGTGACGCTGAGCGCGCGCCCGGAGGGCAACAGCTTCGTCGTGAGCGTTTCCGACACGGGCATCGGCATCGCCGCGAAGGATCTGAGCCACATCGGCGATCCCTTCTTCCAGGCGCATAATTCGACCACCCGTCCCTACGAGGGCACGGGGCTTGGCCTCTCGCTCGTGCGCGGTCTCGTCGGCCTGCATGGCGGCGCGATCTCGGTGGAAAGCGCGGTCGGGCAGGGCACTACGGTCACCGTGCGCCTGCCGGCCCACTGCGTGACGGCGCATGGCGGGTCGCGGCTCGCCAGGATCGAAACGTTTGCACGGCGCGGCGGCGCGCCTGCGTCAGATATTGCACATCCGGAAATGGTGAAGAAAATTGCGTAAGGCTGCGCGGAAAGAACTCGACTTCGATCTGGACTATGACGACCAAGCGCCGGCCGAGACGCGCAAGCCGAAGCGCGCGCGCATTTCCGCGACGCGCGTCGGCCTGTTCGGTCTCGGCGCGTTATCGCTCGCCATTGTCGTGAACGCCGCCTTCCTCCAGGATCAGCGCCGTTCGGCGCCGCTGTTCAAGATCACGCTCGCCGAGCCGGAAACGAAACCGGTTCAGCCGCCGGCGTTGCAGCCGCTGCCGCCGCCCCGCGTCGTGGAGGCCGCCCCGCAGCCCGCAGCGAAGATCGTTCCTCCCGAACCGCCGCGCGCGGCGACCGCCTCGAAGGTTGACCTTATCGCGCGCGAGATCGGCCGCAGCGATCCCATCGCGCGCGAGATTGCGCGCGGCGACGCGCCGGCGCCGCGAGTCGAAAAGCCTGCGCCGGCCGAGAAGCCGGCCGCCGCTGAAAAGCAGCAGCGCCCCGCCGCCGCCCGCGTCGAGCCGCGCCACAACGACGCGATTGCCGGCCTCATCGAAAAGTCGGGCGCCTCGTCGTCGCGCCAGGCGCGCGAGCCGGAGGCTTCCGACGTGCTCGCCGCGCAGCGCGCGCTGCAGCGCCTGGGCTTTGTCATCCGCCCGAGCGGCGTGTTCGATGCGACGACGCGCCAGGCGATCGCGCAATTCGAGCGCGACCGCAAAATGCCGGCGCGCGGCGAACTGACGCCTGCGGTCAAGCGCGAACTCGCGCGTCTCGCCTCGGGCGAGGCGCAATGACGTGCGACTGCGCGCCGACATATTCGTCGCCGCCCTGATCCGCCGCGCGCAGGTCGCCGGCGCCTACGCCACGCTCAGGCGTCGCGGCGCGTCCGAAGCCGGCGCGATCTTCGTGCGCGTCGATCGGCTCGACGGAACCTCGGCGCTGTTCGGCCCCGCGCCGCAAAGCGAGATCGGCGAGGACGGCGACCGCCTGTTTCATCGTATGCACAAGGACGAGTGGGTCGAAAATCTTGCCGTCGAGGATCGTCTGCGTCGCGAGCTGAATTTCGATCCCGATCTCTGGATCGTCGATATCGAGGACCGGCAGGGACGCGATTTTTTCAAGCCCGATTGATCGGTCGTTTCGTCGCCGTTTCCGCAAATGCCGGCGCTTTCCCGCCCTGCCTCCGCGCGCCGGGATTCGCGCTCGCGTATTCGTTCGTCGTCATCAGTTGCTTTCCGGGAACGAGCGAGGCGATGACGGCGCACGCGGCGTCCGGCGGCGCCTGCAGCGCAAGGCGCAGGCCCGACATGGGATCGGCGAGTGCGGCTGCGAGGTCGCGGCGCAGCGCCAGAAGAGGGCGCTCGCTTTCCGTGGCCGACAGTCCCATGGCGGCGAAGATCAGCGCCAGAGGCTCGCCGCTCTCGTCCAGCGCCAGGCGCTCCACCGTCGCGCGTCCAACGCGCAGCGCGCGGGCGACAATCGAGCAGAAGCGGGCAAGATCGCCTGCTTCCGCTGCGCCGAGCGCGTCGAGGAGCACGGCGTCGAATGCGCCGACGGGATCGCGCGCGCCGGACATGTTCAGGCGCACGGCGTCGAGCAGGATGCGGCGGCGCGCCGCGGAATCCGCCGAAAGAAAAAGCGCGCTCCTGTCGAGCGCGGTTTCGCCGCGCGCAAGCAGCAGGCGCCCGAGCTCGAGATCGACGCGCGCCCGCTGCGTCAGCGCGATCAGCGCGCCGCGATCGATCAAGGCGGACCTGTTGCCTGCGAGCGCGCGCAACACTTCCGCTTCGAGACGACGCGCCAGCGCGCCGACGATCGTACGGTCGATGTCCTCGCGCGCGGCGATGGCGGCGGCCTCGCAGGCTTCGCCGGCGACGGCGCGGTCGAGCAGCAGGCGCGCGGGCAGGGCGGGCGCGCTCGCCAGAACGAGCGCTGCGATCTCGGGCCCGCGCGCGATCAGCCCCGCAAGCACCCTTGCCGGCGCCGCACGGCACGGCGCGAGCCGCTCGGCGACGCGCAGCGCGGTCGGCGCATCCATTTGCGAAAGCGCGCCGAGCATCAACTCTTCGTAGCGCGCGCAGCAGGCAGCATCGGGCGCGGGCATGGAGACGAAGCGATCCGTCGCCACGCGCGCGGCGACTCCTTCGAAGTTCAACGACTGCGCCCGCCCGGTGGCTGTGAGCGCCTTCAGGCGCTTCCGCAACGTCTCGTCCATTGTGTTGCACGCCTGCCTCAGCGATGATGGATTCCACAATTGAATCGCATTCGTTGACACAAAGTTAACCATCGCGAATCGACACTTGCGGGCAAGGCGCGCTACCGGCCGAATTTCATGGCGCGCGTCGGAGACGGACAGATGGCCGAGATGCTAATTTTCCGGGCGCGGCCCCGCAGCGAACACGAGGTCGGTACGCGTTACGCCGAAGGCGCAAAGATTCTTTTCTTCACAGGCGTCCGTTACATGCGCATGGAAGACGACGCGCAGCCGATAGCAGCGCGCAAGTCGCCGCGCGGCGCCGGCAAGCCGACAGCGCCGCGCCGCCCGCCGCGCAAACGCGCCTGATCTGGATTATTCGCGCTCCGCCTGGCAGATCACGGCGTTAGCCGCCTGACGCGCGGCAGGACGGCCGCCCGGCTGTTCGATCAGCGCGCGCACCAGCACGAAGCCGGTCTGCGTCGGCGGCGTGAGCCGCAACTCCTGCGGCGTCTGATCTTCAGGGTCGCTTGCTTCGACCGTGTCGAGCTGACGCGGCGTCAGGAGCCGCACGTCGATGCGTCCGCGCAGCGCCGCCCGGTCCGTCGTCGAATAGAAGATGCGTCCGGTGCGGTCGTGGAAGGAAATCGCGACCAGCGCGTCGGCCGTCACGTTGGAGCGCACACGCGTCGCGCCGAGATCCAGATCGTAGTGGCAGACCGAATATTCCGCCTGCTGGTCCTGATACGGCATCGATTGCGCGACGCTGGCGTCCGGCAGCGCGGTCAACCCGTTCGAGCGCCCGCCGAGCCGCGCATAAGCGTCATTCTGCGCAAAGCTCGGCATCAGCAGGACCGAGGAAATATGGACGATGCCCGCAAGGAAGAGCGCG
Source organism: Rhodoblastus sp. (assembly GCA_046349085.1). Lineage (GTDB taxonomy): Bacteria > Pseudomonadota > Alphaproteobacteria > Rhizobiales > Beijerinckiaceae > JAJXWB01. The sequence continues at coordinate 74,442 of JAXMDA010000007.1, forward strand.
CCGAGCGCCCAGGGCAGGACGATGGGGCCGCGTTCGCGCATCCTCACCGGCAGGCTCCGCGCGTGATCGACAGGAGGCTCAGGCCTTCCAGCGAGGTTTGCGTCGGGCTGACGTTCGTGTCGTAGAGATTGAGCGAGATCGCAAACGGCGCGCCGCCCGCCGTCGACAGCCAGTTGCCGGCGCGCGCCGACGGCGCGACGACGATTTCGAAATCGCCTTTCGCCGAGCGCAGCAACTGATCGGAGGACAGCGACCTGCGGCCGGGACCGGGCGCCAGCAGCCGCCCGTCGGGCGTGAAGAGATTGAGCGTCCACAGACGCGCGACCGGAGGCGAGCCGGCGAGCCTGTATTCACAGGCGCCGTCGAGCGGACGGTCCTCGTCGTCGGTCGTGGCCACGAAGGAGAGCCCTTCGCCATTGCCGAGCGGCGTCGCCGCCTGCCGCGCGATGATGGCGCGCGCATAGGGGTCGGCGTCCGCAGAACCGGCCTTCGGCCATGACGTCCAGGGTCCGGAATGCGCCGCGCCGAAGGGGAAGGCGCCGAAGGTCGCAACGAAGGTCGCGGCGAGCCCGAGCCCGACGCCGACAAGACCGGCAATTGCAGATTTCGCATAGGCGCCGAGGCGCGAGCGAGTCTCATCGACGCTTTGGAAGTGATGCGCGATGCTCATCCAGCGTTACTCGCTCGCGCCGAGGGCGCGGAAGCGACGCGCGTCGTCGGGCCGCCCGAGGTCCGCGCGACGACCGTCCGCGGCGCGGAACAGGCGCTGCACGGCGCCCAGCGCTTCGTCCGTCTGGCGCGAAAGGGTCGATGGCGCGGTCACGACAAAACCCTCCGGCCCCTTGGCGGCGCCGGCGGGCGCGGCCTGCGCGACCGGCGTCGCGCTCGGCAGGGGAACGCCGGGCAGGGGCTTGGGCTCGAGGCCCCGGTGGGCGAACAGCATGACGTCGTGCCATGTCTGCGCCGGCAGCGAGCCGCCGGTCATGTTGGCCATCGGCGTGTCGTCGTCGTTGCCATACCAGACGCAGCCGGTGAGCGCGGCGGTGAAGCCGCAGAACCAGGCGTCCTTGTAGCCGTTCGTCGTGCCGGTCTTGCCGCCCTGCGCGAATCCGAGGCCGAGTTCGGCGCGCCGCGCGGTGCCGGCCTGCACGACCTGCGTCAGCATGGTGTTGAGCTCGGCGATCTTGTTTTCCGGGATCGCCTGCACCGGCTTCTGGCCGTCGTCGTCGAAGCGATAGATGATGTCGCCCTTGCTGTTGCGGATGTCGACCGCCGCATGCAGGGAGATGCGCTTGCCGCCATTGGCGAAGGCGGCGTAGGCGGCCGAATGTTCGATGACCGTCACTTCGTCCGCGCCGATCGGCATGGACACCGTGTCGATCAGCGGCGCGGTGACGCCGAGCTTGCGCGCCGTATCGACGATCTTCGCGCGGCCTTCCTTGGCGGCCTGGAACACGCCCTTCTTCTGGTCGCCGATGGCGATCGACAATTTGACAGCGATCGTGTTGAGCGACTTGGCGAGCGCGATGGTGAGCGGCACCGAGCCCGCAAATCCGCCGCCGTAGTTCCTCGGACACCAATTGCCGAGGCAGACCGGCCCGTCGACCACGATCGTGCTCGGCGTGAATTTGCCGCTCATCAGCGCGGTCAGATAGACGTAGGGCTTGAACGAGGAGCCGGGCTGGCGCAGCGCGTCGGTCGCGCGGTTGAACTGGCTCGCGCCATAGTCGCGTCCGCCGACGATGGCCCGCACGGCGCCCGTTCCCGATTCTATCACCACCATCGCCGACTGCTTGGCGTGATAGGCGCGCCCGTGTTCGCGCAATTGTTCCTCGATCGTGTCGTCCGCCTTGATCTGCACGGCCGAGTCGAGCGCGGTGCGCACCGTCAGCACGCGGTCCGATCCGAGCTTGCCGGCAAGGGCCAGTCGTTTGACCTCCTGGAAGGCCCAGTCGAGATACCAGTCCGGCGAATCGACGCGTTCGCGCTCCACGGGCGTGGCGGGGTTGCGCAGCGCCGTGAATATCTGGCTCTGCGTCATGAAGCCGGCGTCGACGAGATTGTTGAGCACGTCTGCCGCGCGCGCGCGGGCCGCCGGCAGGTTGACGTGCGGCGCGAATTTGGTCGGCGCCTTGAACAGGCCCGCGAGCATCGCCGCTTCCGCCAGCGTCACGTCCTTGATCGACTTGCCGAAGTAGAACTCGGCCGCCGCCTGCACGCCGAACGTGCCGCCGCCCATGTAGGCGCGATCGAGATAGAGCTTCAGGATTTCGCGCTTCGAGAGACGCGCCTCCAGCCACATGGCCAGGAACACTTCGCGGATCTTGCGCTCGATCGACCGCTCGTTGTTGAGAAAGAGGTTCTTGGCGAGCTGCTGCGTCAGCGTCGAGCCGCCCTGCACGACGCCGCTGGCGCGCGCATTGGCGGTCAGCGCGCGCGCCGTGCCGATCGGGTCGACGCCCCAATGTTCGAAGAAGCGGCGATCCTCGGTCGCCAGCACCGCCTTGATGAGATGATCCGGCAGGTGGTCCAGCGCGACGGAATCGTCATGCAGGATGCCGCGCTTGCCGACCTCCTTGCCATAGCGGTCGAGGAAGGTGACGGCGAGGTCCTGCTTCTTCAGCCAGTCGTCCGAGGTTTCGCGGAACGCCATCTGCGCGAAGGTGAGCGCGATCAGCATTCCGCCGAGGCCGAGCGTCAAGGTCTCGCAGCCAAGCTCGACGCCGAGCCTCTTGAGGCCCGAGACGTGGAAGCGGTCCATGAAGGCGGCGAAGCTGGCGAAACGGTCGCGCGCCCGACGGCTGCTCTCGTAGAACCAGCTGTCGACGAAGGAATCGAGCGCCAGCGCCGCCCGGCCAGCGCGCCTGCGCAGGCTGGCGAAAACGCCGCCTTGGTCCCCCGGTTGCCGCAACGTCGGTTTCTCCCGCTTAAGGCTTTCTAAACGACTTGACGCCGAGCGCAACGATGCGCAATTGCCGGATCGTGCTTTCAGGCACAATTCGTGCCTTCAGGTTCGGCGCCAGAATGACGCAAATGCGACGCAAGAGCGGCAGCGCCGCCGAAGAGCCTTTCTGGCGCAAGCCATTGGGCGAACTGACCCGGCGCGAGTGGGAATCGCTCTGCGACGGGTGCGGACGCTGCTGCCTCGTCAAGCTCGAGGACGAAGACACCGGCCGCATCCACTTCACCGATGTCGCCTGCAAATTGTTCGACGCCGGGACCTGCCGCTGCCGCGATTACGCCCGCCGCGCGCGCCGGGTTCACGATTGCATCAGGCTGACGCCGGAAAACGTCGGGGAAATTCCCTGGCTGCCGCCGACCTGCGCCTATCGGCTGCGACGCGAGGGCAAGGACCTGCCGCCCTGGCACCCCCTCGTGTCCGGCGACCCCGAAACTGTCCGTCGCGCGGGCGTGTCCTGCCACGAGAAAGTCTCGGCGCTGGAGGAGGATGTTGCGCTGGACGATCTCCCCGATTTCATCGTTTCATGGCCGGGCAAATGGCCGAAGGGCGCCGGCCGGCCTCCGAAGAGGCGCGGGTGAGCGCGCCTGCGGCGATGAGAGGCAGGCGCTCCGGCGCGATCCTCGCGCTATGGTGAAACCGTGGGGGAGTCGCTCGCGATGCTGAAATCTACCTTGGCCGGCTTCGGCCTGATCGTCCTTTTGACCGCGCCGGCTCTCGCCGAGCCGACGAATGGGCGCAGGGTCGCGCAGGACCAGTGCGCGAAATGCCATGATGTCGGCGTCGGGGCGCCGGTTCCGGGCCGCGAAGGCCCGAGCTTCGTCGATATCGGCAAGATGGCGTCCACTACCGAGCTGTCGCTCAAGGTGTTCCTGCGGTCCTCCCACAGGAACATGCCGAACCTGATCCTGACCGACGACGAGGCCGACGCGCTCGTGTCCTACATCCTGGAACTCGGCGGGAAGGGCCGCAGCTAGGGCTCAGTCGCCGCCGAAGGCGATCGCCGCGCCGAAATTGTGGTCTGCGCCGGCGGGCGGCGGGGGGAAGGGCGCGGAGCGGCGCACCATGTCCATCGCCTCGGCGTCGAGTTCGGCCGAGCCGGTCGGCCGGGCCAGCCACACCGATTCAAGCCCGCCTTGCGCGTCGACCCGGAAGCCGACGATGGCGAGCGCCTTCGGGCGCGGCCTCTCGGGATCGATCATGTTGGCGGCGACCTTACCCAGCACTTTCGCACGATAATTGTCATTGGTCGGATCTTGCGGCGGGCGCGGGCGGGCGGTCGACATCATCGTCTGCGGCGAGAGAAAGGTCGGCGTCGGCGCGAGGGGCGCCGGCTTCTCGACGGCGGCGAGGCCCCCGAAAGGATTGGCGCGATCCGGCGGCTCCTCCGGCTTGCCGTCGCCGCCGCGGGTGCGCGCGGCCTGCGGCCGGTCCGTCTCCCTGGGAAGTTCCGTCACCTGGCCCTTCGGCGCCTCCCTGGCGCTTTTGGCCGACTGCTCCGGCGCTTCCGCATTTTGCCCGCGGGCGTCGTCGCGCGGCTCGACCGCCGCGGGAGGGCTTGCCGGCCGGTCCGCCTGTTGCGTTTCGGCACGCCCCTCGGCCTCCGCCTCGCTCGCCATCTCGACCGGAATCTCGACCGCCGCCGTGGCGCCTGCCTGCCCGCTCGTCCGCTCGCTCCAGGCGACGAGACCCAGCAAAACCGCGTGCGCGACGACTGCGGCGGCCAATATGCGCAGAATCCGCGACGCATTTTCAGGGTCGACCGGGGCGCTGAACGCCAGCAGCGGTTCCGCAACGTCGCTTTCGATGCTTGCTCTTAACATTGCCCGAGCGTCGATTGTGGGTTCAAGTCCATGAATCTTTGTAGTTTTTCTCGCATCGGAAAGGTGTTAACGGCGATTAGCGGCCTGATCGCGACCTGATTTACATCAACTTGAGACATTTCACGTAGAGCTTGAGGCAAGGAAGTCTTCAATCCGGAAATTGCCATGTTTCGGCGCGAAAACATCGTTCGTCTCCTCTCCTCCGCGACGCGCCTGCGCCGCGACGAGCGGGGCTCGATCCCGGTCATTTTCACGGTCGTCGCCATCCCCACCATCGGCCTGGTCGGCGCCTCGATCGAATATAGCCGCGGCACGAGCATGGTCGCGAAAGCGCAGGCTGCGGCCGACGCCGCAGTGCTCGCCGCGGGCGCGCAGGCCACTGCGACCCAGACGGTCCGCCAGACCATCGCCAGCGGCGCGGCCAACGCCTATTTCGGCGCGATGGCCAGCACACTCAACCTGACGGTCACCGAGACTGACGTTTCGCCGGGTCTCTATCAGGTCACCGTCAGCGGATCCGTGCCCACCATCGTTTCGAGGGTGCTCGGCCGCTCCTCGATGTATTTCTCGGTGACGTCGCGCGCCACCACCAACAGCGTCTCGAATTCGAAGCCGCTGGAAATGGCGCTGGCGCTCGATAACACCGGCTCGATGTCCAACAACATGGCGGACCTGAAGTCGGCGGCCAACACGCTCGTCGACACCGTGATGGGCGCCGGCGGCGGCGCCGCGCGCGTCAGCGTCGTGCCCTATGTGGCGGTGGTCAATCCCGGCCTGACGGATGCGACCAGCATCGCCAATTACATCGACACGACGGCGCAGAACCCGTTCAACAGCGAATGGTATCGCGGGACGTGGCTCACATCCGCGAAAAACTGCACCCTCTACTGGGGCCCTTCCAGCGGCGGCGGCGGCGGCGGCTCGAGCGGCGCAGGCGGCGGCGGCTCCGGCGACGCGCGCGACATCATCGACATCCTCAGGCCAATCCGTCATCTGGCGAAGGAATTGTTCGGCGTGTCGTCCGCGCATGCGGCCGACGTGACGCCCGCGACGGCGCCGATCACTACCAAGAGCTGGACGTCGGGCAAGTCCGGCAAGACCTTCACGATCCCCACCGGCTTCGGCACGGTCCAGAAGGACATCTGGGGGCAGTATTCGACCGGCGGCTGCGACTGGCTCACCAATCCCGACACCGTCAGCCAGTATGAGTTGTTCAAGCGCATGAAGACGCCGACCGGCGGCGCCGTCGCCTGGAAGGGCTGCGTCGAGGCGCGCCCGAGCAAGTCCGAACAGAGCTGGCTCAACAGCAACTGGGGTTCGGGCCTTGCCGCCAGCAAGGACTACGATATCAGCGAGGACGCGCCGACCGCGAGCGACAAGGCTTCGCTCTACGTGCCTTATTTCGCGCCGGACGAGCCGGACTATTCGCCGTTCACGTGGGCCTATGTGGCGCCCGGCGCCTATTCGACGTCGACCAAGGGCTTCCACAACAATTACATGAAGGACGGCGGCTATCTCTCGTCGAGCGACCAGGGCTCGATTCCCAGCACATGGGGCTGGAACCAGCTTGGGCAATATGACTGGGACGGCAGCCGCTGGCTCCTGAAGTACAACGGCTCCAACGCCGCGATCATCCAGGAGACGCCGGACGCCAACGGCTACACCTATGGCCCGAACATGGGCTGCCCCGACCCGATCCTGCGCCTGACCAACGTGAAGTCGGACGTGACGGCCAAGATCAACGGCCTGAAGTACTGGCAGAGCGGCGGCACGATCGTCTCGGAAGGCCTCGCCTGGGCATGGCGCACGCTGTCGCCCAACGCGCCTTTCGCCGACGGCAAGGCCTACAGCACGACCGGCCTGCAGAAGGTTATCGTGCTGATGACGGACGGCGTGAACGAGCTGATCGACAACGGCAACAACGCGACGTCCTACAACAGCAGCAACGTCTCGGACTATTCCGCCTACGGCTATCTCGGCGGCTCGCGGCTGTGGAACGCCAACAACGTGCAGACCTACGCCGCGTTCAAGACGTTGATGGACAATCGCCTGACGGCCGCCTGCACGGCCGCCAAGAACGCCGGCGTCATCATCTATACCGTCGTGTTCAACCACACGGGATACCTGACGTCCTCGCAGCAGGCCGATGCGCAAAACCTGCTGAAGAGCTGCGCCAGCAAGACGACCTATTCCTACGTGGCGACGGACTCGGCGACGTTGCAGACGGCCTTCTCGGCCATCGCGGTTTCCGCCACCTCCGGCACGCTGCGCTTGGTTCAGTAGGGCGAGACGAAATTTGCCGGAATCAAGCGCTCGTCATTGCGAGCGCAGCGAAGCAATCCATCCACCGGGCCTATCCGCATGGATGGATCGCCACGTCGCTGCGCTCCTCGCGATGACGGGAAAGTTCTGCTGTAGGAATAAATACGATATCGTCGTCTCCGCGCTTTGGCATAAAGGTCAAGGGGATCTAACCGCGCGTTAGGTCGGGCGTCGTAGCGGTAAAATCCAACTATGTGATTTTTTTCCTTGACACCGCGCCGCTCCTCATGTAGGGTTCAGGCATTCTCCACATTTGCGCTTTGCAGCGGCGCGGCGACGAAGCGTCGTCCGTGGCGCCGACGCGCGCGGACAATCGATGCGGCATGGCTACGAAGGACAAATTTTCCGCCGACCGGATCGCGCGGTTGAAGCATCGCTACGAAGAGACGGACCAGACCGTCGCCGCGATCGCGCGCGACGAAGGCTTGTCGGAACGGCAACTCCACGCCTTGAAGCGCAACGAAGGCTGGCGCGCGCGCAGCGCGATCAGGCCGGCGGGCAAGAAGGCCTCGGACAGGAAATCAACCGCCAAAAAATCGGCCGCCAAGAAATCAACCGACAAGAAATCGGCAGCCAAGCAACCGAGCGCCAGGCAATCGACCGCCGGGCGACCGACCGCCGAGGCAGGGCGAGCGCCGGCGTCGCCAAAGCCGCGAACCGTTTCGAAGCCGCCCCCCGGCGTCGTCGACACGCCGACGCTGATCGCCCGCATCCGCGCGCAACTCGAAGGCGCGCTGGAAACCGCGCAGGAGCGTGGGCCCGAGGCCGATCCCGATGCAACGGCGCGCCTGATGGCGAGCCTCACGCGCACGCTGCAGAGCCTGCGCGCGCTGGAAAAGGATACGACGCAGGATGGTCGACGGCAGGATGATCGACGCGACGACGGCGCCGACGCTCCGCCCCTCGATCTCGCCGAATTGCGGCGCGAGCTTGCGCGAAGGATTGATCGATTGCGCGAGGAACGGGGAGATACCTGAACTCTTCGCCAGTTTTTCGGCGCGCGAGATCGAGGCGATCCTTTCCTTCTTCGACACGCGCGCGCGAAAAACGCAGACGCCGCCGCGCGTGGCGACGGACGGCGCGCCGTGGCGCGCCTGGCTGTTCGTCGGCGGGCGCGGCGCCGGCAAGACGCGCGCCGGCGCCGAATGGGTGCGCGGCGTCGCCGGCGGCTTCATCGATTTCGCCGACAAGCCGGCCGGCCGCATCGCCCTGATCGGCGAGACATGGGCCGATGCGCGCGACGTGATGGTCGAGGGCGTATCCGGCGTTCTCGCCGCGCACGGCAAGTGGGACCGCCCGCAATGGGAGGCTTCGCGGCGGCGCCTGACATGGCGCAACGGCGCCATCGCGCAGGTGTTTTCGGCCGAGGATCCCGAGAGCCTGCGCGGGCCGCAATTCGACGCCGCCTGGTGCGACGAGATCGCCAAATGGCGCCACGCGCAGGAGGTCTGGGACATGCTGCAATTCGGTCTGCGCCTCGGCGATTTTCCGCGCGCCATGGTCACCACCACGCCGCGGCCTTTGGCGCTTCTGAAGAAGCTGATGGCCGATCCCGCCAACGCCGTCACGCGCGCCTCGACGCGCGCCAACGCCGACAATCTCGCGCCGGGATTCCTGCGCGCCATCGAGGAGCGTTACGGCGGAACGCGGCTCGGCCGGCAGGAAATCGACGGCGCCATCGTCGAGGAGCGCGCCGACGCGCTGTGGTCGCGCGACATGATCGAGCGCGCCCGCGTCGATGCGGCGCCGCCGCTCGCGACAATCGTCGTCGCCGTCGATCCGCCGGCCGCCTCGCACAAGCGCGCCGACAAGTGCGGCATCGTCGCCGCCGGCGTCGACGGCGACGGCGTCGTCTACGTCCTGCGCGATGCGACGCTCGCGGCCGCGCGTCCCGCCGAATGGGCGGCGCGCGCAGTCGCGCTCTATCACGAGCTCGAGGCCGACGCGCTCGTCGCCGAGGTAAATCAGGGCGGCGACATGGTGGCTGCCGTCATCGCGCAGGCCGACGGCGCCGTGCCCGTCGTCAAGGCGCGCGCCTCGCGCGGCAAGTATCTGCGCGCCTCGCCGGTCGCGCTGCTCTACGAACAAAATCGCGTGCGCCATGTCGGCGCCTTTCCCGAACTCGAGGACGAGATGTGCTCCTTCGGGCCGGACGGATTGACTGGCGGCGCGAGCCCCGACCGTCTCGACGCGTTGGTCTGGGCCGTCGCCCATCTCGCGCTCGACGGCAGGCGCGCGACGCCGCGCGTGCGGCGGCTGTAGAGGCCCTTTCCCTTTCCCTCCCCGCTTCGCGGAAGAGGGGACGGCAGGCGTCCGCGATCACGACGCCGAGCGAAGATCCGAATCTCCTCCTCTCCCGCAAGGCGGGGAAGGAGCGCGACACCACGTATCATCGAAGAGAACTCCATGTCCCTCCTTTCCCGCCTGTTCGGCGCGCCGTCGCGCGAAGAAAAACGCTCACGCGCCGGCAGCTTGCTGGCGCTGCATACGCTCGGCGCGGCGCGCTGGACGCCACGCGACTACGTGGCGCTGACGCGCGAGGGCTTCGAGCGCAACGCCGTCGTGCATCGCTGCGTGCGTATGGTCGCCGAATGCGTCGCCGCCGTTCCCTGGCGGCTTTACGAGGGCAGGGCGGAACTGACCGCGCATCCGCTTCTCGATCTTCTGGCGCGGCCCAATCCGGGCCAGACGTCGACCGATCTCCTCGAGAGCCTCGTCGTCAATCTCCTGCTTTTCGGCAACGCCTATGTCGAAGGCGCTGAGGTGGACGGGCAGATGCGCGAGATCTATTCGCTGCGCAGCGACCGCATGAGCGTGTCGCCCGGGCCGAACGGATGGCCCGCGGCTTACGACTATGTGTTCGGCGGCGACCGCGTGCGCTACGCCATGCGCGGCGAGGGCGTCGAGCCGATCATGCACATCCGCCTCGGATCGCCGCTCGACGATCACTACGGTATGCCGCCGCTCGCCGCCGCGCATGTCGCGATCGACACGCACAATGCCGCGGGCTTCTGGAACAAGGCGCTGCTCGACAATGCCGCGCGTCCGTCCGGCGCGCTGGTTTACGGCGCGAGCGACGGCGCGCAATTCAGCGATGCGCAATTCGATCGCCTGAAGAGCGAGCTGGAGGAGAATTTTGCAGGGAGCGCCAATGCGGGCCGTCCTCTGCTGCTCGACGGCGGTCTCGACTGGAAGGCGCTGTCGCTCTCGCCCAAGGACATGGATTTCATCGAGGCCAAGGCGGCGGCGGCGCGCGAGATCGCGCTGTGCTTCGGCGTGCCGCCGCTCGTGCTCGGCCTGCCCGGCGACAATACGCGCGCAAACTACGCGGAAGCCAACGCCGCCTTCTGGCGCCAGACGGTCATTCCCATGACGCAGCGCCTGCAGCGCGCCTTCGAACATTGGCTGAAGCCCGTCTGGCCGACGCTGCGCTTCGACTACGACGTCGATCGCATCGACGCGCTCTCGAGCGAACGCGCCGTCGAATGGGCGCGCGTGGACGCCGCGAGCTTTCTGTCGCCGGACGAGAAGCGCGAGCTGCTGGGCTTTGCGGCGGGGACGCGTCTCGCGCAGCGCAGTTAGCAGCTTGCCCATGTGCGAAGCAGGCGCGCGCGCCGCTTCGCAGCAAGAACCTCGGCGAAGTAACCGGCGCAGACATCGATTTGGCGGTACAAATGCCTGACGGCTGTGCCGAAGAATGGGCGCGAGCTGTCGCAGAATGTTCGGAGTGGCTTGCGATGCCAAACCCGCCTCGGGGGCTGACAGGCGGATATACCGATGCCTATGATTGCGCCCGCGGGCATGTCTCCGAACGTTGCGGCGGAAATGGAGTTGGCTGATGGCGCGCCTGCGCTTCATGTGTCAAGGAAACATGCGATGATCGCCGAATATTGCAACTTTCCTGGCGAAGAATTCAGGAAACACATGCGCGCGCGCGACTACCCGCTCGCTCACGGCGTATTGAATAATGCCGCGGCGCTTAAATCCGTTGATTTGAAATCGCACGCGCGCTGGAGAGCGCATGTATATCAATTCGAAGGGCGTATTTCCGACGCTATAGAGCTCTTGAGTCCTCTGATAGCGGGAGACGATCTTTCTGCAAAGTTTTTGCGTCATCAGCGTGCTTGTATCTATGCGTATGCCGGAATGCACGACGAAGCGCTCGCCGATTTCCGGGCGCTGGCTGCCGATTCGTCGCCTCGCGTCGTCGAGGCCTTGCGCATCGGCTGTCTGTTTGAGATTGCGCACATTCTCGCACGGCAAGGCAGTTCTGAGTTTTGCGCCGTGTACGATTTGGTGCCGGACGGCAGGGTCCAGTTCGTCGTCGATTCGATGTTGAGCAAAGAGGATCTCTTGAACCTCCACCGGGCCAATAGCGCTTGAGGCGAACCTGATCTCCTCGACATGATGACGACGCGCAAGCATCAGGGGCAGACGAATGAACGACCTCCTCGCCCTCGTCGCCGCGCGCGGCGATCTCGCGCATATCGCGTTGTTTCTCTGGGCAAGCGCCATGTCGGCCATGCTCTGGTACGCGCTGCGCGAGCTGGCCGCGTCCAACCGCCGTTTCGATCTCTTCTTGCGCGAGCTTGCGCGCTTCAATCGCCGCTTCGGTCGCGAGGCCTGACATGACCTTCCGTTTCCGCAACCGCGCGCGTCGTCCGCAGCGCCGCCGCGATCCCGACGCCGTGATCCGCGCCTTCTGGCGCACGCTCGCGCGCTTCGCGCAGCACGAGCGCGCTGAGCGCGAGCCTTCGGGCTCGCTGCAAGGCGCCGATTGAAGCGAGCCCGAAGGTTCGCGGTCCAAAATCCCTGGAGAACGACATGGCCTTCATAGACCGCGCCAGCATGGCGCGCGCCTTGACGCGCGTCCTCGCGCGCGCGCCCGAAAGCAAGCGCGCGCCGCTGGCGCTCGGCGAAGTCAGCGCCGCCGGCCTGTTCGAGGGCTACGCCAGCCTGTTCGGCGTCGCCGATCTCGGCGGCGACGTCGTCGTCGCCGGCGCCTTTCGCGACAGCCTGCGCAGGCGCGGCGCCGACCGCGTCAAGATGCTGTGGCAGCACGACCCCGCCGAGCCGATCGGCGCCTGGCTCGCGGTCGAGGAGGACGCCAGGGGGCTCAGGGTCAAGGGCCGTCTCAATCTCGAAGTCGCGCGCGCGCGCGAAATTCTCGCGTTGATGCGAGAGGGCCAGATCGACGGCCTGTCGATCGGCTTTCGCACGCAGCGCGCCGTCACGGATCGCAAGACCGGGCTGCGCCATCTGCAGAAGCTCGACCTCTGGGAAATCTCGCTCGTCACCTTTCCCATGCTGCCGCAGGCGCGGGTGACGGCGGTGAAACAGTGCGGGCGCAGGAACGAGCCGCCCGCGCCAATGGTCTCGGCCGCACGCTGACATGAAGCCGAGCGGACTGCCGTAGGCCAGCTCCTGCCGGCGAAACTTTCCAAAGCCTTCCGGGCGCTGCTCGTCGCCTCTCTTCGCGTTCACCGAATTCTTCATTCCGCGCCGCAGGCGCTGACCCGCGTTTCGCCGTCCGGCGCGGGACGATGTCGCGCGACGGCGCATCTGTCATGAGGTGAAGTCCATGCACAATCTCGAAAACAAGTCCTATGCCTCGGAGGCGGCCGCCTTCGAGGATCTGCACCGCGCCTTCGCGTCGTTTCGCGAAACCAACGACGAGCGTCTCGGCCAGATCGAGCGCCGCCTAACCTCGGACGTCGTCACCGAAGAGAAGCTCTCGCGCATCGATCGCGCGCTGGACGAGACCAAGAGCCGTCTCGACCGTTTCGCGCTCGAGAATGCGCGCCCGCGTCTCGGCGGCGCCGCCAGGAACGATCACGTCGAACGCGAGCACAAGACGGCTTTCGGCCTCTACATGCGCGCCGGCGAAGCTGGCGGCCTCAAGGCGATCGAGCAGAAGGCGATGAGCCGCGGCTCGGGTCCCGACGGCGGCTATCTCGTGCCCGTGCCCGCCGAGCGTGAAATCCTGCGCCGCATGTCCACGGTCTCGCCGATCCGCGCTATCGCCAATGTCGTTGAGATTTCCGGCCAGTCGCTGAAGCGCGCCTTCTCCACCACGGGCCCGGCGGCAGGCTGGGTCGCCGAATCCGATCCGCGCCCGCAATCGGCCAACCAGCAGATTTCCGATCTCACCTTTCCGGCGATGGAGCTCTACGCCATGCCGGCGGCGACGCAGACGCTGCTGGACGACGCCGTCGTCGACATCGAGCAGTGGATCGCCGACGAAGTTGCGGTCGTCTTCGCCGAGCAGGAGGGCGCGGCCTTCGTCTCGGGCGACGGCGTCAACAAGCCGAAGGGCTTTCTCGCCTACGCCACGGCGCCGCAGGCCTCCTGGAGCTTCGGCAATATCGGTTATATCGCCACCGGCGCGTCGGCCGCCTTTCCGGCGTCCAATCCGTCGGATGTCCTGTACGATCTCGTCTATGCGCTGAAGGCGGGCTTCCGCCAGAACGCGCGCTTCGTCTGCAATCGCAAGACGCAGGCCGCGATCCGCAAGTTCAAGACCTCGACCGGCGAATATATCTGGGAGCCGCCGGCGACCTTGGGCGCGCAGGCGACGCTGATGAATTTCCCCGTCGTCGAGGCCGAAGACATGCCCGATATCGCGGCCAATTCGCTCTCGCTCGCCTTCGGCGATTTCGAGCGCGGCTATGTCGTGGTCGATCGCGTCGGCGTGCGCGTGCTGCGCGATCCCTATTCGGCCAAGCCCTACGTGCTGTTCTACACGACCAAGCGCGTCGGCGGCGGCGTGCAGAATTTCGACGCGATCAAGCTGCTGAAGTTCGGCGTGTCGTAAAGAAAGCGTCATTCCCGACGCGCGCATCGCGCGCGATCGGGAATCCAGAAGAACAGGCAGCCGCGCCGCCGCTCTGGATGCCCGCCTGCGCGGGCATGACAGGCCGGCTTAACGCCAGCCCGCGATCGTCTGCTCGATCCAGCCGCGATAGGGCGCAAGCCGCACGGCCTGCGTGAGGCCGCCGCAGCCTCTGCCATTCGGGCCCTGCGCAAAGGCGACGATGCCGACGAGCGCGCCATTGGCGAAGACCGGCGCGCCGGAATCGCCGGTGCAGGCGCCGGCGCCGTCGGCGCTGTCGAGCCAGAGCAGCACATGCGAGAGAGGCGCGCGCAGCGTGAGCCGCGTGCGCCGCAAAACGCCCGATGTCGAAGCGGCGCCGGGCCTTGTCACGCCGAACCCCGCCACGTCGAAGGCGGCGCCGATATCGGCGGCCGCTTCGCCAATAGCGACCGGCGCGAACGCGGACGGCAAGGCTTCCTTCGTTTCGATCAGGGCGAGGTCGATCGACTTCACACGCGCCGCGACCGCATCGGCGCGGAAGCCGGGATGGCGGGCGATGCGCCTGACCTCGACCAGCACGGGCGCGCCCGCGCCGTCGCGAAAATGCACGCGTGTCGCGGCCGGCGTCGCGACGCAATGCGCGGCGGTGAGCACGACATTCGGCGCGAGCACAGCGCCCGAGCAGAAGCCCGATCCGCGGCCGCTTTGCGCCAGCGCCATCACGACATGCGGCGCATAGGCCTGCGCCTCGCTCGTGGGACCAACGAGCGCGTCGGCGCGCGCGCAGGACAGCGCGAGCGCGGCGAAGACCATGAACAGGCGCGTTCGGAACATGGCGCGTTGTGCCACGTTCGCGCGCGCCGCGAAAGCAGGGACGAGAAGACATGCAGTCCATCCTGATCGCGCCGCCCGCCGCCGAGCCCGTATCGATCGCCGAGGCGCGGGCATGGCTTCGCGTCGACACGAACGATGAAGACGCCGCCATCGCGTCGCTGATCTCGGCCGCGCGGACGCTCGTCGAATCCGCAACGCGGCGCGCGCTGGTGACGCAAGGCTGGCGTCTGACGCTGGACGCCTGGCCGGCGAATGGCGAGGAAAGCTGGTCGATCCTGGCCACGCGGCCGGGCCGCGCGCCATGCGAGATCGTCATTCCGGTCGCGCCGGTGCAGTCGGTTTCCGCCGTCCGTCTCTATGACGCCGCAGGCCAGCCGCTGATGCTCGAGCCTGCCAGCTACCGTATCGTTGGCGCGCCGGAACGCGCGCGTCTCCTGTTCGCCGCGCAACCGCCGCATCCCGGCGCGGCGGCGGCGGGAATCGAGATCGACCTGGTCGCAGGCTATGGCGATCCGCCCGATACGCCGGCCGCGCTGCGCCACGCGATTCTCGCGCTGGTCTCGTGGTGGTTCGACAATCGCGGCGACGCCGCGACGGCCGGCGCCGGAGATCTGCCGCCGCGCGCCGCCGCGCTCATCGCGCCGTTCCGTCGCGGGAGGCTTGCGTGAGCTGGCGCGCATCGCAAGGCGAGCTGCGCACGCGCGCCGTGCTCGAGGCGCCCGAGGATTCCGTCGATGACGCAGGCGCGCTTGTGCGCGTCTGGCGCCCCGTCGCCTCCGTCTGGGCGAAGGCGTCGCCCCGCCGGGGCGCGGAAGTCTTCGTGGCCGGCGGGCAGGAAAGCGCCCTGACGTCGGAAGTCGTCGTGCGGTGGCGCCCCGACATCGCAGGCGCCATGCGCTTTCGCATCGGCTCGCGCGCGCTCCTGATCCGCGCGGCCTTCGACCCCGACGGCCATCGCCGGTTTCTGGTCTGCGTCTGCGAGGAATTCGCGGCGTAGGCTGCTTCGTCGCTTCGTTCCTTGCAATGACGAAACTCGAGGGTATCCCATGTCTTCGCCCGTTCTCGCGCTACGGCGCGCCGTGCGCGCCGCGCTGCTGGCCGACGCCGCGCTGACCGCAGCGCTCGGCGGCGCCCATGTCTATGACGAGGCGCCGCCGGGCGCGCCGACGCCGCGCGTCGCCTTTTCCGACGTGCAGGCGCGCGACTGGTCCGCGCAGGAGTCGCGCGGCGCCGAGCAGATCCTCGTCCTGTCCGTCTGGTCGAGCGCGCGCGGAACGCGCGAGGCGCTCGACATTGCCGATCGCATCGTCGCCTTGCTCGACGAGGCGCCGTTGGCGCTTGCCGGACACAGATTGATCGACCTGCGCTTCGTCGCGCTGGCGACGCGCCGCGAACAGAACGGCCGCTACGCGCGCGCCGACATCCGCTTTCGCGCGACGACCGAGACCAATTGACGGCAGTCGGCGTTCGGCAATCGGCATTCGATCGACTGCCCGATGCCGACCGCCGACTGCCCACCGCTCAACAGGAGAACCCGATGGCCGCCCAGAAAGGCAAGGACCTGCTCGTCAAGATCGACGACGGGACAGGCGCATTCGTGACGATCGCGGGCCTGCGCACGCGCAGGCTGTCGCTCAACGCCGATACGGTCGACGCCACCGACGCCGAATCCGTCGGGCGCTGGCGCGAGCTGCTCGGCGGCGTCGGCGTGCGGCGCGCAAGCCTTGCCGGCAACGGCGTGTTCAAGGATCAGGCGTCGGATGCGCTCGTGCGCCAGGTGTTCTTCGACGGCGCCATCCGCGACTGGCGGATTGTGATCCCGGATTTCGGCGTCATTTCCGGTCCCTTCCAGATTTCGAGTCTCGACTGGCGCGGCGAGCACGCCGCCGAAGTGACCTTCGACATTGCGCTGGAATCGGCCGGCGCATTGACTTTCAGCGCAATCTGAGGCGCGCCATGGCGAACCATCTTCGGGGCGAAATCGAAGCCGAGATCGGCGGCGCGCGCCGCGCGCTCTGCCTGACGCTGGGCGCGCTCGCCGAGCTCGAATCCGCCTTCGGCGCAGGCGACGTGATCGCGCTCGCCGAGCGCTTTCAGCGCGGCGGCCTGTCGGCGCGAGACTTGATCATCATCATTGCATGCGGGCTGCGCGGCGCGGGCGCGAACGTGACGGACGACGAAGTCGCCGCCATGCGCGCGCCGGGCGGCCTCAACGCCTATGTGCGTATTGCGGCCGACCTCATCGCCGCGACATTCGGCGGGCCGGCCGAAGCGCCGCGCCCTCCGGCGCCGCAGGAGGCCTGACAGCGGAAACCTCGCGCGCGCGCGAAAAATTTCCGTGGCGCGAAGCCATGCGCTTCGGGTTGGGCGTCCTGCGGCTTGCCCCGCGACAATTCTGGAACATGACGCCGCGCGAATTGCACGCGGCCGTGGAAGGCGTGTTCGGTCCGCGCAACGGCAGGGCGCCTTCGCGTGAGAAACTCGATGCGCTGATGCGCGCCTTCCCGGATGGATGACGAAACATGGCGAGAAGCAACGGCACGAATTATCCGACGTCGGTGGAGGCGCAAGCCAGCGGCCTCTCGAGCCTGTCTGCGTTCGCGGCGCAGGATCTGGCGGCGCTGCGCGCGCAGCTTGACGGCATCAACGCGTCAGCCGGCAATGTCTCGGCTTCGCTCAGCAGGGCCTTCGCCAGCGCGTCGGCCAGCGGGCGCGCCTTCAACGCGACGCTCGCGACCATCACCGCCTCGCTCGCGCAGATGCTCGCGAGCTTCGGCGCGGGATTTCTGAACCAGGGTCTGTCGTCGATCTTCGGCGGCTTGTTCGGCGGCGCGGGCGCGAACCTGCCGGTCGCCCCCTTCGCCGATGGCGGCATTGTCGCGAGCCCCACCTATTTCGGCGCCGGCGGATCGTTGGGTCTGATGGGCGAGCGCGGGGCGGAGGCCATCATGCCCCTCGCGCGCGGTCCAAACGGTCAGCTTGGCGTGGTCGCCAACAGCGCCGGACGCGCGTCAAATATAACGGTCAACATCCAGACAACCGATGTCGAGAGTTTCCGGCGCTCGGAAACACAGGTCGCCGCCGCCCTGGCGCGCGCCGTGGCGCGCGGGCGGCGCGGCTTGTAGCTCAATCGTGCAGGTAGCCGGCGATCTCGTCCTTCAGTTTGAGGCGTTCCTTCTTCAGGTCCTCGATCGTGAAATCGTCCGCGGGCTCCACATTGCTCTCCATGCGATGCAGGGTGCGATTGAGCTCGTGGTAGCGGTCGGCGATCCGCGCGAAATGCGCGTCGGAAACCTTCAGATTGTGAATGGTCTCGGCTTTCGCGGGAAATTCGTCCGTCAACTCGTGCGCGACATGCGACATGCCTGATCGTCTCCTTACGATTGTCGGCGAACCCTAGCCAGCGCGCCGTCCGGCGCGTTGTTCTGGATCAAGTTTGCGCGCTCACGCGCATGAGGCGGCTCATGAACGGCTTCCACGAAATCCTGTTTCCGCTGGACATTGCGCTCGGCGCGCGCGGCGGCCCCGAAAGACGCACCGACGTTGTCGCGCTCGGCTCAAATCGCGAGAAGCGCAATGCGCGCTGGGCGCGCTCGCGTCGGCGCTGGGAGGCGGGCTACGGCGTCAAGACCTTCGCGGATCTGGCGAGCATCGTCGATTTCTTCGAGGAGCGGCGCGGCCGCCTCTATGGCTTCCGCTGGCGCGACCGCGCCGACCATTCCTCGGCGCCGCCCGGCCGCGCGCCGGTCGCCACTGACCAGCCGATCGGGCAGGGCGACGGCGCGCGCAAGATATTTCAACTCGCCAAGACCTACGGCGGCGCCTACGCGCCTTATGTGCGCGACATAGGGAAGCCTGTCGCCGGCAGCGTGCGCGTGTCGGTCGCGGGCGTGGAAATCGCGGCGGCGGAATTTTCCGTCGACGCGACGACAGGCCTCGTGACGCTCGCCGCCGCGCCGGCCGCGGGCGCTTCGGTCAAGGCCGGATTCCTCTTCGATACGCCGGCGCGGTTCGACGCCGACTATCTCGAAATCGACCAATCCGGCTTCGAAGCCGGCGAAATTCCGAAAATCCCGATCCTCGAAATCCTGCCGTGAGCATCCGATGCGTCCCTTGACCCCTGAGACCGCGGCGGCCTTCGCCGCCGACGCCACGACGCTCTGCCATTGCTGGCGCCTGACGCGCCGCGACGGAACGGTGCTCGGCTTCACCGATCACGATTGCGACCTGGCCTTTGCCGGCGCGATTTTTCGCGCGGCGACGGGGCTCGACGCCGCGCAGGCGGAAAGCGCGGCGGGCTTTGCGGTCGCCGGCGGCGAGGTGCACGGCGCGCTGGACGATGCGGCGCTGTCCGACGCCGAGCTGGAGGCTGGCGTCTACGACGGCGCCAGCGTCGAAATCTGGCTCGTCGACTGGAGCGACGTTTCGCGCCGCGTTCTGATGGATATGGCGACGGTCGGCGAGGTCAGGCGCACCGAATTCTCTTTCGTTGCGGAACTGCGCTCGCTCGCCCACCGCTTCGACGAAGAGCGCGGGCGGCAGTTCCAGCGCAACTGCTCCGCCGATCTTGGGGATGCGCGCTGCACGGTCGATGTTTCTTCGCCGCTCTATTCGACAGGCGCGACAATAGGCGCGATCGAAGCGGGCGGCAGCCTGCTCGTCACGCTGGATGCGGCCTTCGACGCCGGCTTCTTCACCGACGGCGCGCTCGCCGCTGCGAACGGCGAACGTCACGCGATCAAGCTGCACGAAAAGGCGGCCTCCGGCGACCGCGTGACGCTGTGGAGCGCGCCTGCGTCGGCGCTTGTCGTCGGCGCGCGCGTCACGCTGAAGGCGGGCTGCGACAAGAGCCCGGAGTCCTGCGCGGCGAAGTTCGACAATATCGCGAATTTCCGCGGCTTCCCGCACATGCCCGGCAACGACGTCGTCGCCGCCTATCCCAACGCCAAGGGGCCGCCGATGGACGGCGGAAGCCTGTTCCAATGAGCGCGTTCACGCGCGACGATATCGTCGCCGCCGCGCGCGCGTGGCTCGGCACGCCCTATTGGCATCAGGCCTCGCTGAAGGGCGTGGGCTGCGATTGTCTCGGCCTCGTGCGCGGCGTCTGGCGCGAGATCGTCGGCGCCGAGCCCGAGCCGATGCGGCCCTATTCGCCGGACTGGGCGGAGGCGGGCGCAGGCGAAACGCTGATCGAGCTCGGCGAGCGTTATTTTCATCGCGTGGCGTCCCGGCAATGGCGCGAGGGCGACGTGCTGCTGTTTCGCTTTCACGACGGGGTTTCCGCCAAGCATCTGGCGATCGCAACCGGCGAAGGCCGCATGATCCATGCGCACGACGGCGCCTGCGTCGCGGAAGTCGCGATCGGCGGCTGGCGACATCGCGTCGCCGGCGTTTTTTCCTTTCCAGGTCTTGCGGACGCCGAATAGCGCCGCGCGAGAATATCAGGCGCGCTCATGGCCACTCTCATACTTGCAGCTGTCGGCTCGGCCGTCGGCGGGTTCATCGCCGGTCCTCTGGGCGCGCTTGCCGGCCAGGCGCTCGGCGGCCTCGGCGGCGCGCTGCTGCAGCCGCGCGCGGGCGCGAACACGCGCGTCGAGATCGGCCCGCGTCTCACCAAGGTCGCTGGCCTCACCTCGATGGAGGGCGCGCCGCTGCCGCGCGTCTACGGCCGCGCGCGCATCGGCGGCCAGATGATCTGGGCGACGCGCCTTCTCGAACAGACCAACGTGTCGGTCGCGCCGGGGTCGGGCGGCAAGGCGACGGGGCCCGCGCGCCCGGCGCAGGTGAACATCTCCTACAGCTATTTCGCCAATTTCGCGGTCGGCCTGTGCGAAGGCCCGATCGCCTTCGTGCGTCGCGTATGGGCGGACGGGCAGGAGCTCGACCTGACGACGGTGACGATGCGCGTCTACACGGGCGACGAGGCGCAGGACGCCGATCCGCTGATCGTCGCCAAGGAAGGCGCCGATGCCGTTCCGGCCTATCGCGGTCTGGCGTATGTCGTGTTCGAGCGGATGCCGATCGCCGCGTTCGGCAATCGCGTGCCGCAGCTTTCCTTCGAGGTCGTGCGGCCGGTGGACGGCGTCGCGCGCATGATCCGCGCCGTCGACATCATCCCCGGCGCGACCGAATTCGGATACCAGCCGAATCTGCATTCGAGCTATCCGGGGCCGGGAACGACGGTGCAGGAAAATCGCAGCCAGTCCTGGGCCGCGACCGACTGGAAGGGCTCGCTCGACGCGCTGCAGGCGCTCTGCCCGAATCTGGAAAGCGTCGCGCTCGTCGTCGCCTGGTTCGGCGACGATCTGCGCGCCGGCCATTGCACGATCGCGCCGCGCGTCGACAACGCGTTCAAGACAATGCCTTCCATCTTCGGTTCGGACTGGGCGGTGGCCGGACTTTCGCGCGCGACCGCGCGGCTGGTCAGCCAGATCGACGGCGTGTCTGCCTATGGCGGCACGCCGTCGGACGACAGCGTCGTCGCCGCGATCAAGGATCTGAAAGCGCGCGGCCTCTCGGTCGTCCTCTATCCCTTCGTGATGATGGATATCGAGGCGGACAATGCGCTGCCCGATCCATGGACCGGGGCTGCGTCCCAACCGGCCTATCCCTGGCGCGGCCGCATCGTCTGCGATCCCGCGCCCGGCCGGCCGGCGACCGTAGACGCCACGCCTGCCGCCGCTTCGCAGGTCGC
The DNA here is from genome assembly GCA_046349085.1 of Rhodoblastus sp. Lineage (GTDB taxonomy): Bacteria > Pseudomonadota > Alphaproteobacteria > Rhizobiales > Beijerinckiaceae > JAJXWB01. Next base: position 95,888 of record JAXMDA010000007.1, read on the forward strand.
CGCCTTCTTCGGCTCGCCGGCGCCCGGCGCCAGCGAATGGTCGTATCGTCGCTTCGTTCTGCATTGCGCCGATCTCTGCGCGCAGGCGGGCGGCGTCGACGCATTTCTGGTCGGCTCGGAACTCGTCGCCCTGACGCGCGTGCGCTCGAGCCCCGGCGTCTATCCCGCCACGCAGGCGCTGGCGACGCTCGCCGCGGACGTGAAAGTAAAGCTCGGCGGCGCGACGAAAGTCTCCTATGCCGCCGACTGGACCGAATATGGCGCGCATGTGCTGAACGGCGGCGCCGAAGTGCGCTTTCCGCTCGATGTCCTCTGGTCGTCGCCCGCGGTCGATTTCGTCGGCCTCGACGCTTACTGGCCGCTGTCCGACTGGCGCGACGGCGCGCATCTCGACGCTGCCGAGGCCGACGACATCTATGACCTCGCCTATCTCACGCGCCGCATCGGCGCGGGCGAGGCCTACGACTGGTTCTACGCCGACGCCGCCGCGCGGCTTGCGCAAACGCGCACGCCGATCACGGACGGCGCCTGTGGCAAGCCCTGGACGTTCAGGCAGAAGGATCTCGTCGACTGGTGGTCGAACGCGCATGTCGAGCGCGTCGGCGGCGCCGAGTTGCCGGGCGCGACCGGCTGGGTTGCGCGCAGCAAGCCGATCTGGCTGGTGGAGACGGGCTGCCCGGCCGTCGATCGCGGCGCCAACGCGCCCAACGTCTTCCCCGACGGCAAGTCGAGCGAAGGCGGCCTGCCGCATTTTTCGCGCGGATTCCGCGACGACCTGATGCAGGCGCGCTTCATCGAGGCGACGCTCGCGCGTTTCGATCCGGCGGCGCCCGATTTCGATCCGGCCTGCAATCCCCTGTCGCCGCTCTACGGCGGCCGCATGGTCGAGGCTGCGCACATTCATTTCTGGGCCTGGGACGCGCGGCCGTTTCCGGCCTTTCCCGATCTCGGTCTCCTGTGGGCGGATGCGCCGAACTGGGAAACCGGCCACTGGCTCAACGGGCGCCTCGAGGGCCTTGCGCTCGATCGTCTCGTGGCGGAACTCGCCGCGCCGGCGATCGAGGACGGCGTGTCGTCGCCGCGTCCCGACGTGCGCGGCTTCGTCGACGGCTACGTGCTCGACCGCGCCATGTCGGCGCGCGCGGCGATCGAGCCGTTGGCCGCCGCCTTCGCCTTCGATCCGATCGTTTCCGGCGGCGCCGTGCGCTTTCTGAAACGCGCGCGAAAGGCCGCGCTGGCCCTGTCCGAAGACGATCTCGTCCCCGATCGCGATGGCGCGCTCGTTCGCGTCACGCGCGCGCAGGAAAGCGAGCTGCCGCACGAGATCGCGCTGACGTTTGGCGACGCCGACAACGACTACGAGACGGCGACGGTGCTGTCGCGACGCCTCGAAGGCTGGTCGCAGCGTCGCAGCGAGAACGAGACGGCGGTAATGACCAACCGCGCCGCCGCGCAGCGCATCGCCGACGTCTGGCTCGAGGATACATGGCGCGCGCGGGAGACCGCGGAGTTTCGCCTGGCGCCGCAGGCCGCGACGGTCGAGCCCGGGGATGTCGTGACCTTGCCGGCAAACGGCGCGATCTCGTGGCAGATCACGCGCATCATGGAAGGCCCGGCGCGCGAATGTTTCGCCCGCGCCGTCGATGCCACGATCTACGATCGCGCGCCGCCCGCCTATGCGCGTCGCGCGCGCGAAAAGCCGCGCGCGCCGGGGCCGCCGCATGTCGTCGTGCTCGATCTGGCGATTGCGCGCAACAATCCGACGACGACGCAATTCATCGCCGCCTGCGCCGATCCGTGGCCGGGCGCGCTCGTCGTCTATCGCAAGTACGGCTTCACGCTCGATCCTCTCTTGACACTTCCTGCCTCCGCCACGATCGGCGAAACGCTCGACGATCTCGGCCCCGGGCCTGTCGCGCGCTTCGATCGCGGCGCGAAGCTGACGGTCAAACTTCATTCCGGCGCGCTTGCCGGCGTCGGCGACGCGCTTGCGCTCGAAGGCCGCGCGAGCATGGCGATCTGCGGGCCGGACGGCGCATGGGAAACCTTCGCCTTCGCGCAGGCCGAGCTTGTCGCGCGCGACACCTACAGGCTGTCGCGCCTGCTGCGTGGCCTCGGCGGCGAGGAAGCGCTCGCCGGCCGCACCGTTCCGGCCGGCGCGACGGTCGTGCTGCTCGATCGCGCCGTCGCGCCGCTCGCCTCCGGCCTGTCGTCGATCGGCGTGACGCTCGATCTGCGCGTCGGCCCTGCCGACCGCGACGTCAGCGATGCGACTTTCGTCGCCGTCACGGCGACGGCGACGAAGAAGGCCCTGGCGCCTTACGCGCCGGTTCGCGCGCGCGCCGTCGCGAGCGCGGCCGGTATCCAGATCGGCTTCGTGCGGCGCGGCCGCGTCGACGCGGACGCATGGGAGCCGATGGAGATTCCGCTCGGCGAAGACGCGGAAAAATACACGATCGAAATCGCGCGGCCCTCGGGCGGTCCGCGCGTGCTGACGGCGACGACGCCCGCGATTCTCTATGCGACGGCCGACATCGTCGCGGATTTCGGCGCGCCGCCGGGCGCGCTCGATCTGACGATCCGCCAGGTCAGCGCCGCCGTCGGTCAGGGATTTCCGCTCGTCGCTCACGTTTCCGTTCAGTGAGGCAACATGTCGAACAGCAACAGGCTTGCGCTGCCCTTCATCGACGCGGCGCAATCGCAGAAGCACGTCACCCACAATGAAGCGCTCGTCGCGCTCGATGCGCTCGTGCATCTCGCCGTCAAGGCGCGCAACGTCTCTGCGCCTCCGGCGTCGCCGCTCGAGGGCGACCGCTATCTCGTGCCCTCAGGCGCGACCGGCGGCTTCGCCGGCCATGCTAACGCCATCGCGGCGTTCGACAATGGCGGCTGGGCCTTTCTGGCGCCGAAGGCCGGCTGGCGCGTCTATGTCGAGGGCGAGGGACTTTTCCTGCTGTTCGACGCCGCCGCGTGGAAAGACGTCGGCCTTTCGCTGCAAAGCCTGCAGAACCTGTCGCGGCTCGGCGTTGGCGCGACGGCCGACGCTGCGAACCCGGTGCTCGCCAAGCTCAACGGCGCGCTGTTCACGGCGCGCGCCACGAGCGAAGGCGGCACGGGCGACCTGCGTTTTGCGCTGAACAAGAGCGCGGCCGGCAATACGGTCTCGCAGCTCTATCAGACGAATTATTCCGGCCGCGCCGAAACGGGGCTGACCGGCGACGACCGCTTCCGCATCAAGGTGTCGGCCGACGGGACGACGTGGCGCGACGCATTGAGCGCCGATCCGGCGACCGGGCTGGTTTCGTTGCCGCAAACCGCCGGCGCCGCGAATGGCCTCGCGACGCTGGACGCGTCGGGCAAGGTTCCCGCCGCGCAATTGCCGGCGGGCGCGGGCGGCGGCCTCGCGAGTTTTCGCAACCGTCTGCGCAACGCCTCGTTTCTGGTCAACCAGCGCAATGTCGGCGGCACGGTCACGCTCGCCGCCGGCGCCTATGGGCATGACGGCGCCAAGGCGGGGACGGGCGGTTGCGCCTATACGTTCGCGCAGAGCGGCGTCGATGTCACGATCACCATCGTCTCGGGCACGCTGATCCTGCCGATCGAGGACAGGTTGGTCGAGGGCGGCGTCTATCGCCTGTCGCACGCCGGCGCGGCGCAGGCGCGGGTCTGGCAGGGAACGGGCTCGACGGGGTCGGGCGCCTATGCCGCGGCGCCTTTCACGACGGCGAGCCTCGCCGCCAACACGCAGACCAACGTCGAGTTCTCGACGGGAACGATCCTCAGGCCGCAACTGGAGCCGGGCGCGGCCGACACGGCGTTCGAGCGCCGCCCTCACGCCTTCGAACTGGCGCTCTGCCAGCGCTATTACTATCGCCGCGCTTCGGCGAGCAATAACGACGTCATCTGCATGATGTCGGCCTTCGGCCTCGGCATATGGGGGAAATTGTTCGAACTCCCCGTCGAGATGCGCGCGGACGGCGCCACGGTGGGCTTCTCCGCTCCCACGCACATATCGGCATGGAACGCCGCCGCCGCCTCCCTTTACGCCATATCGGTCATCAACGGGCCGCAGGCGAGCCGGCGTTCGGTCAGCGTCTACGGCGGCATGACGGTCAGCGGCTCGCCGGGTCTTTCATCCGGCCAGGCGATCTTCGTTCAGTTCAACACGACCAGCGGCTGGATCGACGCCAGCGTGGAGATTTGACCATGCGCTACATCGTTCCCCGCGATCACGACGGGGCGCTGTCGACATCCCTGGTCGAGCGCCACGACGACGACGGTTCGATTCACTTCGTGCCGCTCTGCGAAGGCAATGTCGACGCCGAGCGTTTCAGAAACTGGATGGCCGAAGGCGGGACGCCGGAGACCGCGCCGCATGGCGGCGCGCAAATCCTGGCGGCGCGGATCGCCGGCGAGTGCCAGCGCCGCATCTACGCCGTCGCCTCGCAGACCTGCCAGATGAACATGACGGCCTGGATCGCCAGCGGGCAGGCCGACGAAGGCGAAAGGGCCGCTTTCAACGCTGCGCTCGCCTGGGTGCAGGCGATGCGCGCGGCTTGCGCCGATCTGATCGCGGCGGGCGAGGCGGCCTTTGCCGACGACCGGTCCTGGCCGGCGTGTCCGACCGCCGCCGTGACGCTCGCCGCGCGTTTCTAACCGCCGCTCTCTCTTCACGCACGCAGCCTTCGGCAGCCGCGCATGGCGCGGCCGCGCCGGCGCGCATTCATCGGGACGCGATCATGACCACGCCAACGAAAATGTCGGCGGCCTGCCGCCGCAAGATTACCGAGCCATCGGAAGGCAAGCGCCTGAACGCCTACCGCGATTGCGTCGGCGTCTGGACGATCGGCTATGGCCATACGTCGCGCGCCGGCGCGCCGCAGGTCGGGCCGGGCTTGAAGATCACGGATGCGGAAGCCGACGAAATCCTCTCGCGCGACCTCGCCGTCTTCGAGCGCGGCGTCGCCGCGGCGCTGGCGAAGGCGAAGGGCGAGGTTCTGCAGCGTGAGTTCGACGCGCTCGTCGATCTCGCCTTCAACATCGGTCTCGGCGCCTTTCGCTCGTCCTCGCTGCTGCGCGCCTATCTCGCCGGCGACAAGGCGAAGGCGGCGGAGAAATTTCTCGACTGGACGAAGGCCGGCGGCCGTGTCGCGCCGGGCCTCGTCGCCCGCCGCAAGCGCGAGCGCGCCTGGTTCCTGACCGGCCGCCTGCCGGGCGAGCGCCTGCCGGATCGCGCCGCCGCCGCCGAGCCCGCGCATTTCCTCGACGCGCCGGACCCCGCGCGCGTCCGCCTCGCCAATCTCGTGCAACTCCATGGAGCAGATCTCATGAAAGGCTATCGCACCGTTCTCATCGGCCTCGTTCTCGCGATCGGGCCCGCCGCCCTGCAATATCTCGGCGCCGTCGACTGGAGCGCGCTGCTCGGCCCGACCGGGGCGTTCTTCGTCTCGGGCGTCGTCGCCGTCCTCATGCGCTTCGTCACGACGACGCCCGTGGGAAAGCCCGACGCGACGGAGACGGGCAGGTGAGCCTGTCGCCATCGGCGCAGTCGCTTGTCGACGCCGCGCTGGCGCTGGCGCGCGACGACGGGCCGCGCTTCATCGCGGCGTTGAAGGCGCATGACTGGAAGGCGGCGGCCAGACAAGTTGTCCTCGCCGAACTTCAGCTCGCCGCCGCCGCAGGCGTTCGCGGCGCGGCGCTCGCGCTGCGGTTGGCGCCGCTCGCCGAATTTCTCTCCGCCCATCCCGCCGACCCGGCTTCGCCCGCCATGGGCAAGGCGACGGGCGGCGAGGGCGGCCAGAACATTTCGACAGGAGCCTGAACATGAGGAAGATCGTTGCGATCGCGCTTGCGCTTGCGCTGGCCGGATGCGCGCAGGGGCAGCAGGCGGCGGAATGGCTGGCCTCCGACCGGGCGCAGAAGGCGGCCGCCAATCTCAAGACGTTAGCCGTCGCGATCGATTGCGGCCTGGTCGTCTCTGGCGCGGCGCTGTCGAAGGACATCGCCGCCATCGTCGAGGCCCGGCAGGCGGCGATCGATCGAGCCGGCAAGGTTCATGCGGTTTCGATGGCGGTCTGCGACGCCTTGGGTGGAAGCTCCGCGGGCAGGTGATTGTGGATCGGGCGCGCTTGCTCCACCATCGCCCATTCAGGCGCCATTCATCCCCGGCGCGAGACGATGGCGACATGCGCTTCCTCGGCATCCCGCTTCTAGCATTGGCGATGTCCGCCGCAGGCGGAGCGGCGGCCGAAGACGTCAATCGGCCGGTCCCCGATCGCGCCTGCTACAACGCCCCCGAGACGCGCGAAAAAATCCTCGCCAACGGTCTGGCCGATCCCTTCGCGCTGCTGCGCGCGCAGGCCGCCGAACAGCGCGCCGAGCCGATCGCCGTCAAGCTCTGTCGCCACGGCGACGTCTATGTCTACGAGATCGACCTTTTGCGCCGGGACGGCCGCCTGATACATAGCCGTGTCGACGCCCGCTCCGGCCATCTCACGGCCGAGCAGGGTCGCAGATAGGACAGGGAGGCTCGGGGTGCGGCTGCTGGTCGTCGAGGACGACAAGGATCTGAACCGTCAGCTCGCGCAGGCGCTGGGCCATGCGGGCTATGCGGTCGACCGCGCCTTCGATGGCGAGGAGGGCCAGTTTCTCGGCGAAACCGAGCCCTACGACGCCGTCGTGCTCGATATCGGCCTGCCCAAGATCGACGGCGTCGCCGTTCTCGAGGCCTGGCGCAAGGCCGGCCGCACCATGCCGGTCCTGATTCTCACCGCCCGCGACGGCTGGAGCGAGAAGGTGCGCGGCTTCGACGCCGGCGCCGACGATTACGTCACCAAGCCCTTTCATCTCGAGGAGGTGCTGGCGCGCCTGCGCGCGCTGACGCGCCGTGCGACCGGCCATGCGAGCGCCGAACTGGTCTGCGGCCCGGTTCGCCTCGACACCAAGGCCGGCCGCGTGCATGTCGACGGCGCCGCGATCAAGCTGACCTCGCACGAATACCGCCTGCTCGCCTATCTCATGCACCACACCGGCCGCGTCGTCTCGCGCACCGAGATCGTCGAGCATCTCTACGATCAGGACTTCGACCGCGATTCCAATACGGTCGAGGTCTTCGTCGGCCGCCTGCGCAAGAAGCTCGGCGCCGAGATCATCCAGACCGTGCGCGGGCTCGGCTATCTGGTCGCTCCGCCCGACGAGCAGGCCGGATCGGCCCGGCCCAATCCCCGATAATGCCGGCCTCGCTCGTCGCGCGAAAATCGATCGCCCGGCGCCTGTTCCTCGCGGCCGCGGCCTGGATCGTCGTTATCCTGGGCGTGGCGGGCGTCCTGCTCACCGCCTATTACCGCCGCGTGTCGGAGGCGAGTTTCGACCAGCGCCTCAACGTCTACCTGCGCGCGCTCGTCGCCGATGTCGCAAGCTCCGGCGAAGATCAGCACACCGATCCCGGCGAACTGGGCGATCCCCAGTTCGATCTCGTGCAGTCCGGCTGGTACTGGCAGATCACGCGGCTCGACAGCGAGAAGCCGCAGGTCCGCGCCTCGCGCTCACTCTTCGCCGCGCGGCTGCCGAAGCTGTCCGAAAGCGGCGTGCCGGCCGATATGGGCGGGGCGCGCGCAGGTTATGCGGCGGGCCCCGACGGACGGGATCTTCGCATCGTCGAGCGCCAGATATCGGTAGGCGACGCCGGCCTCTATCTCGTGCAGGTCGCCGCGACGACCGAGGATCTGGAAGCCCAGATCAATCGCTTCGAGGTCGCGCTGGCTGTCGCCTTCTCGCTGCTCGCCGCCGGCCTGCTGGCCACCACGGCGTTCCAGGTCTCCTTCGGCCTGCGCCCCTTGCGGCAATTGGAGTCGGCTGTCGCCGACGTCAGGCGCGGCGCGGCGGAACGGGTGGAGGGCGACTACCCGACCGAAATCGCGCCGCTCGCCGACGAACTGAACCTGCTGGTCTCGGCCAACAGGGAGGTCGTGGAGCGCGCGCGCACGCAGGTCGGCAATCTCGCCCATGCGCTGAAGACGCCGCTCAGCGTGCTCATCAACGAGGCCGGCGACGCGGCCGATCCGCTCGCCGGCAAGGTGCGCGAACAGGCCGCCCTCATGCGCGACCAGGTCTCGTTCTACCTCGACCGCGCCCGCGCCGCCGCCCGCGCCGGCGCAATCGGCGCGACGACCGAGGTCGGCCCGGCGCTCGACGCGCTCGGCCGCACCTTCCGCAAGATCTATCGCGAACGCGAGATCGTCTTTCCCGAAACCGCTCCCGGCCTGCGCTTTCTTGGCGAAGCCCAGGATTTCGACGATCTCGTCGGCAATCTCCTCGACAACGCCTGCAAATGGGCGGCCTCGAAGGTCCACCTGTCGCTGGCGCTCGAGCCGGCGGCGGCCGGCCGCTCCCGGCTCGTCCTCGCCATCGACGACGACGGGCCGGGCCTCGCGCCGGGGATGCGGGCCGAGGCGATACGGCGCGGTCGCCGGCTCGACGAGACCAAGCCGGGGTCCGGCCTCGGCCTGTCCATCGTCGCCGATCTGTCGGCGGCCTATGGCGGCGCGCTGGCGCTGGAGGAAAGCCCGCTCGGGGGATTGCGGGCGGTCCTGCGGCTGCCAGCGGCGTGACGGCCAGACTTTCGCCCGATTTTTCGCGTGTATGCGGCCCGCCGGGCCGGGGCCTTGCTTCGGCCGATGGAGATTCGCACGTGAAAATTCTGAATTTGATTTGTATCGGCCTTATCGGGATGGCTTTGTCCGGCTGCGCCTCGACCTCCGGCCCGAACGAAGCGGGCGGCACGGTTTTGGGCGCCGGCGCCGGCGCGATCGCGGGCGGCCTGATCGGCGGCGCGGTCGGCGGCTCGGGCGGCACGGTGGTCGGCGCCGTCACCGGCGCGGCGATCGGCGGGCTCGCCGGCAACGCCATCGGTCGCGATCTTGACGAGCAGGACCGCATGGCCGCGATCGAGGCGCAGGACGCCGCCTTCGAATCGGGCAAGCGTCGCCCCTGGCGCGGCCAGCGCGCGTACGGCTACATCGAGCCGGGCGTCGAATTCGACGACACCCGCGGTCATTGCCGCCGCTATACGCACCGCATCTACATTGACGGGCGTCCGCGCGCCGCCGAAGGCGTCGCCTGCCGCGGCCCGGACGGCGCATGGCAGATCGTGAGCTGAGCCGCTCCGGATACGAAATCCAAGGCCGCTGCCAGCAGCGGCCTTTTTGTTGAAGTTCTGTCTGAGACAATTCGCGCATTCCCTTGCGCGCCGAGGCAGGATAGACGGACGTAACGCCCGGCCACATTCGGGCATTCAAGCCGCGAACGCATCATGACCCGCAAGCAGCGCCGCCTCGTCTTCATCGCCGCCGCCCTCGCGGCGCTCGGCTGCGCGCTCGGCCTCGTGCTGTTCGCCATGCGCGACAATATCGTCTTTTTCTATTCGCCGACCGAACTGGCCGCCAAGCAACTGGCGCCTGGAACGCGCGTGCGCGTCGGCGGCCTGGTGAGGGACGGCTCGCTTGTCCGCGGCGCCGGCAAGCAGGTGACCTTCGCCATCACCGACACCGGCGAAAAGGACGTGTCCGTGACCTACGACGGCATCCTGCCCGACCTGTTCCGCGAAGGGCAGGGCGTGGTGGCCGAAGGCGCGCTTGACGCCAGGGGCGTCATCAAGGCCGACAATGTGCTAGCCAAGCACGACGAACGCTACATGCCCCGCGAAGTCGCCGACGCCTTGAAGAAGCAGGGCGTCTGGAACGAAGGGCAGGCCGCCGCCAAGGGCGACGCGAAGCAGGGCGGCAAATGAGGCGCTTGCATGTAGTCCTGCTCGGTCTGGCGATGGCGCTTGCCGCGCCGTTCGCCGCCCAGGCGGTGCAGCCCGACGAGATTCTCCCCGATCCGGCCCTGGAGCACCGCGCGCGCGAAATCTCCGGCGGCGTGCGCTGCATGGTCTGCCAGAACGAGAATATCGACGATTCGAACGCCCCGCTGGCGCGCGACCTGCGCCTGCTGGTGCGCGAGCGCCTGAAGAAGGGCGACAGCGACGATCAGGTGCGCGACTACCTCGTCGCCCGCTATGGCGATTTCGTTCTGCTGAAGCCGCCGCTGCGTCCCTACACGCTGATCCTGTGGATCACGCCCGTGCTTGTGCTCCTGGGCGCGGCTGGATTCACGATTGCGAGACTGCGCGCCCAAAGGCCGGCGTCCGTGACGGCTCTGACCGAGGCGGAACGCGCGGAACTCGCGCGGATAGAAGGCGCGGATGAAAGCGCCGATGGGCCGATTACAAAAGCTTAATCTCGCGGTCACGCGCATGTAAGGGGCCGGTCCCCATCTTCTCCCTCGACGGCGGGGCGAACCTCGCCAGACACGGCGGGGCGAACTCGCCGAACGGAGAAGAATTCATGACTGTCCGCAATATCGAGCCCGTTCCTTCGGAAGGTTTTTCGTTGCCGCGTCCGCGTACGCGCGCCCGCGTCCTGTTGATGGGCGCCGTTTCCGCTCTGGCGCTTGGCGGCGCCGCGCTCAACACCTCGCTCGTGGCGCTTCCGGCGCATGCCGAGGCCCCGCTCAACCAGGCGATCGCGCCGACAGGCCCGGCTTCCTTCGCCGATCTCGTGGATCGGGTGAAGGGCGCCGTGGTGTCCGTGCGCGTCAAGACCGTGCAAACCGATTCGTCCGACGAAGATGGTTCCGGCATGCCGCATTTCGGCCAGGGCGATCCGATGGAGCGCTTCTTCAGGCAGTTTGGCGGTCGCGACCAGTTTCGCAACAAGCCGCAGAAGGGCATGTCGCTCGGCTCGGGGTTCATCATCTCGGCCGACGGCTATGTCGTGACCAACAATCACGTCGTGCAGAACGGTTCCGACGTCGAGCTCGTGCTCGACAACGGCAAGACGGTCGGCGCGAAGATCATCGGCACGGACAAGAAGACAGACCTCGCGCTCCTCAAGATCAAGGACGCCGGGACCTACCCGTTCGTGCAATTCGGAGCCAAGACGCCGCGAGTCGGCGACTGGGTCGTGGCGGTCGGCAATCCCTTCGGTCTCGGCGGCACCGTGACCGCCGGCATCGTGTCGGCGCGCGGCCGCGATATCGGCTCGGGGCCCTATGACGATTTCCTGCAGATCGACGCGCCAGTGAACCGTGGCAATTCCGGCGGCCCGACTTTCGACGCCAACGGCCAGGTCGTCGGCGTCAACACGGCGATCTTCTCGCCCTCGGGCGGCTCGGTCGGCATCGGCTTCGCCATTCCGGCGGACACCGCCAAGCAGGTGGTGGCCGAACTGAAAGACAAGGGCGTCGTTTCGCGCGGCTATATCGGCGTGCAGATCCAGCCGGTGACGCAGGATATCGCCGATGGTCTCGGCCTGAAGGACACCAAGGGCGCGCTCGTCGCCGAGGCCAAGAGCGGCCCGGCGGCTGAGGCCGGCGTGAAGTCCGGCGACGTCATCGTCGCGGTCAACGGCGAGAAGATCGACGGCCCGCGCGAGCTTGCCCGCAAGATCGCCGGCATCGGCCCGGACAAGAAGGTGGACCTCACCTATCTGCGCGGCGGCTCGGAGAAGACCGTCGCCGTGACGCTCGGCAAGCTGCCGGGCGAGCGCGAAGCCAAGGCGGACCGCTCCGACAGCGCCGAGCCCGCGTCGATGGCGAGCTACGGCCTCGAGCTGGCGCCGGCCGCGGCGGTGCCTGGCGCCGGCAAGACCGGCGTCGTTGTGGCCGATGTCGACCCCGATGGCGCCGGCGCCCAGAAGGGCCTGCGCACGGGCGACGTGATTCTCGAGGCGGCGGGCAAGCCCGTCTCCACGCCGGCGCAAGTCGTCTCGGCGATCAAGGACGCCCGCGCCGAGGGACAGAAGGCCGTTCTGCTGCGGGTCAAGAGCGGCGACGCCACGCGCTTCGTGGCTCTGGCGACCCGCGCCTCGTAAAAGGCGCCCATTCGAGATCGCGGTCCGCCCTGTCCGCGATCTCAATGAACGGCAGGCCGAGCCCCCTTCCGGCCTGCCGTTTTCTTTTCGGAGCGGCTATATGTCGGACATGCGACTTCTCGTTATCGAAGACGATTCCGAAGCGGCCGCCTATCTCGTGAAGGCTTTTCGCGAGCAGGGCCACGTCGCCGACCACGCCGCCGACGGCCTCGACGGCTATGCGCGCGCATCCGAGGGCGACTACGACGTGCTCATCGTCGACCGGATGCTGCCCAAGCTCGACGGCCTTTCGCTGGTTTCGAGCCTGCGCGCGCAAAAAATCGAAACGCCGGCGCTGATCCTGTCCGCGCTGGGACAGGTCGACGACCGCGTGAAGGGACTTCGCGCGGGCGGCGACGACTACCTGCCGAAGCCATACGCTTTTTCCGAACTGCTCGCGCGCGTGGAAGCGCTGGGCCGTCGCAAGGGAGGCGCGGGCGCGCAGGAAACCGTTTACCGCGTCGCCGATCTCGAACTGGATCGCCTGTCCCACAAGCTGACGCGCGGCGCCAAGGAAATCCCGCTGCAGCCGCGCGAGTTCCGCCTGCTCGAATATCTGATGAAACATGCGGGCCAGGTGGTGACGCGCACCATGCTGCTCGAAAACGTCTGGGACTATCATTTCGATCCGCAGACCAACGTGATCGACGTGCATATCTCGCGCCTGCGCTCCAAGATCGACAAGGGCCATGAGCCGCCGCTGCTGCACACGATCCGCGGCGCGGGCTACATGATCCGCGACGGCGCGGCGTGACCGCCCTGCTCAAACTCTTCCGCACCACGGCCTTCAAGCTCGCGGTCGTCTATTCCATCGTCTTCGCCGTGGCGGCGAGCCTCGTCGTCATGAATGTCGGGCGCAACGTGCGCGGCGTTCTCGAGGATCAGATTTCCGAAACGATCGACGCGGATATCCGCGGCCTGTCAGACCAATATGCGCAGGGCGGCGTCCAGCAGATCGTGCAGTCCATAGAGCGGCGCATTCGCCAGCCCGGCGGCGACATCTATCTTCTGACGACATTTGCCGGCGAGCCGATCGTCGGCAACGTCGCGTCGCTGCCGACTGCGACATTGTCGAGCGAAGGCCTCGTCGAGACGACCTATCAGCGCCCCGGCGAAAAGGAAGCGCGCCGCCGCGCGCTGGTTCGCGTCTTCGTACTTCCCGGCAATTATCGCTTGCTCGTCGGCCACGACGTCGAGGAACTCGAGCGGCTGCGCAAGATCTTGCGGCGCGCGCTCGGCAATTCGCTGATCTGGCTGGTGGCGATCGGCGCCGTGGGCGGTCTTTTCGTCGCGCGCCGCGTTCTCATCCGCGTCGACGCCATGTCGGAATCGGCAGCCGTCATCATGCGCGGCGACCTGTCGAAGCGCCTGCCGGTCGCAGGATCGGGCGACGAAATGGATCGTCTCGCGGAAAACCTCAACGCCATGCTGGCGCGCATCGAGGCGCTGCTCAGCGGCATGAAGGAAGTTTCCGACAATATTGCGCATGATCTGCGCACGCCGTTGACGCGCCTGCGCAACAACGCCGACGCGGCCATGCGCCAGACCGGCGATACGGAGGCGCTGCGCGAGGCGCTGGAGAAGGTCATCGGCGAGGCCGACGGCCTGATGCGCATTTTCGACGCGCTGCTGACGATCGCGCGCGCCGAATCCGGCAGCGGCCCGAAGATGGAGGCGCTCGATGTCAGCCGCGTTGCCGAGGACGTCGCCGAACTTTACGAAGCGGCGGCGGAGGAGCGCGGCGTCGCCTTCGCTTGCGCCATCGAGCCCGGCCTTGTTGTGCGCGGCAATCGCGAACTGATCGCGCAGACGCTGGCCAACCTTCTCGACAATGGTTTGAAATACGGAACGCCGGCTGCCTCGGGCGCCGCGCCGGAATTGCGGCTCGTCCTGCGACGCCAGGGCCAGCTCGTCCGACTGTCGGTCGAGGATCGAGGCCCGGGGGTGCCGGCCGCCGACCGAGACCGTGTGCTCGACCGTTTCGTCCGGCTCGAAGCCTCGCGCACGCTGCCGGGCTCCGGCCTCGGCCTGTCGCTGGCTGCGGCGATTGCGCATCTGCACGGCGGCGCATTGCGGCTCGAAGACAATGCGCCGGGCCTGCGCGCCGTGCTAGAGATTCCCGCGACGCTGGCGCCGCCGCAGGTCGGTCGGCAGGGAGGCATGACGCGTGCAGGAACGGGTTGAGGCGGGCGAAAGCGCTTTCTGGCGGCGGCTGAAGCCTTCGCCGCTCATCGCGGACAAGAAATCCGCCGCCTCAAAGATGCAAGACCTGATAGAGGCCGCGCACGGAGACGAACTTCTCGCGCGGCTTCTGTCCGAACCCGGCGTCGCAGCGCTGTTGGGAGCGCTCGCCGACCATTCGCCGTTCCTCTGGCGCCTTGCGGCCGGCGATCCTGCGCGTCTCCGCGAAATGCTGACGGGCGATCCGGACAGGACATTTGCCGCCGCGCTCGAGACGCTCGCAAGGGAGTGCGCCGGCATCGACGACGAGGCGGCTTTGATGAAGCGGCTGCGTCGCGCGCGTCAGTTCGGCGCGCTTTACATCGCGCTCGCAGACCTTGGCGGTCTGTGGTCGCTCGCGCAGGTTACCGGCGCGCTGACGGCGGCGGCCGACGCCTATGTCGCCGCGACCCTCGATTTCCTGTTGCGCCGCGCCGCCGCCGACGGACGGTTCGAGCCGGCCGACCGCGCGCGTCCCGCAACGGATTGCGGCCTCGTCGTGCTCGCCCTCGGCAAGCACGGCGCGGGCGAACTCAACTATTCCAGCGATGTCGACCTCGTCGTCTTCTACGATCCGGACATTGCGGCCGAGCGCCTTGCCGGCGGCGAACCCGGTCCGTTCTACGTCAGGCTGACGCGCTCGCTCGCGCGCATTCTCTCGGAACGTACGGGCGATGGCTACGTCCTGCGCGTAGACCTGCGTCTGCGTCCCGATCCTGGCTCGACGGCCGTGGCCGTCTCGTTGCCCGGCGCGCTTTCCTATTACGAAACGCTCGGTCAGAACTGGGAGCGCGCCGCCATGATCAAGGCGCGCCCCATTGCCGGACAAGTGGAGCTTGGCGCGCGCTTTCTCGAGGAACTCCGGCCATTCATCTGGCGCCGCTATTTCGACTATGCGGCGATATCGGACATTCACGCGATGAAGCGGCAGATTCACGCCGTGCGCGGCCATGCCGAAGTCGTGGTGCCGGGCCATGACGTCAAGCTCGGCCGCGGCGGCATTCGCGAGATCGAATTCTTCGTCCAGACCCAGCAGTTGATCTTTGGCGGCCGCAGGCCAGAACTGCGCGGCCGACGCACCGTGGACATGCTGGCCGCGCTTGCCGCCGACAATTGGGTGTCGCCGCAAGCGCGCGATGAACTGACTGAATCCTATGCGGTCCTGCGCACGGTGGAACATCGTCTGCAGATGATCGCCGACGAGCAGACCCAGCGCCTGCCCTCCGACGACAAGGACCTTGCGCGCTTCGCCAAGTTTTGTGGCCGCTCGACGTACAGGAAATTCGAAACCTGGCTGACCGGACATTTCCGTAAGGTAGAGCTCCACTATGCGCGTCTGTTCGAGCGCGAGCCGGGACTCGATGCGGAAAAGGGCAGCCTTGTCTTTACCGGCGTCGCCGACGATCCCGAAACGCTCGAAACGCTCGCGCGCATGGGGTTCAAGGATCCTCCCCTCGCAGCCGAAACCGTGCGCGGCTGGCACTTCGGCCGCAGAGCGGCGGTGCAGACCGCGCGAGCCCGCGAGGTCTTGACGGAACTCGTTCCCGATCTCCTGGAATCGCTGGCGGGCTCCGGCGATCCGGACGCCGCGCTCGCGGCCTTCGACGCCGCGCTCGGCCATATGCCCGCAGCGATCGAATTGTTTTCGATCCTGCGCTCGAACGCGCGCCTACGTGATCTCTTTGGCGACGTCCTAGGCGCGGCGCCACGGCTGGCGGCCATCGTCGCCAAGTCGCCGCATGTGCTCGACGCCGTCATCGATCCGCGCTTTTTCGGCTCAGCGCTCGATCGCGCCTATTTCGACGAGCATGCGCGGCGCCTGTACACCATCGAACAATACGAAGACTTCCTCGACGCGGCGCGGCTCATCGCGCAGGAAAACCTTTTCTCCGTCGGCGTGCGGGCGTTGTCTGGCGCCATCGATCCTGTCGATGCAGGCCCGGCGTTCTCGGCGTTGGCCGATTGCCTGCTGAGCGCGACTCTGGACCACGTCGTGCGGGCTTTCGAGGCCGAATACGGCCGCGTGCCGAGAGGTCGCGTCGCGGTCATGGCGTTGGGCAAGCTCGGCTCGCGAGAGACGACCGCCACCTCGGATCTCGACCTCGTGATCATTTACGACTTCGACCAGGACAAGCCGGAGTCGGACGGCCGCCGCTCGCTGCATGCGGTCCAGTATTACACGCGCCTGACGCAACGTCTGATTTCCGCGCTGACCGTGTCGACGCGCCGTGGGACGCTCTACGATGTCGACATGCGGCTGCGCCC
The DNA here is from genome assembly GCA_046349085.1 of Rhodoblastus sp. Lineage (GTDB taxonomy): Bacteria > Pseudomonadota > Alphaproteobacteria > Rhizobiales > Beijerinckiaceae > JAJXWB01. The sequence goes on from JAXMDA010000007.1 coordinate 112,324, forward strand.
GTCGGGCAAAAAGGGGCCGGTCGCCGTTCAATTGTCGAGCTTCGTGCAATATCAGCGCGAAGAGGCGGAGACTTGGGAAAAGATGGCGATTTCGCGCGCCCGGCCGATTTGCGGCGACGCGACATTGCTGGATGATCTTCAGGCCGCGATCGCGACATCGTTGTCTGAACGTCGCGACGCCAGGACGCTGGCGCGCGACATCCGGGAGATGCGCGAATTGATCGCCAGGGAGAAGGGCGACGCGGATCGCGCCGATCTCAAGCTCTACCGCGGCGGCCTCGTCGATGTGGAGTTCATCGCGCAATTTCTTGTTCTTGCCCACGCCGTCGATCACAACGATCTGCTGGTCGCAGGGACATCGGATATTCTGCGTCGCGCTGCGTCCGCCGGATTGCTGGCGTCGGGCGATGCAGAAACCCTTCTGGCGGCGCACCGGCTCTATACGGACGTGGTGCAGATGCAGCGAATCCTTCTGCCGCTCGACATGAAGCCGGATGCGGCTCCGCCCGCCGTGCGTCGCCGGATCGCCACCAGCGCCGGGCTGCCGGACGAAAAGCAGCTCAATGCGGAAATCGCAGACCGGGCGAAGAACATCGCGGCGATATTCAAGCGACTGCTTGCTGGCTGACCGGCGCTTCGACGAGGGCGGGGAGGTGAAACTGCACGACCGTGCCGCGCCCGGGCTTCGAACGCACTTTTAGCCGCCCCTGATGGAGCGAGATCAGGGAATGCGCGATGGCGAGGCCAAGGCCGGAGCCGCGCATGCCATTGTCGACATTCGAATGAAACTGCTCGAACGGCTTGCCGATCCGCTGGACGCATTCGCGCGTCATGCCGGGCCCATTGTCGGCGACGTATATGTTGATGGCCGCCTGCGAATATCTCAGGCGGATCGAGACGGCGCCTCTGCTGTCCGTAAACTTGATCGCATTGCGAAGGACGATGCCGAGCGACTTCTCGATGGCTGCGCGGTCGCCGAAGAAATCCAGCTTTTCCGGGCCGTACGCCTCGATCGAAATCGCCTTGTCGGCAGCCGCGTGTTCGACGCGCCGCGCAGCGGATCGCACGCTTTCGGCGAGATCGAACGGTCTTGATTCAATGGAAATCTGACCGGCGTCGAGGCGTGACATGTCCAGCACGTCGGAAATGACGCCGAGCAGGTAGTCGCCGCTTTCCTTTATATGCCCGCTGTAGTCCGCGTATTTGTCCGAGCCGAGCGGACCGAACACCTGAGCCTGCATCATTTCCGAAAAGCCGATGATCGCGTTGAGCGGCGTGCGCAGCTCATGGCTCATATTGGCGAGAAATTCGGTCTTCGCGCGGTTGGCGCTTTCGGCGTTCGCTTTTTCTTCCAGGTATTTTTCCGCCAGTTCAGCCAGCTCGCGCGCCTGGCGTTCCAGCGCTTGGCGCGACTTGCGCAGGTCGATCACGGTCGCGGTCAGGCGTCGCTCGGAATCGAGCAATTGCTCTTCATGCTTCTTGAGCTGCGTGATGTCGGTGCCGATCGAGACATAGCCGCCGTCGCTCGTGCGACGCTCGTTCACCTGTAGCCAGCGCCCGTCGACAAGTCGCGCTTCGTAGGTCCGGGCGGCGGCGCCCGGGCGCTCGCCGAGCGCGATCTGGGTCTGGATCAGCGGCGGCGAGCCGGCGGCCATCACGTGCGCATAGGGCTTTCCTGCAGCGGCGGTGGCGTCGCACAGACCATGCAGCGTACGGAACTTCGAATTGCTCATCACGAGCCGATTGTCGGAATCCCAGAGCACAAAGGCTTCCGAAATGGTTTCGATTGCATCGCGCAGGCGCGCATCGTGACGTTCCGTATGTTCGGCGAGCGCCTTTTGCTCGGTGATGTCGATGGCGATGCCGATCAATCGCGGGCCTTCGCCGGGCATCGCGTCAACGAGTTCTGCGCGGGCGCGCAGCCAGATCCATTCATGGCGCGCATTGCGGATGCGGAATTCGCTTTCCAGCGCCTGCGCCTTCTTTGCGGCGAGCGACTCAGCCATCGCGGCGAGGTCCGTGTCGCCGGCATGCATCAGCGCCGTCAGCTCCCCGAAGGACATGAACCGGTCCTGCGGCTCCATGCCTAGTATCTCGTACATGGATTGCGACCAGTAGATGCGGCCCCGCGCTATATCCCAATCCCAGAGCCCGCAACGTCCACGACTGAGCGCTGCGTCCATGCGGCGGCGCAGACGCTCGCTCACTTCGTCCGCGTCGCGGGTGCGGCCAGCTTGCCAGTTGTACGCCGCGACGACCAGCGCGAGCAGAAGCCCCGTCGATCCCAGCAGGATGTCGGCGCGAATCATGTTCGCGCGCGCTTCCGCTACCGCATCTTCAAAGGTGTGGACGACGGCGAGTTGGCCGAGCGGCGCATGCAGGTTGCGGACCGTGGCGAACGCGGGGACGCCGTTCGCCAGCGCAATCTGCATGACGCCGGCCTTTTCGGCGAGAATTGCGACGGGCTCGCCATGGCCCAGCACGTCGGCGAGCGTTTTCGGCCCGTTCGTCTGTTTTGGGAAATAATCGAGAATCGCGCCCGACGGGTCGGTCACGAAGATACGTCGTCCGCGCGCCAGCGAGCGACCTGGCGCGACATCCGTCAATGCGACGCCGCCTTCCTTGCCGAGCAGGGAGATTGCGGCGCCGCGCATGTTGTGTTCGATGGCGGACGCGACGATCTCGAGATCGGAATTGGCGTCGTTCAATGCATCTTCTCGCACGCGCGACGAGATGAAGGCGGCGGCGACCGTCAACGAAACGAGAAACAGGATCGCCATCGCGACGACGCCGCGTCGAAACCAGGGTTCGACACGATGCAGGGCTTCCGGTTCGGGAAAAAACTTCCCCGTCACCGCGCCCCGGCTGCGCGTACGCCCACGCGCAAGCACGCTGGCTGCGTCTGCACGCGCCATGGATGGCCCCCTCGATTCAGTCCGTTGACCGGAGCCATGTGCCGCATCGCTCCGAATCGAATTCATCTGAATCCCGAGGCGGCGATTTGTCCATAGGGATTAACAGGAGATGAATCAGATTTTTCCGGTCGCTGCGAAATCGCGCGAACGGACTGCGAACAATTGGTTAATTATGCAGCGTGGATCGGCTCGGCGTGGCCGACTACCCGGCAGACGTCGTCGCGCGCGGTCTTCAATCTCCGATCGACATCGTCGACGGCGTCATGCACGCGGGTCACCGAAAGCGTCGGATCGACGCGGCAATGGTAGTTGACCACGAGACCTGCGTCGGTGCGCCGCACGCGAACGTTATGGACGTCCGATATGAGACCGCCCGCCGCAGCGTGTTGGGCAAGGTCCGTGGCGACCGCTGATGCCAGCTCCGGCGATACGTCATGGCCTTCGAGTTCGCGCGTCTCGAGCGGCTCGATATGAGTCTCGACCTCCACGTCCTCGCCGAGTTCATCGCGCACGGCGGTTTCGAGGCGCGTCGCGGCGTCGTGAGCCTCGCCATGCGGCATGCGGCCGTCGAGCTCGAGGTCCAGGGAGATCGAGCGACGGCCCCCCACCTCCTGCACCGTCACATGATGAATGGCTCGCTTTTGCCGAGCGGCGACCAGCAGGACTCGTTCGAGCGCCGTTTCGTCGTCGAGCGCAAGCGGAGTCGTCGTCAATGTCAGCTCGACCTCCGGCGCCTCGCGCTTGATCGCGGCGGTCGCGGCTTCGGTGATGCGCGCCACGCGCTCCTGGGGCAGGGTGCGGGCGACGCCGATGCCGATCTCGCCGATCACCTGCGCGCCGGCAGGGCGCAGGCGGAGGAAATCGACGTGCACGACGCCGGGCACCGCGTCGACCGCCGACCGGACGCGTTCGGCAAGGCCCTCCGGCGCCGTGTCGATCAGCGCGTCGACGGTTCGTCGTCCCAGTCGATAGCCGGCGATAGCCACGAAAGCGGCGACGCCGAAGGCCGCATAGGCGTCGGCTTGCGGGTATCCGAAATAGGCGAAGGTCAGCCCGATCAGCACGAGCACGGAGGCGACGAGGTCGCTTGAAAAATGCAGTGCATCGGCGGCAAGGGCGTCGCTGCGCGTTTCCCGTGCGATCCGGGTGAGCGAAATCCACCTGACCGCGTCGATGACGATCGACGCAATCAGGACAATGAAGGCGATCGCCTTCGGCTCGACCGTGACGACATTCGAGATGAGGCGATGCGTCGCTTCGATGACGACGAAGGCGGTCAGCGCGAAGAGCAATCCAGTCTCGACCAGCGCCGCCAGCGACTCGTATTTGCCGTGGCCGTAGTGATGCTCTTCGTCGGCGGGCTTATGCGCCGCGCGCACGGCGAGCCAGGTCAAGATCGTCGCGCCGGTATCCACCGCCGCGTGGCCTGCCTCTGACATGAGGGCGAGAGAGCCGGACATAAGGCCCGCCACGAGCTTGCCGACGGTAATCGCCGCGCTCGCCCCGATCGAGGCGAGCGCCGCTTTTTCTTTCCTGGCGTGGAGATCGGACATGGCTTTCTGCAGGACCTGGCGGGCGTGGCCCGTCTAGGCCATAGACGCTCGGGCGGCAAGTTTCCGCTTTCCTTCGGGCGTCGGTTGACCGATCCTGCCCGCCCGAGAGGGAGGCCCAAGCCTTGCAATATCTGCATACCATGATCCGCGTCAGCGATCTCGAGCAATCGCTGGACTTTTTCTGCAACAAGCTCGGGCTTGTCGAAGTGCGCCGCATCAGCAACGAGGCTGGACGATTCACCCTTGTCTTTCTCGCTGCGCCGCAGGATCTCCAGCTCGCCGCCGACCGGAACGCGCCGCTGGTGGAGCTGACCTACAACTGGGATCGCGAAGACTATGCCGGCGGCCGCAATTTCGGCCATCTCGCCTATCGGGTCGAGGACATCTACGCGCTCTGCGACCGCCTCATGAAGGCGGGCGTCGTCATCAACCGGCCGCCGAGAGACGGCCGGATGGCCTTCATTCGCACCCCCGACAATATTTCCATCGAACTTTTGCAGGCCGGCGAATCCAAGCCGCCAGCGGAGCCCTGGGCGTCCATGCCCAATACCGGGGTCTGGTAGCCTGCTGATTCAAGGGGCTTAACGCTTGTGACGGGCGGTTCGAATTTTGTCGCAACGCGTCCTGCGCACGGTCACGATCTTGTCTTTATCGACCTCTATTGTGTGGATCGTCACAGCGACGGGGGCCGCGACGACCGAATGTAGGTCGTCGGCGGATTTCAACCGACAAAACCAACACGCGCGCTCAGGGGGAGAGTCCGATGGTGATTCAGGACATCATGAACTCTTGTTCCAACGAGAAGGTCGCGGAGGCCGCGGTCGCCTCGATCGGCGGCGTATTTGCGCGGCGTGTGCGCGAAACGGCCAGGCGCCGCGGGGTTCGCCCCGGCGCTCTCGCCGCCTCTGCCGTGCTGCGGTTCCGCAGCAGTGCGCGGTCGACGGAGTTCGAGGCGCTGCAAAATGCGGTCGCGGGCGACGACCTGCCGCTGCTGCGCGGCTTCGCGCTGATCGTCGAGCCCGCGCTCGTGGACGGCGGCGACCGTTTGGACGTCTGAGCGCCTGCAAACTTGCCTGAGGCGGCGGCGTCCCTATAAGTCGGACGACGCCCCTCGGAGCGCCCATTGGACATTTTCGATCCCGCCCAGATTTCAGCGCTGCTGTCGGCCTACGGCTATGGGCTCGTGGTGGTCGTCGTGGCGCTGGAAAGCGCGGGCGTTCCGCTTCCCGGCGAAACCGTGCTGGTCAGCGCCGCCGTTTATGCGGGCACGACCCATAACATGAACATCGCCGGCGTGATCGGCGCCGCTGCGGCCGGCGCTATCGTCGGCGACAACATTGGCTTCTGGATCGGCCGCGAAGCCGGGCCGCCGATCCTGGAGCGGTTCGGCGACATGGTGGGCCTGGACGCGCGGCGCCGCAAACTCGGCCAATATCTTTTTCTACGCTACGGCGGCGCGATCGTCTTTTTCGGAAGGTTCGTCGCCTTCTTGCGCGCCTACGCGGCCTTGCTCGCCGGGGTTAATCGGCTGGAACCCCTGCGATTTTTTGTCTTCAACGCGACGGGCGGGGTCGCCTGGGCGACAATATTCGGGCTTGGCGGCTACGCGCTAGGCGCGAGCTTCCACCGCATTGCAGGCCCCTTCGGATTGGCAATGCTGGCGCTGGCCATCGTGGCGCTCGTGGCCGGATGGCGGTTTTATCGCCATCACGAGGAACGGCTTCTCGATGAGGCCGAGCGCATCATGAATGCAAGAGGAGCCGCCTGAACCCATGCTCCATGTCTGGATTCAGCCGATCGTCGCGCAATACGGCCTGTACGCGGTCTTTGCCATCGTCATGCTGGAGAGCGCAGGCTTGCCGCTGCCGGGCGAGACGGCGCTGGTTCTGGCGGCAATATTCGCGGGCATGACGGGACAACTCGACATAGTCCATGTCATCGCAGTCGCAGCCGCCGGCGCCATCATTGGCGACAATATCGGCTTCATGGTCGGACGACGCTACGGCCTGCCGCTCGTGAAACGCTATGGCGCCATGGTTGGTCTCGATGACAGGCGCCTCGCCTTCGGCCAGCACATGTTTGCCCGCCACGGGGCGAAGATCGTCTTTTTCGGGCGTTTCGTGGCCATCCTGCGCATCTTCGCTGCATTGCTCGCCGGCGTGAATCACTATGGCTGGCGTCAGTTTCTCTTCTACAACGCGGCCGGCGGCATAGTCTGGGCGACCGCTTTCGGCGTCGCCGGCTATATTTTCGGGGACGCCGTGCATCGCGTGGCCGGTCCGATCGGCATGATCGGCCTTGCCTGCGCGATCGCCGGCCTGGTTGCCGGCTGGTGGGTGATGCGCCGGCAGGAAGAGCGCTACGAGCGCGAGTTTCTCGAAACGTCAGAGGCAGACGCTGCGCGCTTGCCCGGCGACGACGAGCGAAAGCCCGGCGCGCGCGACTGAGCGGCGCCGCGCCGGGACTTCAGAGCGACTTGCCGAAGCGGTGCGCTATCTCGCCGACGATGCCGCGGCGGAAGGCAAGCACGCAGGCGACGAAGATGACGCCCTGGATGACCGTCACCCACTGGCCGAAGCCCGCGAGATAGTTCTGCATCGCGACGATGATGATCGCGCCGACCACCGGCCCGAAGATCGTGCCGAGGCCGCCGACCAGCGTCATCAGCACGACTTCGCCCGACATCGAGAAATGCACGTCGGTCAGCGAGGCGTTCTGCGCGACGAGCGACTTGGTGGCGCCGGCGAGGCCGACGAGCGCCGCCGACATGACGAAAGCGGCGAGCTTGTAATGGTCGGCCTTGTAGCCGAGCGAAATGGCGCGCGGCTCGTTTTCGCGGATCGACTTCAGGACGTCGCCGAAGGGCGAGTTGATGATGCGGTGGATGATCAGGAAGCCGGCGAGGAATACCGCGAGGACGAAATAATACATCGTCATCTGGTTCGACAGGTCGATGAAGCCGAAGGCCTTGCCCTGCGGAACCCCCTGGATGCCGTCTTCGCCATGTGTAAACGGCGCCTGCAGGCAGAAGAAGTAGATCATCTGCGACAGCGCGAGCGTGATCATCGCGAAATAGATGCCCTGACGGCGGATCGCCAGCGCGCCGGTGACGACGCCGAGGATCGCCGAGCTGGCGACGCCGAAGAGGATTGCGACGATCGGGTCGACAGGCCCGAAAGTCAGGTGCAGCGGCCCGATCCAGATCGTGCCGAGCTTGGCCATGTGGGCCGAAACATAGCCGGCGAGCCCGAGGAACATGGCGTGGCCGAACGACAGGAGGCCGACGTAGCCGATCAGCAGGTTGAAGGCGCAGGCAAACAACGCGAAGCACAAGGCCTGCATCAGGAAGAAGGGATAGATGACTGCCGGCGCGACGACGAACAGCGCGGTCATGATCAGGAAGGCGATCTGCTCGTCGCGTCGTTTTGATGCGTCGAGCGCCGCGCTGGTCGAGGTGAGGGCTTGCGCGGTCATGTCAGGCAGTCCTTCCGAAGAGGCCGGCGGGCTTGATCAGCAGCACGATCGCCATGATGACGAAGACGACGGTGTTGGAGGCCTCGGGATAGAAGACCTTGGTCAGGCCTTCGACCACGCCGAGCATGAAGCCGGTGACGATCGAGCCCATGATCGAGCCCATGCCGCCGATGACGACGACGGCGAAAACCACGATGATGAAGTCCGCGCCCATCAGCGGACGCACCTGGTTGATCGGCGCCGACAGCACGCCGGCAAGCGCGGCCAGGCCGACGCCGAAGCCGTAGGTCAGCGTGATCATCAACGGCACGTTGACGCCGAAGGCGCGCACCAGCGTCGGGTTTTCTGTCGCGGCGCGCAGATAGGCGCCGAGCTTGGTCTTTTCGATCATGTACCAGGTGGCCAGGCAGATCACGAGCGAGAACACGACCACCCAGGCGCGGTAGTTCGGCAGGTACATGAAGCCGAGGTTCTGGCCGCCCTTGAGCAGGTCCGGGATTTCGTAGGGCAGGCCGGACGAGCCGAAATAGTTCTGGAACAGGCCCTGGATGATGAGCGCGAGGCCGAAGGTCAGCAGCAGGCCGTAGAGATGGTCGAGCCCCGACAGCCGCTGCAGCATCGTCCGCTCGATGATCACGCCGACGGCGCCGATCAGGATCGGGGCGAGCAGCAGCGCCCACCAATAGCCCATGCCGGCCAGATTGAGCAGGAAGTACGCGACGAAGGCGCCGACCATGTACAGCGCGCCATGCGCGAAGTTGACGATGTTCAGCATGCCGAAGATGACGGCGAGCCCGAGGCTGAGCAGCGCATAGAAGGCGCCGTTGATGAGGCCGAGCAGAAGCTGGCCGAACAGAGCCTGCGTGGGAATGTTGAGAAGCGGGATCATCATGGCGGAGCTATCCTCAGACGCCGAGAAGTTCGTGGAGCTTGTCCATGTTGTCCGCCAATTCGCTGTTGGCGAAACTGTGGATGATCTGGCCGTGCTCCATCACGTAGTAGCGGTCCGCGACCGTCGAGGCGAAACGGAAGTTCTGCTCGACCAGCAGGATCGTGAACCCCTGCGCCTTCAGCTTGCGGATCGTGTGGCCGATCTGCTGGATGATGACCGGGGCAAGGCCTTCGGTCGGCTCGTCCAGCATCAGCAGCGTCGCGCCGGTGCGCAGGATGCGGCCGATCGCCAGCATCTGCTGCTCGCCGCCCGAGAGCTTCGTGCCCTGGCTGGCGAGGCGCTCCTTCAGGTTCGGGAACAGGTCGAAAATCTGTTCGACAGGCAGGCCGCCGGGCTTCACCTGCGGCGGCAGCATCAGGTTTTCCTTGACGTCGAGCGAAGCGAAGATGCCTCGTTCCTCAGGGCAGAGCGCGATGCCGAGCCGCGCGATCCTGTCGGACGACATGCCGATCGTCTCGGTTCCCTCGAACCGGACCGAGCCTTTTCGCTTGCCGACCATGCCCTGAATGGACTTCAGCGTCGTCGTCTTGCCGGCGCCGTTTCGGCCGAGCAGACAGACGACCTCGCCCTGGCGCACGTTGAAGTCGACGCCGTGCAGAATGTGGGATTCGCCGTACCACGCTTCCAGCCCGGCGATTTCGAGCAGCGGCCGGCTGGTCGTATCAAGCATCTCCCGCTCCCATATAGGCCTGCCGCACCTCGGGGTTCTTCGAGACAGTGGCGTAATCCCCCTCCGCAAGCACCTGTCCTCGCGTGAGAACGGTGATCGTGTCGGAGAGGTTGGCGACGACGTTGAGGTTGTGCTCGACCATCAGGATCGTGCGATTGGCCGAAACGCGCTTGATCAGCGCGGCGATCTTGTCGATGTCCTCATGGCCCATGCCGGCCATGGGCTCGTCCAGCAGCATCATGTCGGGCTCTAGCGCCAGCGTCGTGGCGATTTCCAGCGCGCGCTTGCGGCCGTAGGGCATTTCGACGGCGATCGTGTCGGCGTATTCGGTCAGGCCGACGTCGTCGAGCAGGGCGCGCGCGCGCTCGTTATAGACATTCAGCACCGATTTCGGACGCCAGAAGTCGAAAGAATTTCCGCGCTCGCGCTGCAGCGCCACGCGCACGTTCTCCAGCGCCGTCAGATGCGGGAAGACAGCGGAAATCTGGAACGACCGCACGAGCCCCATGCGCGCGATGTCCGCCGGCTTGGTCGCCGTGATGTCGCGGCCGTTGTAGGTGATCTTCCCGCGCGTCGGCTCGAGGAATTTCGTCAAGAGATTGAAGCAGGTCGTCTTGCCTGCGCCGTTCGGGCCGATCAGCGCGTGAATCGAGCCGCGCTTGACGCGCAGGTGCACGTCCTTGACCGCCGTGAAACCGGCAAACTCCTTCGTCAAGCCCTCGGTTTCGAGGACATATTCCCCACTCACGCGCAAACCTCCCCGTGGCCTTGGCAGCCCGTCTTTGCGCGCAACCTAGCCTAAGCCGCCAGATAATCAAGCGCGCAAAGTCCGGATTGGCCGGCATCCCCAGCGCAAAAAGCAGGCGTGGGAAGGTCGGAGGAACGTCGCGCTTCCGCTGTGGTAACATGCCTCGATGGATGGTCGTCGGAAAGCCAATGTCGCCCCGAGGCGCGCATCGTGAACCTGTCGATCGTCATACCGGCGCTCAATGAAGCCGGAACCGTCGGCGACCGGCTCGCCGCGCTCGCGCCCCTGCGCATGCAGGGCGTCGAACTGATCCTGGCGGACGGCGGCAGCGCCGACGAGACTCGCGAACGCGCGCAGGCGCTTTGCGACCGCCTGGTCGTCGCGCCGCGTGGACGCGCCTCGCAGATGAACGCCGGCGCCGCCGTCGCCTCCGGAGACGTCCTGCTCTTTCTTCATCTTGATACGGGCCTCCCGGCCGACGCCCTCGCCCAGATTGCGGCCGGGATGAAGACAGGCCGCGCTTGGGGCCGTTTCGACGTTCGAATTCTCGGCGACCACCCGCTGCTGCCGGTCGTCGCCGCGTTCATGAACCTGCGCTCGCGCGTGACCGGCGTCGCGACGGGGGATCAGGCGATATTCGTCGACGGGGCGGCGTTTCAGCGCGTCGGCGGCTTTCCCGCGATTGCGCTGATGGAGGACATCGCTTTGTCGAAGGCGCTGAAGCGCATGTCGCCGCCGCTGTGCCTCAGGGCAAAAGTGTCGACATCCGGCCGGCGCTGGGACCGTAACGGCTTCTGGCGTACGGTCGTGCTGATGTGGCGTCTGCGGCTTGCCTACTTCTTGGGCGCTGACCCGAGCAACCTTGCGCGCGCTTACGGGGATGCGCGTGAGTGACGACGTCTCTGTCGCGCTGATGGCGCGGGCGCCCGAGCCCGGCCGGGCGAAGACGCGCCTCATCCCGCGCCTCGGACGGACCGGCGCCGCGCGCCTGCACGCTGCCTTGACGCTGCGCGCGCTCGGCGAGATCGCGCGCAGCGGACTGACGACCGTTCTGTGGTGCGATCCCGACATGGACCATTCCTTCTTCGACGAATGCGCCTGCCGGTTCGGCGTGACATTGAGGGATCAAACCCGCGGCGACCTCGGCGACCGGATGCGTTGTATCTTCGAAGATGCTGACGGCCCTTTGCTCTTGATGGGATCGGACTGCCCGACGATCGACGCGACATTGCTGCGCTCATGCGCCCAAACGCTCGCGCGTTCGGAAGCCGTCTTCCTGCCGACGCTCGATGGCGGCTATGGGTTGGTGGGCCTCTCGCGGCCGTTTCCGGAAATCTTCGACGAGATGCCGTGGGGGACTGACGCCGTGATGGCGATCACGCGCCGACGTCTCCAGAGCTCCGGCATAGTGTGGGAGGAGCCGGCGGAAATCTGGGACGTCGATACGCCGGACGATCTCGCGCGGCTCGTCGAGACAGGATTTGCTATTCCGGCTTTCGAAGACTGATGCCCCGACCCGCCTGCTTCGGCAGAGCGAGATGCGCGTCCGCGCGATGAAAATTGCGGATGCGCGCGAGCTGGTCGGGCGTGAAGGGAGCTGCGCGAGGCTTGTCGCCGGATTGATCCACGCAGAGCAGAACCTGCTCGTTCAGCGCCGAGACCTCTCCATCTGCCCGTCGCATTTCGAACCAGACGCGCAGTCTCTTCTCGTCGTGTTCGAGAATTCGGCCGGATACGTCGAGAGCTTCGCCGAGATGCGCCTCATGCAGATAATGGATCGTCATCGTCAGCGTGTAGATCGTGAGGCTCGTACGCTTCCGCCCGTCCTGGTCAAGGCCGATCGCCGACATGAGCCGGTCGACGGCAAGGCTGAACACGCGCGCATAGGCGGCGTCGTTCATGTGCCCGTTGTAGTCGATCCAGTCCGGCTGCACCGTCGACGCAAACAGCGGGTTCGGCAGTGTTGAGTCCGTCATGCGCCCCTCGCGCGATCAATCCGCGCTGTAGGATAGGGCGGGCGAACCGAGCGCGGCAACCGTGCCGTGCGGCGCGATGTCCTTCTCGAAAAAGCGCAGGATCTTTGGCGCGCCCGGCGCCAGATGGAACCAGTTTTCGAGCGGCGTCAGGCGCTCGTCCTCGATCTTGACGGATTGCGCAATGCGGTCCGCTTCGAGGCGCAAGCCGAAGCCGTCGTCGTCGCGAAACGCCTCGACGGAAAGCTTGGGCGCAAACATGGCGGCGGGCCGGCCGAGCGGGAAATGCCAGCATTCCGCGACCGTCGCTCCCGCGTCGTCGAATAGGGTGGCGACCGTCGCCTCATGCGATGGCGGACCGAAGCGATAAGCGTAGGCCGTGTCGAAGAACGCGCCCCAGAGATCGCAGTCGCGGAGCGACAGTGAGCTGCGCGGCGCAATTTCGACGTCGCGCTCCGCGCTCATGACCAGGGTCGCGCCGTCGCGATAGCAGCGAAGCGAAATCCGTCCCGCGAAAGATGTGGCGCTTTCGTTCACGCAATGAATGTGCAGCCCGTTGACGCCTTCGTCGCTGACAATGACCTGACGTGTGCGAAACGCGCGGCGCATCGCCCACCAAGGCGATTTCGGCGCGCCGGTCCAGTCGAGGACGCCCCAGCCGCTCGACGCCCACAAGTCCTTCCAGAACCACACAAGCGCTCCGGCGCAGGTCGATCCCGGCCGGCGCCATTCGCCGATCGTCGCCTCGACCGTCTCGGCGACCGTCGCGCGCGAAAGATCGAGGTAGCGGGCGGGATCCTCCGTCTTCAGCCGCTCCGGATCGACGCTGTAGAGCAATCCGACATAGTGATCCCGCACGTTCTCGAAATCCTGCATCGCGCCCTGGTCGCGCGGAATGCGCGGACGCCAGAGCGGCGAGGCGAGCGGCGCCGAACCGAAATCGCGTTCGAGCGCGCGAGTCTCGGGAACATTGGCGAAGCCGAGGCATTCGGACGCAAAACGCACATTGGCGCGACGCGCATCCTCGAGGGGGCGTCTGTAGGCGCCGACGCCGTAATAATGCGAAACGCCGGCGTCGGCGTGGAAGGGCAGGGCGCCGCCGGACGGCGAATTGACGAGGTACGCCGCATCCGGGCGCGCTTGCGCGCATACGCGCGGCAAAATCTCGTCGAACAGCGGCGAGCGCCAGCCGGCTTCCGGAACGCCCATCATCGCCGCCTGCTGATAGACCTCGTTGCCGCCGCACAGAACAACGATGGACGGCGACCCGCGCGTGCGCTCGAGAAACTGGCGCGCCTCCTCCTCGGTGGAAATGGCAAAGCCGGCGTCCGCGACGGGATAGTCGAAATTGGAAAACATGAAATCTTGCCAGACCATGATGCCGGCCGCATCGCACGCGCGATAGAAATCGTCCGTCTCGTAGACGCCGGTGGCGCCAACACGCAGCATGTTGACACCAGCCTCGCGCGCCAGATCGATGGCGCGCCCGAGCGTAGCCGGATCGTTCTGGAGCGAAATCGGTTCGAGCGGCGTCCACACTGCGCCGCGACAGAAAACGGGCGCGCCGTTGACCCGCAGCCCGAAGCCCTGTCCGTCGGCCCCGCGGTCGATCTCGACGCTGCGGAACCCAACGCGTCCGAGCGATGTCGTCACGCCATCCGCAACAATGGCGACCTCGTACAGACGCGGAGCGCCGTGGGTGTGCGGAAACCAGCGTTCAACCGACGGAAGGCGAAGGGTTGCGGCATGGCGCATGCCGCCGACAGGCGTCAGCGCGCAAATGTCGCTCTCGCACGAGACCATCAGCGGCGAACCGGGCGCGCTCGCAAGCTCCACTTCGACGTCAATGACGCCGCCATCGCGCTCCGGTCTTGTGGACAGTCTCGCTGCAATGATTTGCGGCCTGTCGCAGAAGACGAGACGAATTGGCCGCCACGGGCCGACAATTGGCGCAGGCGGGGCGAAGCCCGGCATATGACCGAGCGCGCTCGTTCGCGCGAAGCGCATTTCCGGGGGCTGGATCATCCGCGGCCGCCAGCGCGCGCGCCCCTTGCGCCCGTCGAGTGCGCGTTTCATCGCTCGAAAGCGAATGGCCAGGCCATGCGCGCCGGTCAACGCAAGTTCGGCGCGATGGGTCAGAAATGCATTGTCGCTCGCCAGGATCAGCGCATCGTCGAGCCAGACTTCAGCGAAGGTCGCGAGACCCTCGAAGATCAGCATGTGGCGCCCACGGCCTGAAACCTGCGTGCGATACCAGACGTCTCGCTCATCGAGCAGGACAGGGTCGTCCCACGACCAGCCTCCAGCGTCGATGAGCGACTGCGCGGCGGTGCCAGGCGCACTGGCTGGAGCGAAATCGAGAGAAGCGGCTTGCGCGGGCGTTGTCGCCGCGTCGGCAGGGCAGATTGCGAAGGTCCAGTCTGAACCGAGCCGCATGGCGGCGGGCCGTCAGGAGGCGAGGCGCAGCGCGCCGCCGCGTCGCGTCAGCCCGTCAAACAAGCGTGCATAGGCGTCGCCGAGCGTAGCAAGGGGCGCCTCGAGGCCGACGGTCTTGCGTCGGACAACGGCCCGCGCCAGCCGAAACTGAAAGGACTTGGCGCTTCCCGAAATTTCGCGGCAGGATTCGATTTCCGAAGCGAATTCGTCCGAGACGCCAAGCCACGCGAGGCCAGCGCCAAGCAGTTCGAAATTGGCGCCGAGCTGGCGCAGCGAATTGAAGGCGAACTTGTGGAAGAATTCGGGTTCGCGCGCCGCAACGCGCTCGATCAGCTCCGGCAGGCGCGATGCGAACGCGTCGATCGGGTTCTGAGCGGGTCTGCGGCTCAAATGGCGCGCAAGCAGCGCGCGGGCGCATTCGCGCATGGCCTTGTCGTCGAGCGGCGCAAAGGACGCTTTGACGATTTCGGCATAGGGCGGCAGCTTCTGCCGGCCCTCTTGCGAGCCGAACGCCATCAGCCCGTCGAAGTCCGCGCCCTCCGCGCGAAAATAGCCCTCGTTGTGGAAGTAATCGACGCTTCGCGCGACGGGGTCGATGCGATTGACGCCGATGGTCGTCTTCGAGTGTTCCAGGCGATAGGAAACGCCGCGCGTATCGGGCAGGTGGAATGCGTCTGTCTCGATCATCGCCAGCCGCCCGCGCTCGCATTGCTCGGAGATGTGATCCGCAATGTCGTCATAGAGCGACAGTTCGTGAACGACGAAACCGTAGAGCGTCTCGATATCTTCGAGCCGCGGCTTGAAGAAAGTGAACTGATCGCCTTCAAAATCGAGCGTCGCCGTGAAGCCGAGCATGGCCTCTGGCGGCAGGCCCCGTGCGTGGATCGCCTCGATCCAGAGGTCGACGTAGCAATTTGTTTGCGGCCAGTCGCGCGCCGCGTCATGAAGCGCGTGGGCTGAATAGGCGACCGGGTCCGCGTCCGGCGCAAAGGCGCTCTCAGAGGGAGAGCGCATCGCGCACCCCTGACGGCCACCGGTCGATTTCGAGCCCGTGATGACGGAACAGCGCAATTGCGACGCGTTCCATGCCGAACCCGACGCAGGCGGTATGCGCGGTCTCGCCCGCGGCCGTTCGAATGTCCCAGGTCGAGCCGAAATGATCCTGGTGATAGTTGAAGCTGAGGCAAGCGGTCGGGCTTTCCTCGCTGTTGACGGGGACCAGCAGTTCGAACTTCAGCCCGAGGTCGCGCTGGCTGGAGGCCATCACACGGCCCGCGCGGCCGAAGAACGGATCGTTGGCGACGTCGACATTGAACGGCAGACCGAGCTTCTCGATCATGGCCTGTCCGCGCTCCAGCCATTTCTTTCTGAAGGCGACGACTTGTTCCGGCGTTCCGATCCGCACGTATTCGCGCATCCGGAACATCTGCTGCCGCGTCGGCTCTTTCGAGGGCTCGCGACGGAAGCAGTAGGAGTTGAGATCGAAGGTCAGCCCGTCCTGCGGAAGCGGTCCACGCTTTGCGGCCGTCGGATAGAGCGGATAGCAGGCGGCAGGCGTGAGTACGATGTCGGTGATCTCCTGCTTCTCCCACCAGGGCTGACCCTCGGCGAGACGATCGAGCAGGATTGCGTGGTCCTTGTCGCCGCCGCCGAAAGAATGCACGGTGCCGGCGAGCTGCGGAAAGCTCTTGAGATATCCGCTTTTTTCGAACAGCGCGCGGTTCATGCCGGGCGGAAAGCGCAGGACCTCCGCATTCTGGTCCGCGCCCGTTCTGGAGATCAGACGGTCGAAACCGTCGATCACCTGTTCGAACTGGCCGCTGCGGCCGTAGAGACCGTCGATTCCGGTTTCGACGAGAAGCCCACGATGAATGAGCTTGTCGAGCAGGGTCGGGCAGGCCTCGCACATGCTCAGGCCGCCAGCGACGGATCGAGGCGATGCATCAACAGCAGGTTCGCGACATTGCCGAAGATGCGGTCGTTCGAGATCATGATCTGCGACGACAGGGCGTCGCGCATATGGCGCCCCACGCTGTAGGGCGTGTTGTTGCGATAGCCGTTTATGCCGGTGATCAGCAGCGCGTGGTTGATGATGTCCACGACCATGCGCGACGCGCCGATCTTGATGTTGTTCATCGCGACGATGAAGCCGACCGAACCGAGATCGTCCTCGTTCGCCTGCGCGCGCGAAAACCGCGTAAGGCCGGCAATCGTGTTGGAACGCATCAATTGCAGCATGTTCGCCGCTTCCGCCACACGCAGCGCGCCGGGCGGCGTCTGGTTGGGATTGCGGCGCGCTTCGGCGCGCACGAAGGACTGGGCGCGCGACACGGCGCTGGAGGCGATGCCGTACCAGACCGCGCTCCACAGGATGTGGCAGATCGCGAGCATCGACTTCGCGGCGATCTCGCCGAAATCGTTCGGCAGGATCTGCGCGACGTCGCCCTCGGCGGAAAACTTGAAATTGTCGGAGCAGGTGCCGCGCATTCCCAGCGCGTCCCATGCGCCGGTCAGTTCGAGCTTGTACTGATCCTTTGTCAGCACCGCCATGACCTGGTCGGAGGCCGGCGCGTCCGGCGCGCTGCGGGCAGTGATCAGAATGGCGTCGGCGTCGCGCCCATAGGAAATGCAAGTGCCGTCCTTGACGAGCGTGAAGCGGTCGCCATTGCGTTCGACGGCGCAGATGCTGTTGCGCAGGTTGCCGCCGACGCCGCCTTCCGTCGTGGCGGAAGCGACGAGCAACTGCTCGTGGCAGATGCGCCGCATGAAGTCCTGGTGCCAGGCGTCCTTGTCGCCATGACTGATCAGGCTAGAGACCTTGATCTGATGCATCGCGTACGTCATTCCCGCCGAGGCGCAGGCCTGCGAGATGATCGAGACGACTTCCGCGATCTCCGAGAGATCGGCGCCTTCGCCGCCGAACTCCCGCGGGATGAAGGCGGAGAGGAGGCGGGCCTCCTTCATTGCCCTCACGGCCTCGGACGGAAACCGTCCTTCCTTGTCGACATGTTCGCAATATTGCGCAGCGACGGCGCCGACGAGCTGCGCGCGAGCGACAAGCGAACTCATGATGCAAGAGCCTGCGGACGCAATTCGCTGATGCAAGCGGCGATCGAGTCCATGGTCGCGAAACTGCGGCGATTGAGCATGCGTTCGGGGAATTCGATGTCGAAAGCCTCTTCCAGCGCCAGCATGAGTTGCACGGCGGCGAAGGACGTCAGTCCTGCGGCGTAGAGGTCCTGGTCGGAGCCGAGCGTGGCGGCTTTCACCGGCAGCCGCGCGTGCTTGTCGAGCAATTGTCGAAGATTATCCAGCATATTGTTTTCGCCTCCGGTTGCACTGTCCGGCGGGCCGGACGCAATACGTGTGATGCGAAGCTAGACTTGCCCGGTTAAATCGGGACTAAATGTCCGGCCTCGCAAGCAAAATGCGGCGACAGAGTGAATTTTTGGAAACGCCGGAATGCCCTGGAAAGGCCGGGTTGCAAGCGTTACAGGCCGATTCTGCCCCGATTGTGAGGCCGGCGGCGTAGTTAAAAATTTACAAACGTACCTGCGGCTGCAATACAGCTTTTTCCCTGCGCTGTCCGCGCTTCGAAATCGACCCGATGTCATTGCCGATTGGATCGCCTGCTGCGACCGGCGCCGTTTCTGCCTGGCGCTTCTCCGTCGCGCCCATGATGGATTGGACGGACCGGCATTGCCGGTTCTTCCATCGCATCATGACGCGCCATGCGCTGCTCTATACGGAGATGGTCACATCGGCGGCTGTCGTTCATGGCCATCGCGCGCGGCTCATTGGTTTCGACGCTGCGGAACAACCCGTCGCCGTGCAGCTCGGCGGCGCTGAACCGCGGGAGCTCGCGGAGGCCGCTCGCATTTGCGCCGACTTCGGCTATCGCGAAATCAATCTCAATGTCGGCTGTCCGTCGGACCGTGTGCAGGACGGACGCTTTGGCGCCTGTCTCATGCGCGAGCCGACGCTGGTGGCGGATTGCGTCGCTGCGATGAAGAGCGTGGTCGAGGTGCCGGTCACGGTCAAATGCCGGATCGGGGTGGACGACCAGGATCCTCGCGCGGCTTTGTTCGATCTGGCGACCCGCGCGGTCGCGGCTGGCGCCGACGCCATTGTCGTCCATGCGCGGAAGGCGTGGCTTCAGGGCCTGTCGCCGCGCGAAAACCGCGATGTTCCGCCGCTCGACTATGCGCTGGTTTATGAATTGAAGCGCGCGATGCCCGCGACGCCCGTCGCGATCAATGGCGGCATCCGGACAATCGCAGAAGCACGCAAACATCTGGCGCATGTCGATGGCGTCATGTTGGGCCGCGCGGCCTATCAGGAGCCCGAACTCCTGCTTGCGGTCGATCCTGACATTTTCGGCGTTCCCGCGCCGGTCGCCGACGCGCACGAAGCGATCGAAGCCTTCATTCCCTACGTCGAAGCGCGGCTTGCCGAGGGCGTGCGGCTCTCCTCCATGACGCGCCATTTGCTCGGCCTGTTCGCCGGCCGTCCGGGCGCCCGGGCGTTCCGCCGGCGTC
Source organism: Rhodoblastus sp. (assembly GCA_046349085.1). Lineage (GTDB taxonomy): Bacteria > Pseudomonadota > Alphaproteobacteria > Rhizobiales > Beijerinckiaceae > JAJXWB01. The sequence continues at coordinate 131,583 of JAXMDA010000007.1, forward strand.
TCGCGGTAGAGGCGGTCAAGCACGGGGCGGGCGTCGATGTGCTGCGCGCGGCGGTTGCGGAGGTCGATCCCGCAGCGAGGTCGCACGCGGCATGACCGGGAAGACGCTCGATCCCGCGCAGGCGGCGCGCATTCGCGCCGCATTCGAAACTCAGGGCATGATGCAGACGCTCGGCGCGTCGCTGACGCGCATCGAGGCGGGCGAAGTCGAAATCGTCCTGCCCTTCGGCCCTCACATCGCGCAGCATCATGGCTTCGTGCATGCCGGCGGACTGACGACGGTTGTCGACAACGCCGGCGGCTTCGCCGCCATGACCCTGATGCCCGAGGGCATGCAGGTTCTGACCGTCGAGTTCAAGGTCAACTTCCTCAGCCCCGCCATTGGCGAGAAGTTTATCGCCATCGGTCGGGTGAAGCGCGCCGGCAAGCAGATCAGCGTCGTCGAAGGCGAAGTGCTGGCCGAAAGCGCCGATGGCGCGCGCAAGCCCGTCGCGCTCATGCTGGCGACGATGATGGGCGTCTGGCTTAAGGACGGGAGCGGCGGCGCGTGAATCTCTCGTCGCTTCTCCATTCGGACTTCATCTGGCTTGCTCCCGCGCTCGCCATTGCCGGCGTCGCCACCGGCGTTCTGGCCGGCCTGTTCGGGGTCGGGGGCGGGGCCATCATCGTGCCGGTTCTCTATCAAACCCTGCGCTTCACGGGCGTGAACGACGAGGTCGCCATGCCCGTCTCCGTCGGCACCTCGCTCGCGGTCATCGTGCCGACGTCCATCGCTTCGGCGCGAACGCATTTCGCCAAGGGCGCTGTGGACATGGCGACGATCCGGGGCTGGATTGTGCCGGTCGTACTGGGCGTCGCTCTCGGCGCGGCGATCGCGCGCAATGCGCCGGCGGCGTTGTTCAAATTGGTGTTCGTCGGCATTTCGATGTTTACGGCCGTGCGGATGCTCGGCGGTTTTACGGACTGGCGGCTGGGCGATAAGCCGCCCAAAGGCCCATTGTCCTGGGTTGTGGGGGCCCTCATCGGCCTTCTGTCCGCGCTCATGGGCGTCGGCGGCGGCCAGCTCGTCAATCTCTACATGTCGCTGTTCGGCGCGCCGATCCATGTCGCTGTCGGCACGGCCGCTGGCGTCGGCGCGCTGATCTCGGCGCCCGGCGCCGTCGGCTTCGCCATCGCGGGCTTCGGCAAGCTCGAACTGCCGCCCGGCTCGATCGGCTTCGTCTCGCTGATCGGCTTCGCTTTCATTGCGCCGATGGCGGCGCTGGCCGCGCCCTATGGCGCGCGGCTCGCGCACGCGTGGCCCAAGCGCAAGCTGGAAATCGCCTTCGGCCTGTTTCTTGTCGTCATCATTGCGCGCTTTCTGGCGAGCCTGATTTTCCGTGTCTGAACCGCGCCATGCGCTCGGGCAGGAGATCGCGGATATTCGCGCGCTCGCTGTCGTTCATCGAGCCCCAGTCGGCAATTTCTGAAAGCGTACGGCCGCAGCCCGTGCACAGCGCCGTTTCCGAATCCATGCGGCAGACGCCGTTGCAGGGCGATTGCGTGGCGCGCGGGCGGACGACGCCGGTCATGCCGCCGCCGACAGGACAAGCAGGTAGCCGATCTCGGCCAGTTGCTGGGCGGCCCCGGCGACGTCGCCTGTCTGGCCGCCGAGTTTCTGGCGCGCCTGCGAGGCCGCCAGAAACGCGACGGCGGCGGCGACGATTGCGGCGAGAACCGTAATTCCGGCGGATGCGCCCGCGATCAGCGGCAAGGCGGCGCAGAGGATTGCGCCGACGATCGCGACACGCAACGCATTGCTGTCCGGCGCGCCGGCGGCCCGGCCGGCGCCCGCCTCGCGCGCCGGGGGCAGCAGCGCGAGCGGCGCGAGGCAGGCGACGCGCGAAACGGCGGCGCCGGCAAGCAACGCGAGACACGCGAGCAGCGTCGAGGCCTGCACGAGCGCGGCGAGCGCGGCGGCGCGCAACGCGACCGAAAAAATCAGCGTCAACGTGCCGAACGTGCCGTTGCGGCTGTCCTTCATGATGTCCAGCCGGCGTTCGGGCGTGGAGGCGGACAGCGCATCGGCGCAATCGGCGAGGCCGTCCTCGTGCAGCGCGCCTGTTGTCGCAGCAAGCACGGAGAGCGCGAGCAGCGCCGCAACGAGTGGCGACAGACCGCAGGCCAGGCCCAGCGCCAGCGCAAGCGTTGCAGGAGCGGCGATCGCCAGCGCGGCGGCCGGGAGCGCGCGAACGGCGGTGCGGAACTCCGGCAGGGGTTCTGTCGTCCCGACCGGGAAGCGAGACCAGAACGCGAGGCAGGAAAGAAAGTCGGCGTGGTAGGACATGGTCTTCCCATGCGCCATGACGACGCGGTCGACAAGTCTTTTGGTCAATTGCGCCTTTCGCTTTCCAAGCGTCGCGCTGACGTCTATGCAACGACCGCTCCGCCAATTCGAGACGCGACATGACCATTTCGGGCAAGCCCTTCGACGATTTCCGCAATCTTCTGGATGTGATGCCGGAGGCCTCGGAGCAGGCGGTCGCCGCCGTCCGCGCCCGTGACGCGCAACTCACCAAGCCGCCAGGCTCGCTCGGGCGGCTGGAGGAAATCGTCGAATGGCTCGCCGCCTGGCAGGCGAAGGCGCAGCCAACGGTCGAGCGGCCGACGGTCGTCGTCTTTGCCGGCAATCACGGCGTCACGGCGCAGGGGGTCTCGCCCTATCCGCGCGAAGTGACGCAGCAGATGGTCGCCAATTTCGGCGCCGGCGGCGCGGCGGTGAACCAGATCTGCGGAACCTTCGGCGCGGGCCTCAAGGTCTTCGAAATGGCGCTGGACATCCCGACGAAGGACATTACGCAGGACGCGGCGATGACCGAAGCCGAATGCGCCGCCACCATGGCCTTCGGCATGGAGGCGATCGCAGGCGCCGACCTGATCGCACCCGGCGAAATGGGCATCGGCAATACGACGCCGGCCGCCGCCGTCTATCACGCGCTCTATGGCGGCAAGGCGTCCGACTGGGTGGGACGCGGCACGGGCGTCGACGACGCCGGCCTGAAGCGCAAGATCGACGCCGTCGAGCGCGCGGTGGCGCTGCATCGCGATCATCTCGGCGATCCCTTCGAGGTCCTGCGCCGCCTCGGCGGCCGCGAAATGGCGGCGATCGCCGGCGCCATTCTCGCCGCGCGCATCGAGCGCGTGCCGGTCGTGCTCGACGGCTATGTCGTCGGCGCGGCCGCCGCCGTGCTGCACGCGCTCGACCGCGGCGCGCTCGATCATTGCATCGCCGGCCACGTTTCGGCCGAAGGCGCGCATGGCGACGTGCTCAAGCGTCTCGGCAAGAAGCCGCTGCTCGATCTCGGCATGAAGCTCGGCGAAGGTTCGGGCGCGGCGCTGTCGATCGGCATCATCCAGGCGGCGCTCGCCTGCTGGCGCGATATGGCGACCTTCGACAGCGCGGGGGTCAGCGACCGCAGCTAGGGCATTTCACCCTTTAATGGAAACAGCGTCGTCATTGCGAGCCAACGGGCCGCGCTTCGCGCGCGCGATGACAGGCTTCGTGAAGCAATCCATCTCCTTGCCTGTCCGCATGGATGGATCGTCACGTCGCTTCGGCAGAAATCGCCTCCGGCGATTTCGCCTGAGCTCCTTGCGATGACGGCGCCGTTTTCGTCAAGAATCGTCCTGATCTAGCGCGAGGGCGCAATGCCGACGGACCCGGCTAAAGCCCCTTGATGAAATCGAGCAGCGCCTTGTTCACTTCGGCCGGCTTCTCCTGCTGGATCCAGTGGCCCGCGCCTTCGATGATGACCTTGGATCGCAGGTTCGGCAGCAAGAGATCCATCGTCTCCAGCGACTTCGCGCCGATGAGCCCGGTGATGACGGGATCTTTCGCGCCGGCGATGAAACACGATGGCTGATGAATTTTCGCATCCTGCCAGGGCGCGCTCAGTTCCCAGTTGCGGTCGATGTTGCGATACCAGTTGATGCCGCCTGCGATGCCGGTGCGCGAAAAGGTCTCGATGTAATGCTGGATTTCCGCCTCGCTGATCCAGGCTGGCGCCTTCTCCGGAATTTTCGCGTCTTCCACCATGCCGCGGCCGGGCTTCAGCATCAGCCCGAGCCCCGTGCCGTAATAGATCGCGCGCAACGTATGGCTCCAGTCGCGCGCCATCTCCGCCTCGACGACGCCGGGCGCCTGGAAATACTGCCAGTAAAAGGTCGAGATTCCCTGCTGCTTCAGAATGTCGAGCGGCGCGGCCGGACCGCGATTGCGCAGGGGAACGGAGAGTGCGGCCACGGCCGGAAAGACGTCCGGGCGAAACATGGCTGCGCTCCACGCGACCTGCGCGCCCCAGTCGTGCCCGACCATGATCGCTTGGCTTTCGCCGAGCGCCTCGACGAGCGCGACGACATCGCCGACGAGATGGAAGATTGTGTAGGCGCCGATGTCCTTCGGCGCGCTCGTGCCGCCATAGCCGCGCATGTCGGGCGCCACGACGCGGTAGCCAGCCGCCGCGATCGCCGGAATCTGGTGACGCCAGGAGTATGAAAGCTCAGGCCAGCCGTGGCAGAGCAGGACGAGGGGACCCTTGCCCTGCTCGACGATCTGCATGTCGAGGCCGTTGGCTTTCACGATGCGGGTTTGCGCCGTCATTTTTCCTCCACGCGAAGTCTTTTTCGTCGAGGAGGGGAGCTTCGCGGGCGGGAGCGCGCGCGTCAACTCATGCCGCGATCGGCGTCAGGCGGCGTTGCGATGCGGGGCGCGCGTCGCGTGCGCGTCCGTCTCATGCTCGCCGAAGCGGGGCAGGGCGTTCATCACGCGTTCGGGCGGGAACACGACGACGACTTCCGTTCCCTCGCGCACCTTCGAGCGCAGGGTGAACGTGCCGCCGTGCAACTCGACGAGGCCCTTCACGATCGGCAGACCGAGGCCCGAGCCTTCGTCGGCGTTCTTCTGGGCGAGCGTGCCGCGCCCGAACGAAGACATGACGATCGGGATCTCGTGCTCGGGAATGCCGGTGCCTGTGTCGCGCACCGAGAAATACTGGCCGCCCGCCTGCGTCCAGCCGACCTTGATGGTGATCTGTCCGCCCTGCGGCGTGAACTTGATGGCGTTGGTCAGCAGGTTGAGCGCGACCTGGCGGATGGCTCGTTCGTCGGCCCACAGCCGCGGCAGGTCGGATTCGATCGCGTCGTTGATCGCGATGCCGCGCTTTTGCGCGCGCAGCAGCAGAAGGTGCTCGCAGTCCTGGATGATCGCGCTGAGCGAGATTGCGTCTTCCTTGAGCTCGTAGCGTCCCGCCTCCACGCGCGACAGGTCGAGGATTTCATTGATCAGCGCCAGCAGATGCTGGCCGCTCGAATGAATGTCGTTGGAATAGTCGCGATAGGCGGGAATGGCGTGCGCGCCGAACAATTCGTCCTTCATCACTTCCGAGAAGCCGAGAATGGCGTTGAGCGGCGTGCGCAGCTCGTGGCTCATGGTGGCGAGGAAGCGGGACTTGGCCAGATTGGCTTCCTCGGCGCGCCGCCGCGCTTCGTCCGAGTTCGATTTCGCCTGCTCGAGTTCGGCGATCAGCCCGTCCTTTTCAGCCTGCGCGTAAAGCGCGCTGAGCGATGTTTCATAGAGGCGGCGCGCGAGCGCGACGAAGTAGATCTCGGCGCCGCAGACAAAGGCGGTCGTCGCAAGGACCGGCGTATCGTTCATCGAGCTGGCGGCCACGCCCGCAATCGCGAGACACAACGGTGTGACGGCGGCATAGACCGCGTTGGGAATGGTCGCCGTCGCCATGGCGGTCATGGCGCCCAGCATCAGCAGGATCGCGAGCAGGAAGCCGCGCGCCTCCCCCTTGCCGAACATCAGGACCAGGACGACGATCGAGGCCCAGGCGAGACCGAGCGCGGCTTCGATCAGGATGATCTTCGTCCGCCATGCGCGCACGGAGGTGATTTCCGCCTGCCGCAGGAAGAGCTTGGCTGCAAGGAAGGCTCCGCCGACCGCGACCCACACGGTCGCCGTCCAGATGCCGACGAACTGCACGGGCGCCCAGAAGGTCGAAACGGCGGCGATGGCCAGCGCGATAAGGACAGCCCAGAGCGCCGACGAAATCCGGTTTTCGGCGTAGATGCGGAGCAACTCGCCTTCGAAGGCGCCGTGTCCCGCGCCGCCGGTCGTCAGCTTTTCGCGCGCCTCGCGCACCTTGTAGGCAAGGCGTCTGCGTTCGGTCGATGGACGGGAATTGGCGCCGCGACCGCGCTCGATCATCTCGGCGGTGATTTGACTCATTACGACCGATCCACGCGACGACGCAACACGACTAAGACAGCTTAATTTGCGCGACAAAACTTAACGACTGGCTGATTCCGCGCCCCGGATTTGATTTAAATGCCGCTAAGGCTCGACCCTTCGGCCCATCTGCCGCGTGCGCGCCCGCACATCCCGAACGACCCGCCGGAGCAGCCGGCCGTCTGTCGCTTTCAACAGATATGGGGGGGTGTTAATGCTGTGCGGGCGCGCGGCGGCCGCGCTGCGCCGGAGAGTGTGGTTAATGATCCTTTACGATACCAAGGTTGCTCCCAATCCCCGCCGCGTCCGCATTTTCCTCGCCGAAAAAGGTCTCCAGGTTCCGATGGTCCAGGTGGACCTCGGCAAGATGGAGCACAAGCAGGCGGAATATTCGAAAATCAACGCGCTGCAGCGCACGCCCTCGCTCGTTCTCGACGACGGGACGGTGATCACCGAATCCATCGCCATCTGCCGCTATTTCGAAGAGCTACATCCCGAGCCGAACCTTTTCGGGCAGGGCGCGCTGGAATGCGCAACCGTCGAGATGTGGCGCCGGCGCGTCGAACTCAACCTGATGATGCCGACCGCTATGGTCTTCCGCCACACGCATCCGGCCATGGCGGCGCTCGAAGTTCCGCAGATCCCGCAGGTCGCCGAAGCCAACCGGCCGCGTGTCCTCGATTTTCTTGCGGTGCTCGACGACAGGCTCGCCGAAACGCGGTGGCTTGGCGGCGACAATTTCTCCGTCGCGGATGTCGACGGTCTCGTGTCGATGGATTTCCTGCGGCTGGCGCGCATTCAGCCGCCCGCCGAGCTGACCAATGTGGCGCGCTGGCACGGCGAATTGTCCGCGCGCCCGAGCGCGAAGGCCTGACGGGAATGCGCGTGACCTTCGTCGGCACGGGAGACGCATTCGGCAGCGGCGGCCGCGCGCACACCTGCCTGCGCCTCGACCGCGACGGCCGGGCCATGATGATCGACTTCGGCGCTGGATCGATTATCGGCTGGCGCCGCCTGGGGTTCTCGTTCAACGACATCGACGGAATTCTCATCAGCCATTTGCATGGCGATCATTTTGGCGGCCTGCCGTTCCTGCTGCTCGAGGCGCAATTCGTCGATCCTCGCGACAAGCCTCTGCCGATCTTCGGGCCGCCCGGCCTGCGCTCCCGCCTCGCCATGGCGATGGAAGCGTTCTTCCCCGGCTCGACGGGCATCAAATGGCGCTTCTCCTGGGAAATCCACGAGATCTCGCCGCCCTCGCGCGAGACCCTCGCGGGATTCGACGTGCGCACGCAGGAGGTCGTTCACGCCTCCGGCGCGCCGGCCACGGCCGTGCGCATCGAGGCGGGCGGCAAGTCCTTCGCCTTCTCCGGCGATACGGCGTGGACAGACGCCCTGATCGACATTTCCGCCGGCGCCGATCTGTTCGTCTGCGAATGCCATTCGATGGCGCCCAAGGCGCCGGGCCACATGGACTGGCCGCGCCTGCAGGAAAATCTGCCGCACATCAGCGCGCGCCGTGTCATGATCACGCATATGGGGCCCGAAGTCCTCGCCAATCTCGATCTGATCCGCGATGAAAGCGGCATGGACGCCGCCCATGACGGCCTCGTCGTCAAGCTCTGACCTCGACAGGCTCGCGGCCGAAATCCGGCGGTGCCGAGTGTGCGTCGAACGGCCGGACGGCCGCCCCCTGCCGCACGAGCCGCGCCCCGTTCTGCGCGTGTCGGGTACGGCGCGCCTGCTGATCGCCAGCCAGGCGCCGGGACTGCGCGTGCATAAGTCCGGACTGCCGTTCGACGACGCCTCCGGCGACCGGCTGCGCGCCTGGCTCGGGATGGATCGCGAGACTTTCTACGACACGCGCCGCGTCTGCATCGCGCCGATGGGCTTTTGTTTTCCGGGATACGACGCCAGCGGCGGCGACCTGCCGCCGCGCCGCGAATGCTCGGCGCATTGGCACGACCGGCTGTTTGCGCTCCTGCCGCAGGTCGAGGCGGTGCTGGCGATCGGCGGTTACGCCCATCGCTATCATTTCGCGCGGCTGGGACGGCCCTTGCCGAAGGCGACGAAGGTCGACGACATCGTGCGCCGCTGGCGCGAATTCGAGAAGGCGACTCCGCGTCTCTTCCCGCTGCCGCACCCTTCCTGGCGCAACACGGGATGGCTGAAGCGCAACCCGTGGTTCGAGAGCGAGCTGCTGCCGGACCTGCGGACGGTCGTGCGAAGCGCGATCAGCGATTGAGGCGCGCGATCAGGCTCGACGTGTCCCAGCGCTTGCCGCCCATCTTCTGCACCTCGGCGTAGAACTGGTCGACCAGAGCGGTGACCGGCAGATTCGCGCCGTTGTTGCGCGCTTCCTCGAGACAGATCGACAGGTCCTTGCGCATCCAGTCGACGGCGAAGCCGAAATCGAACTTGCCGTCGAGCATGGTCTTGAACCGGTTCTCCATCTGCCAGGATTGCGCCGCGCCCTTCGAAATCACCGCGACGACGGCCTCGCCGTCGAGGCCGGCCTTCTGGGCGAAGTGCAGGCCCTCCGACAGCCCCTGCACGAGGCCGGCGATGCAGATCTGGTTGACCATCTTGGTGAGTTGCCCCGCGCCAGACGGGCCCATGAGGCGGCAGGCGCGCGCGAAGGCGGCGATGACGGGTTCCGCCTTGGCGTAGGGCTCGGCGTCGCCGCCGCACATCACCGTCAGAACGCCGTTTTCGGCGCCGGCCTGCCCGCCGGAGACCGGCGCATCGATGAAGGCGATCCCGAGCTTTGCCGCGGCGGCGTGCAATTCGCGCGCGACTTCGGCGGACGCGGTCGTGTGATCGACGAAGATCGCGCCCTTCTTCATGCCGGCGAGCGCGCCGTCCGGGCCCAGCACGACAGAGCGCAGATCGTCGTCATTGCCCACGCAGGCAAAAACAATGTCGCAACCTTCCGCCGCCGCGCGCGGCGTCGCGGCGGAGACGCCCCCGAATTTTTCGACCCACGCCTTCGCCTTGGCGGCCGAGCGGTTATAGACGACGACGTCGCAGCCGCCCTTGGTTTTGAGATGACCGGCCATGGGGAAACCCATCACGCCGAGGCCCAGGAATGCGACTTTGGTCATTGGACGCGCTTCTCCCCATTGATTTCGGAGCTGGCATGCCACGTGTGCGAACGCCGGGCAAGCGCGCTCGCAGGCATGCGCCATTATCCCGCCGTAAACCATTCAGGCCGGGTTCACCCGCAATGGATCAAAAGGATCACAAGCGCGTTTCCGAAGAGGGAGTTCCTGGCGTAACGCCGGAGGAAAGGAGAGTTCCAATGACCCGCATCCGCAAAATCTTCACTGCCGGTCTGGCCGCATTGACGCTCGGCGCGAGCATCGCGGCGACGGCTACGCCCGCGGACGCGCAGTGGCGCGGGGCCGGCTGGCGAGGCGGCGGCTTCGCTCGCGGCGGCTGGGGCCATCATCGCGGCTGGGGCGGGCCTGGCCCGTGGGTGGCCGGCGCGATCGGCGGCCTGGCGCTCGGCGCCGTCGCGGCGGGCGCCTATAACGGCTACGGCTACGGCGGAGGCTATTGCGTCGCCAATCAGCCGGTCTACGACGACTGGGGCCAGTTCCTCGGCTACCAGCGCGTGAGCGTCCCCTGCTACTGATCGAGCGATCATAGCCATTAACGCCGCCGGCGCCCCCGGCGGCGTTTTTGCGTCTACAGACTTCGCGCTGTGTCGCTTCTGTGCTTATCTCGCTGCCGGCGTTGGCCATGTGGTCGCACAAGGCACGCAAATGAGCGCCTTCTGAGGGAGAAAAGCATGACGGTTGAAAGAAGAAGATTTCTCAAGACGGCCGCGCTCGCAGGCGCCGGCGCCGGCATTGCCGCGCCGGCCATCGCCCAGTCCGCTCCGGAAGTGAAATGGCGCCTCACGTCGAGCTTTCCCAAGTCGCTCGATACGCTCTTCGGCGGGGCCGAAGTCCTGTCGAAGGCCGTCGCCGACATGACGGACGGCAAGTTCCAGATCCAGTGCTTTGCCGCGGGCGAAATCGTTCCCGGGCCGGGAGCGCTTGACGCGACGCAGAACGCCACGGTCGAGATCGGCCAGACCGCGCTTTATTACTACTGGGGCAAGGACCCGACTTTCTGCTTCGGCGCTGCGGTTCCGTTCGGCCTGAACGCGCGCCAGGAGAACGCCTGGTTCTATCATGGCGGCGGCAACGAACTGATCGACGAATTCCTGTCGAGCTACAACCTCGTGGCCTTCCCCGGCGGCAACACCGGCACGCAGATGGGCGGCTGGTTCCGCAACGAGATCAAGACCGTCGCCGATCTCAAGGGCCTCAAGTTCCGCATCGCCGGCATGGCGGGCGCGGTCATGCAGAAGCTCGGCGCGGTGCCGCAGCAGATCGCGGGCGGCGACATCTATCCTGCGCTGGAGAAAGGCACGATCGACGCCGCCGAATGGGTGGGGCCGTATGACGACGAGAAGCTCGGCTTCAACAAGGTCGCGCCTTACTATTATTATCCCGGCTTCTGGGAAGGCGGCACCTGCCTGCACTACGTCGTCAACAAGGAGAAGTTCAACGCCTTGCCCAAGGCGTACCAGACGGTGCTGAAGACCGCCTGCGCCATGTCGAACGTCTCGATCCAGGCGAAGTACGACGCCGTGAACCCGGCCGCGCTGAAGCGTCTGGTGGCGAGCGGCACCAAGCTGCGCCCGTTCTCGACGGAAATCCTCGAGGCGGCCTACAAGGCGTCGAACGAGCTCTACGCGGAACTTTCCGCCAAGAACGAGAAGTTCAAGAAGATCCACGATTCCTACATGGCCTTCCGCAACGACGAATATCTGTGGTGGCAGGTCGCCGAATTCGGCTACGACAATTTCATGGTGCGCCAGCGCGCCAAGGGTTGATCGCAACGGATCAGGACCCGCAGACAAGAAAGGCCCGGACGAACGTCCGGGCCTTTTCATTTGCGCGGCGCGCGCCGCTCAGAACTTCAGCGGCGGCGGTTCGTCGGAGCCGGGGGCCGGCGCGATCTGCTGGAACTGCTGGTCGATCTGCTTCTGGTCGAGCTTCACGTCGCCGGACTTGTAGACCATGACCATCGAGGGGATCGCGACCACCAGAGCGACCATGATGAGCTGAATGACCACGAAGGGGATCGCGCCCATGTAGATCTGGCCCGTCGTGACTGGCGCGGTTTTCTTGCCGGTCACGCGGTCGATGAAGTCGGTGACGGGCGCGACCGAGCGCAGATAGAACAGCGCGAATCCGAAGGGCGGATGCATGAAGCTCGTCTGCATGTTTACGCCGAGAATGACGCCGAACCAGATCAGGTCGATGCCGAGCTTCTCCGCCGCCGGCCCGAGCAGCGGGATGACGATGAAGGCCAGTTCGAAGAAGTCGAGGAAGAAGGCCAGGAAGAAGACGAACAGGTTGACGAAGATCAGGAAGCCGATCTGGCCGCCCGGCAGCGAGGTCAGCATGTGCTCGACCCAGGTGTGGCCGTTCACGCCGTAGAAGGTGAGCGAGAACACGCGCGCGCCGAGCAGGATGAACACCACGAAGGACGAGAGCTTCGCCGTCGTGTCCATCGCCTGCTTCAGCAGGTCGATCGACAGACGGCGCTTGGCGACCGCCAGGATCAGCGCGCCGAGCGCGCCCATCGCGCCGCCCTCGGTCGGCGTTGCGATGCCGACGAAAATCGTGCCGAGCACGAGGAAGATCAGCGCCAGCGGCGGCACCAGCACGATGACCACCTGCGAAGCCAGGCGCGACAGCATGCCGAGCTTGAGCGTCTCGTTGATGAGAGCCAGGCCGTAGGCGAAGATGATCGCGATCGTGCCAGCCCAGATCGCCGCATTGTCGGAGGGCATGTTGGGATGGGAGCGCGCGAGCCACAGCGTCGCCGCATAGAACACGCCGGCGGACGCCGCGATCAGCACGAGCAGCGAGCCGACGCCCGAGCCGAGCGTGCGGGCTTCTTTCGGCAGGGCGGGGGCCGCGTCCGGCTTGACCACGGTCACCAGGAACACGTAGCCGGCATAGAGCGCCGAGAGCACCAGACCCGGGATCATCGCGCCCTTGTACATGTCGCCGACCGAGCGGCCGAGCTGGTCGGCGGTGACGATCAGGACGAGCGAAGGCGGGATGATCTGCGCCAGCGTGCCGGACGCCGCGATGACGCCGGCGGCCAGGCGCCGGTCGTAGCCGTAGCGCAGCATGATCGGCAGCGAGATCAGGCCCATCGAGATGACGGAGGCCGCGACGACGCCGGTCGTCGCCGCGAGCAGGGCGCCGACGAAGATGACCGCGTAGGCGAGGCCGCCGCGCACCGGCCCGAACAATTGCCCGATCGTGTCGAGCAGGTCTTCCGCCATGCCGGAGCGCTCGAGAATGAGCCCCATGAATGTGAAGAATGGAATGGCGAGCAGCGTGTCGTTGTTCATCACGCCGAACACGCGCTCGGGCAGGGCGGCGAGCAGGTTCCAGTCGAGGCTGATGCTGCCGCCCGACAGCGGGGCGAGTTCGACGCCGATCAGGAAGTAAAAGAGTCCGACCGCGGCGAGCGAGAAGGCGACGGGATAGCCGAGCAACAGCACGACGACGAGCGAAGCGAACATGATCGGCGCCATGTTCTGCGCAATGAAGTGGGCCATGGCTCGCTCCTCAGCCTTCGACGCCGTGGCCGCGCGCGCCTGCGTGCGGGTCGGGAATCATTCCCCGCATGACGGCGACGCGCTTGATGAATTCGGAGACGCCCTGAACGAGCAGGATGGCGAAGCCGATCGGGATCATCATCTTGGCGGGCCACACGATCAGGCCGCCGGCGCTTGCAGAATATTCCTTCTCTGCGAAGGAGCGGAAAAAGAACGGCGCGCCGAGATAGATCATCACGACGCTGAATGTGCCGAGGAAGAAGACGTGGCCGAACAGCTCGATCGCATTGCGCAGGCCGTTCGGCAGATGCGAGTTCACGATGTCGATCTTGATGTGCTCGTTCTTCATCAGCGTGTAGCCGGCGCCGAGCAGGAAGACCGCGCTGAACAGATACCACTGCAATTCGAGCCAGGCGTTCGAACTGATGTTGAATGTGAAGCGGATGATCGCGTTGATCGAGGAGACGAGCACGGCCGCGAGAATCAGCCAGCTCAGAGCCTTGCCGAAACGCTCCTGTGTGGAGTCGATGGCGCGGCTGATGCTCAGGAGGAAATTCATCCAGCTCCCCTTTCGCCTAACGCAACCGGTTCGGCCCGGCTTTTGCGATGTCGCAGGCTTATGCCAGATGCTTAGCACCCGGAAGGGAGCGCCGCCAGTCGGCGGCGCCTGGTTAGCCGCCGGTAACGCTCATATGGCGGGCAAGCGCCGGCTGTCTCGTCGCGCGGTCGATGATGAAATCGTGGCCCTTGGGCTTGCGGCGGATCGCCGCCTCGATCGCCTCGTGCAGCTTCTCGTCCGTCGGCGAAGCGCGCAGCGGCGCGCGCAGGTCGGCGGCGTCCTCCTGGCCCAGGCACATGTATAGGGTGCCGGTGCAGGTCACGCGCACGCGGTTGCAGCTTTCGCAGAAATTGTGCGTCAGCGGCGTGATGAAGCCGATGCGTCCGCCAGTTTCCGCCGCCTTGTAGTAACGGGCCGGTCCGCCGGTCGAATAGTCAGTCGCCTCCAGCGCGAATTGTTCGGAGAGCTTGGCGCGTACTTCGCTCAAGGGCCAGTACTGGTCGAAGCGCTCGCCCTCCACCTCGCCGAGCGGCATGACCTCGATGAAGGTCATGTCCATGCCGCGTCCATGCGCGAATCTCACGAGATCGAAGACTTCCCGTTCGTTCACGCCCTTCAGCGCCACGGCGTTGATCTTGACCGCAAGGCCGGCCTTTTGCGCAGCGTCGAGGCCCGCGAGCACCACCGACAGGTCGCCGCGGCGGGTGATCTCGCGGAATTTCATCGGGTCGAGCGTGTCGATCGAGACGTTGATGCGCCTCACGCCGCAATCGGCGAGTTCCCCGGCGTAGCGCGACAGCAGCGAACCGTTGGTGGTGAGCGTCAGCTCCTTCAGCGCGCCCGAGGCGAGATGCCGCGACAGCCGTCGGAACAGGGTCATGATGTCGCGCCTGACCAGCGGCTCGCCGCCCGTAATGCGCAGCTTGCGCGTGCCGCGCGCGACGAAGGCCGAGCAGAGTCGGTCCAGTTCCTCCAGGCTCAGGAGATCGCGCTTGGGCAGGAACTTCATCTCTTCCGACATGCAGTAGACGCAGCGGAAGTCGCAGCGGTCCGTCACGGACACGCGCACGTAGGTGATCGCCCGGCCGAAAGGATCGACCAGGGCAGGCGCGTCTTTGACCAACGGGCTAGCGGGGACGTTCATGGGCGCCTTATATCCTTGTGGCCGAGGAATATATAGCGCCCCGGCAAGGGGAAAAGCGGCCTTTGGGCCGAGACCGAGAGGGAGAGCACAATGGCCGAGCCTTGGCCGAGCGAGATCAGGCTGCACGACAACGGCGCCCGTCTGACCATCCAGTTCGACGACGCGAGCAACTACGACTATTCGGCCGAATATCTGCGTGTCGAAAGTCCGAGCGCCGAAGTGCAGGGCCACAGCGCAGCCGAGCGGAAGACGATTGGCGGCAAGAAGAATGTCAGGATCAAGGAAATTGCCCCGGTCGGCAATTACGCGATCCGGCTGGAGTTCGACGACGGGCACAACACCGGCATTTTCTCGTGGAAATACCTGGCCGAACTCGGTCGCGACCACGATGCGATCTGGGGCCGGTACGTGGCGGCGCTCGCGCAGAAGGGCCTGACGCGCTAGCGCAGGATGGGATTTGCTATCGGCGGTCGTCATTGCGAGCCGACGGGTCGCGCGAAGCGCGCCCGATGACAGGCTCCGCGAAGCAATCCATCCACCGTGCCTATCCACATGGATGGATCGCCTCGCGATGACGGTCCGGTTTCCGTCAAACGCCGTAGGGCGCCCCTTGAACGAAAAAGGCCCGGACTGGTCCGGGCCTTTGTTTTCTGGCGGAACGCCGCTCAGCGCATCACGACGACCCTGGTGCCGACGCTGACGCGATTGTAGAGGTCCACGACATCGTCGTTGGTCATGCGGATGCAGCCCGAGGATACGGCCTGGCCGATCGTCTCCGGCTCGTTGGAGCCGTGGATGCGATAGAGCGTGCCGCCGAGATACATGGCGCGCGCCCCGAGCGGATTGTCGACGCCGCCCTTCATGTGGCGCGGCAGGTCGGGACGGCGGCGCAGCATCTGGGCGGGCGGCGTCCAGTCCGGCCATTCCCGCTTCATGGCGATGGTCTTGGTGCCGGACCACTCGAAGCCCGGACGGCCGACGCCGACGCCGTACCTGATCGCCTGCCCGCCGGGCAGCACGTAGTAGAGGCGGCGCTCGGCCGTCGAGATGACGATCGTGCCCGGCGCATATTTGCCATTGAAATAGACGGTTTCGCGCGGGATGGCGGTGGCCAGGGGGCGGCCGTCCGCGCTCATGGCGCCCGGACGCTGGATCAGCGGCTGATGGGTCAGCGGGTCGTATTCCACGCCCGAGGCCGCGTTGGCGACGCCGGCGGCCAGGAGGCCGGTCAGCGCGCAGGCATATGCGATGATCTGTCGCCGCATGAGAGTTTCCTTAATCGTTCAGACACCCGGCCCCGCTCGCGCAGGCAGCCTGATTCCGGCCGTATTCTGGCCAATGGACGCTCTTGTTGCAACGAGGCGCAGCTAAAGCTCTGCCGGGAATCCGCGGATCGTGTCGCGCGCGCCACACCGGACGCCAAGGACCCCGTCCCGCGTCTCGCGCGCGAAGCGAAGCAATCCCGATCGCCGGCGCGTGTCACGTGGCCCGGTAATCCCGGAATTTCGCCCGCAGCGCCATCTTCTGCACCTTGCCGGTGCCGGTCATGGGAAATTCGTCGAGGAATTCCACGGCGTCGGGCATCCACCAGCTCGCAAGCTTCGGCCGCATGTGGTCGAGGATCGCCTGGCCCTCGACGGTCGCGCCCTGGCGCCGGACGATCAGGAGCAGCGGCCGCTCCTGCCACTTGTCGTGGCTGACGGCGATGACGGCCGCCTGCAGCACGTCGGGATGCGAGAGCGCGGCGTCCTCGAGCTGAATGGAGGAAATCCATTCGCCGCCGGACTTGATGACGTCCTTGGAGCGGTCGGTGAGCGAAACGTGGCCCAAGGGATCGATCATGGCCATGTCGCCGGTAATCAGCCAGCCGTCGGGATCGATGCCCTCGTCGAGCTTCATGTAGCCCGACGCCACCCACGGCCCGCGCGCGCGCAGGTGGCCGACCGCGACGCCATCGTTGGGCAGCGGCCTGCCCTCGTCGTCGACGATGCGCAGCTCCGTGCCGAAACAGGCGCGGCCGGAGACCATGCGGCGGTCGAGCTTTTCGGCGTCCGAAAGCGCGTCCGAGCCCGGCCGCGTCGTCGGCATGGTGCAGCCGAGCGCCTCGGTCATGCCCCAGGCCTGGATATAGTCGACGCCATATTCGCGCTTGAGCTTGTCGACCATGGCGCGCGGCGGCGCCGAGCCTGAGGACAGCGTTACGCGCAGAGTCGAGAACTTCTTGCCCGTGCGCGCCAGCCAGTCGAGCAGGATCAGCCAGAAGCTCGGCACGCCCGCCGAAATCGTCACGCCCTCGCCCTCGATCAGTTCGTACAGCTTGTCAGGCTCGTAGTTACGGCCGGGCAGCACGAGCTTGGAGCCGGTGAAGGGCGCGGTGAACGGCATGTTCCAGCCGTTGCCGTGGAACAGCGGCGCCATGGGGAACATGACCTCGCGCACGCCTTCCTTGTGGCCGGGCATGAATTCGAAGCTCGAGCAGACAAGCGTCTGCAGAATGGCGGCGCGGTGCGAATAGACGACGCCCTTCGGATTGCCGGTCGTGCCGGACGTGTAGCAGATGGTCGAGGCCGTCTTCTCGTCGAACTGCGGCCATTCGAAGCCTGCATTGTCTTCGGCCGCCAGCAATTCCTCGTAGCAATGGACAGGCTTCGGCAGCTTCGTCTCCGGCATACGCTCGCGCGACGACATGAAGACGAAGGCCTCGACCGTCTCTAGACGCGGCGCGATGGCCTCGACCAGCGGCAGGGTGGCGCGGTCGATGAACAAGAGCCGGTCCTCGGCGTGATTGATGATGTAGACGAGCTGGTCCGGGAACAGGCGCGGATTGACCGTGTGCAGCACGTAGCCCATGCCGGGCGCGGCATAGAACATCTCGAAGTGGCGGTGCGTATTGAAGGCGAGCGTGCCGACGCGGTCGCCCATCTTCATGCCGAGTCGCTTGAGCGCCAGCGCCATGCGCTGCATGCGCGGATGCGCGTCGGCATAGGTGTAGCGATGGATGTCGCCCTCGATCTCGCGCGCCACCACTTCCGCCTCGCCGTGATGGTCGGCGGCATATTTGATGAGGCCGCTGATCAGCAGCGGCATGTCCATCATCAGTCCTTGCATGGTTCGCTCCCCGCGTTTGATGTTTCCCGGGACCGTCCGACAATCTTGCGCGGTCCGATTGTTGGCAGGACGATAGGAGCGGGCGCGCCGCGCCGTCAACGGCGGGCCCGCTCGAAGGCCATGTGCGCAAACGCGCATCGCATCGCGCGCGCTGCAGGCATGAACGCTGCGAAGGAAATTTCGCATGCCGCGCCTGCTCGCCGTTCTCGTTGTCGCGCTCTCTGCCGCGCCGTCGCTTGTTGCGGCGCAAGAAGACGCGCGCTGCGGCGCCGAATTGCGTCGCGCCTGGGATCTCGTTTCCGTGGTTGCGCGCCGTGATCGGGGCGGCCCCTATCCGCCGGAGGCGATCTGCGGCGTCCTGCGCGCCAACTTGCGCGACATGAAGGAATCGAACGACATTATGAAACGCTGCATGACAGGCCATTCGCTGCGCGAAAACGTCCGGCAGATGGAGGCCTCGATGGGGGACGTGCAGATGGTCATCGGGAAGCGCTGCCGTTAGCGCAATGCTTGCGTATTTCACGGCGATGGAATTGCGCAGGCGCCTGCCTATATCGAACGTGTGTCAACAGATGGGGGGTCGACGTGACAAGCAAATTCGCAGCGGCTGTATCCATATTTGCGCTTGCGCTTTCCGTGCAGGCGGCGCCCGCCGCCGCCGGTCCGTTCACGGGCTATCAAGGCAGTTGGAGCGGGTCGGGCACGATTTCGACCACCAATGGCGATGAACGAATTCGCTGTCGCGCCTCCTACGCGGTCGACGGCACAGGCAGTTCGCTTACGCAAAGATTGACCTGCGCGAGCGACAGCTATCGTTTCGAGGTCGTGAGCGACGTCATCGCAAACGGATCGAGCATATCGGGCTCATGGAGCGAGACGACGCGCTCGCTCAACGGCACGCTGAGCGGTTCGGCCGCCGGCGGCCATTACAACGCCCGCGTCTCCGGCGGCGGGTTCTCGGCGAACATCAGCGTCAACTCTTCGTCCAGCAGGCAGACGGTCGTCATTTCGTCCGGGGCTTCGAGCATCCGTCGCGTATCGATGACGCTTCAGAAGGGCGGTTGACCGGATCGTTTCGCCACAACGCGCGCCAGAAAGGCGATGGACGGCCGCAGGATCAGGAAATCCGCGGTCAGAGCCGCCAGCATGGAAAAGGCGCTGAGCCAGCCAAACAGCCGCAGCGACGGCAAGTCGGACAGGACGGTCACGGCAAGGCCGCAGGCCAGCACCACGGTCGTCAGGATCATCGCCGGGCCGACCAGCACGGTGGCGCGCTCGACGGCGACGGCGGGATCGTCGCCTGGCGCCTGCTCGAGCCGCATGCGATTGAAGAAGTGAATCGTCGCGCTGAGACCCAGCCCGAAGGAGACGATAAGCGCGACGATGCTGGCGAACTGCAGGCCGAGCCCGCTGATTTTCAGCAGCGCGCCGCAGGCGACGACCGGGAAGATCGCCGGCATGACCGTCGCCGCGCCGACGATGCCCGAACGGAAGGCGAGGCCGATGAACAGCGCGACGAATGCGAATTCGATCGTCAGTCCGCGCGAGAGCTTTTCGATCATGCCGGCGCTGTTGCGCGCGGCGATGACCGCGAGCCCGGTGACCGCGATCTGATAATTCGGATGAGCCTTGCGCACCGCTTCGAGATTGGCGTCCAGCGTATTGACGACAGGCAGAAGTTCGCTCGCGTCGATGTCCGGGATGCGCCCGCTGACCAAGGCCGCATCCTGACTCTCGGCAAGGAAGCGGCGCCGCAGATGCTTTGGCAGAATGTCGACATATTCCTTCAGCGTCGCGACATCTGCGCGGCCCTGCTTCTCCGCAAGCCAGCGCCGCAGCGTTTCCAGCGACCAGACATTGCCGACCCCCGCCTGCTTTTCGACCGCGGCGTGCACTGCCGCGACCACCTGCAAGGTCTCGGGGGCGTAGAGCGACACATCCTTTGGAAATTCGATCAGGACGTCGACGGGGTTCGATCCTGACAGCTTCTGGTCGAGGCGGCTGCCGGCGGCGACCGCGTTCTGCTTGTCGGGAACCTGATCCGCGAGGCGATAGCGCGGCTGCAGGCTGGCGTAGACCACGCCGAGCGCGACGACGACCAGAAGCCCGGCAAGCGTGATGAGATCGGGGCGATGAGTCATGCGCGTCGCAATCGCGCCGCAGAAACGCCGCAGCGCATCGACGCCGATGTCGGATTCGCGCGCGTCGCGCGCGAAGTCCGCTTCGTTGCGAACGAACAGGATGCCGAACAGCGGCACGAGAAAGAGCACGGTGACGAGCGCGACGGCGGTCGCGATCAGGCCGGCCTTGCCGAAGACGCGGATGAGATCGGAATCCGAAACCAGCAACGCCGCGAACGACAAGCCGGCCGTCGCGTGTGTCAGCACGCAGGCGGGCCCGACGACGAGCACGGATTCGCGAAATGCGGTGAACTTGTCCTTGCCTTCGATCAGCCTGTCCCGCGCCGCGAAAGTGAGCTGCATCGAGTCCGAGAAGCTGATGACCATGATGAGCGGCGTCATCACGTTGAGAAACATGTTGAGCCGGAAGTCGAGCCAGCCGAGCGCGCCGAGCGCCAGAAGGATGGCTGCGAGAGGCGGCCCGGCCGCCACGATCATGAAGGACACGCGCCGGAAGAAGAGGATCGCGATGAGGCAGCCCGCGACGAAGCCGACGGCGTTGTAGAGGATGCGGTCGCGCTCCACGGCGTTGCGAATTTCGAGCTGCATGACCGGCACGCCCGAAAGCTCCGCCGTCAGACCGGCGCCTTCGAGATCCTGCGCGATGGTCTTGCGCACTTCTGCGATGACGTCGCCGAGCCGGTTCTGCGCCGTCGCCTCCGGCTCGAGCGACAGAACCATCAGCGTGAGATGGCCGTCTTTCGAAATCAGCTTGCCCTGGATGATCTCGTTCGCCTTCACGCGCGCGATCAGCTTGGCGAAATCGGCGCCCTGCGGCAGCGTCTCGGGAAAGAGCGGCGGCGGCAGGCCGCCTTTCTCGCCAGGCTCGCGCGCCGAGAAGATGGAGACGATGCCGCGCGCGCCGGGCACGAGCTGGAGGTCGGTCGCGAGATCCCGCATTTTCTCCAGCGGTTCGCGCTCGAGCACGGGACCTTCGATCACGACCAGCACGTCGAACTCGGTCGACGGAAAGCGCCGCGTCACATCCTCGTATTGCCGGAAGGCGGGCGTGTCCGAACGGAAGAGCTGCGACAGGGAATCGTCGACCTTCACGCGCATCAGCCCGAAGGCCGCGCCGATGGCGCACGCCAGCGCAAACACGCCGACGACCCAGGGATGGGCTAGCGGCACGAGGCCGAGCCGCTCGATGCCGAGCGCAAGGCTCGGCAGGTCGCGCGCGGCGCCGCGCCCGGCGGGAGGGTTATGCCCGGACCTCTGACTCGGCGACAGCAGCGCGATCCCCCTTCGTCTGCGACAGCGCGCGGCGCTCTCGGCGAAGGAGCGCTGAACCGGCCGCTAATCTAGCGCATCCGCAGCGAGCGTCGAGTGCGCTGCGCAGGCGCGGCGCGGCTGGCGCTCTGCCGCTTTCCCTTCTACGCTGGGCGCAAGGGAAGGAAAACGCCATGCCGATCAGGGAATTCGGGACTTACGACGCCGTCGGCCTCGCCGAGCTTGTGCGCCGCGGCCAGGTGAGCGCGGAAGACCTGCTGAACGAGGCGATCGCGCGCACGGACAGGCTCGACCCGCAGCTCAACGCCGTCGTCGTCAAGCACTACGATTTCGCGCGCAAGCAGATCGCCAGGGGCCTGCCCGACGGCCCGTTCCGGGGCGTGCCGTTTCTGCTGAAGGACCTCAACCTGCTCGCCGGCACGCGCACGACCTTCGGCGCCTCGCTCAACAGGAATTATCTGGCCGATCACACGGACACGCTCACGCAGCGCTATCTGGACGCGGGGCTCGTCATCTACGGCAAGAGCTCCTCGCCCGAATGGGGACTGATGCCGACGACCGAAACGCGATTGCACGGGCCGACCCGCAATCCCTGGAACACGGATCATTCCTCCGGCGGCTCCTCGGGCGGCGCGGCGGCGGCGGTCGCTGCGCGCATCATTCCCGTCGCCCATGCCTCGGACGGCGGCGGCTCGATCCGCATTCCCGCCTCCGCCTGCGGCGTGTTCGGCCTGAAGCCGACGCGGGCGCGAACGCCCATGGGGCCGGATCGCGGCGAAGGCTGGGGCGGCTTTTCCATCGGCCACGTCGTGTCGATCAGCGTGCGCGACAGCGCCGCCATGCTGGACGCGACCGAAGGCCCGGAACTCGTCAGTCCCTATCACGCGCCGCCGCACGCGCGCGCCTATGCCGACGAGGTGCGGCGCGAGCCGGGGCGCCTGCGCATCGCCTTCACCGACCGCGC
The DNA here is from genome assembly GCA_046349085.1 of Rhodoblastus sp. Taxonomy (GTDB): domain Bacteria; phylum Pseudomonadota; class Alphaproteobacteria; order Rhizobiales; family Beijerinckiaceae; genus JAJXWB01. The sequence continues at coordinate 153,675 of JAXMDA010000007.1, forward strand.
GCCGTCCGGCGCGCCGATCGACCCGGAAATCGCCGCCGCCGTGCGCGACGTTGCGAAAATGCTGGAGAAACTCGGGCACGAAGTCGTGGAAAAGGCGCCGGTCCTGCCCGTGTCGCCCGGCGACGCGCTGGCCGTCATCACCGGCGCCAACACGGCGCTCGCGGTGCGGCTCGCCGAACAGCAACTCGGCCGCAAGGCGACCGAAGAGGAATTCGAGAAGCTGACGCTGGTGACCGCGCACAACGCCGGCAAGCGCACGTCCGTCGATTATGTCGCCGCCCAGCTCGACGCCTTCCGCATCTCGCGCGCGCTCGCGGAATTCTTCACCGACATCGACGTCATGCTGCAGCCGACCTTGTGCCTGCCGCCGCTCAAGCTCGGCGTGCTCGACACGATGGGCGATCTCAAGACCATCGCCGCGACGCTCGCCGCCTACATGCCCGGCACGGCCATGTTCAACATGTCCGGCCAGCCGGCCATGTCCGTGCCGCTCGCCTGGAACAAGGCGGGCCTGCCGCTCGGCATGATGTTCGCCGGCCGCTTCGGCGACGAGGCGACGCTGTTCCGCCTCGCCGCGCAGCTCGAGCAGGAGCGGCCGTGGAAGGACAGGAAGCCGGGGGTGTGCGCGTGAGGCGCTAGTCCCCCCGCCGCCGCACCACCATCGACTGGCTCGCCGTCGCCATCAGCTCGCCGTTCTCGGCGAACAGCCGCATGTCGCCATGCGCGAAGCCGGCGTTCATGCCGGTCACCGTGATGTCGCAGAACACCCAGCGCGTCGGCACGACCTTTCGCACGCGCAGCGTATTGTCGAGGCTGGAGGAGCCGGAGTTCGCTTCGCCCAGCGCCGGCCCGATGGCGGACGGCACGTAATCGGCGAAGATGGCCAACATGCTCGACGTCATCTCGTAGTCTTCGACCGTGCGCGCCCAGAGCGCGAGGCGCCCGTCCGGCGAGGGCGTTCCGTCGCGCCGCAGCGCGCCCTTCGGCATCCGCAGTTCCACGCGGCGATTGTAATTGTCGCCATGGTCGGGCCAGAGCTGCACGCGCTCGCAATCGTCCGGGCGTGGAACGTCGGGCATGACGGCCCATTGATGCGCGGCGCCGCCCGGCCGCTCGCCCAGCGCGGCGGAAACGGTGATGATCTCGGCTTCCCCGACATGGCCCGAGACCCGCGCCTGCGTCGTGTGGCGGCCCTTGTAGAAAATGCGCACGTCGAGATCGAGCACGGAGGGCGGGCGCGCGAAGGACAGATATTGCGCCGTCGCCCACACGACCGGCCGCTCGCAGGTGCGCTCCAGCGCCTCGATCGCCGCGGCCAGTCCCACGCCGCCGTACATGAACATGAGGTCGGGCGGGCCGACGCAGATCGTCGGGTTCAGCGGCAGGTTCCAGCGGTGGGGATTGTGCGAGCCGCGCAGTTCGAAGAAGCGTTTTGTCATGCCCCCGTGTCGCACAGGCGGGGAGCCGAGTTCAACTGAAGGCGGCGGGCAGGGCGACCCGCGCGATCAGGCCGTTCGGCGCGCGATCGAGCAATTGCAGACGGCCGCCGGCCTTTTCGACGAGCGAGGCGACGATGGACAGGCCGAGGCCGAAGCCGCTCTTGGCGTCGACGGTGCGGCCGGGCTCGCCGCGCACGAAGGGCTCGAGCAATTGCTCCTTCTTGTCCGCGGGAATGCCGGGGCCGTCGTCGGCGACGTCGACCACGATGAAACCGTCCTGCGGCGGCGTGGCGCTGACCACGACATGCGCGCCGTGATTGACCGCGTTCTCGACGAGGTTCGAGAACAGTCGCTGCAGGTCCTCGAGCGAGCCGTAGACGGTCTGGTGCTTGCCGCCGGCATAGGAGACTTCGTGGCCGAGATCGGCGAATTCGTCGGCGATCGTCTGCAGCACGCTGTCGAGGTCGATGAGGCCGACGTCCGCGCCCGTCTGCTCGCCGCGCAGATAGACGAGATTCTTGTGGAGCATGGAATCCATCGTCTCCACGTCCTTCAGCATCTTGGACTTCAGCGCCTCGTCGCCGATGAATTCGGAGCGCAGCCGCATCCGGGTGATGATCGTGCGCAGGTCGTGGCTGATGGCCGCGAGCGCGCGCGAGCGCGACTCGATCATGGAATCGATGCGCCGCTGCATCCGGTTCAACGCGCGCGAAAGTTCGCGCATTTCCTTGGGGCCTGTTTCCTTGATCGGCGCCGCGCGGCCGCGGTCGACCGGCAGCCGTTCGGCCTGTCGCACGAGGCGATAGAGCGGCGCGATCACCGCCAGCGTCAGCCAGATGGTGAGCAGCAGCGCCGAGACGAGAAACAGCGCGGCCGAGCTCTCCAGATTGCGCGAGCTGGCCAGGCGCCTGACGCCCGTGCCCCGACGCTCGTCTTCCAGCGCCTGCGAACGCCGTGGCTCGGTGACGGCGATGACGAGATAGCCGCCCTTGCGCAGGCCGACGGCGAAATCGGCGTCCGGCTGCGACATCTTGGCGATGGGCGTGCGCACGATCGCGTCGGGCCACAGCCGCTTGCGGATAAGTTCCGCCGTGCCGACGGTCGAGGCGATGCGGCTGCCGCTGGGCGCCTTTTCCAGAACCGTGAATTTCAGCCAGGGCGCGGCGCGCTGCATGTCGGCGATCATTTCCGCGCGCTGCTCGGGAGCGACGGCGTCGATGGCGGTGACCGCGCTGGCCACGATCTCGGAAGGCTCGACGATGGCGAGGCGCAATTCCGGTTCTGTGAAGAGATAGGTGGAAGTCACCACCATCTGGAACAGGGCGATGGCCGCAAACAGCACGAGCGCGATCTGTGCGCCGAGGCTGTCGGGCCGCAGCCAGCGCCAGAAGCGCTTCATCGCCGCGAGACCTGCGCGGAGAACATGTAGCCTTCGGAGCGGACCGTCTGGATCAGGCGCGGGCTGCGCAGATCGGTCTCCATCTTCTGGCGCAGCCGGCTGATGAGCGTGTCGATGCTGCGTTCGTGCGGGCCTTCCACCGGGCCGTGCGTGAGGCCGATGAGCTGGTCGCGGGTCAATACGCGGTTGGGGTGCTCGCAGAGCGCGTAGAGCAGGTCGAATTCGGCCGCCGTCATGGCGATGCGCGACCCCGATGGCGCAACGACTTCGCGCGCGGTGACGTCCACGCGCCAGCCGGAGAAGCGGTAGACCTGCCGGGCATTGTCGTCGGCGACAGGTTGCAGGCCCGCGGTCCGGCGCAGCACGGCGCGGATGCGCGCCAGCAGCTCGCGCGGATTGAAAGGCTTGGCGACATAGTCATCCGCGCCCAGTTCCAGCCCGACGATCTTGTCGACGTCCTCGCTCTGGGCCGTGACGATGACGATAGGGATCGAGCTTTCGCGCCGCAGGCGTCGGCAGATCGACAGTCCGTCCTCGCCCGGCAGGTTGAGATCGAGCAGGACGAGATCGTAGTCGGCCTGGCGCAGCGCCTCGTCCATCGCCGCGCCGGTCTCGACGGACGTGACGGCGATCTGGTTGGCGCCGAGATAGCGGGAGATCAGGGCGCCGATCTCGGCGTCGTCCTCGACCAGCAGTACGGATGCGGCGTCGGTCACGGTGAGGATTCGTTCTTTCTGAATCAGCCTGCATTTGAGCTGAATCGCCCGGTGCTGGAAAGCCGATCGGTCCGAAGCGGAGGGCGTGCGTCCCCGCGAAAACATCGTCCACGCCAGCGATTGCGACAGCCAAGCCATGCGCCAGCCGGCCTGTCGACCCCGATTCTGCAGGGCGGCGAAATGCCAGACACAATCCAGACAAGAACCGGCGCGGCCAGACAAACCGCGGTGAAGCCGTCGGGCGATAATTGCCGATATGGGGAGCAAGGACGCCGGATGGGGCCCGGCTGGCTTGTATCCCGCAACGCCGGACCCCGGCGTAGATTTCGTTCCGTGATCGCGCCGATGATCGCGGGGCGACGGCGCAGCCCGCGTTTAACCCTCTCGCGGGCTGCGCCTTTTTTATGCGCCGCCTCATGCGGCCAGGCGCGATGCATCGGCTTTCGAGATTGAAATGGTGGGCGCGACAGGGATTGAACCTGTGACCCCTCCCGTGTGAAGGGAGTGCTCTCCCGCTGAGCTACGCGCCCTCGATCGCGCGAGCGCGACCGGAGTGGGGCAGGGTTTAGGCGGGCCGCCCCCGCCCCGTCAAGCGCGATCTCGCCGCGCGCGCCGTCAGCGCATCAGGCGTTCCAGTTCGCGGCCGGCGGGACTGCGCAATTCCCTCGCGTCCACAGTGCCCTCGCCGTCCTTGTCGGCGCGTTTGAAGGCCGCCTCGACCGCCGACAGATATTCGTCCTTCGTCAGCGTGCCGTCCCTGTCGGGGTCGGCCGTCGTCCAGGCGCGCTTGGTCATGCGGCCCTTCATCTCGCGCGCGTCGAGCGTGCCGTCCTTGTCGCGGTCGAGCCGGTCGAAGGCGCGCGAGGCGGCGGCCTTCGCCTCGGCAAGGTCGATCGTGCCGTCCTTGTCGGGATCGTAGGCCTTGACGCCGGAGGCGGCGAGCGCCGCGCCCGGCGCGAGAGCGATGGCGCCGGCGACGAACAGGATGCGGAGCTTCATGGCGCGGTCTCCTGCAATGGCAACGAGGCGACGCTATCCCACAGTTCGTCGAAATGCGAGATCACGCGATCGGGGCCGAGCTGGCTCACATGGACGTCGGTATAGCCGAAATCGACCGCCACGCAGGGAATGCCGAGCCCCCTGGCCGTATCGATGTCGGTGCGCGAATCCCCGACCATGATCGACCGGGCAGGGGAGCCGCCGGCAAGCGCGATCGTCTGTTCCAGAACGCGCGGGTCGGGCTTCGGCGCGCCGAACGTGTCCTGCCCGACGATCGCGCGGAAACGATCCGCGACGCCGAGCTCCACGAGCAGCTTGCGGGCGGGCGCCTCGATCTTGTTGGTGCAGACGGCGAAGGCCCAGCCGGCGGCTTCGAATCTGTCCAGCGCCGCGACGACGCCGGGAAACAGAAAGCTGTGGTCGGCGATATGCGCTTCGTAATGGGCCAGAAAATCCCCGAACAATTGCTGCAGCCTCGCGGGCGCCAGCGCGATGTTCTGCGCCGCATAGCCGCGCTGGATCAGCGCCTTGGCGCCGGCGCCCAGCATGAAGCGCGCGTCCGACATGTCGATGGGCGCGACGCCCTCGCGCCTGAGGATGAAATTGAGGGTGCCGACGAGGTCGCCGGCGGTTTCGGCCAGCGTGCCGTCGAGGTCGAAAACAAGGAGCTTTTGAGCGGACATGGCCCGGGACTATCCCGCAACGGCGGCCCCGGGCAAGCCGATCAACGCATTATTAACCATGTTCGTGCTCGATTCCGCCGGGCTCCCGCTCGAAGGCTGCGTCATGAATCGTCCGCTTCTCAGGTTTGTCTCCGCGCTCGCGTTTTGCGTCGGCGCGTCCGCAGCGCTTGCGGCCTCCAACTATGAATTCCTCGCCGCGCCCGAGACCGATCTCAACCGCGTCTACCGCCTCGACAAGGCGACCGGCGAAATCGGCGCCTGCCAGTACGGACTGAAGGAAGGCTCGGTCGGCGCGACCCTCTGCTATCCGCCGGGCGAGGGCGCGACCGCGATGCAGCAGAGCGAGTACGGCCTCGTCGCTTCCCGTCACGAGCGCGAGGGCGGCGTATTTCGGGTCGATCTGCGCTCCGGCGCCATGTCGATCTGCTACGTGCTGAACGACGCCACGGTCTGCACGCCGCCGTCGCGCTGAGAGGCGGGCCCGGCCGGCTTCGGCGCGGCGATTGCGTTTTGGGCCCGGAGCCTTTATCCCGCCGCTGCGACAGCGCGGGACAGGCATGAACGCATCCCCTCAAATTTCTCAGGATGAAGCCAAGCGCCGGGCGGCCGCCCGCGCCGCGGAATTCGTGCGCCCCGGCATGCGCCTGGGGCTCGGCACCGGCTCCACGGCCGCCTTCTTCGTCGACATTCTGGGCCATATGGTGCGCGACGGGCTCGATGTCGTCGGCGTGCCGACGTCGGAGCGCACCCGCGCCCAGGCGCAATCGCTCGGCATCCGCCTGTCGACGCTGGAGGAGACCCCGGAACTCGACCTGACGGTCGACGGGGCGGACGAATTCGATTCGGCCCTGCGTCTCATCAAGGGCGGCGGCGGCGCGCTTCTGCGCGAAAAGATCGTGGCCGCGGCCTCGGCGCGCATGGTGGTCATCGCCGACGCCTCGAAGGAGGTCGCAACCCTCGGCCGTTTCCCGCTGCCGGTCGAGGTCGACCGGTTCGGCATGGAATCGACGCGCCGGCACATCCTGCGCGCCATCGCCGAGGCCGGCCTCGCCGGGCCGGCGACCTTGCGTACGACGGCGGACGGCCATGCTTTCGTCACCGATGGCGGGCATTGCATATTCGATTGCGCTCTGGGGGAGATTTCCGATCCGGAACGTCTCGCCGCCAGTCTCGTCGCCATTCCCGGCGTGGTGGAGCACGGCCTGTTCATCGGGCTCGCCACGGCGATTGTCATTGCCGGCTCGGACGGCGTGCGCCTGATCGGCGCCTCCGTCTGATGTTCCTCGCTCCGGCCAACCAGGAGAAGAACGTGTCCGCCAGAAATTTTGCTCGCGCCCTTTGCTTCGTCGCGCTGCTTGCGGCAGCGCCTGCTCATGCGCAGACCTCCGCGCCCGCCGCCGCCCCGGCCCCCGCCGCGCCGACGGCCGCGCAGATTGCGCTCGGCAAGGAGATCGTCGTCAGCTCCGGCGTGTCGCGCTCCTTCGCGATCGTCATCCCGCAGTTTCTCGATCGTATCGGCACGCAGGTCACCCAGACCCGCCCCGACCTGATCAAGGACCTCAACGTGGTGATGGAGCAGATCAAGCCGGAGTTCGACCAGCGCGTGGAGCAGATGGTCGACATCGCCGGCCGCCTCTACGCCGAACGCCTGACCGAGGCGCAGCTCAAGGACGTCTCGGCCTTCTTCAAGAGCGCAAGCGGCGTGAAATATGTCGAGCAGCAGCCGCTCGTCCTCAACGCGCTCTACGTGGCCATGCAGGGCTGGCAGCAGCAGATATCGCAGGACATGATGACGCGCGTGCGCGAGGAGATGAAGAAGAAGGGTCACGAAATGTGACGGTGTCCGGAAGGACGGCAGCGTGAGCGATTTCGACTACGATCTCTTCGTCATCGGCGCCGGATCGGGCGGCGTGCGCGCCGCGCGCATCGCCGCCGGCTATGGCGCGAGGGTCGCGGTCGCCGAGGAGTTTCGCATCGGCGGCGCCTGCGTGATCCGCGGCTGCGTGCCGAAGAAGCTCTACGTCTACGCCAGCCGCTTCCGTGACGACTTCGACGACGCCGCCGGCTTCGGCTGGAGCGTGCCGCCCGCGCGCTTCGACTGGCCGACTCTGGTCGCGGCCAAGGAAAAGGAAATCACGCGGCTTTCCGGCCTCTACGCGGCCAATCTCGACAAGGCCGGCGTCGAGACGATCGCCGCGCGCGCCGCGCTCGACGGTCCGCAGAAGGTGCGGCTTTCGACCGGCCGCGTGGTCTCGGCGCGCGTGATCCTCGTCGCGACGGGCGGCGCGCCGGTCATGTATCCGGCCATCCCCGGCGCCGAGCTCGCGATATCCTCGAACGAGATTTTCGATCTCAAGCATTTTCCCCAACGCCTCATGGTCGTCGGCGGCGGCTATATCGCGGTCGAATTCGCCAGCGTCTTTGCGCGCCTCGGATCGCAGGTGACGCAGGTCTTTCGCGCGGACAATGTCCTGCGCGGCTTCGATGGCGATTTGCGCGCGACGCTCGCCGAAGCCATGGGTCATGCCGGCATTGCGCTGAAGCCGGGACTCCTGCCGACGCGCATCGAGCGTGCGTCCGGGGCGCTGCGCGTTTCCTTGTCGGACGGCTCGAGCGCGGACGTCGATCAGGTTCTGGTCGCGACGGGACGCGCGCCCTGCACGGTCGGTCTCGGCCTCGAGGCGGCGGGCGTCGGCCTGCGCCAGAACGGCGCCGTGATCGTCGACGAGCGTTCTCGGACGAACGTGCCGTCGATTTACGCGGTCGGCGACGTGACCGATCGCGTCAACCTCACGCCCGTCGCGATCCGCGAGGGTCACGCCTTCGCCGATACGGTCTTCGGCGGCAGGGACGTCGTGGTCGATCACCGCCACGTGCCATCCGCCGTATTCACGACGCCGGAAATCGGCACGGTCGGCCTGACGGAAGAAGACGCGCGCCGCGAATATGAGGTCGTCGACATCTACAAGTCGACGTTCCGGCCGATGAAGGCGACGCTGTCCGGCCGCGCCGAAAGGACGCTGATGAAGATCGTCGTCTGCGGAACGTCGGACAAGGTGCTCGGCGTCCATATTCTCGGGCATGACAGCGGAGAGATGGCGCAGCTTATCGCCATCGCCGTGCGCATGGGCGCGACCAAGGCCGATTTCGACGCGACCATGGCGCTGCATCCCACGGCCGCCGAGGAACTCGTCACCATGCGCACGCGCAGCGCGCGCTACGAGCGCGACAAGGCGTAATACGTCAACGATTGAGAAGAAGGATTCCGGCGTTCAGCGCCGAGGCGAAGCTCGTCCACGCCAGATAGGGCGCAAGCAGCCAGGCGGCCGTCCGGTCGAGCCGCGCGAAGGCGGCGATTGTCGCGACGATCGCAAGCCACAGCGCCGCGACGACGACGAGGCCGGCGCCCGGCGAACGCCAGCCGAAGAAGGCGAAGGACCACAGCCCGTTGAGAAATATCTGGGCGAGGTAGGCGAGAATGGCGACGCGTTTGTCAGCCAGCGGCCGCCCGAGCGTCAGGATGCGCCAGAAGGCATAGGTCATCAGGAGGTAGAGAAGGGTCCAGGCCGGGCCGAACAGCCAGTTCGGCGGCGTGAACCACGGCTTGGCGAGGCCGGCGTACCACGTCGGGATCGCGGGCATGGTCGCCCAGGAGCCGGCAAGCGACGCAGCAAGCGCCGGCGCGATGGCGGCGAGAGCGCAGGGCAGGGGGCGTCGGGCTGTCGATTGCATGAGCGTCCTTGCGTCCATTCTCCGCGGATCAGCCGCTGGCCGTCGCGCCGCCCGGCAGAACGCGCGCGAGCCAGCTCCGCAGTTCGTCCGTGCGCGCTTCCGTGGCGCGCGAGAAAGCCCACGCGCACAGCATGAGCGACGCGATCGCCGCGGTCGCGACCGCGTAGTGCAACGGGCTCGCCAGTTGCTGGTTCCATTCCGCTCCGAACGCGACGAGCGCGGCGCCCTGCAGCCACATCAGCACCGGCCAGTGCATCGCATAGAGCGAGTAGGAGAAATGCGACAGTGCGCCATGAAACTTCGCGCGGCACCATGAAAATCCTTCGCTCGTATCGAAGCGCAGCGTCAGCAGGATATTGGCGAAGAGCAGGGCGTTGACGGCGTCGATCGCCTCTTTGCGCGGATGGTCCTCGATGATCGCGCCGTGCGAGACGAGGCGGATGACCGAAACGGCAACGGCCCACAGGGCGAGCGCCAGCCAGCGCGATCGCATGAGAGGTTGCGGCGCCACGCGGGCGAGCGCGCCGAGCGCCCAGAGCGTCGAACCGAACAGGAAGTAGGAGGGCGCGACCGCGAAGGCGAGAAAGAGAGCGCTCGCGAGCGCGACGCCCGACCAGCGCGCGCCCCCGCCATAGGCGGCGCTCAGCGGCAGCAGACCGAGGCCGCAGATCACGTAGTACCAATATTCCATGCCCAGCGACCACAGAGCCGCATTGGTTCCGTAGGTGGGAAACCAGATGCCCTGCAGGCTGACGATCGTCGGCAGGAGATATTCGTTCTTCAGCGTCGCCTGATAGAGCGGATGCTCGTAGACGCCGAGGCCGGCGAACACGCGCTGTCCGAGCGTGTCCAGCGCGAAGGTCAGAGCCAGCGCCGGCAGGAGCACGATATAGATGCGGCTTGTGCGGTCGATCAGGAACTTGCGGAGAAAGGGCTTTCCCGCCCGCGCCTTGCCGATGGCCGCGCCGCCGACCAGAAAGCCGGAGAGCACGAAGAAGACCACGACGGCCCCGTGCGCGAATGTATAGGCGGTCGCAAACCACCAGGCGTAGACCGGCGGCCAGTGCTCCGCCTTCATGATGTCGGCCTGGTTGATGAAGACGTTGTTGGTGTGGTGCAGCGCCACCATCAACGCCGCGATCCAGCGCGCGGCGTCGATGAAGCGCGAGACGGCGTTGGACATCGGTCTCCTGCGTTGCGCGTGGTTATAGACGCCTGGACCCGGCCCCGCCAGCGACGCCGCGCAAGGGTCGCATTCCCGAAAAGCCTCGTGTATAAGCCCCGCTTTCGGATCGTACCGGGCCGCAAGACGGCCCTTTCTGGAGAGTTTGTCATGGCCGCGGACCGCTGGTCGCCCGAAAGCTGGAGAAGCCGTCCCGTCGCGCAGGTCCCGGACTATCCGGACGCGCAGGCGCTCGCGGATGTCGAGCGGCAGATCGCCGGCTTTCCGCCGCTGGTTTTTGCAGGCGAGGCCCGCAAGCTCAAGCGCGCGCTGGCCAAGGTTTCGGCGGGCGAGGCTTTCCTGCTCCAGGGCGGCGATTGCGCCGAGAGCTTCAACGAGCATTCCGCCGACAATATCCGCGACTTCTTCCGCGTCTTCCTGCAGATGGCCGTGGTCATGACCTTCGCTGGCTCCTCGCCGGTGGTGAAGGTCGGCCGCATCGCCGGCCAGTTCGCAAAGCCGCGCTCGGCCCCGACCGAGAAGAAGGGCGACGTCGAGCTGCCGAGCTATCGCGGCGATATCGTCAACGACATCGAGTTCACGCCCGCCGCGCGCATTCCCGATCCGCGCCGCCAGCTCGAGGCCTATCGCCAGTCGGCGGCCACGCTCAACCTGCTGCGCGCCTTCGCGACCGGCGGTTACGCCAATCTCGAGAACGCGCATCGCTGGATGCTCGGCTTCGTCAAGGACAGCCCGCAGTCCGACCGCTATCAGGAACTGGCCGACCGCATCACCGAGACGCTCGGCTTCATGCGCGCCATCGGCCTCGATCCCGAGAGCCATCCGGAACTGCGCCAGACCGACATCTACACCTCGCACGAGGCGCTGCTGCTCGGCTACGAGCAGGCCCTCACGCGTGTCGACTCGACAACCGGCGACTATTACGACACGTCCGGGCACATGATCTGGATCGGCGACCGCACGCGCCAGCCCGACCATGCCCACATCGAATTCTGTCGCGGCGTTAAGAACCCGATCGGCCTGAAATGCGGCCCCTCGCTGAAGGCCGACGAACTGATCCGCCTGGTGGACCTCCTGAACCCGACGAACGAAGCCGGCCGCCTGACGCTGATCTGCCGCTTCGGCTCGGACAAGATCGCCGAGCACCTGGCCCCCCTCATTCGCGCCGTCGAGCGCGAAGGCCGCAAGGTCGTCTGGTCGACCGACCCGATGCACGGCAACACGATCACGGCGGCGGGCTACAAGACCCGGCCGTTCGACCGCATCATGAGCGAGATCCGGACCTTCTTCGCGATCCATCGAGCGGAAGGGACTTTCGCCGGCGGCGTGCATCTGGAGATGACCGGCAAGAACGTCACGGAATGCATGGGCGGCGCCCGCGCGATTACCGAGACGAACCTGTCGGAAAGCTACGACACGTCCTGCGATCCGCGCCTCAACGCCGAACAGTCGATCGAGGTGGCGTTCCTCGTGGCGGAACTGCTCAAGGACGAGCGTCAGGCGCGCGGCCTGCCGCAGGTCGACGCGGCGGAATGAGGGGGTTGGAGGTCGGGTTCGAAACTTGACCTTGGCGCGATCCGTTCTCATCTTGGACGGCGCAGATCGCGTCGAGGTCATTTGAGAGCTGGCCAATGACAGAAACTAGCGTGTCTGACGAGACGGCGCCCTCGCTCGCCCCGCCGGGAATTATTGATCGATTGCGGCCCCGGCTGAAGCTGGCTGGCGGCATTCTCGCTTCTCTGGGCGCTGTCGGCGCTGTCGTGGGCGGGCTGGCAGGCTATCTTAACGCCTGGAAAACGATCGAAGGCGCTTTCCGCGATGGCAAGACTTCGGGTGGAACTGTCAAACCCGCTGCGTCCGTTTCCAAAGGGCCGACAGTCGCTGTCCTGCCCTTCGCAAATGAGACGGGCGAAGCGGCGCAGGACGCCTTCGCAGTTGGGCTTGCGCGCGAGACCATAGCCGCGTTGGATAAGTTCAGCGTTCTGCGCGTCCTGGCCTTTGCAGCGACGGCGGCTTACGCGGGCAAGCGCGCCGAGCCCGGGGACGTAGCGCGGCAGGCCGGCGCGGACTACGTCGTCGACGGCGATCTTCGGAAGAATGGCGTTGGTCTACGAATCTCGTATCGTTTGATCGATGCGCGCACGGGGGTTCAGGTCTGGTCCAGAGTCTTTGACGCCGCGGCCGAAGCCGGAAATTCCGCCGCCGCGCAAGTAGAGATCGCCGGGCGCGCCAGCGCCTTCCTCGGCAGTTTTTACAGCGGCGTCGCGGCAGCCGAATACAAGCGCATCCTTGCCACCCCCATCGACCAGCTTAGCCCCTACGACTGCATCGTGCAGGGAATCGCGATCACCTCGCCGCAGAATTACATTCGTGCGCGAACCTGTCTCGAGACGCTGGTAGTGCGCGAGCCTTCCAACGCCACGGCCTTTTCGGTCCTCAGCAATGTCTACGCCCATCAGCGATGGTTTGGCCACGGCCTGCCGGCGGAGGAAGCCGCGAGCGTAGACAAGCGCGCCTATCTCATCCCGAAAGTCATTGAGAACGCGAGCCGCGCGGTGGAACTGGCTCCGGCGGACGCCTTCGCGCATAAGGCGCTGGCGCAGGCCTACTGGACCTCCTGTCAGCGCGACCGAATTTTCATCGAGTCCCAGCAAGCGATGGAGCTCAACCCCAACGATCCCCAGTTGGTCGGCGCGGCGGGCATCTATCGGTCGTTCACGGGCGACTGGGACGGCGGCGCTCCCCTTGTGCAGAAAGCGATGGCGATGGTGGCGCCGGCGCCCGGCTCGCGACTGTGGGGGTGGGTCATCGCGCGGCGGCATTGGGCCAGGGGCGAATACGAACAGGCCTATGCGGCCTTCCTGAAATTCTACATTGAGCAGGACTGGATCAGTCATCTCGACATGGCCTACGCGTTGCCCTCTGTGGGACGCATAGAAGAGGCAAAGGCCGAAGTCGCAACGCTGCAGAGAATGCGGCCGGGATTCACCATCCGCGATGCCGACGCCTATTATCGCATGTGGTGCCTCGACGCCTCCTATCGCGAGAAAATGACGGGCGCGCTGCGTAAGGCAGGGCTGCCCGAGTAGCATTTTTGCAAAATGAGCGATTTTCCCTTGTCGTCGCGCACGGGCGCGACGGCCGATGATCTCTTATATCCGTCCTATGACAAAATTCCCGACCTTCTTCATCTCGCACGGATCGCCCAACATGATCCTGCACGAGAGCCCCGCCCGCGAATTCCTTTCCGGCCTCGGCAAGACCCTGCCGCGTCCGGAGGCCATTCTGGTGATGTCCGCCCATTTCGAGACCGACCAGCCGATTGTCGTCGCCGACGAGAAGCCGAAGATGATCTACGACTTCCGCGGCTTCGAGCCGGAAATGTACACGCAGCGCTACGACGCCCCGGGCGCGCTCGGCCTGGCCGTCGAGGCGGCGCAGCTTGCCGAACGCGCAGGATTCAAGGCGACCGCCGCAACTGGACGCGGCTATGACCACGGGACCTGGGTGCCGTTGAAACTGATCTACCCCGAGGCCGACGTTCCCGTGGCGCAGATTTCCGTGCAACCGCATCGCGGCGGGGCGCACCATGCCGCGGTCGGCCGCGCGCTGGCCGCATTGCGGGAGAAGGGTGTGCTCGTCATCGGCTCGGGCGGCGCGACCCACAATCTGCGCGCCCTCTACACGGGCGGCTACACCGACGCCGATCCTGCGCCGGCCTGGGTCGCCGATTTCGACGAATGGGTGCGCGACAAGGCCGAGGGCGGCGATCTCGACGCGATCGCGGATTTCGAAAAGGCCGCGCCTTTCGCGCGCGAAAACCACCCGAGCCCCGAACACTTCCTGCCCATGCCCTTCGCCTTCGGCGCGGCGGGCGAAGGCGCGAAGGGCGAGCGTATCCACGCCTCGGTACAGCGCGGCGTGCTGATGCTCGACGCCTACCGCTTCGACTGACGATGGGCGGTCACGCCGCGTTCCATTTGCGGCAGGGCAGGTCGGGCGCGACATGCGCGAGGCGCTTGCGCATGCGCAGCGTGCGCGGCTCCAGCCCTTCGGACAGACGATAGCCGCGCGCTCGCGCGAGCCCGATCATGGATTCGTTGCTGCGCAGCGTGTCGCCGAACAGCGTTTCGATGCCGTCGGCGGCGGCGCGCTCCTCGATCAGGCCGAGCAGGATCGAGCCGAGGCCGCGACCGCGCCAGTCGTCGGCAAGCGACATGCCGAATTCGCCCTCGCGCTCCACGCAGGAGAGAGCGACGCGCGCTTCGCCCACCACCGTCTCGGCGCCGGCCGATTGCGACGTCAGCAAGAGCGTCAGCCGGTCGCGTTCGTTTGCCCCGAGCGCGCGGGCGAGTTCGCCCGGCGGCAATTCGCGCAAGGGACCGAAGAAGCGGTTGGCGCGGGATTGCGGCGACAGGCGCCGCACATAGTCCTGCAGCGCGTCGCCATCCTCGGGACGGATGGACCGCAGAATGAGTTCGGCCTGCGGGGAAACGCGCGACCGATGCGCTTCGATGCGAACGGAAAGAGACGCCATATACACGCTCCGTCGGAGGCGGCCTGTCGCGCGCTTCGCGGTTGAGCTTGCGCTGCGCGCCGCCGTTCCCAAGACTGTGCGCGCGGCGCGCGCGCGGCAAACGATGTTATTTCAGCCGACGCATGAGAAATCCTCCTTGACGCATCCGCTTTTGTCGCCGCTGGCGCGGTGCTACTGGGCGGGCGGATCGGGAGCGGCGACATGTCGAAGGCGCGCTACGTTTATGATTCTGACCAGCGGGCGCTTCACTGGGCGATGGCCGCCATGTTCCTTGTCGCTTTTCCTCTCGGCGTCTGGGCCCATTCTTTGACGCCAGGCGCGCCGTTGCGGGTCCAGTTGCTCTTCGCTCACAAGTCGATCGGCATGGCCGTGCTCGTCATGCTGCCGTTGCGCGCGATGTTTCGGCTCATCAAGGGCGCGCCGGCCTATCGCGAGCCGCTCGCGCCGCATGTTCGACTGGCGTCCCATGTGGCGCACGGGCTCCTGTACGCCCTGATGGCGACGTTGCCGATCACTGGCTACGTCATGTCCGGCGCAGGCAATCACGAAATTCCGTTCTTCGGGCTGTTTCATTGGCCGGTTGTCGTTCCCGTCGACAAGGCGTTGTCGAAGATCAACGGCGCCGCCCATTACTGGCTGGCCTGGGCGGGCGCGCTGGTCACGGGGCTGCACCTTGCCGCGGTCGCCTGGCATCGCTGGATCAAGCGCGACGAAGTTCTCGCGCGCATGTGGCGCGAGCAGCCGAAGGCGAACTAGCCTGTCGTCGCGTTCCGGCGTGGCGTGTGCGGCGCCGCTCAGATGTTCGCGGCGAGTTCGGCAAGCTGGTCGGCGGCTTTGCCCCAGCCTTCGTGAAAGCCCATCTTCTCGTGCGCTTCGCGATCGGCGGCGGTCCAGTGCAGCGCGCGCGCCGTGTAGCGCGTTTTTCCGCCTTCATCCTCGAACGTGACGATGGCGGTGAAGAAGGGTTTTTCCGCCGGCGTCCAGGCGTCGGTGTAGGCGTCGGTGAAAACGATGCGCTCGTTAGGCGCGACATCGAGGTAGACGCCGCGATTGGGAAAGCGCTCGCCGTTCGGGCCGTTGATGTACATGAACGACGCGCCGCCCGGCCGCACATCGGTCACGACGTCCGATACGTACCAGGGCTTCGGGCAGAACCATTGCTCCATCAGCTTTGGATCGGTCCAGGCGCGAAACAGTTTCTCGCGCGGCGCGTCGATCAGGCGCGTGAGAACGAGTTCGCGGTCGTTCGGTTGCGTGGATTGCTCGCTCATTCACCCTTCTCCCTCTCGTCGAACAGCCGCGCCAGATGCGCGCGCAGATGATCGAGGCAGTTCGCCGCGACCTGCGCATCGCCATGCGCCTTCGCCAGAACGAAAGCGCCCTGAATGACCGCCTGCATGTAAAGCGCGAGTCCGCGCGCGCCGCCGGGGACCTGTACGCCGCGCGCGCGCAGCGCTCCGGCGAGGTCCGCTTCGAGCATGTCGACATGCGCGTCGATCGATCGCGCGCAGGCGGCCCGCACATTCGGATGGGTCGCGTAGGCTTCCTGCGCCATCGTGCCGACGAGGCAGGTGAAGGCCGGCAGTTCGCCCTGCATCAGCCCTCGGCGGAAATCGACGTAGCCCAGCACGCGCGCGACCGGATCGGAGAGCGCGGCGTAGGGCGCTGCGGCAAAGATTCCGTCCGCCATGTCGGAAAAGCGTTCCGCCGCCGCCACCGCCGCCGCTTCCTTCGATTTGAAATGGTGGAAGAAGGCGCCCTTCGTGACGCCCGCGGCGGCGCACAACTGCTCGACGGTCGTTCCCGCATAGCCCTGGCCTCGGATAACGCGCACGGCGGCGTCGAGGATTTTGTCGCGGGCGGTTTGGTTCTCGGCTTGCATACCAATAACGTACCAACCAGTTGGTATGTTGTCAATGGTAAAAATACGCGGACGGCCGAGGCCATCCGCGTCGCTGCCCGCTCGCATGACGACTACATGCTCCGGCAGACTGTGATGGTCTTCATCGCATTATTGGCGTCGGCCTCGGAAACATAGGTCTTCCCTTCGCCGACGATGGTGGTCGAGCCGCCCGGTTGCGGCTTGGTGGTGACGACCATGCACTTCTTCGCGGCAGTATCCTGCACGACGTAATACTGCGTGGCGGTCGTCGCCTGGGCGAACGCGGCCGTGGACGCGACGGCGAGCGCCGCCGCGAGGACGATCGTTTTCATGATCTTCTCCGTGATTGCGGCGCCGTATGCGGCGCCTCGGAGAGAACGCGCGGGGCTGGGGCTCGTTCCTGACCGCGAACTCGGCTGCGTCCGCCCTTAACATCGCCGCTTCAGTCTGCCAAAACGCGCCTGACGCTCCGACTCGCGGGCGCAGCATGTGAGCTCCATGTCAGGTCCGGTCGTTCGTTTCGCTCCGTCGCCCACTGGCCGCATCCACATCGGCAATGCGCGCACGGCGCTGTTCAACTACCTCGTCGCCGCGCGCGCTGGCGGCCGCTTCATTCTGCGTTTCGACGACACGGATCTCGAGCGCTCCACGGCTGAATTCGCCGATGGCATCGAGATCGACCTTGCCTGGCTCGGCGTCGCCCCGCATCTCATCGTGCGGCAGTCCGACCGCGTTGCGCTCTATCAGGCGGCCGCCGAACGCCTCAGGGCGATGGGCCTTCTGTATCCGGCGTACGAAACGCAGGGCGAACTCGACCGCCGCCGCAAGCTGAAGCAGGCGCGGGGCCTGCCGCCGATCTACGATCGCGCCGCGCTCGCGCTGACCGACGCCGACCGTTCGAAGCTCGAAGCCGAGGGACGCCGGCCGCACTGGCGCTTCAGGCTCGATCATCGCGTGATCGAATGGCAGGACGGCGTGCGCGGCCCCTGCCACATCGACTGCGCCTCGCTGTCCGATCCCGTGCTCGTGCGCGAGGACGGCTCGTTCCTCTACACGCTGCCCTCCGTCGTCGACGACATCGAACTCGGGATAACCGACGTCATCCGCGGCGAGGACCACGTCACCAATACGGCCGTGCAGATTCAGATCGCCGAAGCGCTGGCGGGACCCGGCAAGGCGCCGCGTTTCGCCCACCACAATCTTCTGGTGGACGCGTCGGGCGCTGGCCTGTCGAAGCGCTCGGGCGCGCTTTCCATCGCCTCGTTGCGCGACGGCGGCGTCGAGGCGCTCGCGGTTGCGGCGATCGCCGTGCTGACGGGTTCGTCGGACGAGGTGCATCCGGTTGGCTCCCTCGTCGAACTCGCCCAGAAATTCGATCTCGCGCATGTCTCGCGCAACGCCGCGAAATTCGATCCGGCCGACCTGCGCACGCTGACGCAACGGACGCTGCTGAAGCTCGATTTCGAGAGCGTGCGCGAACGGCTCGCCGCGCATGACATCGTCGGCGCCCATGCCGAAGCCTTCTGGCTGGCGGTGCGCGGCAATCTCGATACGTTCCTCGATGTCTGCGACTGGTGGCGCGTCGTCGACGGCGAGATCGAAACGGTCGTCGAGGACGCCGGCTTCTGCCACGCGGCGCTCGCGCTTCTGCCGGTCGAGCCCTGGGACGACAAGACCTGGAGCGCGTGGACCTCGGCGGTGAAGGCCGCCACCGGCCGCAAGGGCAGGGAGCTGTTTCACCCGCTGCGGCTTGCCCTCACCGGCCGCGAGACGGGGCCGGAGCTGGCGAAACTGCTGCCGCTGATCGGCCGGGCGAAGGCCGCGGCGCGGCTGGCCACGTAGACTTACTATGATGTCGACGCGAGTTCCCTCCCCACAAGGGGGAGGGGGGTCGATCTGCGCGAGCCTTGCGCGTCAACCCCGCTCCGGCGGCACGAGGCGCGGGCGTCCCTCGTCGTCGATGGCGACGAAGGTGAAGGTCCCCACCGTCACCTTTTCGCGAATGTCGGTGCGGAAGCGGCGCGCCCAGGCCTCGACATGAATCTTCATCGACGTGCGTCCGACGCTCTGTACGCTGGTGTAGACGCAGAGCACGTCGCCGACGCGCACCGGCTTCACGAAGGTCATCGCGTCGATGGCGACCGTCACGACGCGGCCCTGCGCCCGGTCGACGCCGGCGATGCCGCCCGCCTGGTCCATGCGCGAGAGCACCCAGCCGCCGAATATGTCGCCGTTCGCATTGGTGTCGGCCGGCATGGCCACGACGCGGATGGTCAGTTCGCCCCCGGGTTCGTCGGTTGCGGGCGGGGTGGCTTGAGGCATGAAGGAATCTCGCGGCTCTTGAGCGGAGCCATTGTTCGCTTGGCCGCGCCCGCGCCGCAAGTCGTCGTCTCAGTCGCGGCGGAAATCGATGCCTGAGGATTCCTCGCCCGCCGTCGGCGCCCGGGCGCCCATGTCGCGCTCGCGCGCGCTTTCCGCGTCGGCGGCCCGCTTCTGTTCCTCCAGCAGCCGCTTCATCGCCTCCGGGTCGAAGGCGGCCGCCTTGCCCTTCGCCTTGCCCTTGGCCGCAGGCTGACCCGGTTGCTGTGGCCGCGACAATTCCTCGGCCTTTTCCGGCGTGACGATGATGTCGCCCTTGCGCCCCTCGCCGAGCAGCCTTTCGGCGTCCACGAGCGCCTCGGCCCAGCTCTGGCCGGGCTTGCGGCAGGAACATTGCGGCACGACCGCCTTTTCGTATTTGAAGGCGTTTTCCAGGCTCGTATAGGCGTCGCCGTCGATCGACACGGCGGTCTTCATGTCGCGCGGCGCGCGCGTGAACAGTTTGACTTCCGCCGCGGGGCAGAGCGCGGCGCACATTTCCTGGAGGTCGCCGAGGTTGGCGCGCCGCGCCGAGTAGCTGACGGGGAAGAAGGAGCCGTCGCAGGTGCGCACGCAGATCGCCTCGGAGCCGCCGCGCGGCGTGGCGTCCTGCTGCTCGACGAGATTGTCGTCGAAACCGTTCGATGGGGGATAGACGATCTGGTCGCGCCCGCCGAACAGCCGCTCGATGAAATCGGGCGGGCGCTGCCCGCGGCAATAGGCGTCGTACTGGCTCTGCAATTGCTGGCGCAGGCCGCCGCCATAGGCGGCGCGCTGCATCTGCGCGAGGCCCGCCCGCAGGCTCTCGATGCGCGCGTTCAGGCCGTTGCACTGCGCCGGCCGGTCGTCGAAGAACAGGAAATGCGGGCGATTGCAGCCGATGGCGCGGGCATGCGCGGACAGGCGCGCGATCTCGCTCTGCTGCCGGCTGGCGGCGGCGGCCGCCTGCTGCGACCCGCCGCTGTTGGCGGCGGCGGCAATCTGCTGGGCCAACCGGCCACAATCGACCTGCCCCGCCGCGGGAACGGCGGACAGGGCGGCGATCGCCAGGGAAAGAAGCGCGCCGGCGGGCCGAAGGCCGGCCAGAAAACTCATTGCAATCGCTCTCCGGGTCAGGCCGAGGTTGGACGAATCTCTTCTGGGCGGCGATTGTGGCGATGTCGCGCCGAAACGCCAAAAGCGGCCGCCGGCCTCTGCATGGCGTCGCCCCTTCTCAGCGGACGCAAGCATCGCCATATGTGCGGCGCGCCCGCTAACGGACTTGTCCACGGAGAGATGGATGTCGCCGCCGAAAACCGCCCGCATCATTCTGGCCGCCGCCCTGGGCCTAACGGCCGTGGCTGGCCCCGCGCTGGCGCAGGATCTGATCTTCCGCAAGTCCACGACGTTCAAGCTGATGACGCCGAACGACAAGCTTGCGACCTACGCGATCGACGACCCGATCGTCGACGGCGTCGTCTGCAACTACACGGTGCCGGAAAAGGGCGGCGTGTCGGGCATGTTCGGCGTGGCCGAGGAATTGTCGGACGTCTCGATCGCCTGCCGCCAGTACGGCCCGATCAGGATCAAGGAAAAGTTCTCGCAAGGCGATGTGGTGTTCAGCGAGCGGCGTTCGCTGATGTGGAAACGCATGCAGATCGTGCGCGGCTGCGACGCCCGGCGCAACGTGCTCGTCTACATGGTCTACTCGGACAAGCTGATCGACGGATCGCCGAAGAATTCGACGTCGGCCGTCGCGATTGCGCCCTGGGGCGCGACCAACGAGGTCGTGCGGTGCGGCGAGTTCGCGAAGGACTGAGGGGCCGTTCCCGAGCCTTCATCCTGAGCGTCTGACTTGAAATTCGCTGCGAACCCGCGCCCCTCATGCTGAGGAGCCTGCGCAGCAGGCGTCTCGAAGCATGGTCCAGAGTTACGTATCCCGACCACCCTTCGAGACGCCGCTTCGCGGCTCCTCAGGGTGAGGATTCTTGAATTGCTGTCAGCGACTGGGCAGCGTCGCGTCTCGAAGGATGGCCGGGCCGAGAATGCTGGCGTCGCCATGCTTCGAGACGGCGACTCCGCCGCCTCTTCGGCATGAGGATTTCAGGAACCGGAAGCGTTCCGGGTCAATTCTCGCAGGTGACGATCAGCGCGTTGGCGCGCACCTGGTTGGCGACCGTCTGCACCTTGGCCCTGTCGCCCTGCGCCTTGTCCTCCTGCGCATCGGCCTTGACTGCGCCCGTCACGTCGTCGGCGCGCCCGAAGGCGACGGCCACGCCATGCCCGTGCGCCTCGCACCAGGCGTCGGCGACCACGCGGCCGCAGGCCGAGCCGTTGGTCAGGCATTCCGTGATGCCATAACCCTCGTTGTCGTTGATGACGAAGGAATTGCGATCCGCCGCCTGGACCTGGGACCGTCCGGCGATCGCGACCAGCGCGAGGCCCGCCATCAGCGGCAGGATGATGCGGGGAAGAACGCGGTGCTCGAACTCGACGAAGGTCATCACAAGGCTCGATACGATTGGACCCATCAGGCCGCCCAATATTCGGCGGCAACGGTTTCCAAACGATTAAGGACCGGAGCTTGATCGGGGCTGGCGCGGGCTTGACGCGGGGCGCGTCTTACCCTCATGGTCCCGGCCATGACGACCGCCGCCCGCATCTGCCGGAGCATTATTATCCGCTAGCCCACCCGCTGGCTGGATCCGTCATGTCCTCACGCGATTTGGATGGTCCGGCCGGCAGGCCAAAGGACCTGTTATGTCGACGCCCCGCCTCAGGCTCTACAACACGCTGACGCGCGCCAAGGAGGATTTCGCCCCCCTCGATGCGCGCAACGTGCGGATGTATGTCTGCGGCCCCACCGTCTACGACTACGCCCATATCGGCAACGCGCGGCCGGTCATCGTCTTCGACGTGCTCTACCGGCTGCTGCGCCATCTCTACGGCGCCGACCACGTCAAATACGTCCGCAACATCACCGACGTCGACGACAAGATCAACGCGCGCGCCGCCGAGCGCGGCGTTTCCATCCGCGACCTGACCGAAGAGACGAACAGAATTTTTCAGGCCGACGTGAAGGCGCTCGGCTGCCTCGATCCCAGCGTCCAGCCGCGCGCGACGGAGCACATCGCGGAGATGATCGCGATCATCGAGCGGCTGATCGCGGGCGGCCACGCCTATGCGGCGGACGGGCATGTGCTGTTCTCCGTGCCCTCGATGCCCGACTACGGCCGCCTCTCGCGTCGCCCGCTCGACGAGATGATCGCCGGCGCCCGCGTCGACGTCGCGCCCTACAAGAAGGGCGACATGGATTTCGTGCTGTGGAAGCCGTCGAGCGCGAGCGAGCCCGGCTGGGACTCGCCGTGGGGCAGGGGACGTCCGGGCTGGCACATCGAATGCTCGGCGATGAGCTGGAAGCACCTCGGCGAAGTCTTCGACATTCACGGCGGCGGCATCGACCTCGTCTTCCCGCACCACGAAAACGAAATCGCCCAGTCGCGCTGCTGCTTCGAAACGCCGGTCATGGCCAACGTGTGGATGCACAACGGCTTCCTGCAGGTCGAAGGCGAGAAGATGTCGAAGAGTGCAGGCAATTTCGTGACGATCCATGAGTTGCTGCACACGGAGAAGTTCGGCGGGCGGCAATGGGATGGAGATGTCCTGCGTCTGGCTATGTTGACGGCGCACTACCTTAAGCCAGTCGACTTTACTGTCCGAGGTCTAGAACGAGCGTTTAGAACACTCAAGAAATTTGCGGCTTCAGTCCGCCCAGATGATCTAGATAGCGCGCCCGGCGAGGTGTGTGAGGAAATTGTCCGCGCGCTTTCCGATGACTTGAACACTCCTGCTGTACTGACGCAGCTAGAGCGCCTGAACAAACAAGCTGCTCAAGGCTCGCAAGAGTCGGCGCGAAAGTTGGCCCAGTCGCTGCTATGGCTTGGATTTTCTAAAGAATTTTTGCTGCGTGAAAGTGTAATTGCATTCATTCAAACTGCCGACACGGACCAATTGAGGGAGCTTGAGACAGCGGTCGCAGTGAGACTCGAGGAATTGAAGGATCGCGCTGAGCAGTTGATCGCCGCCCGTCTCGAAGCCCGCAAATCAAAAAACTGGGCGGAGTCCGACCGTATCCGCGACGAACTCCTCGCCATGGACATCGTGCTCAAGGACAACAAGGACGGCACGACGACGTGGGAGTTGAAGCGGTGAGCTTTCATCTTTCCAATGCGCGCATCTGTTCCCTCCCCCCTTGTGGGGGAGGGTTAGGGTGGGGGGGCGGGGAACCCTGCGAGGTTACCCGACCCCCGCCCCCGACCCCTCCCCACAAGGGGGAGGGGAGAGCGGCCAATGTCGTGGAGCATGCGCCATGACCACATCCCTCCGCCCCTTCCTGCCCGCCGACGCGCCGACGCTTGCGCGCTTGTTCCGCGAGAGCGTCGAAATCCTGGCCGAGGAGGATTACACCGACGACCAGCGCGCCGCCTGGGCGGCGGCGTCCGATGATGTCGCCGCCTTCGCGCAGCGTCTTGCGAACGCGCTCACGCTCGTCGCGTTGCGCGACCACGAGATTGCCGGCTTCGCCTCTTTCGCCAACGGCTGCCTCGATCTGCTCTACGTCGCGCCGGATCACGCGCGGCAGGGCGTCGCCACCGCGCTTGCCGACGCTATCGAAAAGCTTGCCGCCGCGCGCGGCCTCAAGGAAATCGAGACGGACGCCTCCGACGTCGCGCATGATTTCTTCCGTGGCCGCGGCTACGTCGCCACCCAGCGCAACACGGTTTCGCTCAACGGCGAATGGTTCGCCAACACCACGATGAAGAAGCAATTGGCCGCGCCAGCGCCGCAAGGAAAGCCGAACTGATGTCCCGCGAAAGACTGACCCTGTTCGACACGACGCTGCGCGACGGCGCGCAGACGACCGGCGTCGATTTCTCGATCGAGGACAAGCGCGCGATTGCAAGGATGCTCGACGATCTCGGGCTCGACTACATCGAGGGCGGCTATCCCGGCGCCAATCCGATGGATACGGAATTCTTCGGCAAGCGCCCCAAGGTGAAGGCGAAATTCGCCGCCTTCGGCATGACCAAGCGCGCCGGCCGCTCCGCCGCCAACGATCCGGGCGTCGCCGGCCTCGTCGCCGCCGACGCCGACACCATCGTCTATGTGGCGAAGACGTGGGACTATCAGGTCCACGTCGCGCTCGAATGCTCGCTCGAGGACAATCTCGAGGGCATCCGCGATTCCGTTTCCTACGCCATCGAGAAAGGCCGCGAGGCCATCGTCGATTGCGAGCATTTCTTCGACGGCTACAAGGCCAATCCCGATTACGCCCTGGCTTGCGCGAAGGCGGCCTATGAAACCGGCGCGCGCTGGATCGTCCTCTGCGACACCAACGGCGGCACGCTGCCGCACGAGATCGAGGCGATCGTCGGCGAAGTCGTCAAGCAGATCCCCGGCGACCACGTCGGCATTCACGCGCATAACGACACGGAAAACGCCGTCGGCAATTCGCTCGCCGCCGTGCGCGCCGGCGCGCGGCAAATTCAGGGAACGCTCAACGGGCTCGGCGAGCGCTGCGGCAACGCCAATCTCACCTCGATCATCCCGACGCTGCTGCTGAAGCCCGAGTTCGCCGAGAAATTCGAGATCGGCGTCACGCCGGAAAAGCTGACGCATCTGACGAAAGCGAGCCACGCTTTCGACGAGCTGCTGAACCGCGCCCCGAACCGCCACGCGCCCTATGTCGGCGCGAGCGCCTTTGCGACCAAGGCCGGCATCCATGCCTCCGCCGTGCTGAAGGACCCGCGCACCTACGAGCACGTGCTGCCGGATGCTGTCGGCAACAAGCGCAAGGTGCTGGTGTCCGATCAGGCCGGCAAGTCGAACATTCTCTCGGAGCTCGAGCGCCTCGGCGTCACGCTCGACAAGAACGATCCCCGCCTTTCCCGCCTGCTCGACGAAGTGAAGGAAAAGGAGGCGCAGGGCTACGCCTACGAGGGCGCCGACGCCTCCTTCCTGCTGCTCGCCAAGCGCGTGCTCGGGCAATTGCCCGATTATTTCGACGTCGAGCGCTACAGCGTGAACGTCGAGCGCCGCTTCAACGCCAAGGGCGATCTGGTTACGGCGTCGGAAGCCATCGTGAAGGTGCGCGTCGACGGCGAGCTGCTGATTTCCGCCGCCGAGGGCAACGGCCCGGTCAACGCGCTCGACGTCGCGCTGCGCAAGGATCTCGGCCGCTTCCAGAAATATATCGAGGACGTGGAGCTGGTCGACTATCGCGTGCGCGTCTTCCAGGGCGGCACGGACGCGGTCACGCGCGTGCTGATCGAATGCGCGGACAAGGACGGCGACCGCTGGTCGACCGTCGGCGTCTCCGCCAACGTCATCGACGCGTCGTTCCAGGCGCTGGTGGATTCGATCAACTACAAGCTGATGGCGGCGGGGGCGGCGTGACCCCGCCTTTCCCCTCCCGCGCAGCGGGAAGGGTCGGGGAGGGGGCGGTCCTCACAACCGCGGATCGATCGTCTCAACCCGCGCGCCGACCTGATCCTGTCGCGCGAGAACGCTTTCGATCATCGGCAGAATGTCGGCCGTGCGCTCGGCGACCAGATAGCGCAACTCGAATTCCTGCCGGATGAAGCCGCTCCCGCGCATATGCGCGAACAACGACAGCAGCGGCCGCCAGAAGCCGCCGATATCGGCGATCACCACCGGCTTGGTGTGGCGGCCGAGCTGCACCCAGGTGAGCTGCTCGACCAGCTCCTCCAGCGTGCCGACGCCGCCGGGCAACGCCACGAAAGCGTCGGCGCGTTCGAACATCATGCGTTTGCGCGTATGCATGTCCGGCACGACGACGAGCTCCTGCGCCTCGTGCAGCATGCTTTCGCGATTCTTCAGGAAATCCGGGATGATTCCGACCACGCGCCCGCCGGCGGCCAGCGTCGCGCGCGCCACCTTGCCCATCAGGCCGTTGTCGCCGCCGCCATAGACGAGCCCGTGGCCCGCCGCGCCGATGCGGCTTCCGAGATCTTCGGCCGCCTTGACGAAATGCGGCTGCGTACCGTTCGCCGAACCGCAATAGACGCAGATATTCAACAAGAGCTTCGCTCCTCGCCCGATTCGGCGAGACTAGCAGAGCGTCGTGTCGCGCCGTCCTGTTTTATCGCACCCGCGTCCAGGTCTCGCCCTTGCAGATCGCGCCGCCCAGCACGCAGCCGTCGAGCGTCACGGAATTTGCGCCATTGAGCGTGATCTTGCCCATGTAGGTCTGGCCGTCCTCGAGGTTCTTCACCTGGCCTTCCCAGACGTTGGGGCCGGTCTTGCTCGCGCCGGAGAACACCATGGCGCCGATGAATTTCCTGTCGGCGGGGTCCGTCACGCCCTTCACCTTCACGCAGAGCCCCGCGCCGCAACGCAGGAACGTGAAGGTCGTGCCGTCTTCCGGGCGCCGCCATACGCCATAGGGGTCCGCGGCGAGCGCGGGCGTGGCGAGCGTCAGAAAAGTCAGCGCCGTAATCGTGGCTTTGCGCATCTATGCTCCTCGGGACGGACGGCGGGCGCCGCGCGAAGGCGCGTCTTTTCCCCAAGTCGGGCGTCGCAGTCAATTCTCCTTGCGCGGCGCGGGCGCCGCTCATGCCGGAGGGCTGGTGTCATTTGCGCCGCTAACCGCTTATATCTGGCGCAAATTCCGCCGGTTCGACACATGAGAGATTTTTCTGCCCCGCCGCCCGAGGCTCGGTCCAACGCCACGCTCGTCTCCACCGGGCGCAGGCTTTGGCCATACATCTGGCCGCGCGACCGCTTCGACCTCAAGGCCCGGATATTCCTCGCCTTCGCGGCTCTCGTCATCGCCAAGCTGGTGACGATCGCCGTCCCCTATTCCTTCAAATGGGCGACGGATGCGCTCACCGCCGAGGGCGCGCGCGTGGAAGGCCTGCCGGCGGCGCTCGCAGGTCCGGTCGCGCTGACCGTGATTTACGGCGTTCTGCGCACGGCCATGGCGGGCTTCACGCAGGCGCGCGACGCGCTCTTTGCCGCCGTCGCCATGAACGCCGTGCGGCGTCTCGCCAACGACGTGTTCGTGCACATGCACGAATTGTCGCTGCGCTACCATCTGGAACGCAAGACCGGCGCGTTGACGCGCGTGCTTGAGCGCGGCCGCAACGCCATCGAGACGATGGTGCGGATGATTACGCTGACCGGCCTGCCGACGCTGCTGGAATTCGTGCTCATCCTCGCCGTCTTCTTCGTCCAGTACGACTGGCGCTATGCGCTCGTCACCGTCGCCATGATCGTCGCCTACATGACGTTCACGACCATCGCCACCAATTGGCGCATCGAGATCCGCCGCTCGATGAATGAGAGCGACAACGACGCCAACACCAAGGCGATCGACAGCCTGCTCAACTACGAGACGGTGAAATATTTCAACGCCGAGCAGCGCGAGGCGGCGCGCTACGACAAGTCCATGGCGCGTTACGAGCGGAACAGCGTCGCGAGCTACACCTCGCTCGCCGTGCTGAACGCGGGGCAGGCGGCGATCTTCACCGTCGGCCTGACCGTGGTGATGATCATGTGCGTGTCCGGCATCCGTCAGGGCAGAAACACGATCGGCGATTTCGTGCTGATCAACGCCATGATGATCCAGCTTTACCAGCCTCTGAATTTCATGGGCATGTTCTACCGCGAAGTGCGCCAGGCGGTCATCGACATCGAATCCATGTTCGACATTCTCGAGCAGAAGGCGGAGATCGTGGACAGGCCGGGCGCGAAGCCCCTTGTCGTCACCGACGGCGTCGTGCGTTTCGAGAACGTATTCTTCCACTACGATCCGCAACGCGAGATTCTGAAGGGCGTCGATTTCGAGGCGCCCGCCGGCAAGTGCATCGCCATCGTCGGTCCTTCCGGCGCCGGCAAGTCGACGCTGTCGCGCCTCATCTTTCGCTTCTACGAGCCGCAGCGCGGCCGCATCACGATCGACGGGCAGGATATATCGCTGGTCACGCAGGAGTCGCTGCGCCGCGCCATCGGCATCGTTCCGCAGGACACCGTGCTGTTCAACGATTCGATTGGCTACAACATTCGCTATGGTCGCTGGGACGCGAGCGTCGAGGAAATCCGCGACGCCGCGGCCATGGCGCAGATCGACCGTTTCATCGGCGTCGTGCCGGGCGGCTACGAGGCGCAGGTCGGCGAGCGTGGCCTGAAACTGTCGGGCGGCGAGAAGCAGCGCGTCGCGCTCGCCCGCACCATCCTCAAGGCGCCGCCGATCCTCGTGCTCGATGAGGCGACATCGGCGCTGGACTCCTTTACCGAGCGTGAAATCCAGGACGCGCTGGAGCGTGTTTCACGCGGGCGCACGTCTCTGGTCATCGCCCATCGCCTGTCGACCGTGGTCAACGCCGACGAGATCATCGTGCTCGACCAGGGCCGCATCGTCGAACGTGGACGCCACGAGGAATTGCTGGCCCACGGCGGCGTCTACGCCGGCATGTGGAACCGCCAGCGCGAGGTTCATGACGCCGAAGAAGCCCTGCGCCGCGCCGCCGCCGAGGAGGGCCAGAGCGTGCGGGTGAATATCGAGGCGTGACGGGGCGACCGGCGCGGTGGCAAAGTCGGCGCCATTTCGCTATTGAACCCCCGGGTTTTCTCCCGGCCGTCGTTCGAGGCGCGATCCCCGCGGATCGCTCCCACGTTGAAGGTCCGTGATCGAAAGTAGCCCTCGCCCTGAGGAGCCGCCGTGAGGCGGCGTCTCGAAGGGGGAGGGCGGCACAAGCGCAGGTTTGCTCATGTCGCTCTATGAATCCGTCCGCCGCCAGATCGTGCCGATCCATCCGGAAGGCTATGTTTTCATTTCAGCTTTCGCGATTGGCTCGCTGATCCTGCACTGGGTCTGGCCGCCGCTCGGCTGGCTCGGCGCGCTGCTGACGCTGTGGTGCGCGTACTTCTTCCGCGATCCGCCGCGTGTGACGCCCGACCGCGATGGCCTCGTGGTGGCGCCGGCCGATGGCTACGTCTGCTCCATCGGCTCCTTCGCGCCGCCGCCGGAACTGGGGCTGGGCGCGGAGCCCATGCACCGCATCTCCATCTTCATGTCGGTTTTCGACTGCCACGTGAACCGCGCGCCGGTCGCCGGCCGCATCGCGCGCATCGCTTACAAGCCGGGCCTGTTCGTCAACGCCGATCTCGACAAGGCGAGCGAGGACAACGAACGCAATGGCCTCGTCATCGACACGCCCCGCGGAACATTTGGCGTGGTGCAGATCGCCGGCCTGATCGCGCGGCGCATCGTCTCCTTCTCGCGCGAGGGGGAGACGCTGGCGGTCGGCCAGCGCTTCGGCCTCATCCGCTTCGGTTCGCGCGTCGACGTTTACATGCCCGCCGGCGCCACGCCGCTCGTTTCGCTCGGAACGAAGACGATTGCCGGCGAAACGCCGATCGCCGATTTCGCCGCGGCGCAGGGCGCGATCTATCGCACGAACTGAGCGCGCAAGACGCTTCGCGCGACAAAGAAAGGCCCGCAGGCGCTTTCCGCCGCGGGCCTTTGCCTTGACCGGGATCGCCGCTATTTCGGCGCGAAGAAATGTTCGCTGACGCTCAGGACCTCGCCATTGGCGATGTCCGTTGCGAGAACCGTGATCGGCGTATTTTCCGCCTTGATCGCAGTTCCGGGCGTCGTGACGCTTACCCGCAGGTCGCGCACGCGGTCGGGCTCGACCTCCACGAGCAGCCGCCCGTCGGCCGCGGGCTCGACGCCGACGGCGGCGATCCTGGCCTGTTCGAGGCCCTGCAAGGTCAGCGCAAATGTGCGGGGAACGCCGCCCTTGTTGGAGAGATGCACCGTCATGTCGTTGCGCACCTGCCCGTCGGAGAGCGCAACGTAGAGCGGATTGCGGTTGTGTTGCGCGGCGATCAGCGCCGTCGTGCGATGCAGCAGCGCGTAGAGCATCACCGAGCCGACGACGGCCATCACGCTTGCGTACAGGATCGTGCGCGGACGGATCGGGCGATAGATCGGCGGCTTGCCTTCCCTGCGACGCGCCATGTTGTTGTCGGTATCGTAGCCGATGAGGCGCGCCGGACGGCCGATCTCCTTCATCACGTTGTCGCAGGCGTCGATGCACAGCCCGCACTGCACGCAGCCGAGCTGCAGGCCCTTGCGAATGTCGACGCCCGTCGGGCAGACGGCGACGCACTGGTTGCAGTCGATGCAATCGCCGGCCGGCAGCCCCTTGAGATGAGCCGCTTCCGCCTTCTTCACCGACATGCGCGGCTCGCCGCGATCGACCTTGTAGGTGACGTTGAGCGCCCATTCGTCGGTCAGCGCCGCCTGGATGCGCGGCCAGGGGCACATGTACAGGCAGACCTGCTCGCGCATGTGGCCGGCGAAAATGTAGGTCGTGGCGGTGAGGATGCCGATCCACAGATAGGCGGTGAAGGGCGCCTGGAAGGTGGCGAGCTCGCGCACCAGCGTCGGCGCGTCCGAGAAATACAGCACCCAGGCGCCGCCGGTCCACCAGGCGATCATCAGCCACAGGAAATGCTTGAGCGCGACTTCGCGGATGTGCTGGAAGGTCCAGCCCTTCTTGTCCTTCATGATGCGGTCGCGCCGGTCGCCCTCGACCCAGCGCTCGACCGCGTAGAAGAGATCCGTCCACACCGTCTGCCAGCACAGGTAGCCGCACCAGATGCGGCCCGCCAGCGCGTTCATCAGGAACAGGGTGAGCGCGGCGAGGACCAGCAGGCCGGTGAAGAAATAGACCTCCTGCGGCCAGAGCTGGATGAAGAAAAAGTAGAAGCGCCGGTGCGGCATGTCGACCAGAACGGCCTGGTTCGGCAGGCCGGGGCCGCGGTCCCAGCGGACGAAGGGCAGGAGGTAGTAGACCGACAGGCAGAAGATCAGCAGGCCCCACTTGATGCGGCGGTATGTGCCGTGCGTCGCCTGCGGATAGACCTTCTTGCGGGCGGCGTAGAGCGGTCCGGTGATGATGGTGGAGTCTTCGCTCATGGCCGCCGTCGCCTCATGTATTCGTATTTTCGCATATGTAGGCGGACAGGTACGCCGCGCTTTGATCTGCCGCAAGGCTTATCAAACGTCAGGCAGCGCTTGCGGCAAGCGGCATGGCGCCGCAGACAGGCTGGTCGAGCGGGGATGAAAACGGCGCTTTAGCCGGCGGCCGGACCGAATACGGCGGCGCGTTCTTCCGGCGTCGATTGCAGGAAGGGATGGCGGCTGTAGGCCGTCGCGCGCAGCGTCGGCGTATCCGTGATCATGCACACGATCTTGCGCGCGAGCATCGGATAGGTCCGCGCTTCGCTGATCGGCTTGTGGCCGATCACCCGGCGATACATGACGACATGCTCCGCGCGGACGGTCGCCAGCACATGATCGGCGGCGAAATGCTCGGCGGCCATGGAAATCATGCGCAACGTCAGGAAAGGCAGGTCCGGCCCCATGCGCGCGAATTCGGGCTCGATGACGAAACGCGTGGGGTCGATGATGAGCTTGCCGGCGTTCAGGTAGGGCTCGAGGACGTCGCCGAACGTGTCCATCGCGGGCATCCGGGCGTCTACGGATGTGTTCATGTGAAAGCGCACCGAGCTGGCCAGCCGGTCGCCGAAATACATGCCCATGATCGTGGCGTTGTCGGCGTCGTCCCACGCGTCGCGGAATCGCTCGTCGACATTGGGGCCGATGCCCCCATCCAGCAGATAGCCGCGATAGCGCAGCCCGAAAATCGCATCCCGATCGCGTTCGGTTCGGGCGACCCGATAAGTCACGGATTTGAGGACTTCGGCGACTTTTTCGTTGAATGATGGCACGCGCTGATGCGCGTTCATGATGGAAGTCCCATTGGCCGATCGCTTTACTGACGGAAACGTTATCAGTCGCGCGCGCGAAGTAAAGGCTGTCACAGCGTTAGTCTTGGCTCCTCTGCGCCAACCTTGACCAACGGCAAACGCTGCGATGGATGCGCGTTTTCAGCAGCGACGCGGCAAGCCGTTGGAAACGTTCGGCGGCTCGCGCTCGCCGTTCGCATTAGGCGTGCAAATCCGTTCGCATGCATATGCCGAATTCATTCGCTGTGATACTTTGGGCGATGCGTCGGTAACCGCCCATAAACCATCGCAGCGTTAGTCTCCGCGGCAAAGGAGCGGCCATGAGCGCGGTCAGAAGGCGAATCGAGGCAACGCAGGATCAGTCTGTGATTCGCCAGGCGACGCTGGCGCGCGCAACAGCCCGCCGCGAAAAGCTCCAGGCGATGTTCGACAACGCGTCCTTCGTGGACATGGCGTTGCGTCAGGGGCGCTACCTCAGGCTTTGCGCCGCGATCGCCTGGGCGAGCGAGCGCGAGGAACGCGCCCGCGACGCGATCGAAACCGACAGGATGGTCGATCAGCTCCGGCGTGTGGCGTCCGGCGACGCGAACCGCGGCGCGCACTGAAGGGGCGGGCGTCCCGCGTTGACGCACGGGACGCTGCGTGCAAGACAATCGGCTACTTGCAATCGCCGATTCCGCCGAACTCCTGGCGGCGGCCCGCAGAGTCCCCCATGCGCAAACCAACGAAATCCTTCACGGTCGAAGTCAAGCGGCGTCCGACCTCGCTGAGCAAGAAGCCGATGCTCGTCGAGGCGCCGGCCGCTACGCCCGAGCCGCCCTCCGCCGCCGCCCTGTTCTCCGCGCCGGACAAGGCGCTTGTCGCCGCCGAACCGCGACGCATCCTCCCGTGTCTGGTGACGGATGCGGCCATCGACGCCGCAAAGGCGGCCGCCGATACGGACGATGCGCCTGCGCCGCGTCCGCGCGGGCGTCCGCGCAAGCAGCGCAACGCAGACGAACTCGCGCCGCTCGCGCCGCGCAAGCGCGGGCGGCCGCGCAAGTCGCCGGTCGAGGCCAAGGAGGCGGCGCCGACGCCTGTGCGCCAGACCGCGCAGCCTGCGCGCCCGGCGCAGCCGTCGCCGGCGCTTGTCGTCGTCGGCGCAGGTTCGCGGGCCAGCGCCCGTCGCGCCGCCACAGACGATCTCCCGCGCGGCGAAAGATGGAAACGCCGGCTCCCCAAGGCGCTGCGCTGAAGCGCCTGCACGGTTGATTGGCGCGACGGCGCGGCGCATGTTTCGTCGATGATATTTCGGCGGAGCGGGAGGATCCCATGAGGCGCGGCGCGCTCGGACGGTTTCGCGTGATCGATCTCACGCGCGTGCGTTCGGGGCCGACCGCCGTGCGCCAGCTCGCCGATTTCGGCGCCGACGTCATCAAGATCGAGCCGCCCGAGCAGAGCCCCGTCGACGGCCCGCGTCACAGTTCCGATTTTCAGAATCTCCACCGCAACAAACGCAGCATCACGCTCGATCTCAAGCATCCGCAGGGGCTCGGCGTGTTCCGCCGCCTGGTGGAAACGGCCGACGTGGTCGTCGAGAATTTCCGGCCCGACGTGAAGCAACGCCTCGGCGTCGACTACGAGACGCTGCGCGCGCTCAACCCGCGCATCGTCTACGCCAGCATCTCCGGCTACGGGCAGGACGGCCCCTACCGGATGCGGCCGGGCTTCGACCAGATCGCGCAGGGCATGGGCGGCCTCATGTCGATCACCGGCCTGCCCGGGCAGGGGCCGGTGCGCGCCGGCATCGCCGTCGCCGACACGGCGGCCGGCCTCTATTGCGCGCTCGGCATCATGACGGCGCTGCTCGAGCGCGAGGCGTCGGGGCAGGGGCAGTGGGTGAAGACGTCGCTCCTGCAGGCGCAGGTGGCGCTGCTCGATTTCCAGGCGACGCGCTGGCTCATGGACGGCGTCGTGCCGCCGCAGGCCGGCAACGATCATCCGACCGTCTATCCGATGGGCGTGTTTCCCGCCGCCGACGGGCTCATCAACATCGCGGCCTCCGGCGAGGACATGTGGCGCAAGCTCTGCGAGGAGCTTGGCCTGCAGCGCATCGTCGACGACGCGCGCTTCGCCGACGGCGCGCGCCGCTCGCGCAATCGCGCCGCGCTCTACGAAATCATCGCCGAGACGACGGGCGCCAGGCCCGCGCAGGAATGGATCGAGCGGCTCAACCGCGCGGGCGTGCCCTGCGGCCCGATCTACACGATCGATCAGGTCTTCGCGGATCCCCAGGTCAAGGCGCTCGGCATCGCGCAAAGCGTGACGCATCCAACGCTCGGCGAGACGACGCTCGTCGGCCAGCCCGTCGAACTCTCGCGCACGCCGGGAAAGATCGAAACGCCGACGCCGCCGCACGGCGCGCACACGGCCGACGTGCTGCGCGAGCTCGGCTACGACGCGCAGGAAATCGCCGGCCTGCGCGCCGCCGGCGCCCTGTGACCGCCTGATGGCCGATCCGTGAAGAAATACGACGATCTGCTGGTCTTCGTGACCGTTGTCGACCGCCAGAGTTTCATCGGCGCGGCGCGCCAGCTCGGCCTGCCGCCGGGCACGGTGAGCCGCAAGGTGCAGGAGCTCGAAACGCGGCTCGGCATCACGCTGCTCAACCGCACGACGCGGCGCCTGTCCGTGACCGAGGTGGGGCGCGAAGTCTACGACGCCGCCTCGCGCGGGTTCGCGGCGATCGAGGAAGCGGAATCGCTCGCCATCGTGCATCACGACAAGCCCGCGGGGGTGCTGCGCATCGTCGTGCCATATGCGCTGCTCTACACGGCGCTGCTGCCGCATGTGCCGGCGTTCCGCAAGAAATATCCCGACGTCCGCATCGAGTTCATCGTCACCAACCAGTCGATCGATCTCGTCGAGAACAATTGCGACCTGGCGATCCGCGTGGGCGCGCAGCCGGATTCCAGCTACGTGAAGCGCACGCTCTTCGTTTCCGAATATCGCCTCGTGGCGACACCCGCGGCGCTCCAGCGAATCGGCCGCCCGGCGAAACCTTCGGATCTCCTGTCGCTGCCCATGGCGGGATTGCTTGCGACCAACAATATCTCCGGGCCTTCGCCCGTGCCGCCCGTCTGGTCCTTCGTGCGCGGGGAGCGGCGGGAGGAACTGTCGTTCCGCTTCGTCGTCGCGGCGACCGATCCGATCGTGCCGCTCGATTTCGCGCTGCGCGGCGAGGGCGTCTCGCTGCTGCTCGACACGCTGGCGCGCCCCTCCATCGAGACGGGGCTCCTCGACGTCGTGCTCGAGGACTGGCGTATTGCCGACAAGCTCGAGCTCTCGCTCTTCTATCGGCGGCGCGCGACGATGGATTCGAAGGTGCGCGTCTTCATCGACTTCATCAGCGAGCGCATCCGCGCCGTCCGCACGGATCGGGAAAGCGTGGCGCAGGCGGATTGAGCCTCGCCGCGCCGCAAACAAACAAGGGGCGGAACAATGTTCCGCCCCCTCGATACGCAGGACTCTAGTCTGACGCCTCTTTACGCGAACGTCGGAACGAAATTGCCCTCCGGCGTCTTGACGCTTGCCGTCTGGAAGCTCTCGCTGCCCTCCGGCTGACGGTAGGAGGCGATCACGGCCTCGCCCGAGCCTTCCGGCTGACGATAGGAAGCCGTCTGGAAGCTCTCGCTGCCCTCCGGCTGGCGGTAGGAGGCGATCACGGCCTCGCCCGAGCCTTCCGGCTGACGATAGGAAGCTGTCTGGAAGCTTTCGCTGCCTTCCGGCTGGCGGAAGGAAGCCGTGTGGACTGCGCCATTGCCTTCAGGCTGGCTGAAGGAGGCGGTCACGACGGCCCCTGAGCCCTCCGGCTGCGAGGCGGACGCCGTGGTGAAGCGGCCGTTGCCCTCCGGCGCGTTGGCGGTGGCGATTGCTGCGCCGCCGAACGTCAAAGCCGTGGCCAAGAGCGCGATCTTGATGGTTTTCATAGTGTTTCTCCTATTTTGCTGCGGTGCGTCCATCAGCGATGGGAGCAATCTATGTCCGGTCCCCGCGGAGATAATGCCCCTCACATGCAAGTGATTGATTCATGTGTGTGCATAATGCCGTCTGCTCGCCCCTGACGTCGTCGACCCGCGATAGCCGAGCCCGC
This sequence comes from Rhodoblastus sp., assembly GCA_046349085.1. Lineage (GTDB taxonomy): Bacteria > Pseudomonadota > Alphaproteobacteria > Rhizobiales > Beijerinckiaceae > JAJXWB01. Next base: position 189,557 of record JAXMDA010000007.1, read on the forward strand.
GCTACGCAAACCCCTAGTTGCTTGATGCGCCGGCGATTTTTCCGCCCGTCATGCGGCTTCGATGGGCGCCGACCGGCGCGGGCGGCGCCTTGCAGCCAGTTACGACCGCGCCCGAAAGAGGGTTTGTCGGGGCCGTTCAAAGCATTGTGATCGTCGGTCTTCGGCTCTCGGGCTGGCGCCTAGCCCCTTGCGCCGCGTCGTGACATTCTGGCGCCCCGCCGAACGCTGGCGACCGGAGGCTTATGTGACGAATATCGCCCGAGAACAGGCCGCTGCCTCGACCGCGCCGGCCATCCGGCTGGTCGGCGTCAACAAGTGGTACGGCGCATTCCACGTGTTGCGGAACGTCAATCTCGACGTCGCGCGCGGCGAACGGATCGTCATCTGCGGCCCATCGGGCTCGGGCAAATCGACCATGATCCGCTGCATCAACCGGCTGGAGGAACACCAGCAGGGCCAGATCATCGTCGATGGCGTGGAACTCACCAACGACCTCAAGCGCATTGACGAGGTGCGGCGCGAGGTCGGCATGGTCTTCCAGCATTTCAACCTGTTTCCGCACCTCACCATTCTCGAGAACTGCACGCTCGCCCCGATCTGGGTGCGCAAGATGCGCAAGGCGGACGCCGAGGCGGTCGCCATGAAATATCTCGAGCGGGTGCGGATTCCCGAGCAGGCGAACAAATATCCGGGCCAGCTTTCCGGCGGCCAGCAGCAGCGCGTCGCCATCGCCCGCTCGCTGTGCATGAACCCGAAGATCATGCTGTTCGACGAGCCGACCTCCGCGCTCGATCCGGAAATGGTCAAGGAAGTGCTCGACACCATGGTCTCGCTGGCCGAGGAAGGCATGACCATGCTCTGCGTGACGCACGAAATGGGCTTCGCCCGCCAGGTCGCCGACCGCGTGATCTTCATGGACCGCGGCGAGATCGTCGAGATGAACACGCCCGACGCCTTCTTCGCCAACCCGCAGCACGAGCGCACGCGGCTGTTCCTCAGCCAGATCCTGCATTGATCTCGATGCGCCGCGCGTGACCGTCACACTGCGTCCGCAGGCCGTCGTCTTCGACATGGACGGCCTGCTGCTCAATACCGAATCCCTGCGCATGCAGGCGCTCGAAGATTGCGCGCGCCATCTTGGCGTTTCGCTGAAAACCGAATTGTTCGCGGCCCTCGTCGGCGGCGCGACGCCCGCGGCGCGCAGCGCGCTCGAGGCGCATGTCCGCGACGACCTGCCGAAGGACTTCTGGGCGCTCTACCGGCGCTTCGCCGACCTGCGGATGGAAGCGGTCGAACCCATGCCCGGCGCCGTCGCGCTGCTCGATCACTTGCGCGATCGCGGCATACCCTGCGCCATCGCCACGTCGGCCACCCGCGTCTCGGTCGAGCGGTTCTGCGGCAGGCTCGGGCTTCTCCCGCGCTTCCGCACGGTGATCGCCAAAGGCGACTACGAAAAGCCCAAGCCCGCGCCCGACGCCTATCTCGCCGCCGCCGCGGGTCTCGGCGTGGCGCCCGACGCGTGCCTGGCGCTGGAGGATTCCTACAACGGCGTGCGCGCGGCGGTCGCTGCCGGCATGGCGACGATCATGGCGCCCGACGTGCTGCCGGCGACGGACGAAATGCGGCGCCTGTGCCTTGCGGTCGTGTCGGACCTCGCCGAGGCGATGGCGCATATCCGGTAAGGCGGGCCTTCAGACGTCCGGCCGCGTCTTCTGCATCGACGGGCGCTTGGCGAATTCCGCGTACCACGCGGCCAGGCCCGGAGCGCGCTTGCGCCAGTCGAGGTCCGGCAGGCGAAAGTCGAGATAGCCGAGCGCGCAGGCCGCGGTGATCGAGCCGAGATCGACGGCGGCGAGATCGGCGCGGCGGGCTTCCAGCGCGTCGATCGCGCCGATTATCTTGCTCGTCTGCCGGTCGAGGTAGCCGGGATAGATGTATTCCTGCGGCCGCCGCAGGGATTCGATGACGTAGGCGACCGCGGCCTCCATCAGGCCGTCGGCCAGCCCATGCACCTGCATCACGCGCCAGCGCGCCTTCGCCTCTTCGGGGATCAGCTTGGGCGCGCCATTGCGCCGCTCCAGGTAGTCGCAGCAGGCGAAGGAGCCGACGAACACGCCTTCGCGCGTGACCAGGGCCGGCACCTTGCCGAGCGGGTTGTCCTTGGCGATGTCGGTATCGGCCGTCCACACGTCGGTCGGCGCGAGCTCGATGCGGTCGGCCTGTCCGACTTCGTCGGCGAAGACGAGCACCTTGCGCACGAATGGCGAGGTCTTCGCATATCGCAGTTTCATCATGGACGACCGCTCCCCTCGGCCCATCAAACATGCGTCCTCGGATCGTTCAATCCTTACACGCCGATATAGTGAAGCACGATCTGCCGCCGGTGGGGCGCCCGCCTGTGCTCGAAAAGGTAAACGCCCTGCCAGGTTCCCAGCGCCATACGGCCGCTGGCGACAGGGATCGACAGGGACGTCTGCGTCAGCGCCGCCTTGATGTGCGCGGGCATGTCGTCGGCGCCCTCGGTATCGTGCTCGTAGCCGGCGTTTTCCGGCGCGAGCCGCGCGAAGGCGCGCGCGAGGTCGCGCTGCACGCTGGGGTCGGCGTTTTCCTGGATGACAAGCGAAGCCGAGGTATGCCGGCAAAAGACGGTCAGCAGGCCGGCCTGCGGCCGGAGCCCGGCAAGCCACTCCGCGATTTCCGCGGTGATTTCCGTCAGTCCCTGCCCGTGCGCGGCGACGCTCAGGCTGTGGCTAGCCTGGCGCAGAGTCATGGGCGGCGCGCCAGGGCGAGGCCGACGCCGGCCGTCATCAGCGCGCCGCCCATCAGCCGGTTGCGCAGCCGGCCCTCGACGCGCAGCGCGCGCGAGAAGCGGGCGGCGAACACCGCCCAGAGGCTGTCCAGTCCGGCCGCGAGCGTCAGGAAGGTGATCGCCAGCAGCGCGAGCTGGAAGCGGGCGTCCGGTCCCGGCGTCACGAATTGCGGGAGAAAGGCGCCGAAAAACAGCAGCGTCTTGGGATTGGCGAGCGAAACGAGCAGGCCGCGCACGAAAATGCGGCTTGCCGATTTCTTTTCCGGGCCGGTCGCCGTGAGGTCGGCGACCGGCGCCCGCCACGCGCGAAGGCCAAGCCAGACGAGATAGGCGACGCCGATCCAGCGCAGCGCGCCGAACCAGTCGGCAAGCGCCGCCAGCAGCGCGCTCGCGCCGAACACGACGATCGTGAGCTGGACGACCATGGCGGCGCTTGTTCCGGCCACCGTCAGGAGGCCGTAGCGCGCGCCGTGCGCGAGGCTGTTGGCGACGATCAGCGCGACATTTGGCCCGGGCGCGAGGATGAGCGCGCTCGCCGCGAAGACAAAGGCGAAATAGAGTTCAATCGACATGCCGCATCCGGACGCTGCGCCGGGCCAAGACTAGACCGAACTCCGCGCCGCTGCGAGGGCCGACAAAGATGACGCCGTCCGACTCGAACCGTCCCTCCAACGCCCGGCAGAAAGCCTCGGCCGCCTATCGGATTCCAGCGCTTGACCAGGATTTCCTGCTGGGCCAGTCGCAGCGCGGGCTGCGCTTTCAGATCGAATACGAGAAGGCGGAGGAGGCCCTGCGCGCCTGGAAGGTGAACTCCACTGTCGTCTGCTTCGGCTCGGCCCGCGCCCGCGAGGACGGGCCGCCCCATCAGGCCGCCTGGTATGCGGCGGCGCGCGAATTCGGCCGCATCGCGTCGGAGGAGGGCGGCGCGAAGAAGGCGGACGAGAACGGGGGGCGCGAGAACGTGATCGCGACCGGCGGCGGTCCGGGGCTGATGGAGGCGGCCAACCGCGGCGCCTACGACGTCGGCGCGCCCTCGATCGGCTTCAACATCACTTTGCCGCACGAGCAGGAGCCCAATCCCTGGACGACGCCGGAACTCACCTTCCGGTTTCACTATTTCGCGATGCGCAAGATGCATCTGGCGATGCGCGCCAACGCCCTTGTCGCCTTTCCCGGCGGCTTCGGCACGCTCGACGAATTGTTCGAGGTCATGACGCTGCGCCAGACGGGCAAGGGGCGAGACATTCCAATCATCCTGTTCGATGAGGACTACTGGCGCGCCGTCATCAATTTCGATCGTCTTCTGGAGGAAGGCGTGATCGGCGGCGAGGACATGCGCGTCTTCGACTTCGCCGGCAGCGCGCGCGAAGCCTGGGACAAGATCGTAGCGGCCCTCTGCGGCACGCTGCACCAGCACGGCGAGTTGCACGCGGCGCGGCAGGCGCCTGCGGCCCCCTGATCCCCGCGCGCGCCACAAAAAAGCGCCAGGCTGGCGACAGGGCGGCAAAAATCGCCGCATATCGAGGCTGCGGCGGATCTGGAAAGCGGCTCGACCGTTGCTAGATCAACGGCATGTCAAGCAAAGGCAAATTCCCGATCCTGGCGCTGCTCCTGGCGGCCGGCGTCGCCGGCTGGTTCGGGTGGAGGGCCTATGGCCTGCGCACAGCGACGCAGGTCGTCGAACAGCGCGCGCCGGCGCCCGTCACCGTCGAAACCGTCGCCAAGGGCGCTTTCCCGGTTCGCATCGAGTCGATCGGGGCCGTGCAGGCGCTGAACAACGTCGCCGTGCGAACCCGCGTCGACGGACAGATCGAGCAGGCCTATTTCAAGGAGGGCGAAAGCGTCAAAGCCGGCGACCTGCTCATTCGCCTGGACGCGCGGCCGTTCAAGGCGGCGCTCGATCAGGCGCTCGCCAAGCGCGCGCAGGATCAGGCGACGCTCGACAACGCCAAGCGCGACCTGCAGCGCTATTCGCAACTCGCGGCCAAGAATTTCGCGCCCGAGCAGCAGCTCAACACCCAGCAGGCGACGGTCGCCTCGGGGACGGCGCAGATCTCGGCCGACGACGCCGCGGTCGAGAACGCGCGCACGCAATTGAGCTACACGGAAATCCGCGCGCCGATCGGCGGGCGCATCGGGTTTCGGCAGGTCGACGTAGGCAATATCGTCCATGCCGGCGACGCTCAGCCGATCCTGACGATCGTGCAGGTCGATCCGATTTTCGTGCTGTTCACCATCCCCGAAAACCGCATCACCGAAGTGCAGCAGGCGGCGGGCGGCGCCCCGCTGCAAGCCACCGTCTATACCGGCGACAGGTCGACCGTGCTGGCCCAGGGCTCGCTGACGGTGCTCAACAATCAGGTCGATCAGGCGAGCGGCACGCTTCAGGTCAAGGCGACCTTCGCCAACCCGCAGATGCGGTTATGGCCTGGCCAGTCGGTGGTCGTCAGCCTCCACGTGCGCGACCTCGACAATGTGGCGCTTGCGCCCGACAGCGCGGTGCAGCGCGGGCCGAATGGTCTCTATGTGTGGCTGGTCGGCAGCGACGACACCGTGACGATCCGCGATATCAAGGTGCAGACGCAGGGCGAGGGACGCGTTGTCGTGGCCTCGGGCCTTGCGGAGGGCGACAGGGTCGTGATCGCCGGGCAGGCGCGCCTCTACGATCATGCGAAGGTCGCAATCTCCGACGCGCGCCGCGAGGCGGCCCTGTCCGCGGCGGGCGCGCAATGAATGGCGATTTGCCGGCGGCCGGCGGCCTGTCGACGCCCTTCATCCGGCGTCCGGTCGCAACCACCCTGATCATGATCGGCATCGCCTTCGTGGGGCTCATCGCCTATCCGAAGCTGCCCGTCGCGCCGCTGCCGCAGGTCGATTTCCCGACGATCCAGGTGTCGGCGAGCCTGCCCGGCGCGGATCCTGAAACCATGGCCTCGTCGGTCGCGCAGCCGCTCGAGACGCAATTCGCGCAAATGCCGGGCGTGGCGCAGCTTACCTCGTCGAGTTCGCTCGCCTCGGCGCAGATCACGATTCAGTTCGATCTCGGCCGGAACATCGACGCCGCCGCCAACGACGTGCAATCGGCGATCAACGCCGCAAGCGGCAAGCTGCCCAAGGCGCTGCCGAACCCGCCGACCTATCGCAAGATCAATCCGGCGGATTCGCCCGTGCTGCTGCTCTCGGCCACGTCGAGGGCGCTGCCGACGACGGAAGTCGACGATCAGGTCTATTCCAAGCTCGCGCAGCAGATCAGCCAGATCGCCGGCGTCGCGCAGGTCATCATCGGCGGCCAGCAGACGCCGGCTGTTCGCGTCCAGATCGATCCCGCCAAGATCGTCAACAAGGGCCTGTCGCTCGAGGACATTCGCAGCCGGCTCGCCATTTCGACCGTCGATTCCCCCAAGGGCAGCCTGAACGGACCGGACCGTAATTTCACCGTCTATGCCAACGACCAGTTGATTGCGGCGGACAAATGGAACGACGTGATCGTCGCCTACCGCGCCGGCGCGCCCGTGCGCGTGCGCGACATCGGCCAGGCGGTGGCCGGCCCCGAGGACACGACGCAACGCGCCTGGGCGAACGGCGAGCCCGGCGTCTTTCTGGTCATCTTCAAGCAGCCGGGCGCCAACGTCATCGACACGGTCGAAGCCATCAAGGCGCAATTGCCGCGGCTGATCGCGGCCATTCCGCCGTCGGTCGACATCCAGATCATGAGCGACCGCACGCAGACGATCCGCGCGGCCGTGGAGGACGTGCAGATCACGCTCGCCATCACCATCGGCCTCGTGGTGCTGGTGATCTTCGCCTTCTTGCGTTCGGTCTCGGCGACGCTCATACCCGCCATCACCGTGCCGCTCGCGCTGCTCGGCGCCTGCGCGATGATGTGGGCCGCAGGCTACAGCCTCGACAATCTCTCTCTGATGGCCCTGACGATCTCCGTCGGCTTTGTCGTCGACGACGCCATCGTCATGCTGGAGAACATCGCGCGCCACGTCGAGGAGGGCGTCAGCCCGATGCAGGCGGCGATCCAGGGCGCGTCTGAAATCGGCTTCACCATCTTCTCGATCAGCCTGTCGCTGATCGCCGTGCTCATCCCGCTGCTGCTGATGGGCGGCATCATCGGGCGCCTGTTCCGCGAATTCTCCGTCACGCTCTCCATGGCGATCGTCGTCTCGGCTTTCGTCGCGCTGACCTTGACGCCGATGATGGCGGCGCGCCTGCTGCATCCCGAATCCGAGACGCGACACGGTCGCATCTACGCCGTCACCGAGGGCATGTTCGACCGTCTCCTGCACGTCTACGAGCGCGGCCTCGATTTCGTGCTGCGCCATCGCTTCGCGACGCTGCTCGTCTTCTTCGCGACGCTGGCCGCCACCGGATGGCTGTTCGTGAAAATTCCGAAGGGCTTTTTTCCGCAGCAGGACACCGGCCTCATCACCGGCATATCCGAGGCGCCGCAAGACGTGTCCTTTGCGCGCATGGCGGCGCTGCAGGAGCAGTTGGCCGCGATCGTGCAAGCCGATCCGGACGTGGCGAGCGTCGCGAGTGCGATCGGCGCCAACGGCGGGACGGCGCTCAACAACGGGCGCATGTACATCACGCTCAAACCCCGCGCCGAGCGCAAGGCCAGCGCCGACCAGATCATCGCCCGGCTGCGCCCCAACCTGGAAAAGGTCAACGGCGCGCGCCTCTACCTGCAGGCCGCGCAGGACGTGCGCATGGGCGGGCGCGCCTCGCGCACGCAGTATCAATACACGCTGCAGGACGCGGATTCGAACGAGCTCAACGAATGGTCGCCGCGCATTCTCGAAAAGCTCAAGGCGCTTCCGCAATTGCGCGACGTGGCGACCGACCAGCAGATGAGCGGTGCGGCGCTGACGCTGAAGATCGACCGCGATCAGGCCTCGCGCTTCGGCTTCACGCCGCAGCAGATCGACGACACGCTCTATGACGCCTTCGGCCAGCGACAGATCGCGCAATATTTCACGCAGGTCAGCTCCTATCATGTCGTCCTCGAGGTGCTGCCGGCGCTGCAGGGCGATCCCGAGACGCTGCGCCAGATCTATCTGAAGAGCCCGAACGACGGCGCGCAGGTGCCGTTGTCGTCATTCGTGTCGTGGACGACCGTTCCCGTGCGGCCGCTGTCGATCGCCCATCAGGGACAGTTTCCGGCGACGACAATCAGTTTCAACCTCGCCCAGAACGTCGCGCTCGGCGACGCCACCCGCGCGATCGACGCGGCGGTGCGCGAAATGCGGCCGCCCGCCGCGCTGTCGGGCGCCTTCGCTGGCACGGCGCAGGCCTTTCAGGACTCGCTCGGCACGGTGCCGCTGCTGATCCTCGCGGCGCTGGTCGTGGTCTATCTGATCCTCGGCGTGCTTTATGAAAGCTACATCCACCCGCTGACCATCCTGTCGACGCTGCCGTCCGCCGGCCTCGGCGCGCTCGCGACGCTGATGCTGTTCGGCTTCGACTTCAGCCTGATCGCGCTCATCGGCCTCGTGCTGCTGATCGGCATCGTCAAGAAGAACGGCATCATGATGGTCGACTTCGCCATCGAGGCCGAACGCAGTCAGGGCCTGTCGACCGAAGCCGCCATCCGTCAGGCCGCGCTCCTGCGCTTCCGCCCGATCATGATGACGACGATGGCGGCGCTGCTCGGCGCCGTGCCGCTGATGCTCGGCTCCGGCACCGGAGCGGAAATCCGCCAGCCGCTCGGCTACGCCATGTTCGGCGGGCTGCTGGTCAGCCAGGCGCTCACCCTGCTGACGACGCCGGTCATCTACCTCTATCTCGACCGGTTGGCCGCGCGCCTGCGCGGGTCGCGCCCCACCGCGGCGACCGCCGTCGACATCGGCCGCTCGCAGGCGGCGGAATAGGTTCAGCTCTCGACGACGACGAGGCCGGCGGCGTCGGCGCGCAGCCGCTTGCGCATGTACGGCTTTGGCCATTGCACGACGAGCTTGCCGACCAGGTCGTTCATGCCGCCAAGCTCGAAAGCGTCGTAGAAGATCGGGTGTTTCGCGCGGGAAATGAAATCGTGCAGCAGGTGGGCGACGTCGTAGTCGTAGACGATGTCGCCCGGCGCAATGCCGGGGCGTCGCGCTGCAAGCCGGCGAAATCCCGCGAGCCGCGCCCGCCCTTCCGCCTCGGCGCGAAACGACAGGACCTGCGCCTCGGCGCCGAAGGCGCGCCCGTTCTGCATGCGTTCGTAGACGAGATCGTGGCCGGTCTTCGCCAGAGCCTCGAGCGAGGGCGCATCCGCGCTCGCATCGCGCGGGTCGAGCGTATTGCGGTGGGCGATGAGGCCGGCCGGGTCGAGGCCGCGGGCGACAAGCAGTTCGGAAAGGCGCATCGCGCCCTTATACGCGAACAGGCGCGCGCCCGCGTTGACCATAATCGCGGCGTCCCTGTTCGCAGCCGCGAAACGCGCTATTGTGCGGCCCATGAACGCCCCGACCGGCTCTTTCTATTCGATCTATTCGCACGGGTTCGTCCGCGTCTGCGTCGGCGCGCCGGCGATCCGCGTCGCCGACCCCGCCTTCAATGTCGCGCGCGCGCTGGAAATGGCGCAGGCCGCGCACGAAAAATCGGCCGCTCTTCTGGCGCTCCCGGAACTCGGCCTGTCCGCCTACGCCATCGACGATCTCCTGCACCAGTCGCGGCTGCTGGACGCCGTCGAGGAAGCGGCCGGCCAGCTCGTCGCCGCCAGCGCCGATCTCATGCCGGTTCTGGTCGTCGGCGCGCCGCTGCGCTGGCGCGGGCGCCTCTACAATTGCGCGCTGGTCGTCCATCGCGGCCGGCTGCTCGGCGTCGTGCCGAAGACCTATCTGCCGAACTATCGCGAATTCTACGAGCGGCGGCACTTCGCCTCCGGCGGCTTCGTCGCCGGCGAGGAGATCGAGGTCGCCGGCCGCGCGGCGCCGTTCGGGACCGATCTGCTTTTTCACGCGCGAGATGTGCCGGATTTCACGCTGGGCGTGGAAATCTGCGAGGACGTCTGGGTTCCCGTGCCGCCCTCGACCCGCGCCGCGCTGGCCGGCGCGACCATTGTCGCCAATCTCTCGGCCTCCAACGCCATCGTCGGCAAGGCCGATTTCCGCGACCTGCTGTGCAAGGCGCATTCGGCGCGCTGCCTGATGGCCTATCTCTACTCCGCCGCCGGGCCGGGCGAATCGACGACCGATCTCGCGTGGGACGGGCAGGCGACGATCTACGAGAACGGCGAAAAGCTGGTCGAGGCGCCGCGCTTCGCCGAGGAGCCGCAGCTTGTGGCCGCCGACGTCGATCTCGAGCGCATGAACGCCGAGCGGATGCGGCAGGGCACGTTCGGCGATTGCGCCGACCTCGAAGGCGACGCCCCGTTCCGCACGATCTCCTTCGACCTCGAACCGCCGCGCGACCGCGACATCGGCTTCTCGCGCAAGAGCGATCGCTTTCCCTACGTGCCGGACGACGATTCGCGGCTGGCCGAACTCTGCTACGAGGCCTTCAACATCCAGGCGCACGGCCTGCGCCAGCGCCTCGAAGGCGCGAAGACGAAGAAGATCGTCATCGGCGTCTCCGGCGGCCTCGATTCGACGCAGGCGCTCTTGGTCGCCTGCACCGCCTTCGACCAGCTCAAACTGCCGCGTGAAAACATTCTCGCCTATACGCTGCCGGCCTTCGCGACCTCGTCGAAGACCAAGGGCAACGCCTGGTCGCTGATGAAGGCGCTGGGCGTCTCCGCGCAGGAAATCGACATGACGCCGGCCTGCAAGCAGATGCTGGCCGACCTGAACCATCCCGCCGCGCGCGGGGAGGCGGTTTACGACGCCACCTACGAGAACGTGCAGGCGGGCGCGCGCACCTCGCTGCTGTTCCGGCTCGCCAACCAGCATGGCGCCATCGTCCTCGGCACCGGCGACCTGTCTGAACTGGCGCTCGGCTGGTGCACGTACGGGGTGGGCGACCAGATGGCGCATTACAACGTCAACGCTTCCGTGCCGAAGACGCTGATCCAGCACCTCATCCGCTGGTGTGCGGCGCACCAGCGGTTCGGCGCCGCAGCTGCGCCGGTGCTGGAGGCGATTCTCGCCACGGAGATTTCGCCGGAGCTGGTGCCGGGCCACGCCGGGGATGTGCCGGCGCAGCTCACGGAGGATTTCGTCGGCCCTTATGCGCTGCAGGACTTCAATCTCTACTGGATCACGCGCTACGGTTTTGCCCCGCGCAAGGTCGCCTTCCTGTCATGGCGGGCATGGCGCGATGCGGGGAAGGGCGCGTGGCCTCCGCATATTTCGGCGGACAAGAAGGTCGCCTACGATCTTCCCGTCATCAAGAAATGGCTCGGGGTCTTTCTCAAGCGCTTCTTCGAGACGAGCCAGTTCAAGCGGTCCGCGCTGCCGAACGGGCCGAAAGTGTCCTCTGGCGGCTCGCTGTCGCCGCGCGGCGACTGGCGCGCGCCCTCCGATTCCAGCGCGGCCGCCTGGCTCGCGGACCTCGACCGGATTCCGTGATCGCTCGCCTTGACCGGCGCCGAATAGTGCACTCAAGTACAATACCAGTCAGCGTGCGCCGGCGTTTGAATGGCGTCACGAAGAGGGCCGCGAGGGCAAGGTCGACGGCAGTCGATCTTGTCGAGTCGGCCCCGCAGGAGGACGCCTGATGGCGATGACGATGACGGGGGAAGTCGATCTTCCCGCGACCAAGCAGGTCGTGTGGGAAGCGCTCAACGATCCCGAAATTCTGAAGGCATGCATTCCCGGTTGTCAGTCTCTCGAAAAGGTCGGCGATAATTCGTTGCAGGCCGTCGCGAAAGTGAAGGTCGGCCCGGTCGCCGCCACCTTCAAGGGCAAGGTCGATCTGCTCGATCTCGATCCGCCCAACGGCTATCGCATCTCCGGCGAGGGCGAGGGCGGCGTCGCGGGCTTCGCCAAGGGCGGCGCGACCGTGAGGCTGAGCGACATCCCCAATGGCACGAAGCTCGCCTACGATGTCGAGGCGCAGGTCGGCGGCAAGCTCGCCCAGCTCGGCGCGCGTCTCATCGACGGCGTCGCCAAGAAGATGGCCGACCAGTTCTTCGCCGATTTCGCTTCCGCCGTCGCCGCGCAGCAGGGCGTCGAGCCCGCGGCCGCGGAGGCGGCGCAACAACCCGCGCAAGCGCAACAACAAGAGGGGCAGGGGCTGTTGCAGCGCCTGATCGCCTGGTTCTTGGGTCTCTGGAGGTAACGCACATGACCAAAGTGAGTATGACGGTGAACGGCAAGGCGGTTTCGGCCGATGTCGATCCGCGCACGCTGCTCGTGCATTTCGTTCGCGACAACCTGCGCCTGACCGGCACGCATGTCGGCTGCGACACCAGCCAGTGCGGCGCCTGCGTCGTGCATGTCGATGGCAAGGCCGTGAAGTCCTGCACCACGCTCGCCGTTTCCGTCGACGGCGCGAGCGTCACGACGATCGAGGGCCTCGCCCAGGGCGGCAAGCTGCACCCGATGCAGGAGGCCTTCCGCGAGAACCACGGTCTGCAGTGCGGCTTCTGCACGCCCGGCATGATCATGTCGGCGGTCGATATCGTGAACCGCAAGGGCGCGGGCCTCGACGAGGCGACGATCCGCCACGAGCTCGAGGGCAACATCTGCCGCTGCACGGGCTATCACAACATCGTCAAGGCGATCGGCGACGGCGCGGCCGCCATGGGCGGCCAGAAGGCCGCGGCGGAATAACAGCGTTCGGGAGGAAGCAACATGACCGATCAGGGCATCGGCGCCCCCGTGCGCCGCAAGGAAGATTTCCGTTTCATCACCGGCCAGGGCCGCTACGTCGACGACATCAATCGTCCGGGCCAGGCCCACGCCTATTTCCTGCGCTCGCCGCACGCGCACGCCAGGATCAAGTCGATTGATCTGTCCGCCGCCAATGCCGCGCCGGGCGTCGTCGCGATCTTCACGGGCGACGACATCGCGGCCGACAAGGTCGGCGGCCTGATCTGCGGCTGGGCGATCTTCAACAAGGACGGCTCGCCGATGCGCGCCGGCCCGCACCCGGCGCTGGCGCAGGGCAAGGTGCGCTACGTCGGCGATCACGTGGCCGTCATCATCGCCGACACGCTCGCCCAGGCGCGCGACGCGGCCGAACTCGTCAATGTCGACTACGAAGTCCTGCCCGCCGTCGCCGACATGGCCGCCGCCCGCAAGGACGGCGCGATCGCGGTGCACGACGAGGCGCCGAACAACCAGTTCTACGACTGGGAGCTCGGCGACAAGGCTGGAACCGACGCCGCCTTCGCCAAGGCGAAGCACGTCACCAGGCTCGACATCGTCAACAATCGCCTGATCCCGAACGCGATGGAGCCGCGCGCGGCGGTCGGCGAATACGACATGGGCTCGGATTCGCTCACCCTCTACACGACGAGCCAGAACCCGCACGTCGCCCGTCTCGTCCTCTCGGCCTTCATCGGCCTTGCGCCCGAGCACAAGTTCCGCGTCATCGCGCCCGACGTCGGCGGCGGCTTCGGTTCGAAGATCTTCATCTACGCCGAGGAAACCGTTTGCGTCTGGGCGGCGCGCAAGGTCAATCGTCCCGTGAAGTGGACGGCCGATCGCACCGAATCCTTCCTCTCGGACGCGCACGGCCGCGACCACGTCACGCACGCCGAAATGGCGATGGACGAGAACGGCAAGATCACCGCGCTGCGCGTCTCGACCAAGGCGAACATGGGCGCGTATCTCTCGACCTTCGCGTCCTCCGTGCCGACCTATCTCTATGCGCCGCTGCTGTCGGGCCAGTACAACATCCCGGCGATCTATGCGGAGGTGGAGGCGGTCTACACCAATACCGCGCCGGTCGACGCCTATCGCGGCGCCGGCCGTCCGGAAGCGACGTTCGTGGTGGAGCGGCTGGTCGAAGTCGCCGCGCGTGAACTCGGCAAGGACCCGGCCGAATTCCGCCGCATGAACTTCGTGACGCAGTTCCCGCATCAGACGCCGGTCATCATGGCCTACGACGTCGGCGACTATGACGCCTCGCTGACCAAGGCGCAGCAGATGCACGACACGGCGGGCTTCGCCGCGCGCAAGGCGGCGAGCGCGTCGAAGGGCAAGCTGCGCGGTCTCGGCTACTCCGCCTATATCGAGGCCTGCGGCATCGCGCCGTCGGCGGCGGTCGGTTCGCTGGGCGCCGGCGTCGGCCTCTGGGAATCGGCCGAGGTGCGCGTCAATCCGATCGGCACGGTCGAGATCCTGACGGGCTCGCACTCGCACGGCCAGGGCCACGAGACGACGTTCGCGCAGCTCGTCTCGTCGCGGCTCGGCATTCCGATCGACAATGTCTCGATCGTGCATGGCGACACCGACAAGGTGCAGATGGGCATGGGCACCTACGGCTCGCGCTCCGGCGCGGTCGGCATGGCGGCCATTTCCAAGGCGCTCGACAAGATCGAGGCCAAGGCGAAGAAGGTCGCCGCCCATGTGCTCGAGGCGTCGGAGGGCGACATCGAGTTCAAGGACGGCAAGTTCACCGTCAAGGGCACCGACAAGGCGGCCGACTTCGGCTCGATCGCGCTGCAGGCTTACATCGCCCACAAGTTCAACGGGCAGGAGCTGGAGCCGGGCCTGAAGGAAAGCGCCTTCTGGGATCCGACCAACTTCACCTTCCCGGCGGGCGTGCACATCTGCGAGCTCGAGATCGATCCGGCGACCGGCGTCGTCGTCATCGACCGCTGGACGGCGGTCGACGACTTCGGCAACGTCATCAATCCGCTGATCGTCGAAGGCCAGGTGCACGGCGGCATTGCGCAGGGCGTCGGCCAGGCGCTGCTCGAAGGCGCCGTCTACGATGCAGAAGGCCAGCTCATCACTGCGAGCTACATGGACTACACCATGCCGCGCGCGCAGGATCTGCCGTCCTACAATGTCGGCATGACCGTCACGCCCTGCCCGTCGAACCCGCTGGGCATCAAGGGTTGTGGAGAAGCCGGCGCGATCGCCTCGCCGCCGGCCGTCATCAACGCCATCACCAACGCGCTCGGTCACGAAAACATCACGATGCCCGCGACGCCGGAAAAGGTCTGGAAAGCCGCCCAGGCCTCGGCGCACAAGCTGGCCGCGGAATAGGAGGAACGCCCCATGTACGCTTTCACCCATCATGCCGCGACCAGCGTGGCCGACGCCGTGAAGTCGGTCGGCGAGGGCAAGTACCTCGCCGGCGGCCACACGCTCATCCCGACGATGAAGCAGCGCCTCGCCATGCCCGGCCATCTCGTCGACCTCAACAAGGTCGGCGAGCTCAAGGGCATTTCCGACAACGGCTCCGTGCTGACGATCAAGGCGATGAGCCGTCATGCGGAAGTCGCTTCCTCCGACGTCGTGGGGAAGGCCATTGCCGGCCTTGCGGCGCTCGCTGGCGGCATCGGCGATCCGCAGGTGCGCCATCGCGGCACGATCGGCGGTTCGGTCGCCAATAACGATCCGGTCGCGGACTATCCGGCCGGTTGCCTCGCGCTCGGGGCGACCATCGTTACCGACCGCCGCCGCATATCCGCGGACGATTTTTTCCAGGGCCTGTTCACGACGGCTCTGGAAGACGGCGAACTGATCACGGCGGTGGAATTCCCGCACGCCGATAAGTTCGCCTACGCCAAGTTCCGCAACCCGGCCTCGCTTTACGCGCTGGTCGGCGTCGCCGTCGCAAAACGCGGCGGCGACGTGCGCGTCGCCGTCACCGGCGCGGGCTCGGACGGCGTGTTCCGCTGGAGCGAGGCCGAAGCTGCGCTGAAGAGCAACTTTTCGGCGGGCGCCCTCGATGGCCTCAAGGTCGCGGCGAGCGGCCTCAACGGCGACATCCACGGCTCCGCCGAATATCGCGCCCATCTCATCGGCGTGATGGCCAGGCGCGCCGTGGCCGCGGCCTGACGCGTCGCACATGAAAGGCTCCGGCGCCGATGGCGCCGGGGTTCGTCCGTAAGACGCGCAGATCGGGGGCACCGCGCGCATGCGCGCTACATCTGACGTTCCCCCGTTCAGCCCGACGCGGAGCGACCTGATGGACCGTTTCCTGGTCGTCGACGATCACCCGCTGTTTCGCGAAGCGCTCGAAAGCGCCGTGCGCACCGCTTACCCGAAGGCGGAAGTGGTGGAGGCCGCCTCGATCGAGGAGGCGATGGCGCATATCGAGCGCAGGCCGGGTTTCGATCTGGCGCTGATCGATCTGTCGATGCCGTCCGTGCGCGGTTTCGAGGGCGTGCTGCGCGTGCGCGCCCGCTATCCCGGCCTGCCGGTGATCGTCGTGTCCGGCATGGAGGACGCGCGCATCGTCGCCGAAGCGATGAATTGCGGCGTCAGCGGCTTCGTGCCGAAATCGGCGAAGAAAGGCGAGCTGACCGACGCCATCCGCCGCGTGATGAACGGCGAGGTCTTCGTGCCGGCCACCTATTCGCCGCCCGCGCCGGCGTCGGAAAAATCCGGCAAGCCGAAGAAGCAGGATTTCGCCGAGCGGCTCGCCACGCTCACGCCGCAGCAATTGCGCGTGCTCGGCATGTTGCGGCAGGGCCTGCTCAACAAGCAGATCGCCTACGAGCTCGACGTCGGCGAGACCACGGTCAAGGCGCATGTCTCGGAAATCCTGCGCAAGCTCAATGTCGCCTCGCGCACGCAGGCCGTGATCGAGACGACCGGCCTCGACTTCGAGTCGATTCTCGGCCCGAAGCGTTGACCGGCGCCCGGACCTTGGGCGCTTTCAGAGAAGATGCGTCAGCACGGCGCGCAATTGCGCGGGCTTGACCGGCTTGCGCATCAGTTCGCAGCCGGCGGCGCGGGTCAACTCGATGGCTTCCATGCCCTGATCGGCGGTTACGATCACACTCGGAATCTCCCGCTGCGCGATCCGCCGCACGAGCGTGATGGCCTGCAGACCGCTTTCGCCCCGGTCGAGATGATAATCGGCGACGATGGCGTCCGGAACGTCGCCATCGGCAAGCAGCTCGTGGACAGTCGACAGGTCGGGCGCCGAGAAGACGGTCGCGCCCCACTGCGCCAGCAGCCAGCGCGTGGCCTCCATCACGTCGGGATCGTTCTCCACCAGGAGGATGCGCCTTCCGCTGAGATCGTTGGCGCGCGCCCAGTTCTCGACCAGAATGAAATCGGCGGATTGTGGCGCGTCGGGTTCGGCGCGCGCCGCGACGACGGTAAATCGCGACCCGCGCGCAGGGTTGGAACGAACTTCGACGCGATGATCGAGCGCCTGCGACATGCGTCGCACGATGGAGAGACCGAGCCCCAGCCCTTCGCCGGCCTGCGCTGCGTCGCCGGCATGGGCGCGGTGGAACTCCTCGAAGATGCGCTCGATTTCCGAAGGCTCCACGCCGACGCCGGTGTCCGTCACCTCGATGCGCACATGGTCGCCGCGCATCCGCGCGCCGATGAACACGCCGCCCTCGTTGGTGTAGCGCGTCGCGTTGGAAACGAGGTTCTGCAGGATGCGCCGCAGCAGAATGGGATCGCTGACCACCGCCGCATCGGTCGGCCGAAACCGCAATTTCAGATTCTTGCGCTCGACGATCGGCCGGAAATCCGAATCGAGCGACTGGAACATGTCCGAGAGCCGCACCGACTGGAATTCGGGCGTTACGACGCCGGCGTCGAGCTTGGAAATATCGAGGATGGAGCGCAGATAGGCTTCGATGGTGACGAGAGCGCGGTCGACCTGCCGGCACAGCTTGGCGGCGCCCGCATCGGCCTGCATGTCGACCAGCGTCGACATGGAGAGCTGGGCCGCATAGAGCGGTTGCAGCAGGTCGTGGCCCGCCGCCGCGAGAAAGCGCGTCTTCGATGAATTGGCTTTTTCCGCCGCTTCCTTGGCGGAGACCAGCGCGCCGTTGGAGCGCTCGAGTTCGAGCAGCGCGCGCTTGAGTTCCGCCGTCCGTTCGCGCACCTGCGCCTCGAGGCCGATGGCCGTCTGGAACAGCGAATAGGCGCTGGCCTGCTGATCGATGCGGTTTTCGAGCCGCTCGACGAGCGCGGCGTTGATCTTGGTCAGCCGCTGCACGATTTCGCCGGGGGCGGCGCGCACCGTGCGCCCCATGATCTCGGCTGCGATCTTGCCGTCGTTGTCTGCGTCCTTCAGCATGTGCGTCCGCCGATGGCGAGCCCGGTGAAGGTCTGGTTGAGATGCATGGCGCCGTATTGTTCGCCGAACGTGTTGAAGCCGACGACGCCATAATCGCGATAGACGTCTGACAGCTCGCGTTTCATCTGCCGGTTCTCGGCGTCGATGCGACGCAGCGCGCAATCGAAGCCCAGCACGAAATCGGCGCCGCCGAGGCCGCCCGCCACCGTCTCGAACGCGTCGCGGGCGCTGTCGACGAGATGGAGCGAGCGCGACATCGTCAGCACCACGCCCGTCTCGACCGCGCAGAAGAACGTGAGCGAGCCGTCGTCGTTCGCATGGCCGATCGAGCGGCAATAATATTCGCCGCCGACCTTCACGACGACGGGGTGCGAGGCGAAGCTCATCGAATCCAGCGCGGCCGCGTCGACGCCGATGCAATCGGCGTATTCGCGCGCCGCCGGCGCGGCGTTGAGCTCGAGCACCCGCCGCTGCTCCTGATCGCAGGCGGTCACGACGAGGCGCATGTCCGTCGGTTCGAAATTGTCGTGCCGGAAAGCGCTGAACTGAAACTTGGTGCGCACGAGCGCGAGGACGCCGGCGTCGGTCAGCACGCGCCCGTCCGAGACGCACCAGGTGCGCTCGAAAGTCAGATCGTCGCCGGTCGAGCCGCCGAGCACGGCGACGCCGTCGAGCGCGCGATGGATGGCGGATATGAACACTTCCTCGCGGCGGGAAAGTCCGTCGATGAAGGTCAGCGCAAAGGCGCCGCTCTGCTCGAAGCCTTCGGGCGGATGGGCGTCGTGGTCGCGTCGGAAGCGCTCGACGCGCTGCGCGATCTCGGCGAATTCGACGCTCGACAGATGCTCGATCGCCAGCGTCGCCACGTTGAATCCTTCCGACGGAAGCGCGATGCAGACGATCGAGCCCTCCGCGTAGCCTTCCGGACCGATCTCGCCGGCGGTGGAGCAGGCGATGTGCGGCGTATCCGGGAAGTTGCGGACCAGCGCATCCGCGATGGCGTGCGGATTGGCGCTGGCGGCGGCGAAGACGAGCAGCAGCCCCGGCGTCATGCCGCGGCATTGTTCGGCATGGAAGGCCAGCGCCTTCTCGCCGTCGACGTCGGGCCAGACGCTGCAGCGCGCGCCGCAGGCGTATGTCCGCGCAATCGGTCGCGCCAATCGCGCCTCCTCGTTGTTTCCTCGTTTTGTTTTCTTAGATAGTAGCCCGTCCGGCTCTTTCCGCTCAAGGCGGGATAGCCGTGCGCCAGAGAGGGCTGAAATGAACGTTGCCATCGGCGAGGCGGCCAAAGCCTCGGGCGTCTCGGCCAAGATGATTCGATATTACGAGAGCATTGGCCTGATCGCGCCCCCGCGGCGCAGCGCCGCCGGATACCGCTACTACGACGAGCGGGACGTGCAGACGCTGCGCTTCATCCGCCGCGCGCGCGACCTCGGGTTCCCGGTGGACGACATCGGCCGCTTGCTGGAGCTCTGGCGCGATGGCGAGCGCTCGAGCGCCGACGTCAAAAGGCTGGCCGAACAGCATATAGCCGCGCTGGAGGAGCGGATTTCCGCCCTGCAGGCGATGCAGGCCGCCCTCGAGCGGCTCGCCTGCGCCTGCCACGGCGACGACCGGCCCGATTGTCCGATTCTCGAAGACCTTGCGGTCGCGGGCGATACGGGCGCGCCAGCGCGTCGCGCCACATTTGCCTCTTGACCTTGCCACGATGGGAAGGTTCACAACGCGCCGAGCCCGCAGGAGCGGGCGGACGTTCTGAGGGAAAAGCAGATGCTCGACCGACCCTCCGGCAGGCCGCAAACGGCCGAATATGTCTTTCCCGTCGACGGCATGACCTGCGCGTCGTGCTCGCTGCGCGTGGAAAAGGCGCTCTCCGCCGTGCCGGGCGTGAAGAGCGCCGCGGTCAACCTCAGCGCCATGACCGCGCGCGTCGAGGCGGCGCCAGAGGTCAAGCCGGCCGATCTCGTGGCGGCGGTCGAGGCCGCCGGCTACGAGACGCCGCGTGAGGAAATTCTACTCGATGTGACCGGCATGACCTGCGCCGCTTGCGTCGCGCGCCTGGAAAAGGCGCTCGGCTCCGCGCCCGGCGTGATCTCCGCGCGGGTCAGCCTGCCGGCCGAGACCGCGGACGTCACCGTCGCCTCGGGCCTTGCGACCCCGGCCGATCTCGTGGCGGCCATCGAGGCGGCAGGCTTCGAGGCGAGCCCGCGCGCCGCCGACGGCAAGGCGGTCGAACGTAGCGGCGAGCGGCGCGAGACCTGGACGCTCGCCGCCGCCATGGCGCTGTCGGCGCCGTTTCTGGTCAACATGGTCTACGAGATCGCCACCGGCATGCCGCTGCTGGGGCCGTGGGCGCAACTGGTCCTCGCCACGCCCGTATTTCTGGTCGCAGGCGCGCGCTTCCATCTCGGCGCGTACAAGGCGCTGCGCGCGGGCGCGGCGAACATGGACGTGCTCGTCTCGCTGGGCTCCATCGCCGCATTCGGCCTGGCCCTCTGGCGCATGTCCACGGGTCATTCCCATCACCTGACCTTCGAGGCGGCCGCGCTCGTGATCGCCTTCGTTCTGTTCGGCAAGTGGCTCGAAGCGCGCGCGCGGCGCGCCACCGGCGGCGCGGTGGCCGCGCTCGCCGCGCTGCGTCCCCCTGTCGCGCGCATTCTCAGGGACGGCGTCGAGACGGAGGCGCCCGTTGACGCCGTGAAGGCCGGCGACATTCTCGTCGTCCGGCCGGGCGAACGCATTCCCGCCGACGGCGTGATCGTGTCCGGCCGCGGCGAGATCGACGAATCCATGCTGACCGGCGAATCCCGGCCCGTCGCGCGCGCGCCGGGCGAAGACGTCGCGGGCGGCAGCGTCAACGGGGCGGGGCGGCTCGAAATCCGGGCGACGACGGTCGGCTCGGCCTCGCGGCTGTCGCGCATCATCCGTCTCGTCGAGCGTGCGCAATCCTCCAAGGCGCCGATCCAGCACACGGTCGACAAGGTCGCCTCCGTCTTCGTTCCGGCGGTCGTCGCGCTCGCGATTGCGACCTTCATCGGCTGGAAGCTCGCAGGCGGCGACTTCGAGACGGCGCTGGTCAACGCCATCAGCCTGCTCGTCGTTTCCTGCCCTTGCGCGCTCGGCCTGGCGACGCCGGCGGCGGTCGCCGTCGGCATGGGCGCGGGGGCGCGCTCCGGCATTCTGGTGAAAGACGCCTCGGCCCTCGATCTCGCGCGAAAAATTCAGACGATCGTCTTCGACAAGACGGGAACCCTCACGATTGGCCATCCCGTCGTCAGCAAGGTCGTTGCGCTCGACGGCGACGTCATGGCGCTGTTGCGGCTGGCGGCTTCGGCGGAGCAGGGGTCGGAGCACGCGCTCGGCCGCGCCATCGTCGCGCGCGCAAAGCAGGACGGCGTCGACCTGCTCGCGCTGGATTCCTTCGAGGCCAAGCCCGGCCGCGGCCTCGAGGCGCGTCTTGGCGATCGCCTCGTTCATGTCGGCAATCGCGCGCTGATGCGCGACATCGCAGTCGATGTCGCCGCGCTGGCCCGGCAGGCGCAGGAAATCGAGACCCGGGGCGGCACGGCTTTCTTTATCGCCGAATCCAGGGAAGGCGCGCCACGCCTCGTCGGCCTCATCGCGACGTCCGACGAATTGCGCGCGGAATCCGCCGTTACCCTCGACCGTTTGCGCGCGCGTGGCGTTTCGCCGGTCATGCTGACCGGCGACAGCGAGGCGGTTGCGCGCGCCTTCGCCGCAAAACTCGGAAATATCGACGTGGTCGCGGGCGTTCCGCCGGAAGGCAAGGCGGCGGAGATCAGGCGGCTGCGCGAGGGCGGCCGTGTGGTCGCCATGGTCGGCGACGGCGTGAACGACGCGCCGCCGTTGGCGGAAGCCGATGTCGGCATAGCCATGGGCGCGGGCAGCGAGACGGCGCTGGAAGCAGCCAGCGTCGCATTGCCTGGCGACGATCTCGCCAAGGTCGTGGCGCTGATCGACCTGTCAGGCGCCACGGCGCGCAAGATCAGGCAGAACCTGTTTCTCGCCTTCGCCTACAATGTCGTCATGATTCCTGCGGCCGCAGCAGGAATGCTGTCGCCGGTTGCGGCCGGCGCCGCCATGGCCGCGTCGAGCGTCAGCGTCGTCACGAACGCGCTGCTGCTGCGACGCTGGAAAGCGGGTTAACGCTCGTTCGCCAAGCGCGCAACCGCACATTGCGGCGCCGTGCGAAGCTGCGATAGTGCGCATCCTGTCCGGCCGAAGGATTTCCGCATGTCGCCTCGCACGACCGCCGCGCGCCTCAGCGCGCCCGCTCTCGCTCTTGTCTTCTCGTCTTTGAGCGGCATCGCGATAGCGCAGACCAATATTGCGCTCGACAATCTGACGACGACCACCGAGAAGTCGAAACTCACCATCAAACATGTCGATTTCATCGGCGCGAACATCACGCCCGATGAAGCCCGGAAGCTGCTGACCGACGCGACTCGCGAGGAAGCCGCCGTCATCCTCGGCAAGCTCGAAGCCAGGCAGATCGTCGTACCCGAAGCGACCATCGGACCGAACGACGAGTCCGGCGCAATCGTGCTGCGCAACCTGCAGGTCGACGATGTCCGCAAGGGCGTGGCGGCGCGCCTCAGCCTCGCGTCGTTCGACGGCGACGGCAAGGACAAGACGGGCGGCCGCGTGACGCTGAAGGGCGGCGCGATCGCCTTCGACAAGCTGGACGCCGCCGCGATGATTGCGGCGCTGAAAAGCGGCGGTTCGCTGGAGGGGCTGCTGAAAGCCTCCCGCGTGACCGCGAACGGCGTCGAGATCGCCGCGCCAGACAAGGACACGCCAGCCGATGCGCCGGGCGGCAATATCGTCAGGCTCGGTATGGCGTCCTTCAACGCGGACCAGACATACGAAGGCGACACGCCGGCGCGCACGACGATGACCGTCAATGGATTGACGATCCAGTTGCCCAAGGCCTCGAAGGCCGGCGCGACGCTCGCCGCGGAGGGCTACGAACGCATCGAGACCAACTGGCGGTTCGGCGGCCTCTACGATCCTGCGCAGCGCGTCTACAGCGTCGACGAGTTTTCGGTCGACGCCCCGGGCGTCGCTGCGGTGCGGTTGCGTGGCAAGTTCGCCGACGTCGATCGCTCCGTGTTCAGCGGTTCCGTCGAGACGCGCGCGGCGGCGCTCGTCGGCGGCGCGATCGGCGAACTTGAATTGCGGGCGGTCAATGCCGGCGCGTTCGAAAAGATCCTCGCTTACGCCGCCAGGGACAAGAACAAGACGCCGGCGCAACTTGTCGCCGAATGGAAGGCGATCACAGGCGCCATGGCGCCTGCGCTTGCCGGCGGCGATCCTGTCGGCGCCGCGGCGGGGCAGGCGCTCGCCAGATTTCTCGACAATCCCAGGAGCCTGACGATTGCGCTCAAGGGCAAGGCCGGGCCGGTCAAGGTCGTCGAGCTTTTCGCGGCGTCCAATCCGATGGCGCTGCTGCAGCGCGTAGACGTGGCCTTCTTCACGGATGAGGGCCAGGCCTCCGGCGCGCCCGCGCGCTCCGCGGCGCCCGTCGCGCAAGCGCCTCAGTCGCCTCCGCCCGCGCCACAGGCGCCGACCAAGCTCACCGGTCTTGCGGCATGGAGCGCGCTCGTCGGCAATACCGTCGCCGGCAAGGACTCCGACGGCGACGACCTGTACGAGTTCTACAAGCCCGACGGAACGCTCAAGCAGCTTAACGACGAAACCGTGACGAGCGGAAAATGGGCGCTGAAGGGACAGAAGGTCTGCATCGTCTATTCCGGCGAGGATGACGAGACCTGCTATCAGGTCGAGGTCTTCGGCGACGCGGCGACCTTCACCGACGACGACGGCGACGGCCAGCGCTACAAGATTCTGAAAGGAAACCCGAAGGGCCTGTAAAAGGGCCTTCGCTTAACTCCGCGCGGCGGCGAAAGTCAGGCGGCCGCGTCTTCGGCCGGCGTGGCGGCGAGCGCCGGCCCCGTGTCCGGCAGGCGCGCGATCATGTCGATCAGCGCGCGGTCGTGCAGCGCCACCATCCGCTCTTTCGGATGAAGCCACGCGATGGCGTCGTCGATTGTCTCGGCCTCGTTGAGCTTGGCTTCGGCGAGCGCGCGCTCCGGCGTGATGTCGCCTTTCGCGCGCCGCTGATATTCCGGCAGAAACATCTCGTGCGCCACGCGAAACGCGGGGTCGGCGTGGATGATGCGGATGCAGTCGATGTGGTCGTCGTGCTCCGCCGAAAGCTCCTGCGCCAGCGCGTTGGCGCGCACGGCGATCGGCGGCACGTTGCGCTCCTCCGGCGTCGTCAGCAGGCCGATCCGGCGCAGGCCGAGGCCGATCGCAAGCTGCCCGCTCGCCCAGGATATCGGGATGGCGAAGATGAGGCCGGCGATCGTCGGCGACATCCACGCCACGAGCGACGTCGAGATCAGCAGGCCAGCCACCAGGCTGATGGCGCCGAGCGCCATGTGCGAGCGGTGCTTGCGCACGATGGCCTTGAACGGGATCGAGCCGTCGTCGCGCCGCTGCGGATTCCAGCCGGTGTCGAAGCCGAACAAGATATTCATCACATGGCCGGTCTGCACGAGCATCATGATCGGCGCGAGCAGCGCGGACATGACGATCTCGAGCAGCGACGAGATGATGAGGCGAAAGAAGCCGCCGCCGCCGCGCCGCGTCTCGCCGTCGATCAGCGCGAGGAACAGCCCGAAGAGCTTCGGCGCGAGCAGGATGCCCATCGTCAGGCCGAACAGGGCGAGCGACCGCTCCGCGTCGAACCGCGGCCAGGCCGGAAAGAGCGTGAAGTCGCTCGTGAAATATTCAGGGCGGATATAGGTCGCCTGCAGCACGATCATGATGCCGACGACGAGCTGCATCAGCCACAGGGGCGACGCGAGATAACCGAAGATGCCGGTCAGGAAGTGCTGGCGCGAGGCCCAGTGCAGGCCCTTGGTCGGCAGGAGGCGGACGTGCTGCAGATTGCCCTGGCACCAACGCCGGTCGCGCGAGGAAACGTCGATCAGCGACGGCGGGCTCTCCTCGTAGGAGCCCTTGAGCGTCGGCAGCATGTAGACGGCGTAGCCGGCGCGCCGGATGAGGGCGGCTTCCACGAAATCGTGGCTGAGGATGTGCCCGCCGAACGGCGGCTTGCCGCGCAGATCGGGTAGCCCGCAATGCGCGGCGAAGGCGGCGGTGCGGATGATGGCGTTGTGGCCCCAGTAATTGCCGTCGCGGCCCATCCACGCGGAGAGGCCCGCCGCGATCACCGGTCCGTAGATGCGCGCCGCGAACTGCTGCACGCGCGCGAACAAGGTGTTGCGGTTGATGATGAGCGGCAGCGTCTGGATGATGCCGGAATCGGGATCGGCCTCCATGCGCTGGGCGAGCGTGACGATGGCGTGGCCGGTCATCAGGCTGTCGGCGTCGAGCACGACCATGTGCGGATAGGCGCCGCCCCAGCGCGTCACGAAATCCGCGATATTGCCGGCCTTGCGGGCGGTGTTCTTCTGGCGGTGGCGATAGTAGACGCGGCAGTCGGGTCCAAGCCTCTCGCGCAGCGCGATCAGCGCGCGCTCCTCGGCGACCCAGATGTCGGGATCGGTGGTGTCGGAGAGGAAGAACCAGTCGAAGTGCGCGCCGAGGCCCGTCGCCTCGACGTCTTCCCAGATCGCCTGCAGCGAGCCGAACACGCGGCTCGGCTCCTCGTTGTAGATCGGCATGACCACGGCGGTTTTCGCGTCCAGCGACGCCGGGGCGTCGAAGCGCTGGCGGCCGCGGATCAGCATCCAGAACAGGCCGACGACGCCGCTGGTGAAGGCGAGAGCGATCCACGAGAAATTGGCGAGAAACAGAACCAGCAGCGCCCATTTCAGCAAGGTGACGCCGCCGACCTCGACGACCTTGTACATTTCGTGCGCGCCGTAGGCTGTCAGCGCCAGGCCGCCGCCGAACACCACGATCCGCGCAAGCCAGGGGCTGCGCATGTTGGCGGCCAGCAGCCATTTGCGCCGCGCCTTCTTGTCGAAGCGCGACAGGCTCTGCACCGGCATCGCGATCGGCGATTCCGGCGGCATCGTCGGCGCCATGGCCTGCGGGGCGCCCGGGCGGCTTTCGGTCAGGGCGTCCATCTGTAGAGCCAGGTCTCGCTCACGGGTTTGCCGTCGGCCTCGAGCACGAGGCGAATTTCGGATTGCGTCTCCGCGCCGGGGTCAAGTTCGAACACGACGCGATAGGTCTTGCGATCGCGGTAAAGATAGGTGCGCACCGCCGCGATTGAACCGGGTCCGGCGGTCAGGGCCGGCTTGATGTCGCGCAACGCCTGCGGATCGGCGAGGGCGTCGCCGGAAAAGGCGACGATGAACTTGCGCCTCTTGCCGCCGCCGCGCCCGCCGCGCGAATCCGTCACGCGCAGCAGCGGCGGCTGCGACGGCGGGTCCCAGCACCAGAACTGCCGATAGGCCCAGGAGTTTTCAGCGCCGGCCGTCAGCCCGCCCTTCGGCCGCCAGTAGGCGATGCAATTGCTGTTGGTCTCGGATTCCGCGGGAATTTCGGTCAGCGTCACCACGCCTGCGCCGAACTCGCTGAGAGGCTCGATCCAGAGCGAGGGCCGCATCTCCCATTTCAGTTCGTCGTCCTCGTAGGATTCGAAGTCCCGATTGCGCATCAGGAAGCCGAAACCCTTCGGCTTTTCATCGACGAAGGACGAAATCTGCAACGTCTGCCGGTTGGTCACGGGACGCCAGATCCATTCGTCCTTGCCGCTGTTCATGTGCAGGCCGTTGACGTCGGCGATGGTCGGGCGGACATCGTCCGGGCGGCGCCGGTCGAGCGGCGAGGAAATGCTCGTCGCGCTCATCGAGGCGATGCCGACGTTTTCGACGGTGGCGCGCGGGACGAGCGTCAATTCCGTGTCGATGATGATCGCTTCGCCCGGCCGGATGGTGAATCGGTAGGCGCCGGCCACGCTTTCGGAATCCAGCAGCGCGTGCACCACCAGAGCGTTGCTGGCGAGCGTCGGCTTTTCGATCCACACCGCCTTGAATTGCGGAAATTCCTCGCCGCGCGGATCGGCCGTCTTCACCGAAAGGCCGCGCGCCTGCACGCCGAGCGTCTGCCCCGGCGCGCGCGCCTTGAAGAAACTGGCGCCCTGGAAGATGGCGACCTCCGCAAGCCGGCCTTCGCGTGGAACAAGCACGCGAAAACCCGAAAAACCGATGTCCGGCAATTCCTGCGGCGTCTTGATCGACCCGAACTCGAAATCCGCCGGACTGTAGGCGAGCCGGCGCGACAGGCCGTTCTCGACGAGCTGGATCATCATATGGGAGTTGTAGATGAACCCGCGATGAAGGGGCTCGATCACGAAACCGACCTTGTCGTCGGCCCAGATCAGCTTTTCCCGGCGGTAACGCAGCCCGACATACTGGTCGAAATTGAGGCCGTTGAAGGCGTCCGGCAGATCGGTCGGCGAGGGCTTGTAGGCCGTCTTGGAGAAGCTGCGGGCCAGATCCAGCACCATGTTCTGCTGGAAGGGCGCCGGCTGTTCGGGCTGTCCCTGCGTCTGGGCGAAGGCGGGCGACGAAAGCAGCAGGCCTGCCCCGCTCGCAACGCCCTTCAGCACGTCTCGACGCACGATCATGGACAAACAGACTTTCCGAAAGACGCAGGCGTGACCATCGCGCGAACGTAGGATATCTGACGCAGCCCGAGCCGGTCGAGCGGGGCCGCGATCCTTCCGCGCTCAACGGCCCGTGTTTATACTGTTCAAATGTTTTGGCAACGGCGTCCGCCGCTTGCGCGCCTCTCCCGGAGATTGAAATGCCGTCTGCCCGCCGCTGCATCGCTATTGTCCTGGCCGCAGGCGAGGGCGTGCGGATGCGGTCCGCGACGCCGAAAGTGCTGCATCAGGTCGCAGGCCGCAGCATGGTGGCCCATGTCGTGGGGGCCGTTGCCGCCGCGGGCGCCGACGCCGTCGCTCTCGTGGTCGGCCCGGGTCGCGAAGATGTGGCCGCCGCCGCGCGGGCCGTCGCGCCCGGGGCGGAGATTTTCGTCCAGACCGAGCGGCTCGGCACCGCCCACGCCGTGCTGGCGGCGCGCGCCGCGCTTGAACGCGGCTATGACGACGTCCTGATCGCCTTCGCCGACACCCCCCTCATCCGTCCCGAAACCTTCGCCGGTCTGCGCGCCGCCGTCGCGGAGGGCGCAGCCGTGGCCGCCCTCGGCTTTCTGGCGGCCGATCCCATGGGCTATGGCCGCCTGCTGCTCGGCGCGGACGGCGGCCTTGTCGCCATTCGCGAGCACAAGGATGCGACGGAGGCCGAACGCGAGACCAGGCTCTGCAACGCCGGCCTGATGGCGCTCGATGGCGCGCGCGCGCTGGAATTGCTCGACGCCGTCGGCAATTCCAACGTGCAGAAGGAATATTACCTGACCGACGTGGTCGCCGGCGCCCGCTCGCGCAACCTGAAGGCGACCCACCGCGAGGCCCCCGAGAGCGAGGTGCTCGGCGTCAACGACCGCGTCCAGCTCGCCGCCGCCGAGGCCGGGGCGCAGAAGCGGCTGCGCGAGGCGGCGATGCGCGCGGGCGCGACGCTGATCGCGCCGGACAGCGTGCATTTCAGCGCCGACACCAGGCTCGGCCGCGACGTCGTCGTCGAGCCGCATGTGGTCTTCGGTCCCGGCGTGGAAGTCGCCGACGGCGTGACGATCCGCGCCTTCTCGCATCTGGAAGGCGCGCGGGTCGAGACCGGAGCGACCGTCGGCCCCTTCGCGCGACTGCGCCCGGGCGCGAAAATCGAGGCGGACGCGCATATCGGCAATTTCGTGGAGATCAAGGCCTCGACGGTCGGCGTCGGCGCCAAGGTCAATCATCTCGCCTACATCGGCGACGCCTCGGTAGGGGCGAAGTCGAACATCGGCGCCGGCGTCATCACCTGCAATTACGACGGTTTCGGCAAATACCGCACCGAGATCGGAGAGGGCGCCTTTGTCGGCACCAACTCGTCTCTCGTCGCGCCGGTGAAGATCGGCGCCGGCGCCTATATCGGCTCGGGCTCGGTCATCACGGACGACGTCGAAGCTGAGGCGCTGGCGCTCGGGCGCGGGCGACAGGTGCAGAAGCCCGGTTGGGCGACCGCCTTCCGGGCTTCCCGGCGCAAGGCCTGACGGTCAGGGCGTACACGGCACGGGGCCGCGATGCACGCCGTTTTCGTCGACCGTCGCCTGCCATTCGTGATTCGCTTTGGCCTGGGCGAACATCTCTTCGCAGATCGCCGCATGGCCGGAGCCTGCCCGCTTCATGCAGATATTGAAGATGCTCTGACAGGTGGGCCGCTTGCGTTCCTGCGCCTGCGCGACGCCGCCCGCCATGAAAGCCGCGAGGGCGAGAACAGACAGGCTGCGCGTGAACGTCATGACGGGCTCCAGGCGATGAAGGCGCCGAGGCCGATTCCCGCGCCGGCCTCGCAATGGCCACATAGCTTGGCCGAAATGATGGCGGGCGGCCAGATGTTTTTCGCTTTGGAGAACGACGGTGCAAGGGCGCTCCCGATTTGCGCTTGCGTCGGCGCCAGCGGCCTTCTAGCTCTTGTGCGGCCGGACGACAGGGAAAGTGACGTCGCGAAATGTGCGGAATAGTCGGAATTCTCGGCAACGAGCCGGTCGCCGGCGATATCGTGGAGGCGCTGCGGCGCCTGGAATATCGCGGCTACGATTCGGCCGGCGTCGCCACGCTGGAGAACGGGCGCCTGACGCGCCGCCGCGCCGAGGGCAAGCTGCGCAATCTCGGCGACCGCCTCGCGCGCGAGCCTCTGATGGGCCATAGCGGCATCGGCCACACCCGCTGGGCGACGCATGGCCGCCCCAACGAGACCAACGCGCATCCGCACGCCAACGACCGCGTCGCGGTCGTGCACAACGGCATCATCGAGAATTTTCGTGAATTGCGCGAGGGGTTGCGCGCCAAGGGCCACACGTTCCTGACCGAGACCGATACGGAAGTGGTCGCCCATCTCGTCGCCGAGGAGATGAAGGGGCGCAATTCGGCAATCGAGGCCGTGGCCGCAGCGCTGCCGCAATTGCGCGGCGCCTTCGCGCTCGCCTTCCTGTTCGAGGGCGAGGCCGATCTGCTGGTCGGCGCGCGCCGTGGCTCGCCGCTCGCCGTCGGTTGGGGCGAGGGGCGGATGTATCTCGGCTCCGATGCGCTCGCGTTGGCGCCCTTCACGCAGGACGTCACCTATCTCGACGAGGGCGACTGGGTCGTGCTCACCCGCAAGGGCGCCGAATTCCACGACGCGTCCGGCGCAAAGGTCGAGCGCCCGCGCATCCGCACGCAGGCTTCGGCCTTTCTCGTCGACAAGGGCGAGCATCGCCATTTCATGGCGAAGGAAATCCACGAGCAGCCGGAGGTCGTCGGCCGCACGCTCGCCCACTACCTCGACATGTCCGGCGGCAAGGTCGCGCTGCCCTTCGCGCTGCCCTTCGACGCCAAGGCGCTCAACCGGGTGACGCTCACCGCCTGCGGCACCGCCTATTACGCCGGCCTGATCGCGCGCTACTGGTTCGAGCGCTTCGCGCGTCTGCCCGTGGACATCGACGTCGCTTCGGAATTTCGCTACCGCGAGGCGCCGCTGCAAGGCGACGGGCTCGCCATCGTCATTTCGCAATCCGGCGAGACGGCGGACACGCTCGCCTCGCTGCGCTACGCCAAGAGCCAGCGCCAGCACATCCTGTCCGTCGTCAATGTGCAGACCTCGACCATCGCGCGCGAGAGCGAACTGGTCGCCCCGACGCTTGCGGGTCCCGAAATCGGCGTGGCCTCGACCAAGGCTTTCACCTGTCAGCTCTCCGTGCTGGCGTGTCTGGCCATCGCGCTTGGCCGCGCGCGCGGCGTGCTGAGCGTCGAAGATGAATCGCGCCTCGTTGGCGAGCTTATCGCCGTGCCGGGCCTGATCGCGGACGCGCTCGCCGGGGAAGGCGACATCGAGAAGATCGCGCACGGCCTCGCCAATGCGAAGAGCGCCCTTTATCTCGGCCGCGGCGGATCGTTTCCGCTCGCGCTCGAAGGCGCGCTGAAGCTCAAGGAAATCTCCTACATTCACGCCGAGGGCTATGCCGCGGGCGAACTGAAGCATGGTCCGATCGCGCTGATCGACGAGGACATGCCGGTCATCGTCATCGCGCCCAAGGACCCCTGGCTCGAGAAGACCGTGTCGAACGTGCAGGAAGTCGCCGCCCGCGGCGGCCGCATCGTCCTCATCGGCGACGAAGAGGCCGAAACGGAGCTTGCGACGGAGCTTGCGGGCAGCGTGCTGCTCAAGCCGATGGCGTCGGATTTTTCGGCGATCGTCTACGCCGTGCCCGTGCAATTGCTCGCCTATCACGCCGCCGTCTTCATGGGCAAGGACGTCGACCAGCCGCGCAATCTGGCGAAAAGCGTCACCGTCGAGTGACGCGCGTTCAGTAGATCGAGGCCAGCAGGATCAGCGCGAAGACGACGCCTGCGACGACGCTCCACAATACGCGCAGAAAGCCGTGATAATTTTCGAGATGAACGGCGTATTCGCGCTCGTCCGTCGTCTCGGGAGCATGATCGATCATCGCCATGGCGACCTCCTGCCTCCCCGCACGGCGGAAAATAGGACGGTCGCGCACATAGTGTAGCGCGCCGCTACGCCGCCGCGGCGAAGCGGTCGGCGAGCCAGGCCTCCGCCGCGCTGCGACCGGCGTCGCGCAGGCGGGTGAGGAAGCGCCAATCGAGATCGGCGGCGCTGCGGCTGGCAAGATCGGCGATCTCGTCTTCCGCCGCGAGCCGGTCGATGCGCAATCCGCGCAGCTTCGGCGTCGCGCGCAGACTTGCGCCGAGCCGCAACGCTTCGAGCTCGGCGTTCAGCGTCGCGTTGAACGATATGTGCTCGAGCCGCTTGACGATATCGCCGCGATTGGTGGGCGTGGCGTGGCTGCGCGCCGGCGTCACCTGCACGATCAGCACGTCGAGCGCGTCGGATTCGTGTACGAGCTGCACCAGCGGCGGATTGGAGGAATAACCGCCGTCCCAATAACCGTCGCCGTCGATCTCGACCGTTCGGTGGATCAACGGCAGGCAGGCGGAGGCCAGAATCGTGTCGACCGTCAGCTCCTCGTTGCGGAAGATGCGCAGGGCGCCATCGGAGACCCGCGTCGTGGCGATGAGAAGACGGGGACCGCCGGCGCCGCGCAGGCGCGCGAAATCGATCTCGCCCTCGAGCGCGCGGCGCAGCGGATTGAGATCGAACGGATTGAAATGATATGGCGAAAGCGCCTGCGCCAGCGCCTCGACGCCGGGCGGGATGACCGACAGAGGCAGGAACGCGGATGAGACGCTCATCCGTCGCCAGAAATGTTCCAGTTTCTCGCGCGCGCCGTCGCGCCCGCCTTCGACCAGGCCGGCGGCCATCAGGGTGGCGTTGACCGCGCCGGCGCTCGCCCCGCTGATCGCATCGAAGCGCAGGTCCGGTTGTTCGAGCAGCCGGTCGAGCACGCCCCAGGTGAAGGCCCCGTAGGAGCCGCCGCCTTGCAGGGCGAGCGACAGGAGCGGGGCCGCCGGCGCGGCGCGCCCGGTCAGCGCGTTGAGCGCCTGGTCCAGAAGCCGCATGAAATCCCTTTCCGTTCAATGATGAAGGAAATTGTGCATTGCAACATGGACTTTGTAAGGCCGAATTCAAGACCGGTCGAGCCCGATTTACGCGCAATTCATCGAACTGCCGGAAAATGAAGTCCTTCCGGAGCCTTACGTGAGGAAATGACCGGCGCCCTCCGCCGCATTCGTGACGCAGACTGGCTCGACGCCCGGCGCGCCGTCGCCTATCCGCGCGTGCTCGGCGCGGTCACGCTGCTCGCGCTGCTCGCCATGCTGCTGACGGCCAATGGCGTCGTCGATTCCCGCGGCGAACCGCTCGGCGCGGATTTCTCGAATTTCTGGTCGGCGTCGCAACTGGCGCTGCGGGGCGAACCCGCCGCCGTCTACGACATGGCCCGCCAATATGCGGTCCAGCAAGAGGCGTTCGGCGCGCAGACCGGCTTCTACCCGTTCTTCTACCCGCCGACCTATCTGCTGATCTGCTGGCCGCTGGCGGCTGCGCCCTATCTGGCCGCGCTGGCGATCTGGCTGGCCGTCGCCGGATACGCCTATCAGGCGGTCATCCGCCGCATCGGCGGGGCAAAGATCGGCCTTGTTCCCATCCTCGCCTTTCCTGCCGTCTTCGTCGCTGTCGGCCACGGCCAGAACGCGCTGCTGACGACGGCGATTCTCGGCGCGGCGGCGCTCGGCCTGGATCGTCGTCCGATCTGCGCCGGCGCGTTGCTGGGGCTGCTCGCCTTCAAGCCGCATCTTGCCGTCGTCGCGCCTGTCGCGCTGCTGGCGGCGGGACGCTGGCGCGCGCTGGCGGCGGCTGTCGTCACGGCCTGCGCGCTGGCGCTTCTCTCGCTCGCCGCCTTCGGTCTCGACTCCTGGAAGGCGTTCCTTGCCGCGGCGCCGGCTGCGAAAGCCGTGCTCGACGACAAGATGATGGAGGTCGAGAAACTGCAGAGCGTCTTCGGCGCTGCGCGCCTGCTCGGCGCCGGCGCCGATCTCGCGTATGTCGCACAAGCCGCCGTCGCGCTGCCGGTTGTCGGCATTTTGCTTCTTCTCGCGCGAAACAAAACGCTGTCGGGCGAGGCCACAGGCGCGCTGGTCGCCACCGCCTCGGCGCTGACCAGCCCGTACTTCCTTGACTACGACCTCGCGCTTCTGGCGATCCCGCTCGCATGGGCGACGGCGCAAGGACTGAAGGGCGGCTTCCTGCCCTGGGAGAAATCGGTCCTCGTATTCGCCTTCGCGCTCCCGGCCTTCTCGCGCGTCATCGCCTTTGCTTTCGGCGTTCCGCTTGGGCCGCTGGCGGTGGGGCTGCTGTTCTGGTGCGTGGCGCGCCGCGCGGCAATGACGTCGACTGAAGCCGACGTCGGCAATATCAGGCCGGTCTGCGCCTAGGCGCGCGGCTCGTCGGCCTTTTCCAGCGCCTTGCCGATCGCGCGCTTCAGCACGTCGGCCGGCTGCGCGCCCGGCAGGGCGAACTTGCCGTCGAGGATGAAGAAGGGAACGCCGGTCACGCCGATGTGTTGCGCAGACGCGATCTCTTCGCGCACGCTCTCCTTGTCGGCGTCGCCGGCGAGCAGATCGGCGACGATTTTCGGATCCATCCCGCAATCGCGCGCGGCTTCGATCAGCACGGCGCGGTCGCCGATGTCTTTTCCGGCGATGAAGAAATCGTGGAACAGCCGCTCGACCACCGCATCCTGCGCGCCTGCCGACGCCGCCCAGCGGATGAGGCGATGCGCGTCGAGCGTGTTGGGCGAGCGCTCGATCGCCTCGAAGGCGAAGTCGAGCCCCGCCGCGTCCCCGGCCTGCTTCAGGCGCTGGTGGATTTCGTCGATGCGCGAACCGAACTTGCGCTGCATGTAGGCGCGCCGGTCGAGGCCTTCGGCGGGAATGGTCGGATCGAGCTGATAGGGCCGCCAGCGCACGTCCGCGTCGAGGTCGGGCAGGCCGGCGAGCGCGGCCTCGAGATTGCGCTTGCCGATGTAGCACCACGGACAGACGGCGTCGGACACGATGTCGATGGCGATGCGGCGGCGCTGCGTTTCGTCGGTCATGTTTCCCTCCGCCTCTGTCATCCCGCGTAGCGGAGCGCCGGATGCCGGCCTATGCGTGTCGGGGTCCCGGATCGGCCTTCGGCCGTCCGGAATGACAGTTCATGTCTCTTTGTCGGACAATGTGCCGCCGAACCCGCCGTTTCAAGCGCCGGAAAGGGAAATCGTGATCCGGCCCTCGCCGTCGCTCGCAAGCAGCGCGACCGGGCACGCGGCGCCGATCGCGGGCTGCGGCGCCGCCCCGTCGCGCGTCGAAAGCGACAGGCTTTCGAGCCGCGCCGGCGCAATCAGTCCGGCCGCGGCGAGATCGGCGGCGACGGCTTCCGGCGCGATCAGGTGACAGGGGCCGGCCGCCTCCAGCGTCGCGACGAAGCTCTCCGCCTCGAACGGCCCGAACCAGGTGAGCGGCGCGCCGACCAGAAGCGCGGCGACTGGGCCGGTGGCGAGCCCGGCGAGGCTGGCGGGCGACAGCGTCGAGAGAATTGGCCGTTCGGCGTTGAGCCGAAGGCGCGACGCGAAATTGAGGGCGATGGCGACGATCTCGGATTGCGAGACGAAAATTGCGCGCGGCGCCTTCTGCTCGGGCGCCAGCACGAGGCCGATGCGCGGCGGCGCGGCAGGCTTTGCGCCGAATGCATCCGCGGCGACCGGATCGCGCAACCCCGCAGGCGAAAAATCGACGGCCCCGTCGCATTCGCCGGGTCCGAGCGAGCCGAGCAGCCGCACGCCCGGCGCCGTGGCGGCAATTTCGAGCATGGCCTTTTCGGCGTCGAACGCGCCGAAGCGCGTCGGGCCGATCACGGCGGCCGCGCCCGTCGATTGCGCCAGAAACGCCAGCGTGGCCGGCGAAAGATGCGGCGGCGCGACGACAGGTTCGAGGCCCGCGCCGATCGCGCCGAGGATCGCCACCGCGACGCTGATGCGCGCGGCGCCGAGGATCAGCACGCGCTCGCCCGGAAGCAATCCGCAGGCGCGCGCATGGGCGCTGAAGGCCAGCGTCAGCCGGTCGAACTCGCCGTAAGTCGCCGGCGTGGGCGACGCGCCGGGTCCCGTCTCGAGGATTGCGACGCGATCTGCGCGCAGGCGCGCCGCGCCGCGCGCCACCGTATCGAGCCCGAACGCCGCCAGCGGATGGTCGCTGCCGATGTGCATCGCGTCGGGCGCAGCGCTCATGCGTACACGCTCCACCAGGTGTCGAGCGTCGCGGCGAACAGCGGCGCGGCCCAGCGCGGCAGCCTTTCGGGACGTTCGATTCTCGTCCAGTGCGCGTCCCACTGATAGACCGTGTGAAACAGGGGCACGATGTAGAAGCCCGACAGCAGCACGCGATCGTAGGCGCGTACGGCGGTGACGAATTCTTCGCGCGTATGGGCGGCGAGCATGGCGGCGATCAGCGCGTCGATTGCCGGCGACGAGGCGCCGGAGAGATTGAAGGAGGCTTCCTGCGAGGCGCTGGCCGAGCCCCAGCGCATGCGCTGTTCGTTGCCGGGGGAGGCGGAGGCGACCCATGTGCCGAGCATCATGTCGAAATCGAAGCGTTGCCGCCGTCGCTGGTATTGCACCTCGTCCACGGTGCGCACGCGCGCGTTGACGCCGATGCGCCGCAGCGACGAGGCGTAGTTGAGCGCAAGCCGCTCCTGGTTGCGGTCGGCGACCATGATCTCGAACTCGAAATCCTCGTCGCCCTTCTCCAGCACGCCGCGATTGAGCTTCCAGCCGGCCTGGGCAAGCAGGTCGAGCGCCGTGCGCGCCTGATTGCGGTCGCGGCCGGACCCGTCGGCGACATAGGGGCGCCAACGCCCTTCCATGATGTCGGCGCGGACGGCGCCGCCATAAGGCGCAAGCAGCGCGCGCTCCTCCGCGCTTGCAGGCTTTCCCGTCGAGGCGAGGTCGGAATTGTCGAAATAGCTGATCGTGCGCGTGTAGAGATCGTCGAACAGATTGTGATTGACCCATTCGAAGTCGAACATGATCGCGAGCGCCTCGCGCACCCGCACGTCCTTGAACAACGGACGGCGCGTATTGAAGGCGAAGCCTTCCATGCCGCGCGGCGTGCCGACGCGCAGTTCTTCCTTCTTCACGCGGCCGTCGCGCACGGCCGGGAAATTGTAGCCGGTCTTCCAGCGGGTCGGATTGCCTTCGATGCGATAGTCGACGAGTCCCGCCTTGAAGCTCTCGAACATCGAGTTGGCGTCGCGGTAATAGCTGATGACGATCTCGTCGAAATTATACAGGCCGCGGCAGGCCGGGAGGTCGCGGCCCCAATAATCGGGGTTGCGCCTGAGCATGACTTCCTCGCCGGCCTTGATCGACGCGATGCTGTAAGGCCCGGAGCCGACGGGAACGGCAAGCGAGGAATCCGGGAAGCGCTCGACGTCCGTCTTGTGTCGCGGCAGGACCGGCATGAGGGCGAGCGTCAGCGGCAATTCGCGGTCGTTGGCGCCCGTCAGGTCGTAGCGCACCGTCCAGTCGTCGACTGCGACGATGGACCGCACGAGGCCGTAGGCGATGCGCTGCTGCGGCCGCCCGCGCGTCTTCAGGAGATCGAAGGTGAAGAGAATGTCGGCCGCGGTGATCGGCGTGCCGTCGGAGAATTGCGCGCGGCGGTCGAGACGGAACGTAACGTAGCTGCGATCCTCGTCGGTCTCGATGGACTGGGCGATCAGGCCATAGAGCGTGAAGGGCTCGTCGAGCGAGCGCGTCATCAGCGTCTGAAAGACGTTTCCGCTCAGCCCCTGCGCCGCCGAGCCCGCGCGCAGGTTGAACGGATTGAGGCCGTCGAACGTGCCCTGAAAGGCGATGGACAGGCGCCCGCCCTTGCGCGCCGAAGGGTTCACATAGGGGAAATGCGGGAAGTCCGCAGGCAGCGCGGGCGCGCCATGCATCGCTATGCCATGCGAGATCCGACCTTTGTCCTCGGCCTGCGCGCCGCGCGCCAGGACCGCCGGCGCGGCGACCAGCGCGCCGATCGCGGCGCGCCGCGACAGGCCGGCGGCCGGCCGAATCGTTTGAGTCGTCATCGCCGCAGTCTAGGCGAGCCGGGGGGCGGCGTCAGCGCGCGCAATGCCTGTAACTCGGCGCTGGCCTTGCGGGACCAAAGCGAGTATGAGGGCGCCGTCACTATGTCGCCGCAATCGAGGGTGATGAGCGCGGGGGCGCTTCGAAGCGGGGTAAGCGGGCCAGGCCCGCTCTGACCGAGGCTCCTCGTGTTCGAGTTCTCCAGAGCGCGGGCGCCCGCACGGAATTCACTGAAAGGGTAGTTGCATGCCGTCCAAAACGAAGCTTTTCGGCGCGGCTGTCGTCGCCGGGACGATCGCTTTCGCCGGGAGCGCTTTCGCTCAGGCGCAGAAGCCGGCCGCCAAGCCGGCGGCGAAGCCGGCCGCGCCCGCGCAGAGCCAGCCGCAGGGCGGCGCTCCGGCCGGCGGTCAGCCGCAGGGCCCGATGGTCGTCGATCTGCACTCCGCGCAGGCCGATTGGACCAAGGTCTGCGGCAAGGATCAGGCTGCCGGAAAGGAAGTCTGCTACACCACGCGCGACTTCGGCACGCAGTCCGATCAACCGCCGGTGCTCGCGGTCGCCGTCTATGACGTGAAGGGCGAAGAGAGCAAGATCGTCCGCTTCCTGATGCCGATCGGCCTGATGCTGCGTCCGGGCTTCCGCTTCACGGTCGACAAGGGCGCGACCATGGAAGGCGCGTTCGAAATCTGCTTCCCGAACGGCTGCTTCGCGGAATCCAAGGTCAAGCAGGCGACCGTCGACGCCATGAAGAAGGGCACGGCGCTGAACGTGCAGGTGCGCAACGGCGTCGGCGCGGAAGTCGCCTTCAACGTGCCGCTCGAAGGTTTCGGCAAGGCCTACGACGGCCCGGCGATCGACCCGAAGGTGCTGGAAGAGCAGCAGAAGAAGCTGCAGGAGCAGCTCCAGAAGAAGGCCGAGGAAGAGCGCAAGAAGCTCGAGTCGCAAGGTGGCGCGGCCGCTCCGGGCGGCGCGGCTCCGGCGGCCCCGGCTGCGCCGAAGCAGTAAGCTTCAGGCTCCGGAAACACGAAAGGCGCGGGCTGTTCCCGCGCCTTTTTGTTTTGGTCGATCGCTAGGTCAGTGCTGCCGGCCGGGTTTGAGGCGGTAGTCGCCGGCATCGGTGCGCACGAAAATTTCGTCGACCTGCGGGTGGCGCACCGGCTCTCCGGAATTGTCCGGCAGCAGATTCTGTTCGGAGACGTAAGCGACGTACTCTGTCTCGGCGTTTTCCGCGAACAGGTGATAGAAGGGCTGGTCCTTGCGCGGCCGTACTTCTTCGGGGATGGCGAGCCACCATTCCTCGGTGTTCGCGAAGACGGGATCGACG
Organism: Rhodoblastus sp.; assembly: GCA_046349085.1. Classification (GTDB taxonomy): domain Bacteria; phylum Pseudomonadota; class Alphaproteobacteria; order Rhizobiales; family Beijerinckiaceae; genus JAJXWB01. The sequence goes on from JAXMDA010000007.1 coordinate 228,466, forward strand.
TCGTAGATCACTCCGCGAAACGGGTAGCGGCGGTGCTTGACCACCTGGCCGATCCCGAATTTCGCTATCCGCTCCCGATCGCTACCCATGTCGCAGGCGTCCAGCCTCAATCAGAGCCGTTGCCGGCTTCTTGAGTTAGTGCTGGCCCTTAACCGTGTCAATTCCGCGGCATAGGCGCGCCCGACGCCTCAAAAACCGTAGAGCGCCTTGTATTCGGCGTCCTTGGCGGCGACCTGCCTGGCTAGGTCGACGATGACCTTGGCCTGCTTCCAGGTGGCGTCGTCCTGCATCTTGCCGTCGATCATCACCACGCCCGAGCCGTCCGGCATGGCTTCGAGAATGCGCTTGGCGAAGGCGACCTCTTTCGCGTCCGGCGAGAACACGCGCTTGGCGATCGCCACCTGCGAAGGGTGCAGCGACCAGGCGCCGGCGCAGCCCATGAGGAAGGCGTTGCGGAACTGCACTTCGCAGGCCGCCTCGTCGGCAATGTCGCCGAACGGCCCGTAGAAGCTCTTGATGCCCGCCGACTGGCAGGCGTCGACCATCTTGGCGATCGTGTAATGCCAGAGGTCCTGCTGCACGCTTGTGCGACTCTGGCCTTCGACGGGATCCGAGATCACCTTGTATTCCGGATGGCCGCCGCCGACGCGCGTCGTCTTCATCGCGCGCGAGGCCGCGAGGTCCGCAGGCCCCAGGCTCATGCCGTGCATGCGCGGCGAGGCGAGCGCGATCTGCTCCACGTTCTTCACGCCTTCCGCCGTCTCGAGGATGGCGTGGATGAGGATCGGCTTCGCGACATTATGGCGGGCTTCCAGTTGCGCGAGCAACTGGTCGAGATAATGGATGTCCCAGGGACCCTCGACCTTCGGCAGCATGACAACGTCGAGCTTGTCGCCGATCGCCGCGACGATCTCGGAAATGTCGTCGAGCGCCCAGGGCGAGTTCAGGCAATTGACGCGCGTCCACAGGCCGGTGTCGCCGAAGTCGAATTTCTGGCCCATCTCGATGAAGCCCTTGCGCGCCGCTTCCTTGGCGTCGGCGGGAATGGCGTCTTCGAGATTGCCGAGGATCACATCCACCGTCTTGGCCATGTCGCCGGCCTTGGCGCGCACCTTTTCCAGATGCGCCGGCACGAAATGGATCATGCGCTCCACGCGCACGGGCAGGTCGCGATAGGGCGCGGGAGCGCCGATGGCGAGCGGCTCGTAGAACTTGCGCGGGGTCTTCATCAGCGTGGGCTCCGGTGGATGCTTCGCCGCGCAATAGAACCAAACAGTCCCCGAGGCAACCGGGCGGGCGTCAACGCGGAAAGCGGACCGTAACCACGCCGATCTCCCCGAGATCGCCGGTCACGACGTCGCCCGGCTCGATTTCCAGGGGAATGACGCAGGTGCCGGTCGTGACCGTCTGGCCGGCGGCGAGCGTCACGCCGACTCCAGACAATTCGTTGGCGAGCCAGGCGAGCGCGACGCGCGGATCGCCGAGGCAGTTCGAGCCGATTCCGTCGCGTTCGTAGCGGCCTTCGACGATGCCGCGCACGCGATGGGCGGCAAGATCGATGGCGCGCCAGTCGGCCGTCGTCGCATGGCCGCAGACGAACCAATGCGCGCAGGCGTTGTCCGCGATCAGTTGCGGCCCGCCCGCCGTGACGAAATCGACGTAGCGGGAATCCGGAATCTCGATGCCGACATGCAGCGAGCCGACGGCGTCGAGAACTTCATCCACGCAATAGTCTCGCGCCCGCGGCGCCAGATCGCGCGAAAAACGGAAGGCGAATTCGACCTCCGCCACCTTCATGCGATTGGCGCCGGCCGGAACGGTCGCGCCGGGCGCGAGCACGCGCTCGGCGAAGATGCGGCCGGCGAGCGGCCCGTCGACGCCGATATGCGCCTGGCCGGCCGTGCTGGTCGCCGCGATCTTCCAGCCCCACAGCGGCGCGCTGAAACGCTTCTCGAGAAGCGCTTGCACGGCATAGCCTTCCGCGCGCGATTGCGGGCGAATGGCGTCGGGCAGGGCGTCGATGACCTCGCCCTTCATCCAGGTATCGTAGAGCAGGTCGCTCGCCTGCCGGCGTGCTGCATCGTCCATCAGCGCGTCACATCCAGCCCGCGCATCGTGCCTTCCGCGCGCCAGCCTTCGAGCAGCCGCACGAAGGCGTTGGGGCCCTTGAGATACGAACCGTTCCTGGCGGTGACCGCGTTCGGCTTGCCCTCGTTGTTGTAATAGCCCGGCGTGCATTCCTTCAGGAACGGCGCGCGAAATTCGCTCATGCGCACGATGCCCTTCACCCAGTTCGCTTCGGCCTCGGCTTCGGGCTCGAGCGTGCGCAGGTCGTTGTTCAGCGCCTCGCTGGCGACGAAGGCGATGTGCTTGGCCGTTTCCGCCAGCATGTGCTGGAAGTTCGCGCTATAGCCGCCCTGCGCCGTCTGGATCAGGAACATGTTGGGAAAGCCGCGCGAAAAGACGCCGTGCAGCGTTTCCGCGCCATTCTCGAATTTCTTTGTCAGCGTCAGTCCGTCGCGGCCGGTAATCGTCATGCCGAGACGGCGCGAATAATCCGTGCCGACCTCGAAGCCTGTCGAATAGATCAGGCAGTCGAGCTTGTATTCGCGTCCTGCGACGACGACGCCGTTCTCCGTGATGCGCTCGACGCCCTTGCCGGCGGTGTCCACCAGATGGACGTTCGGCCGGTTGAATGTCTGCAGATATTGGTCGTGGAAGCAGGGCCGCTTGCAGAACTGGTCGTACCACGGCTTCAGCGCGTCGGCGGTCGCCCTGTCCTGCACGATCTGGTCGACGCGGGCGCGCACGCGCTCCATCTTCTGATAGTCGGCGACCTGCATCAGCGCCTGCGGGTCCTCGACCTTTTCGCCCGCGCGCTCCTTGCGGCGCGCCAGCAGCAGGATGTTGCCGATGAGGTCGGTCCAGCCGTCGTTGACCATGTCCTCGTCGAACTCCTCGCCGGAGACGACGGCCGAGAAATTGTCGATGCGCGCTTTCTGCCAGCCGGGTCGCAGCGACCGCGCCCATTCCGGATCGGTCGGCCGGTCGTTGCGCACGTCGACGGAGGAGGGCGTGCGCTGGAAGACGAACAGCTCCTTCGCGCTCGCGCCCAGATGCGGCACGCATTGCACGGCGGTGGCGCCCGTGCCGATGATGCCGACGGCCTTGTCCTTCAATCCGTCGAGATTGCCGCTGGAATCGCCGCCGGTATAGGCATAGTCCCAGCGGCTCGTGTGGAAACTGTGGCCCTTGAACGTATCGACGCCGGGAATGCCCGGCAGTTTCGGCCGGTGCAGCAGCCCGCCGGCGACGACGATGAAACGTGCGCGAAGAACGTCGCCGCGATTGGTCGTGACGATCCAGCGCGCGGAAGCCTCATCCCAGCGCGCGTCCTTGGCCTCCGTCTGGAACAGCGCCTTTTCGTAGAGATTGAAGTGCCGGCCGATGCGGCGCGAATGTTCGAACAATTCCGGCGCGCGCGCGTATTTGGCGACCGGCATGTAGCCCGTCTCCTCCAGCAGCGGCATGTAGATGTAGCTCTCGGTGTCGCAAGCCGCGCCCGGATAGCGGTTCCAGTACCAGGTGCCGCCGAAGTCGGCCCCCTTCTCGACGATGAGGAAATCGTCGACGCCTTTTTCGCGCAATCGCGCGCCCGTCAGCAGCCCGGAGAAGCCGCCGCCGAAAACGACGATGTCGGTTTCCTTTGCAATGGGCTCGCGTGAAAAATCGGTCGGCGCGAAAGGGTCATCGAGATAGCGCGCGTAATCCCCGGCGATCTCGACATATTGCGCATTGCCGTCGGCGCGCAGGCGTCGGTCGCGCTCCTCCCTGTATCGGGCGCGCAACGCGTCGGGGTCGAAACCGGGATCGGCCGTCTTGTCCGCGAGCATTGCCATCAGCGTTTCCGTCTGGATTATTGTTGTCGGATAGTCCGGTCGGACAATCTAACCCCATCCGCAGGGGCGCGAAAAGGCCGGCGCATCGGGAGGGCGGCATGAGCAAGGCGCAAGGGTTCGCGCGCGATACGCGGGTCGATCATGTCGGCAGCCTGTTGCGGCCGGAGGAGCTGAAGGCCGCCTTCCTGCGGCGCGCGCGCGGGCAGATCGACGACGCCGCGCTGGTCGCCGCGCAGGACGAGGCGATCCGCGCGGTGGTCGCCGAGCAGGAGGCGCACGGCCTGCCCATCGTGACCGACGGCGAATATCGCCGGCTCAACTGGCAGGTGAGTTTTTCGCGCGTCTCGGGGTGGGACTTGTGGGAGGGCGCCTGGCGCAACTTCCTGCAATTTCCCGACAATCTCGGCGCTGGCGAAAAGCCGCTGCAGCGCGGTCTGGATGCGGTCGAATCCTTCAAGGCGCCCGCGACCGGCAAGCTCGCGCTCGAAGACAGCTTTCCGCTGCGCGAATACAGGTTCCTGCGACAGGTCGCGACGCGGCCGGCGAAAATGACCCTGATGGGTCCCGACCGCGTGCGCCAGATGTGCGATATCGAAAAGTCCGCGCCGCACTATGCCGACAGCGTGTCCTTCCTCGCCGATGTCGTCGCCATCCAGCGCCGCATGGTCGAGGAACTGGTCGCCGAGGGCTGCGGCTACGTGCAGATCGACGAGCCGAGCTTCACCGGCTATGTCGATCCCGCGACGCTCGCGCGCATGGCGGCGCGCGGCGAGGACCCGCTGAAGAGCCTGAAAGCGGCGATCGACGCCGACAATGCGGTGATCGCCGGCTTGCAGGGCAGGGCGGTCTTCGGCCTGCACATCTGCCGCGGCAATCGCGCCAGCATGTGGCACCGCGAGGGTCATTACGACGCCATCGCCGAAGCCGTGTTCGGCGGCCTGACCTACGACCGCCTTCTGCTGGAATATGACTCGGAACGCGCCGGCTCCTTCGATCCGCTGCGCTTCGTGCGCAAGGGAACGATCGTCGTGCTCGGCCTCGTCACCACCAAGAGCGGCGAGATGGAAACGGTCGACGGCCTGCGCCGCCGCATCGAGGACGCCGCGCGCTTCTGCCCGCTCGACCAGCTTGCGCTCTCGCCGCAATGCGGCTTCGCCTCCGGCATCGGCGGCAACGCGCTGAGCATGGACGCGCAATGGCGCAAGCTCGACGTGATGATGGAAACCGCGCGCAAGGTGTGGGGATAAGAAGCGCGCTCACGAGAGACGCCGCAAACGAAACGGGTCCCGGCGCTTCACGCGTCGCGGGACCCTATGTTTCGCCATGTTGCGAAATTGTCTGGAATGTCCAGTCAGGAATCGAGTTCGCCTCGGCATGGCCTATGCGTCGGCTTCTCGCAATGTGGATGGTGCGATGTGCAAGACGGCGGGTTGATCGGACCCGTTTCGCTTTGCTTGCGACCCCTGGATTGCAAGGGGTCACGTATCCTTGCCCGGTGGAGTCATCTCCTGCTTTCGCTGTTGAACGAGGACTTTTGGTCCCCACCCGCCTGCGCGGCCAGGCCCTCTCGAAAGCCCGCCGATATCATTGCTTCCCGAGGCGTCCGCACTCGCAAAGACAACGATTGCATTGGTGATATGCTCCGCCTCATGCCGACTTCTGTCAAGGCGAAAGCGATTGCGCCAGCGCAATCGATTCGCGCTGTTGCCGGCGAGTCACAGCATCGTTGACCGTTCGTGCGCCAACGACGACTGTGTCGCAATTGCTTCGCTCGAGACGCGCGCATGAGAACCGAACTTCTCTCGACAGCCGAAATGGCCGCGGCCGATCGCCTGACGATTTCGTCGGGCGTGAAGGGCGTCGCGCTGATGGAGGCGGCGGGCCGCGCCGTCGCCGACCGCGCCGCCCATTTCATTCGTCGTCGCGGCGGCCGCAAGATCGAGGTGCTATGCGGCCCCGGCAATAATGGCGGCGACGGCTATGTCGCCGCTCACGCCTTGCGCGAAATGGGCTTCGAGGCCGAAGTCCACGCGCTCGGCGATCCGCGCGCGCTGACGGGCGACGCGGCCTGGGCCTACGAACTCTGGAACCGCGACGCGCCGCCGATCGACATGTTCGACATCGAGCAGGCCGATCTCGTCATCGACGCCCTGTTCGGCGCGGGCCTCGCGCGCGATCTCGACGGGGCGGCGCGCGACCTCGTGGAGCGCGTCAACGCCTGGCGGCGCGCGGGCGGCGGTTGCGTGCTCGCGGTCGATACGCCCTCGGGCCTCGACGGCACGACCGGCGCCGTGCGCGGGGCGGCCATCGAGGCCGACGAGACGGTGACCTTCTTTCGACTGAAGCCCGCGCATCTGCTGCTGCCGGGCCGCGCGCTCTGCGGCGCTGTCGTGTGTGCGGATATCGGCATCGGGCCGGACGTGCTGCGCGAGATCGCGCCAAGAACCTTTCACAACATTCCCGCGCTCTGGAGCGCGGCGCTGCCGGTTCCGCGCATTGATGCGCACAAGTATTCGCGCGGCCACGCCGTGGCGGCGTCGGGCGGCGTTTCCTCGACAGGCGCCGCGCGGCTGGCCGCGCGTGGCGCCCTGCGCGCAGGCGCCGGGCTCGTTACGCTCGCTTCGCCTTCCGATGCGCTGCTCGTCAACGCCACGGCGACGACGGCGATCATGGTCCGTCGCAGCGACGGCCCCAGGGGCCTTGCCGAACTCCTGTCCGATATCAGAAAGAACGCCGTCGTGCTCGGGCCGGGCCTCGGGGTGGGCGAGACGACCGCGGCGCTCGTCGAAACGGCTCTGGCGCCCGGCGCCGCGCCCCGGGCGCGCGTGCTCGACGCCGATGCGCTGACGTCTTTCGCCGGGGCGCCGGAACGGCTCTTCGGCGCCATCCGCACAGCCAACGGCCCCGTCGTCCTCACCCCGCACGCCGGCGAATTCGCCCGCCTGTTCGGCCGCGACGACGCCGACAAGATTTCGCGCACGAGAAAGGCGGCCGAAGCGTCCGGCGCGATTGTCGTCTTCAAGGGGCCGGATACGGTCGTCGCCCATCCTGACGGGCGCGCCGCCGTCGCCTCGAACGCTCCGGCATGGCTGGCGACCGCCGGTTCCGGAGACGTGCTGGCCGGAATCATATGCGGCCTGCTGGCGCAGGCCATGCCCGCCTTCGAGGCGGCCTGCGCCGGCGTATGGATGCACGGGGAGGCCGCCCGCCTGTTCGGCCCCGGCCTGATCGCCGAAGACCTGCCCGAATCCCTGCCCAGGGTCTGGCGGGCGCTGACCGGCCCGCCCGCGGCGCCCTGAAGCAATTCCGCGCGGATTTCGGGCGCCGGCCAAATTCGTGTAGACGGGGCGCCTCGAACCAACGACGCGGCCCGAATGCTTTTCACCTCCTGGCAGTTCCTGCTGGTTTTCCTGCCCATCACGCTCGGCGGCTTCGTGGCGCTCCAGCGCTGGGGCTCGAACGAATTGTGCGTGGCCTGGCTGCTGGCGGCCTCCTGCGTTTTCTACGGCTATTGGAGCGTCGCCTATTTCTGGCTGCTCGCGGCGGCGATGACCGCGAATTATTTCGCCGGCCGCCTCATCGACGGCGCGCATGGACGCGCGCGAAGAGCCCTGTTCGTCGCCGCGATCTGCGGCAATCTCGCGCTGCTCGGCTATTACAAATACGTCGATTTCTTCATCTCGGCCTTCGCTGACGTCACCGGCGTGCGCGTGGCGCTGCTGCATGTCTTTCTGCCGCTCGGCATATCCTTCTTCACCTTCCAGAAGATCGCCTACATTTCCGACATCTACGTCGGCAAGGCGAGGAGCGGACGCTTTCTCGACTTCGCGCTCTTCGTCTTCTTCTTTCCGCAACTCATCGCCGGCCCCATCGTCCATCATGCCGAGGTCATGCCGCAATTCCGCAAGCTGACGTCGCCCGCGCATGTCGAGGAGGACGCACGCTGGACGAATTATGCGGTCGGCTTCGCGCTGCTCGCCATCGGCCTCATCAAGAAGGTCGTCGTCGCCGACAATATCGCGCCCTTCGTCGAGCCCGCCTTCGCCACCGCGCGCGTCGGCGAGGTCGGCTTCGCGCTCGCCTGGCAGGGGGCGCTCTGCTACGGCGTGCAGCTCTACTTCGATTTCTCCGGCTACAGCGACATGGCGATCGGGCTGGCGCGCCTGTTCGGCGTGCGCCTGCCCGCCAATTTCGACTCGCCTTACGCCTCGCTCTCCATCGTCGAGTTCTGGCGGCGCTGGCACATGACGCTGTCGCGCTTCCTGCGCGACTACGTGTACATTCCGCTCGGCGGCAACAAGCGCGGCGAGACGCAGCGCTCGATCAACCTGATGCTGACCATGCTGCTCGGCGGCCTCTGGCACGGCGCCAATTACACCTTCGTCATCTGGGGCGGCATGCACGGGCTCTATCTGCTCGTGGCCCACATCTGGGAGCGCCGCGCGCCGTGGCGCCTGCCGCCTCTGTTCGCGCGCACGCTGACGCTCGCGGCCGTGCTGATCGCCTGGGCGCCGTTCCGCGCCGACAGCGCGGGCGAAGCGGGCGTGATGATGGCCGGCATGGTCGGATTGAAGGGGCTGCGCCTCGACCAGATCGGCTTTTCGCCGGGCGGCTTCGCCGCGGCCTTCGCGCTTCTCGTCGCCTGCGTGGTCCTGCCCAACGCGCGCCAGATCCTGCGCGCCTACCATCCGACCCTCGGCGGGCCTGCGCCCGCGCCGCGTTTCGCGCCGGCGCTGTTCGCCTGGCCGTCGCCCGCATGGGCGGCCTTGCTTGCAGCGGGCGTCGTCGCCGTGGAGCTCTTCTCCTGGCAGACGTCCGAATTCCTCTACTTCCGGTTCTGACGATGCGCCGCTGGCTTGCGACCGCTTTCGGCCTGACGCTCGCGCTCTTCGGCATTGCCGCCGCAATTGCGGCGGCGGGCGACGTGTTCGCGATTTTCGGCACGCGGCTTTTTCCGCACAATCTCCAAAATCTCGAGCTGCGACTGACGACCAACGGCGATCGCGTCATCAAGGGCCTCGAATATTTCCGTCGCACGAGGCCGCTCGACGTCGTCTTCCTCGGCTCCTCGCGCGTGGTCTTCGGCTTCGATCCGCACAGCGCGACGATGAGCGGTCTGAACGCCTACAATGCCGGCCTCAACGGCTCGCACTCCAACGAGAGCGCGACGATTCTGACGAAGATGGCGGGCCGCGACCCGAAGGTCGCGCGAGTGATCTGGGCGATCGACTTCGAGGAATTCTTCCGCGAGGAGGCGGCGCCCGCCGACCTCGCCGATTCCGTGTTCGGCGGCGCTTCGCCGTGGCGCGGGCGGCTGATGCACGCCCTGTCGTACGAAGGCCTGCGCAAGACGGTCGGCGGCGTGATGGGGGCGCAGGCTTTCTACATCGATACCGACGGCTTCTATCACTACGCGCTGCAAGACAAGAAGAACCTGATCGGCGGCGAGGATTTCTGGGAGCTGCCGAGCATGCGCGCGTGGTTCCCCTCCTACATGTTCGTGCGCGACACCTACGCAGAGCAATTGCCGATGCGCCTTGCGCGCATCGTCGACGCCCTGCGCGTGGCGCGCGCGAAAGGCATTGCGGTGGATATCGTGCTGCCGCCGGTGCACGTCTCGCGCCGCGCCATGTTCGATCTTCTCGGCTACCAGCAGCGTTTCCGCGACTGGAAGAAGGCGCTGGCGGGCGCGGTGCAGGAGGCCGCGAAAGGCGAGGGCGCGGCGGTGCGCGCCTTCGATTTCAGCGAGGTCGGCGACGTCGCCAATGACGTATTCCATCGCGGCGGGCCGCTCGATCGCTCGCCCTATTTCTTTGAGGTGCTGCACTTCCGGCCTGATGTCGGCGACATGATCGTGGCGCGCCTGCTCGACCGTCCGTGGCCGGCGTCGATCCCGCCGTTCGGCGCGCCGCTCGCCGAGACGACGACGGAGGCGCGGCTCAGCGCCGACGAGGCGCAGGTGATCGTCTGGGAGCAGCGCAATCCCGAGCTGGTCGCACGGATACGCGCGATCATCGCGTCCTTCGACAAGTGGAAAGTGAAATAGGCCGTCATTACGAGGAGCCCTTGCGAAACCGCGGCGCGTTTTCGCGGGGGCGACGAAGCAATGACGGCGCGAGGCTTATTTCGCGGTTATGGTCTCGACCGGCGCCGCAACCTTCCCGTTCTTCGCCAGCGCCTTCGCTTCGGGCTGGATGAGCCCCGCCGACATGATGAGCTTTGCCGCGTCGTCGGGCGTCATGTCGATCTCGATCACCTCGGACGCCGGCAGGTAGAAATAGAAGCCGGTCGTCGGGTTCGGCGTGCAGGGCAGGAACACCGAGACGTAGGGCGTTTCGCCCACGCCGATCGCCGCCTTCACCGTCTCGCCGGGCGGGGTGGAAATGAACACCAGCGACCATTGGCCTTTTGCGGGATATTGCACGAGCCCGACCTTGCGGAAGCCCGTGCCCTGCTGCGAGAACACGGTCTCGAACAATTGCTTCACGCTCTTGTAGATGCCGCGCACGATCGGCATGCGGTCGAGAATGGTTTCGCTCAGGCGGATGAGCGAGCGCCCGAGCAGGTTCGCCGCGAGAAAGCCGAGCAGCGTGAGGCCGACGAAGGCGATGACGACGCCGACGCCCGGAATGTCCTTCACCAGATAGATGTCGGGCCAGATCGAGACCGGCAGCAGCGGCCTGATCCAGTGATCGACCGTGTCGACGAACCAGAACACGAGCCAGGCCGTCACCGCCAGCGGCCCCGCGATCACCAGCCCTGTGAGGAAGTAGGCGCGGATGCGCGCGCCGATTCCGCGCGGGCGCGGCGGGTGAGGTGGAAACGGGTGTGGCAGGTCGCTCACGGAAAACTGGTCCCTTCTGGCGCGCGCAATGTGGCCGCGAGTGTCAGGATTTGCAAGCGAGAGCGCCTCAAGCCGCCTTCTTCTGCGCCAGCGCGACCAGCGTGCGCAGAATGCGGCGCGCGCCTTCCAGACGCTCGTGCGTCTCGTCGAAATCGCCGGCAAAGACGATCTTCATATCCGGCCGCACCTTCGCGCGAGACCCCTGTTCCGCCACGAAGCGCACGAGGCCCGCCGGATTGGCGAAGGAATTGTCGCGGAAGGCGACGATCACGCCCTTCGGCCCGGCCTCGACCTTCTCGACATGCGCCTGGCGCGCCAGCGCCTTGATCGCCACGATCTCCATGAGCTGTTCGACTTCCGGCGGCAACGGGCCGAAGCGGTCGATCATCTCGGCGGCAAAGGATTCGATCTCGCCCTCGTCGACGATGCCCGACAGGCGCCGATAGAGCTGCAGGCGCAATTGCAGGTCCTCGACGTAGCTTTCCGGGATCGTGACCGGCGCGCCGACGGTGATCGTCGGCGACCACAATTCCTCCGCCGGCTCTTCCTCGCCGGCCTTCAAGGCCTCGATCGCGTCCGTCAGCATCTGCTGGTAGAGTTCGTAGCCGACTTCCTTGATATGGCCGGACTGCTCGTCGCCGAGCAGGTTGCCCGCGCCGCGAATGTCGAGATCGTGGCTGGCGAGCTGGAAGCCTGCGCCCAGCGTATCCAGCGATTGCAGCACCTTCAGGCGCTTTTCGGCTTGCGGCGTCATCTGGCGCTTCGCCGGCACGGTGAACAGCGCATAGGCGCGTGTCTTCGAGCGGCCGACGCGCCCGCGCAACTGATACAATTGCCCGAGGCCGAACATGTCGGCGCGATGCACGATCATCGTGTTGGCGGTCGGAATGTCGAGACCGGATTCCACGATCGCGGTCGAGACGAGAATGTCGTACTTGCCGTCGTAGAAGGCGCTCATCTTCTCTTCGAGTTCGGTCGCGCTCATCTGCCCGTGCGCGATGGTGAACTTCGCTTCCGGAATATTCTGGCGCAGGAAGGCGGCGGCTTCGTCGAGGTCCTCGATGCGCGGGCAGACGTAGAAGGACTGGCCGCCGCGATAGCGCTCGCGCAGCAGCGCCTCGCGCACGATCAATTCGTCGAACGGCGTGATGAAGGTGCGCACGGCGAGGCGATCCACCGGCGGCGTCGCGATGATCGAGAGCTCGCGCACGCCGGTCAGCGCCAGTTGCAGCGTGCGCGGAATGGGCGTCGCCGACAGCGTCAGCACATGCACTTCCGAGCGCAGCTCCTTCAGCCGCTCCTTGTGGCCGACGCCGAAATGCTGCTCCTCGTCGATCACGACCAGGCCGAGATCCTTGAAACTCACCGTCTTGCCGAGCACGGCGTGCGTGCCGACGACAATGTCGACCTCGCCCGAGGCCGCGCCTGTCTTGGCGGCTTTCAGATCGGCGGAGCCCACCATGCGCGACATCTGCGCGACCTTCACCGGCAGGCCGGCGAAGCGCTGCGAAAAGGTCTTGAAATGCTGGCGCGCGAGCAGCGTCGTTGGCACGACGACCGCGACCTGCTTGCCGTTGAGCACGGCCGCAAACGCGGCGCGCAGCGCCACTTCCGTCTTGCCGAAGCCGACGTCGCCGCAGATCAGCCGATCCATCGGACGGCCCGCCGCCATGTCGTCCAGCGTCGCCTCGATGGCCGCGTCCTGATCTTCGGTCTCGTCGTAGGGGAAGCGCGCGCAAAACTCGTCGTAGAGCCCGGCGGGCGGCGCCATGACCGGCGCCTTGCGCAACATGCGTTGGGCTGCGAGCTTGATGAGGCCGTGCGCGATTTCGCGGATGCGCTTCTTCATCCGCGCCTTGCGCGTTTGCCAGCCGACGCCGCCAAGCCTGTCGAGCTGCGCTTCCTCGTCTTCGGAGCCGTAGCGCGACAGCAGTTCGAGGTTTTCGACCGGCAGGTAAAGCTTGTCGCCGCCGGCGTAATGCAGCTCGAGGCAATCGTGCGGCACGCCGATCGCCTGGATCTGCGTCAGCCCGACGAAGCGGCCGATGCCGTGGTCGACATGCACGACGAGATCGCCCGCCGTCAGCGCGCCGACCTCGTGCAGCACGTTCTCGCGCTTCTGCCGCTTGCGCGAACGCACGAGGCGGTCGCCGAGAATGTCCTGCTCGCCGATGACGGCGAGATCGCCGGCGACGAAACCCTGCTCGAGCCCGATGACGGCGAGCGCGACGCCCTTCAGGCCGATCGTCTGCGCCAGCGAGGAGACGGGCTCGACCTTCTTCAGGCCGTGCTCGGCGAGCACATGGCCGAGTCGCTCGCGCGAGCCGTCCGACCAGCCGGCGAGGATCACGCGCTTGCCGTTTTCGCGCAGCGTTTCGATATGGCGGACGGCGGCTTCGAACACGTTGGCGTTCTCGTCGGCCCGTTCGGGCGCGAAGGAACGCCCGACGCCCGCGCCGAGATCGACGCTCATGTCGTGCGGCGAATCCGGGACGGCGAAGGGCGAGACGCGCGCGAGCGGCGCGGCGTCGAGACGCGCGCGCAATTCGTCGGGCTTCAGGTAGAGCGCGTCCGGCTTCAGCGGCTTGTAGTTTGCGCCCGCATGGTCGGCGTCGTAGGCCTCCTTGCGCGCGTCGTAATAATCCTGCGCCTGCGCCAGCCGCTCGGCGGCGGCGTCCTCGGCCAGCGGATCGAGCACGAGCGCCGCGCCGGCGACATAGTCGAACAGCGTGTCCATGCGCTCGTGGAACAGCGGCAGCCAGTGCTCCATGCCGGGATGGCGGCGTCCCTCGCTGACGGCTTCATAGAGCGTGTCGCCGCGCGTCTCCGCGCCGAATTGCGCGACATAGGCCTGGCGAAAGCGGCGCATCGTCTCGGTGGTGAGCTGCACCTCGCTCATCGGCACGAGATCGAGCGAGCGCAATTGCCCCGTCGAGCGCTGCGTCTCCGGATCGAACGGCCTGATCGTCTCCAGCGTGTCGCCGAAGAAATCGAGCCGGATCGGCGCCGGCATGCCCGGCGCGAACAGGTCGACGATGCCGCCGCGCATCGCATATTCGCCGGTCTCGCGCACCGTGCCCGAGCGCAGGAAGCCGTTGATCTCGAGCCAGCGCGCGAGATCGTCGGTCTTGACGACATTGCCGGGCGCCGCCGAAAACGTGTCGGTCGCAATCGTCGCCAGCGGCGCGACGCGCTGCACGAGCGCATTGACGGTGGTGCAGAGGATGCGCGGCCGCTCCGCCGATCCGCCGGAGCGCGCCAGCCGCGACAGCGCCGTCATGCGGCGCGCGGTGATGCCGGCGTTGGGCGAGACGCGGTCGTAGGGCTGGCAGTCCCAGGAGGGAAAATCGAGGATTTCGATCTCGGGGGCGGCGAAGGCGAAGGCCTCCTGGAAGGCGCGCGAGCGCTGGCCGTCGCGCGCGACATGCACGAGCGCCACCGCGCGGCCCTCGGCCTTCGCCGCCAGGGCGCGCGCGAGATCGGCCGCGACGAAGGCGTCGAAGCCGTCGGGCGTGCGCGAAAGAAGGACTTTGCCGCCGCGTTCCAGTTCCCGCAGCGCGCGGTGGAGATCGTTCGCCATGTCTTTATCGACGTCTAGACGTTCACCGGCCCGGAATGGCTGTGAAACTGCTTGATCTGCCGTAGCAGCGGCGTGTCGTAGCCCGCTTCCGGCTCCTGCGTGCCGCACAGCCACGAGAAGGCCTTCTGGTCTTCAACGTCCAGCAGGCGTTCGAGGTCCGCGACATCGCCCGCGCTCAGTTCGGCCAGCCGCGCGTCGACGAAATTTCCGATCAATATGTCCATTTCCCGCATGCCGCGGCGCCAGGCGCGAATCTTGATGGCGCGGCGGCGGGTGTCGAGGTCGTCGGCGGTCATGGGAGGCTCCGGAGCGGCGCGGCGGTCCGCTGAGGGCGGCTATATAGCGGGGCGGGGCGCGAATGTCAGCCGGCGCTTCCGACTCGGCGGATTTGCTATACTTGCTCATGCGTCCCTCGTCGCTCGACCCGCTCTTTTCCGGTCTCGCCGCCCTGCCGGGCGTCGGGCCGAAGACCGCGAAACTGTTCGACCGCCTGCTCGGGACGGAGGACGCGCGCGTTCTCGACCTGCTGTTTCACCTGCCCCACGGCGTCGTGGACAACCGCCTCAGCGCCTCGATCCGCGACGCCCCGCTCGAGTCGCATGTCGTGATCGCGGCCCGTGTCGCCGAACACCGCATTCCTCGCAAATATTCCAACACGCCGCTGAACGTGCTGGTCGAGGACGACAATGGCGACGACGTCCTGCTCGTCTTCTTCCGCAGCAATTTCGATTGGGTGCTGCGCGCCCTGCCGATCGGCGAAACGCGCTGGTTCTCCGGCGATCTGAAGCTGTGGAACGGACATCGCCAGATCGTCCATCCGCGCGTGCTCGACGCCGCCGCGCTGAAGGCGCTGAAGGAGCACGAGCCGGTCTATGGGCTGACCGAGGGCCTGCACCAGCGCAACGTGCAGAAGGCGGTCGAGGCCGCACTCGCGAAAGCGCCGGACATGCCGGAATGGCTCGATGCGGCGACGATGCGGCGCGAACGATGGCCTGCATTCGCCGCCGCCATGCGCGCGCTGCACGCGCCGCGGAGCGCCCTGGACCTTTCGCCGGACACGCTCGCGCGAAAACGGCTCGCCTACGACGAATTGCTGTCGCAGCAGCTCGCGCTGCGTCTGGTGCGCGCCAAGATGCGGCGGCTGCGCGGCCGCGCGACGGTCGGCGACGGACGCATTTCAAGTCGAATAGAAGGCGCGCTGCCCTATTCGCTCACCAATGCGCAGCGCGCCGCGCTCGCGGACATCCGCGGGGACATGGCGAGCGACAAGCGCATGTTGCGCCTGCTGCAAGGCGACGTCGGCTCCGGCAAGACGATCGTCGCGCTGCTGGCGATGGCGACGGCGGTGGAGGGCGGTCGGCAGGCGGCGATGATGGCGCCGACCGAAATCTTGGCGCGCCAGCATTTCGAGCGCATCGAGCCGATGGCGCGCGCCGCCGGCCTGCGCACGGCGCTGCTGACCGGCCGCGACAAGGCGGCCGAGCGGCGCGCGACGCTCGAAGGACTGGCGAGCGGCGAGATCGACATCGTCGTCGGCACACATGCGCTGGTGCAGGACAATGTCGCCTTCCGCGATCTCGGCCTCGCCGTCGTCGACGAGCAGCATCGCTTCGGCGTCCACCAGCGCCTCGCGCTCGGCGAAAAGGGCGAGGCGGTGGACGTGCTCGTCATGACCGCGACGCCCATCCCGCGCACCCTCGTGCTCACCTATTTCGGCGACATGGACGTCTCTAACCTCACCGAAAAACCGGCGGGCCGGCAGGCGATCGACACGCGCGCGGTTCCGCTCGAGCGCATCGACGACGTGATCGCCGGCATTCGGCGCGCGGTCGCGTCGGGCGCGCGCGCCTATTGGGTGTGCCCGCTGGTGGCGGAGAACGAGGAACTGGAAGTCGCCGCCGCGCAGGAGCGGTTCGAGGATCTGCAAAAACATTTCGGCGCGCGCGTCGGCCTCGTGCACGGGCAGATGAAGGGCAAGGACAAGGACGCCGCCATGCTCGCCTTCCAGCGCGGCGAGACGCAGGTGCTAGTGGCGACGACAGTCATCGAGGTCGGCGTGGATGTGCCGGAAGCGACCATCATCGTCATCGAGCACGCCGAGCGCTTCGGCCTCGCGCAATTGCACCAGTTGCGCGGCCGCGTCGGGCGCGGTTCGCAGAAGTCGTCGTGCATCCTGCTCTACAAGGGGCCGCTCGGCGAGACGGCGAAGGCGCGGCTGGCGATCCTGCGCGAAAGCGACGACGGCTTTCGCCTCGCCGAGGAAGATTTGCGCCTGCGGGGCGAAGGCGAGATTCTCGGCACGCGCCAGTCGGGCCTGCCGGGCTTCCGGCTCGCCGACCTTTCCGCGCACGGCGCCTTGCTGCGTCTCGCGCGCGAGGACGCCGAAGCGATCCTCGACAACGACGAAGGCCTGACGAGCGAGCGCGGCCGGGCGCTGCGGCTGCTGCTCTACATTTTCGGCCGCGACGAGGCCGTGCGGTTGTTGCGGGCGGGGTAGGGCGCGGCTCTTGAGTGGAAGCGCGCCTTCCCTCCCCCTTGTGGGGAGGGGTCGGGCGATCATCGGAAAGATTCCCCGACCCCCCAACCCTAACCCTCCCCCACAAGGGGGGAGGGAATAGGCGTCGTCGCCGTCGCGTATCGCCCGGGCGTGCGAAAAATGCACCAGACGTTGAAGGCGAGATAGATGGCGTAGGTCACGGCGTAACAGGCGCCGGCGATCACGAGCGAATGCGCGCCCGTCGCCGTCAGCAGCGCGGCGAACAGCGGCAGCGACAGCCATTCGCCGATGGCCACGGCATTCACGCGCTCGGTCGCGAACAGGCCGTGCAGCGGCACCCAGCAGGCGAGCCGCAGCGCGTCGCCGAGCAGGAAAAGCCCGCTCGCCAGCGCCGGCATCAGGAATTTTTCGGAATAGAGCAGGGGCATGACCACGCCCTGTCCCGCCCACAGCAGCGCAATCGACAGCGCGCCTGGAATCCACAGCGTGCGCCATGTGCGCGTCAGTTCGTGCAGGAAGGCGGTTCGCCCGACCGCGGCCGCCATGCGCGGCAGGAAGACGAGCGGGATCAGGCCGCCGGCAAGCCCCGTCACCCATTCGCTGGCGCGCCACAGCGCCTGCAATTGCGCCGCCTCGTCCCAGGACAGGCCGTGTGCGAGTTCGGCGCGGCTCCACATCACCGAAAAAGGACTGAGAATGCCGATGGACAGGCCCGCGGGAATGTAGCGCTTCAGCGCGGACTCGCGCCACGACGGCAGGGCGCCGCCCTTCGCCAGCACGTTGCGCACGAGCGGCGCGCAGAGCCAGATCGTCAGCGCCGTCAAGGTGACGAACTGCGCCGCCAGCAGCAGGCGCATGTCCACCGGTCCGAACAGGCCGGAGGCGGCGAGCGCCAGCGGCGCCCAGCCGATCAGGTTGATCGCGATCATCTTGCCGCGCTCGAGCCGTCCCTGCCAAAGCGCGCTGAACATGCCGGGCGCGGTGAACATCAGGCCGCCGGCGATGGCGAGCGCGCCCGTGACGCCGGTCGGCGCGATCTCCCGCCCGAGCAGCGCGTTGAGCAGCGGCGCGAGCATGGCGAGTGCGACCGCCGCCACGCCCGCGATCATCAGGCCCCAGACGAGCGCGTCGCGCATCAGCCGGACCTCGTCGTGCTCGCGCCGCGCGGCGAAGACGGTGAGGCCCGCGCCGACGCCGGCCAGCGCCACGGCGGCGGTCAGGTCGAACAAGGATTGCGCCTGCGCCCAATGCGCGACCAGCGCCATGTCGGGCGACAGCGCCAGCAGCTTGTCGAAGATCGCGCGCGTGACGAGCGAGATCAGGATCAGCGCGAGCGGTCCGAGAAAAGCCATCGGGATCGGGAGACGAAAGACAGAGAGACGCGCAACCCTGACGCATCAAGGTCGATATTCGGTTACCGGCCGCCCGGTCCGGCGCTCACGTCACCTCGAACCAGCCGGCCAGCCCCGCGGCCTCCTGATCGGCGACGTCCGAGCGCAGCGCCCATTTTCCGGGCGTATCCGCCACAAAGGCGACGCGCTTGGTCGCGCCCTTGGCGACAATCACGGAATTGCGCCAGTAGGGCTCCCAGCCGTCGTCGAGATCGTGCAGCAATCGCATGCAATGGCCGTGCACGTGCATGGAGACGGCGACGTCCGACCGGTTGGCGAAGCCGGCCGAAACCGGCGTCCCGCGCTTGACCGTGAACAGCGGCTTGCCGGCGTAGGATTGCGGCGCGCCGTTGAAGGTCCAGGCGCCGCCGGCCGCCTTCGGCGGCTCGAGCGCGAAGTCGAGCTTGCGCGCCTCGCCGAGCCGGATTTCCGGCGGCAGGCGCGGGTTGGGCGGCAGGGTCGTGAAAGCCGGACGCGCCGGGACCTTCTCGCCCTTCGCCTTCAGCGCGAACACGGGCAGGCGCGGCTTGTCCTGCCCGGCCCACAGGCCGAGCGCGAGGTCGGGCGCCCCGCCAGCGGCCAGGTCGTAGATGAACTCGAAGCGCGCGCCCGGGCCGATCGGCGCGGTGTTGCGCACGAGCTGGAACGGATCGACCGCCTGCCCGTCGATGGCGATGCAGTGCGGCGCGCCGCCGTCGAAGATGGCGACGGCGATGCGCGAGACGCAGGCGTTGACGAGGCGGATGCGGATGCGCCCGCCGGGCGGCGCCGTCTCGCTCAGCGGAGCGGCCGCGCCGTTGACGGAAAGCAGCGGCCCGACCCGGCCGCCGCCCGGCTCGCCGAACGGGGCGCTGAGCGCGCCTTTGCCGTCGAGCCTCCAGTCCTGCAGCACGATCAAGAGATCGCGGTCGACCTCGGGCGGCTCGGGCTCGTCGACGATCAGCACGCCGCACAGACCGCGCGCAATCTGCTCGACGTTGTGGGGCTGGATCGCCGGCTTGTAGAAAAGGGTTCCCGCCGCATTCGCCCTGAAGCGGTAGTCGAAGGACTGGCCGGGCGGGACCGCCTTTTGCGTCAGGCCGGCGACGCCGTCGTTGGCGTTGTCGCCGGTCAGCCCCTGCCAGTGCAGGCTCGTCGGCTGATCGAGCCTGTTGACAAGGCGGACGCGGACCTCCTCGCCCTGTTTTGCGCGCAGGATGGGACCCGGCACGGCGCCGTCGTAGCCGAAGCCCTGCGTCTCGCCCTCGGGCGAGATTTTCAGCCCGGTCTTGCGCGCTTCGAGAATACGGAAGCCGTCGCCCGCCTGCTGCGCGCGAGAGGGCAGGGCGACCACGGTCGCAGCGACGCCGCCCAGCAATGTGCGGCGAGAAATGCTCCAGTCCGTCATGGCCGGGCTCGTCCCGGCCGTCCACGCCGACCCGTTTCGGCGCGAATGCAGAACTGTCGATAGCGCTGGGCTATCGCTGCCGGCGTCGTCGTGCGGCTCGGCGTGGATGCCCGCGACAAGCGCGGGCATGACGCGGCAAGAGACGCGGCGCTCACGCGAAGCCCTGCGCCTTCAGGAGCGCCCGCGTATCCGGATCGCGCCCGCGAAAGGCGCGGTAGGCCTCCTCAGGCGGCGCGCTGTTGCCGGCGGCGTAGACGTGGTCCTTCAGCCTGCGCGCCGTCTGCGGATCGAAGACGTCGCCGGCCTCCTCGAAGGCGGCGAAGCCGTCGGTGTCGAGCACCGCGGACCACAGATACGAATAATAGCCGGAGGCGTAGCCCGAGCCCGAGAACACATGCCCGAAATGCGGCGTGCGGTGGCGCATGACGATTTCCCGGGGCATCCCGATTTTCTCGAGTTGCGCGCGCTCGAAGCCGACGATGTCGAAATCCTCCGCCGGGGACAGCAGATGCAGGTCGAGATCGACGATGGCCGACGAGCAGAACTCGACCTTCTCCCAGCCGACGTTGAACGTCTGCGACGCGCGGATGCGCGCGACGAGATCGTCGGGGATCGCGGCGCCCGTCTCGGCATGGCGCGCGAAACGCGCGAGAGTTTCCGGCCGCAACAGCCAGTGCTCGTAAAGCTGCGAGGGAAACTCCACGAAGTCGCGCGCGACGTTCGTGCCGGCGATCGAGGGATAGGTCGTCTGCGTCAACATGCCGTGCAGCGCGTGGCCGAATTCGTGAAACAGCGTCTTCGCGTCGGTCAGGCTGATGAGCGTCTTCTGGCCCTCTGCGCCCTTGGCGCAATTCAGCACGTTGACGACGATCGGACGCACGTCCTTGCCGTCGAGCTTCGATTGCGAGCGGAAGCCGGACATCCACGCGCCGCCGCGCTTCGTCGGGCGGGCGAAATAATCGCCGATGAACAGCGCGACATGCTTGCCCTGTGCGTCGGTCACGTCGAAGGCGCGCGCTTCCTTGTTGTAGAGAACGAGATCGCTGCGCTCGGCGAAGGTCAGGCCGAACAGGCGATGCGCGACATCGAACGCCGCGCCGATGACGGCTTCCAGCTCGAGATAGGGGCGGATTTCGTTCTCGTCGATGTCATGCAGCGCCTTGCGCAGTTTCTCGGCGTAATAGCGCCAGTCGTGCGCGGCGATTTCGAAATTGCCGCCCTCGGCCGCGACCAGCTCCTGCAGGGCGCCCCGGTCGCGCGCGACGGCGGCCTTGGCCGGCGTCCAGACCTTGTCGAGGAGGCCGCGGACGTTCTCCGGCGTCTTCGCCATCTGGTCCGAGAGCTTGAAATGCGCGTAGGTGGGATAGCCGAGCAGGCGCGCGCTCTCGTCGCGCAGCCGCAAGGTCTCGGCGGCGATGGCGCGATTGTCGGTCGGCCCCTCGTTCTCGCCGCGCCTGATCCAGGCCGCGAACGCCTTTTCGCGCAGGTCGCGGCGGGCGGAATAGGTGAGGAACGGCTCGACGCTGGAGCGCGCCAGCGTGATGGCGAATTTGCCGGCATGGCCGCGGTCGGCGGCGGCGCGCGCCGCGGCGTCGCGCAGCGACTGCGGCAGGCCGTCGAGATCGCCTTCCTCCAGCAGCATCGCCCAGTCGGCTTCGTCCTTCAGGATGTTCTGGGCGAATTGCGCGCCGAGCGTCGCGAGCCGGCTGGCGATCTCGGCGAAACGCGTCTTCTGTTCGGGCGCAAGCAGCGCGCCGGAGCGGACGAAGCCGTCGTAGGTGAGTTCGACAACGCGCCTCTGTTCGGCGGTGAGCGCAAGGGCCTCGCGCTGCTTCCAGACCGCCTCGACCCGTTTGAACAGCGCTTCGTTCAGCCCGATCGCCGAATAATGATCGGCGAGCTTCGGCGCCAGTTCGCGCTCGATCGCCTGAAGCTCGGGCGTCGATTCGGTTCCCGTCAGGTTCCAGAACACCCCGCCGACGCGGTTCATGGCCGCGCCCGCCCGTTCCAGCGCCGTCACCGTATTGTCGAAGTCCGGCGGATTCGGATCGGCGACGA
>JAXMDA010000008.1:0-180141 GCA_046349085.1 Rhodoblastus sp.
ATTGCCGCGGCGCAGCTTGTCGGTCAGGTCGAAGAAGACGACCCGCATGCCAAAAGCTTCCGCGAGGCCGGCGAGCTGGCTGCCGATATTGCCGTAGCCGACGATGCCGAGCGTCTTGCCGCGCACCTCGAACGAACCGTCGGCCGACTTGTCCCAGAGGCCGGCGTGGGCGCCGTTCGACTTCGGGAAGATGTTGCGCAGGAGCATGACGATCTCGCCGACGACGAGTTCGGCGACCGAGCGCGTGTTGGAGAAGGGCGCGTTGAACACGGGAATGCCGCGCTTGCGGGCAGCGGCGAGATCGACCTGGTTGGTGCCGACGCTGAAGCAGCCGATGGTGACGAGGTTGGGCGCCGCCGCCAGCACGTCGGCGGTGATCCGGGTGCGCGAGCGGATGCCGACGACATGCGCCTCGGCGAGCGCCTTGCGCAGGTCTTCGCCGTCCAGCGCCTTGGGCAGGCGTTCGACCTTTTCGAAGCCGGCGGCCGCGAAGAGGTCGACGGCGGTTTCGTTGATGCCTTCGAGCAGCAGGACGCGAAGATCTTTGCGGTCGAGCGAAACGGTGTCGATCATGGCTCTCTGAATGTGCGGGTTCAGGCCGCGCGGCGGCGCGCGCCGAAGAGGCGGCGCCACCAGGGCGATGTGAAGATGCGCTGCGCGGCTTCGTGGTCGGTCGCGCGGCGCAGCGCTGCGGCCTCCTCGCGACTGCCCGGAACGAAGGCGTCGAAGGCGGCCCAGAACTGTTCGCGGATCGTATCGCTTTCCTGCAGGATCTCGTGTCGCGCGCCGTGCAGCAGGATCATGCGGCCGGCCTTCAGCCGATTGGCGAAGCGCGCGATGGCCGGCGTCGAGACGACGCGGTCGTCGGCGCCGACGACGATGAGGACGGGCGTTCCCGTGCGGCGCGGGAACTCCGGATCGGAGAGTTTGCGCGAGATGCGCAGCGCCGCGTTGATCCAGCCGATGGTGGGACCCGCCACCGCCAGTTGCGGCGCAGCCGCGACGATCGCCGCATTGCGCGCGTAGCGGCCGGCGTCGGAGGTGAGATCGTTGCCCTCGAACGGCTCGCTCATGCTGGAGCGCCGGGAAACGCCGGGCGCATAGGAGGCGCCCAGCCCGACCGCGTCGGCGATCTCGACGACCACGCGCGTCGACGTATGCGTCGCCCGGCCGGCAATTTCGATCATCGGCGACACGAGCACGAGCCGCTCGAACGGCGAGCGTCCCGAATTGGCCTGCGAAAGGAGCACCGCGCCCGCCATCGAATGGGCGAGCGCGAACCACGGCTGCGGGCAGAGAAACTGCAGCACCTGTTTGCGCAACGCCTCCAGGTCGCGTTCGAACATGTCGAAATCGTCGATGTGGCCCTTGTTGGCGTCGGGCAGTTCGCGCGCCGAAAGCCCCTGGCCGCGCCAGTCCATGGCGACCACGGAAAATCCGCGCTCGACCAGTTCGCCGATCGTCTCGAAATATTTTTCGATGAATTCGCCGCGGCCGGTGAAGACGCAGACCGTGCCGAGCGACTTCGGCCCCGGCGACCAGCGCGCGATGCGCAAAAGCGCGCCGTCCTCCGCGCCGACGGCCGAGACCAGCGCGCCGGGCGGCACAGGATTGTCAGGCGTGCCGATCAGTTCCATGCGCGACACGCTTAACGCGGCGGCGAAAAAAAATCGACCCGCCGCGAGGCGGGTCGAACCGTGGGAGATGAAAGCGTCACGCCGCCTTCGGCTGAGCGACCGTCGCGGAGGCCGCCAGCCGCGCGCGCTCGGAGTTGGGCCGGAGCAGCGCAAGGCCGATGAGCCCCGAGGCGATCAGGATGACGCCGTTGATCTGGAAGCCCATGAGGTAGCCGGCCATCTCCGACGACGCTTTCTGGATCACGCCGCCCATGACGGCCGCCGACAGCACGCCGGCGATCGTGTAGAGGCCGCCGTAGATGGCGATGACCGCGCCGCGCTGGCTGGTCGGGGCGAACTCGCCGAGCATCGGCGGGCAGACGACATAGATCGAGCCGCAAAGGCCCGAGCCGACGACCAGCAGGGCGATCAGCAGGCTGCGATCCGCGACGTAGGGCATGGCCATCAGGATGAGGCCGCCCACGACCAGCGGCGCGGCGCCGAGCACGCCGCGCGCTTTGCGCGTGGAGAGGCCGCGCGCCATCATGCGCTGCGAGATCCAGCCGGTGATGAGCACGACGACGGCGCCGAACACCCAGGGCAGGATCGAGATGAGGCCGGCCTCCTTTTGCGAGAAGCCGAGGCCCTTGACGATGAAGGGCGTGAACCAGGTGAGCCCGATCGACAGCACCCAGTAGGCGCCGAAGGTCGACAGCACCGCGCCGATGAAGGTCGGCGTCGTGAGCAGGCGGGAGTACGGATAGGCCTGCGCCGAACCCTGCGATTCCTCGGCGTTGCTGGTGAGCGGCCCCTCGCGGCCCATCATCAGCCACAGGACGACCCAGATCAGACCGACGACGCCGAGCGCGCCGAAGGCGTGGTGCCAGGAGTAGTTGACGATCACCCAGTTGAGCGCCGGCACCGCCAGGATGACGCCGAAGGCCGACCCCTGCGAGAGGATGGCGGTCGGCAGCGTGCGCTTCTCGTCCGGGAACCACTTGTAGATGGCGTGCGCCGCCACCGAGAAGGCCGGCCCTTCGCCGGCGCCGAGGATGATTCGGCAGATGAGCAGGGTCGTGAAGCTTACCTCCCAGAACATCGGGAATTGCACGACCGCCCAGATCAGGCCGAGGACCAGAAGCACGAGGCGCGTCTCGACCTTGTTGACGATGAAGCCGACGACGATCGCGGAAATGGAGAAGAGAAAGAAGAAGGCGGAGCCCAGGAACCCGAACTGGCTGGGTTGCAGCTTGAGATCGGTCATGATCGGCACGCCGGCGAGACCGACCACGATCTTGTCCGCGAAATTCACGACCATGTAGAGAAACAGGAGCGCGGTAATCTTCCACGCGCCCTTCGGCGTCGGCTGAGCGGCCATCGGAGGCCCTTCCTTCGTTTGTTTCGTCCCGGGGCGGCCCTGTTGGTCGGGCCTGTGGCCAGATTGCCCGATCCCGGGGTGAGCGCAAGGATCATTTTTGCCGGCGGACCCCTTGCGCGCCCGAAAGGGGCGCCCAAATCAGGGGCCGACGCGGGCCAATCTCGGACGCGTCCATCCACCGGCGCTTTGTGGCCGGAAATCATCCGGCGCAAAGGCCGCATGTCGCTCACTGGAGGATATGCTTATGCGTACATTCGATCTTTCCCCCCTCTACCGTTCCACCATCGGCTTCGACCGTCTGTTCTCGCTGCTCGACCAGGCCGCGGGCTCCGAGCCCACGTCCTATCCGCCCTACAATATCGAGCGCACCGGCGAGAACGCCTATCGCATCACGGTTGCGGTCGCCGGCTTCGCCGAGAGCGAACTGACCATCGAGGCGCGTGAGAACACGCTGACCATCCGCGGCTCGAAGGCGGTCGTCGAAGGCGAGCCCAAGAACGAGGTCCTGTACCAGGGCATCGCCGCCCGCGCGTTCGAGCGCCGCTTCCAGCTCGCCGATCACGTTCAGGCGACGGGCGCCAAACTCGAGAACGGCCTGTTGCACGTCGACCTCGTGCGCGAGATCCCGGAAGCGCAGAAGCCGCGCCAGATCCAGATCGGCGGCGGCAAGCCGCAGGTCGTCGAGGCGAAGGCCGCGTAACTGGCCAGAGCCGAAACGAGAAGGGCGTCCTGCGGGACGCCCTTTTTTGTTGAGCCGGTCGTCGGCCTCCAGGGGAATTATTCAGACGGCGCGACGGGCGCAGCGGGTGCGGGGTTGGCCTCCAGCGGCTTCGCCTCGGCGGCAGGCTCCGGCGCGCGCGCCTGCGGCGCGACGGGCTGGACGCGCGGGCCGATGTCGGTCGGCTTGGCCGACGGCGCTTCCTGCGGCGACCCGGCGGGCGCCCTGGCGTCCGGCGTCAGCGGCGGCTTGTCGGCCGGCGTCGGCGCGGCCGGCGCGGCCGCCTGTTGCGGGGCGGGTGCCGCGGGTGCGGCCTCATGCCCGGGCGGCGTTGCGGCGTCCGGGGCGAGCGGCGTCTTTTCGACGGGCGCCGGCGCCGCGACGCTCGCCTTCGGCGGCTCGCCGGGTGCGACAGGCTTGGCGGCCTCGGGCTTCGGCGCTTCCGGCGCGGGCGCCGCCGGCGTCTTCACGGCTTGCGAGGGCGCGGGCGCGTGCGGCTTCGGCGCAGCGTCGGTCGCGGGCTTGCGCGCCGCGGTCTGCGAATTGCCCTTGTGCTTCGGCTTGGCCTTGGGGGCGGCTGGCTCCGAGCCGAGGCCGCTTTGCGGCGCGGGAACCGGAGCGAGGCTGTCGGTGGACAGATCGTCAGGGGAACTGCGCGCGGCGAGATTATTGCCGCCGCCGAGCGCCACGCGGCGCAGTAACTGGCCGCTGTATCCGTCGATGATGAACCGGACGCGTTCGCCCTGCGCGTTTTCGCCGACCGCGACGACGGTGTCGTCGTTCAGCCGCGGCGGCGTCGCGAGGCGGTAGCCCTGCGACAGCAGAATGCGGCGCACGACGCGCGGCGGGATGATGCGCTCGCGTTCGAAATCGTCCTCGCCGCCCATCCATTGCGGCGGACCCGCCCATATGCCCCAGGGCAGCGCGAATTGGGCGGCGGCGGGCGGCGCGGCAAGCGTGACGGCGCCGAGAGCCGCAACTCCCGCAAGCAGGGCGAGCCTCAAAGGCCTGACCATGGAATCTCCTTCGTCGCAAAATGCGGACGATCTACCGTCCCGGCCAATTGCGGAGAGATATTGACGCGATCGGTCCGGATTGACGGCGGAGAATGGGAAACTAGCCGCGCGCAGCCTTGAGCAGGGCCGCGATGGCCTGCGGGCTGGTTGCGAAGGACGGGATCAATCGGACGAAGACTTCATCGGCTCGCGGCCGCTCGGCCGGCTCGAGCGCGCGCGGCGTCCAGGGATGGTAGCGCGCGCCGGCCGCGACCAGCCGTTCGTGAACCGGCCTCGGCAGGATGGCGAAGACCTCGTTGATCGCGCGCTCCCAGGGCAGCCTGACGCCCGGCAGTGCGGCGAGCCCCGCGCCCAGCTCCGCTGCCCGGTCGTTGGCTTTCCGCGCGAGCTCGAGCCATAGCCCGCCCTTCAGATAGGCTTCCATCTGCGCCCCGAGGAAGCGGCCCTTCGACAGCGTGTGGCCGCCGCGCTTGCGTCGATAGGCGAGGTTTTTCGCGCGTTCGAGGTCGAAGAAGATCACCGCCTCGCAGGCGAGGGCGCCGTTCTTGGTCGCGCCGAAAGAGAGAACGTCGACGCCCGCCTTCCAGCTCATCTGCGCCGGCGTCAGGCCGAGCGCGACCAGAGCATTGGCGAAGCGCGCCCCGTCCATGTGGACGGCCATGCCGGTCTCGCGGGCGATCTCGGCCAGCGCGGCGATCTCGTCCGGCGCGTAGAGGGTCCCGCATTCGGTCGCCTGCGACAGGGACAGGGCCTGCGGCTGCGCCTGCTTGACGACGCCCCGCGGCATGATGGCCAGCGCGTCCCGAAACGCCGATGGCGTGACCTTGCCGGCTGCGCCGGAAAGTCCGGCCAGCTTGGCGCCGCCGGAGAAAAATTCCGGCGCCCCGCATTCATCGGCGGCGATATGCGCAAATTCGTGGCACAGGACCGCGCCCCAGGGCTCCGTGACGGCAGACAGGGCAAGCGCGTTCGCCGCCGTGCCGGTCGCCACCAGAAACACCGCGACCTCTCGCTCGAATACATGCGACAGCGCCCGCCCGGCCCGCTGCGTCCATTCGTCCGCGCCATAGGCGGCGGCCGGTCCGGCGTTGGCCGCGACGATGGCCTCCAGGATCGCCGGGTGGGCGCCGCTGGAATTGTCGCTGGTGAAATCGAGATGGCGTTCGGCAGTCATGCGGCTTTGTGGCGGGTCGTGCGCCAGCCCGCAAGCGGACCAATTCTTGCCTTGCGCAACCGCAGCCTTTGCGAAGGTTGCCCGCCAGCCTCC
The DNA here is from genome assembly GCA_046349085.1 of Rhodoblastus sp. GTDB lineage: Bacteria > Pseudomonadota > Alphaproteobacteria > Rhizobiales > Beijerinckiaceae > JAJXWB01. The sequence goes on from JAXMDA010000008.1 coordinate 5,996, forward strand.
GCCGCCGCAATTTTCCGCGCAAAGGGCAGGCGGTCAGCTTGTGTGAGGGGTTCAAATCTGCCAATGTCGCACGCCGCCGATAGGACAGCCATGCTGACCATTTGGCGCGACCCGCGAAATCTCCGGAGGGGCGAGCGCCCCGGGCGTCCGAAAAGGCGTGACGGAAACGCGCGGTCGTGCGACAGACGCGGCGAAATGGAGCGAGCGATGAGCGAGGCGAGGAAGCGCAGGGCGAAGCGAAAACCGGGGGTTCGAACCCCGGCGCGCAAGCGCTGATCTTTTCCGCAACGCTTTACGACCAAGGATGCCCGCCATGACCGAATATTTTGCTCAAGACCCGCACCTGCCAGGTCCGCAGGGTCTCTACGATCCTTCCAAGGAGCACGACGCCTGCGGCGTCGGCTTCGTCGCCGACATGAAGAACCGCAAGTCCCACGACATCGTGTCGATGGGCCTGCGCATTCTCATGAACCTCGACCATCGCGGCGCGGTCGGCGCCGATCCCAAGCTCGGCGACGGCTGCGGCATCCTCACGCAGATCCCGCACCGCTTCTTCGCGGAGGAATGCGCCAAGCTCGGCTTCAGCCTGCCCGAGCCCGGCCATTACGGCATCGGCCAGTTCTTCATGCCGACCGACACGTCCGTGCGCGAAAAGGTGCGCGAGATCGTCGCGCGCGTGCTGAACGAAGAAGGCCTGTCGCTGATCGGCTGGCGCGAGGTCCCCGTCGATTCCTCCGACCTCGGCGACGCCGTGCGCGAGGTCGAGCCCGCGCATCGCCAGTTGTTCGTCGGCCGCGGTCCGGGCGTGACGGACGAGGACGATTTCGAGCGCAAGCTCTATGTCGCGCGCAAGGCGATCTCGAATGCGCTCTACGCGGTCGAGGGCCGCGTGATGGCGACCTTCTATCCGGTCTCCATGTCCTGCCGCACCATCGTCTACAAGGGCATGGTGTTGGTCGGCCAGCTCGGCGGCTACTACAAGGATCTCGTCGATCCGCGCTTCGAGAGCGCGCTGGCGCTGGTGCATCAGCGCTTCGCCACCAACACCTTCCCGTCCTGGCGGCTGGCGCATCCCTATCGCATGGTCGCGCACAACGGCGAGATCAACACGCTGCGCGGCAACGTCAACTGGATGGCGGCGCGTCAGGCGTCGGTCGAATCCAAGCTGTTCGGCAACGACATTTCCAAGCTCTGGCCGATCTCCTACGAGGGCCAGTCCGATACGGCCTGTTTCGACAACGCCCTCGAGTTCCTCGTGCAGGGCGGCTATTCGCTCGCGCACGCCATGATGATGCTGATCCCCGAAGCCTGGGCGGGCAATCCGCTGATGGACGAGGGCCGCCGGCATTTCTACGAATATCACGCCGCCCTGATGGAGCCGTGGGACGGGCCGGCCGCGGTCGCCTTCACCGACGGCCGCCAGATCGGCGCGACACTCGACCGCAACGGCCTGCGTCCGGCTCGTTATCTCGTGACCGACGACGGCCTCGTCGTCATGGCGTCCGAAATGGGCGTGCTGCCGATTCCCGAAGAGAAGATCGTCACCAAGTGGCGCCTGCAGCCGGGCAAGATGCTGCTCGTCGACCTGCAGCAGGGCCGCATCGTCGGCGACGAGGAGATCAAGGCGGCGCTGTCGAGCGAGCATCCCTACAGGGAATGGGTCAAGCGCACGCAGATCGTGCTGGAAGACCTCAAGCCCGTCGAGCCGCGCTCCTCGCGCACCGACGTGTCGCTGCTCGATCGCCAGCAGGCGTTCGGCTACACGCAGGAAGACACCGCGATCCTGATGGCGCCGATGGCGGTGACCGGCCAGGAGGCCGTCGGCTCGATGGGCACGGACACGCCGATCTCGGCCATGTCCGACAAGTCGAAGCTGCTCTACACCTATTTCAAGCAGAACTTCGCGCAGGTGACGAACCCGCCGATCGACCCGATCCGCGAGGAGCTCGTCATGAGCCTCGTGTCGTTCATCGGCCCGCGCCCGAACATTCTCGACCATGAAGGCTCGGCCAAGCGCAAGCGCCTCGAAGTGCGCCAGCCGATCCTGACCAACGCCGATCTCGAGAAGATCCGCTCGATCGGCCATTTCGAGGAGACCTTCGACACCAAGACGCTCGACATCACCTATGTGGTGGAGAAGGGCGCGGCGGGAATGCGCGAGGCGCTGACCAAGCTCAACGAGCGCGCCGAGGAGGCGGTGAAGGGCCGCTACAACATCATCATCCTGTCCGACCGCAACGTCGGCCCGGACCGCATTCCGATTCCGGCGCTGCTCGCCACCGCCAGCGTGCACCACCACCTGATCCGCAAGGGCCTGCGCACCTCGGTCGGCCTCGTCGTGGAAACCGGCGACGCGCGCGAAGTGCATCACTTCGCCTGCCTGGCCGGCTACGGCGCGGAAGCGATCAACCCCTATCTCGCCTTCGAGACGCTGGCCGGCATGGCCGACGAATTCCCGGAGGAGGTCGACGGCAAGGAAGCGGTGAAGCGCTACATCAAGTCGATCGGCAAGGGCCTGCTCAAGGTCATGTCGAAGATGGGCATCTCGACGTATCAATCCTATTGCGGCGCGCAGATTTTCGACGCGGTCGGCCTGTCGAGCGAATTCGTCGCCGAATTCTTCGCCGGCACGGCGACGCGCATCGAGGGCGTCGGCCTCGACGAGGTGGCGGCCGAAACCGTCGTGCGCCACGCGCAGGCCTTCGGCGACGCGCCGGTCTATCGCGGCATGCTGGACGTTGGCGGCGAATATGCGCTGCGCCTGCGCGGCGAGGCGCATAACTGGAACGCCAACACGGTCGGCCTGCTGCAGCACGCCGTGCGCGGCAATTCGCAGGACAAGTACCGCGCCTTCGCGAAGCACCTCAACGAGCAGGACGAGCGCCTGCTGACGATGCGCGGCCTGTTCCGCATCAAGGGCGCGGAAGAAGACGGCCGCAAGCCGATCGCGCTCGACCAGGTCGAGCCGGCGAGCGCCATCGTCAAGCGCTTCGCCACCGGCGCCATGTCCTTCGGCTCGATCTCGCGCGAGGCGCACACCACGCTCGCCATCGCGATGAACCGCATCGGCGGCAAGTCGAACACGGGCGAAGGCGGCGAGGAAGCCGATCGCTTCAAGCCGATGGCCAACGGCGATTCCATGCGCTCGGCGATCAAGCAGGTGGCGTCGGGCCGCTTCGGCGTGACGACGGAATATCTCGTCAATTCCGACATGATGCAGATCAAGATGGCGCAGGGCGCAAAGCCCGGCGAAGGCGGCCAGTTGCCCGGCCACAAGGTCGATGCGGTGATCGCCAAGGTGCGCCATTCGACGCAAGGCGTCGGCCTCATCTCGCCGCCGCCGCATCACGACATCTATTCGATCGAGGATCTGGCGCAGCTCATCTACGACCTGAAGAACGTCAATCCCTCGGCCGACGTGTCGGTGAAGCTCGTCTCGGAAGTCGGCGTCGGCACGGTCGCCGCCGGCGTGTCGAAGGCGCGCGCGGACCATGTGACGATCTCGGGCTTCGAGGGCGGCACGGGCGCCTCGCCGCTCACCTCGATCAAGCATGCGGGCTCCCCGTGGGAGATCGGCCTCGCCGAGACGCACCAGACGCTGGTGCTGAACCGCCTGCGCTCGCGCATCGCGGTGCAGGTCGACGGCGGGCTTCGCACGGGACGCGACGTCGTCGTCGGCGCGCTGCTCGGCGCCGACGAGTTCGGCTTCGCGACGGCGCCCTTGATCGCGGCCGGCTGCGTGATGATGCGCAAGTGCCATCTCAACACCTGCCCGGTCGGCGTCGCGACGCAGGACCCGGTGCTGCGCAAGCGCTTCGTCGGCCAGCCCGAGCACGTCATCAACTTCTTCTTCTTCGTCGCCGAAGAAGTGCGCGAGCTGATGGCGTCGATGGGCTACGCGACGTTCGACGAGATGATCGGGCAGATGCAGATGCTCGACAAGAAGAAGGTCGTCGACCACTGGAAGGCGAAGGGCCTCGACTTTTCGCGCCTGTTCCACAAGCCGCAGGCGCGCGAGGGCGTCGCCATCCGCTGGACCGAGCGTCAGGACCACGGCCTCGAAAAGGCGCTGGACCAGAAGCTCATCAGCGAGGCGCGCGCGGCGATCGACACCGGCCGTCCGGTGCGCATCGAGACCGCGATCCGCAACGTCGACCGCACGACCGGCGCGATGCTGTCGGGCGAGGTCGCCAAGGCGCACGGCCATGCCGGCCTGCCGGAGGACACGATCCATGTGAAGGCGACGGGCACGGCCGGCCAGAGCTTCGGCGCCTGGCTCGCGCATGGCGTGACGCTGGAGCTGGAAGGCGAGGCCAACGACTACGTCGGCAAGGGCCTGTCGGGCGGCCGCGTCGTCGTCTATCCGCCGAAGGCCGCCACCAAGATCGATCCGGAAAAGTCGATCATCGTCGGCAACACCGTGCTCTACGGCGCGATCGCGGGCGAGTGCTACTTCCGCGGCGTCGCGGGCGAGCGTTTCGGCGTGCGCAATTCCGGCGCGATCGCGGTCGTCGAGGGCGTGGGCGACCACGGCTGCGAATACATGACCGGCGGCATCGTCGTCGTTCTCGGGCCGACGGGCCGCAATTTCGCGGCGGGCATGTCGGGCGGCATCGCCTACGTGCTCGACGAGGAAGGGAACTTCGACAAGCGCTGCAACATGTCGATGGTCGACCTCGAGCCGGTGGCCGAGGAAGAAGAGCTGATGCAGGAGGAATATCACCAGGGCGGCGACCTCACGACCTCCGGCAAGGTGGACGTGATGAGCGACATGACGCGCTTCGACGCCGAGCGCCTGCACCAGCTCATCTCCAACCATCATCGCTACACGGGCTCGACCCGCGCCAAGGCGATCCTCGACGACTGGGCGAACTGCAAGGGCAAGTTCCGCAAGGTCATGCCGATCGAATATCGCCGCGCGCTCGCCGAGCTGAACGCGGCGATGAAGGAAGCGGCGGAGTGAGGAGAGCGCTTCCGATGATCGTCATTGCGAGGAGCGCAGCGACGAAGCAATCCAGAGCCGGGGCGCGGCTGCTGGAGCGCTTTGCTGCGCAGGCAATGACGGCAGGGCGAGAAGTGCGATGACCATGCGCGTCTATGGCGATCTCGGCTCGGGCAATTGCCTGAAGGTCAAGTTTACGGCGGACCGCCTCGGCCTGCCGTACGACTGGATTCCGGTCGACCTGAGGAAGGGCGAGACGCGCGCCAAATCCTTTCTGGCGAAGAACCGCTTCGGCGAGGTTCCGCTGGTCGAGTTCGACGACGGGCGCACGCTGGCGCAATCGAACGCCATCATCCGCTATCTCGCGCGCGACAGCGAACTCGTGCCGAAGGACGCTTTCGCGCAGGCGAAAATGGACGAGTGGCTGTTCTGGGAGCAATACAGCCACGAGCCCTATGTCGCGGTCGCGCGCTTCCAGATGGTCTATCTCGGCAAGAAGCTCGAGGAGCGCGAGGCGCGCGTCGTCGAGAGGGCCGAGAAGGCGCTCGACGTTCTGGAAGAAGCGCTGTCGGGCCGGGACTATCTCGTCGGCGACGCGCTCACGCTCGCCGACATTTCGCTGCTCGCCTACACGCGCCTCGCGCATGAGGGCGGCTTTCGGCTGTCGCATCGCCCGGCGGTGCGAAAATGGATCGCAAGATGCGAAAGCGATCTGAACATTTCATCCGAACAACCAGCCGCCTTCGGCGGCGCGAGACACGGGTAGTCCCATGGGCAAGGTGACCGGCTTCCTCGAGATCGATCGGCAGGACCGCAAGTACAAGTCCGCCGCCGACCGCGTGCGCCACTACAACGAATTCGTCATTCCGCTGTCCGAGGAAGCGACGAAGGACCAGGCCGCGCGCTGCATGAACTGCGGCATTCCCTTCTGTCACAACGGCTGTCCGGTGAACAACCAGATCCCGGACTGGAACGATCTCGTCTATCACGGCGAGTGGGAGCAGGCCTCGCGCAACCTGCATTCGACCAACAATTTCCCGGAATTCACGGGCCGCGTCTGCCCGGCGCCGTGCGAGGCGTCGTGCACGCTCAACCTGCAGGACCAGCCCGTCACCATCAAGACGATCGAATGCGCCATCGTCGACAAGGCCTGGGAGAACGGCTGGCTGAAGCCCGAATCCGCGAAGTCGAAGACCGGCAAGAAGGTCGCGGTGGTCGGCTCAGGGCCGGCGGGCATGGCGGCGGCGCAGCAGCTCGCGCGCGCCGGCCATGACGTGCATGTCTACGAAAAGCACGCGAAGGCCGGCGGCCTGCTGCGCTACGGCATTCCCGACTTCAAGATGGAGAAGAAGATCATCGACCGCCGCGTCGCGCAGATGGAGGCGGAAGGCGTGGTCTTCCACTACAATTCCAACGTCGGCGTCGGCGTGCCGGCGAAGAAGCTCGTCGACGAATATGACGCCGTCCTGCTTGCCGGCGGCGCCGAGCAGCCGCGCGACCTGCCCGTGCCCGGCCGCGAGCTCGGCGGCGTGCATTTCGCGATGGATTTCCTGCCGCAGCAGAACCGCCGCGTGAGCAAGGAGCCGCTGCACACGAACGAGCCGATCCTTGCGTCCGGCAAGCACGTCGTCGTCATCGGCGGCGGCGACACGGGTTCGGACTGCATCGGCACGTCGGTGCGCCAGGGCGCGCTGTCGGTCACGCAGCTCGAGATCATGCCGCAGCCGCCGGTGAAGGAGAACAAGCTGCTGACCTGGCCGGACTGGCCCTTGAAGCTGCGCACCTCTTCGTCGCACGAAGAAGGCGCCGAGCGCGACTTCGCCGTCATGACCAGCATGTTCGAGGGCGAGAACGGAGTCGTGAAGAAGCTGCGCTGCGTGCGCGTCGACGGCAAGATGCAGGCGGTGCCGGGCTCCGAGTTCGACATCAAGGCCGATCTCGTGCTGCTGGCGATGGGCTTCGTGTCGCCGATCCACGAGGGAATGCTGAAGGAGCTCGGCGTCGCGCTCGACGCGCGCGGCAACGTGCTCGCCGACACGCTGGGCTATGCGTCGTCGCTCGACAAGGTTTTCGCCTGCGGCGATATGCGGCGCGGACAATCCCTCGTCGTCTGGGCGATCCGCGAGGGCAGGCAGGCCGCGCATTCCATCGACAAGAAGCTGATGGGCCGCACAGACCTGCCGCGCTGACGGGCGGCGTTCAAAGGAAAAGACGCCGCGATCGTCTCGCGGCGTCCCTTGCGATTGCATCGCGGGCGGCGATCACCGCAGCACGACGACCTTCGTTCCGACGCGCACGCGGCTGTAGAGATCTTCCACATCGGCGTTGAGCATACGGATGCAGCCCGACGAGACGGCCTGGCCGATCGTCCAGGGCTCGTTCGAGCCGTGGATGCGGAACATCGTGTCGCGGGCGCCTGAGTAAAGATACATGGCGCGCGCGCCGAGCGGATTGTCGAGCCCGCCGGCCATGTGGCGCGGCAGGTCGGGGCGGCGCTTCAGCATCGCGGAGGGCGGCGTCCAGGCCGGCCATTCGGCCATGCGGCCGATGCGCGCGTTGCCGCTCCATTCGAAGCCCTCGCGGCCGACGCCGACGTCGTAGCGCATCGCCTGGCCGCCCTGCATCGAGAGATAAAGATAGCGGTTCTCGGTATCCACGGTGATCGTGCCGGGCGCCTCGCTCGTCGGGTCGGCGACGACGGCGCGGGTCGTCGTCGGATACTGGCGGCCGAGATCGTAATTCTCGTCGGGGGTGGCGGACGGCGCGTAGGCGGCGACATATTCGCGGTCGCGTTGCGAAGCCGAGTTGAGGCCGAAGGCCGACGCCGAGCCGGCGGAGAGAATGGCGAGCGTCGCGGTGGTGGCGAAAGCTGCAAACGTGGAATTCATGACGCTGCCTCCCTGCTGTCCGATTTCTGAACGCTAAGGAGTCGGCTTCGTTCCCGCTGTGAGAAAAAGCACGTGGCGAAATTGTGTCGCCCGCAGGCTCAGCGACGTGGCCAGGCGAAGTCGTCGGCCCGGCCGCGAGGAGGCGCGAGCGCGCGGCCGCTCGCCAGTTCCGGCGCTATGGCGGCGCGCGCCTCGCCGCGATTTGCTCTTGGGCCGCTGGGGCCCAGAAGCTCGCCGTTGGCGGCGAGCGGCGGCGCGGTCAGGGGCATGACCGGTCCGAATTCCGGCTTCGGCGGGGGCGGCGGGATCGTCGGCGGCGCGGGCAGGGCCGCTTGCGGAGCGGCCGCTCCCGGCTTTGCCGGCGGGGCGGCGGTCGGCGCGCCCGGAGAGGGGCCGACAGGCGCTAGCGGCTGCTGCTGCGGCGCTTGCGGCGGCAGGGCGGCGATGGCGGCGTCGGGCGCAGGCCTGGCGCGCTCCGTCACGCTGCGCATCGCCTGCTCGACGAAATAGGCGAGCTTGCGCTGGCCGGCCTTGGTGAAGTGGACGCCGTCGCTCGTCCTGATCTTGACGATCTGGCCGCTGACGTCTGGGCCGAAGACGTTGTACTGGCCCTTCTCGTCCGCGAAGGCGTCCCAGATGTCGACGTATTTTCCGCCGGCGGCCTCGACGCGAGCGCGGTAGATGTCGTTGAGCTGCTGCAGGTCGCTCGAATAACGCTCGGAGCGCATGATCGGCAGGCCGACCCAGAAGAAGGGGACGCCCTTGGCCTTGAGCTGCGCGACGAGCCCGTCGACGCGCGCCGTGTAGATTTCCTTCCAGCGTGGCGAGAGCGGCTCCTGCCGGCCCGTCGCGTCGCGCAGCTCCTGGCGGTCGTTGGTGCCGATCATGACGACGATCGCGCCGTAATTTTCGTTCCCCGCGAGAATGTCGCGCAGGTTCTTCTGCCAGTCGTAGAAGTCCTCGCGCACGAGACCGGAACTGTCCCTGGTCTTGCGAACGATGGTCAGCCCCCGGCCGCCGTCGGCTTCCGTGTCGATCAGGCCTTGCCCCAGATGGTAGCCGATGTTGTCGCCGACCACGGCCACGGAGATTTTTACGCCCGCTGGAACGGGCGCCGGGGCGGCAGCGACAGGAGGTTGCGCGGCCGGCGGAGCCGCCGCCTCGCCGGCGGCGGGCGGCTGGGCCGCATCGGCGGTGGCCGGCTGCTGCGGCGCCAGTTCCGGGGCGGCGGGGCCGGGCGCGGCGACGGCGGGGTCGACCGCGGGCGCGGTGGTCGGCGTCGTCGTGGGCTCCGGCCCGACGGCGGCGGGCGTCGTGTGGCGCTCCTCGGGGTGCGATTCGGGCCGGCGCCAGATGGTCGGGCGCGCGAGCTGCTTGTTGGGCACGAGCCGGCGAATGCGCGGCGCCTGACGCGCCGCCGGCCGGTAATGGTCGACGCGCGCGCGTTCCTGCAACCAGAAAGCGGCGTTCGATTGCGCGGAATCCTGGGCGTTGGCCGCAGCGGCAAGCGCGCAGACCGCCAGCGCCGCCGGAGCCGCGAGGCGCAGAGCCAAAACAAGGCGTGTACGAGCCATGGCGCCACTATACAACGAATCTCGTCGCAACGAAGGCGGGCGGCGCGCTGCGGGCTTGACGCCCCATCGTCGCGGACGCATCGTCGCGCGTCGATTTCTACGCCCCCGGGGGACGTTGCCGCCATGCTTTCACGACCGATTCTTTTCAGCCTGACGGCGGCTCTCGCCCTCGGCGCAGCGGCGATCGCTTTCGCGCCCGCGGTCGAGGCGCGGCCGATGACTCCGGCCGAGCGGCGCGACATGGCCCTGTCGCCCGACATGCCGGGCTGCGCCGATCCGATCGTGCTGGCGAAGATTTCGTCGCGCTTCGCCTCGCGCGAGGCGAGTTATTGGGACTCCGGCCTCTCCATCGCAGCCTTCGACAGCGTCGCGGAGATCGGCTACCGCAGCAATGGACTCGACTATATTCCGCGGCGCTACTGCACGGCGCGCGCTGTCTTTTCGGACGGGGCGGCGCGCAAGGTGACCTACGCCATCGCCAGCAGCCTCGGCTGGCTCGGCGTGGCCGGCTATGGCGTGGACTGGTGCGTGGAAGGGCTCGACCGCAATTTCGCTTACGGCGCCGACTGCCGGGCCGCGCGTCCCTGAACGACGCGCAGCCGATTCGACAAAGAGACATTGATGACAGTTCTTTTCCGCTCGCTGCCGTTTTTGCGCGGCGCGCTGCTCGCCGTCGTCGGCGCTCTCGCCCTTGTGCAGGCCGGGCCGGTCTTCGCCCAGCGCTCCGACTGCATTCTCGACAATTGCGCGGACAAGCGGCCGCCGCGCCAAGGCTATGACAGCGGGCGCCGCGACGACGACAATCGCTACGATCGCATGCGCGACCGCGATCGTCCGGGCCCGCGCGGCGCCAGCCGCGGCGGCGATTTCGATTTTTATGTCCTGTCGCTTTCGTGGTCCTCGGGCTTTTGCGCGACGGGCGGCGCCGACAAGGGCAAGGCGCAATGCGATCGCGGCGCGGGCCTCGGCTTCGTCGTGCACGGGCTGTGGCCGCAATACGAACGCGGCTTTCCCTCGGACTGCGGAGGCGGACAGCCGTCGTCGGTCGCGCTCGAGCAGGCGCGCGGCCTTTTCCCGGACATGGGCCTCGCGCGCTACGAATGGCGCAAGCACGGCACGTGTTCGGGCAAGAGCCCGGCGGAATATTTCGGCGATGTCCGCCGCGCGCGCGACATGATCGATATCCCGGGCCAGTTCTCGCGGGCGAGAGGCGACCAGTCGATGAGCCCGCAGGAAATCCTGCGGGCGTTCGAATCCGCCAATCCGCGCCTGCGGCCGGGCATGGCCGCTGTCGGCTGCCGCTCCGGCGTGCTGCAGGAAGTGCGTTTCTGCCTGTCGCGGGATCTGCGCGACTTTCGTCCCTGTCCCGAGGTCGTGCGGTCGAGCTGCCGCGCGCGCGAAATCGATGTGCCCGGACCGTTGTAGCGTCCAGCGCGACAGCGCGGCATGAACTACGCCCATGTCTTCCATGCCGGCAATTTCGCCGACGTGTTCAAGCACGCGCTGCTTGCGCGCATTCTTGTCTATCTCAACCGCAAGGATGCGCCTTACCGCGTGATCGACACGCATGCCGGCGAAGGCGCTTACGATCTTGCACGGGAAGAGGCCGCTCGCACCGGGGAATGGCGCGAAGGAATCGGCCGGCTCGCGGCGCTTGATCGGACGAGCGACGCAGGACAATTGCTCGCGCCCTATCTCGACATCGTCGGCGCCTGCGACGCGGAAGGCCGCCCGCAGATCTATCCCGGCTCGCCCGCCATCGCGCAGAAGCTCGCGCGAAGATCGGACCGTCTCGTCTTCTGTGAAAAGCATCCGGAGGCCTTCGCCGCGCTGAAGGCGCGGTTCGCGCGCGACCGACGCGTCAAGACGCTCGACCTCGATGGCTGGACGGCGCTCGGCGCCTTCACGCCGCCGCCGGAACGTCGCGGTCTGGCGCTGGTCGATCCGCCCTACGAGGCGCGGGACGAATTCGCGCGGCTGGCGAAGGCCTTCGCAGCCGCTCACGCCAAGTGGAGCACGGGCGTCTATGCGCTCTGGTATCCGGCGAAAGATCGACGCGAGGCCGACGATCTCTGGCGATCCGTGCGCGCGAGCGGCGCCAGAAGCGCGTTGCGGCTGGAACTGGCGGTTGCGCCGACGGGAGAGGGCGGCGGACTGACTCGCACGGGGCTCGTTGTCGTCAATCCGCCGTTCGTGCTCGAAGCGGAAGCGCATGTGCTGCTGCCAGAGCTCGCGCGATTGCTCGAGCGCTCGCCCGGCGCGGGCGCGCATCTGATCGAGGCTTTCGAAGTCTGAAATCAAAAAAGCCCGGCGTCGCCGCCGGGCCAGTTTCTGGAGAGCGCTTTTCTGAAAGCCTTCAGAAGCGGTAGTTCACGCCCGCGCGAACCTGCGAGACGTTGACACCGGCATTGACCCAGTCCGGCGACAAGACGAACAGCTCCTTCGATGCGAGCGAGGAGAAGATGTATTCCGCCTTGCCGGAAATGTGGTCGGTGAAGGCGTATTCGAGACCGCCGCCAACCGCCCAGCCCGCAGAGAAGCTCGAGCTCGAGCCGAAGAAGGGGACGGCGCGCCAGTCGTTGACGTTGACGTTGACCGAGCCCATCGCGAGGCCGCCCGTCACATAGATGAGCGCGCGGTCCGCGGCGTAGCCGATCCGGCCGCGCACGGTGGCGAGACTGGTCACCTTGCCGCCGCCGTTGAAGCCGAAAAAGGGAAGCTGCGTGCGGTTGTTGATGGCGGTGAGGTCCCAGTCGCCCTCGATGCCGAGCACGAGATTCTGCATCGCCTGCCAGTTGAAGCCGCCCGTCACGCCGCCGGCGAAACCGGAGGGCTTGCCGAAGAGTTGCTCGGAGCCGTTCGTGAAGGCGCCCCAGCCGTAGCCGGCGTTGAGGCCGAGATAGAAGCCGGTCCAGGTGAAGACCGGGACAGGGGCGACGTAATCGTCGACGCGCGGCGCGCCGCGGCGCGGCAGGTCGGCGGCGGACGCCGCGCTGGCCGCGGCCAGGCTCACAAGAGCGACGGTCGCCAGAAAGAACTTTCTCATCGTCTTACTCCGCAACGCAACGCGAACGACCAAATGTTTGGTGAATTCGTTATGGAAGCATTCAGGTAAACGAACGCTTACCATTTCGCCGTTCATCGGTATGGCGGCATGGTGGCGAAATAAAACTTTATGTTTTCGTGTGATGTCAGAAAATAATTTCTAATTATAGCAGAATTTTTTACATCGGTAATCTGATATTTGCGAACGCAATTCATCGCATCCGCTACTTAACAGCGTTAATCTACCGTTAAAATCGAATTTAGCTCCGGCGAGAATTGCCGGAATCAAGCGATCGTCATTGCGAGCCCGACAGAAAGTCGGCGCCCGGAAGTCGGCTGCTGACGTTGCCGACTTCGTCTGAGAGCGAAGCAATCCATCCGCGGCCTATCCGCATGGATGGATCGCCGCGTCGCTGCGGCAGAAATCGCTTTGGCGATTTCGCCTGAGCTCCGCGCGATGACGGCGCAGTTTCCGCCAAGAACCATCCTGCTCTAAAACCGGCGCCCTCGTTATAGGCGTCCGGCGACCCTCGGATATGATGGGCGATGCGGGAGGGGCGATGCGACAGGCGGAAGCCGTACTGGTGACGGGCGCGGCGCGGCGGATCGGCCGGGCGATCGTGGAGCGCCTGGCGCGCGACGGGCTCGCCGTCGCCATACACGCGAGCGCACGCTCCTTGCCCGAGGCGGAGGGGCTGGCCTCCGAGATCGTCGCGCGCGGCGGAAGCGCGGTTGCGCTCGCCGCCGATCTTGCCGATCCCCGCGAGACCGGCGCACTGGTCGGGCGCGCCGCTGCGGCGCTCGGGCCGTTGACCCGCCTGGTCAACAACGCCTCGATCTTCGAGCCGGACACGGCCGCCGATTTTTCGGCCGACGGCTTCGACCGCAACATGGCCGTCAACCTGCGCGCGCCGCTTCTTCTGGCGCAGGCCTTTGCCGCCGCTCTGCCGGCCGACGCCGCCGGATCGATCGTCAATCTCGTCGATCAGCGCGTGCTGCGGCCCGATCCGCATTACTTCAGCTATTCCGTCTCGAAGGCGGGCCTATGGGCCGCGACCAGAACCATGGCGCAAGCCTATGCGCCGCGCGTGCGCGTCAACGCCGTGGGGCCGGGGCCGGTCTTGCCGAACCAGAACGAGGGTCAGGCGGCCTTCGACGCCGAAGTGGCGGTGGCCCCGCTGCGCCGTTCGGTCGATGTCGGCGAGATCGCCGACGCCGTGGCCTGGCTGATGGCGGCGCCTGGCGTCACCGGGCAGATGATCGCGGTCGACGCCGGACAGCACCTGGCGTGGCCGAACGGTTGAGCTTCAGTCGGCGCTCGGCAGGCGGCGGATCGTGAATTCGATCTCGCCGTCCTCGCAGACGCGCCAGAATTCGATCTCGGTCATGTAGGCGGCCTTGGGGTAGAGATCGAACCATTCGCGCGCCTTGGCGCGCGCCTCGAGGCGCGGCAGGCGGAAGGTTTCGCGCCGCCAGGCGCTGCCGCTCTGGCCAGCCGGGCGGTTGCGGCTGCGGGCGCCGAGCCGGCGCGCCAGATCGCCGGGACCGGAGCGCCGCCTGGCCAGGGATTCTTCACTCATCACAATGCTCCCGGGGCGATCATGAAGATAGCGCCGCGGACGGGAGACTGCGAGTCCCGGCGCGCCGTTCGCCCCGGACTGGCGTCGGAGCCCGAAAAGGCTTATGAGACTGCCGCGATTTGATCGAAATCCTGCCGGAAACTCGGCAGGCGTGTCATAATGGACTGGAGGGCCTTGGTCCTCTCGGTTCGCTGAACGAAGTTTCGGATGAAGCAACGCCGCGCCGCATTTTTGATTGCCGGTCTGGTCGCGCTGCCCGTCGCGGCCGGCGCGGCCTTGGCGCGTCTTGGCCACTGGGAAAGCGATCCGGGCGCGACCGTCGTCGAACCGCAAATCGCGGCGCCTTCGCTGCGTCAGGCGGCGCGGGCGCGCGACCCGGCGCCCGTCCAGGTCGCGAGCCTCGGAGCGCCGCCTTTTGCGCCGGCATTGCGGCTGCGCAGCTACCTGCCGCCGCCGGACCCCGCCGTCAACGCGGCCGCGCCGACGGAATCGCAGCCCGTCGAGGCGCTGGAGACGGCCCTGCCGACGGCGGAGGCCGCCACGCTCCTGTCGGCGCCGCTTCCGCCAGCCCGCCCGCGCGAATTGTCTCTGCTGCTCGATCCGCCGCTTCCGCCGAGCCGGCCCGACGAACTGGGCGAGCGCGTCGTGGTGGCCTCCCTTGCGCCGACGGCCGTCGCGCCGGCGCCCGAGACCAAGCCGCCGCTGGTCGAGCCCGCGCCGACGCCGGCGCCCGCCCCGACCGTCGTCGAAAAGGCGCCGCCGGCCGACGTTCCCTTCGCCAAGGGACAGGAGGCCTTCGTCCGCATCTTCAAGAAAGAGGGCGAGCTCGAGCTCTGGCTGCGCAAGGGCGACAGGCTCGCGCTCTACAAGACCTATCCGGTCTGCAAGTGGTCCGGCCATCTCGGCCCGAAGATGCGCGAGGGCGACTACCAGTCGCCGGAGGGCTTCTATTCCGTCTCCGCCAAGCAGCTTCACCCCAAGTCGAAATATTACCGCGCCTTCAACGTCGGCTTCCCGAACGCGCTCGACAAGCAGCTCGGCTATACCGGCGGCGCGCTTATGGTGCACGGCGACTGCCAGTCGGTCGGCTGTTTCGCCATGACCGACCGCGGCATCGACGAAATCTACAATTTCGTCGCGGCGGCGATCGGCGCCGGCCAGAAGGAAGTGCCCGTCCACATCTTCCCGTTCCGCCTGACCGAGACGCAGCTTGCGCGCGAGACGGGGGCGGGACTGCTCGCCTTCGCCTCGAGCGGGCAGGAACAGTACGCGCCGTTCTGGCGCAACCTGAAGGAAGGCTACGACCTGTTCGAAAAGACGGGCGAGCCGCCGGCGGCCTACGCCTGCAACGGCAAATACGCCTTCGACGCCAGTTCCGCCTGCAAGCGCATCGCCGGCTGGTGAGCGCCGCCTGCGGCCAGGCCTGACGGCAAACCTCGCCCCGCGCCTCCGACGCGCTATTTTCCGCCGCTTCCTTGCGACGGAGCACGGGCATGGGCGCGACGCTGACGCTGGTCAATCTCGCGGGCGCGATCGCCCTGCTCATGTGGGGCGTCTACATGGTGCAGAGCGGCGTACAGCGCGCCTTCGGCGCGGGGCTGAAGCGCTTTCTGTCGCGCGCGCTCTCCAGCCGGCTGAAGGCCGCGGCGGCGGGCCTCGGCGCGACGGCGATCATGCAGAGCAGCACGGCGACGGGACTGATCGTCGCCTCCTTCGCCGCCGCCGGGGTCATGCCGCTGGCGACCGCGCTCGCCGTCATGCTCGGCGCCAATGTCGGGACCACGCTGATCGTGCAGGTGATGTCATTCAACGTGACGCAGCTTGCGCCGCTGCCCATTCTCGCGGGCGTCGCCATGTTCCGCGCCGGCGGCCGGCGCACGCGCGACCTCGGACGCGTCGCCATCGGCCTCGGCCTGATGCTGCTCGCCCTGTCGCTGCTCCTGTCCCTCATCACGCCCTACGAGGACGCCCCCAGCCTGCGCCTGCTGATGGGCGCCGTCGCCACCGATCCGCTCGTCGCCTGCCTGTTCGGCGCCCTCATGGCCTGGGCCGCGCATTCGAGCGTGGCGGTGGTGATGCTGATCGTGTCCTTCGCCGCCAAGGGCGTCGTGCCGCTGGAGGCGGCGCTCGCCCTCGCGCTCGGCGCGAACCTGGGTTCGGCGCTCAACCCGCTGCTCGAAGGGGGACGCGGCGAGGATCCCGCGAGCCGGCGGCTCGGCGTCGGCAATTTCGCCATTCGCCTCGCCGGCGCGGCGGCGGTCGCGCCCGCGCTCGGCTGGCTGGGGCCGCGCCTCGCCGCGCTCGCGCCCGACGCCGGCCGCGCCGTCGCGAACTTCCACACCGCATTCAATCTCGCGCTCGCGCTCGCCTTCATGCCTGCGCTCGGCCCGGTCGCGCGCCTGCTCGAAAAGGCGCTGCCGCGCCGGATGGAGGCGCCCGATCCCGGCCAGCCGCTCTATCTCGACGCGACGGCGCGCGACACGCCGTCGATCGCGCTCGGCTGCGCGGCGCGCGAGACGCTGCGCATGGCCGACCTGCTCGACACGATGCTGGACGACGCCGCGGACGCGCTGCGGCGAAGCGACCGGGCGGCGATCGCGCAGGTGCGCAAGCAGGACGACGCGCTCGACCGGCTGGACGCCGCGATCAAGCGCTACATCGCCGACCTCGATCCGGACGGCCTCGCCGACGACGAGCACGCGCGGCTCGACGCCACGCTCGCCTTTGCGCTCAATCTCGAAGGCGCGGGCGACGTCGTGGAACGCGAGCTGATGGATTGCGCGGCCAAGCTCGACAAACGCGGAACGGCCTTCGACGCGGAGGCGCAGCAGGCCAACGACGCGCTTCTCGCCGAGGCGCGCGCCAACCTGCGGACGGCCTCGTCCGTGTTCATGACGTCGGACCTGCGCGCGGCGCGCGCGCTGGCGGCGCAGAAGGCCGCGTTCCGGCAGATGGAGGCCGAAGCGATGCGGCGGCATTTCGACGGGATGCGGGGCAAGAACGCCGGCGCCATCGCGCGCAGCGCGCTGCGCCTCGACATCCTGCGGGCGGTCAAGCGCATCAACGACCAGATCGTGGCCGGGGCCGCCTATCCGGTTCTGGAGGCCGCGGGCGAATTGATGACGAGCCGCCTCGCCGGCGAGGCCGAGGGTTGAACGGCCCCGGGCCCTGCGGCCGCGCTGTCCAGCTCGTTCAAGGCGTCTTCGTCAGCGCCTTGCGCGCTTCGACGAGGTCCGCATCGGCCATGGCGGCGTGGCCCTCGGCCGTCGGATGCGCCGCGCCGCCGTAGAGAACGCCCGATATCCCCCAGATTGCATCGGTCACATAGAGGCCGTGCAGGGCCTTGGGCAGGCTGTCCGCGTAGGTCATGGCGGTTAGATAGCTGTCGTTCGGCGTGCGCATCCAGCGCGCGCGCGAAGCGTAGGGACGCCATGCCGCAGGAGAAAGATTGCACTTTCGGAAAGGCTTGGTCAGGCCGTCGCCCTGATCGCCCCATTGATGGAACGTGTGGTCGTCGGCCAGGCAAACCTCGTCGAAGGCCGGCTCCTTGAACGCCGGGTCGTCCGCCGCGTAGCGCGCGCAGATGCCGTGCTGGGAAAACGCCTCGCGATGCGTATCGGCCCAAAGCATCGCCTCCTTCTCCGGCGCGGCGCAATCGCCCGGCTTCTCGCAGGTCGCCAGCGCCTTGAGCGTCGGTATCAGGTCTTCCTCCATGAATTTCGAGGTGGCGCGCGCATGAGAAGCGTTGAAGGAGAGGGCGGGATGCGCGTCATAGCCGCGCCGCGCGTCGCCGCACATCTGCTTTGCGACGCCGTGCGTCAAGGGATTGCCGTAGGGCGTGTAGACGACCTTCGACAGATCGCCGCCGAGCATCGGACGCATCGCGGCGCGCAGCGCCCGGAAGTTCGTCCTCAGAGCCTTGAGTTTCGCCTTCGCCCGCGCCGCGTCGAACAGATAGTCGGCCTTGGCGAGGAGCCCGCGCTCCGGGTTTTGCGCGACAATGATGTTGGCGGCGAGTTGAACGAAGCCGATGTCATTGCCGCCGATCGTCAGGAACACGAGATCGGGCTTGGCGCCGTTCAGTTGGGCGCGCAGCGACGGAATCTGGGCGGGCGCATTTTGCGGGTGCGGCGAATTGGCGAGGCGCAGCGTCCGTTCGCGCGCCTTCTGCGGACGGAGCAGCCCGGTCTGGATTTCCGCGCCCGTGCAACCCAGCGGGATATAGGCGATGGAGCGATGAACGTCCTCGACGGCGAGCGCGATCGCCGCGCGCAGTTGGTGTCCGTAGAGCGAGCGGTGACAGGGCGCATAGAGCCATCGCGCCCGCGCTGCGCTCCACTCCCGGTCGGTGATCTTTTCCGCCTCTTCGCCGGCGGTGTCGAAACAGTCCTGGCTTCCCTTGATCGCGCGCGAAGGCAGCCAGAACTTCTGGTTGCCGAGGACGCGCTTGAAGCACATGCCGGTCGCGCCGACGCTCTCCAGCCGGACGGGCACGTCGGGATTGCCGTCGCCCGAGGTGAAGCTGTCGCCCATGCCCACGACCGTCGCCACGCGCGGCTCGATCACGATGTCCTGCGACCAGGTCTTGTTGTCGGCCGTTTGCAGCGTGACTTTGACCTTCGTCGCGCCTTTCCGGACGCGGGCTTCCACGTCCTTGCCGTCGGCGTCCCTGCACCCGTCCGGCGCCGGCGCGAGATTGCCGGCGCGGTCGACGAAGCCGCGATCGGCCGACCACTTGCAGAGCGCGTTTTCGAAGCCGGGCGGCGGGGCGACGTGCAGGCGCACGAGAAAATGCGCGGGATCGAGATAGGATTCCTTCGCGCCGTCGCGCAGGCAGGGGCTCGCGACGCGATTGCTCGTTTCGTCGAAGCACACGCCGAGGCCGCTCTTCCGCTGGAATACGCTTTCGGCCCAGCCGCGCTTCTCGAACGCCTTCTGCGCGTGCAGCCAGCGCTCCATCGCCAGCACACTGTGGCCGTCCTTCTCCGTCGCTCGCCATGCGTCGACGTGAGGCTGGAAATCGGTCTGGTCGGCAAACAGCCGGAAGCGGTTGACGATCTCCCAGCAAATTGCCGCCTTGCATTCGCCCGGCGCGACGGCGCCGGCGGGCGCGGCGCCCAGAAACGGCGCTGCGAGCGTCAGCGCGAGGAAGACGACGCCAAGACGGGACCGCGCCGGATATGTCATGCCAACCTCCCCCAAGCCGACGTCGCAGGCGAACGCCGCCATGGACATCGTCAGCTTAGCCGGGGCGGCGCCGCAGCCGCGTGAGCCGGCTCACATTCTTGGGATCAGCGTGCTTCAGGAACGTCGGCGATCGCTTCGTCGATCAGTCGCGTAATTTCGGCGGGATCGCGCGGGAAGCCGGCGCGAATCCATTTGGCCTGCAAGGTCTTCAGCGTTGCGCCGATGGCGCGGCCTTCGACGACGCCGCGTTGCTTCAAATCCTCGCCGCGCACCGGCAGCTTCAGTTCGCGCAACGCGTCCGCGGCGGGATAGGCGCCGAGCCATGCGGCGTCGCCCGGCGCCGCGCCGGATTCGGCATGCGCCAGCGCCAGCGCGTCGAGCACGGCGTCGGCGCCGCGCGCAAAGACGAGTTCCGCGAGTTCGGCGCCTTGCGGCGGGGCCGCGCGTCCATGCAACGTTTCGAGCGCGCCGGCGGCGCCATGCAGGCGGCGATACTCGGCGTTCGAGAGTCGCAGGCGGTCGCGCAGGCGATCGGCGTCCTCGCGCACGAGAACCGCGAATGCGGCGAGGCGCAGGACAGGGTCCGCGCCGCGTTCGCGCGCAGCCTCGATCGCGGCGAGCCGCGCGAGGCGCGCGCCGTGCGAGACGCCGGCGAAGGCGAATGCGAGGAGGCCCGCCTGCGCCGCCTCCTGCGCCACCTCGGGGCCGCGTCGCGCGGCGAGAAGTTTCAGGAGCTCCGCGCGCACGCGCTCGGCCGACAGGCGCTCCAGCCCCGCGCGGCCGCGAATGGCGGCGGACAATCCTTCGCGGTCGAGCGGGCCTTCGCCATAGGCGGCGTGAAAGCGGAAGAAGCGCAGGACGCGCAGATAGTCCTCCGCGATGCGCGCGTCGGCGTCGCCGATGAATCTCACGCGCCGCGCCGCGAGATCCGCCTCGCCGCCGAGCGGATCGTGCAGCGCGCCGTCGCGCGTCAGCGACATGGAGTTGATGGTGAAGTCGCGCCGCCGCGCGTCCGCGTCGAAATCGCGGCCGAAGCGCACTTTCGCGCGCCGCCCGTCGGTCTCGACGTCTTCGCGCAGGCTGGTGACCTCGAAGGGGCGGCCGGCGACGATCACCGTCACCGTGCCGTGCTCGAAGCCGGTAGGCACGCAGCGCAGGCCCGCGTCCTTCGCGCGCTGCATCACGACGTCGGGCGTAGCGGTCGTCGCGAGGTCGATGTCCGTCTTCGGCAGGCCGATCAGCGCGTTGCGCACTGCGCCGCCGACGATGCGCGTCTCCTCGCCGTCGCCGTCCAGCACGGCGAGCGCCCGGGCGACAGCGCGGTCGGCGAGCAGGGCGGCGAGCGCGGCTCGACCGGTCATTCGAAATGTCCCGGCACGACCTTGCCGTTCTCGACATGGGCCGGCACATAGGCGCCGGTCTGGCGGCGCGCGCCGAAGCCGAACCACAACATGCCCGCGATGGCGATGGCGAGGCCCGCGATCGTCAGGCTGATGACCGCGCTGCCCGGCCAGTGCGCGGGCTTCAGCGGATGACGGCCGCGCAGAAGCAGATAGAGTACGTAGACCACGAAGGGCGCGACGAAAAAGGCGGCCGGTTCGAGCAGCGCGCGCCACATCAGGTGTAAAGCCTCTCGTACATGTTGCGCAGGATGCCTGCGGTCACGCCCCAGATATAATGGCTCTCCCACGGCATTGCATAATAGTGGCGCATCGCGCCCTTCCATTCGCGCGACTGGCGCTGGTGATTGGCCGGATCCATCACGAAGGCGAAGGGCGCCTCGAAAGTCTCGGCGACTTCCTCGTGATTGATCTCGAGATCGAACGGCGGACGGATTTCGGCGACTATGGGCATGATGCGATAGCCCGAGCCTGACAGATAGGGGTCGAGCGCGGCGAAGGGCTCGATGTGCCTACGCGCGAGGCCGATCTCCTCCTCCGCCTCGCGCAGCGCGGCTTCGAGCGCGTCTTCGCCCGGATCGATCTTGCCGCCCGGAAAGGCGACCTGGCCGGAATGGCTGCGCAGATGCGTCGCGCGTTCGGTGAGCAGGACGGTCGTTCCCTGCGGCCGTTCGATGAGGCCGATCAGGACGGCGGCGGGCTTGGCCGCGTCGAGGGCTGCGGCGATCTCTTCGTCGCGCTGGGCGACGACGTGGTCGTCGCCGGGCTGGCGCGCCGGCTTGCGGCCGGGAATGGCGAGCCGTTCACGGACATAGGGGATGAGGGAAGCCGTCCCGAGGACGGACGAGTCAGGGATCATTGGCGCGACCATAGAACGGCCGGCGCGGCTTTGCGACGGCTTGCGCCTATTCGAACGCGGCGCAATCGACGCGGTGGCTGCGCCCGACGCTTTCCTGCCGAAAACGGGACTTGTAGACCTTCACGATCTCATCGACCTTTGCGGCGGCCTCGTCCGGGGTTTTCGAGACAATCGTCAGCACGCGTGTCGGCTCGGCGGCGATCTTGCCTGACTTGTACCGGTAATGTCCGGTCGCCTCCACCACCGTGTAGCCGTCCGGAAAGCGCGGCGTGACCGTGCCTTCGAGAAATTTGCGGAACTGCGCGCGCGAAACCTCGCCGCCTCCGGGAATGCCGAGACCGAGGTGCAGCTCAATCCGAGTCCAGGGCTGCAGGGCGCCGGGGCAGGCGGTTTGCGCGCCCGCCGGCGTGGCAAGCGGCAGCATCAGGCCGGCGGCGGCAAGGCGCGCTGTCATTGCGCGGCCCAAGCCTCCACCTCCGCCGCGCGCGCCATCGGGAAAAACACCCCCGCCGAGGCCACGCCGAACATGTCCTCGCCGCCGACCGCGCGCACTTCCCCCCAGTCCACGAGGTCGTAGAACAGCGCGCGCTTGACCAGCGCCTCCAGCTTGTCGCGTACGAGAACGTAAGGCTTCAGGCCTTCCGAAGCGCCCTGCTCGAAGCGCAGGGGATGGTCGGCGCCGATCTCCACCCAGTCCTCGACATTGGTGCGCAGGCGCAGGACCTGCCCGCGCTCGTCCCGCGTCTTCTGCAGTTCCACGCCGAGGAAAGGCGCGTCGTCCACCCTGATGCCGACGCGCTCGACCGGCGTGACCAGCACGTAGCGCTCGGGGTCCCTGCGCAGGATGGTGGAAAAAAGCTGCACCAGGGCCGGGCGGCCGATGGGCGTGCCCATGTAGAACCATGTGCCGTCGGCGGCGATGCGCATGTCGATGTCGCCGCAGAATTCCGGGTTCCACAAATGGACGGGCGGCAGTTTCCTGCGCTCCCCTCCCGCCGAGCGGGCGGCGGCCGCCAGTCCTTCCAGCCCGCCGCCCGCCGCCGCCGGTTTCGCTTCTTCCTTCGCCATAATCCCGCGCCTATTGGCCGCCACGTTGCGAACCCCATAATCTAGCGTTCGGGCCGGGAATCGGAAATCGCCGGTTCAGGGTCGAAATCGCGAGGTCCCATGTCCGCACCCGAAGCCGTTCCGACCTCCCTCGACGAAGCCGTGGCGCAGCAGGCCGAGCGCGCGCTCGACAGGCTCGCCGCCGCCCGGGCCGGCGTGGAGGCGGTGATCTTCGGCCAGGGGCCGGTGGTGGAGGAGGCGCTGGCGACCCTGCTCTCCGGCGGCCACGGCCTGCTCGTCGGCGTGCCGGGGCTCGCCAAGACGAAGCTGGTCGAGACCCTGTCCATCGTACTCGGCCTCGACAGCCAGCGCATCCAGTTCACGCCGGATCTCATGCCCTCCGACATTCTGGGCTCCGAGGTTCTCGACGAGACGCCCGACCACAAGCGCGCCTTCCGCTTCCTGCAGGGGCCGATCTTCACGCAGCTCCTGATGGCCGACGAGATCAACCGCGCGAGCCCACGCACTCAGTCGGCCCTGCTGCAGGCGATGCAGGAGCATCACGTGACGGTGGCCGGCCAGCGCTACGACCTGCCGCGGCCCTTCCACGTGCTGGCGACGCAGAACCCGCTGGAGCAGGAAGGCACCTATCCGCTGCCCGAGGCGCAGCTCGACCGCTTTCTCATGCAGATCGACGTCGGCTATCCCGACCGCGACGCCGAGCGGCGCATCCTGCTCGACACGACGGGCGACACGCAGTCGAAACCGAAACAGGCGATGAGCGTCGAGGATCTCGCGCAGGCGCAGCGCCTCGTGCGCCGGCTGCCGGTCGGGGAGACCGTGCTCGACGCCATTCTCGATCTGGTGCGCGCGGCGCGTCCGGGCGAAGGCGACCCGGCCATCGTGCGCCATGTCGCCTGGGGGCCGGGCCCGCGCGCCGCGCAGGCGCTGATGCTGGCGACGCGCGCGCGCGCGCTGCTCGACGGGCGGCTCGCCCCCTCCATCGCCGACGTGATCGCGCTCGCCGAGCCCGTGCTCAAACATCGCATGGCGCTGACCTTCGCCGCGCGCGCCGACGGCGAGACCATACCGGGGCTGGTGAAGAAACTGACCGCGCGGTTTTCCTGATGGTCGACACGCGCCTCATCGACGCGACGCAAGCTGCGCATCAGCCGCGCTGCCGGCAGGTCGCGCTCGATCTGGCGCGACGCCTGCCGGCCGCGCTGGTGGCGGCGAAGGAAATCGCCGCCTCGCTGATGCACGGCGTGCACGGGCGCCGGCGCGCGGGCGTCGGCGAGACCTTCTGGCAGTTCCGGCCCTTCACGTCGGGCGAGGCGGCGCAGAATATCGACTGGCGCCGCTCGGCGCGCGACGACCGGCTTTACGTGCGCGAGCGCGAATGGGAAGCCGCGCATACGCTGTGGCTGTGGATGGACCTGTCGCCCTCCATGGGCTTCGTCTCCGATCTCGCGCGCGAGCCGAAGGTGGATCGCGCCCTCTCTCTCGGTCTTGCGGCCGCCGACCTGCTGGTGCGCGGCGGCGAGCGCGTCGGGCTTCTCGGGCTTTCCCGCGCCTTCGCCACGCGCGACATCGTGGACCGGCTCGGCGAGGTGCTGGCGGTGGAGGCGACCCGCGACATCGAGCGCGCCGAACTGCCGCCCGCCGTCGCGCTCGGTCCGCGCACGCGCGCGATCCTGATCGGCGATTTCCTGATCGACCCGAACCTCTTCGCCGAACGGCTCTCGACCATTTCGGCGCGCGGGGCGAGCGGGCACATAGTGATGATCGCCGATCCCGTCGAAGAAACATTTCCCTTCGCGGGCCACGTGGAGCTGATCGATTCGGATTCGCCGGCGACGCTGCGGCTCGGACGGGCGGAAAGCTGGCGCGCCGATTACGAAGCGCGTCTTGCGCGCCATCGCGGCGCAATCTTCGACATTGCGCGCGCCCATAATTTCTCCGTGCTCGTGCATCGCACCGACCGGCCGGCCTCCGAAGCGCTGATCGCTCTTCGCGCACGTCTCGAGGAAGGCGGCGCGCAGGGATTGCGCGCATGATGGGCGGCCTGTTCTCCCTGCCCCTCGCCTTCAGCGCGCCGCTCGCGCTGCTCGGCCTGCTCAGCCTGCCGGTGATCTGGCTGCTCATTCGCGTCACGCCGCCGCGCCCGCGCCGCCTGCCGTTCCCGCCGCTGAAGATCATTCTCGACAGCCAGCCCAAGGACGAGACGCCGGCGCGCACGCCGTGGTGGCTGCTGCTGTTGCGGCTCGCGGTCGCCGCGCTCGCGTGCATCGCCTTCGCCGGTCCGATCTGGAATCCGCCGGCCGCCTCCACCGGCGGCGCCGGACCGCTGCTGATCGTGCTGGACGACGGTTGGGCGGCGGCGCCGACATGGGAGGCGCGCAGGACGTTCGCCATCGCCGCGGCGGAATCGGCCAGCCGTCGCAGCGCGCCGGTCGCGATCGTCGCCGTGTCCGACGGGCAGCGCGAAATTGCGCCCACCGACGGCGCGCGCGCCATCGAAATATTGCGCGCGAAGCAGCCGCAGCCGATCGAGCCGCCGCGCGCAACGGCGTTGCAGGCGATTGAAGCGTTTGCGGCGCGCAACAAGGACGCGAAGCTCCTCTGGCTCGCCGACGGGCTGGAGCAGGGCGGGGCGCGCGCCTTCGCCGAGAAGTTGTCGTCGCTGTTTGGATCGTCGCTGGAGATCGCCACGGACGCGCATCGCGCGCGCGCGCTCGCCGGACCGCGCAACGAGGCGCAGGGACTGATCGTGCGCGTGCTGCGCGCGGGGGCCGGCGCGCCGGACGGAACGGTGCGCGCGCTCGATCTCAAGGGGCTGACGCTCGCCGAAGCGCCGTTCTTTTTCGGCGGAAGCGACGAGGCGGCGGCGAAGATCACGCTGCCGGTCGAGTTGCGCAACGAGGTCGCGCGGCTCGAGATCGCCGGCGAGCGTTCGGCGGGCGCGGTTTCGCTGCTGGACGAGCGCTGGAAGCGGCGGCGCGTCGGCGTGGTCAGCGGCGCGAGCGCCGACGTCGCGCAGCCGCTGCTTGCGCCGAACTACTACATTGCGCGCGCGCTCGGGCCTTTCGCCGACATCCGGCAGGCGCGCCCCGGCGCGACCGATCCGATCGGCGCGCTGCTCGACGACGGCGTCGACATGCTCGTCGTCTCGGACATGGCGATCGCGCCGGGCGAGACGCATGACAAGCTCGCGAAGTTCATCGAGAACGGCGGCGCGCTCGTGCGCTTCGCCGGCACGCGGCTTGCCGGCGCCAACGACGACCTGACGCCGGTGCGCCTGCGGCGCACGGGACGCGTGCTCGGCGGCGCGCTGTCGTGGGAGACGCCGAAGAAACTCGCCGCCTTCGACGAGAAAAGCCCGTTCTTCGGCCTGCGCATCCCCGAGGACGTGACCGTGTCGCGCCAGGTTCTGGCCGAGCCCGAACCCGGCCTGCCTGCGCGCACCTGGGCGCAGCTCGCCGACCAGACGCCGCTTGTGACCGCCGAAAAGCGCGGCAAGGGCCTGCTCGTGCTGTTCCACATCACCGCCGACACGACGTGGTCGAACCTGCCGATTTCCGGCCTCTTCCCGGAAATGCTGCGCAAGGTGGCGACGCTCGCAGGCTCGACGGCCAGTGTCGCGCCGGCGGAGCAGGATGTCGCGAACGACGAGCAGCCGCAGAAGGTCGAGACGCTCGCGCCGTCGCGCACGCTCGACGGCTTCGGCGCCTTCACGACGCCGCCTGCGACGGCGCGCGCGATCGCCGCCGATTTCCATGGCCCCGCCACTGTCGACAATCCGCCGGGCTTCTACGGGCCCGCCGATTCGTCCGTCGCCGTGAATGCGCTCGAGGCGGAAGCAACGCTCGTCGCCGCCGATCTCTCCGGCGTCGCGGCGCGGCGCGTGGAAATCGAACAGGCGCAGGCCATCGACCTGCGCGCGCCGCTGATGGCTGCGGCCTTCCTGCTCCTGCTCGCCGATGCGCTGGCCTCGCTGTGGCTTTCGGGCGGGCTGCCGCGGCCGACTTCGCGCCGCGCGACCACCGCGCTGCTGCTTCTCGGCCTGGTCGCGACCGCGACGATCGACGGCGCGCCGCGCATCGTCGCGTCCGCGCAGGCGCAGCAGAAGACCCAACCCAAGGCGGCGACCAGGCGCGACATCGACGCGGCGCTTTCGACGCGGCTCGCTTATGTCGTGACCGGCGATGCGCGCGTCGACGAAACAAGCCGGGCCGGCCTCGCATCGCTGACGCAGGCGTTGTCGCAGCGCACGGCGCTGTCGCCGGGCGAGCCGGTCGGCGTCGATCCGGCGCGCGACGAGCTCGCCTTCTACCCGCTGATCTACTGGCCGATCGTTGCGACGCGGCCGCAGCCGGCCGCGCTCGTCACACAGAAGATCGCCGCCTACATGAAGCAGGGCGGCACCGTCGTGTTCGACACGCGCGACGCGCTGAATGCGCGCGCCGGCGCGACGACGCCCGAGGGCGACTGGCTGCGCAAGATGCTCGAGGGCGTGGACGTGCCGGAGCTCGAACTCACGCCGCGCGACCACGTCGTCACGAAGACGTTTTATCTCATCGACAATTTCGTCGGGCGCACGGCCAACGGCCAGACATGGATCGAGGCCTTGCCGCCCGAGCCGGCCGACGGCGAGGCCCGTCCCGCGCGTTCGGGCGACAGCGTCTCGCCGATCGTCATCGTCTCAAACGATCTGGCGGCGGGCTGGGCGGGCGATCGCTACGGCGAGCCGCTCTATCCGCTCATTCCCGGCGGCGCGCGCCAGCGCGAACTGGCGCTGCGCGGGGGCGTCAATCTCGTGATGTACACGCTGACCGGCAATTACAAGGCCGATCAGGTGCACGTGCGCGACCTGTTGAACCGGCTGGGGCATTGATGGCGCAGGTTTCGTTGTCGCGGCGCTCGCCCCCTCCCCAACCCTCCCCCGCTTCGCGGGAGAGGGAGCATATTCGACGCTTCACGCTAGTTGCCGATCGCCAATGCTCGCCGTCCCCTCTCCCGCGAAGCGGGGGAGGGCAAGGGAGGGGGCCGCGCCGCAGCCCTGATCTCTCCGCATGAGCGCCTATTCCCTCGCCTTCACGCCGCTGATCGCGCCCTGGATGCTGATCGCCTTTGCGGTCTGCGGCGCGCTGGTCGTGGCGCTCGCGATCCACGCGCGCCGCCCCGGCGCCTGGCTGCGGGCGCTCGGCCTCGCCCTCATGCTGCTCGCGCTCGGCGATCCGTCCTTCGTGCGCGAGGACCGCGAGCCGCTGAAGGATACGGTCGCGCTGATCCTCGACAAGAGCGGCAGCCAGTCGATCGCCGAGCGCCCGAAGCAAATCGACGCCGCGCGCGCCGAACTCGAAAAGCGTTTCAATGCGCTCGGCAATGTCGATCTGCGCATCATCGAAAGCGGGCGGAGCGAACCGGAAGCCGACGGCACCAGGCTCTTCTCGGCGTTGAATGCAGGCCTCGCGGACGTGCCTGCCGAACGCCTCGGCGCGGTCGTCATGGTGACGGACGGCGTCGTGCACGACATTCCCGAAAGCGCGCAGAAGCTCGGATTCAAGGCGCCGCTGCACGTTCTCGTCACGGGACATGAGGGCGAGCGCGACCGGCGCATCGAACTCGTGGAGGCGCCGCGCTTCGGCATCGTCGGCAAGACGCTGACCATCGAGGCGCGCGTGATCGACGCCGGCGGCGGCCGCGCGCCGGTGCTGCTGCGCGTGCGGCGCGACGGCGCGGAGGTCGCGCGCGTGCGCGGCGTTCCCGGCGAGGCGCTGCAAATCCCCGTCGTCGTCGAGCACGGCGGGCCGAACGTCGTCGAACTCGAAGTCGAGGAAGTTCCCGGGGAACTCACCGCCATCAACAACAAGGCGGTCGTGACCGTCGACGGCGTGCGCGACAAGCTGAAGGTGCTGCTCGTCTCCGGCGAGCCGCACAACGGCGAGCGCATGTGGCGCAATCTTCTGCGCTCGGACGCCAACGTCGAACTCGTGCATTTCACCATCCTGCGCCCGCCGGAAAAGCAGGACGGCACGCCGATCAACGAACTGTCGCTCATCGCCTTTCCAACGGCCGATCTCTTCGGGCGCAGGATCAAGGACTTCGATCTCATCATCTTCGACCGCTACTCGAACCAGAGCGTCCTGCCGTCGATCTATCTCGACAATATCGTGCGCTACGTGAACGAGGGGGGCGCGATGATGATCGCCGCCGGCCCGGACTTCGCGACATCCGAGGGCATCTTCTTCTCGCCGCTGGGGCGCATCGCGCCGGCCAAACCTACCGGCGATCTTCTCGAGCGCGCTTTTCGCGCGCGGGTCTCGGAGGCTGGAAAGAAACATCCGGTCACACGCGGCCTGCCGGGCGCGGACGCCGAGCCGCCGCGCTGGAGCGACTGGTTCCGGCAGGTGAACGTCACGGCGACGCGCGGACAGAGCGTGCTGACCGGCGCCGAGGATCGGCCGTTGCTCGTGCTGTCGCGCGAGGGCAAGGGCCGCGTCGCGCAATTGCTCACGGACCAGATGTGGTTGTGGGCGCGCGGCTACGAGGGCGGCGGCCCCTATCTCGAAATCCTGCGGCGCCTCGCGCACTGGCTGATGAAGGAGCCGGATCTCGAAGAAGAGACGCTGCGCGCCAGCGCGCACGGCAAGCAGTTGCGGATCGAGCGCCAGACGCTGAAGGACAGGATCGAGCCCGTGACCATCGTCGCGCCCTCGGGAGCGAAGGAGCAGGTTACGCTGGCGCCCGTCGAGCCAGGTCTTGCGCGCGCGACCTACGATGCGCGCGAACTCGGCCTGCACAGGCTGACCGAAGGCGATCTCACCGCGCTGGTCAATGTCGGCCCCGCCAATCCGCGCGAATTCCTGGACGTGATCTCGACGACGGATCGGCTGCGCGAGATCGCGCAGGCGAGCGGCGGCACGATCCGGCGGATCGCCGCCAACGACGGTCGCGACGCTGCGGGCGCGCTCGCTCTGCCGCGCGTCGCCTCCGTCGGGCCGGGCTCGACGGCGGGCGGCGCCGACTGGATCGGCGTGCGCCGCACGGAATCGCATGTCGTGCGCGGCCTCGGCGTCGCGCCGCTGGCGCTGGGGCTCGGCGGTCTCGCCGTGCTGCTGGCGGCGTTCGTCGCGGCGTGGCTGGCGGAAGGGCGGCGCGCGTGACCGCCGCTTCGCCCGTCAGCGCGTGAACAGAATTGTCAGCAGGACCGAGGAATCTTCGACGCCCCTGACGGAATGCTCGACGCCGCCGTCGAGATAGAGCCATTGTCCGGCTGCAAGATCGATCGTCGAGCCGGCCACGCCGAGCTGCACGCGTCCTTCCAGGCAGTGAAGCGTGATTTTCCCTGCGACGCGGTGAGGCGCGATCTCCTTCCCGGCTTGCACGACGAGCCGGATGGCCTCGAAATCATCCGACTTCACGATTGCGGTCGTGCGTGCGCTCTTCAATTCGGCGCCCATCGGCTGCAGGTCGACGACTTCGCCCGGGTCGGCATGATGCGTGGCCATTTCACTCTCCTCTCGCGTCTTCCCCGAGCGCGTATCGAGCGGCGCGGCTCCAAATCGATCTGCAGCGCCCTATATCCGGCGTGCGCACGAAGATAGGAACCGCGCGGGCGGGATCAACGCCTGTACGATTGCGGCGTCTGTCTCGCTTCGTTCGCGGAAGGTTGGCGAAGGAGCTGGCGCAGTGCTGGTGGAAAGGCTGTTACCTGCCGCCCGGGAGCGTCTCGTCACGATCGGAACCGCGGCGCCTCTCATTGACGCGGCAAGGCTGCTGCGGGCCGGCACCGATATTGTCGTCGTGTGCGACCCCGGCAGCGCAATCGCGGGGGTCGTCACGAAGACGGATGTCGTGAGCCAGATCAGCCGGTGTCAGGGCGCCGGTTGCATCGCGCCCGCATCGGCGGCGATGACCACGGACGTCGTTTCGTGCGGTTCCGGCGACTGGCTGAAAGACGTATGGGAGACGATGAAGCCGCGGCGATTGAAGAACATTCCCGTCGTGGATTCGAAAAATCGCCCCGTCGGCGTTCTGATTGCGCGCGATATCCTGGAGTTTCTTCTGCGCGACGCGGAAAGCGAGGAAGCGTTGCTGCGCGATTATGTGATGGGCGTCGGCTATCGCTGACCGGTCTTTCCTCGCGGCGCGCGAGCCCGAAGGCTCGCGTCCGTCCTGTCGTTCAGCGGTCCGACCCGCAGAAGGCGATGCGGATCATGTTGGTCGCGCCGGGCGTCCCGAAGGGCACGCCGGCGATGATGACCACGCGGTCGCCCTCGTCGGAGAAGCCTTCGCGATTGGAGAGCTTGCAGGCGCGGCGCGCCATGTCGTCGATGTCGCTGGCGTCCTTGGTGACGACGGCGTGCACGCCCCACACGAGCGCCAGGCGCCGCGCCGTGTCGCGGTTGGGCGTCAGCGCCAGAATGGGCGGCTGCGGCCGTTCGCGCGCGATGCGGAAAGCGGTCGAGCCGGATGAGGTCCAGGCGCAGACCGCTTTCAGATCGAGCGTCTCGGCCATGTCGCGCGCAGCGACCGCAATGGCGTCGGCGCCGCCAGGATCGGGCGCGGCGGCGCGCTGGCCGGAAATGACGGCGCGATAGACGGAGTCCGTTTCCACCTCCTCGGCGATGCGGTTCATGGTGGCGACCGCGTCCACCGGATATTGGCCGGCCGCGCTTTCGGCCGAGAGCATGACCGCGTCGGCGCCCTCGAAGACGGCGGTGGCGACGTCGGAGACTTCGGCGCGCGTCGGCACCGGCGAGGTAATCATGCTTTCCAGCATCTGCGTGGCCACGACCACCGGCTTGCCGGCGCGGCGCGTCATGCGCGTGATGCGCTTCTGCAGGCCCGGCACTTTCTCCAGCGGCATTTCCACGCCGAGATCGCCGCGCGCCACCATCAGCGCGTCGGACAGGTCGATGATCTCGTCGAGGCGCGAGATCGCCTGAGGCTTCTCGATCTTGGCCATGACCAGCGCGCGGCCGCGCGCGATCTTCTTCACCTCGGCCACGTCTTCCGGGCGCTGCACGAAGGAGATCGCCACCCAGTCGACGCCGGCGTTGAGGCCGGCCTCGAGATCGGACCGGTCCTTCGGCGTCATGGCGGAAACCGGGATTTCCGTGTTCGGCAGGCTCACGCCCTTGCGATTGGAAATCTTGCCTGCGACGTCGACGATCGCATGGGCGTGGCGCGGCGAGGATTCGACGACATGCAGGCGCACCTTGCCGTCGTCGATCAGCACGACGTGGCCGGGCTCGAGCGCGCTCAGGATTTCGGGATGCGGCAATTGCACGCGATGCACGTCGCCGGGCGCCGGATCGTCGTCGAGCGTGAATTCCGCGCCCTTGGTCAGCATCACCGCGCCTTCGGCGAAGGCGCCGATGCGCAGCTTCGGTCCCTGCAGGTCGACGAGAATGCCGATGGGGCGGCCGCTTTCCTTCTCGATCTCGCGGATCATGGCGATGCGCTCGCGCATTCCGTCGTGATCGGCATGGCTCATGTTGATGCGGAAGAGATCGGCGCCGGCGTCGTGCAGCGCGGCGATCGTCGTCTTGTCAGCGGAGGCCGGCCCCAGCGTCGCCAGGATTTTGCAACGGCGCAATCGTCTCATCGTCTATCGTCTTTTCTCGACGCGCTTAGCTTGTCGCGTCGCGTTATCGCGTCTGGCCGGGATCGGTGAGCTGCACCGTCCAACTGCGTGCGTCCTTGCCGGTATCGACCTCGAAGAAGCCGGTGCGGTCGAAGCCGCGCACATAGCAGTTCTCGCGGCCGTCGATCTTGAACTCGCGGTCGCGCGTGCACATGAAGGCCTTGCCCTTCCACTCGCCGCCTTTCTCGTCCATCGCGTAGACGTAGTAGAATTCGGCGGCGAGCGGCCCGCGCAGCAGCGTTTCGCAGGCCGACGGCTTGAGGTTCCACCATCCCTCGCTCACCCAATTGTCGCCGTCCGTGTAGGCGAGCGACACGCTCACGCGATTGACCGTGTTGTTGCATAGGCGGAAATCGGCCGCGGCGGGCGTCGCGGCAAGTGCGGCGGCGCTCAGAACCAGCAATCCAAGGGGGCGAATCATCGTTTCGATCGGTCCGGCAATAGGGGACGAAGGACGCATGACGCAGGAATCCGCCACAAAAGCGGCATGGCGCGGTTCGGCGGGCGAGGCGCTTTATCCCTTGATTTGCCTGAATTGTCGAGCCGGGTCGGCCCGGGACGATCATGAGTCGATCATGAGACGATCATGGGTCGATCAGGACGGCGCGCAGATCGTTGACGTTGGTCAGCGTCGGGCCGGGGCGCAGCAGGTCGTCGAGCGCCGCGAAGAAGCCGGTGGAATCGTTGTCGGCGAGCATGGCGGCGGGATCGAGGCCTTTTTCGCGCGCGCGGGCAAGCGTGGTCGCGTCGACGAAGGCGCCGGCGGGATCGGTCGCCGCCCCGCCGCCGCCGTCCGTGCCGTCGGTGTCGCCGGCGAGCGCCGCGATCCCGCTCGCGCCGTCGAGGGCCAGCGCGAGGGCGAGCGCATATTCCTGATTGGGACCGCCCCGGCCCTGGCCGCGGATCGTCACGGTCAATTCGCCGCCTGACAGGAGGGCGGCGCGGCGGCCCTCGGCGGCGAGCTTTTTCGCCATGCCTGCATGAGCGCCAGCGACTTCGCGGGCTTCGCCCTCGACATCCGCGCCGAGCGAGACCGGCTCGTAGCCCGCGGTCCTCGCCGCCGCCGCCGCCGCCGCGAGCGAATCGGCCGGTCGCGCAATGATCGTGAAGCGCGCGTCGGCGAAGAGCGGATCGCCCGGCTTGGGCGTCTCCATGGCGGGATCCTCGAGCAGGGCCCTGGCGCTCGCCGGCAGGTCGATGCCGTATTTCGCGACGATCGCCCGCGCGTCGGCGAGCGTCGTGGGGTCGGGCGTGGTTGGTCCTGAAGCAATGGCGGAGGGTTCGTCGCGCGGCACGTCCGAGATGGCGAGGCTGACGAGGCGCGCGGGCCGGGCGAGCGCGGCGAGACGCCCGCCCTTGATGCGCGAGAGATGCTTGCGCACGCAATTGATCTCGCCGATGACGGCGCCCGAGCGCAGCAATGCGCGTGTCAGCGCCTGCTTCTCGGCGAGCGTGAGCGCGCCCGCCGGCGCGATCCAGTTGGCGGAGCCGCCGCCCGACAGCAGCGCGATGACGAGATCGTCCGGTCCGGCGGCGCGCGCAAGCTCGAGAATCCGGGCGGTCGCGTCTACCCCCGCCTGATCGGGCACCGGATGGCCGGCTTCCAGCACCGGCGCGACGCGGGTTGCGCAGCCGTAGCCCTGCCGCGCGACGCCGAGGCCGGTCAGCCGATCCCTCGGCAGCCCCAGCGCGTCGAGATAATGCGCTTCCGCCGCAGCGATCATCGAGCCCGCCGCCTTGCCGGCGCCGAGCAGGACGATGCGGCCCTCGGGCGGCTCTGGCAGATGGCGCGCGAGCAGGCCGGCCGGATGAGCGGCGGCCACGGCCGCGTCGAACAGCTTGCGCAGGATTTTTCGCGCGGGGGCGCCGGTCGAGGCCTCTGTCACATCTGCGCTCCCGTGATGGATGGTCGTTCCCGCGAAAGCGGGAATCCGGCGCATCCTTTATTGCGTCGTTCGGAATGACAGCCAATGCGGGAATGAAACGCAACCTGCCTCACGCATTCCCGGGGCGCCGCGCGCCGATGACGGCCTGCCGCCTCGCAGGCGCGCAGACTTGAAACGCGCCGCATCCTGTGGCGTTTGGCGTTCATGTCCGATTTCCAGCCCGTCGAACGAATCGAAGGCCCCGCCGACGCCGGCGTGCTGATCGTCTGCGATCACGCCTCCCACGCGCTGCCGGCCGAATACGGCTCGCTCGGCCTGCCGCCCGAGGCCTTCCAGCGCCATATCGCCTATGACATCGGCGCGGCGGGGGTGACGCGGCGGCTGGCGAAGCTCCTGAACGCGCCGGCCCTGCTCTCCTGCTTCTCGCGCCTGCTCATCGATCCCAATCGCGGCGCGGACGATCCGACGCTGGTCATGCGCATATCCGACGGCGCGCTCATTCCCGGCAATGCGCGCATCGACGCCGCGGAGATCGGGAAACGCCGCGACAGATACTGGCGGCCCTATCGCGAGGCCGCGATCGCGGAGGTCGAGCGGCTGAGCGCGAGCGGGCGGATTCCGTCCGTCATCTCCATCCATTCCTTCACGCCGATCTGGAAGGGCGCGGCGCGGCCGTGGCACGTCGCCCTGCTGTGGGACTGCGATCCGCGCCTCGCCAAGCCGCTGATCGCGGGCCTTGCGGGCGAGCGCGATCTCGTCGTCGGCGACAACGAGCCCTACGACGGCGCGCTCAACGGCGACACGATGTACGAACTGGGCACCTCGCGCGGCCTGCCGCACGCGCTGTTCGAGATCCGCCAGGATCTGATCGCCGACGAGAAGGGGCAGGCCGAATGGGCCGAGCGCATCGCGCGCGAGCTGAAGCCGGTTCTCGCCGATCCTGCCGTCCATCGCGTCGAGATGCATCCGACGCGCACGTGAGCGTCGCTTCGCGCTCTCCCCCGGATCGACAATCACGCCCCGAACGCGCAGTCTGGCGATAGCGCGACGAGGCGCGACGCCGGGGGGAAGACATGCCCATCGAACTCAAGATGCTGGTCTGGTCGGTCGCATTGACGATCCTGCAGATGCTGATCGCGGCGCTTGGCGCGCAGATGCAGGTGGGGCTTCCGCCGCTCGCCGGCAATCGCGACAACATGCCGCCGCTGGAGGGCTTCGCCGGCCGCGCGCAGCGCGCCCACCGCAATATGCTCGAGAATCTCGTGCTTTTCGCCGCGCTCGTCCTGACCGCGCAGGCGCTGAACCGCTTCGACGCGACGACCGCGCTCGGCGCGCAATTGTTCTTCTGGGCGCGGCTTGTCTACGCCCCTGTCTACTGGGTCGGCGTGCCATGGCTGCGGACCGGCGTCTGGGCGGTTTCGCTGGTTGGCCTGCTGCTGATCCTGTTCCGCCTGCTGTAGGCCTCAGCGCAGGGGAAAGCCGACGTATTCCTCGAGCTGGTCGAGCGCGGGGCCGGGCTCGACAACCTTGATCGTCTTCATGCCCATGTCGCGCGCGGGCTTCAGATTCACGCCGAGGTCGTCGAGGTAGACGCAGTTCTTCGGATCGACCTCGAGCGCCTCGACCATCATGGCGTAGATTTTCGGATCGGGCTTGCGCAGGCCGATCTTGGCGCTTTCGATCACGTGATGGAACAGCGCCATGATGTCCTTCTTGTACATGCCGGCCATCGCGCCGGATTCCTTCGCCGGCAGATTGTTGGTGATGCAGCCGGTCTTCATGCGCGCATGAATGCGCTTCAGCGCCTCGACCATTTCGGGGCGCGGCAGGCCGGCGAGCAGCGGCAGCACGTCGGCGCCGCGCACTTCGCCGCCCGCGGCGCGCGCTTCCGCCGCGAACAGTTCGTCGAACTCGGCATGGGTGACCTCGGCGCGCTCGAATTTCGCCCAGGCGTTTTCGAGGTGGTTCTGCGCGTTGATCATGCGGATGAAATCCTTCGGCAGCCCGCGGTCGCGCTCGAAGCGCGCGAAAGCCTCGAACGGGCTCGACGTGATGACGCCGCCGAAATCCCAGATCACCGCCTCGATCATGCGTTTCTCCTTTTTGGGTTTCCGCCTAGGGGAAAAGCGCGCAGGGCGCAACGAAAAGCGGCGCGGCGAGGAAAACGGGGACAGGCGCGGCGGGCGCCTTGACCTCGCCCGATCCCCGTCGCATGGCTCGCGGCCGTTCCCGTACCGACAGGCAGTTCATGAGCACCAATTCCATCGACTCCGGCCATCTCAAGGCCTTCATTGAGCGCATCGAGCGGCTCGAGGAGGAAAAGCGCGCGCTGGCGGAGGATATCAAGGATGTCTACGCCGAGGCCAAGGGCGTGGGCTACGACGTCAAGATCATGCGCAAGATCGTCTCGCTGCGCCGGCAGGACAGCCACAAGCGCAAGGAAGAAGAAGAGATTCTCGACCTTTATCTTTCCGCGCTCGGCATGGGCTGACCTGAACGGCTCTTAATTTGAACGGACCGGCGCGCGCGGCTAGCTTCACTGCAGGCCGACGCGCGCCTTTTGATTCGGGGAACGCCATGAGCGAGATCGACCGTCGCAAGGTTTTGGGAGCCGCAGGCGCAGCCGGCCTCGCCGCCGCCCTGCCGGGCGCGCCCGCCGCAGCCGCCGAACTGAAATTCGGGCCGGCCAAGCCCTTCTCCTTCGATGCGCTGAAGGCCGAAGCGGCCGCGCTCGCCAAGGTCGCCTACAAGCCGCCGTCGCAGCCGGCGCCCGAGATCATGGAGCAGATCAACTACGAGGAATGGGGTAAGATTCGCTACGACACCAATTCGGCGATCTACGCCACCGGTCCGCAGCAATGCCCGGTGACCTTCTTCCACCTCGGCAAGTTCTTCCGCAAGGCGATCCAGTTCCATCTCGTCGAGGGCGGGCAGGCGCGCGAAATCCTGTACGACCAGTCCTATTTCGACATGCCGGCCGACTCGCCGGCGCGCAAGCTGGCCAAGGGCGTCGGCTTTGCCGGCTTCCGCCTGCAGGAACCCAAGAACGGGCCGCTCGACTGGCGCGCCAACGACTGGGTCGCCTTCCTCGGCGCCTCCTATTTCCGCGCGATCGGCGAATTGCGGCAATACGGATTGTCCGCGCGCGGCATTGCGCTCGACACATGGCAGAGCGGCCGCGAAGAAGAGTTTCCGGACTTCACGCGATTCTGGATCGGGCCGGAGGAAGGCCACAGCGTGACGCTGCACGCCCTGCTCGAAGGGCCGGGCATCGTGGGCGCCTACAAGTTCGTGATGACGCGCGACAAGGCGGTCATGATGGACGTCGATTGCCAGTTGCACCTGCGCAAGGACTACATCCGCTTCGGCGTCGCGCCGCTGACGTCGATGTACTGGTTCTCCGAGACGCGCAAGGGCGACGGCGTCGACTGGCGCCCGGAAATTCACGATTCCGATGGCCTCGCCATGTGGACGGGCACGGGCGAGCATATCTGGCGGCCGCTCAACAATGCGCCGCGCGTGATGGCGTCGGCCTTCGGCGACACCAATCCGAAGGGCTTCGGCCTGCTGCAGCGCGATCGCAATTTCGATCATTATCTCGATGGCGTGATGTACGACCGTCGCCCCTCCGTCTGGGTCGAGCCCAAGGGCAATTGGGGCAAGGGCGCGGTGCAACTGGTCGAGATTCCGACCGACGACGAGATCCACGACAATATCGTCGCCATGTGGGTGCCGGCGGAGCCGACGCGGCCCGGGCAGGTGTTGGACTTCGCCTACAGGCTGCACTGGAAGGCGGACGAACCCTTTCCGACCGATCTCGCGCGCTGCGTGGCGACGCGGCTCGGCAATGGCGGCGTGCCCGGCCAGCCGCGGCCGAAGGGCGTGCGCAAGTTCATGGTGGAGTTCCTCGGCGGCCCGCTCGCCAGCCTGCCGAAGGGCGTGCGGCCGAAGCCGGAGCTCTGGACGTCGCGCGGAACCTTCTCCTACGTCTTCATGGAAGCCGTGCCGGACGACGTGCCGGGCCATTGGCGCGCGCAATTCGATCTGACCGTCGAGGGAACGGACCCGGTGGAGCTCAGGCTCTATCTCTCGGACAACGACAGGGTGCTGAGCGAGAGCTGGCTCTACCAGTATCATCCCTTCGATTCGACGCCGCCGAAGTGGTGAGGCGCTGAGCGCAAATGGCGCATCGCGCGGCGCGCCGCTTCTGCGGTAGGATCGCGCGATGAGCACGCTCCCTTCCTCCATCGATGTCGCCATAGTCGGCGCCGGCGCGGCTGGCGTCGCCGCCGCCACGCGCCTGACAAAGGCCGGCGTTGCCGCTGTCATGATCGAGGCGCGCGACCGCGTCGGCGGCCGGGCGCACACCATTCCCGCAGCGGGCGACGTCATCGACCTCGGCTGCGAATGGCTGCATTCGGCCGACAAGAACGTGCTGGTGAAGGTCGCCGAGGAACACGGCTTCACGGTCGACAAGGGAACGCCCGGCTGGAGCGGCCCGGCTTCGGTCGGCCTGCCGAGCCGCGACCACGCCGATTATCGCAAGGCGATGGAACAGTTCTTCGATGCGGTCGAAGAAGCGGCCGAAACCGGCCGCGACCGTCCGGCTTCCGACCTGCTGCCCAGGAACAGCCGCTGGACCATGCTGCTGCGGGCGGTGGCGACCTATTACAGCGGCACGGAACTGGAACATATCTCGATCATCGATTTCGACCGCTACGAGGACACGCGGATCAACTGGACGATCCGCGAGGGCTACGGCGCGATGATCGCGGGCGCGGCGAAGGGGCTTCCGGTCGTGTTCGACTGCGCGGTCTCCCGCATCGACCATTCCGGCAAGACCGTGAAGCTCGAAACCCAGCGTGGGACGATCGAGGCGAAGGCGGCGATCGTCTGTGTGCCGACGCCGCTGATCGCGGAAGGGACTATTCGTTTCGATCCTGCGCTGCCTGGCAAGCAGGCGGCCGCGGCGGGCCTGCCCCTCGGCGTCGCGAACAAGATATTCTTCGAGATCGACGGCGAGTTTTCTTATCCGCGCGGGCATTTCTACGGCGCGACGGATCGCGTCGAGACGATCAGCTTCGATCTTTTCCCGCGCGGGCGCAAACTGCTGTCGGGCTTCGTCGGCGGGGCCTTCGCGCGCGAACTCGAAAAGGGCGGGCCGGCTGCGGCCGAGTCGGAGGCGCGACGTCAGATTGCGTCGATGCTGGGCGCGGACGCCAACAAGCATCTGCGCTTCATGCGCACGACGGCGTGGTATTCGGACCCGTTCGCGCGGGGAGGCTATTCGTCCGCGCTGCCGGGCCATGCCGACGACCGCGCAGTCCTCGCGAAGCCGGTCGATGGCCGCCTGTTCTTCGCCGGCGAAGCCTGCTCGAAAATCCATTTCTCCACGACGCATGGCGCGTGGGAAACCGGGCTGAAGGCGGCGGAGGATTATCTGGCGGCGCGGAAAGGCTGAGAGCTGGTCATGGCGGGGACGCGCCCGGCCATGACGGCCGCCAAATTCAGTTCACATATTTCTTGAGTTCCAGCCGTGCGATCTGGTTGCGGTGGACTTCGTCGGGGCCGTCGGCGAGGCGCAGCAGGCGCGCGGTGGCGTAGGCCTGCGTCAGGCCGAAGTCGTTCGACGTGCCGCCGCCGCCATGCGCCTGGATCGCCCAGTCGATGACCTGGCAGGCCATGTTCGGCACGGCGACCTTGATCATCGCGATCTCGGTCTTCGCCGCCTTGTTGCCCACCGTGTCCATGGCGTGCGCGGCGTTGAGAGTGAGCAGCCGCGCCTGCTCGATCATGATGCGCGCTTCGGCGATGCGCTCCTGCGTCACCGTCTGCTCGGAGACCGGCTTGCCGAAGGCGACACGGCTCATCGCGCGTTTGCACATTTTTTCCAGCGTGCGTTCGGCAAGGCCGATGAGCCTCATGCAGTGATGGATGCGGCCGGGGCCGAGCCGTCCCTGCGCGATCTCGAAGCCGCGGCCTTCGCCGAGCAGCATGTTGGCGGCGGGCACGCGCACATTGTCGAAGATCACTTCCGAGGCGCGGTCCGGCACGCCGTAGAAACCGAACACGGGCAGCGAGCGCTTCACCTCGACGCCGGGCGTATCCATCGGCACGAGAATCATGGACTGCTGCTTGTGACGGTTCGGATTGTCCGGATCGCTCTTGCCCATGAAGATGCAGATCTTGCAGCGCGGGTCGGTCGCGTTCGTCGTGTACCACTTGCGGCCGTTGATGACGTAGTGGTCGCCGTCGCGCTTGATCGAGCTTTCGATATTCGTCGCGTCGGAGGAGGCGACCGCGGGCTCGGTCATGGCGAAGCAGGAGCGGATTTCGCCTGCCAGCAGCGGCTTCAGCCATTTCTGCTTGTGCGCCTCGGTCCCGTAGCGCTCGAGCACTTCCATATTGCCGGTGTCCGGCGCCGAGCAGTTGAAGACTTCCGGCGCGAGATGCGAGCGGCCCATGACCTCGCAGAGCGTGGCGTATTCGAGATTGGTAAGACCGGCGCCGCGCTCGCTTTCGGGCAGGAACAGGTTCCACAGCTCCTGCGCCTTGGCGAGCGGCTTCAGTTCCTCGACGATCGGATAGACCTTCCAGGGTCCGAGCTCTTCGGCTTCCGCATAATGGCGCGCCTCGTTCGGATAGATGTGCTCGTCCATGAAGCGTTCGAGCTGGCGCTTGAGTTCCAGCACGCGGGTCGAGACGGGGTAGAGCATTGGCGGTTCCTGTCCTGTCCGGCATCAATTGTCGAATGAGATCGTCCTACATTTTGCCTGCCGAGTCCACATGCGGTCTTGTCGCCCGGGGGATGTAATATTATAACATATCAACCAATCTGGCCGGGCGGATCCATGGTCCCTGGAGAACCACATAACCACGATCATCACGGCCATGCGCATGGTCTCGGAGACGCAGGCCACGAGCATCACGGCCATGCGCACGACCCTGCGGCGGTCGTCGCCCCGAGGCTGTCGCTGCTGCGCATGTCGGCGCTCGACCGGCTCCTGGGCGCCGCCGTCCTGTCGGCGCTGATCTGGCTCGGCGTGAAATGGGCTGCGGGATGACGACGGCGCTCACGCTCGACGACCTCACGCTCGGCTACGACGGGCATCCGGCCGTGCATCACCTGACGGGACGTTTCGAACCCGGATCGCTCACCGCGATCTGCGGACCCAACGGCGCCGGAAAGTCGACCCTCATCAAGGGGCTCGCCGGCGCGCTGAAGCCGCTGGGCGGGCGCATCGACCGTGGCGGGCTCGACACGCGCGCCATCGGCTACCTGCCGCAGGCGGCCGAGATCGACCGCAGCTTTCCCATCGACGTCTTCGATTTCGTCGCGATCGGGCGCGTGCGGCGCGCGGGCCTGTTCGGACGCATCGGCGCGGACGACCGTCGTGCGGTCGCCGAAGCCATCGCCGCCGTGGGGCTGGAAGGTTTCGAGGCGCGCCAGATCGGCGCGCTGTCGGGCGGGCAGACGCAGCGCATGTTGTTTGCGCGGCTGATGCTGCAGGAGGCCGGCGTCATTCTCCTGGACGAGCCGTTCGCGGCGATAGACGAACGCACGACCGGCGATCTCGTCGGCCTGATCGAACGCTGGCATGGGGAAGGCCGCACCATCCTCGCCGTGCTGCACGACTATGCGCTGGTGCGCGCGCATTTTCCGGACGCGCTGCTTCTCGCGCGGGAATGCGTGGCGTGGGGGCCGACGCGCGAGGCGCTGTCGCCCGAGAAGCTCGCGCAGGCCCGGCGCATGAGCGAGGCGTTCGACCATCATGCGGCGGCCTGCGAGAGGGCGGCGTGACGTACGACCTCCTCGTCGCCCCCTTCGCCGATTTCGAATTCATGCGCCGCGCCCTGGTCGGCGCCTTCGCGCTGGCGATCGCGGGCGCGCCGCTCGGCATGTTCCTCGTCCTGCGGCGCATGGCGCTGTCGGGCGACGCCATGGCGCACGCCATCCTGCCGGGCGCCGCGGTCGGCTATCTCGTCGCGGGACTGTCGGCGCCGGCGATGACGCTCGGCGGGCTGGCGGCGGGCGTCGTGGTTGCGCTCGGCGCGGGCGTGGCGGCGCGCGCCACCATCTTGCGCGAGGACGCCTCGCTTGCCGGCCTCTATCTCGTTTCGCTCGCGCTCGGCGTCACGCTCGTCTCGCTGCGCGGCTCCAACATCGATCTCCTGCACGTGCTGTTCGGCAACGTGCTGGCGCTGGACGACGCGACGCTCGTGCTGCTTGCTTCCGTCGCCACCGTCACGCTGCTGGGGCTCGCGGTTCTCTTTCGCCCGCTGGCGATGGAGACGCTCGATCCTGCGTTCACGCAAGCCGCGACGCGCGCGGGGGCTTTGACGCAGCTCGCCTTTCTCGGCCTGCTCGTGCTCAATCTCGTCGCGGGCTTCCAGGCGCTCGGCACGCTGATGTCGGTCGGGCTGATGATGCTGCCGGCGCTCGCGGCGCGCTTGTGGACGCACAAGCTCGATGCGGCCATCGCGCTTGCGGCCTTGTTCGGCGTCGCCTCGGCCTATGCCGGGCTCGTCGCCTCCTACGCCCTGTCGCTGCCGTCGGGCCCTTCGATCGTGCTGGCGGCGGGCGTTGTCTATTTCGTTTCGCTGGTCTTCGGCCGCGCCGGCGGCGCGCTGCGGCGCCTGCCGAAGCGACGGCATCTGGAGGCATAGTCATGGACGCTGCCCGACCCCCCACCCTCGCCCTCCCCCACAAGGGGGGAGGGAATGCTGTCACACGGCGGGTGTTTCTCCATGGCCTCGCCGTCATGTCCGCGTCGACCGCCGGCGCCCATGCCCAGACAAAGATCCCCGTCGTCGCCACCTTCACCATTCTCGCCGATTTCGTCGGCCAGGTGGGCGGCGCGCGCGTCGGCGTCGTCTCGCTCGTCGGCCCGAACGGCGACGTGCACGCCTACGATCCCTCGCCCGCCGACAGCCGCAAGGTCGCAGCCGCAAGGCTGATCGTCGAGAACGGGCTGCATCTCGAAGGCTGGATCAGCCGGCTGGCCAAGGCGTCCGCCGCCAAGGGGCGCGTCGTGATCGCCTCTGCCGGCGTCGCCTTGCGCAAGGATGCGTCCAACAAGGAATTCGCGGAGCATGGCGGGACCGATCCGCACGCCTGGCAGAACGTCGCCAATGCGAAAATCTACGTTGTGAACATCCGCGACGGGCTGATCGCGGTCGATCCGGCGGGCAAGGCCGAATATGAGGCGAATGCACAAGCCTATCTCGAGAAGCTCGACGCGCTCGATGCGGCGGCGCGGGCGGCGATTGCGAAAATCCCCGCCGAGCGGCGCCGGATCGTGACCACGCACGACGCCTTCGGCTATTTCGGGCAGGCTTACGGGCTGACGCTGGCCGCGCCGGCGGGCGTCTCGACCGAGGGCGGGATTTCCGCGCGGGACGTCGCCAAGATCGTCGCCCAGATCAGGAAGGACCGGTTTCCGGCGGTGTTTCTGGAAAATGTTTCCGACTCCCGGCTCATGGACCAGATCGCCCGGGAAACCGGGGCGAAGATCGGCGGGACGCTCTATTCGGACTCGCTTTCGGGACCTGACGGGCCGGCGGGGACTTACATCGACATGGTCAGACACAATATAAGCGAGCTGACCAAGGCGCTCGCGCCCTCGCCCTGACGACCATTCGGACCGTCATTGCGAGCGAAGCGAAGCAATCCAGAGCCGGGTCGAGGCTCTGGATTGCTTCGTCGCTTCGCTCCTCGCAATGACGGCGGGTGGTTCGGCTGTTTTCGGAGCCCCGCATGTCCGACAAGATTCCCGTCACCGTGCTCACCGGCTATCTCGGCGCCGGCAAGACGACGCTGCTCAACCGCATCCTCTCAGAGCCGCACGGCAAGAAATACGCGGTGATCGTCAACGAATTCGGCGAGATCGGCATCGACAACGATCTCGTCGTCGGCGCCGACGAGGAAGTGTTCGAGATGAACAACGGCTGCATCTGCTGCACCGTGCGCGGCGACCTCATCCGCATTCTCGAAGGGCTGATGCGCCGCAAGGGCAAGTTCGACGCGATCATCGTCGAGACGACGGGCCTTGCCGATCCCGCGCCGGTCGCGCAGACCTTTTTCGTCGACCAGGACGTGCAGGACGCCGCGAAACTCGACGCGGTCGTGACGGTCGCCGACGCGAAATGGCTGTCGGCGCGGCTGAAGGACGCCCCGGAAGCCAAGAACCAGATCGCCTTCGCCGACGTCATCATCATCAACAAGACCGATCTGGTCTCGCCCGAAGAGCTGCGCGAAGTCGAGGCGCGCATTCGCGGCATCAACCCCTACGCCAAGCTGCATCGCTCGGTGAAGGCGAACGTGCCGCTGGACGCCGTGCTCGGCAAAAACGCGTTCGATCTCGACCGCATCCTGGAAATCGAGCCGGCCTTCCTCGAGGCGGACGATCACGCGCACGATCACCATCACGACCATGACCACGCCTGCGGCCCGGATTGCGGGCACGACCATCATCATCACGGCCACGATCATCACCATCACGATCACGGCCACTCGCACGGCGGCCTGAAAGTCTATCACGACGAGCACATGCAATCGCTGTCGCTGACGATCGACGGCGAGGTCGATCCCAACAAGTTCATGCCGTGGGTGAACGAACTCGTGCAGCGCGAGGGGCCGAGCATCCTGCGCTCCAAGGG
Source organism: Rhodoblastus sp. (assembly GCA_046349085.1). GTDB lineage: Bacteria > Pseudomonadota > Alphaproteobacteria > Rhizobiales > Beijerinckiaceae > JAJXWB01. The sequence continues at coordinate 50,715 of JAXMDA010000008.1, forward strand.
CATTCTCGCGTTGAAGGGCGAGGACAAGCGCTTCGTGTTCCAGGGCGTGCACATGATCCTCGACGGCGATCTGCAGCGCGACTGGAGGCCGGACGAAAAGCGCGTCAGCCGCATCGTCTTCATCGGCCGCGACCTCAAGGAAGACGAAATACGCGAGGGTTTCATGCGCTGTGCGGCGTGACGCCGGCCTGTGCGTTCGCGCACGTCGCGCGCGCAAGCGTCACAATTCCGCTCCATCACAGCCTGAGATTGCCGGGCGGCGGGTCCAGCCTGCCGTGGCCGAGCAATCAGGGCGTTCAGTTCCTTGGGATCGTCGAAGCCGCAGCATAGCGCTGTCGCGCGGGCAGCCGACATTCTGGCGGCGCATCCGCTGTTTGGCGGAGCGAATGTCGAAACGATCGCGCACACGCTCAGATTTGCGCATCTGCTCAATGTCCGGAAGGGCGAGGCGGTTTTCCGAAAGGGCGATCCCGGCGGATCGCTGATGATCATCGTCGAGGGCGCGGTCAGGATCGCGTCGCTGTCGCCGGACGGGCGCGAACTGCTGTTCAATGTCGTGGGCGGCGGCGAGATTCTCGGCGAAATCGCCGCATTGGACGGCGGCGCGCGGACGGCGGAGGCCGTGGCTCAAAGCGACTGCGTTCTGGCGGTCATCGACCGTCGCGACGTTCTTGCGCTCGTGGCGGCCAATCCGAATGTCGCGTTGTTCCTGATCAATTGCCTCTGCAAGCGCCTGCGTTTCGTGACCGATCATCTCGAAGGCGTCATGTTTCTCGATGTCGAGTCCCGTCTTGCCCGCGCCGTGCGCCGCTTCGGCGCGGATCGAAACGGGGTGAAGCTGACCCAGCGCGATCTCGGGCAGGCGATCGGCGTGTCGCGCGAGACCGTCAACCAGGTGCTCGGCGACTGGCGCGGCAGGCGGCTGATCCGCGTCGAGAAGGGCGCGATCGAAATCCTCGATCGCGACGCATTCGACCGATTGTGCGCTGGCGCACGGCCTGCCTGACCTTCGCGCCCGCGTGTTGGCTCGCCAACACGGCTTCCCCCAAGGCCGGGCTACCCTGCGCGCGAAGCCGAACATCGGCTTCAGAAAGGAGTGACGCCATGCGACACATTGCATCGATGCTGGTTGCAGCAGCCTTGCTCAACGTGACCCCGACCGCGGCGTACAATTTCGCTGGCGACCAAAGGATGGTTCGGTCCCTTCCGACAGATCGCCTCGATATCGACGGCAATCAGCCAGTCTTCGCCGAAGGCGACGCTGCCGGCGGGTCCAATGTCTTCATCATGGCGGACTACGGCCGGCCCGAGGGATGGAGCACGCAGCTTCCGCCCGGCGCCTGAACGTCAATCCGCCGCGCCAGGCGCGGCGCAAGATCGGGCGGCAGGCAGTTGAACCTGCCTGCCGCGCGCCCGGACATGCATCTCGCCCGATGACGCGAGAGAGGCTACAACCTCCCCCATGTCCGAATCCTCTCTCGTCCAGAACGTCACCAACATCGAAGCCGGCGACACTGTCGTCGCTTGCGCCTTTCTCGGCCGCACGCCCGCCTATGCGCTGGCCGACGGGACGCTCCTGCTTGCCGGCGTCGGCGAAGAGAAGCGCGTCAAGGCGCATGCCGATGGCGCGATCCTTGTCGCGCTGTCGGACGGCAAACGTTTCTTCACCGCCGGCGACGACGGGCTTCTCATCGCCGCCGACGCCGAAGGCCGCTGCGAAACCATCGCCGACGAGAAGGGCAGGTGGATCGACGCGCTGACGCTGCGCGAGGACGGCGCGATGGCGTGGTCGGCCGGCAAATCGGTGCGCGCGCGCGACGCCAAGGGAGACGTGAAGACTTTCGACGCGCCCTCTGCGGTGCGCGGCCTTGCCTTTCTTCCCAAAGGCTATCGGCTGGCGATCGCGCATTACAACGGCGCCTCGTTGTGGTTTCCCAACGCCGGCAAGCCGGAATTCCTGGAGTGGAAGGGCTCGCATCTCGACGCGACCGTTTCGCCGGACGGCCGCTTCCTCGTGACGTCGATGCAGGAGAACATGCTGCACGGCTGGCGGCTCGCCGACGGCAAGCACATGCGCATGTCCGGCTATCCCGCCAAGACCCGCTCGTTCTCGTGGTCGCCGGACGGCAAGTGGCTCGCGACCTCGGGCGCCGACGCCTGCGTGGTCTGGCCGTTCGAGACCAAGGATGGGCCGATGGGCCGCGGCCCCCGCGAATGCGGCGTGCGTCCGCGGCGCGTGTCGCGCGTCGCCTTCCATCCGACCAACATGGTGCTCGCGATCGGCTACGAGGACGGCTGGGTGCTGCTCGTGCGGCTCAACGACGGCGCCGAGATTTTCGTGCGCGGCGAACGCGATTCCAACGACGCCGTGACGGCGCTCGCGTGGGATGCGGCGGGGCGGCGGCTCGCCTTCGGCACGAAGGAGGGCAAGGCGGGCGTGCTCGACCTGCCGGCTTAGCCGCGCATAGCTCGCAATCGCAGAAAACGGGTCGTCGCGTCGCAGCGTCTGCCATAGATTGCGCGCGCAACCGGAGCCCGCATGTCCTCGCCACAAAAGACGCCCGCCGTCGAGACGTCCATGTCGCTGCGCACATGGGCGTTGCTTGGCCTGTTGTCGCTGATGTGGGGCTGCTCCTTTCCGTTCGTGAAGGTCGCGCTGGGCGGCGTCACGCCGCTGACGCTGGTCATGCTGCGCGTCGTGATCGCGGTCGCCGCGCTGACGCCTGTGCTCTTCTTCTCGCGCGAGGGCTTTCCGCGCGGCGCGAAAGTCTGGACGGCCTTTCTCGCGATCGGCGCGCTCAACAACGTCGTGCCGTGGTCGCTGTCGGTCTGGGCGCAGCAGAGCCTGACGTCGTCGCTCGCCGCCATCATCAACGCCACGACGCCGCTGTTCTCGGTGCTGCTCGCGCCTTTCTTCCTCGCCGACGAAAAACTGCGCGCGAACCGGCTGGCGGGCGTGCTCGTCGGCTTCGCCGGCGTCGCCGTGCTGATCGGGCCGGGCGCGCTCGGCCAGGGCGCCGGCGGCGTCCTGCCGGAGCTGGCGCTGCTGGCGGCGGCGGTCGCCTATGCGCTCGGCGGCATCGTCGGGCGATCCTATGTGCGGCTCGGCCTCACGCCGCTGCAGAGCGCGCATGGCCAGCTTGCCGCTTCGTCGATCATGATCGCGCCGCTGGCGCTGATCGTGGAGAAGCCCTGGGGCCAGCCCATGCCCAACGGCGTGCAGATCGCCTGCGTGCTGGCGATGGGCCTGGTCTCGACCGCGGTCGCCTTCATCCTGTTCTTCCGTATCCTTGCGCGCGCCGGCGCGACCAACGCCCTGCTCGTGACCCTTCTCGTGCCGGTCACGGCCTTCATCGTCAGCGCGATCTTTCTCGGCGAAGCGCTGGAGCCGCGCAATTTTGCGGGCCTGGCCTTCATCGCCGCCGGTCTCGGGCTGATCGACGGACGCCCGCTGCGTTATTTGCAGGATCGACTGTTTGCGGCGCGCGGCGCGGATGCTTCAGCGCGGCGGCTCGACTAGACTGCGACCCATGATGATCCTGCGCCGGTTTGCGCTGATGTTCGGCCTGTTCTGCGGCGTGGCCGCGTCGCAGCTGCCTGAGTTTGCGCAGCAATATCGTCAGCGGCTCGGCGGCGCGCTGGACGAGCTGACCGCGCTTGTCGAGCAGTTCGCCTCGGAGGCAGAGGCCGCCGGGCTCGACACGAAGGGCGCAATCGCGCAGCTCGAGGCAAATGGCGATCAGCTCGTGCGCGAGCGCGGCAGGGCGATGGAGCAGACGATCGTGCGGCGCGACAGGCTTGCCGACCAGAAGGCCCGGATGCGGGAGGCGGCCCCATTCGAGCGCCTGCTGGTGTTTGCGCAAAGCTACGACGCGGGAATTGCGGGCCGGGCCTGGGGCGATTTCGAGCCGGCCGTGCCGACGACGACGGAAGGCTTCGTCTCGGCGGGCGCCGGCGCGCTTGTCGGCTACGGCTTCCTGCGCATCGTCGGCGCGCCGTTCCGCCGCCGCAGGCGCGGGCCGGCGGCGGCGTGAAAGTCCGCAGGACTTGAGCCGGGCGCTTGAGACGAGGGGGCGGGCGAGACAATATGCGCCGGCCATGCGACCCGACCTCAAGCCATGACCCCCGACCGCCTGCGCGCCATCGCCTTCTGGGCGGGCGAACTCACCGGGACGGAACTCGAGCGCGCCTGCCGCGGACTGGTCGAGAAGACCTGGCCGGCCGGCGCGACCATCGTGCATCGCGGCGACGCGTTCGAGTACTGGACCGGCGTCGTCTCGGGGCTGGTGAAGATCTCGTCGGTGTCCTCGAGCGGCAAGGCGGTCAGCCTCGCCGGGATGCCCGCCGGCATGTGGTTCGGCGAAGGCTCGATGCTGAAGGGGGAGCGGCGGCAGTACGATCTCGTCACGCTGCGCGAGTCGCGGCTGGCGATGATGAACCGCACGACCTTCGCCTGGCTGTTCGAGAATTCCGTCGGCTTCAACCGCTTTCTCGTGCGTCAGTTCAACGAGCGGCTGGGGCAGTTCATCGCGCTGGTCGAACACGACCGGATGCTCGACGGCGTGGCGCGCGTCGCGCGCGTGATCGCCTGGCTGTTCAATCCCGTGCTTAATCCGAATATTGGACGGAGCCTCGACATCAGCCAGGAGGAACTCGGCCTGATCGCGGGCCTGTCGCGCCAGGTGGCCAATCGCGCACTGCAGATTCTGGAAGCCGAAGGGCTGCTGAAGATAACGCAGGCTTCACTGACGCCGCTGGATCTGCCGGCGCTCAGCCGGTACGGCGATTGAAATGCGGCCGTTGGCCGGGACGCCTAGACGAAAGTAGGGGAAGCCGCCGCAGACTCAGGGGCGCACGCTAACTGACAAAATGGACCCGCGCAGTCAAGCGCGTGCTTGCCATCAGCCATGCGCATTGCGAATGTTACGCCGCCGGATCGCGCCAGCGCGCGTCCGGGCAAACGACAGAGCGTCGACGAGGCGCCGGAGGGGAGCGGGGAGTGGCAACGAGCCAGCAGGGTTCTGCACGCGAAACGGCGGAAGACACGTTCCCCAAGCTGTTGCGCATGCATGCGCAGACGCGAGGCGCGCGTCCGGCGTTCCGCCACAAGGACCGCGGCATCTGGCAAACGTGGACCTGGGCGGAAGTGTACGACAACGTGCGCGCGATTGCGCTCGGCCTGCGCAAGCTCGGCGTGGGCGAAGGCGACAAGGTCGCGATCGTCGGCGCCAACCGGCCGCTGCTCTACTGGAGCCTCTGCGCGGCGCAGATGCTGCGCGCCACGCCCGTGCCGGTCTATGCCGACGCGGTGGCCGACGAACTCGCCTACGTGCTCGAAAACGCCGACGTGAAGGTCGCCGCCGCGCAGGACCAGGAGCAGGTCGACAAGCTGCTGTCGATTTCAGATCGCCTGCCGACGCTCGAGCATATTGTCTACGACGAGGACCGCGGCTTGCGCGACTATGCGCAGACCAACCTGACGGCGCTCGGCGATCTGATGGAAGCCTCCGCCAAGGCGTTGCGCTCCGAGGCTTCGCTCGGCCGTACGCTCGACGCGCTGATCGACGAGGGGCGCGCGGACGACGCATCCATCATGCTCTACACGTCAGGCACGACCGGCCGCTCGAAGGGCGTGGTGCTCGCCGCCGGCCGCTCGGTGCAGGCGGCGCGCGACACGGTCGCCTTCGACGGGCTGACGGACAGGGACGAGCAACTCGCCTACCTGCCGCTGGCGTGGGTCGGCGACCACTACCTCAATTATGCGCAGGCGCTGGTGGCCGGCTCCTGCATCGCCTGCCCGGAAAACGCCGACACGGTCGCGCAGGACCTGCGCGAGATCGGGCCGTCCTTCTATTTCGCGCCGCCGCGCGTGTTCGAGGCGCAGCTTACGCGCATCATGATCCGCATGGAGGACGCCAGCGCCCTCAAGCGCAGGATGTTCGACCATTTCATCGGCGTCGCGCGCAAGTGGGGCGAAAAGATCCTCAACGGCGAGAGCGTGCCGTTTTTCGCGCGGCTGCACTATGCGCTGGGCGAGGCGCTGGTCTACGGCCCGCTGAAGAACGTGCTCGGCTATTCCAACATTCGCGCCGCCTATACGGCGGGCGAAGCGATCGGCGGCGATCTCTTCTCGTTCTACCGCTCGCTCGGGCTCAACCTGAAGCAGCTCTACGGCCAGACCGAAGCCTTCCTCTACGTGACCGCGCACGCCAACGGCGCCGTGCGTTCCGATACGGTCGGGCCGCCCGCGCCGAATGTCGAAATACGCATCGCCGACGATGGCGAAGTGCAGTTCAAGTCGCCGGGCCAATTCGTCTCCTACTACAAGGAGCCGGAGAAGACGATCGAAACGCTGACGCCGGACGGCTATGTGAAAACGGGCGACGCCGGCTTCTTCGATACGGACGGGCAATTGCGCATCCTCGATCGCGCCAAGGACGTCGGCAAGCTGAGGGACGGCACGATCTTCGCGCCCAAATACATCGAGAACAAGCTGAAGTTCTTCCCCAACATCAAGGAAGCCGTGGCTTTCGGCGACGCGCGCGACTTCGTGACCGTCATGCTGAATATCGAGCTGACGGCCGTCGGCAACTGGGCCGAGCGCAACAACATCTCCTATGGCTCCTACCAGGAGCTCGCCGGCCATCCGCGCGTGTACGAGCTGATCGCCAAACACGTCGACGAGGTGAACGCCTCGCTGTCGAGGGAGCCGCGCATGGCGGGCGCGCAGATCGCGCGCTTCCTGATCCTGCCGAAGGAGCTCGACGCCGACGACGGCGAACTGACGCGCACGCAGAAGGTGCGCCGCGGCTTCATCGCCGAACGCTACGAGCCGCTGGTGAAGGGCCTCTACGACGGCTCGAAGCAGGCCGACATTTCCACCGAAGTGACATTCGAGGACGGACGAAAGGGCATGATTTCCGGCCGCGTCGCCATCGTCGATCTCGCGCGCCACGGCGCGGCCGCACAGGGAAGCAAGGCGGCATGAGCGGCGCGGACGACATTCTCCTCAAGGTCGACAACGTCTCGCTGTCGTTCGGCGGCGTGCGCGCGATCACCGACGTTTCCTTCGACATCCGCAAGGGCGAGATCCGCGCGATCATCGGGCCGAACGGCGCCGGCAAGACGTCGATGCTGAACGTCATCAACGGATTCTACCATCCGCAGCAGGGCAGCATCTCGTTCCACGGCAAGACGCGCGCGCGCATGAAGCCCTACGAGGCGGCGAGCCAGGGCATTGCGCGCACCTTCCAGAACGTCGCGCTGTTCAAGGGCATGTCGACGCTCGACAACATTCTCGCCGGCCGCGCGCTGAAGATGAAGTCGAGCTTCTTCTGGCAGATGTTCCGGCACGGGCCGGCGCTGACAGAAGAGATCGAGCATCGCAAGTTCTGCGAGGAGATCATCGACTTCCTCGAGATCGAGCATATTCGCAAGGCGCCGGTCGGCACGCTGCCCTACGGCCTGCAGAAGCGCGTGGAGCTTGGGCGCGCGCTCGCCATGGAGCCGACGCTGCTGCTGCTCGACGAGCCGATGGCCGGCATGAACCTCGAAGAAAAGCAGGACATGAGCCGCTTCATCATCGACGTGAACCAGCATTACGGCACGACGATCGCGCTGATCGAGCACGACATCGGCGTGGTGATGGATCTGTCCGATCGCATCGTCGTGCTCGAATACGGCCACAAAATCGCCGACGGCGATCCCGACCAAGTGAAGAGCGACCAGAAAGTGATCGACGCCTATCTGGGGGTTTCACACTGATGAACCTCCTCTACCAAATCTTCGTCGATCCGTTCATGCAGATGGGCACGTCGCCCGATCTGCTGGTGCAGACGCTGTGGGAAGGCCTCGTCGGCGGCGTGCTCTATTCGCTGATCGCGCTCGGCTTCGTGCTGATCTTCAAGGCGTCCGGCGTGTTCAATTTCGCGCAGGGCATCATGATGGTGTTCGCCGCGCTGACGCTCGTCGGCTTCTACGAGAAAGGCGTGCCGGCGCCGCTCGCGCTGCTGCTGGCCATCGGCGTCATGTACCTGCTGGCGCTCGGCGTCGAGCGCGTGGTGCTGCGGCCGCTGGTCAACCAGCCCGACATCATGCTGTTCATGGCGACCTTCGGGCTCACATACATCCTGATCGGCGCGGGCGAACTGGTGTTCGGCGGCGATCCCAAGGAAATGCCGGTGCGCGCGCTGGGCCTGCCGAAGGGCGCCGTCGATTTCAAAATCCTCGGCGGTCTGGTCTCGCTGCAGAAGATCGACATTGCCGCCGCCGTCATCGCGTCCACGATGGTCGCGGGCCTGGCGCTGTTCTTCCAGAAGACGCGCATCGGCCGCGCTCTTCGCGCCGTGGCGGACGATCACCAGGCGGCGCTGTCGGTGGGCATCTCGCTCAACCAGATCTGGGTCATCGTCTGGTTCACCGCCGGCATTGTCGCGCTGGCGACGGGCATCATGTGGGGCGCGCGCTCGGACGTGTCGTTCGCCCTGCAGGTCATCTCGTTGAAGGCGCTGCCCGTGCTCATCCTGGGCGGCTTCACCTCGGTGCCCGGCGCCATCGTCGGCGGCCTCATCATCGGCATCGGCGAGAAGCTCGGCGAATTCTACTGGGGGCCACTGGTTGGCGGCGGCATCGAAAGCTGGCTCGCCTACGCCATCGCCCTCGCCTTCCTGCTGTTCAAGCCCGAAGGGCTGTTCGGCGAGAAGATCATCGAACGCATCTGATCGGGGCGCGCCGTGTTCTACCGGGAAGTCGGACAGTTCAAGACGAGTTACGCAGCCGATCAGGCGATCTTTCCGATCCGCCAGGACCGGATCGGCCTGGCGTTGATCCTCGCCGTCGCCTTCATCGGCATTCCGCTGGTCGGCGGGGAGTTCATGATCGCCTCGGTCATGGTGCCCTTCCTGATCCTGGCGCTGGCGGCGATCGGCCTCAACATCCTCATCGGCTACACGGGCCTGATCTCGCTCGGCACGGGCGCCTTCATGGGGGTGGGCGCCTATGCCTGCTACAAGCTCTCGACGCTGTTCCCGGCCGTCAACATCATCGTCTGGATCGTCGCCTCCGGCCTCGTTTCCTGCGCGGTCGGGGTCGTGTTCGGCCTGCCGAGCCTGCGCATCAAGGGCTTCTACCTCGCGATCGCGACGCTCGCCGCGCAGTTCTTCCTGCAATGGTGCTTCGTGCGGCTGGGCTGGCTCTACAACTACAATCCTTCCGGCGCGATCGAGGTGCCGGTCCATACGCTGTTCGGCATTCCGATCACCGGCGCGACCGCCAAGCCGCTGACGCGCTATTTCGTCGTGCTGTCGATCGTCGTCGTGATGACCTGGTTCGCCTCCAACCTCGTGCACGGCCGTATCGGCCGCAACTGGATGGCGGTGCGCGACATGGACATCGCCGCGCAGCTCATGGGCATTCGCCTGCTGCCGGCCAAGCTTCTCGCCTTCGCGGTCTCGTCCTTCTACGCGGGCGTCGCCGGCGCGATGATGGTGTTCCTGTGGCTCGGCGCGGCGGAGCCGGAAGCGTTCAACATCAACGAATCCTTCGTGCTTCTGTTCATGGTCATCATCGGCGGGCTGGGCAGTCTCGTCGGTTCTTTCCTTGGCGCGGCGCTGATCCACATCCTGCCGATCATCGTGCGCACCGCGCCGGATGCGCTTGGGATCAAGATCGGCTCGGCGACGGCGGAGCACCTGACTTTTCTCATCACCGGCGCGCTGATTATATTCTTCCTGATCGTCGAGCCGCACGGCCTTGCGCGCCTGTGGCAGATCGCGAAGCAGAAGCTGCGGGTCTGGCCGTTCCCGTACTAAATTCAATATCGAGAGGAAGAGGGAGGACTGAAATGAAAGCCCGGAAGACAATTGCGCTGGCGCTGCTTGCCGCCACCGCGCTCGCGGCGCCGGCGGCGCCTGCGGCGGCAGAAGACATTTTCGTGCCGCTGTTCACCTATCGCACGGGTCCGTTCGCGGGCTCGGGCACGTCGATCGCCAACGGCATGCGCGACTACCTCGAAATGCTGAACGCGCGCGACGGCGGCATCGGCGGCGTCAAGCTCGCCATCGAGGAATGCGAGACGGGCTACGACACCAAGAAGGGCCTCGAATGCTACGAGGCGGTGAAGCCGAAGAAGCCGGTCATGGTCAATCCGTGGTCGACCGGCATCACGCTGCCGCTGATTCCGAAGGCGGCCGTCGACAAGATCCCGATCCTGTCCATGGCCTATGGCCTGTCGGCCTCGTCGGAAGGCGACACCTTCCCGTGGGTGTTCAATCCGCCGGACACTTATTGGGACGGCATGTCGATGATCATCAAGTACATCGCCTCCCAGGAAGGCGGTCTCGACAAGCTCAAGGGCAAGAAGATCGGCTATCTCTATCTCGACGCCGGCTATGGCAAGGAGCCGCTGCCGTTCCTCGCCGATCTTTCCAAGGAGCTCGGCTTCGAGACGAAGCTCTATCCGGTGCCGGCGGCTGAAATGCAGAACCAGTCGGCGCAATGGCTGAACGTGCGCCGCGACCGCCCGGACTACATGATCATGTACGGCTGGGGCGCGATGCAGCCGACCGCGATCAAGGAGGCCGCGAAGACCAACTACCCGATGGAGAAGTTCATCTCGATCTGGTGGCCGAGCGAGGAAGACGCCAAGGGCGCCGGCCAGGAGGCCGTCGGCTTCAAGTCGCTCAACTGGCATGCCGCGACGGCCGACTTCCCGGTCATCAAGGACATCGAGAAGCACATCGTCGGCGCGGGCAAGAGCCAGGCGCCGAAGGAGCAGGTCGGCACCGTGCTGTACAATCGCGGCGTCTACAACTCGATGCTGATCGCCGAAGCCATCCGCACGGCGCAGAAGGTCACCGGCAAGAAGGCGGTGACCGGCGAGGACGTGCGGCGCGGGCTTGAAGGCCTGAACGTCGACGCGGCGCGCCTGAAGGAAATGGGCATGGAAGGCTTCACGGGGCCGATCAAGCTCACCTGCGCCGATCACAACGGCCATCGCCCGACCTTCGTGCAGCGCTTCGACGGCGCGAAATACGTGAAGGTCTCCGACTGGATCGAGCCGATGACCGAAAAGGTCGGCGCGCTGCTGAAGGCCGACGCCAAGGCCTATGCCGAGAAGAACGCCGGCTGGCCGGCGCGCACGGAAGCCTGCGACTCCAAGTCGTAAGCGCCGCTCTCGTCCCGGCGTCCGCCTTGCGCCGACGCCGGGAATGTCGATCGACATAATCTCCCGAGGACCCGCGCCCTCGGGAAGCCATCCGAGACCTGACATGACGACTTCCGCGCCCAGCGCGCCGCAGCCCGCAACCGACGACATCCTGACGGTCAACAACATCGAGGTGATCTACAATCACGTCGTGCTGGTGCTGAAGGGCGTTTCGCTCACGGTGCCGCGCGGCGGCATCGTCGCGCTGCTCGGCGCGAACGGCGCCGGCAAGACGACGACGCTGAAATCCATCTCCAACCTGATCCGCGCCGAGCGCGGCGAGGTGACGAAAGGCTCGATCGAGTTTTCGGGAGAACGCGTCGACAAGCTGCGGCCGGACGATCTCGTGCGGCGTGGCTGCATCCAGGTGATGGAAGGCCGGCACTGCTTCGGCCATCTCTCGATCGAGGAAAACCTGATGACCGGCGCCTTTACGCGCCGGGACGGGCGGCGCGCGATCGCCGATGCGCTCGAGGAAGTTTATGCATTCTTTCCTCGATTGAAGGAGCGCCGCCAGTCGCTGGCCGGCTATACGTCCGGCGGCGAGCAGCAGATGTGCGCGATCGGCCGGGCGATGATGTCGAAACCGAAGATGATCCTGCTCGACGAACCCTCGATGGGCCTTGCCCCGCAGGTTGTCGAAGAAATTTTTGAAATCGTTCGCGATCTGAATTCCAAGAGCGGCGTGTCCTTCCTCCTCGCGGAGCAGAACACCAATATCGCGCTGCGTTACGCGAACTATGGCTACATCCTCGAAAACGGCCGCATCGTGCTGGACGGCGAAGCGCAGGCGCTGCGGGAAAACCAGGACGTGAAGGAATTTTATCTCGGCGTGTCCGGTGGCGACAGAAAGAGCTTCCGTGACGTAAAACACTACAAGCGCCGCAAACGCTGGCTGGCTTAATCTGCCGCGTTGACGCCTTTTTTCCTCCGTGCCAATGAGAAGGGCGGCTGGGGATACCGCGCCGAAATAAAACAAAATTCGAAACGACGCCTGCTGGCTCGTTCGGCACGAAGGCGGACATCATGTCGGACTATTTCGATCGTTACGAGACGCGCCCGTTGAAGGCGCGCGAAACTGCATTTTTTCGCGATCTTCGCGCGGTATTGAAAATTTCGCGTGCGCGCGCATCGGCTCTGCGCCAGCAACTCAAGGGCGTCGATATCGACGCAATCAAGAGCCGTTCCGAACTCGCCAAGATTCCGGTTATTCGCAAGAGCGACCTCAAGGCGATGCAGGGCGACAATCCGCCGTTCGGCGGACTGGCCGCGGTGCGCGCCATGCAGCTCAAACGCATCCTCGTTTCGCCGGGCCCGATCTTCGAGCCGGAAGGTTTCGGCAAGGACTGGTGGGGCGCGGCGCGCGCGCTCCATGCCGCCGGTCTGCGCAAGGGCGACCTGATGCTCAACGCCTTCTCGTATCATCTGACGCCCGGCGGCCACATCATGGAAAGCGGCGCGCATGCGCTGTCCTGCACCGTCATTCCGGCCGGCGTCGGCAACACGGAACAGCAGCTCGAGGCGATCCAGTATCTCAGGCCGACCGCCTATTGCGGCACGCCCGACTTCCTCAAGGTGCTGCTCGACAAGTCGCGCGCGGCCGGCATCGACGCCTCCTCGATCAAGCGCGCGCTCGTGTCCGGCGCAGCATTGCCCAACAGCCTGCGCGAAGAACTCGAGAAGGCCGGGGTCGCGACGCGGCAATGCTACGCCACCGCCGATCTCGGCGTGATCGCCTACGAGTCGGACGCGCGCGAAGGCATGATCGTCAACGAGGGCTGCCTGCTCGAGATCGTGAAACCCGGCACCGGCGATCCCGTGCCGGAGGGCGAGGTCGGCGAAGTCGTCGTCACGCGGCTCAACGCCGATTATCCGCTGCTGCGTTTCGCCACCGGCGACCTCTCGGCCGTCCTGCCCGGCAAGTCGCCCTGCGGGCGCACCAACATGCGCATTCGCGGCTGGCTCGGCCGCGCCGACCAGACGACCAAGGTCAAGGGCATGTTCGTGCATCCCTCGCAGGTCGCGGAGATTTCGCGCCGCCATCCGGAACTCGGCCGCCTGCGTCTCGTCGTCAGGCGCGAGAAGGAGCAGGACGTGATGGTGCTGCACGCCGAAGGCAACGGCGCGTGCAAGGCGGACCCGGTCGCCGAGACGCTGCAGGCGATCACCAAGGTGCGCGGCAAGGTCGAGATCGTGAAGGCGGGCAGCCTGCCGAACGACGGCAAGGTGATCGCTGACGAACGCCCGGCGGGATGAGCCGCATTCCGAATGTCCTGTCGATCGCCGGCTCCGATCCGGGCGGCGGCGCCGGCGTCCAGGCCGATCTCAAGACATTTGCCGCCTTCGGCTGCTACGGCATGGCGGCGATCACGGCTCTCACCGCGCAGAACACGGTCGGCGTGCGCGCCGTGCACGTTCCGCCCGCCGATTTTCTTGGGCGTCAGCTCGACGCGATCTTCGAGGACATCGGCGTCGATGCGGTGAAGATCGGCATGCTGGCGACGGGCGAGATCGTCGCCGTCGTCGCCGACCGCCTCGCGCGTTTCCATGCGCGCAATGTCGTGCTCGATCCCGTGCTCGTCGCAACCTCCGGCGACAGCCTCGGCGCGCCCGACGTCGTCGATGCGCTGTTGGAGAAACTTCTGCCGCTCGCCGCGCTAGTCACGCCCAACCTGCCGGAGATCGCGCGGCTTCTCGGCCGCGACGTGTCGGCTGCGCCCGAGGACATGCAGCGCGCGGGCGAGGAGCTTCGCGCACGCGGGGCGCGGGCCGTGCTCGTCAAGGGCGGGCATGGGACCGGCGCGCAGGCCATCGACGTACTCGTGAGCGAGGCCCGCGCCGAACGCTTCGCCGCGCCGCGCGTCGAGACGCGCAACACGCATGGCACGGGGTGCTCTCTCTCCTCGGCCATCGCCGCGGGGCTGGCGCGCGGCGCGCCGCTGGCGCAGGCGGTCGGCGAGGCAAAGGCCTGGCTGACGGGCGCGCTGCGGACGGCCGACGATCTCGCGGTCGGGCGCGGCCATGGGCCCGTGCATCACTTTCATGCGCTCTGGCGGAAGTGACCGGAAGCAGCGCCGACGCTGCTGAGCGGGCGCGCCTCCCATGGCGTTCGCACGCCGGCCCGCCTATGTTCGCCGCATGAATCCCGCTGCGTCCGGCATCCTGCCCTCAGGCCATCCGCCCCGCGCGCCCCGCGCGACCGGCGTGCTGCTCGTCAATCTCGGCACGCCCGAGGCGACGGATTACTGGTCGATGCGGCGCTATCTGAAGGAGTTCCTCTCCGACCGTCGCGTGATCGAGACGCCGCGCCTCGTCTGGTGGCCGGTGCTCAACCTCATCATCCTTTCGACACGACCGCAGAAGAAGGGCAGGGACTACGACGCCATCTGGAATCGCGAGCGTAACGAAGGCCCGCTGAAGACGATCACGCGGGCGCAGGCCGACAAGCTGGCCGCGCGGATTTCCGGCGCGGCGCAGAAGGCGGGCCAGCGCCTCGTCGTCGACTGGGCGATGCGCTACGGCGAGCCGTCCATCGCCAGCCGCGTGCAGGCGCTGCAGGACCAGGGCTGCGACCGCATTCTCGTCGTTCCCCTCTATCCGCAATATTCGGCGGCGACCACCGCGACGGTCGGCGACAAGACCTTCGATGCGCTGAAGGCCATGCGCTGGCAGCCAGCCGTCCGCATCGCGCCGCCCTGGCACGACGATCCCGTCTATATCGACGCGCTTGCGCGCTCGATCGAGGACGGTCTTGCGGGCCTCGACTTTGCGCCCGACGTCATCCTCGCCTCGTTCCATGGCGTGCCGCAGGCCTATCTCGACCAGGGCGACCCCTATTACTGCCATTGCGCCAAGACGACGCGACTGCTGCAAGCTCGCCTGCGCATGGACGAGCGACGGCTGCGCATGACCTTCCAGTCGCGCTTCGGGCCTGCGGAATGGATCAAGCCCTATACGGACGAGACGGTAAAGACGCTCGCGCGCGACGGCGTGAAGAAGCTCGCCGTCGTCACGCCCGGCTTCGTCGCCGATTGTCTCGAGACGATCGAGGAAATCGGCGTCGAGAACCGCGACTTCTTCCTCGAGAACGGCGGCGAGAAATTCGCGCGCATCGATTGCCTCAACGACAGCGCGGCGGGGCTGGACGTGATCGAGACGGTCGTGCGGCGGGAATTGCGCGGCTGGGCGGAATTCTAGAGCGGCTTGCATTCACGTCTACGCAAGCCATCATAGGCGCGTCATTGCGAGGATGGCGCAGTTTTCGTCAGCAATCTGCTCTACGGCGCGGCGGCCGCGATGCAAGTGGAGCGGGGACTCCATGAACCTGGTGGCTCCATGACCTGGTCGCAATTCCTGCATCCCGCGCAATGGCGGCTCGTCGACGTCTGGCCTTACGCCTTCGGCTTCGCAGGCGTGCTGCTGGTGATCGCGAGCTACTGGATGCAGAGCATCTTGAGACTTCGTGGCTTCGCGATCCTCTCCAACATATTCGGCATGATCTACGGCCTGTTCGCGCCGTCGCCGGTCAGCGCCGTGCAGCATGTCGTTTCGCTGCCGCTCAACGTCCTTCGCCTGCGCGAGATGCGGCGGCTCGTCGCGCGGCTCGGCCGCGCCTCCTCGGGCGACCTGTCGATGGACTGGCTGCGGCCCTTCATGCGGCGACGCGCGTTCAAGGCGGGCGAGTTCGTGTTTCGCAAGGACGACGAAGCCGACTGCGTCTTCGTCGTCGCCAGCGGCGCGTTTCGACTGGTGGAGACGAAGATCGCCATCGGCGTCGGCCAGATGGTCGGCGAAATGGGACTGGTCAACGACGACAACGCGCGCACGCAGGGGCTCGAATGCGTGGAGGCGGGGGAGCTGCTGGTCGCGACCTATATCGAGATCAAGGAATTGTTCTTCCAGAATCCCGAATTCGGCTTTTTCTTCCTCAAGCTCGTGTCGCGTCGCTTCCTGCAGAACATCGCGCGGCTGGAAGCGGAACTGGCGAAGCGGCCGCCGGCGGCGTGAGGCATGCGCGTTGCACGTCCTCATCCCGAGGAGCCTGCGAAGCAGGCGTCTCGAAGGATGCTCGAGATGCGGCCATGCTTCGAGACGCGATGCTGCGCATCGCTCCTCAGCATGAGGGACGTGTCGTCACCCCAGCTTCATGTTGTGCAGGCGGCGTTCCCAGTCGAGCGCCTGGCGCACGATCTCCTCGAGATTGTCGTGCTGCGGCGTCCATCCGAGCTTCGTGCGGACGCGCTCGTTGGAGGCGACGATCGCTGCGGGATCGCCGGGTCGGCGACCCACGAGCGCCACGGGGAAATCGACGCCCGACACTTTCTTCACGATGTCGATGACCTCGAGCACCGAGTAGCCGCGCTGGTAGCCGACGTTGCAGACGAGGCTGTCGCCGCCGCCGCGCAGGTGGCGCAGCGCGTCGAGATGGGCGCGCGCGAGATCGGTGACGTGAATGTAGTCGCGCAGGCAGGAGCCGTCGGGGGTCGGATAGTCGGTCCCGTAGACCTCCATGCCCTTGCGCTGGCCAAGCGCGGCCTGCACGGCGACCTTGATGAGATGCGTGGCGTTGGGCGTCGACTGGCCCGACCGTCCCTGCGGATCGGCGCCGGCGACGTTGAAATAGCGCAGCGCCACATAGGAGAGCGGCGTCGCTTTCGCCGTATCCTCCAGCATCCACTCGACCATGAGCTTCGACCGGCCGTAGGGCGAAATGGGCTTGAGCCTTTCCTCCTCGATGACCGGGTTGTGCTCGGGGTCGCCGTAGACCGCGGCGGTCGACGAGAAGATGAAGTGCTTCACGCCGGCGTCGACGGCGCATTCCAGCAGCGAACGCGCCTTGGCGGTATTGTTGAGATAATAGCCGAGCGGATCGGAGACGGATTCCGGCACGACGATCTTCGCCGCGAAATGGATGATCTCCTCGACGCCGTAGCGCGCGAGCGTTTCGGTCACGAGGTCCTCGTCGCCGAAATCGCCGACGATCAGGGTCGCCTTGTCGGGCACGGCCCAGCGGAAGCCGGTCGAGAGATTGTCGAGGACGACGACGGTTTCGCCGGCGTCGATGAGCTCGAGCGCCATATGGCTGCCGATATAGCCGGCGCCGCCCGTCACGAGTATGGCCATGAAATTCCACCCGTCGGAAAAGTCTGACTAACGCCTGGGGACGCGGACTGAACGCGAGCCAATGCGACGCTCTGGCCGGTTTACGTCGCGACGGCCAAAAGGTTAGGCTCGAACTCGACAACAAGGAGGCGTCGATGGGCGAGCAGCTCAAATATCAGATGGACGAAACGCGGATACCGAAAGTCTGGTACAACATTCAGGCTGATTTGCCGACCCCCGCGCCGGCGGTCCTGCATCCCGGCACCAAGCAGCCGGTTGGTCCCGACGATCTGAGCCCGCTGTTCCCGATGGCGCTGATCATGCAGGAGGTGACGACCGAGCGCGAGATCGAAATTCCCGAACCGGTGCGCGAAATCTATCGCATGTGGCGGCCGACGCCGCTCATCCGCGCGCGCGGCCTGGAGCGCGTCCTCGGAACGCCGGCCAAGATCTTCTACAAATACGAGGGCGTGAGCCCGGCCGGCTCGCACAAGCCGAACACCGCCATTCCGCAGGCCTTCTACAACAAGGAAGCCGGGGTGAAGCGCCTGTCGACCGAGACGGGCGCGGGCCAGTGGGGCTCCTCGCTCGCGCTTGCCGGCTCGCTGTTCGGGCTGGAAGTGCTCGTCTACCAGGTGCGCGTCTCCTACGACCAGAAGCCGTACCGGCGCGCGCTGATGGAGACCTATGGCGCGAACTGCCTGCCCTCGCCGTCGAACACGACGGATTATGGCCGCAAGGTGCTGGCGGAGAGGCCCGATCATCCGGGCTCGCTCGGCATCGCCATCTCGGAGGCCGTCGAGGTGGCCGCCAAGGACCCGCAGACGAAATATGCGCTGGGCTCGGTGCTGAACCACGTGCTGCTGCACCAGACCGTGATCGGCTCCGAGGCGATGGAGCAGCTCGCCATGGCCGACGCCTGGCCCGATGTCGTCATCGGTTGCGCGGGCGGCGGCTCGAATTTCGCGGGCATCGCCTTCCCCTTCATCGGGCAGGGCCTGCAGGGCAAGGCGAAGAAGCCGCGCATCGTCGCGGCGGAGCCGTCGGCCTGCCCGTCGCTGACGCGCGGCAAATACGCCTACGATTTCGGCGACACGGCCGGCATGACGCCCCTCGTGAAGATGCACACGCTGGGGTCGGCCTTCACGCCGCCCGGCTTCCATGCCGGCGGCCTGCGCTATCACGGCATGTCGGCGCTGGTCTCGCATCTCAAGGAGCTCGGCGAGATCGAGGCGGTCGCCTATGCGCAGCGCGGCTGTTTCGACGCCGCCGTGCAGTTCGCGCGCTGCGAGGGCATCGTGCCGGCGCCGGAGTCGACGCACGCCGTCAAGGCCGCCGTGGAAGAGGCGCTGCGCTGCAAGCGCGAGGGCAAGGCGGAGACGATCCTGTTCGGCCTGTCGGGCCACGGCCATTTCGATATGGGCGCCTATATCGATTATTTCTCCGGCAAGATGCAGGATGTGACCTACGACGAAGCCGAATTGCAGAAGGCGCTGGCGGGACTGCCGCAAGTCGCGGCGTGACGTTGGTTCTTCCTTAAACTGTTCGGGTTAAACCCAAAAAACGGCCGCATTCGCCAGCGAATGCGGCCTTCTCCATAAGTTGCGGAGCGGATTCGCGCCGAAACCTTTGTTTTCGCGCCCGCCCCGTCGCATCCGAACGGACGAGATCATGAGCAAACGCATTCGCAAGGCCGTCTTCCCCGTCGCCGGTCTCGGCACGCGCTTCCTGCCCGCCACCAAGTCAGTGCCGAAGGAAATGCTGACGGTGGTCGACCGGCCAGTGCTGCAGCATGTCGTCGACGAGGCGCGGGAGGCCGGCATCGAGCATTTCATCTTCGTCACCGGCCGCGGCAAGCAGGTGATCGAGGACCATTTCGACATGTCCTACGAACTCGAGGACACGTTGCAGAAACGCGGCAAGAAGAAGGAATACGACGCGCTGATGGCCGACCTGCCGGCGGCGGGCGCCACCTCCTTCACGCGCCAGCAGGCGCCGCTCGGCCTCGGCCATGCGGTCTGGTGCGCGCGCGACATCGTCGGCGACGAGCCCTTCGCGGTGCTGCTGCCGGACATGGTGACCAAGGCCACGGGAAAGCTGAAGTCGCGCTGCCTCGCGCAATGTGTGGACGCCTACGCCAGGCACGGCGGCAATATCATCGCGGTCGAGGAAGTCCCGCCGGAGGAGACGCACCAGTACGGCGTCGTCGCCATCGGCAAGGACGAAGGCCATACGTTCGAGATCACCGGCATGGTGGAGAAGCCGCCGAAGGGCACGGCGCCGTCAACCTCGATCATCTCGGGCCGCTACATTCTCGGCCCGGAGATCTTCAAGATCCTGGAGACGCAGGAGCGCGGCGCGGGCGGCGAGATCCAATTGACCGACGGCATGAAGACGCTGGCGAAATCGCAGGGTTTCCACGGCGTGCGCTTCGACGGCGTGACCTACGACACCGGCTCCAAGATCGGCTTCCTGATGGCGAACGCCGCCTTTGCGCTCGACAATCCCGAATTGGCGGAGGCCTACAAGGCTGGCCTGAAGAAACTGATGGCGTAGCTGCCGATCCTTTGACCGCGCCATCGCGCGCCGGGGCGGCCGTCTCGGCGCGCAAGACGCCTTCCGTCATTCCGTCGCGTCTTTTGGCCGCGTGTCAGTGAATCGGCGCATAGCCGACGAAATGCGCCAGCCTTTCGACGGCTTCGATCTGTATGTGATCCCGTTCCACGGCCACGCCGATCTTGCGCAAATCGGCCAATGCCCGCGAAAACGACTCGGGCGTCATGCCGAGATGGCTGGCCACCAGCGATTTCTCATAGGGAAGCTTGATCATCGCGGTTCCGATGACGGCTTCGATCCTGCGCCTCAGAAAGTCGGCGACCCGCTGGGAGGCGGTCAGAACCTTCAGGGTTTCCACCTGATCGACGAGACGGTCTATGTGCTGCGCCGTGCACGAGAACATTCCAAAGGCGACCTGCGGTTGCTTCTCGATTGCGATGCGGAGCGCGCACGCGCCGATCTGCATGATGCGCGCCGAGGACGTCGTCTCGCCGCTGACGCGGCAGCGGCCGCCGCTGAACATCGACGGCTCGAAGTAGATGTCTCCCGCATCGAGAATTGAAACAACGGCCTGATCGCCATCGACGCGCGGGCGGTACAATTTCAAACGCCCTTCGAGGATCGCATAGCATGCGGCGGCCGGATCGCCCTGCTGAAACAGGGTTTCGCCCCGTTCGAAGGCGCGGGGAGGATGGCGCTCCGCGATTGAGCGCAGGACACGAGGATCGACAGCCTTGAAAAATGGGGAGCGCAGCAAGGCCGACCAGTCGTCCAGGGTCATGGGTCACCCGTTCAATTTTGGCGCTGGTTACATTGCTATCGAGGCCATGGGCGCCCCGATCTGATTTGGATCAATGCGCGTCGCTCCGTTCACGACCGGAGGCGCGCGGGCGCGGACGACGCGTCGAAAGCGGGGGACTCAGCGCTGCAGCCGCAGGCCCAGAAGAAAGATATTGGACGTGTAGTCCGAGCCCGGCACGGTCGTCTTCAGGCGCTCGTAGGCGTAGCTCGCCTTCACGACGACCGTGCGCGTGAGGCTGTATTCCGCCTTCACGCCGGCGGCGATCGTACGCTCGTTGAGGCCGGTCGCGCTGCCGGTGAAGGAACTGGAGATGTTCTGGCCCTGATAGGAGGTCACCTGGTAGGACGCGAGCCCGGATATCCTGACGTTGCGCAGGAGATCGTGCGTGATCTCGACCGTCGCCCTGCGGGTGATCGCGCCGGAGGCGTTGGGCACCGTGGTTTCGTTGGTCGTGGTCGTGCCGCGCAGCGTCACCGTCGTCAGCGGCGTCGCCGTATAGATCAGCGCGGCGTCGAGCGTTGGTCCGCGGAGCTTCACGAGACGCGGATCCTGGTAGTTGCGATCGACATAGCCGCCCGAGGCTTCGCCCTTCAGCTTGCCGTCGATCTCGAAGGTCGCGCCGGCGCGCAACGCGTAGCCGTGCGAATTGCGTTGGTAGCCGTTCACGTCGACCGGGCTGTCGTAGACGCGCTTGTCGACCGTCGCCTCGACGAAAGGCTTGAACAGCGGCGAGAATTCGTAGGAGACGCGCGGGATCACGCCGACCGTCGTATAGTCGTTGAGCGATAGCTGCTGGATCGAGCCGTCGGAGAAGGTGGCGTTGCCCGTCTCCGCCCGCGCGATCGTGCCGCGCAACGACAGTTCGAGCCGGTTGAACCTGTGCGCGCCGCCGATATAGCCGCCGGCATTCCACGTGATCGGCTGGTTTGTCGAGACGGCGTTGCTCGAGCCCGGCTGGATTTCTGGCGAGCCCGCGCGGATGGTCGTCACGTTGATCGTGCCGCCGTAGTCGAACTGGGTGTCGCGCGTGACGTCGATGCGGCCGTCGAGCTTGCCGATGGCGTCGGGGCGATTGACGTTCTTGACCTGGAAGAAATCCGCGTAGCCCGCGCGTAACTCGCCCTTGAGCGAATGCGCCGACCAAAGCGATTCGACGCTCGCGCCGACATCGACGCGCGCGAGCGTCGAACCCGTCTTCGGGTTTTCGACGCGGCCGGGGTTGGTGTCGTAGCCGAAGCCGCCTTCGACATACGGGCGAAGCCGCAGCGAGCCGACATCGACGCCGACCGGCTCGAACGGGTTTTCCTCGGCCTTCTTGCGCGTCTTGACCGCAATCGTCGGCACGACGGCGACGCCCGTCGGCGGCGGCTGCTGCGCTTCGCGATCATCGAGCGGGCGCTGACGCGCCTGCTCCCTGGCCTGGCGGCGGGCGGCGTAGGAATTCCTGTAGGGCTCGAGCTGCGGCAGCGGCGGTTTTCCCGTGCGCAGGGGCGGGTAGGCTTTCGGCAGCCTCAACGGCTTGCGCGCCTTGCCGTAGTTGATCGCGGCGCCGGGGGCGGCGTCGCCGGTTCCGGCCGAATA
Source organism: Rhodoblastus sp. (assembly GCA_046349085.1). Lineage (GTDB taxonomy): Bacteria > Pseudomonadota > Alphaproteobacteria > Rhizobiales > Beijerinckiaceae > JAJXWB01. The sequence goes on from JAXMDA010000008.1 coordinate 72,959, forward strand.
GGTTGCGGGCAGGGGCGGGGCCGTCCCCCCCTTGCGGGCGGCGGCCAGCGCCGAATCGCGTTCCGCCAGCGGGCGCAATTGCGGCGCGACAGCGCCGCGCAGCCCGTCGCGCAAACCCTGGGACTCGCTCGTGTCGCGGTCCGCTTCCTGCGCGAGGGCCGGGGCCAGGCACAGGGCGAGCGCGGCCACGCCCGCCGCGAGCGCCGCATTCAGTGTCCTCCGCCTACGCTGTGGAAGCGCCACGTCGTCTCCGCACGGCGCCGATGGGAGCGGCGCTCTTTCGGCGACATTGGCCCGAACATGGTTAATGCGGCCTTAAATCAGTGGCTTGACGCGGCTCGTCGTAACCGAAAGTTAACCCTGAGGGGGCCTTAACTATCGGGAGATATTCCCGCTCTGGGTTTTGCGTCCCCGGAGCCCAACAATTGACGGATTCGCCGGGCATCGAAGCCCGCGCTCGCCGTTTCGCGCCTGCGGCGATGCGAAGTCGGACGTATCCGATTTCGAAACCGGACGACGCGAAGCCGGACATATCCGGCTTCGAGATGAAGGAAAGACGATGAATCCTGCCGAACTGGCCGCCCCGGTCGCCGAAGTTTCGATCTGGAGCATGTTCCTGCACGCCTCCATTGTCGTGCAGGCCGTGATGATCGGGCTGCTCGCCGCCTCCGTCTGGTGCTGGACGATCATCGTCGACAAGGCGCTGCTGTTCCGCCGCACGCGCAAGGCGATGGACCAGTTCGAGGAAACCTTCTGGTCGGGTCGGTCGCTCGAGGAGCTCTACACGACGCTGAGCGAACGGCCGACGTCCGGCATGGCCTCGCTGTTCGTCGCCGCCATGCGCGAATGGAAGCGCTCGTTCCAGGCTGCGCACGCCTCGTTCGTCGGCCTGCAGGCGCGCATCGAGAAAGTGCTCGACGTTTCCATCGCGCGCGAGGTCGAGAAGCTCGAATCCAATCTGCTGGTGCTGGCGACGGTGGCGTCGGCTGGCCCGTTCGTCGGCCTGTTCGGCACGGTGTGGGGCATCATGACCTCGTTCCGCTCGATCGCGGCTTCGAAGAACACGTCGCTCGCCGTCGTGGCGCCGGGCATCGCGGAAGCGCTGTTCGCCACGGCCATCGGCCTGTTCGCGGCGATCCCCGCGCTCATCGCCTACAACAAGATGCAGGGCGACGTCGCCAAGACGCAGGCGCGGCTCGAGAGCTTCGCCGACGAATTCTCCGCCATCCTGTCGCGCCAGATCGACCAGCACGCCGGCGACCGGGCGGCGTAAGGAGCAGCTTCCATGGGCATGTCGATGGCCGCAGGCCGCAAGGGCGGGCGCAGGCGCCGGGGCGTTCCGCGCTACGGCGCGATGGCCGACATCAACATGACGCCGTTCATCGACGTCATGCTCGTGCTGCTCATCATCTTCATGGTGGCGGCGCCGCTGCTGGCCACCGGCGTCGCCGTCGACCTGCCGCAGACCAAGTCCGCGCCGCTCAACATCGAGCAGAAGCCGGTGTCGATCTCCATCGACGAAAAGGGCCAGATCTTCCTGATGGACCAGCAGGTCCAGGTCGACCAGCTCGTCGAGAAGCTGAAAGCCGCCGCGAAGGCCGGCGCCGACGAGCGCGTCTATGTGCGCGGCTCGAAGGCGGTGAACTACGGCCGCGTGGCTGAGGTCATGTCGCTCGTGACGGGGGCGGGCTTCAAGAAGGTGGCGCTCGTCACAGAGCCCGATCGGAAGTGAGGCGCGATTGACGGTCTCGCGGAAAGAGCCCGGTCTGATCGTTTCGGCGGCGGCGCATACGACGCTGCTCGCCGCGACGCTGCTCGCGTTCAATTCGCCGGCGAAATACGAGGACGCCAAAGAGGCCATTCCGGTCGAGATGATCACCGACCAGGCCCTGAGCCAGATATCCAAGGGCGAGAAGTCCGCCAGGGAAGCAAAGCCTGTCCAGAAGGCCGACAAGGTCGCCGACGTCGAGGAATTGAAACCGACGCCGCCGATCGCGGAAGCGAAGAAGGACGTGCCGCTGCCGCCGCCGCCGCTGCGTCGCCAGCGCGACCCCGGCGACGACGACGCGGAGAAGCCCGAGCCGCAGAAGATGGCCGCCCTGCCGCCGCCGCGCCCGCCGATGGAAGAAACGAAGCCCGCGCCCGAGCCGCCCAAGCGGCCGGAGCCGCCGAAGGCGCAGGCAAAGCCAGAAAAGCAGGAAGCCAGGGACGAGCCGGAGGAGGCCGAGACCGTCGCGCCGAAGCCGCCGCAGCGGCCCAAGATCGAGCCGAAGCCCGAACCGAAGCAGGAAGCCAAACAGGAGCCGAAGCCTGCGCCGACGCCGCCCGAGAAGCCGCGCCTGAAGACGGACGAGGTCGCCAAGCTGCTCGCCAAGTCGAAGACCGAGGACAAGCAGGAAAAGGCGGCCGTCAAGCCGAAGTCGGGGGAGGAGAGCGACGAGAAGCGCACGAAGTTCGACAGCAATGCGATCTCGCGCCTGCTCGATCACGACAAGCCGCAGGCGACCGGTTCGCGCGGCCGCGAGGTGGTGCGCACGGCCTCGCTCGGCGCGGCGACCGGAACCTCGCAGCGCATGGCGCCCAACATGATGGACGCGCTGAACAGTCTGATGATGGAGCAGTGGATGCGCTGCTGGCATTATTTCGGCACGAGCGGCGGCTCGAAATACTACCCGATGATCAGCCTTAAGTTCCGGGCCGATGGCGGTCTGGCCGCCGAACCGATCCTGCGCAATCCTACGTCCGATCCCGCGCTGACCTCGCTCGCCGCCGCCGCGATGAACGCGGTGCGCGAATGCAATCCGATGAAGATCCCCGCGCAATTTGCGCCTTATTACGAGCAATGGAAAAGCCGCACCGTCGAATTCCGGCCCGACGAAATGCGCTGACCGACGCACAAGAACCTTCAGGACCCAAGACCTATGCCTGCACATTTCGACCGCCGCGCCTTTCTCGCCAGCGTCGCGGCCCTGACCAGCGCTCCGGCGATCACGCCGGTCTGGGCGCAGGGCGACGTCATCACCGTGCGGCCGGGCGCGGCCTTCCGCCCCGTGCGCGTCGCGGTCGTGCCGTTCGCCGGCGAACCCGACGCGGCGAAACTCTTCACGTCGGTCATCTCGAACAATTTCAAGCGCTCGGTCTTCCTGCAGCCGGTCGATCCCGCGAGTTTCCCGGAACCTGCGCTCGGCCCGGACCAGCCGCCGAACATCGAGGCGTGGAAGACGGTGAACGCGCAATACGTGCTCGTCGGTCGTGCGCAAAGATCGGGCGGCGGGCGCCAGCAGGCGGAGTTCCGCCTGTGGGACGTCGCCAGCGGCCAGCAGGCGGCGGGCCAGCAATACGCCACCGACGCCAACGTCTCGCGTCGAGTCGCGCACATCATGTCGGACCAGGTTTTCTCGCGCATCACCGGCGAGAAGGGCTTCTTCGACACGCGCATCGTCTTCGTCGACGAAACGGGCCCCGCCGACAAGCGCCGCAAGCGTCTCGCGGTGATGGATCAGGACGGCGCCGGCGTTCAATACCTCACGCGAGGCGACGATCTCGCGGTGACGCCGCGCTTCTCGCCATCGTCGCAGGATGTCGCCTACATGGCGTTCGGCGGCGGCGAGCCGCGCGTCATGATCATGAATCTCGACACGCGCCAGCGCGAGGCGGTCGGCAATTTCCCCGGCATGACCTTTGCGCCGCGCTTCTCGCCCGACGGGCAGAAGATCGTGATGTCGCTCTCGAACGGCTCCAACTCCACGCTGTATGCGATGGACCTGCGCTCGCGCTCGACGACGCGCCTGACGGATTCGGCGGCCATCGACACCTCGCCTTCCTACGCGCCCGACGGATCGCAGATCGTGTTCGAATCCGATCGCGGCGGCACGCAGCAGATTTACGTGATGAGCGCGTCGGGCGGCGGCGCCAAGCGCATTTCGTTCGGCGACGGGCGCTACTCGACGCCGGTGTGGTCGCCCAAGGGCGATTTCATCGCGTTTACGCGCCAGTCGAAGAACGGTTTCGGCATCGGCGTGATGAAGCCCGACGGATCTGGCGAGCGCATCCTCACCGAGGGCTATCACAACGAGGGACCGACCTGGGCGCCGAACGGCCTGTTCCTGATGTTCTTCCGCGATCCCGGCGGCTCCTCGCCGAAAATCCACATGACCGACGTCTACGGCCGATCCGACTTCGTCGTGCCGACGCCGTCCTTCGCCAGCGATCCCGCCTGGAGCCCGCTGCTGAACTGAGGGTTCCGTTTTTCGCGCCTGGAGAGACCGCGAGGCGCGTCATTCCGTATGGCCGAAGGCCGATCCGGGACCCATCGGGTCGTTATTCGCCGGCTGGGTCCCCGGCTCTCCGCTCCGCTTCGGCCGGATGACTGGCGGCGTTGACGCCGCCTTGCTTCCCAAGCTGGATCATCCGCCGCCCAGCCACTTCGCCCGCCCCATTCTGGCCATTAACGAACGATTAACCACGCGCGCGATTTGCTCGAATGCAACGCTTCGCGCAAACCCCCGATCAAGGTTGACAGAACCTTCGCTTAACCATCGGCCATTAGGACTGGGCTCGATTTCTCCGGAAACGGGTTCAAGGAGTACCGGAATGCTTGTCTCCCACGGCGCGCGCGCCCTGAAATTCGCTGCGGCGATCGCTCTCGCGCTCGGCGCGACCGCCTGCGCCAAGAACGCCGCCGACGACGCCAGCATCGCAGGCGCCGCTGGAGGCGGCTATGGCCGCGGCGGCGCGGCCACGCCCGGCAGCCAGCAGGACTTCGTCGTCAACGTCGGCGACCGCGTGTTCTTCGAGTCGGATTCGACGGAACTGTCCTCGACCGCGCAGGCGACCCTCGACAAGCAGGCGCGCTGGCTGCAGCAGTACAGCCGCTACAGCTTCACCGTCGAAGGCCACGCCGACGAGCGTGGCACGCGCGAATACAATTTCGCTCTCGGCGCCCGCCGCGCCGAGGTGACGAAGGAATATCTCGCGGCCAGGGGCATTTCCGCCTCGCGCATCAAGACGATCAGCTACGGCAAGGAACGCCCCGTCGCCGTCTGCAACGATATTTCCTGCTGGTCGCAGAACCGCCGCGCCGTCACGGTGCTGAGCGGCGGCCAGTCCTGATCTTCCGCCGACGGACATGGCGAAGGTCACGCGCAAGGCGTGACCTTCGGCCCTGATTTTTCGCGCGACATTCGGGCATCGTCCATCCACGGGCAATTTCGTGGAGCGAGCCATGCGCGCGCATTCGACCAGCCAGACCGTCCGAATTTACGGTTTCGACAGCGCGGACCTGCGCCATGCGGCGCGCCGCCAGCTCGGCGTCTCCTCCTTCATCCTCGCCTGTTTCGGCCTCGGCTGCGCGCTCGCCCTCGCCATCTGACGGCGCGCCGTCGCACCCCCGCCACGCTTCGGACGGATTTTGGCGCCAATCGCACTGTGATATGCGATGCGCAGATTCCGCCGGATTCTCCCGAACATGCACTTGCCTAAACTTGCTGTCAGCGCCGCGCTCGCCGGCCTTCTTCTTGCGCCCGCGGCTCAGGCCGACAGCCTCCTGCCCAACATCCGCCTGACGCAATTGTTCAACCGGCCTCCGCCGCCGCCGGCCGACGTGGACGACGAGCCGCCCGCGCGCAGCGGACCGAGCAACAGCGAACTCGTCGTGCGCCTCGACCGCCTCGAGCGCCTGAATCGGGAGCTCACCGGCCAGATCGAGCAATTGCAGTTCCAGGTGCGCCGCCTCGAGGAGCAGGCGCGCGGCCAGCCCGCGCCTTCCGGCGCCGCCGCCCCCCAGCCTTTGCCGCAAGTCCAGCCGCTGCCGCAGGTCTCGGCCGTGCGCCCGGCCGCGCCCGGTCCCTCCGTCCTGTCCCCGGCCGCCACGCCGCCTGTCGCCACGCCGCCGGCCAATGGCGCGACGACGCCCATAGAGCCCGGCCGCCTGCGCCGCGGCGACGCCTTCGATCCGCAGCAGAATCCGACCGCGCCCGGCGCGCCGCGGCAACTCGGCACGACGCAGCCGAGCGCGCCTTTGCAAGCCGGGGTGAACGGGCCGCTGACCGCCGGCCGCGATCCCGGCGAGGCGCCGAACCCGATGAAGCCGGTCGATCTCGGCGGTCCTCGGCCGGCCGCGCCCGCCGCGCAGCCCGGCGCTCCGGCCGCCGGCGAGACGCAAATCGCCGCGACGCAACCGCAGGGGCCCAAGGAGGAATACGACCTCGCCAGCGCCTTCCTGAAGCAGGGCCAGTACGATTCGGCGCAAAAGGGCTTCGAGGAGTTCATCGCCAAGCACGGCAAGAGCCGCTACATGGCCGACGCCGTTTTCGGGCTGGGCGAGACCTATTTCCAGCGCGGCCGGCACCGCGAGGCGGCCGAGCAATATCTGAAGATATCGACCAGCTACGCGAATTCCGCGCGCGGGCCGGAGGCCATGCTGCGGCTCGGCCAGTCGCTCAACGCGTTGGGCGCCAAGGAGCAGGCCTGCGCGTCCTTCGCGGAGGTCGGCCGCAAGTATCCCGGCGCTTCGACGACGATCCGGGCGGCCGACCGCGAGTCGAAGAAGATTTCGTGCTAATCGCCATGTGAATGAAGCCGTCATTGCGAGCGCAGCAAAGCAATCCATCCCCCCCTCTCGGGGATGGATTGCTTGGTCGCTCCGCTCCTCGCGATGACGGGAATATTTTTGCCGGGTTTGAGACATCGGCGGGCCTGTTGCTCGCCGTTTCCGGCGGCCCCGATTCGACGGCGCTGCTGGCCTTGGCCGATCGCTGGCGCAAGGCTTCCGGCGTCGGCGTGTTCGTCGCCACCGTCGATCACGGATTGCGGGCGGGTTCGCGCGCGGAAGCGGAGGCCGTGGCCGCGCTCTGCGCCGCGCGGGGCCTGCCGCACGCCATCCTGACGTGGGCCGGCGACAAGCCGGCCACCGGCCTGCCGGCCGCGGCGCGGCAGGCGCGCTACCGGCTGCTGGGGCGACACGCGCGAGAAATCGGCGCCGATACGATCGTTACCGCCCACCATGCCGACGATCAGGCCGAGACGGTGCTGATGCGGCTTGCGCGCGGCAGCGGGCCGGCGGGGCTCGGCGGCATGGCGCGTCTGGCGCCGGCGCCCTGGCCCGGCGGCGAGGGCCTGACGCTCGCGCGGCCGCTGCTCGGCGTCGCCAAGGCCGATCTCGTCGCCTTCTGCCGGGAGGAAGGGCTGTCGTTCTTTCAGGACCCGACCAACGAGGACGAGGCCTATCGGCGGCCGCAGTTGCGGCGGCTGGCCGCTTTGCTGGCGGCGGAAGGCCTCGGGCGGCCGGAGCTGACCCGGCTGGCGGCCCGCGCCGCGCGCGCCGAGCAGGCGCTGGGGCCGGCGATCGAGGCCATGCTTGCCGCCCTGCCGGCGCGGCGGGACGGCCCAACGTTCGAGGCGCCGGCCGAGGCGGTCCTGACGCTGCCCGAGGAAGCGCTGGTCCGGCTGCTGCAGCGGGAAATCGCGCGAATCGCCGGCGCCGCGCCGCGGCTCGAACAGGTCGAAAAACTGGCCGAAGGCCTGCGGCGCAAGGGACGGCTTGCGGCGACGCTTGGCGGCGTTTCGATCAGGCGCGACGCCAACCGGCTGATTTTGAAGCCGCAACCGCCGCGCAAGCGGCAGGCGGCGACATAGCGAAAATCGCGTCAATCACGTTTGCCCGCTCTCCTTGGCAAGGGGGGGCGGCGCGCCTAAATTAGCAGGCAGCTCGGTCCGCGGCCCCGCATCTCAAAGCCGCGCGCAACATAGGCGCCTGATGAATCCCAACTTTCGGAACTTCGCCCTCTGGGTGATCATCTTCTTTCTGGTCGTCGCGCTGGTCATGCTGTTCCAGAACCCGGCGCAGCGCCAGCAGACCTCGGCCATCTCCTTCAGCGAGCTGCTGACGCAGGTCGATCAGGGCCGCGTGCGCGACGTGACGATCGCGGGCAACGACATTTCCGGCCATTACACGGACGGCCGCGATTTCTCGACCTATACGCCGAACGATCCGACGCTCGTGCAGACGCTCTACAAGAAGAACGTCGCCATCACCGCCCGTCCGCCGTCGGAAGGCAATAACTGGCTGGTGACGCTGCTGGTCAACGGCCTGCCGCTGATCGCCTTCCTGGGCGTGTGGATATTCCTCTCGCGCCAGATGCAGGGGGCCGGCGGGAAAGCCATGGGCTTCGGAAAGTCCAAGGCCAAGCTTCTGACCGAGACGCGCGGGCGCGTGACCTTCGAGGATGTCGCGGGCGTCGACGAGGCCAAGGAAGACCTGCAGGAGATCGTCGAGTTCCTGCGCGATCCCCAGAAGTTCCAGCGCCTCGGCGGGCGCATTCCGCGCGGCGCGCTGCTCGTCGGCCCGCCCGGCACCGGCAAGACGCTGCTTGCGCGCGCCATCGCGGGCGAGGCCAACGTGCCCTTCTTCACGATCTCCGGTTCGGATTTCGTCGAAATGTTCGTCGGCGTCGGCGCGTCGCGCGTGCGCGACATGTTCGAGCAGGCGAAGAAGAACGCGCCCTGCATCATCTTCATCGACGAAATCGACGCGGTCGGCCGGCACCGTGGCGCGGGCCTCGGCGGCGGCAACGACGAGCGCGAGCAGACGCTGAACCAGCTGCTCGTCGAGATGGACGGCTTCGAGGCGAACGAGGGCATCATCCTCATCGCCGCCACCAACCGTCCGGACGTGCTCGATCCCGCGCTGCTGCGTCCCGGCCGTTTCGACCGCCTTATCGTCGTTCCCAATCCCGACGTGATCGGCCGCGAAAAAATCCTGCGCGTCCATGTGCGCAAGGTTCCGCTCGCGCCCGACGTCGATCTCAAGACCGTGGCGCGCGGAACGCCGGGCTTCTCCGGGGCCGACCTGATGAATCTCGTCAACGAGGCGGCGCTGATGGCGGCGCGGCGCGGCAAGCGCATCGTCACCATGGCGGAGTTCGAGGACGCCAAAGACAAGATCATGATGGGCGCGGAACGCCGCACGCTGGTCATGACCGAGCAGGAAAAGCTGCTGACCGCCTATCACGAGGGCGGCCACGCCATCGTCGCGCTCAATGTGCCGGCGACCGATCCCGTGCACAAGGCGACGATCATTCCGCGCGGTCGCGCGCTCGGCATGGTCATGCAATTGCCCGAGCGCGACAAGCTGTCGATGAGCTACGAGCAGATGATGTCGCGGCTCGCGGTGCTGATGGGCGGCCGCGTGTCGGAAGAAATCATCTTCGGCGAGGACAAGGTGACGTCGGGCGCGCAGTCCGACATCGAGCAGGCGACGAAACTCGCGCGCGCCATGGTGACGCGCTGGGGCTTCTCGAAGGAACTCGGCACGGTCATGTATGGCGAGAACCAGGAAGAGGTTTTCCTCGGCTATTCCATGGGCCGCCAGCAGAACATTTCCGAAAGCACCTCGCAGAAGATCGACGCGGAAGTGCGTCGTCTCGTCGAGGCCGGGCTGTCGGAAGCGCGCCGCATCCTCACCGAGAAGCGCGACGATCTGGAATCGCTCGCCAAGGGCCTGATCGAATACGAGACGTTGTCGGGCGAGGAAATTCTCGGGCTGCTGAAGGGCGTGCCGCCCGTGCGCGACACCGGCGATTCCTCGCCGCCGCGCACGGCCGCCGTGCCCACGACCGGGCGCAATCGTCCGGCGCCGCCGGAGCCCGACGCGGGCGGCCTCGAGCCGCAGCCGACCTGAGATTTGGAAGGCCCGGCGTTTGCCGGGCCTTTTCGTTTTCGAGCGTCATTGACGCGCTTCAACAGGGGCGTCTTTGCGCGCGAGGCCGGGCTTTGGGGTCGCGCAGCGCACGGTCGATAGAATTTGTTCTTTTTTCTGCTTGCATCTGCGCCGATGAAGCTGGGCCTTTTGCGGCTCGCTGACGATTGTTCATGCGCGCGCGCAAGCCACGCGGAGAATCCGCCACTCTGTCCAAGTCTTGCCGCATTCTGGATAGCCAAATGATCGGGGGCTGAGAAAATACAAGTGGTTTAGAGCGTTACGGGGCTGGGCGTTCGACGGAAGCGCAGGAGGCGCGGACGTGGTTCGTCGTGTTCGAGTATCGTGGCGCCGTATCGCCATTTTCCTGATCCCCTTGCTTCTGACATTCGGGATCCTTCCCACTCTGTTGCCGGAACAGGCGGCTCTTGCGCAGCAACGCGTTCGACGCGCGCGAGCGCCGGGCGGCGACGCCGCGATCGAGGCGATGCGCCGCAAGGTCAACGCCAACACGGTGTCGATCGTTTCCGGCAATATCACCGGCAGCTATCTGCGCTATGCAGCCGACATAGCCTCGGTCGTCGACGACGGCGACAACATGCGCGTGCTGCCGATCCTCAGCGCCGGCGCCGTGCAGAACGTCAGCGACATTCTTTTCCTCAAGGGCGTGGACATGGGCCTGGTCCGCACGGACTCGGTCGAGGCGCTGCGCAGGGAAGGCAAGTACGGCGGTCTCGAGAACAGCGTGCAATACATCGCGCGGCTCGTCGACGACGAAATGCATGTCGTGGCGTCGAAGGACATCACCGATATCCGCCAACTCGCCGGTAAGAAGGTGAACTTCGACGTTGTCGGATCGGGCACGCATTTTTCGTGCGAACTGATCTTCGAACGTCTCGGCATCAAGGTCGAGCCCACCTCCTACGAGCAATCCGTCGCCTATCAGAAGCTGCGCGCAGGCGAGATCGCGGCGAGCATCTTCTTCGGCGGCACGCCCGTGATCGGCATCACGAATTTCGACAACAGCGACGGGCGGTTCCATCTCGTGCCGGTGCAATTCGACCAGAAGCTCGCCGACTACTACCTGCCGGCGCGTTTGACGGCGAAGACCTATCCGAATCTGCTCGGCAAGGACGGGCAGATCGACACCGTCGCCGCGCCGACGCTGCTCGCCGTCGCCAATCTCAAGCCGGGCAACGAGCGCTACGAGCGCGTCGCGCGCTTTGTCGACGCCTTCTTCTCCAAGTTCTCGGACCTGACCAAGCCGCCGCGCCACCCCAAGTGGCGCGAGGTCAATCTGACGGCGACCGCGCCCGGCTGGACGCGTTTCAAGCCGGCGCAGGACTGGCTCGAGAAGGTGACGAAGGCGGCCGACGCCGGCGGGCAGGCGGGCGCCGCCAGCGACGAGATGGCGCGCTTCCGCGCTTACGTGAAGCAGCACAGCGCCGGAGCGACGCTGACGCCCGAAGACACGGTGCGCCTGTTCGAGCAATTCAAGAAAGGGAGCGGCAAGCCATGAGCATCCACCCGCGGCCGACTCCGGTCGAACATCACGACGCCGTGGTGCGACGCCTGCGCGAAATCGTCGACAATGCGCAGCAGCCCGAACCCGAAACGCCGCCGCCGCCCCCGCAAAAGCCGAAGCGAACCGCGATGCTCGGCATTGCGCTGATCGGCGGCGGAATCGTCGCGCTCGCGGCGGTTGCGGCGGTCGTCTATTCCGTCACCCTTCCAAGGTCCGCCCCCACTGCGCTTCCGCCAGCGGCGCAGGCGCCGCCTCCGCAGCAGGATGCGACGACCGCGCGACCCAGCGACGAAGAGATAGCGGCGGCGAAGAAGAGACTCGGCGACGCGCTGTTAAAGATGGCCAAGCCGGCAGACACGGCGCCCCCGGCCGCTCCTTCGGCTGCGCAGCCTGCCGAGCCGGCGCCCCAGGCCGCCCCGGCGCCGCAGACCGCCCCGTCGCCGCAAGCCGCGGCTGCGCCCCCGAAAGCAGACGCGCGACCGGAGCCCCCGGCGCCGCAGCCGCCGCAGCAATCGGCCGTCAGCGCCGAAGACGCAGCCAAGATGCTGGCGCGCGCCTCCTCGCTGATCCGCGAAGGGCAAATCGCGAGCGCACGATCGCTTCTGCAGCTGGCGCTGCGCTCCAACGACCCTTCGGTCGCCTTCGCGCTTGCGGAGACTTACGACCCGAAGACGCTGGCGCGCTGGCGCGCGATCGGCATCACGGGCGATGTCGAGAGGGCGCGCGTCTTGTATAAGCAGGCCGCCGACGGCGGCGTCGCCGAAGCCGGCGCACGCCTGGCGGATCTGGACCGCTAGGGGGTTCCTCGCGCAGCGGAGACAACGCCGCATTCGGCGTCGTTTCTGCGCGCGAGCCGCCCGGCGGCGCCGGGCGATCCGCCATCCCCGATCCGCTAACCCAGCAGATCCCGCACCCTCTCGGCGGGACGGCAGAGCGCAGCCTTGCCGCCCACCACGACGATCGGGCGCTCGATCAGGATCGGATGCTTTTCGATCGCCGCGAACAGCGCGTCGTCCGGCAGGGCGGGATTGTCGAGACCCAGCTCCTCGTAAGGCGTTCCGCGCTTGCGCAGGATGTCGCGGACGGACGCCCCCATCATTTTCAGAAGGCCTTCGAGCGTCGCCCGACTGGGCGGATGCTTCAGATATTCAACCACTTCCGGCTCCATGCCGGCCTCGCGCAGCGCGGCCAGAACATTGCGGGAGGTGCCGCAGGCCGGATTGTGGTAGATGGTTGCGTGGCGGGCCATTGGGGGCGATTCCTCGCTCGTTAAGGAACAGGTAAGGTTGTGGGCGTCTCGGCGCGCGCCTGTTCTACAATGGCGGCAGAGATTTCCAACGCCGGTCGCGTTCGAGGGCAAAGATGAGCCGCACCTATTTCGGCACCGATGGCATCCGGGGCGTGGCGAACCGCTACATCACGCCGGAACTCGCCTTGAAGGTGGGGCAGGCGGCGGGGCTGGTCTTCCAGCGCGGCGACTACCGCCATCGCGTCGTCATCGGCAAGGACACGCGCCTGTCGGGCTACATGATCGAATATGCGCTGGTCGCGGGTTTCACCTCCGTGGGCATGGACCCGCTGATCCTCGGCCCCGTGCCGACGCCGGCGGTCGGCATGTTGACGCGCTCGATGCGCGCCGATCTCGGCGTGATGATCTCGGCTTCGCACAACCCTTACGAGGACAACGGCATCAAGCTGTTCGGGCCGGACGGCTACAAGCTGTCCGACGAGGTGGAGCGCGAGATCGAGCGGCTGCTCGATCAGGACCTTTCCGACAAGCTCGCCAAGTCCCCGGCGCTCGGCCGGGCCAAGCGCGTCGACGACGTGCGCGCGCGCTATATCGAATTCGCCAAGCGCACGCTGCCGCGCAACGTCTCGCTCGACGGCCTGCGCATCGTCGTCGATTGCGCCAACGGCGCCGCCTACAAGGTCGCGCCGGAAGCGCTGTGGGAACTCGGCGCGGAAGTCTTCTCCATCGGCTGCGATCCGAACGGCCTCAACATCAACCGCGACGTCGGCTCGACCGCGCCGGCGGCGCTGTCGGCCAAGGTGCGCGAGATGCGCGCCGACATCGGCATCGCGCTCGACGGCGACGCCGACCGCGTGCTGATCGTCGACGAGCGCGGCCATCTGGTCGACGGCGACCAGTTGATGGCGGTGGTGGCGACGAGCTGGAAGGAAGACCACATGCTGGCCAAGCCCGGCATCGTGGCGACGGTCATGTCCAATCTCGGGCTCGAGCGCTATCTCGACGGCGTCGGGCTGACGCTCGAGCGCACGGCGGTCGGCGACCGTTACGTGCTCGAGCGGATGCGCGCCGGCGGCTACAATGTCGGCGGCGAGCAGTCCGGACATATCATCCTGTCGGATTACACGACGACCGGCGACGGCCTGGTCGCGGCCATGCAGGTGCTGGCCGTGGTGAAGAAGAAGGGCCGGCCGGTCAGCGAGGTCTGCCACCTGTTCGAGCCGCTGCCGCAGATCCTCAAGAACGTGCGGGTGCGCAAGACGGTGCTCGATCGGCCCCCCGTCGCGCGCTCGATCGACGAGGCGCGCGAGCGGCTGGGCGCGGGGGGGCGGCTGCTGATCCGCCCCTCGGGCACCGAGCCGGTGATCCGCGTGATGGGCGAGGGCGACGACCGCGACCTCGTCGAAAAGGTCGTGGACGATGTTTGCGGCCTGTTGTCGGACGCCGCCGAGGCAGCGTGAAACCCATGATTTCCGGGCGGGCGAGCCAAATGTTACCGCCCGCCGTGGTTAAGAGTTAGGGTTAAGTCCAAATTAAGAAAGCTCTGCGAAGTTCCTACCGTCTGTAACGGTTCGGGCGCTTGCCCGTCATTGAAAGGAATTTCGCATGGGCAAGTTCACGGCCCTTTCGTTGGCGGGGCTTCTCACCGCCGCAGCGTTCGGTCCGGCTCTCGCCGCCGATCTCCTTCCGCCGCCGCCGCCGGTCGAGGCGCCGCCGCCGGTCGCCGACATGAGCGGCTGGTATCTGCGCGGCGATGTCGGCGTAGCGATCAACCAGATGTCGAATCTGCGCTCGACCCTTCAGCCGACCAACATGCTCGGCGGCGCCGCCCCCGGCATCACCACCGCCTATTCCGACATCGGCGATTCCGCGATCATCGGCATCGGCGCCGGCTATCAGTTCAACAACTGGTTCCGCGCCGACATGACCGCCGAATACCGGTCCTCCGCCGCCTATCGCAAGGGCGTGACCTATACGGCCTTCTGTCCCAACGCCTTCTGCGTCGACACCTATACGGCAGGCGTGAGCACCAGCGCGTTCATGCTGAACGGCTATGTCGATCTCGGCACCTGGGCGGGCGTGACGCCGTATGTCGGCGTGGGCGTCGGTCTGGCCAACCACCGCATGAAGGGCCTGACCGACGTCGGCGCCGGCATCGGCTACGCCGGCGACATGTCGCGGACCAACTTCGCCTGGGCGCTGATGGCGGGCCTTGGCTACAACGTTACTCCCAACCTGAAGATCGACATGGGCTACCGCTACATGGACATGGGATCGATCGCCTCGAACCCGATCGTCTGCGAAGTGATCACGGCCTGCTACTTCGAGGTCCAGTCCTACCGCGCGACCGCGCACGACTTCCGCCTCGGCGTGCGCTACATGCTCGGCGACGTCGCCGCTCCCGTTCTCGCCGCCAGCGCGCCGATCTACGGCAGCCGGCCCGGCCCGCTCGTCCGCAAGTACTGAGCAAACAGCTTTCCAGCAGAACGGCGCGGCTTGTCCGCGCCGTTTTCGTTTGCGCGCGCTGCAGGAGCCGCTGCAAAGTTTCTCGCCAGAAATCATTAGGGTTAAGCGCATTTTAAGCATGTTCGCTCATTTTCGATTCATCGATAGCCCGGCCGAGGACTCGGGCAAGTTGGGGATGAGCGAAATGAGTTTCCTTGCTCGCGCAATCGGACTGGCGACCGTCGTAACCGCCGTTCTCGGCGCGACGACCTGCTCTCAGGCGGCGGAGCCGTTGTTCGGCGCCGCGCCGCCGGTCGCGCCGCTCGCCGGCTATGCTCCCGCCGAGGAGGTTCCGGTCACCTTCGCCACCAACTGGTATCTGCGGGGCGATCTCGGCATCGCCCAGGACATACAGATCGGCATAGGCAATGCGCTGCTGCCGCGCGGCAATTCGTTCCCGAACGGATGGAGCTTTGGCCTCGGCGCCGGCTACAAGTTCAACGACTGGATTCGCGCCGACATGACGCTCGACTGGCGTGCGCCGCGCACCTACAACGACAACACGTCGACGATCGCCTGCGTCACCGGCTGGGCGCCGGTCAAGGACGTGAACGGCAATATCGTCGGCGAGAACGCGCTCACCGATTCCTGCAAGGATCTGTATCGGGCGCGCGTGAACAACACGACGCTCCTGCTCAACGCCTACATCGATCTCGGCACATGGTGGGGGCTGACGCCCTATGTCGGCGCGGGCGTCGGCGCGAACTACGTGTACCAGCGGGCTTCGCAGAACTGGTTCATGAGCAACGGCCTCGCCTATCAGGTAACGACGCCGGACGCGGTGAACCCCACGCTCATCTGGTACTATAACTACGACATGTCGCGTTCGCTGGCGTCCCTGCAATTCGCCTACGCCCTGATGGCCGGCGCCTCCTACGCCGTGACGCCCCATTTCTCGGTCGATATCGGCGGGCGCTACCTGCACATGGGCAAGCTCACGTCCTACTCGTCGTTCACGGGCGTGGTCTCGAAGGACAACAACGCCAAGGAAATCCGCATCGGCTTCCGTTACTACCCGGATTGAGCGGCGCGCCATCGACGCATGCGACCTCGCGGCGGGCTCCAGGCCCGCCGTTTCATTTTGTCGCTCTTGCTTTCCGGTCCGCCATTCTTTATCGCCGTCCGCGGGACACCTCCCCCCAACGGGAGGCGCCCATCTGAAAGGATGGCTAACATGGCGAATACGATCCCCGGCTCCCGGCCGGCGAACCCCAATTTTTCTTCCGGCCCCTGCGCCAAGCGCCCCGGCTGGTCCCTCGAAGCCCTGAAAGACGCGCCGCTCGGCCGGTCGCACCGCGCCAAGGTCGGCAAGGCCAAGCTCAAGCTCGCCATCGACCTGACGCGCGAGGTGCTGCAGGTTCCCGCCGGCTATCGCATCGGCATCGTGCCGGCGTCCGACACGGGCGCGGTGGAAATGGCGCTGTGGTCGCTGCTCGGCGCCCGCCCGGTCGATCTTCTGGCCTGGGAGAGTTTTGGCGAAGGCTGGGTGACCGACGTCGTCAAGCAATTGCAGCTCAAGGACGCGCGTACGCTGAAAGCCGGCTACGGCGAGATTCCGAACCTTGCCGACGTGAACTTCGACCATGACGTCGTCTTCACCTGGAACGGCACCACCTCGGGCGTGCGCGTCCCGAACGGCGACTGGATCAAGGCGGACCGCAAGGGCCTGACGATCTGCGACGCGACCTCGGCGGCTTTCGCGCAGAAGCTCGACTTCGCCAAGCTCGATGTCGTGACCTTCTCCTGGCAGAAGGCGCTCGGCGGCGAGGCGGCGCATGGCGTGCTCATCCTGTCGCCGCGCGCGGTGGAGCGGCTCGAGACCTACAAGCCGGCCTGGCCGATGCCGAAGATTTTCCGCATGACCAAGGGCGGCAAGCTGATCGAAGGCATTTTCGAGGGCGAGACGATCAACACGCCGTCGATGCTGTGCGTGGAGGATTACATCGACGCGCTGCAATGGGCGAAGTCGCTCGGCGGCCTCGATGCGCTTGTTTCGCGCGCTGACGCCAACACGAAGGCCATCGCCGACTGGAAAGCGAAGACGCCCTGGGTCGATTTCCTCGCCAAGAGCGCGGATATCCGCTCCAACACCAGCGTGTGCCTCAAGGTCGTCGATCCCGCGATCACGGCGCTGCCCGCCGACCAGCAGGCCGCCTTCGCCAAGCAGCTCGCCACGCTGCTCGAGAAGGAGAAGGTCGCCTACGACATCGGCGCCTATCGCGACGCCCCTCCGGGCCTGCGCATCTGGTGCGGCGCGACGGTGGAGAAGGCAGATGTCGAGAAGCTGACGCTCTGGCTCGACTGGGCGTTCGCGGAAGCCAAGGCCGGATTGGCCAAGGCGGCGTAATCCATCCGGGACCGCCGGCCTCCGGCCGGCTCTTCAACATCATGCTGCGACTGCCGGCCGGAGGCCGGCGGTCCCGGCTTTCCCCCAGTCATCGAGAGAGAGATACCCCATGGCTCCTCGCGTACTCATTTCCGACGCCCTGTCGCCCGCCGCCGTCGCCATCTTCAAGGAGCGCGGCGTCGAGGTCGACTTCCAGCCGAACCTCGGCAAGGACAAGGACAAGCTCGCCGCGATCATCGGCGACTACGACGGTCTCGCGATCCGCTCGGCGACCAAGGTCACCGCGAAAATCCTCGAGAACGCCAAGAAGCTGAAAGTCATCGGCCGCGCCGGCATCGGCGTCGACAATGTCGACATTCCCGCCGCCACCGGCCGCGGCATAATCGTGATGAACACGCCCTTCGGCAATTCGATCACCACCGCCGAGCACGCCATCGCCATGATGTTCGCGCTGGCGCGCGAGATCCCCGCCGCCGACGCCTCGACGCAGGCGGGCAAGTGGGAGAAGAACCGCTTCATGGGCGTCGAGATCACCGGCAAGACGCTCGGCGTGATCGGCTGCGGCAATATCGGCTCGATCGTCGCCGACCGCGCCGTCGGCCTGCGGATGCGCGTCATCGCCTTCGATCCCTTCCTGTCGCCGGAGCGCGCCAAGGACATCGGCGTCGAGAAGGTCGAGCTCGAGGAGCTGCTCGCGCGCGCCGACATCATCACGCTGCACACGCCGATGACGGCGCAGACCAAGAACATCCTGTCGGCGGAAAACATCGCCAGGACGAAGAAGGGCGTGCGCATCGTCAATTGCGCGCGCGGCGGCCTCGTCGACGAAGTCGCGCTCGCGGCCGCGCTCGATTCCGGCCATGTCGCCGGCGCGGCCTTCGACGTGTTCGTGGAAGAGCCGGCGACGAGCAATCCGCTGTTCGGTCGCGCCAACGTCGTCTGCACGCCGCACCTGGGGGCGGCGACGTCCGAGGCGCAGGAGAATGTCGCGCTGCAGGTGGCCGAGCAGATGTCGGATTATCTGACGCGCGGCGCCATCTCCAACGCCGTGAACTTCCCGTCGATCACCGCGGAGGAGGCGCCGAAGCTGAAGCCGTTCATCGCGCTGGCCGAAAAGCTCGGCTCGTTTGCGGGCCAGCTCACCGAAAGCGGCATCAAGAAGGTGACGATCACCTACGAGGGCAATGTCGCGGAACTCAAGACCAAGGCGATCACGGCCGCGACCATCGCCGGCCTGCTGCGGCCGCTGCTGTCCGACGTCAACGTCGTCTCGGCGCCGGTCGTCGCCAAGGAGCGCGGCATCGCCATCGACGAAGTCACGCGCGCCGCGCACGGCGACTACGAATCGCTCATCACGCTGTCGGTGACGACGGAACGGCAGGAGCGTTCGGTCGCCGGCACCGTTTTCCACGACGGCAAGCCGCGCATCGTCGACATCAAGGGCATCAAGGTCGATGCGGAATTCTGCCCGCACATGATCTACGTGACCAATGAGGACAAGCCCGGCTTCATCGGCCGCTTCGCCGGCCTGCTCGGCGACGCCAAGGTGAACATCGCCACCTTCGCGCTCGGCCGCGACCAGGAAGGCGGCTCGGCCATTGCGCTGGTGTCGGTGGACAGCGATCCGCCGGAGACGACGCTCGGCGAAATCCAGAAGCTGCCGGGCGTGAAGCAGGCGAAGGTTCTGGCGTTCTGATGTAGCGCCCCTCCCCAACCCTCTCCCGCTTCGCGGGAGAGGGAGCGGGTTCGTGGCTTCAGACAGTCCCGAGATCGCAAACGCCTGCCGTCCCCTCTCCCGCGAAGCGGGGGGAGGGAAAGGGAGGGGGTTACCGCGCCCGCTGCTCCGCGAGCCATATGCCCGCCAGCGTCAGGGCGAGCGCCAGCGCGTGATAGATGTGGAACTCCTCGCCGAGGATCATCACCGCGAACAGCGCGCCGAAGATCGGCACGAGATTTGAGAACAGGCCGGCGCGGTTGGGGCCGATGAGCTCGACCGCGCGCATGTAGAGAAGCTGCGAGGCGAGCGAGGGGCCGAGCGCGACGAAGGTCAGCACGAGCCAGCCGGACGGCGTCGGCCAGTGGAAATTGCCGGTCGCGACTTCGCCCAGCATGAACGGAAACGACGTGACGAGCGCGGCGAAGGCGAGCGCCGTGAAGAAGACGAGCGGCGGCAGCGGCGGCCGGTTGCGCAGGGAGAACGTGTAGCCCGCATAGAAGACGCAGGCGATCAGAATGAGAATGTCGCCGTAGTTGAATTGCGTCTGAAGGATTTTCTGCGGCTCGCCGTGCGTGGCGATGAGCGACACGCCGACCAGCGTGACCATCATGCCGACGATCTGCATCAGCGTCGGCCGCACGCCGACGAGCACGATGGACATGGCGAGCACCATCGGCGGGATCGACGATTGCAGCAGCGTGATATTGACGGCGGTCGTGTAGTAGGCCGAGGCGTAGAACAGCACGGTGAAGCCGGTAAACCCGAACCCGGACATCAGCAGGATGCGCCAGCGATGCTTGTAGAGTTCGGCGCGGTTGTCGACGACCTGCCTGCGGAACGCGACCGCCAGCAGCACGCACACGGCAAGCCAGCGGATGAAGACGAGCGACATGGGCGTGACGCGCCCGACCGCGAGGCGCGACGCCACGCCGTTCCCGCCCCACAGCATGGTGGTGAGGATCATGAGGAGCCAGGCGCGGTCGTAGGCCCAATACGCAGTACGTTTCAGCAAGGCGAAAAGTTTCCGAGGGTGTGGGCGCGCACAATGCGCGACGAAGAGTCGCGCGTAAACCCTGCTAGCGTAAGCCTTGCGTCAGCCAAGCATTAGCCGCGAAAATTCCGCAAAGCGTCGACGTGATGGCGTTGTCACGAACGAGGGGAGACAAAATGCGCACCTTTCTGCTGGCCGCCACCGCGCTTGCGCCGCTTGCGGCCACTGCGGCCCTTGCCGCCGATATCGAGGCGCGCTCGCGCATCGACCGCGTCACTGTCTATCCCGACGCCGCGCTCGTCACGCGCGTGATGGAGGTCGAGCTGCCCGCAGGCGCGTCGAACGTCGTTCTGAGAGGTTTGCCGTATGCGCTCGATCCGGCCTCGCTGCGCGTGGCGGGCGAGGGATCTGCGGCCATCGGCGTCGGCGCGGTCGAAGCGCGGCTCGCGCCGGCCGATACGAAGCCGGATACGGCGATCGATGCGCGGCTCAAGGGGTTGCGCGCCGATCGCGAGGGCTGGCAGACGACGATCGACGCGCTGACGACGAAGAGCGACATGATCAAACGCTTCGCGCAGTCGTCGCCGGAAAAGCTTTCCGCCGAATCGAAGCCGCTCGAGATCGGCCAGTGGAACAACGCCTTCGATACGGTGGGCGCCGCGCTCGCCAAGGTCGGCGACGAATTGCGCGCGGCGCGCACGCGGGCGCGCGACCTCGACGAGGAGATCAAGGCGGTCGAGGCGAGCCGTCCGCGCCAGCAGGCCAAACCGCCGATGCGCGACATTGCGATCGCGCTCGACGCCGCAGGTGCGACCAAGGCGAAACTCTCCGTGTCCTATCGCGTCAGCGGCGCCTCGTGGCGGCCAGCCTATGACGCCAAGCTCGACACGGGCGGCGCGGGAGGCAAGCCCGTGCTCGAACTCGTGCGCCGCGCGCAGATATTCCAGCGCACCGGCGAAGACTGGAGCGACGTGACGCTCGCGGTGTCGACAACGCGCGCATTGCGCGGCTCCCAGGCGCCGGACGTGCAGCCTGAGCGCATCGCGTTCTGGGAGCCGCCGATGCCGATGGCGTCCGGCGCCGCGCGCCCGGCGCCGATGGCCAAGTCGGCGCAGATGGACGCGGCGCGCTCGGCGCAGGAATCCGTTGCGCCCGCAGCGCCCCCGCCCGTGCAGGCGACGGAGCAGCAGAGCGTGCTGCAGGCCGACGCATGGCAGGCGAATTTCGTCGTTCCCGGCCGCATCAGCGTGCCGGCCGACGGCGCCACCAAGAATTTTGCGCTGGGCGCCAAGCGCTACGAGCCGTCGCTGATCATCAAGACCTCGCCTGCGCTCGATCCGACCGCCTATCTCGAGGCGCATCTGGAAAACAACGAAGACGCGCCGCTGCTGCCCGGTTCGGTGTCGGTGCAGCGCGACGGCGCCTTCGTCGGCCAGGGCGCGCTCGCGGCGGTCGCCCCCGGCGACGGCTTCGACCTCGGCTTCGGCGCCGACGATCGCGTGACGGTCGCGCGCGTTCCGGTGAAGCGCAAGGAGAACGAGCCGACCTGGTACAACCAGACCAAGATCGACCAGCGCGACTACAAGACGACCATCCGCAACCTTCACGATTTCCCGATCAAGGCTGTGGTGGTCGACCGCATTCCCTTCTCGGAGAACTCCGCCATCACGGTCGAGCAATTGCCGCAGACGACGCCGCCCACCGAAAAGCAGGTCGCCGACAAGCGCGGCGTCATGTCGTGGGCCTTCGATCTGAAGCCGCAGGAGCAGAAGGACATCCGCATCGCCTGGCGGATGAAGTGGCCGGCGGATAGGGACGTAACGTTCCAGCCGGCGCCGGTTCCGAGGTAGGCTGCGGACACGGTTTGCGCGAGGTTCGACGATGCTGCCATTTCCTGCCGACATCTTCACCGAGCCGAGCGACGTTTCGCCCGACACGCTGGCGAACCTGGGGCCTTTGCGCAGGCTCGCCGGCGTGTGGCAGGCCGACAAGGGCGTTGACATCAATCCCAAGGCCGCGGGGCCGGAGCGGCGCGTGTTCCGCGAGCATATCCGGATGGAGCCGATCGACGCGCAGACCAACGGGCCGCAGCTCTTCTACGGCTTGCGCTATCACATTCACATCAACACGCCGGCGGAGAAGATCACGTTTCACGACCAGGTCGGCTACTGGCTCTGGGAGCCGGCGACGGGCCTCGTCCTGCAGAGCGTGACCATTCCGCGCGGGCAGGTTCTGCTCGCCGCCGGCCATGCCAGGCCAGACGACATGAAAATCTCGGTCGTGGCGACGCGCGGCGACACGCGCTACGGCATCTGCTCGACGGAATTTCTGGACGAAGCGTTCCGCACGACCAACTATCGCTGCGATATCGCCTTCAACGCCGACGGGAGTTGGACCTATGCGATCGAGACCGACCTCGTCGTTCACGGCGCGCCGTTCAACCATCACGACACAAATACGTTGCAGCGCGTGGCGTCGCCGGCGCCCAATCCGCTTGCCTTCGCCGCGCGGGTCGGCGGCGCCTGAACCGCGCCGGGCCAAAGCGCACAGCGGGCGTCTTGCGAATGGCGTAAGATGATCGTGTGACCGAATCGTTTCCGAAGGGGGGAGCGGCCATGTTCGCCGGGTTCAGCATTTTCGCCGTCGCCGTCGTCGTGCTCGTCGTGCTCACGTTGATGATGGGCGTGCGGCAGGTGCCGCAGGGCTACAATTACACCGTCGAGCGCTTCGGCAAGTACAACACCACGCTGCAGCCGGGGCTTGCGCTCATCCTCCCGTGGATCGACCGCATCGGCCGGCGCATGAACATGATGGAGCAGGTGCTCGACGTGCCCTCGCAGGAGGTCATCACGCGCGACAACGCCACCGTCACCGTCGACGGCGTCGTGTTCTTCCAGGTGCTGGACGCCCCGCGCGCCTCCTACGAAGTCGCCAATCTCGAGCTCGCGCTGCTCAATCTCATCATGACCAATATCCGCACGGTCATGGGCTCGATGGATCTCGACCAGTTGCTGTCGCATCGCGACGAGATCAACCAGCGCCTGCTCGGCGTCGTCGACCAGGCGGTCGAGCCGTGGGGCGTGAAAGCGAACCGCATCGAGATCAAGGATAT
Source organism: Rhodoblastus sp. (assembly GCA_046349085.1). Classification (GTDB taxonomy): domain Bacteria; phylum Pseudomonadota; class Alphaproteobacteria; order Rhizobiales; family Beijerinckiaceae; genus JAJXWB01. Next base: position 96,102 of record JAXMDA010000008.1, read on the forward strand.
CGTGCCGCCGAAGGACCTCGTGGATTCCATGGCGCGGCAGATGAAGGCGGAACGCGAGAAGCGCGCGAACATTCTGGAGGCCGAAGGCCTGCGGCAGGCGGAAATCCTGCGCGCGGAAGGGCGCAAGCAATCCGTGGTGCTCGACGCGGAGGGCCGCAAGGAGGCCGCCTTCCGCGACGCCGAGGCGCGCGAGCGCTCCGCGCAGGCCGAAGCCGAGGCGACGCGCATGGTGTCGCAGGCGATCGCGGCCGGCGACATTGCCGCGCTCAATTATTTCGTCGCGGAAAAATACGTGCGCGCGCTCGACGATTTCGCGAAGTCGCCGAACCAGAAGACCTTCATCCTGCCGATGGATCTCGCGGGGCTCGCGGGCTCGATCGGCGGCATCGCGGAAATCGCGCGCTCGGCGATGGGCGAATCGGCGTCCGACGACGCGCGCCGGCCGCGCGCGAGCGCCGTTCCGTCGCAACAGGCGCAAGGGCAGGCCCGCCCTCCCGCGCGGCCGCCCGCGCCGCCCTCCGGTCCCTGGGGCGGCGGCAATCCGCCTGCGGGAGCCTGACCCATGCCGGCCACGCTCTACGCGCCTTTCGCCTGGATGGTGCTCGGCCTCGCGCTCTGCGGGGCGGAGATTTTCGTTCCCGGGGCCTTCCTGCTCTGGATCGGCCTTGCGGCGGTCGCGCTCGGCCTGTTCGAACTGCTCGTCCCCATACCCTTCGAATGGAGCCTGCTGGTCTTTGCCGCGCTCGCCGTCGGGTTTTCGTTCGTCGGCCGCAAGGTCTACGGCGGGTTGACGACCTCGACGGATTCCGGCCTCAACAGCCGCGCCGCCGCGCTCGTCGGGCGCGAGTTCACGCTGATCGAGCCGATCGTGGCGGGCGAGGGCAAGGCGAAGGTGCTGGACAGCGTGTGGCGCGTGCGCGGCGCCGACGCGCCGGCCGGCAGCCGCGTGCGCGTGACGGGCGTCGCCGCGCAGGGGTTGGTGCTCACAGTCGAGCCGGTGTAGCCGGTCAGAAATTGCGCGACAGCCTCGCCTGTCATCCCGGACGGCCGAAGGCCGATCCGGGATCCAGCCCGAGGCGCCTGTGCGCTGGATCCCGGCTCTCCGCTTCGCTGCGGCCGGGATGACGGCGGTTCACGATTCAGAATTCCCGGCCAGACTTGCAGGACGAGGGTTAGAGGAACTCAGTCGTCGTCGTTCCTGCGCGGCGCGGCGGTGAGCGCGGCGCGCTGGCGGCCGGGCGGCGCGGCGAAGCGGTCGGCCGGCGGATCTGCCGGACGCGCGCCGAAACGGCCGGCGGCCCCGGCCGCCTCGAGGGCGGACGCACGGGCGCGGGCGGCGGCGCGCGGCGCATTGATCGTGGAGCCGAGAACGGTCTGCGTCGTCAGGCGGGCGGCCGGCTGCGCGCCGGACATGGCGCCGAAATTCGAGCGGTCGAGGCGGGCGGGGGCGACGGCCTCGCGGCGCGGCGGCAAGGGAACGTTCGCGGGCGAAATGGTCGCCGTGCGGTCGGGGCGCTTTTCCTCGGCCGCAGGCGCGGCGGCGCCGCGCAGCAGCGGCGGGGCGTTGAAGGCCGCCGCGCGCGTGAATTCGGTCGGACGGGCGGGCGGCAGCGGCGCGAAAGCGAGAAATGACGGCAGGTCGCTCGGCCGCCGCGGCGGCAGGGGCGTCTCGTCGTCAAGATCTATCGCCGCGGCCTTGGCGGCCGCCTTCTCGGGGCCCCTGGCCTCTTCATCGTCAAGCGGTTGCTGCCTGGCGGTCTTCGGCGGCTCGAGCGCCGCCGTCTGGGCGCGGGGCTCGGGTTGCGGCGCGGGCGCGGCGGCAGGCGGGGCCGGCGGCGCAGGCTCGGCCTGCTGGACGGGCTGCGCCGGGGCGGGGCCCGGCGACATGTAGGTTTCGCCGCGCGGCAGGTCGCGCTGCGCGCGCGCGACCGGCGCGGGCTGACCGCGGTTCGCCTCTTCGAGGAAGAAGCTGCGCGCGCCGTCGTCGCCGACGCCCGGGCTCGGCGCATAGGCCGCCACTTCCGTGCGGCCGCGCGAGGCGCGGGTGGCGATGCGCGAGCCGCGCCCGCCCCGTGTGACGCCGCCTTCCTCGTCGTCCTCGCCGCCGCCGAACAGGAAAGCGAAGAAACTCTTCGAGGTCGAGGACGGCGGCACGGCGATGTTGCCCATCGCCTCGAGTTCGGCGCGGGCCTCCTCGTAGCGGGCGAGCGGCTGGTTGTTGGAGGGCAGGTGGACGGTCTTGCCGTCCGGGAACAGGCGCACGAGCTGGTCGTAGCTCATGCGCGGCCAGGAGCGGACGGAGCCGACGTCGAGATGCACGAAGGGCGAGCGCGGATACCAGCCGACGCCGCCGTATTGCAGCTTCATGCCGATCTCGCGGATCTGGTGCATCCCCAGGCCCGGCATGGTCGTGTCCATGGCCTTGCCGAGCATGTGCTGCGAATGTTTCGCCACCGCGCGCGAGCGGCGGCGCAGCGCGGCGTTGGTGCCGGGCGAGCGATAGGCGGAGAGCACGGTGATCGGGCTCGAGCCCGCGCCCGCCTCGCGATAGACCTGCCAGACCACGTCGAACAGGCGCGGGTCCATGGTGGTCGCTTCGTCGTTGCGCCAGTCGCGCAGGAACCAGTTGAGCTGCTTCAAAACGCTCGCGTCGTAGCGGCCGCCGACCATGTAGGTGGCGGCGATCTGGTCCTTGTTGTGCGCGTGATAGAGATAGATCGTGCGGGTGTCGCCATTGGCGATCGCCGTCTGCGTGCCGGTGGAGGCCAGACAAAGCGCCGCCGCGACAGCCGCCGAACCGGCGGCCTGCGCAAGGACAGGGCGCTTCGCTCGCTTTTGCACTGAAACCGGCAACTCGCCTCCCGTCCTGCCCCGCGACTCCGGCGTTCGCTGCGCGCCGCAATCCGCGTCGCTATCGCCGACGTCGCTGTGCGGCGAGAAGCGAACTTGGTCAATGCAATCTTGCCGAGAAGCGTTAACGTCGCGTAACGCGTTGCACTGCAAGAAGCGGTTTCCAAACGCGCGATATCGCGACTTCGTGGCGAAAGATAGCCGCAACGCCTTAATCCTGACAATCACGAGCAGGGCTCGCGATTGTCGAAGCTTACGCTAAAAGGCCGGCGCGGACCTTGTGGCGGGGCAAAGCCGGCAAGCCGCTAAGATTTTCATTAAACACGAATTCTTACCGCGGTTTAGGGTCCGGGGGTTACCGTCGGGGCATGTTCAGCCGGCCCCTGCCCCCGCATCGTGGCGCTTTTGTCGCCTTCAGGCTGCCGCTTTTGACGGCCGCGAGCATGGCCGCGCTCGCAGCCGCGGGCCCGGCTCTGGCCGGTTGCGCGCCGGGCAACGGCGGACCGCGCGACTACCTGTGCACGGGCGTCATCAACGACTTCACCAACAACATCAACGCGCGCACGCTCACGCTGAACGGCGCGACGATCACCGGTCTTTTCGCGATGATTCCGACCGCCAACGGAAACATTGCTTTCTCGATGGACGCGGCCTCCTCGATCACCAACACGGTGGGCGGAGGGCCGCATGTCAACGGGACCGGATTGCTGCTTTACACATCCAACGGCTCGATCGACACGAACACGCCCAGCGGATCGGGCATCAACGGCAAGATCACCGCGCCGGACGGCACAGCCCTGATGGCCATCACGAGCGGCGCGGGATCCAACATCAACATAACCACGGGCGCGACCGCCGTGCTGACCGGCGAGACGGGCGGGCTCGGCGCGCGAACCGACAGCAACGGCGCAATCAACCTCAACATCGCCGGCAAGATCGTATCGAGCGAGGGCTACGGCATCGCGGCGCAGGCGGTCGACGGCACGGTCAACATCAAGGTCGACGCCGACGTCAATGCGGCCGGCGACGGCGTCGATGCGCTGACGACCGGCAAGGGCGCCATCAACATCAGCGGCGCAGGCAATATCACGTCGAGCGGCGGCGTGGGGGTGAATGCGGAAGCGGCGGGCGGCGGCAACGTTTCGATCAATCTCAGCGGAACGATCACGGGCGCCGTCGCGGGCATTGTGGCGCAGTCGCATGGCGGCGACGTCACGGTCAACGCGACGGGCAAGGTGACGGGCGGCGACGGCATCATCGCCTCGACGACCGGAAGCGGCGCCGTCACCGTCACGACCGGGGGGAAGGTCACTGCGACGACGGGCGACGGCGTCGCCGCGCAGAGCGAGAACGGATGGGCGGTGGTCAATGTCGGCGCCGGCGGCGTGACGGCCGCCAGCGACGGCGTGGTCGCGATGGCCACCGGCAAGGGTTCGGTCAAGGTGCAGGCGCACGGCGACATTTCCGGCGCGACCGGCTACGGCATTGCAGCGTCGACAAAAAGCGGTTCGATCGAGATCGATCTCGACGCCGGCAAATTCGTTTCCGGCGGCATCGCCGGCGTGATCGTGCAGACGCAGACGGGCGACGCGACCATCAACAACGCCGGCACGATCAAGGGCGGCGGCTCGAAAGGCGCGGCTGTCATCATCGACGTCAACAAGGGCTCGGCGACGCTCAACAATTCCGGCACGATCCAGGCCGACGCCAACGGCATGGCGATCGGCGTCGCCAGCGGCGCGGCCCTCATCAAGAACACCGGAAAAATCGACGGCACGATCGTCAGCAATGGCATTGCGACGGTCGTCAACGACGGGACGTGGAATAACGCCGCCGGCTCCTACATCGACTTCCTGAAGAACACCGGCGTCATCAACATGGGCTCGGACCCCACCAAGACCGGCCTTCTGGTCGTGACCGGCGACGCCAGCTTCGGGCCGGGCTCCTATTACAATGCGCGCATAACCTCGACGAGCAGCGATACGATCTATGTCGGCGGCAAGGCCACGATCGATGGAGGCCTCGTTCGCATCTCGGCCGACCAGGACGGCACATACCAGCGTGGCTCGCGCTACATTCTGCTCTACGCCAAAGGCGGTTTGACCGGGCAGTTCGACGGCGTCATTTCCGACATGTCGAAATACACGGGCATCCTGACCTACGACGCCAACGACGTCTACCTGACGGTCCTGTTGCGCGACTTCCGCTCCTTCGCGCGCACGCGCAACCAGTGGTCGGTCGCTAACGGCATATACTGGGCGACGGCGCAGATGTCCGGCGGGCTCGGCGGCCAGATGCTTCTGGCGCTGAACCAGGCCTCGGACGCTTCCGTCGCCACGTCGCTTACACAGCTCTCCGGCGACGGCGTCGTCACCGGGGCGGCCAATGCGGCGTTGCAGACGAGCCATCTCTTCACGTCCGTGCTCGACGACCAGCAGGCCTTGTGGCGCGACTCTGCGCCCCGCGACCAGATCGTGCGCCGCGTCGAGCCGTTCGCCTATGCGCCGACCCGGGCCGATGGAAGCAAATGGCCGGTGTCGCGCCAGACCTATGCGCCGGCGCCCGTGCGCAACGACGGCGTGCAGCGCTGGCGCGTCTGGGCGTCGGGCTTCGGCGGCCGCTCCAGCCTGGCCGGCGACACTGTCGCGGGCTCTGCCGACCAGAAGCTGAATTCCTACGGCGGCGCGCTCGGCGTCGACTACCAGATGGGCTCCAGCATGCTCCTGGGCATGGCGCTCGGCGGTTCGTCCAGCGCGTTCAACGCCGGCAATGCGACGGGCAGCGCGGCCGGCGTCCATGTCGGCGGCTATACGGGCTTCCGCGTGCAATCATTCTACGGCACGGCGAGCGTCGCCTATTCGAACTACGCCAACAAGACGTTGCGCACGGTGGGCGCCATCGGCGCCGTCGCCGGCGAGCAGGAAGAGGGCAGGTTCACGTCCGAAGAAGTGCGCACGCGCCTTGAAATCGGGCGGCGCATCGCGTCCGACAATTACGCGGTCACGCCCTTCACGGCGATCGAGATCGCGCATCTGCACACCAAGCCGTTCATCGAGCAGGCGGCCGGCGGCGTCGGCATGTTCGCGCTGGGCTTCAAGAGCCAGGGCGTCGCTTCGACGCCGACCTTCATCGGCCTCAAGGCGGAAGGCCGGTTCGATCTCGCCGGCGCCATCCTCACGCCCTGGATCTCGCTCGCCTGGCGTCACGAATGGTCGACGAGCCGCACGCAGACGGCCTCGCTCGTCGCATTGCCGGGCGCGAGCTTCGTCATCATCGGCGCCAGTCCGGCGCGGGACGCGGCGCAGGTGAAGGCGGGCGTCAATCTCGCCGTCACGCAGCAGGTGGCGGTCTTCGCCAGCTTCGAGGGCGAATTCGGCACGAAAAACCCGGTCTACGGCGGCAAGGGCGGCGTGAAAGTGGCGTGGTAACGAAAGCGTGCGTCAGGGAACCCTCGCGTGAAGGCGCCGTTGCTCCTCCTTCAGAAGGGAGACAGCCGATGCGTTACTTTTCGCTCGCCCTGTTGTCCGTCGCCACGGTCGCGCTCGGCGCGCCGACGGCCTCGGCGCAATATTTTTACCGCCCGCCGGTCGTCTACGACGGCCCATCCTACAGCCCGTATTACGGAGCGCCGGCCCGGGCGTTCTATTGCGTGAAGGACTGCACGCAGGACACCAGCCCTTGCGACCCGCCGGAATTCAAGCGGACGGACGGGCGGTGCTCAAATCCGGCCCCTGGCGTGCGGTAGCGCCTGCTAGCGCCGCGCGTATTTTTTCGAGAGCGCGTCGGCGGCGTGGAAATCGAAGAGCTTGCCGACCTCCGGATTGGCTTCCCATTCGATCATGCGCGGCGCCATTAGCTGCGCGCGCTGATGCCTTGCATAGACGGCGAACGAGCCTTCGACATAACCTCGGAGGTCGTCGAACTGGCCGACGTTGCGCGCCAGCCTGTAGTTGGAACGCTTGAATAAATAGCTGCCGCGATGCCCGTAGCGTTCGGCGATCTCCGGATAGACGGGGAACACGACGCCGCGCACGATGTCGTCGACGGCGAAATCGGCGAATTCGACCGGGGCCGTCTTCATGCCGGCCTTGGCCAGCAGCGCCTTCGCCACGTCGAAAAGCACATGCGCCTTAGGGTGGTTCATGGAATACATGAACGGCCCCGACCGGCTCCAGCGGATGAGTTCCGCGGACAGATCGAGGCCCGAGGCCTTGGCGAATTCCAGGAATTCGCGCGCCGAATCCTCCCACACGTCGAAATATCCCAAGGCCTCGAACAAGGGCTCGCCGAACAAGGCGACCGTCTGGTCGACGGTCATGCCACGCAGATAGGCAAAGAGCGCGATGGCCGAATGATAGGGCCCGGTCGGGCCCTCGATCGGATAACCGGAGCGGGTCGGATCGAGAATGTAGATCGTGTCCGGATGGAAGCCGGAAAAGACGATGCTCGGGATCGGCGCAACATCGGGCAGCAGCGCCTTCAACTCCTCCCATCCGCCGCCGCGCACGAAACCCGGCTGGAACTCGAGCGAGAAGACATGGTCGTAGCCGGCCAGCGTCTTCGCCAGCATGTCGAGCGTGGTGACGCCCTTGCGCACGATGGTGAAACGGTCGACATGCGCGTGCGGGATCAGCAGCTTCATGCCGTACGCGATGCCGAAGCTCTGGCAATTGCCGACGACGGCGATGCGGGGCGCGCCCTTTTCCCGTCCCAGCAGGCGACGCACCCAGACGTGCAGAAGCTGATGATCGATCTCTGAAAGCATTGGCCGGCAGGGGTAAATGCTCGCGCCCGCGCTGACAAGCGCCGGGCGGCTGTTCAGCGCGCCAGCGCCCGGCGCTTCAGCTCCTCCGCCGACAACGCGCCGAGTATCCGGGAAATTTCCGCGTCGCCCAGCCATTGGTCGACGCGCTCGTGCACGAGCTGTTCGCGGCGCCTTTCGGCGTAATGGGCGAAGGAGCGGGCGATATAGGCCCGCAGGTCCAGCATTTCGCCGACGCCGCGGCTGAACCGGTAGTGGGCGAGCTTGAGCACGGTCGAGCCGCGCAATCCGTAATGTTCGGCCAGCGGCGGGTAGACGGGGAGAATGTAGTCCCGCGACAGGTCGTCGACGGCATAGTCGTCGGTGTCGAGCGGCTGCGCCCGCAATCCGGCCTTGTCCATGGCGATGCGGGCGATGTCGAACATCACCTGCGGGCGCGGATGGGTCGGCGTGTACATGAAGGCGCGGCCGCGCGCCCAGCGGGCGACGGCGTTCTCGAGCTTCATGTGGGCCGCCTTGCCGGCGCGCATGACTTCGTCGACGGCGCTCGGCCAGACGTCCAGATAGCCGACGAAGGCGAAGACATCGTGGGTGAAGAGCGCCTCGGTCTGCTCGATGGAAAAGCCGCTGATGTGGCCGAAGAGCGTCAGCGCCGAATGATAGACGCCGGCCGGACCCATGATGAAGCGGTAGTTCTTCGTCGGGTCCAGCAGGTGGATCGTGTCGGGGTGGAAACCGTAGAAATTGACGGTCGGCAGGCGGACGATTTCCGGCATATCCGCGAAAAGCGCGTCGGAGGTTGCATTGTCGCGCAGGATCTGGGGGCCAAAATCCTGCGAAAAAACATGGTCGTAGCCAGCCAGGGCGGAGCGCAGGGTCTTGAGGTCGGTCAGCGAGGGCGCAACCAGCGCGTAGCGGTCGACGACGAGGCCGGGGTCGAACAATTTCAGCGCGAAAGCGTAGCCGAAACTCTGGCAATTGCCGACGACGGCGATCCTTCGCGCCGGCTTGCCGCCGTTCGCCCTGAGACGCGCGAGCTTCTGGTCCCGCCAATGGCGCGCGATCTGGCGGTCGAGCAGAGAGAACATAGCTTCGGAGCCTCGGCGCTGGCTCGGCCGCGGCAGGCGCCCGGCGTGACAAGAGAGGGCTGCGCGCCTATTTTGGCGCAAGGCTCAGGAGAATGCCCTTGTCCTCCAATCCCTACAGCGACCTACCCGACCATCGGTTCTGGCGCAAGGCCGTGGCCGGCCTGCCGCCCTTCGCCATCGATCCGATCGTCGACCTGCCTTTCCGTATTTCGCCCGCAGACAAGGTGGCGACCGGCGGCTCGTGCTTCGCGCAGCATCTGGCCAAGCGCCTGCAACAGAGCGGCTTCCACTACTACCAGGTGGAGACCGCGCCGGCCGGCATGGACGCGGGCCAGGCCGAGCACCAGCAATACGGCGTCTATTCCTGCCGCTACGGCAATATCTACACGACCCGGCAATTGCTCCAGTTGTTCGATCGGGCCTTCGGCCTGTTCAAGCCGGAGCTGGACGTCTGGACGCGCAAGGACGGGCGCTTCGTCGATCCGTTCCGCCCGCGCGTCAATCCGGACGGCTTCGCAAGCCCCGAGGAGGTGCGCGCCGACCGCGAGAAGCACCTGGCGGCCGTGCGAAAGATGTTCCAGACGCTGGATGTCTTCCTGTTCACCTTCGGCCTGACGGAAGCCTGGGTGCACAAGGCGGATGGCGCGGTGCTGCAGATCGCGCCGGGCGTCGACGGCGGGGAGTACGATCCGGAAAAATACGTGTTCTGGAATTCGCGCGTGTCGGAAGTCTCGGGCGATTTCCTGTCGTTCGTGGACAAGCTGCACGCGATCAACCCGAAGGCGCGAATCATCACCTCGGTTTCGCCGGTGCCGATCGCCGCGACCCAGGTTCCGCGCCACGTGCTGGTGTCGAATTCCGCCTCGAAGTCGATCCTGCGCGTGGCGGCGGACGAGGTGTCCTCGGCGCGCCAGAACATCGCCTATTTCCCGTCCTACGACGTCGTGACGTTCGGGCCGAACGCGGCGAAATTCTACGCCGAATCCATGCGGCAACTGACCCCGGTCGGGGTGAGCGCGGTGATGCGCATTTTCTTCGACCATTTCGCCGAAGGCGGAAAGGCGACGAGCCCGGTCAAGCACCTCAAGGTGGATGTCGCCCGCGAAAGCGCGGAAGCGGCGAAGATCATCTGCGACGAGGAAGCCATCGAGGCGGCGTGAGCCGCCTCCACGGCGATGACAAAGCTTGGTTCTTGTGGTCATCGCGCCTGTCGGGAAGTCGCTCGTGTGGTCCCGCCTGTCATCCCGGACGGCGATGCAGGCAAGTTTACGCAGCCTGCATGGATTGGCTGCTGAGGCCTGATCCGGCATCCAGTCCGCGACGCCCGTATGCTGGATCCCGGCCCTGCGCTTCGCTCCGGCCGGGATGACAAGGGTGACGGACCACGGGCCTTGCCGGCATTGCGCCGGCGTGAGCCGCGCGCCTGCGCAAGAATTGTTCGTTCTCTAAAAAGAACAGATCGGTTGACATTCCGAACGACGTCATGGCCTATGGGCCGGCGCGGGGGCGCCTGACCGGAGGCCGGGATGAACGAGACGGCGTCGGCCTTGCGGGGGCAGGGCGACTGGAATCCGGCCCTTTATCTTAAATTCGAGGGCGAACGCGCGCGCGCGGCGCGCGATCTGCTGGCGCAGGTTTCGACGGCGGCGCCTGCGCTCGGCTACGATCTCGGTTGCGGACCAGGCAACAGCACCGAGCTTCTGCGGCGGCGCTTCGCCCACGCCGAACTGATCGGCCTCGACACGTCCGAGGCCATGCTCGCTCATGCGCGCACGCGCGTGCCGGACGCGCATTTCATCCGCGAAAGCGTCGACGATTTCCGGCCCGATCATGCGCCCGATCTCATCTTTGCGAACTCGGTGCTGCAGTTCACGCCCGATCATCAGCGTCTGTGCGCGCGGCTGATGTCCTTCCTGCCGACGGGCGGCTGCCTCGCCGTGCAGATGCCCGACACGGCGCGCGAGGCGGCCCATGCGCTGATGCGCATGATCGCAGTCGATGGCCCGTGGCGCGAGCGGCTGATGCCGGTCGTCAAGTCGCGCGCGGTCATCGCCGATGCGCAGGACTATTACGACTGGCTGAGCCCGCATTGCGCGCGCCTCGACCTCTGGCGCACGACTTACGTGCATGCGCTCGACGGCGCGCAAGGGGTCGTCGACTGGTTCGCAGGCTCGGCGCTGCGGCCCTTCCTCAATCCCCTGACCGAGAAGGAGCGAGAATCCTTTCTCGCGCTGTATCGGCGCGAGATCATCAGGGAATACGCGCCGCGCGCCGACGGCATGATCCTCCTGCCCTATCCGCGCCTGTTCATTGTCGCGGTGCGGTAGCGCGCGCTTGCCCACCCGGGCGCGGGGGAGGGGAGTCGCGCACATGCAGCGTGCGCTGGACGTGCGAAAAGACGGCGCTATCTGCGCCCTTGACGGGGCGCAACGGAGGAGGGTCCGATGGCGGCCGCCGAATCGAACGCCGCGAGCAACCGGCTCGATTTCATCACGCTTGTCCTGGGTCTGGCATTTCTCGCCGCGCCCTGGGTTCTGGGCTACGGCGGCAATGAGCGGGCGACGGCGTCGAGCCTCGTCGCCGGGCTTGCAATTGCCGCCTGCGCGGTGATCGCGCTCGCCGAACTGCCGCATCTCTTCGAGGAGGTCGACGCGATCCTTGGCGTTATCGCCGCGGCGTCGCCGTGGATTGTCGGATTTGCGAACGTTCCCCATGCGGCGGTCGCGCATGTCGCGCTCGGCCTCGGCGTCGCCGTTCTGTCGCTCGGCGAATTGTGGTGGGAGCGTCATCACGGACATGTCGGCGCCTGAAAGGCGCCGTCATATCTCGCCCGGGAATGAGCGAGGGCTAGGCGGCCTCGCCCGCTTCGCCCTTCAGGCCTTCGTGGCCGACCATCTTGTCGTCGGCGCCCTCGTCGAGGCCGTATTCCTTCATCTTGCGATAGAGCGTCGAGCGGCCGATGCCGAGGCGGCGCGCCATTTCCGACATCTGGCCGCGATAATGGGCGAGCGCGAACTTGATCGCCTCCGCCTCGAGGTCGTCGAGCTTGCGCACCTCGCCGTGCTCGTCGAGCATCTTTCGCGTATTCGGGTCGCGGACCTCGACCCGCACGATCTCGCGCTCGACCCGCGCTGCGACGGGCTGCGGCGCGGGCGCGACAGGCACGCGCACGTCGTAGCCGTCGACCTGCGCGGCGATCTGCGGAAATTCCGCGACTGTCAATTCGTCGCCATCGGACAGGACGACTGCGCGGAACAGGGCGTTCTCGAGCTGGCGCACGTTGCCTGGCCAGTCGTAGGCCGCAAGCAGCGACAGCGTCTCGGCCGTGAGGCCGCGGATCTTCTTGCCTTCCTCGGCCGCAAACCGCGCGCAGAAGCGGCGCGACAATTCGCCGATGTCGCCTTTTCGCGCACGCAGGGGCGGAATCGTGATCGGGAAGACGTTGAGGCGGTAGTAGAGGTCTTCGCGGAACTTCCCAGCCTTCACCAGTTCGATGAGATTCTGGTTGGTCGCGGAAATCAGCCTGATGTCGACGCGCACCGGCCGCTTGGCGCCGACAGGGTCGATTTCGCCTTCCTGCAGCGCGCGCAGCAGTTTCACCTGCGCCTCGAGCGGCAGTTCCCCGATTTCGTCCAGGAACAGCGTGCCGCCGTTGGCCTCCTGGAATTTGCCGACATGCTTGTCGATCGCGCCGGTGAAGGCGCCCTTCTCATGGCCGAACAGGATGGATTCGACGAGATTCTCGGGCAGGGCGCCGCAGTTGACGGTGACGAAGGGCCGACCCTTTCGGTCCGAGCCGCCCTGGATGGCGCGCGCGACCAGTTCCTTGCCGACGCCGGACTCGCCCTCGAGCAGGACGGGAATGGTCGATTTCGCGGCGCGTTCGCCGAGGCGGACGATGCGCGACATCTCGTCGCCGGAAAACACCAGGTCCTTGAAGGTGAGCACGCCGGCCGCACGGCGGTTGATGCGGCGGATTTCCTCCTCCAGCGCATCGACGCGCAGCGCGTTCTTGATCGAGAATTGCAGGCGCTCGGCGCCCACCGGCTTGACCACGAAATCATAGGCGCCGGCGCGCATGGCGGAAATGACCGCCTCGATCGAGCCGTGCGCGGTCTGCACGATGACGGGAACGCCGATCTTGCGCTCGCGCATCCGGGCGAGCACGCCCATGCCGTCGAGATCGGGCATGACGAGATCGAGAATCAGCAGGTCGATCGCCGGACCTTCCGCCCGCTCCAGCCGCGCGAGAGCCTGATCGCCGCTTTCGACAGTCTCGGCCTCGTAGCCGAAGCGCCGCACCATGGCCTCCAGAAGCCGGCGCTGCACGGGATCGTCGTCGGCAATCAATATGGTCGAAATCATCAAGTCCTCTCAGGACGCTAGCCGGTCGCCTGTTGGAACGGGATGCTCGACGATTAGGGTAAATGCCCAATTAATGGCCGACCGCCGATTGTCGCTTATCGGCACAATCGCCGACTCCGCGGGCGATTGCCGGTGTGATCGGCCCCGGCTTGCCGGGGGCGCGAAAGCCGGTCGGAGACCCTATATTGAAATCAAGCTGATTCTTGACGGACCGCCCATGACCGCCACCGCCGAACTCGGGCTCTTGCCCGAATGGAACCTCGCCGACCTCTACAGCGGCCTCGACAGCCCGCAATTTTCCGCCGACCTCAAGCGCGCTGAGACGGATTGTCGCGCTTTCGCCGAGAAGTGGCGCGGCAAGCTGGCCGAGGCGGCGAAGGGCGAGAAGGCGAGTTTGCGGCTGGCCGAGGCCGTGCAGGAATTCGAGGCGCTTCAGGATCTGCTGGGCCGCATCATGAGCTATGCCGGCCTCGTTTACGCCGGCAATACGACCGATCCCATCTGCGCGAAATTCTACGGCGACACGCACGAGAAGATCACCGCCTATTCGACGGACCTCCTGTTCTTCCAGCTCGAGCTCAATCGCATCGACGACGCGACGATGGACAAGGCGTCTGCGTCCGGTCCGCTCGAACATTGGCGGCCCTGGCTGGTGGACATCCGCAAGGACAAGCCGCACGAACTCGATGATCAGATCGAGAAGCTGTTCCACGAAAAGTCGGTGACCGGGCACGGCGCATGGAACCGGCTGTTCGACGAGACGATCGCCAGCCTGCGCTTCCGTGTCGATGGCCAGGAACTGACGATCGAGCCGACGCTGTCGATGATGCAGGACGCAAGCGAGAACGTGCGCCACAAGGCCGCGGACGCCATCGCAGCGACGCTGAAGGACAATCTGCGCATCTTTTCGCTCGTCACCAACACGCTTGCCAAGGACAAGGAGATTTCCGACCGCTGGCGCAAGTTCAGCGACGTCGCGGACTCGCGCCATCTCGCCAATCGCGTGGAGCGCGAGGTGGTGGATGCGCTGGTGGCCGCCGTGCGCGCCGCCTATCCCCGGCTCTCCCACCGCTATTACAAGCTGAAGGCCAAATGGTTCGGCAAGGACGCGCTCAACCATTGGGACCGCAACGCGCCGCTGCCGCAGGTTCCGCAGCGCATCTACACATGGAGCGACGCGCGCGAGACCGTACTGTCGGCCTATGCCGGCTTTGCGCCTGCCATGGCCGACATTGCGCGAAGATTCTTCGACGACCGCTGGATCGACGCCCCGGTGCGGCCGGGCAAGGCTCCGGGCGCCTTCGCGCATCCGACCGTGCCATCCGCGCATCCCTATGTGTTGCTCAACTACCAGGGCAAGCCGCGCGACGTTATGACGCTCGCGCATGAACTCGGCCACGGCGTGCATCAGGTTCTGGCTGCCGGCCAGGGCGCCTTGATGGCGCAGACGCCGCTGACGCTGGCCGAAACCGCGAGCGTGTTCGGCGAGATGCTGACGTTTCGCGCGCTGCTCGCCAAGACGACCGACGTCGCGCAGCGCCGCGCGCTGCTCGCGTCCAAGGTCGAAGACATGATCAACACGGTCGTGCGCCAGATCGCCTTCTATACGTTCGAGCGGGAAGTTCACACGCGCCGCTGCGAAGGCGAACTGACGGCGGATCAATTGTGCGAAATCTGGATGGAAGTGCAGGGCGAAAGCCTGGGGCCGGCGATCAGGCTGCAACCAGGTTACGAAACCTTCTGGGCCTATATCCCGCACTTCGTGCATTCGCCGTTCTACGTCTACGCCTACGCCTTCGGCGATTGCCTGGTGAACTCGCTCTACGGCGTCTATCGCCGCGCCGAGCACGGCTTCGTCGAGCGCTATTTCGACATGCTGAAGGCCGGCGGCGCCAAGCACCATTCCGAACTCCTGGCGCCCTTCGGGCTGGATGCGACGGATCCTGCGTTCTGGAACATCGGGCTCGGGATGATCGAGGAGCTGATTGCCGAGTTGGAGGGGATGGAGGCCTAGAGCCTCGTAACGGGGCGAAGCACTCCTTAGATTGAGGCCATGACCGACCGCGAAGCCAATCGTTTTTCCGCCCGCGCCGCGCGTTACGCCCGGGTGGGCGCCAATGTCGGCGGCGTGGCGGCGCGTTTTGCCGCCCAGCAGCTCACCGGCGGCCGCACGTCCGGGCGCGACGCCACCAATGCGGCGGCGCTCGCCAAGGCGCTCGGCGGGCTCAAGGGACCGCTGATGAAGGTCGCGCAATTGATGGCGACCATCCCGGACCTGCTGCCGCCCGAATATGCCGACGAACTCTCCAAGCTGCAGTCCGACGCGCCGCCGATGGGCGCGGCCTTCGTCAAGCGGCGGATGCAGGCGGAGCTCGGCGCCGACTGGCAGAAGAAGTTCAAGTCCTTCGATCTCAAGCCGGCGGCGGCGGCTTCGCTGGGGCAGGTGCACAGGGCGGTTGCGCCCGACGGCGGCGCGCTCGCCTGCAAGCTGCAATATCCGGACATGAAATCGGCGGTCGAGGCCGACCTGAAGCAACTCGACATTCTGTTCGCCATCCATCGCCGGTTCGAGCCGGTGATCGACACGACCGAGGCCGCCAAGGAGATCGGCGCCCGCGTCCGCGAGGAGCTGGATTACACGCGCGAGGCCAAGCACGCCGCGCTCTATCGCCATATGCTCGCCGGCGCGGCCAATGTGCGCACGCCGAAGGTTCGGCCGGAACTGTCGACCGAGCGGCTGCTCACCATGGACTGGCTCGACGGCGAGAAGCTGCTGACCTTCAAGACGGCGCCGCTCGAGGTGCGCAACCGCATCGGCTCCGCCATGTTCACGGCCTGGTGGCTGCCGTTCTCGCGCTTCGGCGTCATCCACGGCGATCCGCATCTCGGCAATTACAGCGTGTTCGGAAAGGGCGCGGGCATCAACTTGCTGGATTACGGCTGCGTGAGAATCTTCCCGCCGAAATTCGTCGGCGGCGTGGTCGATCTCTATCGCGGCCTCCAGGCCGAGGATTCCGCGCGCATCGTCCATGCCTACGAGAGCTGGGGCTTCAAGGGCCTGAAGAAGGACCTGATCGAGACGCTGAACATCTGGGCGCGCTTCATTTACGGGCCGCTGCTCGAAGATCGCGTGCGCTCGGTCGCGGACGGCGTCGAGCCCGGCAGGTATGGCCGGCGCGAGGCCTTCACCGTGCATCAGGCGCTCAAGACCAAGGGGCCGGTGACGGTGCCGCGCGAGTTCGTGTTCCTCGACCGCGCGGCGGTGGGGCTTGGCGCGGTCTTCCTGCATCTGGGCGCGGAGCTGAATTATCACCGCATGTTCGAGGAGGCGCTGGGCGATTTCAGCCTGGAGGCGCTCACCGCCAATCAGGCTGGCGCGCTGGAGGCGGCCGGACTGGGGTGACAGCCAAAGCCCCGTTGCCCGCGGCCACGCCCTCGGCTAAGACAGATCCAACGACAACCAGAACCCCGAGGAAAGCATGGCGCACGAGCCCGGCAACGCGATCCAGCCCTACGGCCATCCGGACATGGATTACGTCGAACACGAGAAGACCTACGACCTCTTCGTCAACCTCTTCAAATGGGGCACGGTGTTCTGCGTCGGCTGCGTGGTTCTGCTCGGCGTCCTGACGCTCTGATTTTTTTCGCCCTGCGCGAACGAAAAGGCCGGCCCCGAAACGGGCCGGCCTTTTTTGTTGCTTGCCTGAGACGCCATCCCGGCCGGATCGGCCCTTCGGGCCGTCCGGGATGACGATGCGCGGTTACTTGCCCTTCAGCGTGGCGACGACCTCGTCCAGCATCTTCTTGGCGTCGCCGAACAGCATCAGATTGTTGTCCTTGTAGAAGAGCGGATTGTCGATGCCGGCGTAGCCGGACGCCATCGAGCGCTTCATGACGATCGAGTGCTTGGCCTTCCAGACTTCAAGCACCGGCATGCCGGCGATCGGGCTGCCCGGATCGTCCTGCGCGGCCGGATTGACGATGTCGTTGGCGCCGATGACCATGGCGACGTCGGTCGCCGGGAAGTCGTCGTTCAGCTCGTCCATCTCGCAGACGATGTCGTAGGGCACCTTGGCCTCGGCCAGCAGCACGTTCATGTGGCCGGGCATGCGGCCCGCGACGGGATGAATGCCGAAGCGCACGTTCATACCTTTTTCGCGCAAGATCTTCGTCATCTCGAAGACCGCGTGCTGCGCCTGCGCCACCGCCATGCCGTAGCCCGGCACGATGATGACGCTCTTGGCTTCCGACAGCATGTCGGCCGTCTCGGCCGCGCTGACCGACTTCACGTCGCCTGCCGGCGCAGCGGCCGCGCTGGCCGCGCTGGTCGAAGTGGTGCCGAAACCGCCCGCGATCACCGAGATGAAGTTGCGGTTCATGGCGCGGCACATGATGTAGCTGAGGATCGCGCCGGACGAGCCGACCAGCGCGCCGACGACGATCAGCAGGTCGTTCGACAGCATGAAGCCGGTCGCCGCCGCCGCCCAGCCGGAATAGGAGTTCAGCATCGAGATCACGACCGGCATGTCGGCGCCGCCGATGGCCATCACCATGTGCACGCCGAAGGCGAGCGAGATGATCGTCATGACGATCAGCGGGAACATGCCGCCGGCGATCGTCTCGGCGCCCAGGAAGAACTTGCCGAAGATGATCACCAGCACGAGGCCGGCGAGGTTGATCCAGTGGCGCGCCGGCAGCAGCAGCGGCTTGCCGTCGATGCGGCCCGACAGCTTGCCGAAGGCGATGACGGACCCGGTGAAGGTGACCGCGCCGATCAAGATGCCGATGTAGATTTCGACGAGGTGGATCGTGTGTTCGGCGTGCGTGGCAAACACGGTGGACGTGTCGATGTAGCTCGCAAAGCCGATGGCGCAGGCGGCGAAGCCGACCAGCGAATGCATGATCGCGACGAGTTCCGGCATCTGCGTCATCTGCACGGTGCGCGCCGCATAGAGGCCGACCGCGCCGCCGACGACCATCGCCAGCAGGATGAACACATAGCCCGCGCCGATGACGATGGACTGTTCGCCTCCATTGCCGATGGCGCGCGAACCGAAGACCGTCGCAATCACGGCGATCGCCATGCCGACGATGCCGTACCAGTTGCCGCGCTTGGCGGTCTCCGGATTGGAGAGGCCGCCGAGGCTGAGAACGAAGAGAATGGTGGCTCCGATGTAGGAGACCGTGACGAGGCTGGCAGACATGTTTCCCGTCCCCTTACTTCTGGAACATCGCCAGCATGCGGCGCGTCACGGCGAAGCCGCCGAACATGTTGATGGTGGTGAGCGTCAGCCCGACGAATGCGATGATCAGGATCCAGATGTCCGGCCGCCCGGGCGATTCCGGAGGCCAGATCTGCAGGAGCGCGCCGATCGCGATGATCGAGGAGATGGCGTTGGTGACGCTCATCAGCGGCGTGTGCAGCGCCGGCGTCACGTTCCACACGACCATGTAGCCGACGAAGATCGCCAGCACGAAGACGGTGAAATGGCCGAGGAAGGCCGGCGGCGCATAGGCGCCGACGAGCAGGAACAGAACGGCTGCGACGCCGAAGGTGATCAGCAGGCTCTTGAGCGCCATCGGCTCGCTCGGCGCGCCGTGGCCGTGTCCGCCGCCGCTCTTCTTCGGCGCAGGCGCGGCCGCCGCGGGCGCAGCGGCTGCGGGCTTGGCGGCGGGCGGCGCCGGCAGTTTCAGCGGCGGGGCGGGCCAGGTGATCTCGCCGTCCTTGACGACGGTGAAGCCGCGAATGGCGTCGTCGTCCATGTTGACGACGATCTGGCCGTCCTTGGCCTTGCACAGTTCCTCGGTGAGGCGCAGCAGATTGGTCGCGTAGAGCGTCGAGGACTGCTTGGCGAGACGGCTGTGCAGGTCGGTGTAGCCGACGATGGTGACGCCGTGGCGCACGACGGCTTCGCCCGGCACGGTCAGTTCGCAATTGCCGCCCTGTTCCGCCGCGAGATCGACGATCACGCTGCCGGGCTTCATCGACTTCACCATGTCGGCGGTGATCAGCTTCGGCGCCGGCTTGCCGGGGATCAGAGCGGTGGTGATGATGATGTCGGAATCCAGCGCCTGCTTGGCGTACATCTCGCGCTGCGCGGCCTGGAAGCCCTCGCTCATCACCTTGGCGTAGCCGCCGCCGCCGCCGCCCTCCTCGTCATAGTCGACCTTGACGAATTCGGCGCCCATCGACTTGACCTGATCGGCCACTTCCGCGCGCGTGTCGTTGGCGCGCACGATCGCGCCGAGGCCGACCGCCGTGCCGATGGCCGCGAGGCCCGCGACGCCGGCGCCGGCGACGAAGACTTTTGCCGGCGGGATCTTGCCGGCGGCGGTGATCTGACCGGCGAAGTAACGGCCGAACGCGTTGGCGGCCTCGACGACGGCGCGATAGCCGGTGACGCCGGCCTGCGAGGTCAGCGCGTCCATTTTTTGGGCGCGCGACAGGAGGCGGGGAACCGCGTCCATCGCCAGAACCGTGACCTTCTTCGCCTTCAGCTTTTCCATCAGTTCCGGATTCTGCGCCGGCCAGATGAAGGAGATCAGCGTCTGGCCTTCCTTCATCTGCGCGACTTCGCTGTCGGCAGGCAGGCGGACCTTGAAGACGATGTCGGCGTCCGACCAGACTTGCGCCGCCGTGTCGGCGATCTTCGCGCCGGCCGCCGTCAGGGCGTCGTCATAGATGTCGGCGGCGTCGCCTGCGCCCTTTTCCACGAGAACCGAGAAACCCAGGCCGACCAGTTTCTGGACGACCTCCGGCGCGATCGCCACGCGCTTCTCGCCGGGAAAAATCTCCTTGGGAATTCCAATGACCTGCGGCATCGGCTCGATTCTCCTTGCTTTGGCTCGGGCGGCGACCGCTTCAGGACTTGCCGTTCTTTTCAAGCCAAGGGCTGGCTTCTTACATGAAATTCAGCGCCGCGCCATAGAGGGCCGCCGGAGTCCGGAAAATCCATCCCTTCGGCGCATCCGGGCGCCGCGCAGGATGGCGACGGGTCTATTCAGCGAAAAGGGAAGGCGGGGAGAACCGGACGGGCTGCGAGACCTGAGGCCCGTTCATGGCGACAGCAAAAGGCTGGTCCTCGCGGCCATGGTTCGAGACGCCACCCAAGTCGGGCCCGCAATTCAAGACTCCTCACCCTGAGGAGCCGCGAAGCGGCGTCTCGAAGGGTGGCCGGGACATGTAACCCTGGATCATGCTTCGAGACGCCTGCTGCGCAGGCTCCTCAGCATGAGGGGCGCGGGGTCGCAGCACGTTTCGAGTCAAACTCAAAGGAGGGCGCGCAACGGAGGCGGGCCTCGGCTTTGTCGGCAGTCTGAGCGAGCCCGAGGGCTCGCGGTCCATTCGACCCGATGTCAGACCTTGATCCGGCTCGCGCCGCCGCGGGCGACGGGATTGTTCGGGTCGATCACCAGCGCGCGCTGATAGGACTCGGCCGCCTTCGCGCGATTGCCCTGCTTTTCGTAGGCCATGCCGAGGCCGGCCCAGCCGTTGGCGTTCTTGTTGTCGACATTGAGCGAGGCGTTGAAGTCTTCGATCGCCTTGTCGTACTTGCCCTGCGCGACGAGGCTCTCGCCGCGCGCCTGATAGGGCGCGCCCGCGAAGGGATCGCGGTCGATGGCGTTGTCGAAATCGGTGATGGCGCGCTGGTGCTCGCCGCGCTTCTGGTAGATCAGGCCTCTCGCGTGAAACGCCTGCGCGCCTTCGGGATTGAGGCGGATCGCCTGGTCGAGGTCGCTCATGGCCTCGTCGAGCTGGCCCTGCGCGCGCAGCAGATTGGCGCGACCGAGATAGGCCGAGGCGTGGCGCGGATTGACCTCGACGGCGCGGGTAAAGTCGTTCAGCGCGGCGTCATTGCGGCCGAGCTGGCGCTGCGCCAGCGCGCGGTTGGTGTAGGCGGCGGCGTTGTTCGGGTCGAGCTTGATTGCCTGCGAAAAGTCGGCGATGGCCTCGCCCATGCGGCCGTTGCGCGCGTAGGCGTTGCCGCGGGTAAGGTAGGCTTCGGCGCTGCCGGGGTTGCGGTTGATGACCTCGGTCAGCGAGGCGATGTTGGCGGAAGCCGCCGCCGGATCGTCGGGGGCGACTTCGGCGATCTGGGGCGCCGCGCCGCTAAGGCCGCCGCGCGCGGCGCCGACGGTGTCGCAGCCGGCGAGCGCCGCGCCCAGGCCGAGGGCCGCCAGCGCGGCGAGACCGCCGCGCAGCCGTGTCATTGTCCATAAAGAATTGGACGCCAGACGATTGCCAATTCGATAGACCATGCCGGTCCCTTCACGTGTCCTGCCGTTTCAGAGCGTCGCCCCTATCTGCCCGCATTCGGGCGACTTGCGGGACGATGCGCGCAAAGTCGAAAAAAACGGTCAAGAAATCGTAAACTGATGCAAAAAAGACACGGCGGCCGAACGAGTCAGCCGCCGCGGCAAAACGAATGCGAAAGAAGACTTAGCGGGCCGCGCCGAAAGCCGGCTTGGGCTTCGACGGCAGCAGGCCTTCACGCTGCATCTTCTTGCGGGCGAGCTTGCGGGCGCGGCGGACGGCTTCGGCCTTCTCGCGGGCGCGCTTCTCGGACGGCTTCTCGTAATGGCCGCGCAGCTTCATTTCACGGAAAATGCCTTCGCGCTGCATCTTCTTCTTGAGCGCCTTCAGCGCCTGGTCGACGTTGTTGTCGCGAACGAGAACTTGCACCGGACCTCCTGTGGCGGGCCGTTTCGGCCCAGTCGGGCGCGCGCCTTGCCGGCCTCTGCCCATGAATTTCGAAAACAGGGAACCGCCCGCGCCCAAGGGGCTAAGGCGATAGTGGCGTGGCGATTAACAGAATCCCGGGAGCTTGTCTATCGGGCGGGCTTTGAAATCACCCGCGTCACATGCCCCATCTTGCGGCCCGGCCGCGCCTCGGCCTTGCCGTAGAGATGCAGCGCGGCGCCCGGCTCGGCGGCGATCTTCTTCCACTGGTCGGCCTGGTCGCCGATCAGGTTGCGCATCTCGACCTCGCCCCGGATTCTTGGCGATCCCAGCGGCCAGCCGCAGATCGCGCGGACATGCTGCTCGAATTGCGAGGTTTCCGCGCCCTCGATCGTCCAGTGGCCGGAATTGTGGACGCGCGGCGCGATCTCGTTGACGACCACCTTCTCGCGCCGCGCGCCGTCCGGGCCGATGCCGGCGACCAGGAACATCTCGACCGCGATCACGCCGACGTAATCGAGCGCATCGAGGATCCTGTGGCAGATGTCCATGGCTTCCGTGGCGGTTTCCGGCGCCATGCGGGCAGGCGCGCGGGTGACCGAGAGAATGTGGTTCTCGTGCTCGTTCTCGCAGACGTCGAAGGCGGCGAAGGCGCCGTCCAGCCCGCGCGCGCCGACGACCGAGACCTCGCGCTCGAAATTCACGAAGCCCTCGAGAATGCAGGGCGCGCCGCCGAGCGCCCGGAAGGCCGCGCCGACGTCGGAGCCTTCGCGCAGCATGATCTGGCCCTTGCCGTCATAGCCGAAGCGGCGCGTCTTGAGGATCGCCGGCCGGCCGATGCGCCCGATGTGGCGGATGAGCGCGCCGGCGTCGTCGACCGCCGCATAGGGGGCGGTCGGAATGCCGAGCGAGGCCAGGAAATCCTTCTCGACCAGCCGATCCTGCGTCTTTTCCAGCGCCAGAGGGCCGGGGCGGACCGGCTTGCGCGCGGCGAGATATGCGGCGACGGCGGCCGGCACGTTCTCGAATTCGTAAGTCACGACATCGACCGCGTCGGCGAAGCGCGCGAGCGCGGCCTCGTCCGTCCATTCGCCCGTGGTCACCGCGGCGGCGACATGGGCCGCCGGCTCGTCGGCATGGTGGGCGTAGATATGCGTCTTGATGCCGAGACGGGCGGCGGCGAGCGCGATCATGCGGCCGAGCTGGCCGCCGCCGAGCACGCCGATGGTCGAGCCCGGCGGAAGGGCGCCGTCAGGCGTCATCGGAGGGGCGTTCGGCGACGGACGCCGTCTGCTTCGCGCGCCAGGCGTCCAGCCGTTCGGCGAGCGCCTCGTCGTTGAGCGCCAGCACGGCGGCGGCGAGGAGGGCGGCGTTGATCGCGCCGGCCTTGCCGATGGCGAGCGTGCCGACGGGGATGCCGCCGGGCATCTGGACGATGGAGAGGAGCGAGTCCTGCCCCGACAGCGCCTTGGATTCCACCGGCACGCCGAAGACGGGCAGCGAGGTCATGGCGGCGGCCATGCCCGGCAGGTGGGCGGCGCCGCCGGCGCCGGCGATCACCACCTTGAAGCCGGCGGCCCTGGCGCCCTTGGCGAAGGCGACAAGCCGGTCTGGCGTGCGATGGGCCGAAACGATGCGGGCGTCGTGCGCGACGCCGAGCGCATCCAGCGTGTCGGCGGCGTGGCGCATGGTCGCCCAGTCGGACTGGCTGCCCATGATGATGGCGACGGGGGGCGTGCTGCGCTGCGGCAAGGCAATCTCGATCTGTGCGGCGAAAAAGCGCGGATAAACGAAGCGCCTGAGGGGCGCAAGGGGCGGAGGCGGCCGCGTCGGCCGCTCAGGCGATGATGTCTGGCGTCAACTGGTCTTCGACGAAGGACAGCCGGTCGCGCAAGGCGAGCTTGCGCTTCTTGAGGCGCTGAACCTGGAGCTGGTCGCTTGCGCCGACAGCGCCCAGGGCCTCGATCGCCGCGTCGAGATCCCTGTGTTCCTGCTTCAGCCGCTCCAGTTCCGCTTCAAGCGTTGCGCGTTCGGCGTCGGTGATTTTCGGCGGCATGATGTCCGGGCGGTCGGCGCTTATCGATACAAAAATATGTCGCGCCCGTCGCGGCGAAGCAGCGAGCGATAGGCCGCCAGTATCGCCCCGGACCCGTCCGTCGGCAAGGGCGCCCCGACAGTTTGACGCGACGTTGCATTGCAAATTTATGGCCACGTTAAATTTGATCGGCGGCGCCTGCCGGAAGGGCTTGCGGCCTGTCAAAGCTGTGTCATGATTTCGCGTGTGCGATCTATCAAGGAGAGCCTGCATGTCGATGCAAAGCCATCTCGCCGAACTCGAGCGGCGCCATAAGACGCTCGAGAGCGAAATCGAGAAGGAACTTCTTCATCCCGGAAGCGACGAGAACCACGTCCACGAATTGAAGAAGAAGAAGCTTCGACTGAAAGACGAAATCGCGAAATTGAAGTCCCAGGAGAGCGAGACCGTTCACTGAGACGTTTCCGAGGGTCCATCGCCCCCGAACATCCCCGGCCCCGCCTCGGCGCGGCCGGGGATTTTTTTGAGGTTCAGCCTTGCTCCGCCAGCCGCGCGCGGAGCTCCGTCTTCAGGACCTTGCCGTAATTGTTCTTGGGCAGCTCCTCGACGATGTAATAGGCCTTCGGCCGCTTGAAGCGCGCGATGCGGTCAAGGCAATGGGCGTCGAGCATGGCCGGTCCAAGCGCCGCGCCGGGCGCCGGCACGACGAAGGCGACCAGCTCCTCGCCCCAGTCCGCGTGCTTGCGGCCGACACAGGCGACTTCCTGAACCGCCGCATGCGTGAGCAGCGCCTCCTCCACCTCGCGCGGATAGATGTTCGAGCCGCCCGAGATGACCACGTCCTTGGAACGGTCGTGCAGGGTCAGGTAGCCGTCCGCGTCCATCGCGCCCATGTCGCCGGTCCACAGCCAGCCGTCCCGCAGCGTATCGGCCGAGGCCTGCGGGTTGCGCCAATAGCCGGCCATGACGGCGGGGCCTTGCGCCAGCACTTCGCCAATCTCGCCGGACGGCAGCTCCCGACCCGAAGCGTCGGCGACCTTCACGCGCATGCAGCTTTGCGCAAGCCCGACCGAACCGAGCCTTTCGCGCCAGCGCGGATGGCTGCGATCGGCGATGGTCGCGCGCGAGAGCGCGGTAATGCACATCGGGCTTTCGCCCTGGCCGTAGATCTGGACGAAGCGCGGGCCCATGACGTTGACCGCCTCGACGATGTCGGCGAGATACATCGGCCCGCCGCCGTAGACGACGGTCTTGAGGCCGTCGCCATCGGCGCCGGCGACCTTCGCGCGCTCCACGAGACGGCGCACCATGGTCGGGGCGGCGAACATCGAGACATTGCGCAGGGTCTTCGCCAGATCGAGAATCTCCTGCGGCTCGAAGCCGCCGCTTTCCGGCACGACATGGCGCGCGCCACGCATTACGTGCATGAAATTGTAGAGCCCCGCGCCATGCGATAGGGGCGCGGCGTAGAGCGCGGCGTCCTGCGGCGTCACCTCGTCGACATCGACGAAATAAGTGAGGGCGGTCGCCATGATGTTTCCGGCAGTAATCATTACGCCCTTGGGCCTGCCCGTCGTGCCCGACGTGTAGAACAGCCAGAGCATGTCGCCGGCCGCCATCGGCGTCGGCTCGCCGAGCGGTTGCGTCTCCTTCATCGCCGCAAAATCGGGGCCGTCGATGCGGACCATCTCGGCGTCCGGCGGAAGCACGGCGCGGAGTTCATCGGCCAGATCGGACGAGACGATGACGAGCTTCGCCTGCGCGTTCTCCACGATCCACGCGCATTCGCGTGCGTGCAGCTTGGCGTTGATCGGCACGGCGGCCGCGCCCGTAAACCACACGCCGTACATGGCCTCGAGATATTCCACGCAATTGCCCGCAAACAGAGCGACGCGGTCGCCGGGCGCGACGCCGCGCGCACGCAACGCGGCGCCGATTGACGCCGCCGAGCGCGCGAAAGCCGCATAGTCGGCGACGACGCGCGCGCCTGTCAGCAGCGCGGGCGCGTCGGGCGCGCGCCGGGCGGCGCGGACAAGCCATTCGGCGGGGTTCATCGATATCGCTCCCTTCCAAGCCTGTCGCGTTCAAATGGAATCGTCATTGCAATGACGGCGGGTCGTCTGAAGGCAACAGGCTGATCGCGCTTCGCGGCGGCCGGGACGATAGCGCGTCACAGCGCCTTCGCGCGCTCGCGCAGCACGAATTTCTGGATCTTGCCGGTCGATGTCTTCGGCAATTCGGTGAAGACGACATTCTTCGGGCATTTGAAGCGCGCGAGCTTGGTCTTGCACCACTCGATCAACTCTTCCTCGGTCGCGCTGGCGCCGGGCTTGAGTTCGACGAAGGCGCAGGGCGTCTCGCCCCATTTGTCGTCGGGCCTGGCGACGACGGCGGCCTGCGCGACGGAAGGATGCTTGAACAGCGCGTCCTCGACCTCGATGGAGGAGATGTTCTCGCCGCCCGAAATGATGATGTCCTTCGAGCGGTCCTTCAATTGGATATAGCCGTCAGGATATTTCACGCCGAGGTCGCCGGAATGGAACCAGCCGCCGGCAAACGCCGCGTCGGTCGATTTCCTGTTCTTCAGATAGCCCTTCATCACCACGTTGCCGCGGAACATCACTTCGCCCAGCGTCGCGCCGTCGGCGGGCACGGGCTGCATCGTATCGGGATCGAGCACGTCGAGGCTCTCGAGCGCGAGATAGCGCACGCCCTGACGCGCCTTCAGCGCCGCCTGCTCGTCGTCGGGCAGCGCGTCCCACTTGCCGTTCCATTCGTTGACGACGGCGGGTCCGTAGACCTCGGTCAGGCCGTAGACATGGGTGACGGCGAAGCCCGCCGCCTTCATCGCGCCGAGCACGGCGGCCGGCGGCGGCGCGCCGGCGGTGATGAATTCGACCGTCTTCGACAGCGGTTTCCTTTCGGCGTCTGTCGCGGCCAGCATCGTGGACATGACGATGGGCGCGCCGCACATGTGCGTGACGCCATGCGTCGACATGAGTTCGTACATGGCGCTGGCGCGCACGGCGCGCAGGCAGACATGCGTTCCGGCGACCGCGCTCAGCGACCAGGGAAAGCACCAGCCGTTGCAGTGGAACATCGGCAGCGTCCAGAGATAGACGGGGTGCCGGCCGAGATTGGCCGAAAGCACATTGCCGACGGCCAGAAGGTAGGCGCCGCGGTGGTGATAGACGACGCCCTTGGGGTCGCCGGTCGTGCCGGACGTGTAGTTGAGCGCGATCGCGTCCCATTCGTCGCCGGGCATGCGCCAGGCGTAGGCGGGATCGCCCGAGTCGATAAAGGCCTCGTATTCGAGGGCGCCGATGCGCTCCCCCGGGCCGTCGTATTCGGGGTCGTCGTAGTCGATGATGAAGGGCCTGGTCTTGGCGAGCTTCAGCGCCTCGGCCATGACCCTGGAGAATTCGCGGTCGACGATCAGGACCTTGGTTTCGGCATGGTCGAGCGTGAAGGCGACGATGGCGGCGTCGAGGCGCGTGTTGAGCGCATTCAGCACGCCTTGGCACATGGGCACGCCATAATGGCATTCGACCATGGCCGGCGTGTTGGCCATCATCACCGAGACGGTGTCGCCACGGCCGACGCCGTGCTTCGCGAGCGCGCTGGCGAGGCGGCGGGCGCGGGCGTAGAGGTCGCGGTAGGGCCGGCGCAGGCCGCCATGGATCACCGCGGTATGATCGGGAAAGACCGCGGCGGCGCGTTCGAGAAATTGCAGGGGGGTGAGGGGCTGATGATTGGCCGCGTTGCGGTCGAGATCGATGTCGTAGGCCGTCCTGTTCATTTCAGCTCCCCTGACGCTATCGTTCCCTCAATAGCGCGAATTAAGCCTGTCGAAAATTCGGGCGCCGCCGGCCTTTGGCGGCCGGCCGGAGCGTTTGCCTTCCCACCCGCGATTGTGCATCTTCGCCGTCCGGAAAAATACTTCGGGAGGGAAACGATGAATAAGAAAATGATGTATGCGACGGCGCTCGGGGCGATGCTGGTCGCCGCGCCCGCGCTGGCGCAGGACAAGAACGTCAAGATCGGCGTGCTCAACGACATGTCCAGCCTCTATGCCGATATCGGCGGTCCGAACTCGGTCGTCTCGGCGAAGCTCGCGGTCGAGGATTCCGGTCTCGAGGCCAAGGGCTGGAAGATCGAGGTGGTCGGCGCCGATCACCAGAACAAGCCGGACATCGGCGTCAGCGTCGCGCGGCAGTGGATCGATGTCGACAAGGTCGACATGATCACCGATACGCCGAACTCCGGCGTGGCTCTCGCCATCGCCAACCTGTCCAAGGAAAAGAACATCGTCCATCTCAACACGGGCGGCGCGTCGTCGGACCTGACCGGCAAGGCCTGCACGCCGAACACGATGTCGATGATGTACGACACCTACATGCTCGCCAACGGCACCGGCAAGGCGCTGACCAAGGCCGGGGGCAATACGTGGTTCTTCCTGACGGCCGACTACGCCTTCGGCCATGCGCTCGAGCGCGACACTTCGGCGGTCGTCAAGGCCAACGGCGGCCAGGTGGTCGGTAGCGTCAAGCATCCGCTCAATACGCCGGACTTCTCGTCCTTCCTGCTGCAGGCCCAGACGTCGAAGGCGAAGGTCGTCGGCCTCGCCAACGCGGGCGGCGACACGACGAACGCCATCAAGCAGGCCGCCGAATTCGGCATCGTGGCGGGCGGCCAGAAGCTCGCGGGCCTGCTGATGTTCATCAACGACGTGAACGCGCTGGGCCTGAAGACGGCGCAGGGCCTGACTTTCACCGAGTCCTATTATTGGGACATGAACGACGACACCCGCGCCTTCGCCAAGCGCTTTGCAGCCAAAGCGAACAAGGGCCAGATGCCGTCGATGTCGCAGGCCGGCGTCTATGCGGCGGTGAAGCACTATCTGGCGGCGCTGGAGAAAATGGGCGGCAACCCGCACGACGGCGCCAAGGTCGTGGCGAAGATGAAGGAGCTGCCGGCGGTCGACAAGCTGTTCGGCGACGCGCCCTTCCGCGCCGACGGCCGCCGCATGGTCAAGGCTTATCTCTTCGAGGTGAAGAAGCCGGAAGAGAGCAAGTATCCGTGGGACTACTACAAGACCGTCGCGACGATCCCGGCCGAGGAAGCCGCTCGTCCGCTGGCTGAGAGCGAGTGCCCGCTCATCAAGAAGTAAGGGCGTTCGCCTGAACGACGAACCGGCGGGGCCTGGGCCCCGCCGGTTTTGTTTTGGCTAGTTGCAGACCTGAACGCGCCGGCGGCCGAGATAATTGCCCCAGGAGTCGTACGCCGGCTGGCGAACCCAGTAGCAGCCGCCGTAGACCGGCGCGGGCGCGGGGTAGTAGTAGCCGGAGTCCGCAGCCGCCGCGGCGCCCATCGCGCCGATGACGCCGCCGATAATGCCGACCGCCGCCGCCGCTCCGGGATCGTACCCCCAGCCGCCGCCCCGGTAGACGCCGCCCCGGTACACGCCGCCGCGATAGACGCCGCCGCGCGCGACACGGCCGCCGCCCGCAAACGCGCCGCCGCCGCGTACGCCCGGCGCGACGCGGCCCCCGCGCCGCCCTTGCGTCTTGACGATCAGATCGTTCGAAACGTCGCCTGCGGCGATCGCGTCCCGTGAAACCGCCGATCCGGCCATGCCGAGCGGAGCCGCCGTGGCCGGCGCCATCCATGCGAAGGAAACGCCAGCGAGCAATGCAGCGCCCGCAAGCAGCGACCTGTTTTTCATGACTGCCCCCTTATTTTGCACTTCGGCGCGATACCCAGCGCCGTTCTCAGCCTATGGCCAGGCGGCGGCTTCGCAAGGCGTCGCGGTCAAGGACCGCGGCGGCGCCATGTGACATACTGATGCAGCAGTTTGCGTTCCGAGCCCAGCCGCCCTGCATTTCAGAACGCGCCGAGGCCCTTGAGGCCGTCCCAGATCAGCTTGAGCCCGACGACGAAGGTCATGACGTAGACGAAGCTGTAGAAGAAGCCCGCCTGTACCCGCCGCACGAGCCAGACGCCGGCAAAGGTTGCGGCGATGGCGATCGGAAACAGGCTCGCCGACACTGCGAAATTCTCGAGGGACACCTGGCCGAGCGCGGCGAAGGCGGCGAACTTGATGAGATTGACCGCCGCAAACACCATCGTCTGCACGCCGGCGTAAGTCTGGGGCTTGAGACGTTGCGGCAGAACATAGACCTGGAAGGGCGGCGAGCCGGCGTTGGCGATGAAGCTCGTGAAGCCCAGGCACGCGCCCCAGAAAATTCCCGGCGCGAGGCGGGCGGGTTGCGGCTCCCCAGCGCGCCCGCCTTTACGCAGCCAGGAATAGAGCACGAAGCCCGACGCGATCAGGCCGACGATGAGCAGGACGGCGGCGTTCGAGACATGCGCGGCAAGAAGCGCGCCGGCGGCGATGCCGATCAGCGAGCCGCCGAGCAGGACGCCGACGACGCGGCGGTCGAAATCATGGCGGTAGAACCAGACGCTGACCATGTCCTGAACGATGAGGATCGGCAGCATGATGGCGGCGGCGCGGAGCGGCGGGCTGACGAGGGCGAGCAGCGGCAGGGAGAGGGTGGCGAGGCCCGCAAAACCGCCCTTGGACAGGCCGACGAGGATGACCGCCGGCGTGGCCGCGGCATAGAATATCCAGCTCTCGGGAAGGCCATACATCGCGGGCGACAGTCCTTTTTCCCGCCTATAGCCTAAGAGCTAAAGGCCGCGCCATTGCATTCGCCTGTGACGGACGCCATGAATCCGCGCAGCCGGATAATGTCGAGCGCGCGTTGAGCGAAAACCGGCGACCGCTTTTCGCTGCGCGCTCTGTCGCGGGAGGGACCGATGTCGAGCCGTTACACGCAAGTCTATGGCCAGTGGAAGAGGGACCCGGAAGGCTTCTGGGCGGAGGCCGCGAAAGAGATCGACTGGATCAAGGCGCCGACCAAGATCTTCGACAAGGACGCGGGCGTCTATGGCCGCTGGTTTCCCGACGCCACCTGCAACACCTGCTACAACGCGCTCGACCGCCACGTGAAGGGCGGGCGCGCCAGCCAGCGCGCGCTGGTCTACGATTCCCCCGTCACCGGGCAGGCGCGCAACTACACCTACGCCGAGGCGCTGGAGGAAGTCGCCACTCTCGCGGCGGTGCTGAAGAACCTCGGCGTCGGCAAGGGCGATCGCGTCATCGTCTACATGCCGATGATCCCGGAAGCCGTTTTCGCCATGCTCGCCTGCGCGCGCATCGGGGCGATCCATTCGGTGGTGTTCGGCGGCTTCGCGGCCAAGGAGCTTGCGACCCGCATCGACGACGCCAAGCCGAAGGCGGTGATGGCCGCCTCCTGCGGCATCGAGCCCGGCCGCGTCGTGCACTACAAGCCGCTGCTCGACCAGGCGATCGAGCTTTCGTCCAACAGGCCGTCCGCGGTCCTCATGCTGCAGCGTCCGCAGTCGCAGGCGGCGATGCAGGCGGGCCGCGACCACGACTGGGCCGACCTCGTCGCCAAGGCGAAGGCGGCCGGCCAAACGGCGGATTGCGTTGAACTCGCCGCGACCGATCCGCTCTACGTGCTCTACACCTCCGGCACGACGGGCGTGCCCAAGGGCGTGGTGCGCGACAACGGCGGGCACATGGTCGCGCTGAAATGGTCGATGAAGGGGCTCTACGGCATCGAGCCGGGCGAAGCCTTCTGGGCGGCCTCCGACGTCGGCTGGGTTGTTGGCCATTCCTACATCGTCTACGCGCCTCTGCTGCACGGCGCGACGACCATCGTCTACGAAGGCAAGCCGGTCGGCACGCCCGATCCCGGCGCGTTCTGGCGCATGATCTCCGAACACAAGATCGCCGCGCTGTTCACCGCGCCGACGGCGTTCCGCGCGATCAAGAAGGAAGATCCGAAGGCGGAATTCCTCAAGCCCTACGACCTGTCGTGCATGCGCACGCTGTTCCTGGCGGGCGAGCGCGCCGATCCCGACACGATCCACTGGGCCGAGGACATTCTGAAGAAGCCGGTGATCGACCATTGGTGGCAGACCGAAACCGGCTGGTGCATCGTCGGCAATCCCGTCGGGCTCGGGCAATTGCCGGTCAAGTACGGGTCGCCGACCGTGCCGATGCCGGGTTACGACGTGCAGATCGTCGACGAGGGCGCCAAGCCCGTGCCGGCCGGCACGATGGGCTCGATCGTGGTGAAGCTGCCGCTGCCGCCCGGCTGCCTGCCGACGCTGTGGCAGAACGACAAGCGCATGGTCGAGAGCTACCTCGAGGAGTTCCCGGGCTTCTACAAGACCGCGGACGCTGGCTTCGTCGACGAGGACGGCTATCTCTACATCATGGGCCGCACCGACGACATCATCAACGTCGCCGGCCATCGCCTGTCGACGGGCGGCATGGAGGAAGTGCTCGCCTCGCATCCCGACGTCGCGGAATGCGCGGTCATCGGCATCAAGGACAATCTCAAGGGCGAGCAGCCCTGCGGCTTCGTCGTGCTGAAGGCCGGAGTCGCCAAGCCGCACGAGCAGATCGAGAAAGAGATCGTCGCTCTCGTGCGCGAAAAGATCGGGCCGGTCGCCGCCTTCAAGATCGCGGTCTGCGTCGATCGCCTGCCGAAGACGCGCTCGGGCAAGATTCTTCGCGCCACCATGAAGAAGATCGCGGACCACGACGAATGGTCGATGCCCGCGACCATCGACGATCCCGCGATCCTCGACGAGATCGCCAGCGCCCTGAAGAGCCACGGGGTCTGACGCGCAAGGCGCGGGTCTCGGGACCCGCGCCTCTGGCTCGATTGTCGGCGGCGGCGCTCTACCTTCGTGTGCAGACACGGAGGCGCCCATGCACGCAGCTCTCAAGACCCCGGGACCCGATCATCCGATCACCATCACGCCGTCGCCAGCGCGCGTGCGTGTGCGCTTCAACGGCAAGGTCGTCGCCGAGACCACGCGCGCCCTCGAATTGAAGGAGGAGGGCTACCGGCTCGTGCGCTATATCCCGCGCGCCGATATCGACATGCGCTTCTTCGAGCGCACGACGCGCGTCACGCATTGCCCCTACAAGGGCGACGCCAATTATTTCTCCCTGGTCGACAAGGACGTGCGCGCCGACAACGCCGTATGGACCTACGAGCATCCCGGCACGGCCGTCGCCGCCATCGCCGGTCATTTGGCCTTCTATCCCAGCAGGGTGGAGATCGAGGCGCTGTAGCTTCGTCGCCTGGCGCGGTCGCCGTTGCGCGGCCGGGCGCCCTATATAAGCGCCTACCGCAACATCCCGGGAGAAGCGCCATGGCGCTGCGCACCGTCGCATGGAGCGGGCTGGGGGTCATCGTTGTCGGGGCAGCCCTGTTCGCGGGGTGGATGTCGACATTGCCGGGGCGCGCGCCGAATATGGGCGCGCCGGCGATCTCCTCCGGGGAAATCGCCTCCGACATCGCGGCGCTGAAGCCGCCGAAACGCGCGCGCCCGCTCGTCGCGATCGTCGGCCTCAACGATGCGACCGAGACGACCGACTATCTCATGCCGTACGGCGTGCTGAAGCGCGCCGACGTCGCCGACGTCGTGGCAGTGGCGAGCGCGCCGGGACCGGTGAAACTGTTTCCCGCGCTGAAGGTCGCGCCGGATGCGACGATCGCCGATTTCGACGCACAACATCCGGACGGCGCCGACTATGTCATCGTGCCGGCGATGAGCCGCGACGACGATCCCGTCGTGACGAGGTGGCTGCGCGAACAGAAGGCCAAGGGCGCGATCATCATCGGCGTCTGCGCCGGCGCGAAGGTGGTGGCGGCCGCCGGCCTGCTCGACGGCAGGCAGGCGACGAC
Source organism: Rhodoblastus sp. (assembly GCA_046349085.1). Lineage (GTDB taxonomy): Bacteria > Pseudomonadota > Alphaproteobacteria > Rhizobiales > Beijerinckiaceae > JAJXWB01. The sequence continues at coordinate 129,679 of JAXMDA010000008.1, forward strand.
GCACTGGTACTACGTCGGCGAGCTTCGCAAGAAGCATCCCGACGTCGTCTATGTCGCGGACCGCAGGATGGTCGTGGACGATGGCGTCGCAACGACGACTGGCGTCACCGCTTCCATGCCGATGTCGCTGACGCTGATCGAAGCGATCGCAGGTCGGCCGAAAGCGGAGGACGTCGCGCATGCGCTGGGGCTGAAGGACTGGAGCCTTCGCCATGACAGCGGCGCCTTTGCGCTGACGCGGCCATTCGCGCTGACGGTGACGCGCAACGTGCTCACGTCCCTCGGCGTAGAGAAGTTCGGCATGGCGCTCGAACCGGGCGTGGACGAACTGTCGCTCGCGCTGGTCGCAGACGCCTGGTCGCGCACATATCGCTCGCGCGCTCAGACCTTCGCGGCGACGGGCGAACCGCAGACCAGCCGCAACGGGCTGCGCATTTTGCCGGACGTTGTCGCGGCCGACTGGTCAGGTCCGGCGCTGCCGCGTCTCGAGGGTCGCGCGCCGGCCGAATTTCTCGACCAGGCGCTGGATGCGATTGCGAAGCGGTACGGCGAGCCGACGGCGCGCGTCGTGGCCATGCAGCTCGAATATCCCGGCCGCGCCGCGCAATGACTGCCGCCGCTGCGCCGCCTTCGGGACCGCAGCCGCGGGCCGCGCTCTACGTGCGAGGCAGGGGCAGAAAATCTACCTAATTGTGACCGGCGCCTCTCTTCCGCCGCGCTCTTGCGCCCTATTTGAAGAACTGCGTGCGTTCGTATCGCGTCAGCATGAAATCGGGATGGAACCATGAAGGCGGGAGCGATTCTGGCCGTCTTGACGACGACGGCCATCGGAGCGCCGGCCGCGCTGGGGGCTCCGGCGATCGGCGAGGCGACGGACGTCGCGCGCAACACGCTGCTCGACGGGCAGGGCGCGCGTCGGCCGATCGAGCGCGGCGACGCGGTGGCGGCCAACAATACGATCTCCACGGACGCTCAGGGCAGGGCGGCCTTCCGCTTCGTCGACGACACACGCCTGTCGGTCGGCCCGAATTCCAGCGTGCGCCTCGATAAGTTCGTGTTCGACGGCGACGCCGGCCCGTCTTCTTTCGTCATTCGGGCGACGAAGGGCGTGCTGCGCTTCTCGACGGGCCGCGGCGAGCACGAGGCCTATCGCATCCAGACGCCGGCGGCGACGATCGGCGTGCGCGGCACGGATTTCGACGTGAAGATCGACGGCGAGGAGGTTCGCGTTTCGGTGACCGATGGCGAAGTCGTGCTTTGCCCTAACCGGGGCAGGGCCGGCTTTGCCGATTGCGTGGAATGCCGCGCCGGCTTCTCGATCCTGTCGAGCCGCACGCGCGCGCGCATCGTGCCGACGAGTTCGCTCCCGCAAATCCGCGCAGGATCGCTGCTGCCGCTGCCCTCGCTCGCCGGCGCGCTGCCGGGCGGCCTGCAGGGCATCGGCAATCTGGGTCAGGCGGCAGTCGGCGGCGCTGCGGGCGCTGTCGGCAATGTCGGCGCCGCCGCCGGAAATGTCGTGGGCGCCGCAGGCGATGTCGCGGGGGCGGCCGGCAGCGCGGCCGCGGGCGCCGTGGGCAATGTCGGCGGAACGGTGGGCGGCGTGATCGGCGGCGTCAACGGCGCCGTCGGCGGACTTGGCGGCGGGATCGGCCGCACGCTCGGCGGCCTGCCGCGCATCGGGCGCTGAAAGCTGCCGCTATTCCTTGGTCTTCAGGCCCTTGAGCTTGCCGAAGACGCTGGCGACGTCGATCTCTTCCTCGTCCTCGCGCGGCGCGGCGGGCTTGGGCGCGCCGAAAACCTCTTCCGTCGTGCGCGGCTCGCGGACCGTGGTCGTCTCGGCCGGCAGCAGCGTCTGGCTCGGCTCCTCGTGGCGGATCGGCGCGTCCTTGGCGGCGCGGGCGACTTCCATGTCGAGGTCGATCTGCGAGCACAGGCCGAGCGTCACCGGGTCCATCGGGGCGAGCTGCGCCGAATTCCAGTGCGTGCGCTCGCGGATCGCCTGCAGCGTCGTCTTGGTCGTGCCGACGAGGCGCATGATCTGGGCGTCCTTCAGCTCGGGATGGTTGCGCACGAGCCAGAGGATGGCGTTCGGGCGATCCTGCCGGCGCGACAGCGGCGTGTAGCGCGGGCCGCGGCGCTTGACCTGCGGCAGAACGACCTTCGACTGGGCGAGCTTGAGCTGGTAGCCGGAATCCTTCTCGGCGCGGGCGATCTCGTCGCGCGTGAGCTGGCCGGAGGTGATCGGATCGGCGCCGCGGATGCCGGCGCCCACCTCGCCGTCGGCGATGCCCTTCACCTCGAGCGGGTGAAGTTTGCAGAAGCTGGCGATCTGATCGAAGGTCAGCGACGTGTTCTCGACCAGCCAGATCGCGGTCGCCTTCGGCATGAGCGGAGCGTTGCTCATATTTTCCTCCAGAAAGCCGGCGCCTCGGAATCGGACCCAAGCATCGGGGCCCGCCGAACCGAAGGCCCGGCCGAGGCTACAGCCTCGATGTAACTGAAATAACGGGATGGCCGCTATATAATCGGGCGCAGGCCCGAAAGCAATCGAAACGACGCCCGGAAGGAGTGGATATGGCCATCGAGGACGACATTTTCGCTCAGCCCAAGAAGAAGCCGGAGCACGAGATCGGCCAGCCGCTCGATACGCTCTCGGTCGGGGAACTCGCCGAACGAATCGAACTCCTGCGCGCCGAAATCGAGCGGCTCGAAGCCGCCAGGACGGCGAAGGCGGCGTCGGCGGCCGCGGCGGCGGCCTTTTTCAAGACGTGAGGCGTCGCAAAACCGGGCGGTTTTTTCGCATCGGCGCAATTTGAAGCGCCAAAGGAGTAAATTCATTAACCAAATATTAACTTTATCGAGGCCTTAATCATACATTCCGACCTTCGGAATCTCGAGTGGCTCTGTCCACTCTGTTTGACGCCTCCCTGTTGAACTTGCACAGAGCCGCTTTCGGGCGGCTCTTTTTTAGTGGGCAGCGGCTCCCGAGAGCGCCGCGAACCGCCGGTTTGGCAGGCGCGGCGACCCTCCCATCCATTAACTTGCCGTCCGCAAGCCCCGGAAAACGGGCTGCGGAGGTTAACCCTAATGAAAACTGAATAAGACAAGCCCCGGTTCTGGCGGCTATATTGCTCCTTGTCGGATCGAACGCCGCCCGAGTGGCCGGGCGGGTCAAATCGAAACGATGCGGGTGGCGTGATGGTGCGTTTGGTGAGTTCGCTGGGGCAAGAGCCCGTTTCCTTTGTCGAGCGTCTGGCGGGATCCGACGCTTTCAAGTCGCTTTTCAAGGAAGGCATGAATCTGGTCGAGGAGGCCGCCGCCTATCTCGACGGACCGGGCCGCGCGGAGGCCAAGGCTCTGCCCCGCATGGAGGCGCTGGCCTACGCTTCCGAGAGCATGCGCCTGACGACCCGCCTGATGCAGCTCGCCTCCTGGCTCCTGCTGCAGCGCGCGGTCAACGAAGGCGAGATGAGCCAGACCCAGGCCGCCAGCGAAAAGCACAAGGTGAAGCTGTCCAACCAGGACATGGCGACCGCCCCCGAGGCCTTTCATCGCCTGCCGGCCCGTCTGCGCGACCTCGTCGCCCATTCCATGCGGCTGCAGGCGCGCATCGTCCATCTCGACCAATTGCTCTACGCCCGCGCCGAGGCGTTGATGCCGCCGGTCGCCTCCTCGCCGGTCGCCGACCAGATCGAGCGCCTGCGCACGGCTTTCGCTTCGTAAAAGGACTCCAACTCCAGTCGATGGCTCGACACGAAAAAAGCCCCGGGCCACGGCCCGGGGCTTCTTTTTTTGGGGCGAGCCGTAAGCCCGGAGTTACTTCTTGGCCGCGCCGATGCTGCCGTAGCGCGAGGCGAAGCGCGACAGACGGCCGCCGCGGTCGAGCAATTGCTGCGAGCCGCCGGTCCAGGCCGGGTGCGTCTTGGGGTCGATGTCGAGGTTCAGCGTGTCGCCGTCCTTGCCGTAGGTCGACCGGGTCATGAACTCGGTGCCGTCGGTCATGACGACCTTGATCATGTGATATTCGGGATGGATATCGGACTTCATGGCTTTTCTCCCGGCGCCCGTCGAGGATCTGCCGGGCAGACCGTCTGATATCGCGCCGTTGAAACGGAAGGCGGCTCAATATCGCAAGCGACCGCGCTTCGCAAGAGCCGGGCGCCTCGGGGCTCAAAGGAAATAGAGCAGGGCGGACACCGTCACGAAGGCGACGGCGACGCCGCTCACGAGCGCAGCCGCGCAAAGCTGTCCCTGGCCATAGACCTGGCCGAGCAGCGGATAGATGGTGATGACCGGCGCAGCCGAGAAAATCAGCGCCGCCTTGGCGAGCGCGGGATCGAGCCCCGGCGCGAATTTCAGCCCGACGAAAACCGCCAGCGGATGGGCGATCAGCTTGCCGGCGACGACCAGCCCGACGTCGCCCGCCATGCCGCGCGTCTCCAGCCCGATCAGCGCGCCGCCGATGGCGAAAAGAGCCGCCGCGCCGGCGGCGTTGGCCAGCATGTCGACGGCGCGGCCGACCGGCGCCGGCAGGGCGAAGCCGGAGGCCGACAGCGCGACGCCGACGACGATGGCGATGATCAGCGGATTGCGCACCAGGCGGCGGGCGGCGCCGCGCAGGGTCTCGCCCACCCCGCCGCCGCCGCTGCGCCCGGCCTCCGCCAGCGTCAGCGCGAGCGGAATGAGGACGATGTTCTCGAAGGCCATGTTGAGCGACAGGGCGACGCCGGCCGGCGCGCCGAGCACGAGCGCGGCGGTCGGATAGCCGAAGAAGCCGCTGTTGGCGGCGGTCGCGCCCATGGCCTGAATGGCGGCCTGCGACTGCCCCCGCCCGCGTCCCCAGCGCGCGATGGCGAAGACCGCGGCGAACACCACGAGCGAGGCGCCGCCATAGACGAGGAAATAGGAGGCGTCGGCGACCTCGCTGAGCTTGCGGCCCGCCAGCGCGCGGACAATCAGCGCCGGCAGCGCGAAATTCAGCACGAAGGCGACCAGGGTCTTCAGCCCGGCCTGTTCGACCAGGCCGGCGCGGACGGCGAAATAGCCGGTCGCGATGAGCAGGAAGATCGGGACGGTGATGGCGAGAACCTGGTTCATGACCGTCATCGCCTAGAGCAGAGGCCGGCTTCGCGCAATCGTGCCTCGCGGAGTGTTCGGGCCGGCGGCCACTATGGCCCAGCTTCAGCCGAATCCATTAACCGGAATTAGGAGATTGGCTCTCGGTTTCGCCCGGCCTTCGCTATCCTCAGGGCGATCATGATCGGCACAGACGCAATCTCCGTCGCCAGATTCGAGCCTTATGCCGCACGCCCCGCGCGCGCGCCTGGCGTCGCGTCGGCCGGGCTCATCGCGTCGCCGGTCGCTTTCGTGGACGGGTTCGCCTACCATTATCCGGCCGATGGCGACATCGGCGTGGTTTTCTGCGGGTCCTGGGGTTACGAGGCGCTTTGCGCCCATCGGTCCTGCGCGGAGCTCGCGGGCATGTTCGCCGGCGCCGGTTATCCGACGCTGCGCTTCGACTACCCGGGCGCCGGCAATTCGGCTTCCGATCTCGCCGCGCGCAGCGTCAACGACTGGATCGAGGCGGTGGCGGAGGCGGCCGATCTGCTGCGGCGCCTCAGCGGCGTTCGCGAAATCGTCCTTGCAGGCTTCGGCCTCGGCTGCCTCGTCGCTGCGGAAGCCGTCGCGCGCGGGCTTGCGGTCAAGGGCGCCATCCTGCTCGCGCCGCCGCTGTCCGGCCGTCGCTTCATTCGAGAGACACAGGCGCTCGCCGCCATGGTCGCGGCGGACGACGACGGCGGCGACGAGACGCCCGAGGGCGCCATTGCGATCGCCGGCTTCGTCATGCCGCCCGAATTCGCCGCCGAGACGCGCCGTCTGGATTTAAACCGCCTGCGCCTGCCGAATGGCGCCTTCTGCATCGTCGCCGACAAGCCCGAGATCGATGCGAGCGACCTCGTCGTGCGACTTGGCGCCGACGGCGCGGACGTGCGCGACTGTCCGCTGCAAGGCTATGCCGAGATCATGGCCGGCCCGACCATGGCGGTCGCGCCGTTCGCCGCCTTCCAGCGCGTGATCGGCATCTTGCGCGACGCCGCGCCCGTGCGTCTGGCGGCTGCGCCCGCGCCGCCGCCGGCGCAGGACGCCGCCGTCGAGGGGGAGGGCTTTGTCGAGGTCGCCGCGCGTTTCGGCGACGGCGACCGCCTGTTCGGAGTCCTCTGCCGCCCTGTCGACGCTGCGGAAGGCGCGCCGGTCGTCATCATGATCAGCGTCGGCCGCAACGCGCATATCGGCTGGCGGCGCATGAGCGTGGAGAATGCGCGCGCGCTGGCGCGCGTCGGCATCGCAAGCCTCCGCTTCGATCTCTCCGGCATCGGCGACAGCGCGCCGCGGCCGGGCCAGCCGCAGCAGACGCTCTACACCGACTGGCCGCCGCTCGACGTGTCGGAAGCCATCGACTTCGTCGCCGCGCGCGGCTTCGGGCCGGTGGTGCTGCTCGGCGTGTGCAGCGGCGCCTATGTCGGCCTGCAAACCGCGATCAACGACGGCCGCGTCGCGGGACTCGTGGCGGCCAACATCTATCGCCTCGTCTGGGATCCGGCCGAATCCGTCGAACAGGCGCTGCGCTATGGCAATCGCCGTATCGGGCCTGCCGTGTCGCGTCTGCTGACGCCCGCGCGCATGGTCAAGGTGCTTTCGGGCCAAGCCAATCTCTGGCCGGCGATCGTTCACGCCGCCAAGCGCCTGCATCGCCGTCTCGGCGTGGTCGCCATGCGTTATCTCGGCGCGGCCGGGCCGCGCGGCGCGCTCTATGCCGAATGCAGGCGGCGCTTCGACATTCTGCGCGCGCGCAACGTCGCGACGACGCTGTGCTACAGCGACGGCGACGACGGGATTGGCGAGATCGACGATTATTTCGGCCGGAATCGTGCGGGTCTTGCGGCCTATCCGAACGTGCGACTCGTGGGCATGGCGCGCTGCGACCACAATCTGACGCCGCGGCAGGCGAGCGCGACGATGATCGCGGAAGTCATGCGCGTCGTCGACGCCACGCAAGGCCGGCCTGCATGCGCGCGCCATCGCCTGCGCGCCGAAGACCCGGTCGCCTGAGCGCGTAACGCGCCGCCGGCGTTCTCCTACGCCGGGCGCAATCGCGCGCGCCGAAGCGTTCTAGGCGGCGCGTCGCGCACGAGCGTCTGGCTCTGCGCGCGCGGGGCGGCGTCGAGAGCGCCGACGAGATACCAGAGAAGCGCGGCAGTCTTGATCGAATAGATGGAATTCGAAATCACCAGCAGCAGCGTGACGTACACCGCGACGAAGACGCGGTAGCGCCACGATATGTCGTCGCGCGCCGGCGCGAGCGCGAACAGCAGCCACATGCCGGCAAATCCGGCGAGGCCGATCTTCACCAGCGTATAGGCGTAGCCGGAATCCGCGGTGAAGGAGAAGTTCGGAACCAGCGCGAATATGTCGGAGAGATCGAGTTTCGACAGAAACTGGCCGCCGAGCAGGACGCGGCCGCGCAAAGTGTTGTCCCAGGCGACGTCGGGCCAGGAATAGCCGATCCAGGCGAGCGTGACGATCATCGCGAAGGGCGCCGCGGCGAGCAATACGCGGCCCGTGAGGCCGGCAAGGGCGAACGCCATGATCGACAACAGCGAGACGGCAAGGCCGAAGCGCGCGTCGGCCAGAACGAAGATGGCGACGACGGGCAGCAGGCGCGCGAACATGCGCAGCGGCCGCCCCCAGTCGCGCAGGACGATCCAGGAAAAGCAGATCGCGCCGAAATTGCCGACGGAGACGGGCTCCAGAAAGACGGAGGAGACGCGATGCTCGCCGAGCATGGGCAGCAGCGTGCGGCCTTCGTAGCGCATGCCGGACGCAAACAGGCGATCGCCGGACATTTCGGCTGCCGCCGCCTGCACCGTGCCGCGCGAGACGTAATAGCCGAGGATGTCGAAGAAGCGCACGAACTGCTTGAGGAAGCCGTATTCGAACAGGCCGACGACAAGCACGATCCATACTGCGGCCTGCACGAGCCTGTCGCCGTCCTCGCGCGATCCGAGTTCGCGCGCAGCGAAATAGAAGATCACGGGGATCATCAGGTCGCGCGCGGGCTTGGGATCGAACGAGCCCTGCAGCGCGGCGAGGAAGAGCGTGTAGGCGACGTAGACGCCGAGGATGACGAAGAGATCGAAGTTGCGGCCGGCAAGGAGCGCCAGCGTCACGCCGATCAGCGCCATCTCGCAGCCGATGACGATGCCGGCGCCGGTACGAAACAGATTCGTGTTGACGAAGCAGAGCGCAAAATTGAACAGGATCGCGCCGATGACGACGGCGGAGAGCGCGCGCGCGCGCCAGTCCGGCGCGACGGCCCGACGGGACGTGGCCGGGGCGCGGGCGCGCATCGCGCTCACGCGGCCGGCAGGTCGCCGACCACGACGAGGCCGGCCAACCTGTCGTCATAATCGGCGAGCGCCTCGAAGCATTTCTGCAGGCGGCCGCGGTCGATTTCCGGCGCGCGCAGGACCAGCACGATCTGGTCGGCAAGGTCGAGCGCGAGCGACGCGTCTTCGTCTTCCGAAGGCGCGGGGGCGTCGACGAGCACGAGATCGGCGCGTGCGAATATCTGCTGGAAGCGTCGCAGCGACTGACGTCCGCCTTGCGCGAGATCGGAAAGACGCGCGACCTCGACATGGCCGCGCCCGAGAACGCGGCGCCCCTCGGGCTCCAGAGCGCCCGCGATCTTGCCCGCGCCGTCGCCCGCCACGACAGCGACGTCGAGCTTGTCCCAGCGCGCGAATTCGGCGAGCGCGACAATGATTTCCGTAGCAATTCCATCGGAGTCGAGGCCGATGAACGCGACCGCCTTGTCGCCGTGGCGCGGCTCCGGCTTCACGCGCGCAAGCAGGCGCCGAAAGACAGACTGGTCCGGAACGAGGTCGGCGGCCTTCTTCTTCACGCCAGCCCGCGCTACGGGCAGAACGGCGAGTATCGGCAGGCCGGTCAGCGCCGACAGTTCGCGGCGCGAACGCACGCTGTCATCGAGGCGTTCGCGCACATAGGCGAGGCCCGAACCGAGCACCAGGCCGAAAAGCAGCGAGCCTGCGAGAATGAGGGACGCCGGCGCGCCGGCGGGTTTCAGCGCCGGAACGGCGGGCGAGATGATGCGCGCGTTGGCCGTGTCGATGCCCTGGCTCTCGCCGAGCTCCTTCGCGCGACCGAGGAAGGATTGATAGACGGCGCGGCTTGCTTCGGCCGCGCGCTCGAGATCGCGCAATTGCACGAGCGCGGAGCCGTCGCCGTCGTTGGCTGCGCGCGCCAGCCCGCTCTGCTTCAGCAGCGAGGCCTCGCTCGCTTTCGCGCGCGAGAGATCGACCTTGGCCGCTTCCGCTATCCGGTCGAGTTCCGCGCCGATCAGGCGTCGCGCGTCGCGCGCCTGCTCCTGCGCCTGCATGAGCGCGGGATGGCGCGGACCGAGCTGTGTGGCGAGCGAGGCGGCCTGCTGGGCGGCCTGCGCATATTGCGCGCGCAGACTGACGACGGTCGGCGCGTTGAGCGCCTCGCTCAGCGCTTCCACGTTCTGGCCGGACTTGCGGAATTTCTCGACCGCCTCGACGCGCGCCTGCGCATCGGCGATGCGTCCGCGCACGGCGCCGAGCTGCGTGGACAGGTCGGCGATCTGCTGCTCGCCCAGCGGCCGGCCCGCGAGCGTCTGCACGAGGCCGTGTTCGGCGCGGAAGCGCTCGACCTCGGTTTCGGCCTTCTGAACCTGGCGGCGCAGGTCGTCGGCGCGCTTCGACAGGTCTTCGCTGGCGCGCTTGGCGGCGTCCGAGCGCGCCTCGACCTGCGCGTCGAGAAAGGTGCGCGCGATGACGTTGGCCAGTTTCGCGGAAAGCTCGGGGTCCTTCGAGGTGACGACGACGTCGAGCACGTAGGCGCGTTCGCCGCGCACGACTTCCACCATGTCGCCCAGCGTCTGGACGGCGCGGGCGCGGGCGTCGACGGCCGGACGGCCGAGAAGCCGCGCCAGGAGACCGGGGCCCGCGCCGGCGAAGGCCTCGTTCTGCGCGAGTTTCTCGCGGTCGACGACGGCGCCGAGGATAGACCGCGACAGAAGGATGTATCGCTGGTTCTCGACGTCGACGAGATTGCCGTCGGCGTTCTCGGGCGCGCGCGTTATGTCGTTCTTGAGGATCTGCAGGCCGCGCGGGTCGACCAGCAGTTGCGCCGACGATCTGTATTTGGCCGGCGACAGGAGCGCGAAGGCGAGGCCGAACAAGAGGGTGGCGAGCGTCGTCGCCAGCGCCAGCCGCCAGTTGCGGCGCACGGCCGCGTCGGCCTCCAGGCGCAAGTCCGCAGCCGTCCGCCGCCCCGGAGCGGGGTCGGCGGCGCGATTTGCGACAGCGATCCTTTCGACCGCGTGGGACACCAATCACCTGCACGAATTTACGTTGGCGCCATTTTGCAGCGCCGATCTTTACGTTTCGTTTCCCAAACCCGGATTTTCTCTGATGGCCAAAGGACGCAGGCCCGTGAATGGCGCCGCCCCTGCTGGAAAAGAGGTCACGTCGTTGCAGTGATCCAGTTTGGGACGCCATGTCGAAATTTGGTTCGAAGAATTCCCTCGCCGGTTCCGATTTTGCCGCCATCGGCGCCCTGAACGTGGAGCGCATGACCCGCCGCGCCCTGACGCAGCGGGTGATGGATGCGCTTGCGCCGGGCGCGCCGCCGCTGGCCGTCGCGTTCTGCAACGCCCACACGGCGGAGATTGCGCTGCGCGACCGTGTCTATCGCGAGGCCCTCGACCGGTTTTGCGTGGTCAATGACGGGATCGGGCTCGAGATCGCCGTCCGCATTCTGGAACGGCGGGGCTTCCCCGAAAATCTCAACGGCACGGACTTCGTTCCCGCCCTGTTCGCGGATCTGCCGAAGGGGTCGCGCATCTATCTGCTGGGCGCTGCGCCCGGCGTCGCGGAGGAAGCGGGCCGGCGTTTCGTCGAACGCTTTCCGCATATCGAACTCGCGGGTGCGCGCCACGGCTATTTCCGCCCTGAGGAGGAGGGGGACGTCGTGCGCGGGATAGCCGCCGCGCGTGCGGATATCCTGCTGGTGGCGCTCGGCAATCCCGGCCAGGAACTGTTCATCGCGCGCCATTTCGACGCGCTCGGCGCCAAGGCGATGTTCGGAGTGGGCGCGTTGTTCGACTTCGCCGCCGAGCGGGTCGCGCGCGCGCCGGCCTGGATGCGCAAGGCGCGGCTCGAATGGGCCTTCCGCGTCGCTCAGGAGCCCGGCCGGCTGCTGCGCCGCTACACGATCGAGACCGCGGCCTTTCTCATCGCCGTGCTCAGGCTGCGCGTTCTGGAAGAGGCGCGATAAAGCCCCTGAACGTGCCGAGCGCCCACAACGCCTTGTAGCGCGCAGTCGCCATGTCGCCGGCCGCCAGCGCCAACAGCGCGCGGGCGGAGGAGCGCGCCACGCGCATCGCGGCGTAAGGCGCGCCATAGTCGTGCAGCCGCAGCACGCGCCCGAATCCGCGCGCATAGTCCTGCGCGCGCGCGACGCCGCCCGCGCCGCCGACCGGCGCCTGATCGTGATGGACGAGGAGGTCGCGGCGATAGAATCCGTGCGCGCCGGTCGCGAGCGCGCGCAGGAGAAAGTCCGTTTCCTCCCCCGATTTGAAGGCGCTGGCCGCGCCGACGCCGAGGCTCTCGTCGAAGCCGCCGATTCTTCGCGCAATGTCGGTGCGGACGAACAGCGAATTGGAATTGCCCGACAGCCAGACGTTCGACTTCGTGATCTCCGCGTCGGCGGCGAGGAACAGGCCGAGCGAATCCACGCCGCTGGCGTCGACCGTGCGGCCCGTGAAAACGCCGGCCTGCGGGTTGGCGTCGAACAGCGCCGCCACTCTTTCCGCCAGCGCGGCGGGATACCAGCAATCGTCGTCGGGAAAGGCGACAAGCGGCGCCCGGCAATGCGCGAGGCCGACGTTCCTTGCGCGCGAGAGCCCGCGTGCGCTGCGGACATGGCGGATGTCGAGGCGGTCGGCGAAGGGCGCAAGCACGGGATCGAGTACGCCCGGCTCGTTCTGGTCGACGATGACGAGCTCGAAATCGCGGAAGGTCTGGAGCGCCAGCGAATCCAGCAAGCGGCCGAGCTTGTCGGTGCGGCCGACGGTGCAGCACAGCAGCGAGAGTCTTGCAGGATGGCGCTGACTTCCGGCGTCGGTCAAAGAGGCGGTCTCGGTTGCGGGCGCGGGCGCCGTTCAGACTTTCTTGCGGGGTTGGCGGCATAGTGCCCGCTTCGACTTGCGATTGGGTGAACAGCGGCGGATATGCGGATCGTTCATGTCACGCGGCAGTTTCCGCCGGGCCTCGGCGGGATCGAGGAGGTCGTCGCCCAGCTCGTCGAGGCGCAGGCGCGCGCCGGCCATGACGTGCGCGTGCTGACGCTCGACCGCATCTTTACCGATCCCGACACGCAGCTTGTCGCGCGCGACGAGTGGATGGGGGCGCAGGTGCTGCGCTTTCCCTATCGCGGCTCCATGCGCTACCCGCTCGCGCCCGCCGTGCTTGCCCATGTCGGCGACGCCGATGTCGTGCACGTCCACGCCATCGACTTCTTCTTCGACTTCATGAGTCTCACGAAGATCTGGCATCGGCGGCCGATGGTCGCGACCACGCATGGCGGCTTCTTTCACACCGACGCGCATGCGCGACTGAAGCGCCTGTGGTTTTCCGCCATCACCCGCCTGGCGGCGCGCGGCTACGACAGGATCGTCGCCTGCAGCCAGCCCGATTTCGAGATGTTCGCGCCCATCGCCAAGGGCAATCTCACGCTGATCGAGAACGGCGTCGATCTGGGCAAGTTCGCCGACCGCGCCAGCCGCGCGGCGACCAGGAACCTGGTCGCGATCGGCCGATTTTCATTCAACAAGAAACCCGATCGTCTGCTCGACGCCATGGTCGCGCTCGGCAGCCGTGACCCCGGTTTCACGCTCGACCTGATCGGGGGCGAATTCGACTGGACGCGCGAGACGCTCGCCGCCGAGATCGCCAAGCGCAAGCTCGAGGATCGCGTGCGCCTGCATGTCGGCGTCAGCAACGGCGAGATCGCCCGCATCATCGCCGGCGCGAGCCTGTTCGTCAGCGCCAGCGTGCACGAGGGTTTCGGCATTTCGCTGATCGAGGCGCTGAGCGCAGGACTTCTGCCGGTGGCGCAAGCCAATGCAGCGTTCAGGTCCTTCGCCGATCGTGTCGATGAGATTGTTCTCACCGACTATGCGCAGCCCGCGCAGGCGGCGGATGCGATCCTGCAGGCGCAAGCACGGCTCGCCGCCGATCCCGCCGCTACGCGCACACGCCTCGTCGCCGCCGCGCAGCCTTTCGCCTGGCCCGGCGTGGCGGAGCGCTACATGCGGGTCTACGAAGACATCGTGCGCTGAACGATCACTTCTTTCGCTTTTGCGGGACCGGACAGGCGTTCGGGAGCGCGCCGCCCATCCATTTGGCGAGCGTCTTCATCTGCGGCCTCTCCTCGCCGTCCTTCGGCTCGATCGACAGCGGATAATCCTTGGGCCACCAGGCGCCGGCCGCCCAATAGGCCCAACCCGTCCACACGTCGGCGTTGTCGGCCATGTGCTCCAGCATGGCGTCGAGGCCCTTGCGACATTGCTCGCTGTCGCCGGCGCCGAACTCGCCCAGGAATCCCTTGCGCTTGTTCTCCCGCAGCCAGTTCGTCGCGACCGACAGGGCGGCGAGGACCTCGTCCTTTTCGCGACACTGGCCCGATGTGCCCGAGGAGTCGGCGTCGAGATATTGATGGAATTCGAACGCATGCGCGCCCTTGTCGCGGATCGCGCGCATCGCCTGCGCGTTGACGCCGTGCCCGCCGTCCTTCGTCCAGCTATGCGCGCCCGTCCAGTTGACGCCCGGCACGAGCACGAGGTTGCAGGCGCCCGTCGCGCGAATGGCGTTGATGGCGGCCTGCGCCGACTTCGCCCAGTTGGCTGCGGGCATATCGTGCGGCTCGTTCATCAGGCCGAAGACGACGTGCGGCTCCCCGCCGAATTTCCGCGCCAGCCTGCGCCAGAGATCGGCGAAGGCGCGGTCCGGAACCGCCGCGCCGCCGATCGGCCCGCCGCGCCAGCGTCCGTAATTGTGCACGTCGAGAATGATCGACAGGCCCTGCGCGCGCGCGCGTTCGACGGCTGTCGTCACAAGGGCGAGATGGTCAGCGTCGAATTCCTTCTCCAGCGTCGGCTGTAGCCGCTCCCAGAGGAAAGGCAGGCGGACGACGGCAAATCCATTCTTCTTCGCCCAGGCGAATTCGGATTCGGATGGAAAATGAAAATCCTTCTCAGGCTTGCCGGGCGCTTCGCCGAATTCGGCGCCGGCAAGGTTAACGCCCGCCGCCGGCAATGACAGGGATGTCCGCGCGGAATCTTCGGCCATGACGCCGGGCGCAGCGACCGTGGCGCAAGCAAGCGCCAGCGCGAGGCGTCGAAGGCTCTGGGTCGCGTTCATTATGATCTCGCTTCCGACTCGCGCCATGCCTGCGTCCCAGAGTAGTGATGATCTCCGAGAACGCCAGATTCCGGCCGGTTTGGCGCGTTGCAGTCTTAACGGTTCGTCAACAATGGCACTTCCGCGCTTTGCGCGAAACACGCTGAATTCGAGCATCGCTGGCGCCTCGACGGCCCTTGGCGGCCTGCTCAGCGTCGTCGTGGTCGCGCGGATGCTGGGACCGGGCGGCGCCGGCAATGTCGCGCTCGGCATCTGGATCGTCGGCACGCTCGTCACTTTCTGCGATCTCGGCCTGCCGATCACCGTCGCGCGCTTCGTTCCCGATCTCGAGGCGCGGTCGCTGCACGAGGACGCCGGCAGTTTCGCGCGCGCCTTCTTTCCGGCGATTCTGGCGACGACTGCTCTTGGCGCGATCACGCTTGCATTGATCTGGCGGTTCGCGACGACCATCGAAGCGCATCTGCCGGCGCTGCCGTTCGACGATATGACGGACAGCGTGTGGCTCGCCCTCGCCGTCCTGTTCGTCCTGCAGGCGATCGGCAATTACGGCCTGTCGCAATTGCGCGGCGCGCAGCGGTTCGGCGAAGCCGCGCGCCTGTCGTCGATTTCCTTTGTCGTGCAGCTCGCCGGCGTCGCCGTCGGCGGTTATTTCTTCGGCCCGACCGGCGCGCTGGTTGGCTATGGCGGCGGCAGCCTGCTTCTTGCGCTCCACACGCTGATGCACATCCGGCTAGGCGCGCGGATCGATCGCGAACTCCGGCGGCGCGCATGGCGCTTCGCGCTGGCGAGCTGGGGCGTCGGGTTGATCGCGGCGATCGTCTGGTCGCGCACGGAGCTCGCATTTCTCAGCCACTATCGCGGCGCGCACGAGGCCGGGCTTTATTCGGCCGCCAATACGCTTGCCACGGTGGCCACACAGGCGCCCCTGCTGATGACGGGCGGCCTGCTCGCCCTTTTCTCGCAGCTCTTCGCCGTCGGCGACAAGGCGGGGCTCAAGCGCGCCTTCGCGTCGGCCGTCAGGTTCATGTCGTTCCTGATCTTCCCGGCCTGTTTCGGCATGGCGGCGATTGCGCCCGCGCTCGTTCCGGCGCTGTTCGGCGTCGATTTCGCCGAAGCCTCGAGCGCCGCCGCGGTGCTCGTCGCCGCGCAGGCCTTCGGCGCCGTCTCCACGGTTTCCTCGGCGCTGCTGTTTGCGACGGAGCGCAATTATTTTCTCGTGCGCACCGGGGTCGCCGGCGCCGCGGCCATCGTCGCCGCCGGCATGTTCGTCATCCCCGACTATGGCCTGATGGGCGCAGTGGTGGCGCGCTCGCTCATCCAGTTCGCCATCGTCGCCGCGAGCTTCGTCTACCTGCATCGCGCGCTGGATTGCGCGAGCCCCTATGGCTCGGTGGCGCGCATCATCGGGGCTGCGGCAGGTTGCGCCATCGCCGCGCGCGCCGTCGTCTATGTCGCGCCGGGTCCGATCGGCATCGCCTGCGCGATTGCGCTCGGCGCCGCCGTCTATTTCGCGCTGGCGCGCCTGACGCGGGCGCTGCCGGACGAGGATCTCGGGCGGTTGTCGGAGCTGGCGGTCAAGGCGCCGGGCTGGCTGTCGCCGCTGCTGTCGCCGGTTGTGCAGTTCTTCGCGCGGTGAGGGTCGTCCGTCACTCGGACAGGGCGAGCAGATCCTTGACGATGTAGTGAACGGCGAGCGCGCCGAAAGGGGCTTCCTCGGAAAGCGGCTGTATCGCGCCGAGCGTCGTGGGCGCCTCGATTTCGACGCCATCGGGGAAGTGCCAGCGCAACGCGCGCGCCTTGAGAACAAGGTCCGAGGGTCCGCGCGCCGGCAGAGCCCACAGGCGAATCGCGGTCGCGCGAACATTGTCCAGGCGGGTCGCGAGGTCCCGATCCATGGCGCCGTCCTCGGAAGGCTGCGCGCCGAGCGCGGCAATTTCGGCCGCTCGCATGGACTTGAGGGCGGCCTCGAACTTGTCGAAGGCGTGTGAGATTTTCATGGCCGGCACTTCGCTGAACTCTGCGATGCATATGAAACGCCACAGGTTTTTCGACGGGTAGTGCCATGGGTCACAGAATTGCGTGACCAAGGTCATGCCGCGTGTTTCAGGCGGTCGCCATCCAGAGCTGGCCTGCGGCCGTGCGCCTTCGCCCGGGCGGCGGCGCGGCGCCGATCCAGACCGCGACGTCGATCCGGCTGGCGTCGATCTCGGCGCCGAAGACGACGAGGTCGAAGGCAATGTCGATGTCAGGCGCCGAGCCGCGTCGTCCGCCAGCCGGGACGGCCATGAGAAGATCGCCCGCATGCGTCGCGATGGGCGCGGCCGCAAGGGCCTGGCCGTCGAAAGTCACGGCGATGTCCCGGCCGCCACGGCCATTGGTCGCCTCGACCACCAGCGGCCGCCAGCCTTCCGCCAATGCGGCGGCGCCGAGCGCCCGCGCGCCCTCGCGCACGAGCCGCGCATTCTCGCCATCAACGAAAATCCGTCGCGCGCCGTCGCTCGCAGCAATTTCCAGCCCTTCGACCATGCGCCGCCCGCCGGCGCGATCGAGCGCTCCCCGCCGCAGGACCGCGTGCGGAGGCCCGACCGGGGCGCCGGACGAACTTCCGGCGCGCAGCCCCGGCGCCGCGCCGAACAGAACGAAGCCGAACAGGACGGAAGCGCCAATGAGGAGCCCCGCAGGCGCCTGCCCGCCGGGAACCGGCGCGCGCGCCGGTTCGACAATGCGCGCCGCGCGGCCCGGCGCCGCCAGGCGATCGGCCGCCTTTTCGTAGGCCGTCTCCGCGCGTTCGGCTTCCTCCTGCGCTTGCGCAAGCTCCGCGAGGCGCGGATCGGGACCGCCCTCCGCCGGCGCCCGTGCGGGAGCGCGGCTTGCCGACGCGACCTTCGCGCGCGCCGCCTGAAGCGCGGCTGTCGTCCGGCGCACATCCGTCTCGATCTGGATCATTTCGGGATGACGGGGGCCGAAAACGCGAGCGGCGGCGACGCGTCGGGTTTCGGCGGCGAGCGCCGCGCGCTGTGCGTCCGCCAGCGCGCGTTCGGCCGGACCCGGCGCCGCCTTGGCGTCCGGCGCGAGGGAGGCGATCGGCGTCGTGTCGATTGCGCGGAGCGACGCCAGTCCTGCCCGGGCTGCGTCCCGGCGGCGTTCCGCCTGCGCGAGCTTGTCGCGACGCGCCTGGTCGAGCCGGCGGTCGATCTTCGCGGCGGCCTCGTTGTGAGCGGCGACGATCGCTCCGGCGACGGCGTTGGCGGCGAGAACCGCGGCGTCTCCCCCTTCCATGCGTACGACGATGCGCGCGCTCTGCGACGACGCGCCCGGCTCGACCGACACGCGCGCGGCAAGGAGGTCTGCAGCGCGGCCGAGCGTGTCCGTCTGGTCTGGACGCGCGCTCAACAGTGCGAGGAAGGACTCGAAGCGGTCGGGGCGCGCCTCGCGCGCGATGGCCGCGGCCGCCTCGGGCGCAAGCGCCGCCCGCCGCAAGACGGCGTCGCTGGCGCCAAGCGCTCGCAGGACGGACAGATCGTCGGCATCGCGCGTGGCGACGTCCGTTTCCACGCGCACGAGAGCCGTTGCGGCATAGGGAGGCGGCGCGACGAGGCGCCATCCGGCGACGACAAGTCCGCATGCCAGGGCGCCGGCCGCGCCGGCGAGTGCGTGGAAGCGCCTGCGCACGTCCGCCTTCGTCCGAAATGAATCCGGTTAACGATTAGTGCGGTATGGTTAACGAAACCTGACCTGCCGGCGCGGGTTGCTGGCTGCTTTCTTGCAGCGTCGCGGACGAATTGAACTTCGGGTTGACGCGGTCCCATAATGGGACAGCGGCGTTCAGCATGGGTTGAGTAACATGCGTCGACGGGGGGACGAGATAAGCGAACCGGTTTCGTCCCGGATTCGGCCTGCGCCCGCGCCGAGCGTCGGGCCGTTGCGGCTCGACTGGTCGGACTGGCTGCCGCGCACGCATTCGGCGATGCTCCGCTCGTGTTTCGGGCTTCTGGCCGCGCTCGCCGACACCGGCGCAATCATTCTCAGCGCTATCGTCGCGGGCATGGCCTATCACTTCAGGGCGTATGGCGACGAAGGCCCGGTCGAAAGCTTCCTCCAACTCGGCCTGTTCGTCTCGTTGATGTTCGCGACCGCCAACATGATGCGCGACGAATATGCGCTGTCGAACTACCTGCAGATGCCCGGCCACAGCCGGCGCACGTTCCTGCTGTGGAACCTCGTCTTCGCCTGCGCGCTCGTGTTCGGTTTCGCCACCAAGACGACGGGCGATTTTTCGCGCGCGACGATCGTCGGTTTCTATTTTCTCGGGCTCGGCGGCCTGATCGCGACGCGCGCCGGCATCGTGCGGATCGTGCGCGCCAGCGCGTCGGCCGGCGGCATTCCGCTGAAGCGCGTGTTTCTCGTCGGCTACGAACCCGACGTCGAAGGCTTCGCCATGCGTTATCAGCCCTGGGAAAGCGGGATGCAGGTCGTGGCCGCCGCCGTGCTGCGCGGGCGCGAGACGCTGGAGGAGGATCTTGCGCTCGCCGCCGCCTCCGCGCGCATCCTGCGGCCCGACGACGTCTTCATTCTCGCGCCGTGGTCGGAAAGCGATACGATCGACGCCTGCGTCGACGTGTTCATGAGCGTGCCGGCGTCCATACATCTCGGACCGGAGCGCGTGCTCGACCGCTTCGTCGACGCGCGCATCTCGCGCGTCGGCGCCGTCTCGAGCCTTCACCTCGTGCGGCGGCCGCTGTCGACCGGCGAGGTGGCGATGAAACGCGCCTTCGACATACTCGTCTCCGCCGCGGCCGTCGCCCTTCTCTCGCCGCTGTTCGCGCTGGTCGCGCTGGCGATCAAGCTCGACAGCCCGGGGCCGGTGTTCTTCCTGCAACGGCGGTACGGCTTCAACCAGGAGCCGTTCCGCATCTTCAAATTCCGTTCGATGCGGACGATGGACGACGGGCGCCACGTCCCGCAGGCGAAAGCCAACGACCCGCGCGTCACGCGCGTCGGGCGCCTGTTGCGGCGCACGAACATCGACGAGCTGCCGCAACTTTTCAATGTGCTGTCCGGCGAAATGTCATTGGTCGGCCCGCGCCCGCATGCGCTCGCGCACGACCAGATGTACGAGCAGGCGATCGCCTTCTACGCGCGGCGTCACAATGTGAAGCCGGGCATTACGGGCTGGGCGCAGGTCAACGGCCTGCGTGGCGACACGGCCGGCGAAGGCAAGATGCGCAAGCGTGTCGAACACGATCTTTGGTACGTCGACAATTGGTCGCCGCTGCTCGACCTGCGCATTCTCTGGCTGACGATCTTCTCGAAGAAAGCGTACCGGAACGCGGTTTGAAAGGACGGCGAGCCTTCAGGCTCGCTTCAGGCAATGCCAGCCTGAAGGCTCGCGGTCCATTTTACTCGCGATTATAAACGTCCTCGATGCGGACGATGTCGTCCTCGCCCAGATACGAGCCCGTCTGCACCTCGATCAGCTCGAGGTCGATCTTGCCGGGATTGCCGAGGCGGTGGATGCAGCCAATCGGCAAATAGATCGACTCGTTCTCGTGCACGAGGTGGCGCTCGCCGTCGCGGTCGACTTCCGCCGTGCCCTTGACGACGATCCAGTGCTCGGCGCGGTGGAAGTGCTTCTGCAGCGACAGGCGGTCGCCGGGCTTGACGACGATGCGCTTGACCTGATGGCGCGCGCCCGCGTCGATCGACTGGTAATAGCCCCAGGGGCGGAAGATGCGCTTGTGCTCGGCGACCTCGCGGCGGTTCGTCGCCTTGAGGTGATCGACCAGCGCCTTGACCTTGTCGGAATGCGCGCGGTGCAGGACGAGGACGGCGTCCTGGGTCGTGACGACGACGACATCCTCGACGCCGACGACCGCGGTCAGGTGCTCGTCCGACCGGATATGGACGTTGCGGCCGCCAAGCACGACGCCATGCCCGCGCACGCTGTTGCCGTCGGCGTCGCGGTCGCTGAGCTCCCACACCGCTTCCCAGGTGCCGACGTCCGACCAGCCGATGTCCGCGGGCACCAGCGCGAGCCGGTCGGAGCGCTCGATGACGGCGTAGTCGATCGACTTCTTGGGGGCGCGCGCGAAAGACTCGGCGTCGAGCACGATGAACTTGAGGTCGGGTTTCGCGCCTTCGACCGCCGCCTGCGCGGCCTCGCGCATCGCCGGCTCGAACTTCTCGAGCTCGCCCTGCATGACGTCGGCGCGGAAGACGAAATAGCCGCAGTTCCAGAAATAGCCTTCGGCGACGTATTTCTGCGCGGTGACAAGATCGGGCTTCTCCACGAACGCCTCGACCTTGCGGACGGGCGAGCCCTCCTTCAGGGGCGCTCCGGCGCGAATATAGCCGTAGCCGGTCGCCGGCCCCGTCGGGCGGATGCCGAGCGTGACGATCGAGCCCGCGGCGGCCGCTTCGGCGGCTTCCCGGCAGTGCTGGATCAGCTTCGGGCGGTCCTGCACGACATGGTCGGCGGCGAAGACGACGACGATCGCGTCCGGGTTGCGGCGCGCGGCCATTTCGGCGGCGACCGCCACGGCCGGGCCGGAATCGCGGCGCATCGGCTCGAGCACGATGTCTGCCTGCGCGTCGACGGCGGAGAGCTGGTCGAGCACGAGGAAGCGATAGTCGACGTTGGTGAGGACGATCGGCTTCTCGAACAGCGGGTCCTTGAGCATGTCGACCAGCATCTGGAAGGTCGAGCGCTCGGAGACGAGGGGAATGAACTGTTTCGGAAGCGAATCGCGGGACTCGGGCCACACGCGCGTGCCTGCGCCGCCGCACATAATCACCGGAAGAATCTTGGTCATCAAGGATTTCCCGCCCGTCTGAAATCAGGGCGCAAGCGCCCCCGGCCGCCCGCCTGCGGCCTTATTTCGGGTTGGAAGCCTGATAATCCTTAACATCGGAAAAAACAACGTCGGGCCAGCGCTCCTCCTCGTAGCGCAGGTTGAAGGCGGAGGTCGCCATGAAGACCGGGGCGCCGTCGAGATCGTCGGCGATGGAGGCCGGATAGGCGCGCAGGAACTTCTCCAGTTCGCCTTTTTCCCTGGCCGATACCCAGCGGCAAATCTCGAAGCGGCTCTGCTCGAATGTCACGTCCAGCCCGTATTCGGCCTTCAGGCGCTCTGCCAGCACGTCGAGCTGCAGGGCGCCGACCACGCCGACCATCGCCCCCGAGCCGTCGGCCGGCGTGAACACCTGCACGACGCCTTCTTCCGCCATCTGCTGCAGCGCTTCCTTCAGCTTCTTCGCCTTCATCGCGTCGCCGATGCGCACGCGGCGCAGGATTTCCGGCGCGAAGCTCGGCACGCCGCGGAAGATCAGCTCCTCGCCCTCGGTCAGCGTGTCGCCGATGCGCAGCACGCCGTGGTTGGGAATGCCGACGACGTCCCCGGCATAGGCTTCATCCGCGATGGTGCGGTCCTGCGCGAAGAAGAATTGCGGCGCGTTCAGCGCCATGTTCTTGCCGGTGCGGATGAGCCTGGCCTTCATGCCGCGCGAAAGCTTGCCCGAGGTGACGCGCAGGAAGGCGATGCGGTCGCGGTGGTTGGGGTCCATGTTCGCCTGGATCTTGAACACGAAGCCGGTCATCTTGTTTTCGCGGGGATCGACATGGCGGCTCGCCGTATCGAGCCCGCGCGGCGGCGGCGCGAGTTCGGCCATGGCGTCGATGAGGTCGCGCACGCCGAAATTGCGCAGCGCCGAGCCGAAGAACACCGGCGTCAGATGGCCTTCCAGAAAGGCCTGCTTGTCGAACGGCTTGGAGGCCCCTCGCGCGAGTTCGATCTCGCCGGCCGTATGTTCGGCGAGCGCTTCGCCGGCGAGCGCGGCGATCTGCGGATCGTCGGGGCCGGAGACCTTCATCGGCGCGGCGTCGGCTTCCGCGTCCAGTTTGCGCACGACGTCGTGGCGCAGGTCGTAGGTGCCGCAGAAGGCGCGGCCCGAGCCGATCGGCCAGGTCATCGGCGTCGTGTCGAGCGCCAGCGTCTTCTCGATCTCGTCCAGCGTCTCGAAGGGATCGCGCGCCTCGCGGTCGAGCTTGTTGACGAAGGTGACGATGGGAATGTCGCGCAGCCGGCAGACCTCGAACAGTTTTCGCGTGCGCGCTTCGATGCCCTTGGCGGCGTCGATGACCATGACGGCGGAATCGACGGCGGTGAGCGTGCGGTAGGTGTCTTCCGAGAAGTCCTCGTGGCCGGGCGTGTCGAGCAGGTTGAAGACGCAGTCGCCGTATTCGAAGGTCATGACCGAGGTCACGACCGAAATGCCGCGCTCGCGCTCGATGCCCATCCAGTCGGAGCGGGTCTGGCGGCGGTTCTGCTTGGCGCGCACCTCGCCGGCGAGCTGGATCGCGCCGCCGAACAGCAGCAGCTTTTCGGTGAGCGTGGTCTTGCCGGCGTCCGGGTGCGAGATGATCGCGAAGGTGCGGCGGCGGGAGACCGGGTCGGCTTTGGCGAGCGGGGCGTTCAAACGTCTAGATTCCTGCGGCAGCCCGGCCCCCTCCCTTTCCCTCCCCCGCTTCGCGGGAGAGGGGATGGCCAGCATTCATGGATCTCGAATCCTTGTGAGGCCGCGAACCTGCTCCCTCTCCCGCGCGCGGGGGAGGGTTGGGGAGGGGGCCTCAGGGAGCGACGCGCTCTCTATCACTCCGCGGCGCTGTGCGCCAAGGGCGCCGCTTCGGCCGGCTCGAGGCCCAGCCGCTCGCGGTCGTGCGAATGGTCGCGGGCGACGAACGTGTAGATCGCGGGCGTCACGAACAGCGTGAACAGCGTGCCGATGCTCATGCCCGCCGCAATGACGATGCCGATGGCGATGCGGCTCTGCGCGCCGGCGCCCGAGGCCATGACCAGCGGCACGACGCCGACGACCATGGCGGCCGTCGTCATCAGGATCGGGCGCAGGCGCACGCCCGCGGCGTGTTCGATCGCCTCGCGGCGGCTCATGTGCTGCTCCTCCTGCATACGGTTGGCGAATTCCGTCATCAGGATGCCGTGCTTGGAAATGAGGCCGATGAGCGTGACGAGGCCGATCTGCGAATAGATGTTGAGGCTCGCCATGCCCATCACGCTCAGCAGGTTGAGCGGCAGGAGCGCGCCGAACATCGAGGTCGGCAGCGCGATCAGGATGATGAGCGGATCGCGGAAGCTCTCGAATTGCGCGGCGAGCACAAGGAAGATGACGATCAGCGCGAAGATGAAGGTGATGGTGAGCGCGTTCGACTCCTGCACGTATTGCCGCGCGTCGCCCTGGAAGTCGTAGGTATAGCCCTCGGGGAAGATTTCCTTCGACTTGGCGGTGAGGAAGTCGATGGCTTCGCCGAGCGTGCGGCCGGGATAGGGCACGCCGGAAATCGTCGCGGAGGAGAGCTGCTGGAATTCGGTGAGCGCGTTCGGCTGCACCGTGCGCTGGATGGTCGCCACCGTGGAGAGCGGGGCGAGTTCGCCCGACGAGGTGCGCAGCTGGTAGCGCGTCAGCCAGTCCTGCGCATCGCGGAAGTCGCGCGGCGCCTGCGGGATCACCTGGTAGGAGCGGCCGTAGAGGTTGAAGCGGTTGACGTAATTGCCGCCGAGCATGGTGGCGAGCGCGCCGCCGATCTCCTGCATCGACCAGCCGAGACGGTTCGCCTTGGCGGCGTCGATCTTGAACTCGATCTGCGGCGTGTCGAACTTCAGGTCGATATCGGTGAAGATGAACATGCCGCTTTCGGTCGCCGCCTTTTGCATGTCGGCGGCGACCTGGGCGAGGCGCTGGTAGTCGCCGGTCGTGCGGATGACGAATTGCATCGGCGGGCCGCCCGTCGACCCCGGCAGCGGCGGCGGCGAGAAGGCGAAGACGGAGGCGCTGGGAATCGTCGCGAGCTTGGCCTGCAATTCGTTCTGCTGGATCTGCTTCTGCGTGCGGCTGCGCTGGTCCCAGGGCTTGAGCAGGATGCCGGCGAAGGAGGCGTGGACGCCCTGGAAGCCGTTGATGACGAACAGGTGCGCCTTTTCCGGGATCGTCTCGACGATCTGCCAGAGTTTCTGCGTGGCCGCTTCCGTGTAGTCGAGATTGCCGGATTGCGGCGTCTTGATCATCGACAGCAGGATGCCCTGATCCTCTTCCGGAGCGAGTTCGCGCGGCGTCGTGACGAACATCACGGCGGTGATGGCGAGGACGCCGACGAGGATCGTCACCGTCAGCGCGCGGAAATTCAGCGTCTTGTGCAGCCGGCGTTCGTAGCGGTTGCGCAGGGCCTCGAAGCGGCGGTCGAGCCAGGCGGAAAAGCCGCCGCTCTCGCCGGGCGCATGGGCTTTCAGCAGCTTCGAGCACATCATCGGCGAGAGGGTCAGCGCGACGACGCCGGAAACGATGACGGAGCCCGCCAGCGTGAAGGCGAATTCGCGGAACAGCGCGCCGGTCAGGCCCGACACGAAGCCGATGGGCGCATAGACCGCGGCGAGCGTGATCGTCATGGAAATGACCGGCCCGGCGATCTCGCGCGCGCCGACAAGCGCCGCCTCGCGCGGCGTCATGCCGTCCTCGATGTGACGCCAGATGTTCTCCACCACGACGATGGCGTCGTCGACGACGAGGCCGATGGCCAGCACGAAGGCGAGCAGGGTGAGCAGGTTGATCGAATAGCCCATCGCCAGCAGGAAGATCATCACGCCGATCAGCGACAGCGGAATGGTGACGATCGGGATGATCGTGGAGCGGAAGTTGCCGAGGAACAGGAAGATGACGATGATGACGATGATCGCCGCCTCGCCGAGCGTCTTGGCGACTTCCCAGATCGAGGCGCGGATGAATTCGGTCGCATCATAGGCGATGGAGGCGTGAATGCCCGGGGGCAATTGCGACTGCACGCTCGGGAAGGCCTTGCGCACCTCGTCGATGACGGTCAGCGGGTTGGCGGTGGGCGTCGCGTAGATGCCGATGAACACCGCCTTCAGGCCATCGAACACGGAGGACGACTCGGCGCTTTCGGGGCCGAGTTCGACGCGCGCGATATCGCCGAGGCGCACCAGCGCGTCGCCGCGCGCGACGACCACGAGCTGCGCGAAGGCCTTGGCGCTGTCGAGCGAGGTCAGCGCGTTGATCGACGTCTGCGTATAGTCGGATTTGATCTGGCCGGCGGCGGCGGTGAAATTGTTGGCGGCGAGCGCAAGGCGCACGTCGCCCGGCGTCACGCCGCGCGAGGCCATCTTCGTCGGATCGAGCCAGATGCGCATGGCGAAGGTCTGGCCGCCGAGAATCTGCGCATTGGCGACGCCGTCGAGCACCTGCAATTTCGGCTGCACGACGCGCGTCAGATAGTCGGTGATCTGCGAGCCGGTGAGCACGTCCGAATTGAAGGACATGTAGAGCAGCGCATAGCCCTGGCCGGTCTGCTTGACGACGACGGGGTCCTGCGCGTCGCGCGGCAACTGGGTCTTCACCTGCTGGATCTTCGACAGCACGTCCGCGACCGCGCGATCGGGGCTGGCGTTCAGCCGCATGTTCAGCGTGATGGTCGAGACGTTCTGCTGCGAGTTGGCGACGAGCGTGTCGATACCCTCGGTGCTCGCCACCGCCTGTTCGAGCGGCGTGGTGATGAAGCCCTTGATGAGGTCGGCGTTTGCGCCGGGATAGGTCGTGGTGATGGTGATCGTCGTCTGCGACAGCTCCGGATATTGCCGGATCTGCAGCTTGAAGCCGGCCTGCGCGCCGACGAGCAGGATCAGCAGGCTGACGACGGTCGCCAGGACGGGCCGGCGGATGAAGATGTCGGTGAACGAGCCCACGCGCGCGCCCTCACAGCTTCGGCATGGGATTCATGGGAGCAAGGCCCGCCTTCGGATCGATGCGCACGCGCATGCCCGGGAACAGCTTGATCTGCCCCTCGCTGACCACCGTCTCGCCGGTCTTGACGCCGTCGACGATTTCGACGCGATCGCCCTGCGTCTCGCCGATGCGCACGAAGCGCCGCTCCACCTCGTAGAGCGACGCATCGCCCTGGGCTGCTTGCTGCGGCTGCGCCGCCTGCGCCTCGCCCGGTTTGGCTGCCGGTTTCAGCACGTAGACGCTGTCTCCATAGAGCGAATAGACGACCGAGGTGCGCGGCAGCGTGACGACCTGACGCGCGGCGCCGGCCATGACGACGACATTGGCGAACATGCCGGGCAGCAGCTTCTTGTCGTTGTTCTCGATCTCGCCGCGCACGAGGAAATTTCGGGTGTCGATCGAAATGCGGGCGTCGAGGAACTTGATCTTGCCGTTGAACGTGCGGCCGGGAAACGCGTCGACCGTCAGCGTGATCGTCTGGCCGACGCCAAGCTGCGCGAAATATTGCTCGGGCGCCTGGAAGTCGACGTAGATCGGATCGAGCTGCTGCAACGTCACGAGCGGCGCCCCCGGAGAGACATACTGGCCGATGTCGATGCGGCGGATGCCCAGCCGGCCGTCGAAGGGCGCGACGATCCGCTTCTGCGCAATGATGGCCTTGGTGCGCTCGACGGCGGCCGCCGCCTGATCGCGCGCGGCGAGGGCCTGATCGGCGTTCGCCTGGGTGGTGTTGCCGCCGGAGACGAGCTTGGACTGGCGGTCGAGCGTCGTCTGCGCGTTCTGCAGCGCCGCCTGATTGGCCTTGAGGTCGGCCTGCTCGGTCGAATCGTCGATTTCGACGAGCAGCGCCCCCTTCTTGATGTCCTGCGAGGATTCGAAGCGAATGGCGCGCACGACGCCGCCGATCTGCGGGGCGATCTCGACGCCCTGGGTCGCGCGCAGCGATCCGATGGCGGTCAGCGTCGGCGTCCACGTCTCGGTCCTGGCCTGCGTTGCGGCGACCGAATTGGTCGGCTGGCCCGCCTGCTGGATGAAGCCTTTGATCATGGCCGGCTTCACGATCATCTGGAAATAGCCAAGCCCCCCGGCCGCGCCGAGCAGGATGATCAGGGCCAAAACGAGAATGATTGCGCGCTTCATGCGTCGGACGTTCGCCTGAATGAGGGGAGCGCGGCCGGTGCGACCGTGATGCTCGGTGCAACGCAGGCGATCATACGCCGCCGCGCCAGATATTACGCGGTGCAACATAGGCCGATGGCCGGCGAAAACAAGGTCACATGTGGACCAATGTCGTGTCGGCCGCCGGCCCGGGAGCTACGCCCGTCCGGCCGTCTCCAGCCCCGCTTGCGCCAGCACGGGCACCATCGCGCCCATCGCGAGCCCGCGCTCGGGATTGGAGCCATTGCCGTCGAGCGCGCGTTTCATCACGCCCTGGATGATGGCGGCGAGGCGGAAGAAATTGAAAGCAATGTAGAAATCCCAGTTCGGGATGCCGGAAAGCCCCGCGCGCTTGCAGAAGGCTTCGACATATTCCTCCTCCGTCGGCACGCCGATCGCCCTGCGGTCGAGCCCGCCGAGGCCGGAGAAGATGCTCTTCGAATCCGTGCGCCACTGCATGCACTGATAGGAAATATCCGCAAAGGGATGGCCGAGCGTCGACAATTCCCAGTCGAGCACGGCGAGCAGGCGCGGCTCGGTCGGATGGAAGATCATGTTGTCCAGCCGGTAGTCGCCGTGGACGATCGACACGCGGCCGTCGTCGGGCGGCACATGGCCGGAAAGCCAGGCGATGAGATCGTCCATCGGCTTGACGGTTTCGGTTTCCGAAGCACGGTACTGGTCGGTCCAGCGCTTGAACTGCCGCTCGAAATAGGAGCCGGGGCGGCCGAAGTCGGAGAGGCCGATTTTCTGCGGATCGAGGGTCGTCAGCGCCGCCAGGGCGCGGTTCATCTCGTCGTAGATTTTCGCGCGATCCTCGCGCGAGACCTCCGGCAGGTCCGGCTTCCAGAAGATGCGGCCGGCGATGCGCTCCATGACGTAGAAGGCCGTGCCGATGACGCTGTCGTCCTCGCAGAGCAGGAACATTTTCGCGACCGGCACGCCCGACCCGGCGAGCGCCTTCTGCACGCGAAACTCGCGGTCGACCGCATGCGCGGATTTCAGCAGCACGCCCGGCGGCTTGCGGCGCAGCACATAGGCGCCGCTGGCGGCCTCGATCAGGAAGGTCGGGTTCGACTGGCCGTCGCCGAACTTCGTCGCCTTCAGCGGGCCCTTGAAGCCGTCGAGGTTCTTCTCGAGCCACGAGGCGAGGCGGGTTTCATCGAGGGTTTTGACGTCGAGGGACAATTTTTCAACTCCTCAAACCGTCATCGCGAGGCCGGCAGAAATCGCCTCTCGGCGATTTCGCCTGCGCGAAGCGACGCGGCGATCCATCCTCCAATCTGGATCAGGTCCCGGTGGATGGATTGCTTCGCTTCGCTCGCAATGACGGCGATCAGGGCTTCGACAGCGCCACGCCCTTCGCGGCGGCGGCCTTGCCGACGAATTTGTTGGTCTGCTGGAAGGCGTTCTGCAACGCTTCCTGCTTCGCCGGGTCGCCGATCTCGGCGATATGCGCCGCGACCTTTTCCGGCGTCGGATCGTCGATGTAGAGCCCGTCGGTCTCGTAGATGATCGTGCGCGCAAACGCGCCGGCGCCGGCGCCGAGAATGTAGCGCGTCGGGGCGTCGTCGCTGACGAGATAGAGCACGCCGGGCGTGATGAGGTCGGGGCGCATGAGGTCGAGCGCCTGCTTGGGCAGAAGCTCCTCGGTCATGCGGGTCGCCGCCGTCGGCGCCAGCGTGTTGACGCGGATGTTGTTCTTGGCGCCTTCCTGGCAGAGCACGTTCATCAGCCCGACCATGGCCATCTTGGCCGCGCCGTAATTGGCTTGGCCGAAATTGCCGTAGATGCCCGAGGACGATGCGGTCAGCACGATGCGGCCGTAGTTCTGCGCGCGCATGATGTCCCACACGGCTTTCGTGCAGATGGTCGAGCCCACCAGATGCACGTCCAGCACCATGCGGAAATCGGAAATCTCCATCTTGGAGAAGGTCTTGTCGCGCAGGATGCCGGCGTTGTTGATGAGAATGTCGATGCGGCCCCATTTCTCCATGGCCGCGCGCACCATGTCGGCGACGCCCTTCTCGTCGGTGACGCTGCAGGGCGCGGCCATCGCCTCGCCGCCGGCCGCCTTGATCTCCGCCACGACCTTGTCGGCGGCTTCCGATGAGCCGCCCGAACCGTCGCGCGCGCCGCCGAAATCGTTGACGACCACTTTCGCGCCGCGGGCGGCGAGCGCCAGCGCATGCGCGCGTCCGAGTCCGTTGCCGGCGCCGGTCACGATGGCGACGCGATCCTTGAATGAGATGGTCATTTCAGTGGGTCCTCGAGCCCTTATTGCATCAACTTACCTTATCCTGAGGAGGCGTCGTAGACGCCGTCTCGAAGGATGTTGGATACGGCCATCCTTCGAGACGCAATGCTGCGCATTGCTCCTCGGGATGAGGAGATTTGTCACCCGAAGAACGCCACCGTCAGCCATTCGGCCGCCAGCGCCGGCTTCGGCTTGCCCTCGATTTCGACCGAAACGGCGTAGCGGACGACGACCTGCTGCGGCGATTTCTTCTCGACCTGCGAAATCACGAAATGCCCGCGCACCTTCGAGCCGGCCGGCACGGGCGACAAAAACCTGATCTTGTCGAAGCCGTAGTTCATGCCCATCGTGCGGCCCTCGACCTCCGGCAGCGCGTCATAGGCCATGGCCGAGAGCATGGAGAGCGTGAGGAAGCCGTGCGCGATCGCGCCGCCGAACGGCGTCTCCTTTTTCGCGCGCTCGGGGTCCATGTGGATGAAATAGAGATCCTCGGTCAGCTTGCCGAAGGCGTCGATGCGCGCCTGGTCGATGACGATCCACCTGCTGACCCCGACCTCCTTGCCGACGCTTGCCTCGATCTCGTGCAAACTGGTCTTGGGACGCGAAGCATTGAATGGGGTCGCCGTCATCCGTTCCTCCCGAATTTCGAATTGTCCGACATAAACATCATATGGCTTTCGGGAAAAGCCCCTTTCGTCAGGCGATCGCCAGTCACACCACGGTCTCGGGCGCGAGCGCGCACGCAACCGCCGGATCGGTTTCGATCTGCAGCGTGGGATGATGCACGCCGAACCGCCGTTTCAACTCGATTGCGGTCTCGTGCAGGAAGGCGTCGCCGGGGTGGCCGCCCGGCGTCACGAGATGGCAGGTCAGCGCGACTTCCGTCGTGCTCATCGGCCAGATGTGCAGATCGTGCAGGCTGGCGACGCCGGGGCGGGCGCCTAGAAAGGCGCGCACGGCTGTGGGGTCGATCTGCGGCGGCACGGCGGCGAGCGACATGCGCGCGCCGTCGCGCAGCAGGCCCCATGTGCCCCAGACGATGACGGCATTGATGGCGAGGCTCGCGACCGGATCGAGCCACAGCCATCCCGTGAGCCTGATGACCAGCGCCGCCAGCACGACGCCGAGGGACACGCCGGCGTCGGCGGCCATGTGCAGATAGGCGCCGCGGATGTTGAGGTCGCTCTTGCTGCCTCCGGCAAAGAGAATGGCCGTGCCGGCGTTGACGAGAATGCCGATGGCGGCCACCGCCATCATGGTTCCCGACGCCACGGGCTCCGGGTTCGACAGGCGCTGGATCGCCTCCCAGCTCAGGCCGCCGACGGTCAGCAGCAGCAGGACCGCGTTGAACAGCGCCGCCAGAATGGACGAACCGCGCAGGCCATAGGTGAACCGGGCGCTCGGCGGCCGCTGGCTGAGGTTGTGGGCGAGCCAGGCGACGGCGAGGCCAAGCACATCGCTGAGATTGTGCCCGGCGTCCGCAAGCAGGGCCATCGAGTTTGCGAGATAGCCATAGAGCGCCTCGATGCCCACGAACCCGGTGTTGAGGGCGATGCCGATCAGGAAGGCGCGCCCGAAATCGGCGGGGGCGTGGGAATGGCCGTGGCCGTGCGCATGTCCCGAATGGTTGTGATCACGGTCATGATCGTGGTCGTGGTCGTGCTTGTGATCGTGCATGGACAGGGCCTTGGCGTCGCGCCGGGGCTACGCTTGAAGCGGACCCTTGGCAAGTCTATGTTTCCATCCAACGCCATGGGGTGCTGCCGGGTTTGCGGCGGCTGAGATGAGACCCATAGAACCTGATCCGGGTAATGCCGGCGCAGGGAAGGCCGGTCGGGAAATTCCCGCTTCTCTTCCCCGCTATCGACATGCCCTCGTGTGGAGGAAAAGCCGATGAACGTGCACGCCAAGCGTCCGTTGCGCCCGGAGACAGTCACCACCGGTCCCATCCAGGGCTCGCGCAAGGTCTATGCGACGCCGGCCGGCCATCCCGCCATCCGCGTGCCGTTCCGCGAGATCGCCCTGTCGAAGGAAAGCGGCGAGCCGCCGCTGCGGGTCTACGATCCGTCCGGCCCCTACACCGATTCGTCCTTCACGCCTGACCTCTCCGCCGGCCTGCCGCCGGCGCGCGCATGGCTGGCGAGCCGCCCCAATCTCGAAACCTACG
This sequence comes from Rhodoblastus sp., assembly GCA_046349085.1. GTDB lineage: Bacteria > Pseudomonadota > Alphaproteobacteria > Rhizobiales > Beijerinckiaceae > JAJXWB01. The sequence continues at coordinate 161,594 of JAXMDA010000008.1, forward strand.
AAGGCCGCGCGATCAAGCCCGAGGACAACGGCAACGTTTCCGCCGACGGCCTCGTGCCGCCGTGCCCGGCCAATCGCCTTCCGCGTCGTGGCGTGGGCGCCGGCCCGGTCACGCAGCTCGAATTCGCGCGCGCCGGAATCATCACCGAGGAGATGATCTATGTGGCGCATCGCGAGAACCTCGGGCGCGAAAGGGCGCTCGAGAACGCCGCAGCGACCGTGGCCGACGGCGAGAGCTTCGGCGCCGAAATCCCCGAGTTCGTGACGCCCGAATTCGTGCGTTCGGAAATCGCGCGGGGACGCGCGATCATTCCTTCCAACATCAACCATCCCGAGCTCGAGCCGCAGATCATCGGCCGCAACTTCCTGGTGAAGGTCAACGCCAATATCGGCAATTCCGCCGTCACCTCGTCGGTGGCGGAAGAAGTCGAGAAGATGGTGTGGTCGATCCGCTGGGGCGCGGACACGGTGATGGACCTGTCCACCGGCCGCAACATCCACAACATCCGCGACTGGATCCTGCGCAATTCGCCCGTGCCGATCGGCACGGTGCCGATCTATCAGGCGCTGGAAAAGGTCAACGGGGACGCGACCAAGCTCGACTGGGAGGTCTTCAAGGACACGCTGATCGAGCAGGCCGAGCAGGGCGTCGATTATTTCACCATCCATGCCGGCGTGCGCCTCGCCTACGTGCCGCTGACCGCCAACCGCGTCACCGGCATCGTGTCGCGCGGCGGCTCGATCATGGCGCGCTGGTGCCTGTCGCATCACAAGGAGAGCTTCCTCTACGAGCGCTTCGGCGACATCTGCGACATCATGCGCAAGTACGACGTGTCTTTCTCGCTCGGCGACGGGCTGCGCCCGGGCTCGGGCGCCGACGCCAACGACCGCGCGCAATTCGCGGAGCTCGAGACTTCTCGGCGAACTTACCAAGGTCGCCTGGGACAAGGGCTGCCAGACGATGATCGAAGGGCCGGGCCACGTGGCCATGCACAAGATCAAGGTGAACATGGACAAGCAGCTTCGCGAATGCGGCGAGGCGCCGTTCTATACACTCGGACCGCTGACGACAGACATTGCGCCGGGCTACGACCACATCACTTCGGGCATCGGCGCGGCGATGATCGGCTGGTTCGGCACGGCCATGCTCTGCTACGTCACGCCGAAGGAGCATCTGGGCCTTCCCAATCGCGACGACGTGAAGACCGGCGTCATCACCTATCGCATCGCCGCCCATGCCGCCGATCTCGCCAAGGGCCATCCGGCCGCGCATCTGCGCGACGACGCGATTTCGCGCGCGCGCTTCGACTTCCGGTGGGAGGACCAGTTCAACCTCGGCCTCGATCCCGACACGGCGCGCGCCTTCCACGACGAGACGTTGCCGAAGGACGTGCACAAGGTCGCGCATTTCTGCTCGATGTGCGGGCCGAAGTTCTGCTCGATGAAGATCACGCAGGACCTGCGCGCCGAGGTGCAGGCGATGGGCGAGAACGAGAAGCGCGCGCTCGGGCTGACACAGGAGCAGATCGAAGCCGCCGAGGGCATGGCGGCCAAGAGCGCGGAGTTCATGGAGAAGGGCGGCAAGCTCTACGTGGAACAGTGAGCGCGGCGACCCGTCCCGCCATCATCGGCGTCGTCACCGCCTCCGACCGCGCGAGCGCCGGCGTCTACGAGGATATTTCGGGGCCGGCGATCGAGGCATACTTCAAGCGCGTGCTGACAACGCCGTTCCGCATCGAACGGCGCGTCATTCCCGACGGCTTCGAGAGCGTGCGCGACACGATCGTCGATCTCGTCGATAACGCCGGCTGCGATCTCGTGCTGACGACCGGCGGCACCGGCCCGTCGGCGCGCGACCTCACGCCCGAGGCGACGCTCGCCGCCGCCCCGCGCGAGTTTCCGGGTTTTGGCGAGAAGATGCGGCAGGCTTCGCTGGCGCAGACGCCGACCGCGATCCTGTCGCGGCAACTTGCGGCGCAGCGCGGCAAGTGCCTTGTCGTCAACCTGCCCGGCTCGCCGCGCTCGATCGATCTGTGCCTCGATTCGATCATGGCGGCCGTGCCCTATTGCCTGGAGCTGATGGGCGCAGCCTGGATCGACACCGACCCGAAACACATCCAGGCGTTCCGGCCGAAGAAATAGCTATTCCATCGCCGCGTGCGCGGGAGCGACCATGCGGTCGTGCGGGCGGCCGAGCAGCAGCACCAGCGGCGCGGCGGCGAGCGCGAGAATGGCGAGCACCTTGTAGTCGTTCATGTAGGCGATGATTTCCGCCTGCCTGGTGATTTCCATGTTGAGCGCGGCGCGGCCGGCCAGCGTCTTCAGGTTCCAGATGTGTGCAACGCCCGGCGCCTGCAGGGCGGAATTGAGCGGATTGGCGTATTGCGCGAGCTGCGCATGCAGCGCCTGCGTGTTGCGCGCCAGCATGAACATGACGACCGACACGCCGACCGAGGAGCCGAGATTGCGCAGGAGACTGAACAATGCCGTCGCCTGCGTGCGCAGATGCGCCGGCAGGGTGGCGAAAGTGACGGTGGAAAGCGGCGTGAACAGAAAGCCGAGGCCGCAGCCCTGGACGATGCCGTTCCACAGGAGCGTGCGCGACGACACGTCGGGCGTGAAGCCGGTCATCTCGTAAAGCGAGAACGACGACATGCCCAGCCCGATCAGCAGAAAGACGCGCGGGTCGACGCGATTGATGAGCCGCCCGACGATCATCATCGCGACCATCGTGCCGATTCCGCGCGGCCCGAGGATGAGGCCGGCCGTCAGCACGGGATAGCCCATCAGCGTCTGCAGATAGGGCGTGAGCAGCGCGACGCTTGCGAGCAGGATGACGCCGACGACGAAGATCAGCATGATGCCGACGCGGAAATTGCGATCGGCGAAGAGATGCGGATCGATGAACGATCGCTCCGCCGTCGCCATATGGACGAGGAAGAGGTAAAGCGCCAGAGCGGCGAGCGTGGCTTCGACGACGATCTCGGTGGACGCGAACCAGTCGACGAGCTGGCCGCGGTCCAGCATCATCTGCAATGCGCCGACGGCGAGGCTGAGCGTCGCGAAACCGAACCAGTCGAAGCGCATCTGCTGCGTCTTGCTTTCGGTCAGCACGGCGAGAAGGCCGAAGACCACGGCGACGCCGATCGGCACGTTGATGTAGAAGACCCAGCGCCAGTTGTAATATTCGGTCAGCCAGCCGCCGAGCATGGGCCCGAGGATGGGGCCGACCATCACGCCCACGCCCCAGATGGCCATGGCCGACCCGTGTTTCTCACGCGGATACGAATCCAGAAGAATGGCCTGCGACATCGGCACGAGCGCCGCGCCGAACACGCCCTGTAGCAGACGGAAGATCACCATCTGGCCCAGCGTCTGCGCCGCGCCGCAGAGGCCCGACGCAATCGTGAAGCCCGCCACGGCCACGATCAGCAGTTTCTTGCGGCCGAAGCGCGCGGTGAGAAAGCCCGTCGTCGGCATGAAGATGGCGGCCGAGACGATGTAGGAGGTGAGCACCCAGGTGATCTGGTCCTGCGTCGCCGAAAGCGATCCCTGCATGTAAGGCAGCGCGACGTTGGCGATCGTCGTGTCGAGCGCCTGCATGATGGTGGCGGCCATCACGCAGACGGTGAGCAATCCGCGATTGGGAACCTGCGGATCTACGCCCGACATGGCTACAGGCCCAGCATGTACATCAGGTCGCGCGGCAGGGCGCCAAGCGAACGCTTGACGCCGGTGTCGACGGAAGCCGTCACGCTCATACCGGCGCGTAACGGCGGCGCGTCCTGTTCCGGCTCGACGGCGAGGCGCACGGTGAGGCGCTGCACGACCTTCACCCAGTTGCCGGACGCGTTCTGCGCGGGCAGTACGGAAAATTCCGACCCTGTCGCAGGCGCGATCGCGGCGACACGCGCCTTCCACACACGCCCGCCATAGGCGTCGACGGAAATGGTCGCGGGATCGCCGATCTTCACATGCGCGAGGTCGGTCTCCTTGAGATTGGCGTCGACCCACATGTTCTGGCGCGAGACGACGTTCATCGCAGTTTGCGCGGCGGCCAGGTAGTTGCCGGGTTGAAGCTGCGCGACGTTTGTCGCCATGCCGTCGACCGGCGCGACCACGCGCGTGCGGCGAAGATCGCGGTCGGCCCGGTCGAGCGCAGCCTTGGCCTGCAGGTATTGCGCATATTGCTCGACAGGCTGGTCAGGCTTGCCGGAAAGCTGCGCCAGCGCCGAGTCGACCTGACGCTGCGCGCTGACCACGCGCGACTGCGAGGCGAGATAGTCGCGCTGCGCCTGATCGGCGGTCGCCTGCGTCGCCACCTTGCGGGAGAGCAGGTCGGTCTGGCGCGACTTGGTCTTGGCGAAGAAATCGAGATCGGCCTTCGCCTGGTCGACCTGCGCCTTGGCCTGCGCATAATTGGCCTTGGCGGCCATGAGCTGGTTGACGACGATGCCGAGCTGCGCCTCGGCGCCTTCGCGCGCGATGCGATAGGGCTCGTCGTCGAGGTGGAACAGCAGGTCGCCCTTCCTGACGGCCTGACCTTCCTTCACGTCGACCTCGGCGACGATGCCGCCAATGTCGTTTGCGACATTGACGATGTCGGCTTTCACGTAGGCGTCGTCGGTCGTCGCGAAGCGACCGCCGGAGAGATAGCCCCAGAGCGCGAGCGCCAGCGCGACGAGCGGACCCGCGAGGAGGAGGGGTCGGCGCAGATTGCGCGGCTTTCTGATCGGCGGGGCGACGTGATGTTCGGCGCGCGCCTCCTGCCGCGGCGCCTCCGACGTCACGGGCTGGAGCGAGGGACGCGCTGTCTCGCCTTCGAGGCGGCGGGCGGGTTCAGCCATGGCTCGCTCTCCGCGCCGGCAGGGCGTCTTCGACCGGCCGGCCGCAGGCGTCTGCAAGATTGGCCTTCATCGCGATGAGAATGCGGGTAAGCGTCGCGCGATCGGCCTCGCTTACGCCGGCGAGCGCTTCGGCCCGCGTCGCATCGCCGATGTCGAACATGTCGGCCATCAGCGCGTGCGCCTTTGGCTTGAGATGCAGCAGCCAGACGCGCCGGTCGGCGGCGTGGCGGCGGCGCTCGACCAGTTCCGCGGCCTCGAGACGGTCGAGGATGCGTCCGAGCGTGATCGGCTCCAGTTCGAGAATTTCGGCGAGCGCGCTCTGCTGGATGCCCTCGTTGCGCGCGAGATAGGCGAGCGCCTGCCATTGCGCGCGCGTCAGCCCGAGATGGCGGGCCCGCTGTTCGAAGCGCTTGCGCAGGAGGCGCGCGGTGTCGTTGAGGATGAAGCCGAGGGTCTGCTGGTAGGGCCCGGAGGGCATGGCGGTGGTCCCGAGGATCGATGCGCCGGCATTCCATAAGCCGGCATTATATATGCGTGCTTATTATCTCGCCCCGCCCGCCGCAGGATCAATGCGCCGTGTCATGTTTTGCAGTGAGAACAGCCATGCAGCAGCGCGGGCGCTGGCCCATGCTCCGCCGCAGGCTGACGCCGTTTCGCCCGCGCTCTAGAATGCCGGCGGGTCAGTCCCGGCCCAGAAGCGAGCACGCATGAATTATCGAAAGCTTGGCCGCTCGGGCCTCGACGTCTCGGCCATCTGCCTCGGCACGATGAATTTTGGCGGCGCAACGGACGAGGCGGCGTCAGCGCGCATCATCGCGTCCGCGCGCGAGGCCGGCGTCAATTTCATCGACACGGCGGATGTCTATGGCGACGGGCGGTCGGAAGAGATCGTGGGGCGCGCGATCCGGCCGGCGCGCAGCGAATGGGTGGTGGCGACCAAGGTCGGCAACGCCTTCGGCAAGATACGCCACCACCGGGGACTGTCGCGGGTGTGGATGATGCAGGCCTGCGAGGCCTCGTTACGCCGGCTCGGCGTCGATACGATCGACGTCTACTACCTGCATCGCGAGGACCATGGAACCGCGCTCGAAGAAACCGTCATGGCGATCGGCGATCTCGTGCGCTCCGGCAAGATCCGGCACTTCGGCGTGTCGAATTTCCGCAGTTGGCGCGTGGCCGAGATCTGCGCCATCTGCGATCGGCTCGGCATAGGCAGGCCCGTCGTCAGCCAGCCCTACTACAACGCCATGAACCGCATGCCCGAGGTCGAGCATTTGCCGGCCTGCGGCAATTACGGCATCGGCGTCGTTCCCTATTCGCCGCTCGCGCGCGGCGTGCTTTCGGGCAAGTACGACCCAGGCGCGCCGCCGCCCGCCGGCACGCGCGCCGGGCGCGCCGACACACGCATCATGCAGACGGAATGGCGGCCGGAGTCGCTGCGGCTCGCGCAGGAGATCAAGCGTCATGCCGAGGCGCGGGGCATGACGACCGGACAGTTCGCGCTCCTGTGGGTGCTGAACAACCGCTTCGTGACATCGGCCATCGCCGGTCCGCGCACGGAAGAGCAATGGGCCGATTACGCCGACGCGCTGAAGCATTCCTTCTCGGCCGAGGACGAAGCGCTGGTCGACCGTCTCGTCGTCACGGGCCATCCCTCGACGCCGGGTTACAACGATCCTGCCTATCCGATCGAGGGAAGGCCGACCCGCACGCCTTGAGTCGCGCTATTTGCCCTGGAGGCTCAGATTGCCTTCGAGGCAACTGATGAGTTCGACGTAGCTCGGCAAGCCGCCCTGCGTCGTCTCCGTCAGACACTCGCTGCGCGAGCGCTGGCTCGATTTCGACCAGACGGGCGGCAATTGATCGCGCGCCTGCTCCTCGTCCCTGATGCAGCCGCCCTCCGTGGCCTTCTTGTCCATGCCGACCGCCGGCGTCTGCGCGCACGTTCCGCGATAGTCGAGTTGCGGGACGCCCTGCGCCGCCGCCGTGGACACGACGACGGCGGCGAGAAGAGCAAGAACGGGCCGATGCATGGCGACCTCCCTGGCGGAATACGGCGCCTGCCTGCCTCATGTGGAGGCGGCGCCCGCATCGGCAAGGGCTGCGCTCGAATCAGGGATCGCCGATCGCGATGCTCGAGGCGACGCCCCAGAGCGGGAAGCGCAGAAGCAGAACGAGCAGGGCAAGGCCGCGTCTGCGCCGTCCCTACGCCAACGCCAGCGTGGATTTCGGCCGCTGCGTCCACAAGAGGAAGATCGCGCAGAAGATCGGAATGATCGCGCTCCATGAGCCGAAGGCCGTCAACGCCAGCGCCACGGCCCAGAGCAGCGACAGCATGTGCTCCATTATCGCGACGAGCTTCGACTGACTGTGGCGACGCAGGATGTCGCCCCGCCGGCCGGGAACGGGATGCCAGAGATTGAGCAGCGCGGCGGCGAGCGCGGCCGCCGTCACATAAGCGGTCGTGACCAGCCCCGCCTTGAAGCCGGCCGACCAGACGAAAGCGAGCGGCAGCGCGATAATGACGACCAAGGGAAGCGTGATGGCTTCGAGCTTGCGGCGTTCGATGTCGCGGCGCGAAACCGGCGCCGTCGCCAGGAACTCGGGCGCGTCCTCGCTGGAGATCGCGAGCCAGGCGAGCGAGGCGGCGACGTTCGAGGCGACGGCGACGAGCGCGGGCGCGGTGGCGAGCGCGAGCGAACCGTTCGGGCCCATGGCGCGCCACAGCACGACGGAAATCGGCATGGTGTAGATGATCTGCAGCATGATCTGGGAAGCGAGCCCCGGATCGCGCGCGATCAGCCGCCATTCCTTGCGCCGCAGGGCCGCGCCGACGCCCGCCTGAAAGCGCGTCCTGCGCTTGCGCGCAGAGGTCTCGCGACGTTGCGAGCCGATGGCGGCGCCTGCGCCGCGCATGAAGAAGTCGCCGAGGGTGAGGACGGCGGCGAGGAACAGCGCCAGCGAAACGCAGCACCATAGAAAAAGCGGCCAGGGTTCGCCCGCGGCCGCCTGAATCGGAATCCACAGGACGCTGTCGGCATCGAGCAGCCCCCCCGCGCGCGTGGCGGTCAGCCATTCGGCGAACGTCACGCGATAGGATGGGGGCGCGATGTTGTAAGCCTGCAGGCCGATGGCGAACGAGGCGCCGATCAGGGTGGCCAGCACGTTCGCCACCACGCGCGTGCGGCGCGGGCCGACCACGCGAAACAGGCCGAGCATCAGGATGAGGCCGATCGCCGTGCCGAACAGGCCGGCCGCCGCGAGCGCCGGATAGATGGCGAGCCAGCGCCCGTCCGCCAGCAACGCCAGCGCATTGGCGATCGGCAGGACGAAGATTGCCACGGAGAGGATCGATTCAAGCGCGATCGCCAGACTGCGCGCCGCAAACACCGGGCGCGCCGGCATGGGCGAGGACAGCACGATGTCGAGGTCGCCGCGGGTATAGAGCGCGCGCGTGGCGTTGGTCAGCGCCTGCGAGACGATCCAGGGCAGGATGAACAGCGCCGCCGAACCGACGAACGGATAGAGCGCGCGCCGGCCGTCGTCGAAATCCTCGAGCGCGACGCTGAGCGCGAACAGCGCGAGCGCATGGAAGAACAGGACCGCCGCGCCGAGGATGAGCGCGATCTTGATCGGGCCGGACGAACCGAAGAAGGCGCGCACGCGGCGGCGCGCGAGCGTAAGATCGTGGGCGGCGAACCAGAGAAAGGTTGCGGGCTCCAAACGCATCAGGCGGCGCGATCGGCCGGCGCGCCGGTCAGGCGCAGGAAGACTTCCTCGAGCGTGGAATGGTCGCCGCCCGCCTGCGCCCGCAGGTCCGCAAGGCCGCCTTCGGCGACGAGGCGGCCGTGCTGGATAATGCCGATGCGATCGGCGAGCCGCTCGGCGACTTCGAGAATATGCGTGGTCAGGATGACGGCGCAGCCCTGTCGCGTGCGCTCGCGCAGGAGGTCCTTCACGAGGCGCGCCGCCTGCGCGTCGAGGCCGGTCAGCGGCTCGTCGAGCATGAGGAGCTTGGGGTCGTGGATCAGCGCGCCGGCCAGCGCGACCTTCTGCTTCATGCCGCGCGAAAATCCCTCGCAGCGGCTGCGCGCGTTTTCGGCGAGGCCGAGCGTGGTCAGAAGCTCGTCGGCGCGCGGCTCGGCGACATCAGGCGGAACGCCCCAGAGCCCGGCGACGAATTCCAGATATTCGAGCGGCGTCAGCTTGTCGTAGAGCATGGGCTCGTCGGGAAGCCAGGCGGTGACGCGCTTGGCGGCGATGGGATCGCGCAGCGCATCGACGCCGAAGATCGAGATGGCGCCGGAATCCGGCGGGAGCAGGCCCGCCACCATGCGCAGCGTCGTCGTCTTGCCGGCGCCGTTGGGCCCGAGCAGGGCGTAGAATTCGCCGGCGCGGATCGTCAGGTCCAGCCGGTCGACGGCGGGCTTGCCGAACGCTTTCGACAGGCTTTGCAGGCGCAGGGCGGGGCTGGCGGCGTCGGGCGTCTTGTCGTCGACCATGGGACCTCGACAGGAAAGGCGCGCGTAGCCTAGCGGCGCGCCGTTGCGTTGGGGTTAACCGGCTGACGCATCGGCAATATTGACCAGTCTGCGCGCCGACACGGCCGTCGCGCGTTTACGTATCCCAGCTTTTGCTTAGCGCAACCGCCGAGGATCAGGTAAGGTTTCGAGGTCCAATTTCGATCCCCAGGACCAGAGGAAGTTCTATGCGTAACAACAAGTCGGACGCCGCAAACGGCGCCGCCGCCGCCGCCACTGCGATGACCGAAGCCGGCGCCATCGATCAGGTGCGCGAACTTTTGTTCGGCGCAACAAAGCGTTCGACCGAAGCGCGGCTCGACGACATCGATCGGCAGATCGCGTCGCTGCGCGACGATCTGGCCGCGCGCTTCGCCTCGCTCGAAGCGATGCTGTCGCAGCAGGGCCGCGAAACCGATTCCAAGCACAATCAGTCGATCGACAATATCGGGCAGGCGATCGCCGACCTCGGCGCGACCATCCGGGCGCTGGGAGCGGGCGGAAAGGCCCGCTGACATGAATCGGCCGGCCGGCCAGTCGGAATTCGAATTCGATCGCCTCAAGCAATTGCTTCTGCGGCCGGAGACCGACCGGCTGGAAGCAGCCGAAGCCCGCGTCGAGGCGCTCGATCAGCGCGTGGGGACGCCGGACCGGCTGGAGGCGGCCACGTCCGAGATTCTCGTCGAAGCGTTCCGCAAGGCGGAGATCGCGCGCCATCGCGAGCTTGCCGGCGCGGTCGCCCCGGTCGTCGTCGCCGCGATCCGCAACGAGATCAAGAATTCGAAAGACATGATGGTCGAGGCGCTCTACCCGATCACGGGGCGCCTCGTGGCCGCGGCCGTCGCCAACGCCTTTCGCGATCTCGTCGCCGACCTCAACGAGCGGCTCGAGCGCTCGCTGTCGACACGCTACTGGCGCCTGCGCTTCCGCTCGCTTCTGACCGGGCGCCCGCTGAGCGAGCTTGCGCTCGCCGAAGCGCAGCGGCCGGAATTGCGCCGGCTGCTGCTGCTCGAGCGCGGCAGCGGGCGGCTCGTCGCCTCCTGGCACGCCGACGACGAGACCGACGACCAGTCGGAACTCGTCAGCGGCCTCATCGCGGCGATCACGGAATTCGCCGCAAGCGTCTACGGCTCGCGCAGCGGCGAATTGCGTACGCTCGACCTCGGCCATGCCCGCGTCTTCCTGCGCGGCGCGCCGATCTATCTGGTGGCCGCCGAATGCGCCGGCGCGCTGCGGCCGGAGCACGAGCGCGAGCTCGACGACGCCTTCCTGTCGCTGGTCTCGCGCATCGATCATGCGCCCGGCGACGCGACGCCGGCGCTGGCGCATATGGCGGCGACGCTGTTCAAGCAGCGGCTGGAGGGGGAAAAAAAGAAATCGAGCCTGCCGCTCGTTCTGGTCGGGTGCGGCCTGCTTGCGCTGTTCGCGTGGTGGGCGAGCGGACCGATCATGCGCAGCCTGCACGAACGCCGGATCGAAGCCGCTTTCGCGCAGGCGCGCGCGAGCCGCCCGGAACTCGACGCCTTTCCGCTGCGCGTCGCCGTCGATCACGCCGCAAAGATCGTGACGCTTGTCGGTCTCGCGCCCTCGGACGCCGCGGCGAGCGCAGTCGCGGATGCGATCAGGACGCCAGCGGCGCCCTACGGCGTCGTGGCGCATACCGCCAGCATCGGCGCCGTCGCGCAATTGCAGGAGATGCGCAAGCGCCAGGACGAGATGACGGCGCAGCTCGCGCAACTCGCCGCAAGCGCGAAGGAGACGGACGCGCGGTTCGCCGCCTTAGCTTTGGCCAACGACGAAGCCGCGCGCGCATTGCGTGCGGACGTGAGGGCGATGTCGGACAGGATCGCCGTCCTGGCGGATTCGACGGCGCGCACGGCGCGCGAAAAACTGATCGCGCTACTGGCTGATATGGCGATCTATTTCTCGCGTATCGACACGCTGGCCGATCGCCCGCTCGCGGAAAAGCGCGCAGGCGACATCGCCGCCGCCATGAAAGGCAACGATCTCGCGCTGCGCGTGATCGGCTACACGGATTCGACCGGCGGCGAAAAACGCAATCTGGCGATCGGCCAGATGCGCGCGAGCGCGGTCGCCGACCTTCTCGCCGCGCAGGGCGTCGACAGGTCGCGCCTGCGCCTCGTCACGCGCTCGGGCTTCACTTCGGGCGGGCAGGAGACGGATCCGCGCGACCGCCGGGTGACGTTCGAACTCGCGCCGCCGGACGAGCCACGCCCGTGACGCCTTCGGCCAAAGTCATGCTGCTCGGCGAGATCGGCGTGGGCAAGTCGTCGCTGGCGCGGCGCTTCGTGTTCGACAGGTTCGAGGGCGAATACAAGTCGACGATCGGCGTCGACATTCTCTCGCATGAGATCGCGCTCGACGACGGCCGCCCGCTGAAGCTGATGCTGTGGGACACGGACGGCGATTTCGGCGCGCGCATCTTCGAGACGGTCTACATCAAGGGCGCCTCGGGAGCGCTCATCGTCTCCGACGCCACGCGACCGGCGACGCTCGCCAAGGCGGCGCGGCTCGCCGCCGGTTTCGCGGAAGCCTTCCCCGGCCGGCCGACCCGCGTGATCGTCAACAAGATCGATCTTGCCGACATGGAGCACGGCGCGTTCGCCGGCGCTGGCCTCGCGCCGGGCGACGTCGTGCGCACGAGCGCGCGCACGGGCGAGGGCGTCGGCGCCCTGTTTCAGTCGATGGGCGCCGATATTCTCCGGCGCGGCCTGTAGATCAGGCGACGGGCAAGGATACGAGCAGGTTCGAGCCCGGCGCGGCGCCGGAACTCGTTTCGACGGCGGCGCCGAGTTCGCGCAACTGCGCCAATGCGCCCATGAAGCGCGCATCGGCAGGACCGGCGGGGCGGGCCGGCGCAGGCGTCTCCTCTGCCGTCTCGAATCCGCGCGGCACGGGCGGCCTGCTCACGAAGGCGAGCCTGCATTCCCCGATCGAGCGCCAGAGCACGATATCGATGTGGCGGTCGCGGCCCTCGCGCTCGAATACGCTTTCCATCAACTGACGGATTGCCGATTGCAGGCGCTGCGGATCGACGGGCGCCAGGATCGGCTCCGGGGGACCGGACAGGACGACGGTGTGGCCGCGCGCGTTGCAACTGTCCCGGAACAGCGCGACGGCGTCATCCATGATCGCGCCGATATCCGCGCGCGCGGCGGCGGGCGGCGCTGCGCCGTCCTGATGACGGCGCACGGCGAGCACGAGGTCGTGCGTCCAGTTGCGCAGCAATCCGAGCTGGGCGGGACTGGGCGCGCCACTTTCGGCGCCCTCCGCGTTCATGATCTCGAGCAGGCCGTCGAGCGCATGGGCGATCGGCGCGATTTCCTCGATGAGGCGTCGCGTTCCGTCGCATCTGGCCGGCGCCGACCGTTCGAGCGGCTGGATGGCGCGTCCCGCCACCGCCGGCGCGCAGCAATTGTCTCGCGCGGCGCCGATGGTTGGACGGTATTCGTCAGGTGAGCGGCTTACGTCGCTGGCGCGTGGGGTGGACTTGAACATGGCCGGCGTCCTTTCCTGAACGTCGGCTTGCCATCGCATCCGGTTCAGATGCGGGCATCTGACCATGGTCACGGACATGTCGTGACCTTGGTCATTTGCGACGGGTTTTCACCGCCTTGACAGCCAGCTCTGTGCGCGAGCGCACGTTGAGCTTCTCCATGATCCGGCTGACGTAATTCTTCACCGTGCCTTCGGCGAGGTTCAGCTCGTTGGCGATTTCCTTGTTGCTGCGACCGGCCGCAACAAGGCGCAGGATGGCGTCCTCCCGACCGGTCAGCGCTTCCGAGCCGCCGCCGTCCGTCGGCTCTTCCTCGGCCGCATGACTGCGGCGGACCGCGCCGATCAGCGTGGCGGCGACGGATGGCGAAAGCCGCGTCTCGCCGCGGATCGTCGCAAGAATGTCGGTCTCCGCGGCGTCTTTCAGCAAATAGGCGGCAGCGCCCGCCGAAACGGCGTCGAGCACCATTTCATCGTTGTCGAAGGTGGTCAGCACGACAATTCGTGTCGCCGGCAGGTCCGCCATGATCTGGCGCGTGGCCGCCACGCCGCCGAGCCGCGGCATCTGCAGGTCCATCAGGATCACGTCGGGGCGCGTGAGTTTGGCGAGCCGCACGGCTTCCAGCCCGTCGCCGGCTTCGGCGACGACGTCGAGGTCCGCCTCCAGCGACAACATGGTCTTGAAGGCGCGGCGGATCAGTTGCTGGTCCTCGACGATCATGACGCGCGTCGGCGCCTTGCCGGTTGAACTCCCGGGCATTCTATTGCTCCTGATGAACGAGCGGCGCGCGAATGAAAATATGCGCGCCCCGGCCGGGGCTCGTCTCGATGGAAAACGTGCCGCCGACCATGTGAGCCTGTTCCGCCATGCCCGCAAGCCCGTAATGGCCGGGACGGGCGGCTTTGGCGTCGAAACCTCGCCCATTGTCGACAATTTCGATGCAGACATGCTGTTCCGCAATCGCGACCGCGAGGCGGACGCGGCTCGCCTGCGCATGGCGCTCGACATTGCGCAACGCTTCTTCGACGATCCTGTAGAGCCGTTCGGCCTGTTCGCCATGAATGTCGCCGCCTAAATCGCCGATGGCGATTTCGACTGGCGCGCCGGTGCGCTCCTCGAAGCGCGCGCCCGCGCGGCGCAGCGCCGCCGCCAGCCCCTCGTCGCCGGCGCGCTGGAAGCGCACCTGGCCCAGCGCCTCGCGTCCGCGATCGAGGCCCGAGCGGGCGGCTTCCTCGGCGTGGGCGAGTTCCTCGGGCACGCGCTCGGGCGCGCGCTCGGCCAGCTTGCGCACAAGACGCAATTGCGCGACCACCGCGACGAGCGCATGAACGATGGTGTCGTGCAGGTCATGCGCGATGGTCAGGCGTTCGCGCATCAGCAACGCCTGGCGCGCCTGCGCCTGCGCGCGCTCGACCTCCGCCTGCAATTCGCGCAAGCGCGTGATGTCGCGCCCGACCGCCTGGAATTCCGGCGGTCCCTCGGCATGGCCGAGCCATGTCACGCGCCACAGGATCCTGGCGGCGCGGCCGTCGGCGGCGGCGAGCTTCTGCTCGAAGGTCTCTTCATGCGCGCGTTGCGCCAGCGCGCCCCAGGCGTCGCCATCCACAGGGCGCAGCGCGTCTTCCAGTCGCGCGCCGACGAGGGAGCCGAGGCCGCGTCCGCAAAAGGTCTGCGCGTGGATATTGGCGAAGGAGATCGCGCCGTCGGCCGCGACGCGCAGCACGAGATCGGACGAGGATTCGACAATGTCGCGATAGAGCGCGTCGCTGACATTGGCGCGCCGGCGCGCGGCCTCGGCCTGTTCGTCGGCGAGGCGACGCTCGCGGCGCTCGCGCACCAGCATGGTCTCGGTCTCGCTCGCCCCAAAGGCGCGCGCGGCGACGATCGAGAAGCAATCCTGCGCCTCGTCCCAGCAGATCGTGACGCTGATCTTTTCGCCGGTTGCGTCGAGGCCGATCGAGGGGAGGGCGACAATGTCGCGCGCGCCGGCGCGCAACGCGGCAAGCTCCTCCGACAGGCCGAACAGCAACGGCGCAGCGAGGCAGTCGCCGCCGATCTCCGGCAGCCAGTCCAGCGGAGAGCCGGCGCGCGCGAGCAGAGTTCCGTCGGCCGCCATGCGCGCGAATCCGAGACCGTGGCGCGACAGCGCGCCATTCATGCCGGCGTCGAATGCGGATGCGCGCACGTTCCCTCCGTTGCCTTCCCCTCAGAGCATGGGCGAAAGGCCGGGCGATGTCATCACGGCAGCGCGCGCGTCCATTGCTCGCGCACGACCACATCGACGATGCGCAGGCCAGCCTCTCGCCAGGTCGGGCGCACGACGCGCGCGGGATCGGCGATGGCGCGGCCGGCGAGGAAGTCCTGAACGAGAGCGGCGAGAGCGTCCGCGTCGTTCACGCGGAAATAGAGCGCGCCTTCGCCGCCGATTTCGCGGAAGACGGGTATGTCGCTGCACAACGCCGGCTTGCCGCGCCAGGCGGCTTCGGCGACGGGCAAGCCGAACCCCTCCGCATACGAAGGCGCGAGCGCGGCCGCGCAATGATCGTAGGCGTAGGCGAGGTCGGCGTCGCCCGCGGAATCGAACCAGAAAAGGCGGCGGCCGAATTCGGGATGTCCCGCGATGTCGTCGATGACGGCGTCGACATGCCAGCCGCGCCGCCCGACGAACACCAGCCGCGTATCCACGCCGGAGCGCCACAGCGCGTCGAAAGCGGCCAGCGCAATCGCATGTCCCTTGCGCGGCTCAAGCGTGCCGACGAGCAAGAATGTCGGCGCGCCGCTCGCAAAGGCCGCGCGCATACCGGCGCTTGCGTCGCCCGCGCCTTTCGGCGCGATATCGGAGCCGCAATGGAACCAGCCGATCTTCAGACCGGCGCGATGCGGCAATTTCCGCTCGGTCACAAAGGCGCAGAGTTCCTCGGCGACCGTCTTCGAGATCGCGATGATCCCGTCGCTTTCGAGAAGCGCGCTCTCGAGCCAGGCGAAATGCACGTCGGGCACGTCGCCAACGGACGCGCCCTTGTAGAGCTGTGGAATGAGATCGTAGATGCAGGAGACGATCGCGCCGTTCTTCGCGCGCACCTGCGCGAACACGTCCCTGAACGCGGCGAAATCCTTCCACGAATTGTCGAGCATCAGCAGGCGGTCGCCGGTCTCGATGGACAATGGCCTGTCGTCGCCCGCCTTCGCGCGCCCCGTCTCGGCCGCGACATAGGATTCGCAGGTCCAGAGCCCGCCGTCCTGCAGACGCACGGCGATCGGCGTCACGCCGAGATCGGGCTCGGCGTAGAGCGCGCGCACGACCTGCCGCACGACGCGCTGAATGCCGGTCCTGTCGTCATGCGCGACGATGGCCGTGACGTCGACGAGCAGTCTTTGCGCCGGCGCCGGCGAAACCGTGTTCGCAACCGGCAAGGCGCGCACGGGCCTTGAGGCGTCTTGCTTCGTGGTCGGCGCGAGCATCTTTCTGATCGCACGCTCGACGACGCGCACCGGCGCCGCGAAATGCCAGGCGGCGCTGTAGATCGCTTCGGCATGGCGCTTTTCGAGGCGCTCGAGTTCGCGCCGGAGCTGATCGACCTGGAATTCGAGAATGCGAAGGCGATCGGCTTTGCTGTCGGGGTCGGTCGGATCGTCGCCCATCGCGCCTGCCCTCAAGCTCCTCGCGCGCCCGCCGCGCGCCAGTGCGCGAGCAGCGCCTCGACGATGGCGTCGACGCCGATGGTCGGCTTCCAGCCGGTCGCCTGTTCGAGCCGTTTGGCGGAGCCGACCGCCATCGGCACGTCGCTCGGGCGCAGCCGCTTGGGATCGATGGCGACGTCGAACGGCGCGCGCGCGTGGAGCCGGAATTTTTCCACCAGATCGCCGATGCGCCACGAGCCGCCCGACGCGACATTGTAGACGCTGCGTTCGGCGGGCGCGGCGGGCGTTTCGAGCATGGCGACATAGGCCGCGCACACGTCGCGCACGTCGAGGAAATCGCGGCTCGCCTCGAGATTGCCGAGTTCCAGACACGGCGGGCGGCGGCCTGCTTCGACGTCGGCAATCTGCTGGGCGAGCGAGGGCAGGACGAAGCGCACGTCCTGACCGGGACCTGTGTGGTTGAACGGGCGCGCGACGATGAGGCGCGCCTGCGGCAGCACGTCCGGCAGCATGGATTCGGCCGCCGCCTTCGAGCGCGCATAGGCGTTCATCGGGCGCAGCGGCGTGTCCTCGTCGGCGACGCCGTCGCGAAAACTCCAGCCGTAGACTTCGGATGACGAGACGAAGAAGAAGGTCGTCGCCGGGCAGGCGCGCTGGCAGGCGTGCGCGAGTTCCAGCGTGCCGCCGAAATTGACGCGCCAGGTCGCTTCGGCGAGTTCCGCGCTCGCGCCGATCGCCGCCTGCGCGGCCAGATGCAGCACGAGGTCCGGTTTGAAATCGGATATGATTCGGCCGATCGCGGCGCTGTCGATCACTTCGGCGTCGAGCGGGCGCCAGCCCTCGCGCATCACCGTTTCACCGGGGCGGCGCAGCAGCACGCGATCGGCGCCGGGCCAGCGGGCCGCAATCGCCGGCGCGAGCCAGCCGCCGACGAAGCCGGTGCCGCCGGTCAACAGGATGCGCTGATAGGCGATCGACATCGTTTGCCGGAGTCAGAGCGTTTCGTGGTTCTTGACGCGTTCGAGATCGGCGTCGACCATTTCCCGGATCATCTGCTCGAGCGTGGTCGTGGCCTGCCAGCCGAGCTTCGCCTTCGCCTTGTCCGGATTGCCGAGAAGGACGTCGACTTCCGCCGGCCGATAGAAGGCCGGATCGATCACGACATGCTTGTCCATGTCCATGCCGACATAGTCGAAGGCGATGCGGCACATGTCGCGCACGGTGGTGGTGACGCCGGTCGCCACGACGTAATCGTCGGGCTTGTCCTGCTGCAGCATCAGCCACATGGCCTGCACGTAGTCGCGCGCATGGCCCCAGTCGCGCTTGGCGTCGATATTGCCGAGCCGCAACTCGCTCGCCTTGCCGAGCTTGATGCGGGCGACGCCGTCGGTGACCTTGCGGGTGACGAATTCGATGCCGCGCAACGGGCTCTCGTGATTGAAGAGAATGCCGGACGAGGCGTGGAAGCCGAAGCTCTCGCGATAATTGACGGTGATCCAGTGGCCGTACAGCTTGGCGACGGCGTAGGGGCTGCGCGGATAGAAGGGCGTGGCCTCGCTCTGGCGGTCCTGCTGGATCAGGCCGAACATTTCCGACGAGGAGGCCTGGTAGAAGCGCGCGTCCGGCGCCTCTGCGCGCATGGCTTCCAGCATGTTGGTCACGCCGGTCGCGGTGATGTTGGCGGTATGGATCGGCTGGCGCCAGGAAGAGGCGACGAAGCTCTGCGCGGCGAGGTTGTAGATTTCGTGCGGCGCCGTCTCCTTGACGATGCGCACGAGGCTGGAAACATCGTCCATGTCGCCGTCGAGCAGGGTCACCTTGTCGGCGACGCCCAGCCAGCGCAGCCGGTGGTCCTCGACGCCGCGGTGCGAGGAGCGGCGGATGACGCCGAAGACCTCGTAGCCTTTGGACAGCAGGAATTGCGAGAGATAGGCCCCATCCTGGCCCGTGATGCCGGTCAGGAGCGCGCGCTTGGCCATGGAAAGTCCTCGAAACGGGCCGTCGGGCCGCCGCGTGGGCGGCG
>JAXMDA010000009.1:0-94188 GCA_046349085.1 Rhodoblastus sp.
GTCTTCCTTGATGCGGGCTTTGCGGCGACACAGCGCCTTGTGCGCGAAAGCTTCGCCGCGCGTCTCGATCAGGCCGGCGCCTCGCAACGCGATCCCAAGAGCGCATTGCAGGAATGGGCGCAGGGGCGCGGACTTGCGACGCCGGTCTACCGGCTGGACGGGCAGACCGGGCCGGACCATGCGCCGCGATTCCTGATCTCGGCGATCGTCGACGGATTTGCGACCGCGCAGGGCGAAGGCTCATCGAAGCGCCACGCCGAACAGGCCGCCGCGGAAGCCTTTCTCGCGCGCGAAAAGATCGGAGGCGCGGCATGAGCGAGGCGGCGGAGAACACGCGCTGCGGCTTCGTCGCGCTGATCGGCGCGCCGAACGCCGGCAAGTCGACGCTGCTCAACGCGCTCGTCGGCGCCAAAGTGTCGATCGTGTCGCGCAAGGTGCAGACGACGCGCGCGCTGGTGCGCGGCATCGCGCTCGAAGGCGACGCGCAGATCATCTTCGTCGATACGCCCGGCATTTTCGCGCCCAAGCGCCGGCTCGACCGCGCGATGGTGACGAGCGCCTGGGGCGGCGCGGGCGACGCCGACGTCGTGGCGCTGCTGGTCGATTCCAAGAAAGGGATCGATGCGGAAGTGGAGGCGATCCTCGAGAGGCTGAAGGACGCGCCGCGCAAGAAGGTCCTCGTGCTCAACAAGATCGATCTCATTCCACGTGAGAATCTGCTGGCGCTGGCGCAGGACCTGAATGCGCGCTGCGCGTTCGCGGAAACCTTCATGGTGTCGGCGGCCAAGGGCGATGGCGTCGCGCATCTGCGCAAGCAGCTTGCGAGCCTGATGAAAGCCGGACCCTGGCTCTATCCGGAAGACCAGGTGTCGGACGCGCCACTGCGATCCCTGGCTGCGGAAATCACCCGCGAAAAACTGTTCGAGCGCCTGCACGACGAATTGCCCTACGAAGCGACTGTCGAGACCGATCAGTGGAAGGCGATGCCCGATGGATCGGCGCGCATCGAACAGACGATCTTTGTCGCGCGCGACGGACAGAAACGCATCGTGATCGGCGAGGGCGGCAAGATGATCAAGTCCATCGGGCAGGCTGCGCGAAAGGACATTGCGGAGGCGGCCGAACAGAAGGTGCATCTCTTCCTGTTCGTGAAGGTGCGCTCGAACTGGGCCGACGATCCCGAGCGCTATCGCGAGATGGGGCTCGAATTCCCGCGCGGTTGAAGCGCCGCGAAAACTTCACATTTGAGACTGTCGCGCTTCGGAACTTGTCCGCGCGCCCCCCGTTCATGCTTCGGGTCACAGCATGAAGGGATAGGTCATGAACAAGCTGTTTCTGATCGGCGCGCTCGCCGGGGCGGGGCTTTCCATCGCAGCGACGCAGGCTTCGGCGCGCGTCGTGTGCAACGACGAAGGCGATTGCTGGCGGACCAAGACGGAGTACGAATACCCGCCGAGCGTTCGGCTCCATTTCTACAATGACGACTACAAGTGGGGTCCGGCCGAAAATCGCCGCTGGCGGGAACACGACGGCCGGGGCTATTGGCGCGGCGGTAGCTGGGTCGAGTTCTAGTTCAAGATTGCCAAGCGCGGGGCGGAGCTTCGGCTCCGCCCTTTTTCGCGCCCGTTTCAGCGAACGCCGGCCAACCAGCGGATCGTTTCGACGACCGCGAGCAAGATTGCCGCGACAAGGACCAGGATCGCGGCGCGTTGCAGCCAGACAGTCATCCTGCCCGGAAATACGCGGAAGCTGGACAGCACGTAGAGCAGAATGGCGACGAGACCGGCCGCCTGCATGAATGTTTCGGATGCGCTGCCCATATTGCGGCCTCGATGTTCTCTGGCGCCAGACGCGCTCGATCCTACACGCTATCTCCGATGTGTCCGCCAGGGCGATGGGAACGGCGGGCGTGAAGCATCGTCGCTTCTAGCGCCGGTGAAACGCCATCGCGTTCAGCGTGGAACTCTGAAACCCGCTCGCCGCTAGACAGCCAGCGGATCGGGCTCCGCGAAATCGCGGTCCAGCATCGCGCCGGTCGCCTTGTACCAGCAGATCGCATCATGCGCGCAGATCACGGCAAGTCTGGTTCGTTCGGCGGCGCCGTTATCCGCCAGCGCAGCCCATTTCGCGCTGTCGGCGGCCTGTTCGAGTTCGATTACCGCCTCGCGCTGGCTCACGCCGGCCTCGCCCTCCACGGCCGTGCGTGTCTTTGCGAATTTTCGCCTGAATTCTTCGACCACGGCCGCCGTCACTCTTGACGCGCCGCCATCGGCGGCGAGCGCGGCTTCCGCAGCCTGAAGCCGGCTATCAAGCTGTGCGCAGACCTGTCCCGCGATCGTCGCCATGGCTTCCTCCCGGTCGCTTCGCTACCCGGCGCGCATCGCGCCCGCTGTCCGGCAAACCGATCGCGCCGGCCGGCTCTGGACCCGCTGCTCGCCTGTCGCCCATATAGGGCGCATGGACTGGTCCGACCGTGGAATCGTCATCGGCCTGCGCAAGCACGGCGAGACGAGCGTCATTCTGGAGGCGATGACCGAGAGCCACGGCCGGCATCTCGGCGTGGTGCGGTCCGGCCGCTCGCGGTCCATGCAGCCGACGCTGCAGCCGGGCAACAGCGTCAATCTCGTGTGGCGCGCGCGGCTCGAGGAGCACATGGGCGCCTTTGCGGTGGAAGGAGAGAGGCTGCGCGCCGGCCGGCTGATGGCGAGCCCGATGGCGCTGCAGGGCCTGCATTGGCTTGCCGCCCTGCTGCGCCTCTTGCCCGAACGCGACCCGCACGCAGGCCTTTTTGCGATGACGGAGGCGATCGTCGATCATTTCGACGACGCTGCGCTCGCGCCCGAACTCGTCGTGCGATTCGAACTCGCCGTTCTGGCCGAACTCGGATTCGGACTGGATCTCAACTCGTGCGCCGCGACGGGCGCCCGCGAGGATCTCGTCTACGTCTCGCCGAAAAGCGGACGGGCGGTCAGCCGCGCGGCAGGCGCTCCCTGGGCGGAGCGTTTGCTGCCGCTGCCGGATTTCATCGGACGGGAAGCGGGGGCAGACGCCGTTTCGTTTGAAGCGATCGCGGCGGGACTGCGGCTCGCCGGTTATTTCCTGCGTCGCGATCTCTTCGAGCCGCGCGGGCTGGCCGACGCGATGGCGTCGCGCGACTCCTTCATACGCGAGGCGTCGCGGGCGTCAGCGCGCGCGGGCCAGGGTGGAAACATGACGTCGGAATAAAATGCGCCCTGAAGACAAAGCCTGCGGGCCGTGAAACGTCAGCGGGTCGTCACGCAGTCGGCGCGGGAGGCGGGGCTCTTGACGCCATAGCCGTCGTCGAAGGCGGCCGCCGCGCAGACGTCGGGCATCGCGCCTTGCGCCATCACGTCGTTCAGGCCCGGCTGAAACAGCGCGATGCCGCCCAGCGACAGCGCGACGAGGAGGCCCAGAGCGGAAACGATCTTCGTCATCTCAACACCATTCTGGTTCGGGCGACCTCGCCCGTCCCTTAAATTTCGTTCAGTACGATCATGCCCGCAGTGCGAAAGCGCACCTGCGATTCATCGCCCCCCAGCGCGGGACAATGTTTAGCGAAATGTTGCGACGCGGAACAAGTGCAGGAATGCAACAGTCCGGCTAAAGCCGACGCCCAGAAGTCGCCATAAATTCAGTGACGAAAGTCATGCGCTTGCCGCGACTCGGCCGGCCGGCTAGGCAGAGAACATGGCAAGAACGATCGATCCGCCGCAGCTGCCCGAGGCGCAGCCCGTCAATCTGCGCGAGGCGCTGGAAGAGCGCTATCTCGCCTATGCGCTGTCGACCATCATGGGCCGCGCGCTGCCGGACGCCCGCGACGGGCTGAAGCCGGTCCACCGCCGCATTCTCTATGGGATGCAGGTGCTGCGGCTCGATCCGGGATCGGCCTTCAAGAAATGCGCAAAAATCGTCGGCGACGTGATGGGTTCGTTCCATCCGCACGGCGATCAGGCGATCTACGACGCCCTGGTGCGGCTCGCGCAGGATTTTTCCTCGCGCTACCCGCTGGTCGACGGACAGGGCAATTTCGGCAATATCGACGGCGATTCGGCGGCGGCCTACCGCTATACCGAAGCGCGCATGACCGATGTCGCGCGCCTGCTGCTGGAAGGCATCGACGAGGATTCGGTCGATTTCCGCGACAATTATTCGGGCGACCAGCAGGAGCCGATCGTGCTGCCGTCGGCTTTGCCGAACCTGCTCGCCAACGGCGCGCAGGGCATTGCCGTGGGCATGGCGACCTCGGTGCCGCCGCACAATCTCGCCGAACTCTGCGACGCCGCTCTCTATCTCATCTCCAATCGCGCAGCGACGCCGGAAGCGCTCGTGCGCTTCGTGCCGGGGCCGGATTTCCCCACGGGCGGCGTGATCGTCGATACGCCGGCCGCGATCACCGAAATCTATCGCACGGGCCGCGGCTCCATCCGCTTGCGCGCGCGCTGGGCGAAGGAGGAATCCTCGCGCGGCATGTGGAACGTGGTGGTCACGGAAGTTCCCTACGGCGTGCAGAAGAGCCGGCTGATCGAGAAGATCGCCGAGCTGTTCAACGAGAAGAAGCTGCCGCTTGTCGCCGACATCCGCGACGAATCGGCGGAAGACATCCGCGTCGTCATCGAGCCGCGCGCGAAAACCGTCGACGCCGACGTGATGATGGAGACGCTGTTCCGGCAGACCGAGCTGGAAGCGCGCATCGGCGTGAACATGAACGTGCTGGTGGACGGCGCCGTGCCGCGCGTCGTCTCGCTCGGCGAGGCGCTGGGGCAATGGCTCGACCATCGCCGCGAGGTGCTGCTGCGCCGGTCGCGCCATCGCCTGGCGGAGATCGAGCACCGGCTCGAGCTGCTCGCCGGCATGATCGTCGTCTTCCTCAACCTCGACAAGGTGATCCGCATCATCCGCGAGGACGACGAGCCGAAGGCCAAATTGATGAAGGTCTTCAAGCTCACCGACAAGCAGGCGAACTACGTGCTCGACACGCGCCTGCGGAGCTTGCGCAAGCTCGAGGAATTGGAGCTGCGCAAGGAGCACGACGAGCTGACGAAGGAGAAGGGCGAGGTCGAGAAGCTCATCGCCGACGAGAAGCTGCAGTGGAAGACGATCACCGCGCAAATCCGCGAGCTGAAGAAGAAATATCCGCCGGATTCGAAGATCGGCAAGCGGCGCACGACCTTCGCCGAGGCGCCGGCGGCGGCCGCCGATTTCAACCTCGCGGAAGCGCTGATCGAGCGCGAGCCGATCACCGTCGTCGTTTCCGAGAAGGGCTGGATTCGCGCGCTGAAAGGCCATGTGCAGGACCTGTCCGGCTTGCAGTTCAAGGGCGACGACGCGCTGCTCGCCTCCTTCTTCGCGGAAACGACGTCGAAGGTTCTGGTGCTCGCGTCGAACGGCAAGATTTTCACGCTCGACGCCTCGAAGCTGCCGGGCGGCCGCGGGCATGGCGAGCCGATCCGGCTGATGGCCGACATCGACGAGGGCGCGGACATCGTGACCGTGCTGCCCTATGAGGCGGGCAGGAAGATGCTGGCGGCGACGTCGGACGGGCGCGGCTTCGTCGTCAATCAGGACGAGATGATCGGCGGCACGCGCAAGGGCAAGGTCCTGATGAACCCGGACGAGGGCGCGAAGGCCGCGCTGCTGGTCGGGGCGCAGGGCGATCATGTCGCCGTCGTCGGGCAGAATCGCAAGCTGGTCGTCTTCCCGCTCGAGCAGGTTCCGGAGATGGCGCGCGGCAAGGGCGTGCGGCTGCAACGCTACAAGGACGGCGGCGTGTCCGACGCGCGCGTCTTCGCGATGGCCGACGGGCTTTCGTGGACGGATTCGGCGGGCCGCGTGTTCAACGTCGGCAAGGCGGAGCTGAAGGACTGGCTCGGCAATCGCGCCGACGCCGGCCGCCTGCCGCCGCGCGGGTTTCCGAAGAACAACAGGTTCGGATAGCGGCCGGACGACCGGCCATCGTGGCGCTTTATTGCAAGCGAAGCGCGACGGTCCGCTCTGTCATCCCGGACGGCCCAAGGCCGATCCGGGATCCAGCCTGAAGCGTTCGCGCGCTGGATTCCGGCTCTGCGCTTCGCTTCTGGGCGAAGTCGCCAGCTTCAAGGGAAGTCGGCAACAGCCGACTTCCCGGCGGCGACTTCTGCTTGGCCTGGATGACAGCAAGCGCCCCCGGCATTGCCGACGCGCCGCCAATGGGCGATCTGGAGTTCGACAATCGTAACGTGCGCGCTCCATGACCCAGCCCCTCCCGCCATCGCCGCCGCCGCCCGCGGTCAGCCTGACCGCCATGTTCCGCCTGCGGCCGGGCCCCTCGCGCTTCTATTTCGCGCTGCGTTCGGCGATCGCGATGGGCGTGTGCGCGCTCGGCGGATGGCTCGCCGGCGATCAGGGCGCCGGGCTGCTGGCGACGCTCGGCGCCTTCGCCGCGCTCTACGGCGGCGGCCGGCCCTATCGTCATCGCGCCGTCCTGCTGGCGATCATCGGCGCGGGCTTCGTCGTCAGCGTGGTCGCCGGCGTCGTGGCGGCCTCAGCGCCTTCCCCGTGGCCCGGCGTCCTGCTGGCGACGGGGATCGCCTTCGTGGCGAGCTTCCTGTGCAGCGCGCTGATCGTCGGGCCGCCCGGCGCCTTCCTGTTCACGCTCGTCTGCGCGGCCGCCACCAACATGCACGGACAGGCGACGCATGTCGGCGCGATCGCCGCCGTCGTCGCGGCGGGCGCGGCGGTCGCCTGGGTCCTGCAGATGGCCGGCGCGCTCTGGCGTCCGCGCTGGCCGGAAGAGCAATCGCTCGAAGCGGCGGCGCAGGCCGTCGCGGCCTATATCGACGGCACGGCGCAGGGCGAGGCCGACCTGCAGCGCCATGCGACCGCGCTGGCGCTGCACGAGGCCTGGCTCAATCTGGTCGCGCGCCAGCGCGGACGCGCGCGGCCCGACGACCGGCTGCACCGCCTGCGCGCGCTGAGCCGCGAATTGCACCGCATCTTCGGCGCGGCGATCGCGAGCGCGGGACGGGCGGACCGCGATCCGCAGGCCGCGGCCAAGGCCCGCGCGATCGGCGCCATGGCGTCGAACCCGCCGCCGGTCGCGGGCGGCGACGCGCTCCACAAGCCGCTCGCCTA
Source organism: Rhodoblastus sp. (assembly GCA_046349085.1). GTDB lineage: Bacteria > Pseudomonadota > Alphaproteobacteria > Rhizobiales > Beijerinckiaceae > JAJXWB01. Next base: position 7,132 of record JAXMDA010000009.1, read on the forward strand.
CATCACCGCGCGCGAAATGATCGCGATGTCGCTGCGTCCGGGGTCGACGCCGATGCGTATCGCCCTGCGCGTCGGCGCGGCCGCGCTGATCTGCGGCGGCGCGGGCGCGCTGATCGGGCTCGACCGCGCCTACTGGGCGATCGCCGCCGCCGTGCTGGTGCTCTACCAGGGGCTCGATCTGACGCGCGCGATGCAGCGCGGCCTCGAGCGCACGCTCGGCACCTTCGCGGGGCTGGGGCTCGCGGCGATCCTGCTCGCCGCCCGCCCACACGGCCTTCTGCTGGCGGCCATCGTCATGGTCCTGCAATTCTGCATCGAGATCGTCGTGGTCCGGAACTATGCGCTGGCCACCGTCTTCATCACGCCCATCGCGCTCGTCGTGGCGGAGGCGGCGACGCCCTCGGTCGATATCGGCGCGCTGCTGCTCGACCGCGGCGTCGATACGGCGCTCGGCTGCCTGGTCGGGCTTGCAGTTCTCTTTCTCACCTCGCAACGCAGCGGCGCGGAACTGCGCGCGGCGATGCAGGCGACGATCGCCGCCGCGCGCCATCTGCTGCCGCTGCTGGCGGCCGGCGACGTCACGCATACGCAGGCGCGCCGCGCGCGCGTGGACCTGCGCAACGCCGCCGTCGACATGATGCTGCTCTACGAGGCGCAGACGGGCACGGGCGGGCGGGCGCGCGAGGAGGCCGATCGGCTCTGGCCGGCGATCGTCGCCGCGCAGCGGCTCGCCTTCCGCGTTCTGGCGGCCTGTTGGGAGATGGAGGCGTCCGGCGCGCGCGCGCTCGGCCCCGAGGAGGCGGCGCGGCTCGATGCGGAATTGCAGGCGATCGAGGCCGACGCGCCGCTTGCGCCGGCCGAGGGATTCCTCAGCGCGGAAGTCGCGACGCTGCGCGCGGCGCTGCGCGACGCGCGCGTCACCTGATCGGCCAGGCCCAGGCGATCAGCGGCGTGCCGACGGTGAGCACCATCAGCGACAGCGGCAGGCCGAGGCGCGAATAGTCCGCGAACGTGTAGCCGCCGGGCTCCTTCACCAGCAGATTGTTCTGGTGGCCGATGGGCGAGAGGAAGTCGCAGGCGGCGCCGAGCGCCACCGCCATGAGAAACGGATCGGGACTGTAGCCCAGCGACTTGGCGAGTTGCGCCGCGATCGGCCCCATGATGATGACGGCCGGCGCGTGGTGCATGACGGGCGTCACCAGCATCGAGACCAGAAGCACGAAGCCGAGCGCCAGCATCGGCGAGAGATGGCCGGCGAGCGCGGTCAGTTGCGTCGCGACGATCTGGGTGACGCCGACGTCTTTCAGAGCCTCGCCAATCGGCAGGAGGCAGGCGAGCATGACGATCACCGGACCTTCGATGGCGCCATAAGCGTTCTTCAGCGTGATCTGGTTTGTCAGGATGATCGCGGCGGCCGCGCCGAAGAAGGCGACTTCCACGGGCGCCACGTGCAACAGCATCAGCGCCAGCGCCGCCATGAGGATGGCATCGACACGTAACCCTTCTCGGCGCGATGCAGCTCGAGATTGCGGTCGGCCAGCGGCAGGCAACCGAGCTCGGCGAAGGTCTCGGAAAGGCCGTGCGCGTGACCCTGCATCACCACGACGTCGCCGGATGCGAACACATGGTCGCGCAATCGCTCGCGGGCGACGCCGCCGGGGCGCGTAACAGCGAGAAGATTGACGCCGTAGCGTTGACGCAGCCGCAGCGCCGCGACGCTCCAGCCGCTGAGCTTGGACGTGGCGCCGACGACGGCCTCGACCGTGACGACCTCCTTGCCCGGCTGGACGTCGATTTCTTGGTCGCCGGCGAGTTCGAGTTTTTCGCGCGCGACAAGGGCCTTTACGACCTCGGGCCGCGACTGAACGACGAGAATGTCGCCGGCCTGCAGTCGCCAACTGCGCGGCGGAATGGAATGGCGGCGGTCCTCGCGCAGGACGGCGGTGACGATCAGGTCTCCTTCCTCGGTGTCCTCGACATCGCCGACCGTTCCACCGGCCAGAGCCGCGGCTTGGGGAATGCGAAGCTCGGTCATGTAACGGCCGACGTCGAATTTTTCCTCGTCGGTCGGCCGGCCCTTGCGGTCGGATGGCAGGAGGCGCCAGCCGACCGCCAGAAAGAGGATCGCCAGCAGCGTCAGCGGCAGGCCGACCCACAGGAAATCGAACATGCCGAAGGGGTCGCCGCCGGCTTCCTGACGGACGGCGGAAATCAGCAGGTTGGGCGAGGTGCCGACCAGCGTCATGGTGCCGCCGATCAGCGAGGCGAACGACAGGGGCATGAGATAGAGCGACGGCGACTGGCCGTTGCGCCGCGCCGACTGGATCGCGATCGGCAGGAAGATGCCGAGCGTGCCGACGTTCTTGATGAAGGCCGATAGCACGGCCACGCAGCTCGCCAGCGCGGCGATGCGCGCGCCGGTCGAGGGCGCGCGGCGCAGGAGGCCGTGCGCGATCTCGTCGAGCACGCGCGAGCGCGAGATGGCGCGGCCCACGATCAGGACAGAAGCGATGATGACGACGACGGGGCTGGAAAAGCCCTCGAATGCGCCCTTCGGCTTGACGACGCCGGTCGCCAGCGCCGCCAGCAGGGCGCCGATCGCGACGACGTCGTAGCGCCAGCGGTCCCAGGCGAAGAACGCCAGCATGACGACGACGATGAGTGTCGCTTCGATCTGGTTGATGGTCACCGGCCGCCTCGCGCTTGTGCTTGAGGCACAACGCGCGAGATCGCAAAGGGTCGCAGCCGGGAATGTTTTCTCGTGGCTTGGGTTCCGGCTCGCTCTGGCTTATCCTTTTCTGCGCCGCGCCGAACGGCATGAGCGGATCAACGATGAAGCGCGTCACATCTTCGGAAGCCGCCCGAAATTTCAGTCAGCTCAGCGATCTGGCGCTTGGAGCGCCCGTTATCGTGACCAAGAACGGCCGCGACCGGCTCGTGATGCTGAGCGTCGACGAATACAATTTCTTGATCGACACGATCGACGAACTCGGCGGCAGGGCAGGCCGCGCACAAACGCCGCGGCTCAATCGCCTGCGGCAGGCGGCGCGCAGACGCGGCGCGTAGCGACAGATCAGACGGTCAGTTCCCAGCCGTTCATGCCGAGCCGCTCCTGGGGCAGGAAACGGGATTTGTAGCCCATCTTCCTGGAGCCCTCGACCCAGTAGCCGAGATAGACATGCGGCAGCCCGAGCGCGCGCGCGCGCTCGATATGGTCGAGGATCATCAGCACGCCGAGCGAGCGGCCGGCCTCGTCCGGCTCGTAGAAAGAATAGACCATCGACAGGCCGTCCGCGAGCACGTCGGTCAGGCAGCAGGCGATGAGTTCGTTGCGGCCGTCGACGTTGGGCCGGCGGTATTCGACAAGCCGCGTCTCGACGTGCGAATCCTCCACCATCATGGAAAAGTCGAGCACGCTCATGTCGGCCATGCCGCCGTCGCCGTGGCGGGAATCCACATAGCCGCGAAACAGCGAATATTGCTCGCTGGTCGCCTGCGCGGGGGCATAGGCCGCGGTCACGTCGGCGTTCCGCGCCAGCACGCGGCGCATGGTCCGGCCCGGTCGGAAGTCGTCGACGAGCACGCGCACGGAAACGCAGGCGCGGCAATTCTCGCAGGCCGGGCGGTAGGCAATGGTCTGCGAGCGGCGAAAGCCGGACTGCGTGAGCGCGTCGTTGAGCTTGACGGCGCGGCGGCCCACGAGATGCGTAAAGACCTTCCGTTCCTCGCGGCCGGGCAGGTAGGGACAGGCCGAGGGCGCCGTCAGGTAGAATTGCGGGGCGTCGCGCGGCTCTCGGGTCACGGCGTATCAGCGCTCCACACGTTCGCGCGCCGGAAACGAATCCGCCGCGCGAAGAATCTAACGCGAAAACTGGCCAATGGCACAGACAGAATTACGAGGTTCTGCGCACCACGATCAGGCCGGCGAGAATGTCGTGGAGGCAGCGCTTCTCGGGCGTAATCAACGAGGTGAGCAGCACAAGGCCGCCCGTCACATACCAGCTCAACCAGAACAGCACGCCGTGGACGGCGGCGTTGATGAAGGGCACGGGCTGGCCGTTGGTCAGCCGCACCTCCAGGTCCATCGCCTTCATGCCGGGCGTCGCGCGGTTGCGGCCGGAGACCGTCATGCCGTTGTAGAAGAAGGCGACGACGGGAAGGATGATCGGCGGCAGCAGAATCAGGGACAGGCCCAGTGTCGCGACCATCAGCACGAGGAAGATCGCGGCCGCAATCAGCGACACCAGGATGAGGTCGAGCAGGACGGCGATCATGCGCCGCGTGCGCACGCCGGCCAGCGCCTGCGGCGGCAGCGCGGGGGCGTAGCCCGTCTGCTGGGAGGTGTTCAAGCCGGTCGTATTGCTCATGGACGCTATCTCCGCGGGCCGAATGGCCCGGCGCCGGAAATGTGGTAGAGCCGGGCTGCGTTAACAAGAGACAACTGGCAGGCCGGCAGCGGAAATGACGAGCAATTCGCCCAAGGGCCTGTTCTGGCTCGGCGTGACGATCCTGATCTGGGGCGCCTACATGCCGGTCGGCAAGGTGGTGTCGCAGGCGATCGACCCTTACTGGATCACCGGCATCCGCTATCTGTTCTCCGGGCTGTTCCTGGCGGTCATCGTCGCGGCGATCGAAGGGCCGGACGCCCTGATTCCGCCGCGCAAGGACCTCGTCGCGCTGCTCCTGCTCGGCGCGCTGGGCTCGGCGGGCTTCGGGCTCTTTTCCTATCTCGGCGTGCGGTTGACGCGGCCCGAGCACGCCGCCGCCATCACCGTCCTGACGCCCATCAACGTCGCGATCTACCGCGCGCTGGAGGCCCGCGCCTTTCCGCCGCGCGGCGTCGTGCTGGCGGCGATCGCGGTCGTCGCGGGCGCGCTGCTGGTCGTCACGCGCGGCGACCTGACGACGCTGGCCTCGGGCGGCAGCATGGTCGGCAATCTGCTCGTTTTCGTGTCGTCGCTGTGCTGGACCTTCTATACGATCAAGGCGCAGTCCATGATCGGCTATTCGGCGCTGCGGCTCACCGCGCTGACCTGCATGCTTGGCTCGCCCGTGGGGCTGCTGCTTGCCGCCCTCATGACGGCGCTCGGCTATGCGAGCGCGCCGCACTGGTCCGACTTCCTGCCGATCTGGCCGCAACTCGTCTATCTCTTCATCTTCGTCTCGGCGGTCTCGATCATCACCTGGAACCTGGCCGTGCGGCTCGTCGGCGCGCAGACGGCCACGCTGGTCTCGACCTTCACGCCGGTCATTCCCTTCACCTGGGCGGCCTGGGGCGGGCGCATCTTCACGCTCTGGGAAATCGTCGGCGTCGTCGTCATCATCGCGGCGATCCTGACGCACAATCTCAACGAGCAGCGCAAGATGCGGGCGGCCATGACGGCCAAGGCGGCGACGGCGTGAGCATTATGACGGCGCGCACCGCGGCGCCGGTCGCAGCGGCGCCGAATTCGGGGTGGGATAGCCGGGCCCGCCTTGTTCACGGGCTTCGACTGGCGTACTGAATTCGTCATGCCGAAGATGCGCGACAAGCTGCGACTTAGCTGATCCGGCCTTCGAAGGAGGGCCGGCCTTTCGTCGCTCGCCTCTTCTTCGGAGACTTCCCGTGTCGCATTCCAGCCCGTCCGCGCATGACCGCGCGATATCCGATCAGTTCACGAGACAGGCCGAAGGCTTTTCGCAAAGCCGCGCGCTGCACGCGCAAGACGTCGTCGGTTTTCTCGTCGACGCCGTCGCGCCGAAGCCGTTCGACCGCGCCGTCGATCTCGCCTGCGGGCCGGGCTCGGTCGCCTGCGCGCTGGCGGCGCGCATTGCGGACGCCGTGGGGGTCGACGCCACGCAGGCGATGCTGGACGAGGCGCGCAAGCTCTCGCAGCGCCGCGCCTTGGGCAATGTCGAATGGGTGCGCTCGAGCGTCTATGCGACGCCGTTTCCGGACGGCGCGTTCGACATCGTCACCTGCCGCTTTGCGTTCCATCATTTCGAGCGGCCGGAAGACGCCTTTGCGGAAATGGTCCGGCTTGCCGCGCCTGGCGCGCGCATCGCGGTCTGCGACGGCGTCGTCTCCAATGATCCGGCGAAAGCGGCTGCGTTCAACGCCATGGAGAGGGTGCGCGATCCGTCCACCGTCGCCTTCCGCAGCCGGGAGTATCTGCGCGGCCTGTTCGTCGCAGCCGGACTCGGCGAGCCGCAGGAGCTCTTCTTTCACGTGACCTATCGCGCCGGCGACCTGGCCAGAGGCTCGTTTCCGGAAGGCATGGACCGCGAGGCGCTGCAGGCCTTGCTGGAGCGCAGCGTCGAGGGCGACGCGCTCGGCATGAACGCGCGGCGCACGGAGAACGGCGTGGAATTGTCGTATGCCTCGGTGGTCCTGACGGCGGAGAGAAAGTGAGCATCATGGCGGGCGTTCTGGCGCATAATCTGAAAGAGCAGCGCAGGGCGGGGGCGGTCCCGGCGGCCAGGGAGGCGGCGGCGTGAACGACACTTTCGAGAATGTGCGGCTCAGCCTCGTGAACGGCGTCGCATGGCTCGAATTCGCGCGATCTCCCGTCAACGCCTTCACGCGGACGATGGTCGAGGAGACATTCGCCGCGATGGAGCAGGCGTTGAACGATCCGAGGGCGCGCGCGCTCGTGATCGCCAGCGCCGTCGAGAAATATTTCAGCGCCGGCGCGGACCTTTCCGCATTTGCGGCGATGAACGCGAGCCAGATGCGCGAGTGGATCGAACTCTGCCACGATATTGCGCGGCTGTTGCGCAACGCGCCGAAGCCGCTGCTTGCGGCGATCAACGGAACGGCGGTCGGCGGCGGCCTGGAAATGACGCTGCATTGCGACCTGCGTTTCGCGGCGGACACTGCGCGTTTCGGCCAACCGGAAATCGCAATCGCCTTCATTCCGCCGATCGCCACGACGCAGGCGCTGGCGCGGCTGATCGGCCGTCCGCGCGCGATACGCTATCTCTACGAGGGCCGGATGATCGGCGCCGCCGAGGCGCTGGAATGGGGGCTCGTCGACGAACTCGTGTCGCCGCCGGACCTGCGCGCCCGCGTGCAGGCCTATGCCGAGGAACTGGCCGCCAAGCCGGCGCAGGCGCTTGCCGCAATTCGGCGGACCGTTACGCTCGGCGGCGGCATGAGTTTCGAGGACGGCATGAAGCTCGAACTGGAGACGGCGAGCGCGCTCGCCGACACCGACGACTTTCGGGAAGGCGTCGCCGCATTTCTCGAGAAGCGCACGCCGCAATGGAAGAGGTAAGACGATGCGCTTTTTGATTGTCACGCTCGTCGCCGCGCTCGGCGCATCTGGCGCGCTCGCCGCCGAACAACCCGCGCGGCGCGCCAGGGCGGAAGGCCAGAAACAGGAAACGAAGAAACCAAATCCCTGCGCTTCCTATGGACCGGGCTTCGCCATGCTGCCGGGCACGACGACCTGCATGCGCATCGGCGGTTCCGTCGTCGGGGATTTCGGGGCGGGCAGCGGATCGGCGCCGAATTTGGGCGTGAAGTAGGAGCGGCTGCTTCCCACCGCCGCAGATCCGTCCGAAGTCTCGCCGGTCCCGCCAGACCCAGGCTTTGACGCAGCGTAAGGCGATCGGCTCCGGAACCGCGCTTGCTTACGGCAGGATCGTCGGACGTGGGGCAGGTCGTGTCCGGAAACGCCAGACTTGAGAGATTTGTCGCATTTCTCGCGCCGATCGGCGCATGCTTGGGGGCGAAGCCAGCCGGCGGCGTCACGCCGGTCGAGTTCAGCGTCGGGAAAGCGCCATTCTCGCGCGCCCGAATGGCGACGCGAATCGCGCTGATCGCGGGCGCGATCCTCGCCTCGGCGAGCGCGGCCCACGCATCGCGGCCCGTGCCGCGCACGATCGTCGGTTGTGTCGTCGACGGGACGTTCACCAGCGACGACGGCTACGTGATTCAGGCGAAGAACGGTTTCGAAGATTACGACTTGAGTCCCTTCGAGGGACGCCGCATCAGCATCAAGGGAATGCTGTCCCCGGGCGACCGGTTCCAGGTCGAGCGCCGGCCGCGCGATCTCGGTCCTTGTCGCGGCGCGAGGTAGGACGTCTTGCGCTTCGATCCACTGCGCGGCGTGTTCGCCAGTCTGCTCATCGCCGGATTCGGCCTGGTCTGGCTCGTCGCGATTCAATTCGAGGGCGATGCGCTGTTCCGGCGTCTCGGCTACGCGGTTCACGCGGCGACGCTGCTGGCCATCTTGGCATTGGTCGCGGGAATTGCCGTCGGCGGATTGTTCCTGCGTTTTCACCATGTGCGCATGGAGCTTCTCGAAGGCCGTCGCGTCGTCGCGCGATGGCGCGTCGACGAAACGCGCTTCAAGGCCTTTGTCCCCCGGGCGCTCGACGCCGATCGGCGCGACAAGCAGCAGGCGCTCGCCGTCGTCGCCTTCTTTATCGTCGTGATCTTCGGCGCCTTTGCGCTGTTCGACAATGAGGCCGCCGTCGCCATGCTCCTGATGGCCGCCGTCATCCTGGTTCTGATGGTTCTCGCATATTTACTGGGTCAGCGCGCGATGGCCGCGCAGCTTGTCTATCGCGGCGGGGAGGCGATCGTCGGCGAGCGCGGACTGCTGTTCAACGGCGTGCTGCATGTCTGGGGCGCGCCGCTGAGCTGGCTCACAGGCGCGCGCCTGTCTCGCGACGGGCGGTCGCTCGAAGTCGGCTACGCGTATCTGTCGCGCCTCGGCGCACAGAACGTCTCTACGTTGCTGCCGGTCCCGCCCGAGTCCCGCGCCGCGGCGGAGGCGGCGGCGGGGCGCTTGCAGTCGCTGGCGGGTTGAGGCCCGCGGAGCGACGCTACGCCACGCCTTCCTTTTTCAGCTTTTCCGCCACGCGCACGGCGAAATAGGTCAGCACGCCGTCGCAGCCCGCGCGCTTGAAGGCGAGCAGGCTTTCCATCATCGCCTTGTCGCCGTCGATCCAGCCGTTTTGCGCAGCGGCCATGATCATCGCGTATTCGCCCGACACCTGATAGGCGAAGGTCGGGCGGCCAAACGTGTCCTTCACGCGGCGGATGATGTCGAGATAGGGCATCCCGGGCTTGACCATCACCATGTCGGCGCCTTCCGCAAGGTCGAGCTCGACCTCGTGCAGGGCTTCGTCGGTGTTGGCGGGATCCATCTGATAGGTGCGCTTGTCGCCGATCAGCGTCTTGTTGGTGCCGACCGCGTCGCGGAAGGGGCCGTAGAAGGCGGAGGCGTATTTGGCGGCGTAGGACATGATCTGCACATGGCCGAAGCCCGCGGCGTCCAGCCCTTCGCGCAACGCGCCGACGCGGCCGTCCATCATGTCGGAAGGCGCGATCACATCGGCGCCGGCGCGCGCCTGATTCAGCGCCTGCTCGACGAGGATGTGCACGGTCTCGTCGTTGAGGATCTGGTCGCCTTCCATCACGCCGTCGTGGCCGTGGCTGGTATAGGGATCGAGCGCGACGTCGGTGACGATCCCCAGATCGGGCGCGATCGCCTTGATGGCGCGCACGGCGCGGCAGACGAGGTTCTGGTCGTTGAGCGCCTCCGAGCCCGTGGGATCGCGCAGGTCCGGGTCGGTGTAGGGGAACAGCGCAATCGCGGGAATGCCGAGCGCGGCCGCGTGCGCCGCCGCCTTCGCCGCCTCGTCCACCGAATAGCGGAAGACGCCGGGCATGGAGGCGACGGGAACTTGCACCTTCTCGCCGTCGACCACGAAAATCGGCCAGATCAGATCGTTGATCGTGACGACGTTTTCGCGCACGAGCCGGCGCGACCAGTCGGTGCGGCGGTTGCGACGCGGGCGGTGAGTGAGGTCGAGCTTGCGCGCGAGCGCGGTCTTGGCGTCCATGGCCGGGTTCCCCGAAATTTGGGGCGCAGATTAGGACTCGCCGCGTATGGGCGCAATCAGCCATGTAGGCGTGTGGCGCGCATGGCTCAAATGCTCTATCCCTGCCGCCATGACTCTCACCGAAAGCTCGACCGACGAAGCGATCTGCCGCCGCCGCGGGGCGATCGGCCATATCACGCTCAACCGTCCGCAGGCGTTGAACGCCCTGACCCTGAATATGGTGCGCGCGATCTCCGCCGCGCTCGACGCGTGGGAGCGCGATCCCGCGATCAAGGCCGTGGTGGTCGAAGGCGCCGGCGACCGCGCTTTTTGCGCGGGCGGCGATATTCGCCTGCTATGGGAGCAGGGGACGGCGGGCGATCACAAGAGCCAGCTCGATTTCTGGCGCGAGGAATACGTCCTCAACGTCCGCATCAAGCGTTATCCCAAGCCCTACGTCGCCTTGATCGACGGCATCGTCATGGGCGGCGGCGTCGGCGTTTCCGTGCACGGCTCGCATCGCATCGCCGGCGACGGTTTCGCCTTCGCCATGCCGGAGGTGGGCATCGGCTTCTTCCCCGACGTCGGCGCAACATGGTTCCTGCCGCGCCTTGCCGGCAAGACCGGAACCTATCTGGGTCTCACCGGGGCGCGCGCGAAAGCTGGCGACGCGGTGGCGCTGGGGCTGGCCGAAGCACATGTATCGCGCGCGAAGATTCCGGACTTTGTCGCCGCGCTCGAGGCCGGCGAGGACGTGGAAGCCGCCGTCGCGCGCTTCAGGAGCGCGGCCGCGCCCGGGCCGATCGTGCAAAACCGCGCCGCGATCGACGCGGCGTTCTCGGGCGATAGCGTCGGCGACATCCTTGCGCGCCTGGCCGCCGACGGTTCCGACTTCGCAAAGGAGGCGGCCAAGGCCATGGGGCAGAAGGCGCCGCTGAGCCTCGCCGTGGCGCTGCGCCAGATGCAGGTGGGCGCCGGTCTTTCATTCGAGGAGGCGATGAGGACGGAGTTCCGTATCGTCTCGCGCATTTGCCGCGGCCCGAATTTCTACGAAGGCGTGCGCGCCACCATCATCGACAAGGACCAGCAGCCCGCCTGGAAGCCGGCCCGCGTCGAGGACGTGACGCAGGCCGCTGTCGATGCGATCTTTGCGCCGCTGGGCGCCGAAGAACTCGATCTCTCCGGCGTCGTGGAGACCTCGGCGTGACGAAGCCGCAGGACATCGACTCCGGCGCGGCCATCCGGCTCGGCGAGAAAATGCTCGATCCCAACGCCACGCGCTGGGGCATGTTGCTCGTGCTTTTCATGCGCGTCGTTGCCGGTCTGTGGATCCTGCAGGGTCTGGTGCAATGGCAGATCGTGCTGACCGCGCCGTCCGATCTCTTCTCGACCATTCCCACGCCGACCGCGGTCACCATCGTCTATTTCGCCGTCATGGACCTGCTGGCCGCCGTCGGCCTGTGGCTTGCGACAGCGTGGGGCGGGGTGCTTTGGCTGCTGGTGGCCCTGTCGCAGATCCTCGTCGCCTTCCTGATGCCGGATTTCTTCGGCGGCGGCCTGCTCGTCGTCGCGCTCGACGTCATCCTCATCGGCCTCTACCTGCTCCTGACATACGAGGCCGGGCGCGAGCCCGATCGGCGCAGCGCGCCGCGTCGCGCGGCCACCCGCCTGTGGAACCGCTCGTGGCGCGTATGGGAGAATTTCCGGCGATAGGCTGCCGTCACGCCCGCGAAGACGGGCGTCCAGCCGGGCCGCTTCCGCAGGCCGCTCCGCCTTCGCGGGGACGACAGTCCCGGCGCCGCGCGCTTTCATCGTAAACTATTGTTTTGATTCACTCACCGTTCACCCAGAATCGCACCGTTCCGGTAAACGCCGGATTCAGCCTGTTGCTTAAACTGGTTTTCATTCGCGCCGCCTAAATTGCTCGTAACGAAGCCGGACAAACACCGGCCCGGGGAAGCAAAGAACAGGGGTTGTGTCATGAGCCAGGTCGCAAAAGCTGAAAGCGCCAACGCCCGCGCCGAACGCATGGGCGAAGTCCGTCCGGTCTATCTCGAGGCTCTCACGCTGGTCGAGCGCCTGCACCGCCGTCTTCTGGACGTCATCAAGGACGAATTCGACCGCCGCGGCCGCTCGGACATCAATTCCGTGCAGGCGCTGCTGCTCTACAACATCGGCGACAAGGAACTGACCGCCGGCGAGCTGCGCACCCGCGGCTATTATCTGGGCTCCAACGTCTCCTACAACGTCAAGAAGCTGGTCGAGATGGGCTATCTCCATCACGCCCGCTCGCGCGTCGACCGCCGCGCGGTGCGCATCAGCCTGACCGAGACCGGCCGCGAGGTTCACCGCATCGTCGCCAGCCTCTATGACAAGCACGTCATGACGGTCGAGCAGATCGGCGGCATCACCTGCGACGAATTCCGTCAGGTCAATCAGGCGCTGGTTCGTCTGGAGCGCTTCTGGACCGACCAGATCCGCTATCGTCTCTGATCTCTTCAACCATCCAGGCTTCCCCGAAAGCCCGCCAGACGCAGGTCCGGCGGGCTTTTCGGTTTTTGAGCCGGCGCCTCCGGCCGGCCGCGCCCAGCGCGCGCGAAAGCGCAAGCAGGGGGAGGTCCATCCTGTCCCGGCTGCCGGCCGGAGGCCGGCGATCCCGGCTGTCGCATTTCCGCAACAGGGTTGCCGCAGTGCACATCCAGCTCCGGGAAACGGCCAGAAGTCACAAATTCGCCAGCTTGTTCGGTCCTTTTTAACCCTGACGATGACAGGGTTCGACCGTTGCGTTAGGTCGCGCCGTAGTTCCCATCGAACGTTCTGAGACAATCGTCCGGGCGAATCTTCGCGCGGCGGGGCAGGGCGTTCAAGCCTGATCTGGATTTCGCCGCCGATGACTTCAAAGCTGCCCGCCCCCGTATCCCTCTCGCGCCGCGCCTTCGCCAGCGGCGTGTCGCTCGCGGGCCTCGCCGCCGTGCTGGGCCTCGCGCCTGCCGCCTTCGCCGCGCCCGGCGATGGATTCGGCCAGGCCGAATGGGCGCAGCGCTTCGATTCAGACGCGCGTCTCGTCGTGCCGCGCTCCACCACGCCGCTGCTGTCGCCGCAGACGCTGGCCGCCACCGAGGCTGCGATCCAGCGCTACCAGCAGATGGTGCAGGCCGGCGGCTGGCCCGCGGTCAACGGGCCGACGCTGAAGGTCGGCGTGCGTTCGCAGGCCGTTGTGGCGCTGCGCGACCGGCTGATGCGCTCGGGCGACCTGGATTCGCAGGCCGGCGCCTCGCCGGTGTTCGATTCCTACGTGGAGGCCGGCGTCAAGCGCTTCCAGGCGCGCCACGGCATCGGCCAGACCGGCGTCGTCGGCAAGGAAACCTACGCGGCGATGAACATTCCCGCCGACGTGCGCCTGCGCCAGCTCGAGACCAACATCGTCCGCCTGCGCTCCTTCGCCAACAATATCGGCCGGCGCTACGTGACGGCGAACATCCCGGCCGCGATGGTCGAAACGGTCGAGAACGGCGAGGTGATGACGCATCACGCCGCCGGCGTCGGCAAGATCGACCGCCAGTCGCCAGTGATGCAGGCGCGCGTGCTCGACATCAATTTCAATCCCTACTGGACCGTGCCGGCCTCGATCATCCGCAAGGACCTGATCCCGAAGATGCAGGCCGACCCGAACTACCTGACGGACAACAAGATCCGCATCTACAACAAGGAAAATCAGGAGTTGCAGCCGAGCCAGGTGAACTGGAACTCGCTGGAAGCCACCAATTACCGCTTCCGCCAGGACCCCGGCGGCGATTTCAACTCGCTCGGCGTCGTGCGCATCAACATCGCCAATCCCTACGGCGTCTACATGCACGATACCCCCGCCAAGGGCATTTTCGGCGACGATTACCGCTTCGTATCGTCGGGCTGCATGCGCATCCAGAACGTGCGCGACTATGTGGCGTGGCTGCTGAAGGAAACGCCCGGCTGGGATCGCGACAAGATCGACCAGGCGATCGCCTCGGGCGAGCGCATCGACGCCAAGCTGACTGAAGCCGTGCCCGTCTACTGGGTCTATGTGACGGGCTGGGCGACGCCGGAAGGCATCGTGCAGTTCCGCGACGACATCTACCAGCGCGACGGCCTCGGCGCGGTCGCCGCCTATCAGGCGGCCCCCGGCGGCGGCGGCCCCGCGCCCGCGCCGCAGCCGCAGGCCCAGCCCGTGCGCGCGACGACGGGCGCGCCGGCCGGCGGCGGACGCCTGCAGCCGATGAACGACGACGACGATTGATCGTCGCGACGCGTTCACGAAGATCGAAGCCCGCGGCGTTTCCGCGGGCTTCTTTTTTGGCTGAGACGATCCGAGCGCCTGACCCATGAAGCGAACCCTCGCTCCGGGAGGCGTCGCCGCGCGTCGGCGGGAATGCGGGGAATGGCGCGCGCGGCAGGCCTGCGTGGAACCGCGGCCGTGAAGGCGAGTTGCAGAAATGTCGGGGCGATGGAGGACGACAAGGCCCCTGACGCGAGTGAGGAAGAGGCCTGCGCGCCCTCCGCAACCCGGAGGGGAAAATGCGCGCCCGCATCGCGGCCGTCCTCGCCTGTTCGCTCTGCGTCATGAACTCCGCGACACTCGCGGCCGAATGGCGCGGGAAAGCCTCCTATTACACGCTCAAGGGAAAGACCGCGTCCGGCGATCGCGTGAGGGCGATGAGCGCGGCGCATCGCACCCTTCCGTTCGGCTCGCGCATTCGCGTCGTCAATCTCTCCAATCACAAGTCCGTCGTGCTGACGGTGAAGGATCGCGGCCCGTTCGTCTCCGGGCGCGTCGTCGACGTGACCAAGGACGCCGCCGAGGCGCTGGAATTCGTCGGACGCGGCGTCGCCGAGGTCAGCATCGCCACGCTCGATTGAGCGCTCAGCGCCGCTTCTTCATGAAGTCGAGCGCGGCCTTCGGGATCGTCTGCTTCGTCTTGAAAAAATCGTCCCAGGGATCAGGGCGTTTGCGCGCGCTGCGAATGTCGTAGGCGGCGGCGGATTTCACGCGGGCGAGAGCATCCCACGAAAGCGGAACGGCGACGGTGGCGCCCCTCCGCGCGCGCAAGGACCACGGCAGGATTGCCGTCGCGGTGCGCTTGTTGCGCAACCAGTCGACGAAGATCTTCCCCTTGCGCCGCGCCTTGCTCATGTTGGCGACGAATTTGGCCGGCGTCTGCTCGGCGAGGCCCGCCGCGAAGCCTTGCGCGAAAATCTCCGTCTCCTCGAAGGCAAGCGAACGGTCGAGCGGCGCGACCACATGCACACCCTTGCCGCCGGAGATCATCGGCCACGATCTCAATCCGACGTCCTCGAGATGGCCGGCGATTTCGCGCGCGGCTTTCTTCACGTCGGCAAATTGCATGGCCTCGTCCGGATCGAGATCGAAGACAAGGCGGTCGGGATAGTCGATGCGGTCGAGCCGGCTCATCCAGCCATGCAACTCGATGGCGCCGAATTGCGCCGCCGTGCGCAGGCCCAATGCGCCGTCGAGCGCGATGTAGGATTCGTCGCCGGCTTGCGGAATCTCGACGATCCCGCGCGACATGCCCTTGAGCGGATGACGCTGGAAAAAGGTTTCCTCGATGTTGTCGGGCGCGCGCACGATGCTGATCGGACGGTCTTGCAGGTGAGGCAGGATGCGGTCGGCGACGGCGGCGTAATAATCGGCGATTTCCCCCTTGGTCACTCCGTCTTCAGGATAGACGACGCGGTCTGGGTGGGTGATGACCATCGGCTTTTCGTCGAGCCTTGGCGCCGGTGTCGTCTTGCTCTGCCGGCTGGCGGGCGTCGTCGTTTTCGGCACGGGCAAATCCTCCCGGAGCGCGAGAAAGCGAGCCTGCCGCAACTGGCCCGAGCCCGTCCAGCCGCCGAAGCGGATTTCGGCGCGCAATGGCGTCTTCAGGAATTTCAGGCCGCGCGGAATTTCGCCGCTGAGGCTCGCCGGCTGCGGCCCGGCGTCGGCGGTCAGGCGCGCGAAGATCGCCTTGCGCGTTTCGTCGCTGAATCCCGTTCCGACGCCGCCGATGTAGCGCAATTCGCCGCCTTCCTCGAGCGCTGCGTGCAGCGAGGCGAACAGCTCGTGCCTGGTCGAGGGCTTGTAGCCGACGATGAGCACGTCGGTGCGCGGATAGCCCTTGATCTTCAGCCAGGAATGCGTGCGGCCCGAGCGGTAGGGCGCGTCGGCGCGCTTGGCGATGATCCCCTCCGCGCCTGCGGCCACCGCGGCGTCGAACGTCGCCTTGCCGTCGCGCGCCATATGCGCGGCGAAGCGGATGTTATGTCCGGCCGTCTTGAGGAGCGACGCGAGTTTCTCCTTGCGCTCGCGTAGCGGGCGCGCCCGCAGGTCGGCGCCGTCGAGAGAGAGCAGGTCGAACGCCATGAGCGCGATGTCGCCGGAGCGATGCTGCTCGAGCGCCGCCACGAGGCCGGGAAAATCGGACACGCCTTTGGCGTTCGTGACAACGGCCTCGCCGTCGATCAGCGCGCTCCTGCATTTCAGGCTCGCGGCGTCGGCGGCGATGGCGCCGAACTTCTGCGTCCAGTCGAGGCCGGCGCGCGTATAGAGCCGCGCCTGGCCGTGGGCGAGAGCGAGCTGCAGGCGGTAGCCGTCGTATTTCAATTCGTAGAGCCAGTCGGCGCCTTCGGGAGGCGCTTCGACCTGCGTGCAGAGCTGCGGCGGGACGAAGGCGGGGAGGGCGACGTGCTTCTGTTCCCTCCCCCCTTGTGGGGGAGGGTTAGGGTGGGGGGTCGGGGAATCTTTCCGTTGATCGCCCGACCCCCTCCCCCTGCCCCTCCCCACAAGGGGGAGGGGAGTAGTCTCGTGCAGGGGGAGGCCTCTTTCGATCTCCGCCCGCGAACGCGCCGTCGAAACCGAATCCGGAAAGCGCGCGGTCAGCCCGTCGTCGTCCTCCGCAAACTCGTCGCGCTCCTTGATGAGCAGCCAGTTCTCGCGCTTTTCGCCGGGCCGCGGCTTCATGCGCACGAGAACCCAGCGGCCGCGCATCCGCGCGCCGTGGGCGAGGAACTTGATCTCGCCCTTGTCGATCGCCGCGCCGGGGTCGCCGTTGAGCGGCGTGAAGGTCGTGTATTCCCAGAGGATGACCGTGCCGCCGCCGTATTGTCCCTTCGGAATCAGGCCCTCGAAGGTCGCGTAGTCGAGTGGATGGTCCTCCGTACGCACGGCGAGGCGCCGGTCGTGCGGATCGGCGGAGGGGCCGCGCGTCACCGCCCAGCTTTTCAGGACGCCGTCGGTTTCAAGCCGCAGGTCGTAGTGATCGCGCGTCGCGAAATGGTGCTGGATGATCAGCCGATGGCCGGGCGCGACGGAGGCGCCGGATGGCTCCGGCGTGCGCGAGAAGTCGCGTTTCGCCCGATAGGTCGCCAAGGGGCTTGTTTTGGCGCGCGTCCTTCCGGCCGGCTTCTTTTGCGGTTTCGTCTTGGCCTTGCGCGCCGCCATGCGTCAGCTCGCCTTGCGGCGGCTTGCCGTTTTCGCCTTGGCCTTCGGCTTCGCCGGCGCCTTGCGGGCGGGCGCGCGCGTCGTCTTCTTGCCCGCCGGCGCGGCCTTGGCGGCCGGGGCGGCGCTTGTGGATTTGTCCGCCTTCGTATCCTCGCCCTTCAGCGAGCGTTTCAGCGCCTCCATGAAGTCGATGACCTTGGCGCCGGGCGCCGTCTCGCTCTCCACGGGCACGGCGCCGCCGGATTCGAGCTTGCGCTTGACGAGGTCGCGCAGCGCTTCGGCGTAATGGTTCTTGAATTCGGCCGGATTGAAATCGCCGGAGCGCGAGCGGATCAGCTCCTCGGCCATCTGCAGCATGTCGGCGCGCGGCTTCTCGCGGCCGAGGCCGGAAAAGACGTCGCCGGCGTCCTTGATCTCCTCGGCGTAGCGCATGGTCTCGAGCACGAGGCCTGCGCCGCCGGGATAGAGCGCGACCAGGTTCTCGCGGCCGCGCAGCGTCAACTGGCCGACGGCGATCTTGTTTTCCGCCTTCAAGGCGTCGCGGATCACGCGATAGCCTTCCTCCGCCACGTCGCCGTCAGGCAGGACGTAATAGGGCTTCTCGAAATAGAGGGGGTCGATGTCGTCGGCGTCGACGAATTGCTTCAGCTCGATCGTGTGCTTGGTTTCGAGCCGGATGGCGTCGAGTTCGTCGGATTCGAACAGGACGTAATTGCCGGGCTCGACCTCGTAGCCCATGACGATATCGTCCTTGGCCACCTCGCCCTTGCCCGGCACGATCTTGGAATAGCGGACGCGCTGCTTCGACTTGCGGTCGATCTGGTGGAAGCGCGGCGTCGCTTGCGCCTTCTCCGCCGAGACGAGGCGCACGGGAATGGTGACGAGGGCCAGACGAAGATAGCCCTTCCAGAAGGTCCGGACGGATTCGGCCATGGGGGCTCTCCAACGCAGGTTCGACTTGCCGCGATTCGCTTAACTAGGGCCGTTGCGGGCAGTTCCGAATCGCCGCGCTTCCCCCGGCGGGCCCGCCATGCTAAACGCCGGCCTTCGCTTCAGCCGGCAACCGATTCCGCCGTCCCTCCCGGGGCGGGGAAGCGGATTTTCCGGTTTCCGGGTCGTCTCGGCCCCAGAGCAGGAAAGGGTCGCCCATGAGCCAGAACGCCGCCGAAATGCACGCGCCCAGGTCCAATTCCTTCTTCTCCGCCTCGCTCGCCGATGTCGATCCGGAGATCGCCCGCGCGATCGACCTCGAGCTGGGCCGCCAGCGTGAGGAGATCGAGCTGATCGCCTCGGAAAACATCGTGTCGCGCGCCGTGCTCGAGGCGCAGGGCTCGATCATGACCAACAAGTATGCGGAGGGCTATCCGGGCAAGCGCTATTACGGCGGCTGCCAGTACGTGGACATCGCCGAGAAGCTCGCGATCGAGCGCGCCTGCCGCCTGTTCGACTGCAAGTTCGCCAACGTCCAGCCGAATTCCGGCAGCCAGATGAACCAGGCCGTCTTCCTGGCGCTGCTGCAGCCCGGCGACACGTTCATGGGCCTCGACCTCAATTCCGGCGGCCACCTGACGCACGGCTCGCCGGTCAACATGTCCGGCAAGTGGTTCAAGGTCGCCTCCTACGGCGTGCGCAAGGAAGACCAGCTTCTCGACATGGACGAGATCGCCGCCAAGGCGCGGCAGGTGAAGCCCAAGCTGATCATCGCCGGCGGCACCGCCTATTCGCGCGTGTGGGACTGGGCGCGTTTCCGCGAGATCGCGGACGAGGTCGGCGCCTATCTGATGGTGGACATGGCGCATATTGCCGGCCTCGTCGCCGGCGGCGCGCATCCCTCGCCGCTGCCGCACGCCCACGTCGTGACGACGACCACGCACAAGTCGCTGCGCGGCCCGCGCGGCGGCATGGTGCTGACCAATGACGAAGAGATCGCCAAGAAGATCAATTCGGCTGTTTTCCCCGGCCTGCAGGGCGGCCCGCTGATGCATGTGATCGCCGCCAAGGCGGTGGCGCTGCAGGAGGCGCTGCGGCCGGAGTTCAAGCTCTACGCCCACGCGGTCGTCGAGAACGCCCGCGCGCTCGCCGCCTCGATCAAGGCCGGCGGCGCCGACATCGTCACGGGCGGCACGGACAACCATCTGATGCTGGTGGACCTCAGGCCGAAGAACCTGACCGGCAAGGCGGCGGAAGCCGCGCTCGGGCGCGCGCACATCACCTGCAACAAGAACGGCGTGCCGTTCGATCCGCAGTCGCCCTTCGTCACCTCGGGCGTGCGTCTCGGCGCGCCGGCGGCGACCTCGCGCGGCTTCGGCGTCGCGGAGTTCAAGCGGGTCGGCGAGTTGATCGTCGAGGTGCTGGACGGGCTGGCGGCCAACGGCGAGACCGGCAACGCCGCCATCGAGGCCGCGGTGCGGGACAAGGTCTCCGACCTGACGCGGCGCTTCCCGATATACTGAGGCCGCCGGACGCCCGAATCAGATTGTTGCGATTAACGAAACGCGCGCCGGCCCATCCGGCGCGCGTTTCCGCGCGTGGCGGCTGGCATCGCTTAGTTCTTGTGTATCAGCGAGATAGGCGTTCGGCGATGTATCTGCGGCGATCGCCGTCGATAATCGTTGTTGCGTCAATCGCAACAATCCCCTTATGCTGATCTCTGGATCAAAGAGGCTGTCATGCGCTGCCCCTATTGCGGCTCCCTCGATACGCAGGTGAAGGATTCCCGTCCGACCGACGATTCCGCCGCCATCCGGCGCCGGCGCGTCTGCCCGGATTGCGGCGGGCGCTTCACCACGTTCGAGCGCGTGCAATTGCGCGACCTCATCGTCGTCAAGAAATCGGGCCGCCGCGTTCCCTTCGAGCGCGAGAAGCTGATGCGCTCGCTGTCGGTGGCGCTGCGCAAGCGTCCGGTCGATCCCGAGCGCGTCGAGCGCATGGTCAACGGCGTGGTGCGCCAGCTCGAGAGCGAGGGCGAGGCGGAAATCGCCAGCGCGCGCATCGGCGAGCTGATCATGCAGGGGCTGAAGTCGCTCGACGATGTCGCCTACGTGCGCTTCGCCTCGGTCTATCGCGACTTCCGCGAAGCCGCCGATTTCGGCGCGCTGATCGACGAACTCTCGGTCGAGGACGAGCCGCCGAAGCCGAAAGCGAAGGCGCCGAAGGGATGAGGGCGGCGACCACGAATGTCATTCCCGCGAAAGCGGGAATGCAGCTTTTGAGCCGCGCCGGATTTGCGGGCCGGCTCCTGGATTCCCGATCGCGCGTTTCACGCGCGTCGGGAATGACAGGCGGGGTCCCGTCATGACCCCCGACTTCTGGACATTCCCCGAGCCTCCGCGCGACGACGCCGACTACATGCGCGCCGCGCTGGCGCTCGCACGGCGCGGGCTCGGACGCACGGCGGAGAACCCGTCGGTCGGGGCGCTCGTCGTACGCGACGGCGCGATCGTCGGGCAGGGGTGGACGCAGGACGGCGGGCGGCCGCACGCCGAGCGCGTGGCGCTGGACGAAGCCGGCGGCCTGGCGAAGGGCGCGACGCTCTACGTCACGCTCGAGCCCTGCAGCCATCACGGCAAGACGCCGCCCTGCGCCGACGCCATCGTCGCCGCGGGCATTTCACGCGTCGTGTCCGCCCTGGAAGATCCGGATCCGCGCGTCGCCGGGCAGGGGCACGAGATCCTGCGCAACGCGGGCGTGGCGGTGACGACCGGCGTCTGCGCCGGCGAGGCGCTGCGCGTGACGCTCGGCCACGTCCTTCGCGTGCGTGAAAACCGGCCGATGGTGACGCTGAAACTCGCCGAGACCTTCGACGGCTACGCAGCCGGCGACGAGCACGATCCGCGCCTGACCATCACGTCGGCGCCCGCGAACGCCCGCACGCACGTGCTGCGCGCGCAGCATGACGCGATCATGGTCGGGATCGGCACGGCGAAGGCCGACGATCCCTTGATGACCGTGCGCGCGCCGGGGCTCGAAGGCCGCAAGCCCGTTCGTGTCGTGCTTGACGCGAGGCTGGCGCTTTCGCCCCGCTCGCGGCTGGCGACGTCGGCGCGCGAGACGCCGGCTCTGCTGCTGTCGGACGCCAACGCAGATTCGTCGCGCGCGAAAATTTTGCGCGAGGCGGGCGTCGACATTGCGGCTGCAACCGTCGGCGACGACGGCCGCATCGACCTGCGGGACGCGCTCGCCGCGCTGGCGCAACGCGGCGTCACGCGCGTGTTCAGCGAGGGCGGCCCGCGCATCGGCGCGCAACTGATCGCGCAGGGGCTCGCCGACGAAGTCGTGATCTTCACCGCGCCGAAGCCGCACGGGCGCGGAACGCCGGCGCTGTCGCAGGAGGCGCGCGCCGTTCTCGCCAATCCTGCGCGCTACACGCTGGTCGAGGAGACGAAGCTCGGGCCGGATCGGATGCGGCGCTACGAGAGGGCAATCTAGATGTTCACGGGCCTCGTCACGGATGTCGGCGAAATTCTCTCCGTCGAGGCGCGCGGCGATCTGCGCCGCCTGCGCATCGCCTGTTCCTACGATCCGGATTCGATCGCGCTCGGCGCTTCCATCGCCTGCTCGGGCGTGTGCATGACGGCGGTCGATATCGGCAACGACGGCTCGCGCAACTGGTACGAGGTGGACGCCGCCGCCGAGACGCTGGCGAAGACGACGGTCGGCCTGTGGACGGTCGGGCGGCGCATCAACCTCGAGCGCTCGCTGAAGATCGGCGACGAACTGGGCGGCCATATCGTCACCGGCCATGTCGACGGCGTCGCGCGCATCGTTGCGCGCAAGGATTTCGACGGCATGGCGCATTTCGAAATTCAGGCGCCGCACAATCTCGCGAAATTCGTCGCGGCCAAGGGATCGGTCGCGCTCGACGGCACGTCGTTGACCGTGAACGAGGTCGACGGCGACCGCTTCGCCATCCTGCTCATCCCGCACACGCTGGCCGTGACGACATGGGGCGAGAAGGGCGATGGCGATCCGCTGAATATCGAGGTCGACCTGATGGCGCGCTATGCGGCGCGGCTGATCGAGGCGCGGTAACGGCGATGTAGCCGCGCCTTGCCTTGGCCACGCGGCCCCTCTATTGAAGCGCCTCAACTTTTGAGGACCTCATGGCCGAGCCGCAGCGCGCGAAACACCAGGACGAGACGCCGGTCGGCGGCGCGAAGTTTCTCATCGTGGAAGCGCGCTATTACGATTCCATCGGCGCCATGCTGCTCGACGGCGCCACCGCTGCGCTCAAGAAGGCCGGCGCGACCTGGGAGATCGTCAACGTGCCCGGCGCGCTGGAAATCCCTTCGGCCATCGTCATCGCCAGCGATGTTTCGCGCGAGCCCTATGCGGGCGCGATCGCGCTCGGCTGCGTCATTCGCGGCGAGACCTATCATTTCGAGATCGTCGCGGGGGAATCCTCGCGTGCGCTGATGGATATTTCGGTGTCGCTGCCCATGCCGATCGGCAACGGCATCCTCACCGTCGAGAACGAGGATCAGGCGATCGTGCGCGCCGATCCGAAACAGGGCGACAAGGGCGGCGACGCCGCGCGCGCGGCGCTGTCGCTGTTCCGCCTGTCGCAGCGCGGAGCGGTCTGACATGTCGAAAGGCGAAAACCGCTCCGCTGCGCGGCTCGCCGCTGTTCAGGCGCTCTACCAGATGGACGTGACCGGCAAGGGCATCGTCGACATTCTGGCCGAGTTCGAGTCGCACTGGATCGGCCGCGAGATCGAGGGCGCCGAATACAAGCCCGCCGAGATCGCTTACTTTCGGGACATTCTCGAAGGCGTGCTCGCCGACCAGATCGCCATCGACAGGCAGGTGGACGAGACGCTGTCCGAGGGCTGGCCGCTGAAGCGCATCGAAGCCGTCATGCGCGCCATTCTGCGCGCGGGCGACTATGAGTTGCGCAAGCGCGCCGACGTGCCGGCGCGCGTGATCGTGTCCGAATATGTCGACATCGCCGGCGCCTTTTTCGCACGCGAAGAGGCCGGCATGATCAACGCAGTTCTCGATGCGCTGGCGCGAAAGACGCGGGCGGCCGAGTTCGCGCGTTAGCCAAGTCCGCGCGGAGGCCGCATAATCCGGCCATGTCCGACCGCCCCTCCGAAGACGATCTGATCGCGCGCTATTTCGCGCCGCTGGCCGGCCCCGGCGGGCTGGGGCTGCGCGACGACGCCGCGCTGGTTGCGCCGCCTGAGGGTTGCGAGATTGTCGCGACGGTC
This sequence comes from Rhodoblastus sp., assembly GCA_046349085.1. Lineage (GTDB taxonomy): Bacteria > Pseudomonadota > Alphaproteobacteria > Rhizobiales > Beijerinckiaceae > JAJXWB01. The sequence goes on from JAXMDA010000009.1 coordinate 30,631, forward strand.
GACGGGCTGGTCGCGGGCGTGCATTTCTTCGCCGACGATCCGCCCGAGACGATCTCCCGCAAGGCGCTGCGCGTGAATCTCAGCGATCTCGCCGCCAAGGGCGCAGCGCCGCTCGGCTTTCTGCTCACTCTGGCGCTGCCGCGCGACTGGAAGCCGGCATGGCTCGCGATTTTCGCGCGCGCGCTCGGCGAGGACGCCGCCGCCTTCGCCTGTCCGCTCCTCGGCGGCGACACTGTCTCGACGCCGGGGCCGCTGACCCTGTCGATCACCGCGCTGGGTTACGTCCCCGCGGCGCGCATGGTCCGCCGCGACGGCGCGCGGCCCGGCGACGCGCTCTACGTGTCGGGGACCATCGGCGACGCCGCCCTGGGCCTGCGCCTGCGCAGCGAGCCCGAAGGCGTGAGCTCCGTAGGCGCCAGCGACCGCGCCTTTCTTCTCGACCGCTATCTCGTTCCGCAGCCGCGAACGGCGCTGGCGGACGCTTTGCGCGAATATGCGTCCGGCGCAATGGACGTCTCGGACGGCCTCGTCGGCGATCTCACGAAAATGCTGCGCGTCTCGGGCGCCAGCGCCGAGGTCGAGGTTGCGCGCATTCCGCTGTCGACCGCGGCGCGCGCCATGATCGGGGGCGAGCCGCGCCTGCTCGAGAGCGCGCTCACGGGCGGCGACGACTACGAGATTCTGGCCAGCGTGCCGCAAGGCCGCAGGCAGGCCTTCGAGGCCGCCGCAGAAGCGGCGGGAATCGCCATCGCGCGCATCGGAACCGTCACGGCCGGGCAGGGCGCGCCGGTCTTCCGCGACGCGCGCGGGGCGGCCATGTCTTTCACACGCGGCTCCTACAGCCATTTTTGATTGCGCCAGCGCGCCCTGTCGCTAGTTTGCCCGGACACATTCGGAGGGCGATATATGACGGAGGTCGAGCGGCGGGCGCAGGCCGAACGGGACCGCGCCGCCAAGCGCCTCGCGCTGCGGCTTGCGGCCGCCTCGGCGCTGGCGGGCGCCAACGCCTCCGTCATTTTCGCGACGGAAGCGATCCTCGGCGTCAGCATGGCGCCGTCGCCCGGCCTCGCCACCGTGCCGCTCACCTCCTTCGTGGTCGGGCTGGCGCTCGGCACGCTGCCGGTCGGCGCCATCGCGCGCCGCTATGGCCGGCGGCCGGCGCTGCTGACGGGCTCCTTCTCGGGCGTGCTGGCCGGCGCGCTGGCGGCGACGGCGACGCTCGCCTGGTCCTTTCCGCTGCTGTGCCTCTCCGCGATCTTCGGCGGAATCTATGCGTCAGCCGCGCAATCCTACCGCTTCGCGGCGACCGACGGCGCGAGCCCGGCGCTTCAGCCCAAGCTCATTTCGTGGGTTCTGAGCGGCGGCGTTCTGGCAGGCGTCATCGGTCCCCAGCTCGTCCAGCACACGATGGACCTGTGGCCGCAACACTTGTTTGCGGCGACCTACGTCGGGCAGGCGATCGTCGCGCTGATCGCCATGGCCGTTCTCGCCGGCGTGGAGCCGCCGCCGACTTCGCTTGCGGCCGCCGACAGCAAGGCTGGCCGGCCCCTCGGGGAAATCGCCGCGCAGCCGCAGTTCGTCGTCGCGGCGATCTGCGGCACCGTGTCCTATGCGCTGATGAACATGGTGATGACCGCCGCGCCGCTCGCCATGAAAATGTGCGGCCTGTCGCTCAGCCAGTCGAACCTCGGCATCCAGTGGCATGTGCTGGCCATGTACGCCCCGAGCTTCTTCACGGGCGCGCTCATCGCCCGGTTCGGGGCGTCGCGGGTGGTGGCGTTCGGGCTGGCGCTGGAAGTCGCCGCGGCGCTCGTCGACCTCTCCGGCGTCACGGTCGCGCATTTCTGGACCGGCCTCATACTCCTCGGCGCCGGCTGGAATTTCGGTTTCATCGGCGCGTCGGCCATGGTGGTGGCGGCGCACCGGCCGGAGGAACGGGCGAAGGTCCAGTCTTTCAACGACTTCATCATCTTCGGAACGATGGCGGTCGGCTCTTTCGCCTCCGGGCAGATGCTGGCCGGCGGCGGCTGGAGCCTGGTCAACATGATCGTGTTTCCGCCCGCGGCTATCGGCCTTATCGCGCTGGTCTGGCTCGCCGTTCGCCCCGGCCGGGCGTCCGCGCCAGCAAAGGCGGCCTGATCTGGCGCAAATTAGCTCCTGAAATCGTCCTACGGCCAATTGCGGCCATAATTCATTTCTGGCAAGAAGCGCGCGCTCCATGGCCTCGCTCGAAGCCTGGAACAGGGAACGCACATTTCGCCGCGCGGCCAAGCGCGGCCTAGAAAGCCGCCGGAACAGGCGGCCGACCGAATGAAGACAGGACAGGCGGACAAATGACACTCTGGCTCATCATCCTTGGCGGACTTCTGTCCGTCGTCTACGGGGTCATGACGATCTCGCAGCTCATGTCGGCGAGCACCGGCAACGCGCGCATGCAGGAGATCGCGGCCGCGATCGCCGAAGGCGCGCAGGCCTATCTCAATCGCCAGTACACGACGATCGGCATCGTCGGCGTAGTGATCTTCGTCGTTCTCGGCCTGCTGCTGTCGTGGCCGGTCGCCGTCGGCTTCCTGATCGGCGCGGTGCTCTCGGGCGCGGCCGGCTACATCGGCATGAACGTCTCGGTGCGCGCCAACGTGCGCACGGCGCAGGCGGCCTCCGAATCGCTCGCCAAGGGCCTCGACATTTCCTTCAAGGCGGGCGCGGTCACCGGCATGCTGGTCGCCGGCCTCGCGCTGCTGGGCGTCGCGGGCTACTACATGGTCCTGACCGTGGGCATGGGCAAGACGGTCGGCGGCGCCGACCGCACGGTGATCGACGCGCTGGTCGCTCTCGGCTTCGGCGCCTCGCTCATCTCGATCTTCGCGCGTCTCGGCGGCGGCATCTTCACGAAGGGCGCCGACGTCGGCGCCGACCTCGTGGGCAAGGTCGAAGCCGGCATTCCGGAAGATGATCCGCGCAACCCGGCGACCATCGCCGACAACGTCGGCGACAACGTCGGCGACTGCGCGGGCATGGCGGCCGACCTGTTCGAGACCTATGCGGTCACCGTCGTCGCCACCATGGTGCTCGGCTCGATCTTCTTCGTCGGCCAGAAGGGCGCGCTCGAACTGTCGATGGTCTATCCGCTCGCGATCTGCGCGGTCTCCATCGTCGCCTCGATCATCGGCACCTACTTCGTGAAGCTCGGCGCGAACAATTCGATCATGGGCGCGCTCTACAAGGGCCTGATCGCCGCCGGCGTGCTTTCGATCGTGGGTCTGGGCATCGCTACGCACCTGACGATCGGCTGGGGCGAGCTCGGCGTCGTCGCCAAGCAGGCCATCACCGGCAAGGCGCTGTTCATCTGCGGCGTCATCGGTCTGGTCGTCACCGGCCTGATCGTGTGGATCACCGAGTACTACACGGGCACGGGCAAGCGCCCGGTCGTCTCGATCGCGCAGGCGTCGGTCACCGGCCACGGCACGAACGTGATCCAGGGTCTCGCGGTCTCGCTCGAATCGACGGCGCTGCCGGCGATCGTGATCGTCGCGGGCATCATCTCCACGTACCAGCTGGCCGGCCTCTACGGCACGGCGATCGCGGTGACGACCATGCTCGGCCTCGCCGGCATCATCGTCGCGCTCGACGCCTTCGGCCCGGTCACCGACAATGCCGGCGGCATCGCCGAAATGTCGGGCCTGCCGAAGGAAGTCCGCCAGTCGACCGACGCGCTCGACGCCGTCGGCAATACGACCAAGGCGGTGACCAAGGGCTATGCGATCGGTTCGGCGGGCCTCGGCGCGCTGGTGCTGTTCGCCGCCTACACCAACGACCTGGAGACCTTCGCCAAGTCCGGCGCCAAGTACTTCCAGGGCATGGGCCCGGTCACCTTCGACCTGTCCAACCCCTACGTCGTGGCGGGCCTGATCTTCGGCGGCCTGATCCCCTACCTGTTCGGCGGCGTCGCGATGACGGCGGTCGGCCGCGCGGCGGGCTCGGTGGTCGAGGAAGTGCGCCGGCAGTTCAAGGAAAAGCCCGGCATCATGGAAGGCAAGGACCGCCCGGACTACGGCCGCGCGGTGGACATGCTGACCAAGGCGGCGATCAAGGAAATGATCGTGCCGTCGCTGCTGCCGGTCCTCGCGCCGTTCGTCGCGTACTTCGGCGTGCTGGCGATCTCCGGCTCGAAGGCCTCGGCCTTCGCGGCTCTCGGCGCCATGCTGCTCGGCGTGATCGTCAACGGCCTGTTCGTCGCCATCTCGATGACCTCGGGCGGCGGCGCCTGGGACAACGCCAAGAAGAGCTTCGAGGACGGCTTCGTCGACAAGGACGGCGTCAAGCACCTCAAGGGCTCGGACGCCCACAAGGCGTCGGTGACCGGCGACACCGTCGGCGACCCCTACAAGGACACGGCGGGTCCCGCCGTGAACCCGGCGATCAAGATCACCAACATCGTGGCGCTGCTGCTGCTGGCGATCCTGGCGCACTGAGCCGGTTCAACAATTGACGACACGAAGGGCGGGGGAAACCCCGCCCTTTTCTTTGACAGGCCCGCGTCGGGCTCAAGCCTGGAGTTTGAAAATGGAAACCCGCGACTCGAACGGAACCGTGCTCGCCGACGGCGACAGCGTCACCATTATCAAGAGCCTGAAGGTCAAGGGCGCATCGGATACCCTGAAAAGGGGAACGGTTTTCAAGAACATCCGTTTGACCGATGACCCGCGCGAAATCGAATGCCGATCGGCGCAGATCAAGGGCCTCGTGCTCAAGACGGAGTTCGTCAAGAAGGTCTGAGCCGCACGGCGGAGCTTACGGCGCTTGGCGCCCGCGGCGCGAAGCGGCGGCGGAGGAATGTGTGGGCGCGAGCAAGGCCAGTCGATCGAGGAAAGGGACAACGCCGCGCCCGCACGAAGACATGTTCGCCACGCTCGCCGACAACATCTCGCAGCTCGCGTGGATGGCGGATTCGAGCGGATCCATCTTCTGGTACAACAAGCGCTGGTTCGACTACACGGGAGCGACTTTCCGGCAAATGCGGGGATGGGGCTGGACCAAGGTCCACCATCCCGACCATGTCGAGCGCGTCGTCGAGCGCATTCGCCGGTCGTTCGAAACGGGCGAGCCGTGGGAAGACACCTTTCCCCTGCGCGCCGCGAACGGCGAGTTCCGCTGGTTCCTGTCGCGCGCCATGCCGATCCGCGAGGCCCACAAGATCGTGCGATGGTTCGGCACGCACACGGACATTTCCGAACAGCGGCGAATCGAGGAGCGGCTGCGCGAGAGCGAGGCGACCTTTCGCGCCATGTTCAACAATTCCTCGCTCGGCAAGGCGCAGGTCGACGTCTCGTCGCGCCGCTTCGCACGCGCCAACGAAGCCCTGTGCCGGCTCGTCGGCGCGCGATCGACCGATCTGCTGGCCGCCACCTTTCCTGAAATCGTGCATCCGGCGAGTCGCCCGGCGCTCGAGGCCGCGCTCGAGCGATTGGCGCGAGGCGAAATCGCAGCCTTCGCCATGGAAGCGCGGCTGCATCAGCCGGCGTTTGGCCAAGGTCGTTTGAATTCAGAAAAAACACATGAACACAACAAGATAGAACATGATTTTCATAATCAACCTTCATTCGATTTCGCGCCGCATCCCCTTCCTGCCGACGGACGGCGGATCTGGGCGCAGATCACGATCAACACGATTGTCGACGACAAGGGCGCGCCGTACCGGTTCGCAGTCGTCGTTGTGGACGCGACGGAGCGCAAGCTTGCGGAGCAGCGCAACCTGGTCCTGATGCGCGAGGTCAATCATCGCGCCAAGAACCTTCTGGCCGTCGTGCAGGCGATCGCGCGGCAGACGGCGGGCAGCGAGGATTTCGAGGCGCGGTTCCTGGAGCGCGTCGTGGCGCTCGCCGCAGCGCACGAGGTCGTCGTGGAAAACGAATGGCAGGGGGCGACCCTCGAGCGCCTGCTGCGCTCGCAGACCAGCCTTTTCGCCGACCCGCAGTCGCGACGCATCGCGCTTTCGGGGCCGCCGGTGCTGGTCAGCGCGGACGCATCGCAGATGATCGCCATGGCGATCTACGAACTGGCCACCAACGCCGTGAAATACGGCGCGCTGTCGACCGAGACGGGAGGGGTGGCGATCCGCTGGTCGGTCGCCGGCGACAAGGGAGCGGAATTCGCGCTGGACTGGCGGGAAGTGGACGGCCCGGCGGTCGACAGACCCCGGCGCAGCGGCTTTGGCAGCGTCGTGACGCGCAGGCTGATCGCTTCGCGGCTCGACGCGAAAGTCGACGCGCAGTTCGCGAGCGACGGTTTTGCCTGGCGGTTGACCTGTCCGCTGGCCAGCATCGTGGGCCGGGAGACGGCGGCCGATCTCGAGGCGGCGGCGAAATAGCGCTCAGACCGGTTCGAGCCGGCGAAACGGACCGGGCGGGGTTTCGACACGTATCGTGTCCCCGGCGACGACCTGGCCGCTTGCGATCACGACGCCCATGACGCCCGCCTTGCGCATCGGCGCGCCTGTAGCTGTCCGGCCGAGGCATGCGTCCATCATGCCTTGTCGGAAGCGGTCGGGTTGAAGCGCGCGCGGGAGCGGTGCTGCGTTTTCTCGCCGAAATGCCCGTCGCCTTCGACGCCGAGGCCGGCGACGAGGTGGATTTCGAGCGAAGGCGTCTTGGAAAAATGGTGGCCGCGCCGTCGCGAAACGGCGACGACGCGCGCGCTCACCGCGGAAGCCTCACGAGAACTTCAGCAGGCCCTTGATCATGTTCTGGACGAAGCTCTCGTCGCCGCCGACAGTCGGAGTCGTGCGCGAGACATAGTCGAACAGCTTGCCATCCTGCAGGCCGTAATTGGCGACGCGCTCGACGCCGCCCTTGCCGAAATAGACCGCGAGAACGCGCTGGTCGGTGACTCGGGGCTGCATGAAGGCGGCGCTGCGCGAAACCGTCTGGCTGACGTAGTACCAGGCGTCGCCGCCGACCGTGGAGGTCGTGGAGGGCGTGCCGAGCAGGGCGAGCGTCTTTTCCTTGGAGAGGCCGTTCTTGAGCTGGTTCAGGGTGGCGGCGTCGGCCTGATAGCCGCGCTGGACCACGCCGTCGTAGCTGAGGCCCGGCAGACCGCCGGTCGAGCAGGCGCCGAGCGGTAGCGCGAGCGCAGCAACAAGAGCCAGTCGCGTCGCCATTGGCAAATGCCGCTTATCCCCCAGGGCCATTCACACGCTCCGCATCTAATGGTCGGGTCGACCGCAAACCGAACGCCCGCCGCGCCAATACCTAAATTCGGACTTGCATCGGCGCCCGGCGATGCCTAACCCCCGGAACGGCCAAATGCAAGCTGGCCGCGCTTATGTTGCAGATGTCGCGAAGTCTTCGAGCCATGATATTCAAGCTCTTTTCCCGCAAGCCCCGCATGGACGCAGCCGAGCGTCTCTATGGGCAGATCATGGCCGCGGCGCGGCAGCCGGCGCTTTTTCTGCCGCCCTATGGCGTGCCGGATACGCTGGAAGGCCGGTTCGACGCGCTGATCCTCCACATATTTCTCGTCGTGCGGCGGCTGACGGCGATGCCCGACCCGGCGCCGCGACTTGCGCAGGATCTGTCCAATGAAATGTTCCGCGCCCTCGACCGCGCGCTGCGCGAAATGGGCGTCGGCGACCTCGCCGTGCCCAAGCGCATCGCCAAGCTCGCGGCCGACTACAATGGACGCCGGACGGCCTATGAGGCGGCGCTGGGACTGGGCGAGGGCGCGCTTGCCGAGGCTGTCGCCCGCAATGTCTACGGCCGGGCGGAGGCCGGGGTCGGCGCGCCGCTCGCGCGCTACATGATGAAGGTCGAAGCGGCGCTGGCGACGGCGTCCCTCGCTGCTTTCGAGAAGGGGCCGGTCCCGTTTCCCGCGCCGGAGGAGCAGCCATGAGCCAGGACGAAAAGCAGCGCGAGGCGCCGGTCTGGTCGGCGCCGCTCGTCGTCATGGAGACGCCGCCGCAGGGCGTCGACATCACGCTCGAAGCCGATCAGGCCGTGCGCGAACGGCTCGCCGAACTGAATGGACTTCTGGCGCTGTCCTCGGCGACCGCGAAGCTGCACGCGACGCGGCGGGGCCGCGAAGGGCTGCATGTGACGGGCGAGGTGCGGGCGCGGGTCATGCAGACCTGCGTCGTCAGTCTCGAGCCGTTCGAGTCGGAGATCGTGGAGCCCGTCGACGTCGAATTCGAGCCGTCCCGCACGCCCAGGCCGGCGCGCGCCGAAACCGAGCAGATGAGCCGCAGGCGCCGTGCGGCGCGGCCGCCCGTCGAGGAAGACGAGGAAGGCATGGACGACCTGAACGCGCCGGACGAGATCGTGGACGGCAAGGTCGATCTCGGCGCGCTCGCCAGCGAGTTCCTGACCCTCGGTATCGACCCCTATCCGCGCAAGCCGGGCGTCGCCTTCCAGGAGCCGCAGGCGGAAAGCGCGACCATTTCGCCCTTCGCGCGATTGGCGGCGCGCAAGACTGATCCTTGAGCCTTGCTTCACGGCTCATCATTGCGTCGAAGCGGGCAAAAACCGGTTGCCATAGCCGCCCCAGAGGCTATGGTCCGCCGCCCGCAGACCAAGCCGGGCGTTTGACGGAGCCCCAGTGCAGATGACGAACGGCGTGCGGATCGCGCTCGACGCCATGGGCGGCGACTTCGGTCCCTCCGTGGTCGTGCCCGGGGCGGCCATTGCGCGCGACCGGCGTCCCGACACGAGCTACCTGTTCTTCGGCGACGAGAAGCTCATTCGTCCGCTGGTCGAGCAGCATCCCCGGCTCGCCGCCGTCTCGGAAATCCGCCACACGGAGGTCGTCGTGAAAAGCGACGACAAGCCGAGCCAGGCCGTGCGCGCCGGACGGCGCGGCTCGTCGATGTGGCTCGCCATCGAGGCGGTGAAGAAGGGCGAGGCGCAGGCGGCGGTCTCGGCCGGCAATACCGGCGCCCTGATGGCCCTGTCGAAGATCTGCCTTCACATGCTGCCGGGAATCGAGCGCCCGGCGCTCGCCGCGATCTGGCCGACGCTGCGCGGCGAATCCATCGTGCTCGATGTCGGCGCGACCATCGGCGCGGACGCCGAGCACCTTTTCGATCTTGCGATCATGGGTTCGGCCATGGCGCGCATCTTCTTCGATATCGACCGTCCGACGGTCGGCCTGCTCAATGTCGGCACGGAGGAGATCAAGGGGCTGGAGGAGGTGAAGGCCGCCTCGCGCCGCCTGCGCGAAGCCAATATCCCGACCATCGACTATCGCGGCTTCGTCGAGGGCGACGACCTCGGCAAGGGCACGGTGGACGTGGTGGTGACCGAGGGCTTCACGGGAAATATCGCGCTCAAGACGGCCGAGGGCACGGCGAAGCAGATCGCGCAATACATGCGCGACGCCTTCCGCTCCTCGCTCATGTCCAGGCTCGGCGCGCTGATGGCGCGCGGCGCGTTTCAGGCGCTGAAGCAGAAGATCGACCCGCGCCGCGTCAACGGCGGCCTGTTTCTCGGCCTCGACGGGGTGATCATCAAGAGCCACGGCGGCATGGATTCGGTCGGCTTCGCGGGCGCGATCGAAGTGGGCTACGACATGGCCCGCCACAAGCTGCTCGACAAGATACGCGAGACCATCATGCTCTCGAACGAAGCGGAAGCGGCCGCCGCCGCGCCGCCGCTCGAGGACGACCCCACACGAGGATAGCGACGACCCCCATGGCCGATGGCGCGAACAAAGACGACAAGACGCATCTGCGCTCGGTAGTTCTGGGCGTTGGCGCCTATCTGCCCGCCAGGACGCTGACCAACGCCGATCTCGAAAAGATGGTCGACACGACCTCGGACTGGATCGTGCAGCGCTCGGGCATCCGCGAGCGGCACATCGCCGCCGAGGGCGAGACGACCTCCATGCTCGGGACCGAGGCCGCCAAGGCCGCGCTGGCGAACGCCGGGGTGGAAGCCTCCAGCATCGACCTCGTCATCTGCGCGACCTCGACGCCGGATTACACGTTTCCCTCGACAGCGACCCAGATCCAGGCCGCGCTCGGCATTACCAGAGGCGTGGCTTTCGACCTTCAGGCCGTGTGCTCGGGCTTCGTCTTCGCCGTCGCCACGGCCGACAAGTTCCTGCGCTCCGGCTCGCACAAGCGGGCTCTGGTGATCGGCGCCGAAACCTTCTCGCGCCTGCTGGACTGGGAGGACCGTACGACCTGCGTCCTGTTCGGCGACGGCGCAGGCGCGATCGTGATGGAAGCGCAGCCCGAACGCGCCGACGGGCGCGGCGTGCTCTCCACCCATCTGCGCTCCGACGGCCGGCATCGCGAGAAGCTCTATGTCGACGGCGGGCCTTCGACCACCGGAACGGTCGGCCATCTGCGGATGCTCGGCAAGGACGTGTTCCGACATGCCGTCGGCCAGGTCGCCGACGTCATGCTCGACTCGTTCGCCGAAGCCGGGATCGACGCGAACACGCTCGACTGGTTCGTGCCGCATCAGGCCAACGCCCGCATCATCGACGCATCCGCCGAAAAGCTGGGCATTGCGCCGGAGAAGGTGGTGAAGACGGTGGCCCTGCACGGCAACACCTCCGCCGCCTCCATCCCGCTCGCGCTCGATGTCGCGGTGCGCGACGGACGCATCAAGCCGGGCCACGTCGTGATGATCGAGGCGGTGGGCGGCGGCTTCACCTGGGGCGCCGCCATCATCAGGTGGTGAGCGACCGGTCGGCGCACGGTTCAATCACTGGATTTCGCTTGCGTTTTCAAGACGCGAGCGCTTAACATGTTTGCGTTTCGTCAGGCTGGGGCTGACGCAGACTGGCGGCCAGTTTTTATGGGGGCGCGCTGCGGACCACGTCTGCAGTGTGTTTTTTCGTCTTTATTTCATTGAGCTGAGCCATGGTTTCGGACGGGAATTCCCACGAAAAGACGAATAACGGGCAACGCACGCTCACGCGCGCCGATCTTGCCGACGCGGTCTATCGCGCGGTCGGCCTTTCGCGCGCCGAATCGGCCGCCATGGTCGAGACGGTGCTGGGCGAGATTTCCGATGTGATCGCGGGCGGCGAGACGGTGAAGCTGTCGTCTTTCGGGTCGTTCCTGGTGCGCGCCAAGGGCGAGCGTCTCGGCCGCAATCCCAAGACAGGCGTAGAGGCGTCGATCTCGCCCCGTCGCGTGATCGTCTTCAAGGCGTCGCATGTGCTCAAGGCGCGCGTCAACGGGAATGCAGTCGACCCGGACGACGAGGACTGAACCGCCGCGCATATGGACCTAGAATAGGCGCGTCGATTCGCTTGCCGCGAGAACGCGCATGGAAAAAAGTCCCGACGCATTCCGCACCATCAGCGAGGTGGCCGACGATCTCGGCCTGCCGCAACATGTCCTGCGCTTCTGGGAGACGAGATTCGCCCAAATCAAGCCCATGAAGCGCACCGGCGGCCGACGTTACTACCGTCCCGACGACGTAGAACTCGTGCGCGCCATCAAGACGCTGCTCTACGGCGAGGGCTACACGATCAAGGGCGTGCAGCGGCTGTTCAAGGAAAACGGCACGCGCGCCGTCGTCGCGGCCGTGCGCGGCGGCGTCGCGCTGACCCCGTCGCAGCAGGCGCTCGCGCTCGGCGACGACGAGGACGAGGCGGCGGAAAGCGCGGATTCTGCGGGCTCCGCGCCGGCGGAGATCATCGCAGGCGGCGGGGCGTCGACGGCGCAACTCGCGGATTTGGCGCGGGAGCTGGCGGAATGCGCGCGCATCCTACGGGCGGCGCGATTGAGCTGACAATCGCGGTTTGCGCGTTGCGCGGTGCGGGCGGCCTCGCTATAAGGCGCGCAGTCGGAGTGTAGCGCAGCCCGGTTAGCGCACTTGTCTGGGGGACAAGGGGTCGTGGGTTCGAATCCCGCCACTCCGACCATTCCGCTTCCGGGTAGATCCGCTTCCGCACAAATCAGCGCCCGCGCGGTGCGTTGGCCGCTGAAAACGGAAACGGCCGACCTGTACATCCGAGGTCGACCGTTCGTATCGCCGTCCGCCAGGCGGGGCGAATCATCAGATTAGAATCGCGTTTGCGGATACCGTCAAGAGTCAATGACATAGTTGCCGCCGTCCACTGTCGTTTGCGTCCTTATGGTCAACGATATGCTGTCCCGCATTCGACTTATTCGACGGGAACGCGGGACCAACACGCCCACGTTCGTGTTATATGTATGCATCCGATCGACCGAGGCTCCGCACAGATGACGTACGGATCGTTATTCAAGCTCAGCATGGACATGACGATGCTCGCGCTCGAGGCGCAGCAGGTGATTGCGCTGAGAATGGCGCGGCTTGCGCTCGGCGGGCCGGCCGTGGCCGCGCGCGAAACGCGTCGCATGGTGTCGGAAAAGGCGGTCGCGGCGGTCGAGACCGGCCTGCATCTGGCGGTCGGCGGCAGCCCCGACAAGGTGGTGCGCAATTATCGGCGCAAGGTGCAGGCGAACCGGGATCGTCTCTCCGCCAACGTCACGGGCCGCCGCTGAGCGACTTCGCGCCGGACGATCTGGAGCTTGCCTGCGGCGATGCGCGCCTGCGGCTGGCGCTGCGCGGCGCCGAGCCGCTCGCCTGGTCGGTCGGCGACCTCGACCTTCTTTGGGCGCCCGATCCAGCCATCTGGGCGCAGACGGCGCCGCTCCTCTTTCCGGTCGTCGGCTGGACCCGCAACGGCGAGGCGCGCCATCGCGGCAGAACCTATCCGCTCGGACTGCACGGGTTCGCCGCGCGCAAGAATTTCTCCGTCGTCGAGCAGGGCGGCGACTTTGCCCGGCTCCGGCTGGAGGCCGACGAGGAGACGCGCGCGCTCTATCCTTTCGATTTCCGGCTGGACGCCGTCTACCGCCTCGAACGCGAAGCTCTCGCCTGGACGCTGGAGGCGACCAATCCCGGGCCCGAGCCCATGCCCTATGCGCTCGGCCTGCATCCCGGCTTTCGCTGGCCGCTCGGCGGGTCCGAGCGGCCGCACGCGTTCGTCTTCGACGAGGCCGAGCGCGCGGAGGTTCCCGTCATCGCGCCGGGCGGGCTGTTTTCGCCCGCGCGCCGGGCCATTCCGCTCGACGGCCGGCGCCTTGCGCTGACGCCCGAACTGCTCGCGCAGGAGGCCCTGTGCTTCCTCGATCTCGCCAGCCGCGGCGCGGTCTTCGACAATGGCGCGGGCGCGCGGCTGCGCGTCGATCTCGATGACTTTCCGCATCTCGCGCTCTGGGCGCGCCCGCCGGCGCCGTTCCTGTGCATCGAGGCGTGGACCGGCCACGGCGATCCCGTCGGCTTTGCGGGCGAACTCTCCGACAAGCCCTCGATGCGGCTGCTCGCGCCCGGCGCGACCGCGCGGCATTCCGCGCGCTTTTCTTTGGAAAATCAGGCATAGCGCACACGCGCGCTTGGCGCCGCCGCGCGCGTCTGACAGAAGGACGCGCAAATCCCCGCCACACGAGCGCGCCATGACCGATTTCCTCAGACCTTCCGGCAAGAAAGCCCTCATCATCGACGGCAAGATCGCCGCGGCCGGCGTCGTCGAGGAGACCCGCGCCAGGACGCAGGCGCTCATTTCGCGCGGCGTCGTTCCTGGCCTTGCGGTGGTGCTCGTCGGCGACGATCCGGCGAGCGGCGTCTATGTGCGCTCCAAGAGCCGCATGGCCGAAACCCTCGGCTTCCATTCCGTGCAGCACAACCTGCCGGCGAACGTTTCCCAGGCCGAGTTGAACGCGCTGATCGGCAAGCTGAACGCAGACCCGAAGATCCACGGCATTCTCGTGCAATTGCCGCTTCCCAAGGGGCTCGACACGGCCGACGCGCTGGAGCGCGTCGATCCGCGCAAGGACGTGGACGGCATCCATCCCGTCAACGCCGGGCTGCTCTCGACCGGCGCGATCGACCGCGCGCTCGTGCCGTGCACGCCTTTCGGCTCGATGGGGCTGATCGAGCGCACCTGCGCGGCGCTTGGCCGCAAGGTCGAGGGCGCGGAAGCCATCGTCATCGGCCGTTCGAACCTCATGGGCAAGCCGATGGCGCAATTGCTGCTCGCCGCCAACGCCACGGTGACGATGGCGCATTCGCGCACCCGCGACCTGCCCGGGGTCGTTCGCCGCGCCGACATCGTCGTCGCCGCGGTCGGCCAGCCGGAGATGGTGCGCGGCGACTGGATCAAGGAGGGCGCCGTCGTCATCGACGTCGGCATCAACCGCGTGCCGACGGCGGACGGCAAGTATCGGCTGACCGGCGATGTCGCCTACGAGGAGGCGCTGGAGCGCGCCGCCGCCATCACGCCGGTGCCGGGCGGCGTGGGGCAGATGACCGTGCCGCTGCTGATGGCCAATACGGTGGAGGCCGCGCGCCGCGCGAGCGCGTAAACGCCGGCTTCGCAAGGGTCCCGGCACGAAGCCGGATATATCCGACCTCGCAACGCTCTCGACATGAAGTCGGATATATCCGACTTCGGATGGACGGCGGGCGCGCGTCTGCTACATTTGCGCTCGTGGCCGCGGGGGCGGCGCCAGCCTGGAACGGCCATGCAAAGTCTTGCTCGACATCCCTTCTTCAAGGATGTCGCCGGTTTCGACTTCGACAAGTTCGATCGCCGCGTCATCTGGAAGAAGTGCGACGATGGCGAGACCATCGTCGACTTCGAGGACAAGTCCACCGACGTCTATTTCCTGCTGTCGGGCGACGTGCGCGTCCTGCTGCGCACGGCGGCGGGCAAGGAGGTCATTCTCGCCGACATCAAGGCTGGCGAATTCTTCGGCGAAATGTCGGCGATCGACGGCATCGAGCGTTCGGCCAACGTCACCGCGCTGACCAAGGCGGAAGTGGCGATCATGACGTCGGGCGTGTTCCGCGAAATCCTGTTCAGCAACCAGCACGCCTGCGACAAGGTCATGCGCCTGCTGACGCATCGCGTGCGCGACGTGAACACGCGCCTCGCGGAAATGGCGATCTTCGATCTGCGCCACCGTCTCTACTCGGAGCTGCTGCGCTCGTCGCACGCCCGGCCGGGCCATCCCGGCGAGCGCGTGGTGACGCCGCCGCCGTTCCATCACGTGGTCGCCGCGCGCATCGGCTGCCGGCGCGAACAGGTGACGCGCGAACTCTCGACCATGGCGCACGAGGGCCTGATCGAGAAGACGCGCGGCGCGCTCGTGCTGCTCAAGCCGCAGGTGCTGGAAGCGCGCCTGCACGAGGCGATGCGCGAGGGCGACTGATTGCAGCAACCGCCGATCCTCAGGTTCGAGCAGGTCTCGAAGCGATTTGGCGCGACGGTCGCCGTCGATGGCGTGTCGGTCGAGATCGCGCCCGGCGAATTCTTCGCGCTGCTGGGGCCGTCGGGCTGCGGCAAGACCACGCTGATGCGCATGGCCGCGGGCTTCGAGCGGCCCGACGAAGGGCGCGTGCTGATCGACGGCGCCGACGCCACCGACGTTCCGCCGCATCGCCGGCCCGTCAACATGATGTTCCAGTCCTACGCGCTCTTTCCGCATATGAGCGTCGCCGACAATATCGCCTTCGGCCTGAAGGCGGCCGGCATGGCGCGCGCCGCCATCGCCACGCGCGTGGCGGAAATGACGCGACTCGCGCAATTGCAGGGGCTGGAGAAGCGCAAGCCGCATCAATTGTCGGGCGGGCAGAAGCAGCGCACGGCGCTCGCGCGCGCGCTGGCGCGCGGCACCAAGCTGCTGCTGCTCGACGAACCCTTGGGCGCGCTCGACCGCAAATTGCGCGAGGAGACGCAGTTCGAGCTGATGGACATCCAGAAGCGGCTCGGCGCGGCCTTTGTCGTGGTGACGCACGATCAGGACGAGGCCATGTCCATGGCCGACCGTATCGCCGTCATGCGCGCGGGCAAGATCGAGCAGATCGGCGCGCCCGCCGAGATCTACGAGCGCCCGCGTTCGCGCTACGTCGCCGAGTTCATCGGCGAGATCAATATTTTCGAAGGCAAGGCGACGCGCGTCGGCGACGCGCTCCGCCTCGACACGCACGAAGGAGCGATCGAGACCGTGGCGTCCGAAGGATTCGCAGAGCGCGCGGCGGTTGCGGTCGCCGTCCGTCCCGAACGATTGCGTTTCGCGGCGGGCGAGCAGGGCGCGAACCGTCTTGCCGGCGTGGTGCATGACGTCGCCTATCGCGGCGACCATCGCGTCTTTCGCGTGCGCCTGAACTCCGGCGCTCTGGCGCGCGTGGCGACGCCCGCTTCCCTGCCTGCGCCGCAGCCCGGAGAGAATGTCATCGTCGCCTTCGACGGCGCCGCCTGCGTAGTTCTCGATGCCTAGGCGCGCGCTGTCTGGCGGCCGCTTCTGGGCGCTCGCGGTTCCCTATGGTTGGCTCGCGCTGTTCTTTCTTGCGCCGCTCGCCCTGGTTCTGAAGATATCGCTGTCGAAATCGGTTATCGCGCAGCCGCCCTACGAGCCCGTCTTCAATCTTGCGGACGGCCCCGTCGTATGGATCGAACGCGCCAGGACGTTCGCCCTTGCGTCCTACAGCGGCCTGTTCGAGGACCCGCTCTATCTGGAATCCTATCTCTCGTCGCTCGCCATCGCCGGCGTTTCGACCCTCATCGCCTTGCTCATCGCCTATCCCCTGGCTTTGGCTATTGCGCGCTCCGAGCCCAAACGCCGTGCGCTGCTCATCGCGCTCGCGGTTGCGCCGTTCTGGACGAGCTTTCTCATTCGCGTCTACGCCTGGATCGCCATCCTCAAGGACGAAGGCTTCCTCAACCACGCGCTGATGGCGCTCGGCCTGACGGACAAGCCGCTGGCGATCTTCGCCACCAACACGGCGGTGGTGATCGGCATCGTCTATTCCTATCTGCCCTTCGTCGTGCTGCCGATCTACAATTCGCTGGAGAAGCAGGACGCGACCCTGCGCGAGGCGGCGGCCGATCTGGGCGCCGGCGCGCTGGCGACCTTCTTCAGGGTGACCTTGCCGCTGTCTGCGCCCGGCGTGCTTGCCGGCGCCTTGCTCATGTTCATCCCGGCGGTCGGCGAATTCGTCATTCCCGACCTGCTTGGCGGTTCCGACACGATCATGATCGGCCGGACCATGTGGAACGATTTCTTCGAGAACCGCGACTGGCCGGCGGCGTCCGCCGGCGCGATCGTGCTGCTCGTGCTGCTCGTCGGCCCCATCGTGTGGTTCGAGCGTCGGCAGACGAAAGGGGAGGCGGCGTGAGTCGACGCTCCACCCCTGACTGTCATTCCCGACGCCCGCATGGCGGGCGACCGGAAAGCCAGACGTCGCCCGTGCGGCTCTGGATTCCTGCTTTCGCGGGAATGACAGGCGCAGCCGGGTCCCCGCCATGACCAACGCCGCCCGCCTGTCGCGCCTCGCGACCCTCGCGTTCGGCTTCGCGTTTCTCTACGCGCCGATCGTGCTGCTGGTCGTCTACTCGTTCAACGCCTCGAAGCTCGTCACCGTCTGGGCCGGATTTTCCACGCGATGGTACGCGTCGCTGTTCTCCAACGCGCAATTGATCGCATCGGCGAAAGTCAGCCTGCAGGTCGCGGCGCTGTCCGCGCTGATCGCCACGATCAACGGAACGCTTGCAGCCTTCGCGCTCGAGCGCTTCGGCGCCTTTCGCACGCGCAGCGTCTTCGTCGGGTCGATCTACGCGCCGCTCGTCATGCCGGAGGTGATCCTCGGCCTGTCGTTGCTGCTGATCTTCGTCGCGCTCGGCGTCGATCGCGGCTTCTGGACGATCGTCGCGGGCCACGCGACCTTTTCCATGTGCTTCGCCGCCGTCGTCATTCGCGCGCGCCTGGCGGGCATGGACAAGTCTCTCGAAGAAGCGGCGATGGATCTCGGCGCGGGCCCGACCATGACGTTCCTGCGCGTCGTGCTGCCGCAACTGACCCCGGCGCTGGTCAGCGCCTACATGCTCGCCTTCATCCTGTCGCTGGACGACTTGGTGATCGCAAGCTTCACGTCGGGGCCGGGCTCGACGACGCTGCCGATGCGCATCTACAGCCAGGTGCGGCTCGGCGTCACCCCGGAGATCAACGCCATGTCGAGCCTGTTGCTCGCGGCGGTCGGGCTGGCGTTGCTCGTCTCGGCGGTCGCCGGACGCACGCGCGAAGCGTGAACGCTACTCGGCCGCGCGCGGCGCCAGCAGCGGACGCGCGGCGCCGGACCGGCGGATGAAGGAGGGCGCGTCGGGAACGATGGTTGCGTTGTCCCACTGGCCCTGGACGTCGAAAGCGAAAGCCGGCGCGTCGGCGCGCGCGTCGCCCTTGGCGTCGGTGGACGCGACGGTCGCGTGCAGCGCCACCTGCCGGTCGGCGATCTGGCTGCCGCCGGTGAAGGTCATGGCGAAGCCGTCTCCCTGAACAAGCGCATCGCTGACGGTCGCCACGCCGCCGGCGATGTCGGCCGACATGCGCGCGGAATTGAACGGCGTGCGGCCGCTGTTGATGTCGAGCCCGCTGGCGAGCGGACGTTTCTCTATCCGCCGCAGCACGCGCGAAACATCGAGACCGACGATCTCGCCCTTCTCGAAATCGATGTCGCCGCGCCCCTTGAGGCTGCGGGCGATCTGGTCGGCGCTGGCGCCGGCGCCCTCGATGGTCAGGTTGACGTTGGCGGCGCCGGCGATCTTCGTCGCGCCGAAGCGGTCCCAGCCCAAAGCGCCGATGTCGACGCCGCGCGCTTCGATCACCGACTTCATTTCCACGCCGCCCTCGGCCGGCGCCATCACGAGTCGCGCCTTGAGCGCGCCCTTGTAGAGCGAGGCGTCGGCGAGCGAGGCTTCGAGCCGGCCCGCGCGCAGGAGCAGGGCGCCGGCGACGTCGCGCGCCTGCAAACGATCGTACGAGGCGCGCGCGGCCGAGAGTCGCAGGTCGATGTCGAGCGCGCTCTGCTCGCGCCAGCCGATCTGCTCGCGGTTGAAATGGCCGTCGCCGCCGACGAGCGGCGGCAGGTTGCGCAGGAGATCGCGCAGATCGAGCGCGCTGGTCGCCAGCGTACCCGACAATTGCGGGCGCTGGTCGTCGAGGCGCCAGGACAGCGAGCCTTCGTAGAATGAATTGTCGAGCTTTAGCTGTACGGCGGCGAGATCGACGCCCTTGGGTCCGGCGTCGGCCCTGGCGTCGAGCGAAGCTGGTCCGAGCGCGAACGGCAGGGGAATCGCGCCGCGCAGCGTCTGCACGACCTCGCGCAGGGAATCCGTGGAAGCGACGACGCGGCCCTCGAAATGCGGGCGCGCCCCCGCCATGGCGTCGCCGTTGGCGGAGAGGGCAAGCGCCGGCGCCTTCAACTGGAAGGTGAGCCGGCTGGCCTCGCCGCGCAGCGCCTCCGAGGGGCGCGCGATCCAGAGCGCGACCACGCCGCGCTGGCCGCGCCAGGTTGCGGCGCCGTCGAGGGATGCGGCCGACGAGACGGTCGGCCAGTCCAGCGTCGCGTCGATATGGTCGAGCGTTTCGACCTCGACCCCGCCGCGGCGCAGGGTCGCCGCGCCGTCGATGAAGGAAACGACGCCGAGACGGGCGCGGTCGGCCTTCACCGCTTCCGGCGTCGCGGGCTTGGCGTCGGCGGCGCGCACGACCGCGCCCGCTTTCGTCATCGGCTTGCCGTCTATGTCGATGGTGAGCTGCGGGCGCAGGAGTTCCGCGCGCTGCAGCTCGAGGCGGCCGGCGAGCAGCGGAAGCCAGCGCAACTGGCCGGTCAGGTTCTCGGTCTTGAGGACGAGGGCCGCCTGCGGCTCGACGAAGTTGACGCGGCCGAGCTTCACATGCGGGCTTGGCAGCAGCGCGAAGGTGGAAGGACCTTCGATGAACACGTACAGTCCGAGGGACGAACGCAACTGCGCGGCGATTTCCTCGCGCAGCGCGTGGCGGGACACGGTCCAGGGCGCAATCGCCGCGCCGAGGCCGAGCGCCACGGCGCCGAGGCCGACGAGGCGCAGGCCGCGTCCGAACCGGTCCTGCGGCCACAGGCGCGCGCGCAAAGCCGCGCGGCTGTCCGACGAGGAGGCCTCGTCCGCGGGTCTTGCGGCGCGGGATCGCAGTCCGAACATGGGGAACCGTCGTTTGGTGGCTTGAGCGGGCAAGCCTTCGACGAAAAGCGCGGCGAAATCGTGGCCCGGCCGAGCGGGCCACTGAAATCGCCGCGCTTGCGCGCCGCGTCAGGCGGCCTTGGCGAGAGCCACCTGGAAGGCGGCCTCGGTGTTCGCCTTGATGTCGTCCAGCGTCACCCCGGGGGCAAGCTCGATCAGCTTCATGCCGCCCGAGCCGTGCTTGTCGATGGTGAAGACGCCGAGGTCGGTGATGACCATGTCGACCACATGCGCGCCGGTGAGCGGCAGGTTGCAGCGATGCAGCAGCTTCTTCTCGATCGTGCCGTCCTTGGCCTTGGCGACATGGTCCATGACCACGACGACCTTCTTGACGCCGGCCACGAGGTCCATGGCGCCGCCCATGCCCTTCACCATCTTGCCGGGGATCATCCAGTTGGCGAGGTCGCCGTTTTCGGCGACCTGCATGGCGCCGAGGATCGACAGGTCGATATGGCCGCCGCGGATCATCGCGAACGAGTCGGCGGATGAAAAATAGCTGGTGGTCGGCAGTTCGGTGATCGTCTGCTTGCCGGCGTTGATGAGGTCGGCGTCCTCCTCCCCCTCATAGGGGAAGGGACCCATGCCGAGCATGCCGTTCTCGCTCTGCAGCGACACCTTCATGCCGGCCGGGATGTAGTTGGAAACGAGCGTCGGAATGCCGATGCCGAGATTGACGTAGAAACCGTCGCGCAATTCCTGGGCGGCGCGGGCGGCCATCTGGTCTCTGGTCCATGCCATGGTTCTGTTCTCCACGGGGTTGTCTGTCTGGCTCGCATGTCATTCCCGCGAAAGCGGGAATCCAGCCGCCCGCGAATGTCCCGGGGCTATGGCTCTGGATACCCGCTTGCGCGGGTATGACAGTCGTGGGCGATCGGTCAGGCCGCTTGGCGCTTGCGGGTGGTGCGCTGCTCGATGTGCTTGGTCGCGTTGGGCACATGGATGATGCGCTGGACGAAGACGCCGGGCGTGACGATGGCGTCCGGATCGAGCTGGCCGGGCTCGACGAGATGCTCGACCTCGGCGATCGTCACCTTGCCGGCGGTGGCCATCATCGGATTGAAGTTCCGCGCGGTCTTCCGGTAGATCAGGTTGCCTTCGGTATCGCCCTTCCAGGCGTGGACGAGGGCGATGTCGGCGACGATGCCGCGCTCCATCACGTAATCCTCGCCGTCGAAATTGCGCACTTCCTTGCCTTCCGCGATCAGCGTGCCGACGCCGGTCTTGGTGAAGAAGGCCGGGATGCCCGCGCCGCCGGCGCGGATGCGCTCGGCGAGCGTGCCCTGCGGGTTGAATTCGAGCTGCAGCTCGCCGGACAGGTATTGTTGGGCGAACAGCTTGTTTTCGCCGACGTAGGACGAGATCATCTTGGCGATCTGCTTGGTCTCGAGCAGCCGGCCGAGGCCAACGCCATCGACGCCCGCATTGTTGGAGACGGCGGTCAGGTTCTTCGCACCGCTTTCCTTCAGCGCCTCGATCAGCGCTTCGGGAATGCCGCACAGGCCGAACCCGCCGCACATGATGGTCATGCCGTCCTTCACCAGGCCGGCGAGCGCGCTCGTGGCGTCCTTGTAGACCTTCTGCATCCTCGTCCTCTCTAAGACCAGACCTCTCCCGCCGCAGGCCGCGTTTCGCCCTGCGGTCGCCGCCGCCCGTTCTATAGGAGAGAGGCGCGGTTCGCCAACAGATTGGCGCCCCGCGGAAGGTTCGCCGCCACCGGAATTATTCCGCCGCCTCGGCCGGAGCAGGGGCCGCCTCGACCGGAACGGGCGCCTTGCGGCCGCGCGACAGCCATTGGTCGATGAAGTCCATGTAATAGTAGACCACCGGCGTGATGTAGAGGGTCAGCACCTGCGACACCGCCAGGCCGCCGACGATGGAAATGCCGAGCGGCTGGCGCAATTCGGCGCCCGCGCCCGCGCCGAGCGCGATCGGAAGGGCGCCGAGCGCGGCGGCCAGCGTCGTCATGATGATCGGGCGGAAGCGGATCAGGGCCGCCTCGCGGATCGCCGTTTCGGCGTCCACGCCCTCGCGACGTCGCACCAGCGCGAAGTCGATCATCATGATGGCGTTCTTCTTCACGATGCCGATCAGCAGCAGGATGCCGATGATCGCGACCACCGACAGGTCCATGTTGAACCAGCGCAGGAAGATCAGCGCGCCGAGGCCGGCGGACGGCAGGCCCGAGAGGATCGTGATCGGGTGGATGTAGCTCTCGTAGAGCACGCCGAGCAGGATGTAGATGGTCAGAACCGCCGCCAGAAGCAGCGCGCCCTGGCCCTTCAGCGATTCCTGGAACATCTGAGCCGTGCCTGAGAAGCTGGTCGCGACATGCGGCGGCATGCCGATCTCGCGTTCGAGCTTCTGGATCGCCTCGACCGCCTGGCCGATGGAGACGTCCGGCGCGAGGTTGAACGAGAGCGTCACGGCAGGCTGCTGCGCCTGCCGGTTGATGGTCAGCGGGCCGACGCTGCGGCGGATCGTGGCGATCTGGTCGAGCGGGATCAGCGCCGCCTGCGTCGGCGCCGCCGCGCCGGGCGGCTGCCCGCCGACGCCGGCGGCCGCGTTGGCCGGGCGGATATAGAGGCGCCCGAGCTGGTTCGGATCGCCCTGGAACTCGCGGCCGGCCTCGACGATCACCTGATAATCGGTCGCCTGCGTATAGATGGTCGAGGCCTGATAGGCGCCGAAGGCGTTGTAGAGCGCCAGCCGGATCTGGTCGGTGCTGATGCCGTAAGCGGCGGCCTTCTCGCGGTCGATGTCGACGAAGGACTGCGGATTGCGGATCTGCAGGTCGGTTGTCACGTCGCGCAGGCCGGGCAGGTCGGTCATGCGCGCCATCATCCGGTCGGAATTCGCGTAGAGCGCCTCGAGGTCGGAGGATTGCAGCGTGTACTGATAGTTCGAGCGCGTGATGCGGCCGGCGTTCAGGTTGAAGTTCTGCACCGGCACGAACGAGACGGTGATGCCGGGCAGGGCGATCGCCGCGCGACGCAGGCGGCCGATGATCGCCATCTGGTCGCCGCGCTCCTTCTTCGGCTTCAGCGCGACGAAGATGCGGCCCTGGTTGAGGATCGAACCGAAGCCGATCGCCGAGCTGACATAGTCCACGGCCGGATCCGAGCGCACGATGTTGATCATCTTGAGCTGCAGCTCCGACATCGCGTCGATCGAGATATCCGGCGCGGCCTCCGTCGAGCCGACGATGAAACCCGTGTCCTCGATCGGGAAGAACCCTTTCGGAATCGTCGTGTACATCCAGCCGCTGATCGCGAAGGTCGCGAATGTCACCAGCAGCATGGCGAATTTGGCTTTCAGCACCCAGTCGAGCGTGACGCGGTAGAAATCGAGCACGCCGTCGAGCACGCGGTCGACCGAACGCGCGAAAAGACCGGGCTTGGCGTGATGGTCGATGGGCTTGAGGATGCGCGCGCAGAGCATGGGCGTCAGCGTCAGCGACACGAAGCCCGACACCAGAATCGCCACCGAGATCGTCACGGCGAATTCGCGAAACACGCGGCCGACAACGCCGCCCATGAACAGAACGGGGATGAAGACGGCGACCAGCGAGAAGGTGATGGAGAGAATCGTGAAGCCGATCTCGCGCGCGCCCTTCAGCGCCGCCTCGAAGGGCTTCATGCCCTCCTCGACGTGGCGCACGATGTTCTCGAGCATGACGATGGCGTCGTCGACGACGAAGCCGACGGCGAGCGTGATCGCCAGCAGCGAAATATTGTCGATCGAATAGCCGAACATATACATGAAGGCGAAGGTGCCGACGATCGAAACCGGCAGCGCGAGCGTCGGAATGATCGTGGCCGACAGCGTCTTCAGGAACAGGAAGATCACGAGCACGACGAGGACGATCGCGATCAGCAGCGTCTCCTGCACGTCGTGCACGGATTCGCGGATCGACTTCGAGCGGTCGTTGATGACCGACACCGAGATCGAGGCCGGCAGTTGCGACTGGTACGTCGGCAGGCGGGCGCGCACCTGATCGACGACATCGACGGTATTGGCGTCCGACTGGCGGTAGACGGCGAGGATGAGGGCGCGCTCGTCGCCGAACCAGGCGGCGACCTGATCGTTGTCGACGCTGTTCCGGACCGTCGCGATCTCGTCCAGCCGCACCGGCGCGCCGTTGCGCCAGGCGACCACCAGCGGCTTGTAATATTCGGCCTTCTCGAGCTGGCCGGTCGCCTCGATGGTGACGTTCTGGCGACGGCCGAGCTGCACGCCGACGGGCGTGTTGGAATTGGCGGCGGCGACCTGCTTGGCGATCTCGTCGAGCGTCAGGTTGCGCGCGCCGGCCTTTTCCGGATCGACCTGCACGCGCACCGCGAATTTCTGCTGGCCGAAAATCTGGACCTGCGCGACGCCGGGAATCTGCGAAATCTGCTGCGCGAAATTCTGCTCGGCGTAGTCGTTGGTGACGTAGAGCGGCAGTTCGTTCGACTTCAGCGCGATGAACATGACCGCGATGTCGGCGGGATTGACCTTCCTGAAGGTCGGCGGCGCCGGCAGGTTCGGCGGCAGTTTGCGCAGGGACGCCGATATCGCCGACTGCACGTCGAGCGCGGCGCCGTCGATGTTGCGGTCGAGGTCGAACTGCAGGACGATCGAGGTCGTGCCGCGGCCCGACTGCGACGTCATCGTCGTGATCGAGGGGATGGTGGCGAACTGGCGTTCGAGCGGGGCGGCGACGGAGGCCGCCATCGTGTCCGGGCTCGCGCCGGGGAAGGCGACGGTGACGGCGATCGTCGGAAAGTCGACGCGCGGCAGCGCCGCCACCGGAAGCTGGCGATAGCCGAACAGGCCGAAAATGACGAACGACATCATCAGCAATGTCGTCATTACCGGTCGGCGGATGCAGAGTTCCGGCAGGGACATCAGGAAGCGCTCGCCTTTGCGTCGGGCTTGGCGTCGGGTTTCGCCTGCGGCGCTCGCACCGCGATGTCCGCGCCGTCGCGCAGCAGGTTTGCGCCTTCGACGACCACGGTTTCGCCGGGCTTCAGACCTTCCAGCACGACCGTCCGGCCGCCCTGTTCGCGGCCGGCCTTGATGGCGCGCAGCGCAACCTTGTCGCCATTCGCGACAAAGACGTAATTGCCCTTCTGGCCGACCTGCACGGCCTCGCGCGGCACGGTCGTCAGGCCGGTGTCGATGCGCAGGCCGACCTTCACGTCGCAGAGCTGGCCCGGCCAGAGCGCCTCGTCCTTGTTGGGAAATTCCGCCCGCGCGACCAGCATCCCGGTCGCCGGGTCGATCGTATTGTCGAGCACCGCGACCTTACCCTCGATCCAGTTTGCAGCGCCCTGCGGCTTGGCGGCGGCGCTGGCGCCCGTGCTTTTCAGGGCCGCGCGGAGATCCGGGAGGTAGCGTTGCGGCACGGAGAGGGCGACATAGATCGGCGAAATCTGGTTGATCGTCACCAGCACGCCGGTCGGCGTATTGTCGTTGGCGCGCACCATATTGCCCGAGCGCAGCGAGAACGTGCCGACCTTGCCGGAAACCGGCGCCGTCAGCGTGTAGTAGGAAAGCTGCACCTTCAGGTTCTCGATGGCCGCCTCGTCGCCTGCGATCTGGGCCTTGGTGGCGAGCGTGGCGGTCTTGGCGTTGTCGAGGTTGATCTGCGGCGTGGACTTCTTCTCGACCAGCTCGGTATAGCGGGCGACGTCGCGCAGGTTCTGCTCCAGTTGCGCCTGGTCGCGGGCAAGCTGCGCCTGCGCCTGCTTCAACTGCGCGATCACCTGGCGCGAGTCGAGCTTCACCAGCACGTCGCCCTGCTTGACCGTCGCGCCGTCGGGGACGGCGATGGACTCGACCTGCGCGTCGACGCGGCTGCGCATCTGGATCGAGGCGATGGCCTGCACGGAGCCGATGGTCTCGATCTCGTAGGGCAGGGAGGACACGCTCGCCTGCGCGACCGTTACGGTGATGGGCGGGCGGCGAACGGGCGCTTCCTGCGCGCCCAGGGCGGTCGCCGCGAACGCAACCGCGCCGGCTGCGGCCGACACTAGCAACTTCGTATTCATTTTTTCCTCAAGCCGCGTGACGCGGCATGCTTGCATACAACGTGCGGGCGCGGCTTGGCCATGATATTTGCTTGCTGCGCTGCGGTATGCCGGACGGCCCAGCCTTCGCCGCCTAATACCGGCTGCGCAAGGCGGCAAGAAGGCAGGCGGCGGCCGCCGCGATCCAGGACAGGATGGTCAATCCGCCGCCGAGAGGCGCGGCGTAGGGAAAAAGACGGCCGCCGAGCCAGACGCGGGCGGCGAGATCGCCCGCGAACAGGGCGACGCCGAGGACCATCAGGCCGGCGGCGAGCGCGAACCAGAATTCGTTCGGGCCGGCGCGTCCGAGCGCCAGCACGCCGATGACGGCGGCCGCATGGATCATCAGCATTTGCGACATGGGGGCCAGCAGGGGATTGGCGCTGGCGTGCGCGGCGGCCGCGGCCGAGGCGACGCCCGCCGCGCCCATCAGGGCGGCAAGGGCGGCGAGGATGTGGGGCATGGGCGCTGATCTTGGCGTCTGGCGTGGGACGCCCGGATTGTGGCACGGACCGCGGGGCGCGGCCAGAGAGGGGCGGCGGGACCGGCCCGCCGCCCCGTTTCGTCAGATCGCGAAATTCAGGCCGATCATGACATTGGCGAAGGGCTTGCCGGCATAGAGACCGCCCGACGTCGCGCCGTAATCGGTCGAGCCGGCGACGCGCGTGAATGTATTGTACGGCGCAGGCAAGGTCACAGGGACAACCGCCCCGCCGGTCGCGCCCTCGACAATGTTGCTCGAGATCATCGAGTATCCCAGAGCGGCTTCCTCGAAGAAGCCAAAAGCCTATCGTGTGGATATCCACCTGCGACGGGCCGTTTCCAGGCCCCAGAGCAGACCGCACATCAGGAAAAGCTGGCGCCAGTGGTCGATATCGATCTGGAAGCCCTGCAGCAGCAACGCCAGCAGGGCCGGAAAGACCATTTGCGCATAGTCGCGATAAGGCGACGGTTTGAGCATCAGCCGGAAGCCGACGTAGACGCGTCGTCATGACGAGGGTGAGGATCCACGAAAGGCCGCCGACCCAGCCGCCGTTAGCGAAGGCGCCGATGTAGGAATTGTGCGGCTCGAGGTCGAAGACCAGGCGAAAGCGCAGGGGACCGAAACCCATGGGGCGCTCGAGCAGCATCGGCAGAGAGCGCAATTGATTGCCGAAGCGGCCGGTGACGCCGCCATCGTAGTCTTGTTCGAGCTTGGCGCGCTGCAAGAAAAATTCCCGGATCGAATCCTGCGACAGAACGATCAGCAAGACGAGCGCGAGGATCGCGAATCCGGCGAACGCTGTCGAGGATGATGCGTCGACGCATCCTGGCGTCGCGATGCGTGGCGAAGGCTGCGCCCGCCGTCAGCAGAAGCGCGAAGATTGTCGCGCCCCACGAACCGCGCGAGAAAGAGAGGAATACGCCTGTGAGCACGAGGCCGAGCGAAAGAGCCGAAAGACTTGGCCACCGTGCGCGACCGACGAGCAGGCTGTGGAGGAAGATGACCGCGCCGAGCGTGAGGTATGAACCGAAGACATTCGGGTCCTTGAACGTGCCGGCGACGCGGCCTTCGATTGTCGTCAGCGCGTCGAGCCCGAACAGGTTGAGATAACTCATGATGGCGACGACGGCCGACAGGACGGTGCTCGCGGCATAGGCGCGCAGCGCCGCCTCTGCGCGCTCCTGCGTCCGTTCCGCGAAGAAAATCGTGAAGAAGATGACCGTGACGTAGAGATACAGCGACTGAAACTGGAAAAGCCTGGGGTCCGGCTCGTTCCAGTATGGCATGAGCGCGGCGAAGGCTGCGAGTTCTCGAATGGTCCAGGCGACGGCGAGGATAACGATGAATTGGTTGACGCGAAAGCCGCCCAGCATCCACAACGGCAATGCGATGAGCGCGGCCAGGTCGTACGGCGATGGCTCGATAAGCGAGATCGCGCCGCAGAATACGAAAATGGCGACGAAGAGCGTGACCGCCTTCTGATATTTCTCGGCAAGCCTCGACGTCGAGCGCCTCGCCGGCCGTCAACGTAGCGAATGTCATTGGCGCGTCTCCGAGGCGCTCCGCGCGCCCGTGATCCTGACCTTCTGACGCATCAGCACACGTTCGGCGCCGGGGATGCAGCCGTTGTTCTTCACGCGCGCGTAGAAGAGCGAGGGCGTGTCGCCGGCATTGTCGAAGTTGCGGCCTTGCGCGCTCTCGTCGAGCAGCGACGGGTAGGAGAGGACCGCGCCGTCCCGGTTGCTGTCGCCGGCGCCGCAGGGCTGGTGCATGGTGGGCGCGGCGGCGAGCAGGGCGGGCAGGCTCCAGTCGGTCAGGTTGCGCGAGGTCGCATAGTAGAAGCCGGACGTCGGAAACTTGCCCTCGACGCGCGGCGCCTCCCACAGCGCGATCCAGTTTCCGCTGCCGCGATGGCGCAGCACCGCGCCGACGGGAAAGCCGAAGGGCTCGAGCGGCTGGCAGATCGCCTGGTCGTAGGAAGCTTTCGACGCATAGGGGTCGCGCCAGCGCACCGCGAAATTCCGGCCGTCCCAGCCGCGCCAGCCGGCCGAGTCCAGCGGATCGCGGTTGCGGATCAGGCAGGCGCCGAAATGCTGGCCTTCCCAGCCCGTCGTCGAGACGAAGGCGTAGACGTAGCCGTCCTTGCCGACCATGTTCGACGGGCTGAAGAAGCCGCGATGGCGGCCCTGGCCGACGTCCTGGCGAAAGGGCGCGGCGGCGACGACGAGCGGCTTCGAGGCCAGGAAATTCGCGCCGCCGTCGTCGGAACGGAACGACAGGACCGTGTTCCACCAGCACGGCAGATCGCCCTGAAACAGGCAGCGGCCGGGGTGGTGGTCGGCGTGATATTCGTCGTGGATGAGGGCCGCGACGCGCCGGCCGTCCGATGTCCATGTCGAGGTCAGATAGCGCCGCCCGTCGTAGGTCGCGGGATCGGGGTCCTGTGTCGAATGCAGCGCGACGCGGCAGTCGATCTTGAGATGCGCGAAATCCGGCCCGCGCAGCGCGCGCGCCTCGTAATGCAGCGCGAACATGACGATCGCGCCGTCGGCGGCGCGATAGGCGCGCGGGTTGACGTCGGGCATGTCGACGGGCGCGCATTTGTCGGTCGCCGTGTCGAAGACCTTTTCGGCGCGGCCTTCGAGGGTCAGCTTCAGCGCGGGCAGGGATTGGGCGCGCAGGGGAGTTGCGGTGGACAGGAGCGCGAGGGCGACGACGAGCGTTCGACGAAATCTGCCAGCGTCGCCGTTGCGAGCGCGACAGAAGTCGCCTGTTGGCGACTTCGTCTGACAGCGAAGCAATCCATCCGCCGGGACTTCGTCCGGATGCGTGGATGGATTGCCGTGTCGCTCCGCTCCTCGCAATGACGGCCTGATTGGGCTCTCGGCCGTCCTAGTACGCATTCTCGGCCTTGATCAGCGCGAACGGCGTCGCCGCGAGAATGTAGAGGTCGAGCAGCAGCGACCAGTTCTCGATGTAGTAGAGGTCGCATTCGACGCGCTTCTGGATCTTTTCCGGCGTATCGGTCTCGCCGCGCCAGCCGTGGATCTGCGCCCAGCCGGTGATGCCGGGCTTGACGCGATGGCGCGCGAAATAGCCGTCGACGACGACCTCGTAGGGGTGTTCGGCCGCCGTGGCGTAGAGCGCGTGCGGGCGCGGGCCGACGAGCGAGAGATTGCCCTTGAAGACGACGTTGAACAGTTGCGGCAGCTCGTCGAGCGAGGTCTTGCGGATGAAGCGGCCGACGCGCGTAACGCGCGGGTCGCCGCGCGTGACCTGCTTGGCGGCGTTGTGGTCGAGCTGGTCGACATACATCGAGCGGAACTTGAAGACCTCGATCTCCTCGTTGTTGAAGCCGTGCCGCTTCTGGCGGAAGAGAACCGGTCCCCGGGAATCGAGCTTCACCGCCAGCGCGATCAGCGCCATGACAGGCAGCAGCAGAATGAGGGAAAGCGCGCCGACGACGCGGTCGAACACGTTCTTGACGACGACGTCCCAGTCCGCGATCGGCTTGTCGAAGACGTCGAGCACCGGCAGCGAGCCGATCCAGGAATAGGAGCGCGGACGGAAGCGCAGCTTGTTGGCGTGGGCGGCCAGACGAATGTCGATCGGCAGCACCCAGAGCTTGCGCAGCATCTGCAGGATGCGCTCTTCCGCGGTGATCGGCAGCGTGAAGATGATGAGGTCGATGCGCGTGCGGCGGGCGAATTCGACGAGATCGTCGACCGTGCCGAGCTTGGGGAAGCCCACGACGACGTCGGGCGAGCGGTCTTCGGCGCGATCGTCGAAGACGCCGCAGATGCGCAGGTCCGTGTGGCGCTGCGCGGTCAGTTCGCGCAGCACTTCCTCGCCAGCCGGACCGCCGCCGACGATGACGGTGCGCCGCTCGAGGCTGCCGGAGGCGGTCATGCGGCGCACGACGACCGACACGGCCAGCCGTTCGAACATCAGGAGCGCAATGCCCGTGAGAAACCACGACATCAGCCAGACGCGCGAATAGGCGAGATCGTGCTTGAGGAAGAATATGGCCGCAAGCGCCAGCAGGAAGGCGAAGGACCAGCCGCCCGCCATGCGCAGAATTGCGTAAGTCGGGTCGCGCAGGGCCGTCACCGTATTGACGCCGAGCGTCTGGAAGGCCGCAAGCGACAGGACGGCGATGGCTGCGATCGCGACGGTCACGTCCATCGACCAGCCGAAGCCGAGATAGGCGACATGGGCGGCGGCGCCGGCGCCCGCCATGATGGCGAACTCGATCAGCCGGACGATTCCGGCCAGCACGACCGAGGAATAGGCCGGGCGAGGATTGAGACCGGCGAGGGATTCCGCAAGCGCTACGCGCCGCAGCGCTTCCTGCGCCGTCGTCGCCGAATCCCTGGCGGCGTCCCGCTCATGAGGCGGATCCGGCTCGGGGAGATTCGAAAAGTGATCGGTTGCGTATGCGGTCATGACGCGGTTGCTATTCGGCGGCCTGACGAAGCGAGGGGACATCGCCCGAGTCATGCGCTCCTTTGCGGGCCAAGGCCTCGCGGTAGCCGTCGATTACGCCCTCCACCATGTTGGCGAGCGTGAATTTTGCGCCGACGAAGGCGGCGAGACGGCGCGCAAGGACGAGATTCTGTTCGCGCCTCGCCGCGAGTTTCTCCGCGAGCGCCTCCGCGAGCGTGAGCGGACGGTCGCAGCGGATGAGCTCCGTAGCGCAGGGGCCGAAGATTTCGGGAATGCCGCCGACATCGGTCGCAACCATCGGCACGCTGGCGCCGGCGGCCTCCAGCACGACGTAGGGCAGGGATTCCGCGCGGCTCGGCACGACAAGGATATGGCCGAGACGGAACGCCTCGCGCGCAGGCATCACGCCGGCGAAGCGCACGGAATCGGCAAAGCCGACTTCCGCGGCATGCGCCTGCAGCCGGTCGCGGTCCGGGCCCGAGCCGACAAGAACGAGCGACGGACGGCGGCCGATCTTGCGCTCGACCATCGGCAGGGAATCGATGAGCGTGTCGATGCCTTTCGCCGAGCGCAACTCGCCGATGTAGAACAGGTCTGCGGCGTCCGGCGCGGGCTCGACCGGCGCGAGTTCGGCGGGGCTCACGCCGTTGACGATGACGCGCTGGATGGCGTCGACGTCGCCGACAAATTGCCGGTACCGCCGCCCGATATAGGCGCTTTCGAACAGCAGCAGATCGGTGGTGCGGGCAAGCAGCGATTCCACCGCCATGTAGCCGGTGTGCGCCAGCGTGCCGGGCTTGTAGTTGAACGAGCCGCCATGCGGCGTATAGGCGCGCACCGGCGTCTGGTCGAACGTCCAGAAGCCCGGCAGCCGCGCATAGGCGCCGCCCTTGGCGCCGTGGCCGTGGACGACGTCCGGCCCGAGATCGGAAAGGCGCCGGGAGATGCGCGCGACGGCGGACAGGTCGGTCGCGTGCGGCAGACGGTGCATCGGCGCGCGCATGACGCCGAGCGCGAGACGCGGCGCAAGCGAGGCGAGGATTTCGTCGGCGCGCGCGCCCCCGGTGCTTGAGTCGACAATCAGGCCGACCCGGTGGCCGCGGTCGATCTGCTCGCGCGTAAGGTCGACGACGTGCCGGAACAGGCCGCCCAACGGCGCCCGCAGCACATGGACGATCTTCAGGCTCGAGGGCGAAGGCGTGGACATGAATTCTCTGGCCTCATTACGCGTGCGGGCCAGTTGAAGCTAAAAGTTCAAAAGAACCGTTCACGAATCTGAATCGTATCGCCGGGCTGGACAGGGTAGGTCATGTCGACGTCGCCGATGACCTGCCGGCCCTCGATCACGCGGGTGACCCGCGCCGAGGATTGCGTTGCGCGGGGGGTGTAGCCGCCGGCGATGGCGACCGCGGTCTGGGCGGTCATGCCGTTCACATAAGGATATTGGCCGGCGTTGGTGACCTCGCCCAGGATGAAGAACGGGCGGTAAGCCTCGACCTCGCAGGAAACGCGGGGCTCGCGCAGGAAGCCGGAACGCAGGCGGGATTCCACGGCGTGCTGGATCTGCTGCGTGGTCATTCCATTGACGGGGACCAGGCCGATCAGGGGCATGGAAATCTGGCCGCTGGCGTCGACCGAATAGGAGTTGGACAGCGAATCCTGGCCGAAGACGATGATGCGAAGGCGATCGCCGGAGCCGACCGCATAGGGATGATCGGTGGCCATCAGCTCGCCCTGATAGGGGCGGGTGGCGCAACCGCTGGTGAGCGCGACCAGAATCACACTGAAGGCAGCCGCCATACGACGCATTTGGTCACCGTTTTCTTCGCTCGAACGCTGCGAGCTACGCACGGTCTTTTTATGCCGGCATGGTTAACAAACACTGACGGAACAGGATTAACGCGCCCTCAACCATAAGCGGCTTAACTCCGGCCACAGACAGGTTGGAGTAGAGCATGCGCGTCGAGTCGCAAGCACAGAGCCAGGCAGCAGGGCAGCCCGCGCAGGAGGCCGAGATCGATCTCGGGGGAATCGGCCGCGCGCTCTGGACGCATCGCAAGTGGTTGCTGGGCGCGACCGCGCTGGCGTTCTGCGCGAGCGCGGCTTTCGTCAACATCGTCAAGCCGCGCTACACAGCCGAGACCCGGGTTCTGCTCGAAATGCAGACGAGCTTCATGCCCGGCGAGGACGTGAAGACCGAGTCGATGAACACGCTCGATCCGGAAGCGGTCGGCAGCCAGATCCAGCTCGTGACCTCGCGCGACGTCGCGCGCCGCGCGATCAAGCAGATCGGCCTTCTCGGCAATTCAGAATTCGACCCGATGGCGAGCGGCATTGGCGCGATGACGCGCGTTCTGGTGCTGCTGGGCCTCAAGCGCGACCCCTCGCAAATGTCGCCGGAAGACCGGGTCTTCGAGAACTACTACGACAAGCTGCAGGTGTTCTCGCCCACCAAGACGCGCGTGCTGAACATCGAATTCCAGTCGCGCGATCCCGATCTCGCCGCCAAGGCCGCCAACACGATCGCCGGCATCTATCTGGACTTCCAGCAGGACGCCAAGCGCGCGAACGCGCGGTCCGCCGCCGCCTCGCTCGGGTCGATCGTCGCCGATCTCAAGACAAAGGTCGGCGTCGCCGAATCGAAGGTCGAGGATTTTCGCGCGGAGACCGGGCTGCTCGTCGGCACAAACAACACGACCATCACCGCGCAACAGCTCGGCGAGGTGAACACGGAACTCGCACGCGCGCGAACCTCGCAGGCCGACGCGCAGGCCAAGGCGAAGCTCATTCGCGACATGCTGAAGCAGGGCCGCGTCGGCGAAATCCCCGATGTCGCCAACAACGATCTGGTGCGGCGCATCTCCGAACAGCGCGTGACCCTGAAGGCGCAACTGGCGCTGGAATCGCGCACGCTGCTGCCGGGCCATCCGCGCATCAAGGAATTGACCGCGCAGCTCGCCGATCTCGACAACGAGATTCGCGCCGCCGCCGACAAGGCGGCGCGCACGCTCGACAACGACGCCAAGATCGCCGGCCAGCGCCTGCAGAATCTGCAGTCTTCGCTCGACCAGCAGAAGAAGGTCGTCGGCGCGCTCAGCGCGGATGAAGTGAAGCTGCGCGAACTCGAGCGCACGGCGAAGTCCCTCAAGGACGATCTGGAAGCCGCGACGACGAAATACCAGCAGGCCCTGGCGCGCGAAAATTCGAAATCCACGCCGGCCGACGCGCGCATCATCTCGCGCGCGATCGCGCCGCAGATCCCGTCCTTCCCGAAGAAGATCCCGATCATCGGGTTCTCGACGCTCGCCGCGATGCTGTTGTCGGCAGCCTTCGTCCTTGCGCGCGAATTGCTCAGGGAGGGGCCCGCGCCGCGCGCCGTCGCCGCGCCGGTCGCGCCGCCAGCCGAAGCCGTCGCAACGCAATCGGATGAGGAATCCGGGCGTCGCGCGGCCGCCGCCGATGGCGCGCCGGCCGCTCTGCTCGGCCTGTCTCAGAGCTTTGCGCAATCGGCGGTCGAGGCGGCCGGCGAGGGGCCGGCGCTGGCGCTTTCGATCTGCGAGGGCGACAGCGACGAAGGCTTCGCGCTGGCGTCCGCCCGCGCGCTCGCCAGGCGCGGCCGCACCATTCTGGTCGCGCTCGACGAGGCGGCGCGCATGCCGCAAGCGAGCGGTCCGGGCCTGGCCGAACTGCTGTCCGGCCGGGCGAACTTCGACGAGACGATCCATCGCGACCAGATTTCGCGCCTGCATTTCCTCGCCGCCGGCGAGGGCGCGCGCGGCGGCGCGGACGCGCTGCTCGCAGCGCTCGACGCGCTTCTCGAGGCTTACGACTTTGTGCTCGTCGCCGGGTCGTCCGCGCTCGATGTCGACGACGCCTACGCGCTGTCCCAGCTCGCCACGAGTTGCGCGCTCTTCGCGAGCGACGCCCATTCCGCCGCGACGCTCGCCGACGCGCTGGAGAAGCATGGCCTGCCGCGCCCGACGATCTTGGGCGCAGAGGACGCGCGCCTCGGCCAGACCGCGGCCTGACGCTTCACGCGGCGATTCCGATTTCAGCTCTAACGCGCTGAAAAAGAATCGGTCTTCAGGCGGGCCCGGCGCGCATCTGCTCGACGAACGATAGCGCCCAGGGGGTCTTCTTCACCCAGCTCTTGGCGGACAGGCGTCCGCGCTCGATCGGCGCCCAGAGGGCGCCGAGGCGCGAGCAGGGCAGGACGAGATCGGCAAGTTCGATTTCCTCGTCGCAGATGGCGTTCTTGTAGCGCGACTCGCCGATGCCGAGATCGAAGCGTTCGAAGCCGCGCTGCGCGAGGTCCCGGATGATATGGCGCAGCAGCAGTTCGGCAGGGCTCGAGCGCGCGATCTGCGGATCGACGTTGAAGGAATTGACAAGACCGTGCCACGCGCGCCCGCGCGGCAAGCCGCCATAGGTCGCCACAATGCGGTCGCCGACGCTGAGCGCATAGAATTCGAGCGCGATCGGGCCGCCGCAACGCCCGCTCGACATGGCGTCGAGAAAGGCGCGCACGGCGACCCGGGCGAAGCCGGGATCGCGATTCTTCTGGCTGAAGCGCAGCGTCTTCTGGTCGACGAAGGCTTCGAGAACCGTGTGCGTGCGTTCGAGATCGGTCGCGCGCTCGTAGGTCAGCGGCCCCAGGGCCGCGAGCTTGCCTTCCTTGGCGCGCAGCTTCTTGCGCGTGGACGAGGAATCCACGCGCTTGAGAAAGGCCTCGGCGTCTTTGCCGATGGTTGCGCCATAGGCGAAACTCGGACTCGGCGCGCCGGAGGCGGCGAAGGGATTTGGCGCGCCCGCCCAGATCAGGGGCTGGTTGAGAAGCACGAAGCAATCGATCGAGGCCGCCGACGCGCCGGCGACGCTCAGCAGGAAGCGGCGAGCGTCGTCCGGCGTCAGCGAAAATCCGGGACGCATCAGCGGCAGGTTGAGATTGGAATGCTTGCCGCCCGCGAACATGGCGAGGCGCGCCGGCCCACGGCGCCTGAGGGCGAGCGGCAGGATGATCGCGGGCCGTTCCTGCGCATCGTAGCCGACCGCCACCAGCGGCGACGCGCCGGAGGGCTGCGCCAGATGCTCGTACCAGGGCAGCACGAAGCCGAGCGTCTGGTAAGCCGTTCCGGTCGAGAAGCCCTCGACCTCGCGCCACGCGCGCAGCGCTGGCCAGGGGCGTTCGAAGACCTCCACGCGCGACAGGCCGGCCGGCGCGTCATCGACGCGTGACGGCGCATTCTCCTGGACTGCTGCTGCGACGCGGGGGCTCATCAATTCCACCTTCGACGCGGACGCTAGCAACAAATGGTCAAGGAGAACTTGCGATGGTGTGCGCCTGACCGAATGCCGAGAACTGGTCGAGAATCGGAACCCTCATCCTGAGGAACGGGCAAAGCCCGCGTCTCGAAGGATGACCGCATTCCCAATGCTTCGAGACGCGCCCTCCGGGCGCTCCTCAGCATGAAGGAGCGTGGTCGACGGGCGTCTTTTCCGTCAGTCCCGGACAGCGGAGGACCTCATGGGCATCAAGCGCGACGTGATCGATCTTGGGTTCCGCATGTTCGGCGCCACAGGCCTGCACCGGCTCGCCGCCCGCTATACGCGGGGGCTGGGCGCCATCCTGATGTTCCACCGGGTTCGCCCCTCGTCGCGTGAAAGGTTCGCGCCGAACGGCGGGCTCGAGATCACGCCCGGGTTTCTCGACCAGTTGCTCACGCGGCTGAAGGCGGAAGGCTATTCCATCGTCTCGCTGGACGAGGCGGTGGCGCGCATCGGCGCCGGCGAAACCGCGCCATTCGTCGCGCTGACCTTCGACGACGGCTACCGGGACACGGCCGATGTCGCGTTGCCGATCCTGGAGAAGCACGGCGCGCCCTTTACGGTCTTCGTCACCACGGGCTTCGCCGACCGCACGGCGCGCATGTGGTGGGTTGAGATGGAGGAAGCGATTGCGGCCTTGCCCTGTGTGCGGATCGAGGCGGCCGGGCGCATGTTTGATTTGCGGGCGGGCTCGGCCGCAGAGAAGCAGGCGGCTTTCGAGGCCTTGTACTGGCCGCTGCGCGCGGGCGAGGAAAGCGAGCTGCTGCGCGTCGCCGGCGCGCTGGCGGACGAGGCCGGCATCGAGCGCGTCGATCTCGTCGACGAGCTCTGCCTCAACTGGTCGGGCCTGAGAAAGTTGAGCCGGCACCCGCTGGCCGCGATCGGCGCGCATACGCTGACGCATCCGATGCTCGCCAAGCACCCCGACGATGTCGCGCGGCGCGAGATCGTCGAGAGCAAGGCGATCATCGAGCGCGAGATCGGCGCGCAAGTGAAGCATCTCGCCTATCCCGTCGGCGATCCGGGCTCGGCGGGGACCCGCGAATTCGTGCTGGCGCGACAGGCGGGTTTCGAGAGCGCCGTGACGACGCGGCCGGGCATGATCTTTCCTGAACATGCGGGCCATCTGACCGCGCTGCCGCGCCTGTCGGTGAACGGCAATCACCAGTCGCTGGCGACGCTCGACATTCTGTTGTCGGGCGCGCCGTTCATGCTGTGGAACCGCGGGCGCAAGCTGTCGGTGGCGTGAGACCGAAGGCGGCTGCGAGCGAGCGGCAAATCCGCGAACGGCGCGCGCGAATATCCAGACTATGCGCAAACCTGCACGCGGCAGGAACGGCGTTCACCAAAAACGGTCGGCCAAGCGGCGCTCGGCCCGACCTGCAGTCAGTAACCGTTGCCGAACTTGTAGGCGATGCCGGCGCGAACGGCGCTGTCGTTCACGCGTTCCGTGATCGCGTATCCCGCGGCTGGCGACCAGCGCGAGAAATTGCCGAACTGGCTGAAGCGATATTCGACACGGCCGATCCAGTTTCGCGCGAACGCATATTCGAGGCCGGTTCCGGCCGTCCAGCCGCTGCGGCCGTTGCTCCAATTCTCGACCGAGCCGTTGAACCAGTTCAGCGTGTGATTGAAGTTGGCGAAGGCCACGCCGCCCGTCACGTACCAGAGCGCCTGACCGAACGCGAGACCGGCGCGCGCGCGCGCCGACGCGCGGAAATTGTCGGAGATGGCGAAGTGACTGCCGATCACCGCAATGTCGCGACCCTGGCGCACGGAACCGCCTTCGATGTCGCCCTCGACGCCGAGAACGAACATCGGGCTGACCTGAAAATTGTAGCCGATGTAGGCGCCGCCGAGGATTCCGCTCGGATTGACATTGCTGCCGATGTTGCCCCACGGGCCAAAGGTGCTGTTGAGGCTCTGCCAGGCGTAGCCGAGATCAAGACCCATATAGAATCCCGACCATGTGAGGACCGGCAGCGGCTCGAAGGCCGGCGGCGGAACTATGGCGCCTCGCATCGGCAGATCCGCGGCGACCGCCGACCCTGCAATCGTGGAGGCGGCAATGGCGACGATCAGCTTGAGGCGCATTTCGAGAACCCCTTCAACCTTAAGTAAGCTTAAGGATCGGTGATTCTTCTTGAAAATTCCCTAACGCGGCGTAGCCGCATCCGGACGTTCCTTGCGCCGGCTGTTGCCGGCCCCGGCAGGCCTTACCGATCTTCTTTCGCCATCCATTTGACGAGCGGCAGCAGCGGCACGATCCAGATCAGGCCGAGCACGGCGTAGAGCAGGGGCTGCACATAGGGCGAGGCTTCCTGCAGCGGACGCGACTGCGCCAGCGCCATGGCGATCAGCGCGTAGAAAATTACGTAGACGACCATGAACAGCGCGCCGATGAGCTTTCGGATCCGCATGGGCATGGCGTCAGTCCACGATCATGTGCGGCTCTTCGGCCAGCCAGCGGACGAAACGGTTTTCGGCGTTCACGAGAATAACCTTGGGCTTGAGCGGCTTGTCGGCAAGCTCGAAGCCCATCACGATGATCTGCTCGCCCGCGCCGATCAGATGGGCGGCCGCGCCGTTCATGCACATGTCGCCGGAGCCGCGCTCGCCCGCGATAATGTAGGTTTCCAGCCGCGATCCCGAAGTGTTTGACACCACAAGCACCTTTTCGCCCGGCCAGAGGCCGACGAGGTCCAGTAGATTTTCGTCAATTGTTATGGAGCCGACATAATGCAGATTGGCCTCCGTGACCGTCGCATTATGGATCTTCGAACGCATAACCCAGCGCATGTGGCCTGCCTCCGCGACGATGGACGCCGCTTTCGGCAGGCCTTATCAATCGCCGGGCGCGCGAAGGCAAGCGCGAGGCCGAGTGGAACGACATGACCGACTGGATCAATTTTCCCGCCGCAACCGGCTTCAGCGGCGCAACGGCGACGCCTGATCGCGCGGGCGTCGAGCGCTGGCTGTGGGCCGTCGCCGCGCTGGTGTTCGCCATGGTCGTCGTCGGCGGCGCGACGCGGCTGACCGAATCCGGCTTGTCGATCACCGAATGGAAGCCGGTAACGGGCGTCATCCCGCCGCTGACCCATGCCGAATGGCTGGAAGCCTTCGAGAAATACAAGCAGATCCCGCAGTACAAGGAACTGTTCCCGGACATGGACCTGGGGCGCTTCCAGACCATCTTCTTCTGGGAATGGGGCCATCGCGTGCTTGGCCGGCTGATCGGCTTGGTGTTCGGGCTTGGCTTTCTCTATTACTGGGCGCGCGGCGCGCTCGACGGGCGCCTGAAGGCGCAACTGGCGGCCGTGTTCGCGCTCGGCGCGCTGCAGGGCGCCGTCGGCTGGTGGATGGTCGCGTCGGGCTTGGTCAACCGCGTTGAAGTCGCGCAGGAGCGCCTCGCGATCCATCTCTTGCTCGCGTGCCTGACCTTTGCCGCGCTCGCATGGATCGCCATCGGGCTGCGCACGCCGATCCGCGAGGAGCGGGCGTCGGGAACCGCGAAATTTCTCGGCGTCGTGCTGGCGATCGCCACGCTCGTCCAGATATTCCTCGGCGCGCTGGTGGCTGGGCTTCGCGCGGGCCTGACCTACAACACCTGGCCGCTGATGGACGGGCGCTTCGTGCCGCCGGCCGAGCATCTGCTCAAGCTCGATCCCTGGTGGCTCAATCTTGTCGACAATATTACGACGGTGCAGTTCCAGCATCGCATGGCGGCCTATGTGCTGCTGGCGCTGGCGCTCATCAATGCGCTGCTGGCGCGCCAGACCGGCGTCGCGCGGCGGGGCTGGGCGATTGCCGCGACCGTGCTTGCTCAGGTCGGCTTCGGAATCGCCACGCTGATCTACAACGTGCCGCTCCTGACGGCGCTGGCGCATCAGGCGGTGGCGATGATCGTGCTGGGCATGACGATCGCCAACGTCAGGGCGGAATACCCGCCGCGCTCCTAGACGCGACCAATTCGGGCGCGAACGAGAAACCAGAGCGTCGCCGCCAGGTAGCCGGCGAGGGCGAGCGCGCAGGCGGCCGAAAGCAATAGGCCTTCCATGTAGAGGCCGCCGTCGGCGAAGTTGAACGGCCTCAGCTTTATCATCGCAAAGCCCACGACGGCGCCGGCAATCAGAGCGAGCGCGGCCACTGGCTTGCTCGTGCGTTTGAGCTCGAGGACCCGCAGGCCAACGCCAAGCGCGATGACGGTCGCCCAGACCAGGTAGAAGATCACGCGCGGCGCTCCGTCATTGCTTCGGGCGGCTACGGAAGAACTCCCATTCCTCGATGCGCCGTCCATCCGGCAGGACGCAGATGCCGATCTGGCCCTTTTCCGTCGTGACGATTTCAATGCGGCCGCCTTGCTCGACGCAATAGACGGAGGCGGGGTTGGCGATCGTCTTTTCAACGGGCAGGGGCGCCTGGAGCAGGCCTGCAACGATAGCGATCGGGACGATCACGCCGCCGCTCCGCATTTCTCCGGCCTGTGCTTGCGAATGGTCGAAGCCGGATATTGGGCGAGCTTGTCGGCCGGGCGCACCGGGCGGGCGACGAGTTCGCCGCCGCAATTCGGGCAGCGCATTGCGAGCTTCGTCTGCGCGCAATCGCGGCACCAGGTGCATTCGAAGGAGCAGATCAGCGCCTCGCGCGAATCCGGCGGCAGATCGCGGTCGCAACATTCGCAGTTCGGGCGCAGTTCGAGCATGGCGAAGACCCTCAGCGCGTGGGCGATCTTACCAGCCTAACGAAATAATTCAGGCCGCGCGAATGCATGTCGTAGGTCCCGTCGCGGAAATCGACGGTGACAAGCATGTCGAGCATCCCGGCCTCTGTGATCGTCCAGTAGAGTGAACCCTCGCCGCCGGGATCGAGCGCCACGTCGGGGAATATGCGCTTGTCGATCGCCGGCTCGCCGCAGTCGCGCGTAACGAGGCTCAAGAGTTCGTCGGCGGTCGGCACGCGCCAGCCGGCGCCGGCCTTGCGGGCGATTGCGCCGGCGCCATCAGGCGTCGCGCCGATCATCTCTCCGCCGCAGCCGTCCTTCTCGCCGAGCCATTCAAGGCCGGCGCTGCATCGCTTCCAGACGAGGCCGGTCGTGCGGTCCGTCGCTTCGTCTTCGTCGAGCGCGAAGCGCGCGGGGTCGTGACAGGCTGCGTGCAGCGGGTGCGCGCAGCACGCAAGGGCGAAAGCGAAAACGAGAATCCGATGAATCGCTTGCGCCAGTTTCCTGCGAAAGCGATTCATCTTGCCCGTCGCTGTCGTCCGATCAGCCCGCCGCCGCCAGCGCCTGATCGAGATCGGCGATGAGGTCGGCGATGTCCTCGATGCCGACCGAAATGCGCACGACGTCCGGACCCGCGCCGGCGACGATCTTCTGCTCGTCGGTGAGCTGGCGATGCGTGGTCGAGGCGGGATGAATGACCAGCGAGCGCGTGTCGCCGACATTGGCGAGATGGGAGAACAGCTTCAGGTTCTTGACCAGCGCGAGGCCGGCGTCGTAGCCGCCCTTGAGGCCGAAGGTGAAGACGGCGCCCGCGCCCTTCGGGCAATATTTCTTGGCGAGGTTATGATAGCGGTCGCCGGGCAGCCCGGGGTAGCTGACCCATTTCACCGCCGCGTGGTCCGATAGATGTTCCGCCACCGCCAGCGCATTGTCGGAATGGCGCTGCATCCGCAACGGCAGGGTTTCGACGCCGGTCAGCAGCATGAAGGCGTTGAACGGCGACAGCGCCGGCCCGAGATCGCGCAGCGACAGGACGCGCAGGGCGATGGCGAAGGCGAAATTGCCGAAGGTCTCGCCGAGCACCATGCCGCCATATTCCGGGCGCGGCTCGGAAAGCATCGGATAGCGCTTGTCGGCGAGCCAGTCGAAGGTCCCGCCGTCGACAATGACGCCGCCGATCGAATTGCCGTGGCCGCCCAGGAATTTCGTCGCGGAATGGACGACGATGTCGGCGCCGTAGTCGAACGGCTTGAGGAGGTAGGGGGTCGCCAGCGTGTTGTCGACGATGAGGGGCACGCGCGCGCGCTTGGCGATCTTGGCGATCGCCTCGATGTCGACGATCACGCCGCCGGGATTGGCGATGGATTCGACGAAGATCGCCTTGGTGCGCGGCGTGATTGCGGCCTCGAAGGCGGTGAGATCGTCGGGATCGGCCCATTTCGGCGTCCAGCCGAAATTCTTGTAGCTGTGGTTGAACTGGTTGATCGAGCCGCCGTAGAGCTTGGTGGAGGCGACGAACTCGTCGCCGGGCGTCAGCAGGGCGTGGAAGGTGAGAAATTCCGCCGCGTGGCCGGAGGCGACGCCGAGCGCCGCCGTGCCGCCCTCGAGCGCGGCGACGCGCTCCTCCAGCACGGCCGTCGTCGGGTTGGTGATGCGCGTGTAGATATTGCCGAACGCCTGCAGGCCGAAGAGGGAGGCGGCATGATCGACGTCGTCGAAGACGAAGGATGTCGTCTGGTAGATCGGCGTGGCGCGCGCCCCGGTCGCTGGGTCGGGCTTGGCGCCCGCGTGGACGGCGAGGGTGGAAAAGCCAGGAACGGGCGTGTCGGTCATCAGATCAATCCGTTTGTTATATCGGTACAGTCGTTCGTTATAGAGAACGCTCTGGCGAAGTCAATCGTCGGCCGGATTTGTCCGGGAGACAAGGGAGGCGGCGGCAGGGGTTTATGAGCGGCGTCCGGCCTGCAATGCGCGCAGCGTGTCCAGCGCGCCCCTGATGTGCGGCTGCGCTTCGGCGGACGAGACGACGGACAGGATGCGGCTCTCCGGCGAAATCACGTAAGACACGCGCGCCGCATAGGGGCTGCGCCCGCCGACGTCGTAGGCCTTCATCACCGCGCGATCGGCATCGGCGCCGACGGCGAACTTGTCGCGGCATTCCGAGGCCGAGAACTTGCGCTGCGTCTCGATATCGTCGCCGGAGACGCCGATGACGCTGGCGCCGAGCGCGGCGAATTCTTCCGTGGTCTCGGCGAAGAGATGGGCCTCCTCGGTGCAAACGCTCGTGAAGCTCTTGGGGTAGAAATAAAGGACCACCGGCCCCTTCTTCAGCGCCTCGGACAGCGAGAAGCGAAAGGCCTTGCCCGCCAGCGCGCCTTCGATCTGAAAGTCCGGCGCCGCCGCGCCCGCTAGAAGGGCGGCGTTTGCGACTCCCGCCGCCGCGAGAAAGACGAGGGAGAGAGCAAGCGTTCTTTTCATGCGGCCTCCGGCGTGCGGCGCAAGCGAAGATAGCGCCGCTTTCGCTGTCGCACAGAGGTCAGGCGATCTTGCGCGCGATCGGCAGGCCGAGGTCGCGGCGCGCGCCGATGAAGGGCAGGACCTGGTCTTCCGCCAGCGGCCGGCTGAACAGATAGCCCTGCGCCATGTTGCAGCCGAAGGACTTGAGCAGCGCGAGCTGCTCGCCGGTTTCCACGCCCTCGATCACGCAATCGAAGTTGAGATTGCGGGCCATGGAAATCATCGTCCTGACTACGTCGCGCGCAAGCGGGCTCGTCTCCATTTCGCGCACGAAGCCGCCATCGATCTTGATGCGGTCGAGCGGCAGGCGGTGGACGTAGTTGAGGCTCGAATAGCCCGTGCCGAAATCGTCGAGGGATACGCTGGCCCCAATGGATTTCAGCGCGAGGATCGCCTTGCGCGCGCGCTCGAAATCCGTGACGAGCGCCGTTTCGGTAATCTCGAAATCGATGCGGCTCGGGGCGATCGGACCGCTGGCGGCGATGGCGATGATCTGCGTGAGCGCGGAGGGCGACATCAGATCGCAGGCCGAAAGATTGAACGACAATTGCACGTCCTGCGGCCAGGCGCTGGCGGCTCTCAGCGCCTTGCGCAGCAATACGCGCGACAGCGGATAGATGATGTCCGACCGTTCCGCGATGGCCACGAATTCGCCGGGGCTGACGACGCCGAGGTCGGGGCTGTTCCAGCGCGCCAGCGCCTCGAAGGCAACAATGGCGCCGGTCTCCGCCTCGTGCAGCGGCTGGTAGACGAGGCTCATCTCGGCTTCGAGGTCGGCGCGGCGCAGACATTGCTCCACGAGCGCTGCGCCTTTCATGCGGCGCTCGTGCTCCTCGCTGAAGACGATGGGGTGGCCGCGGTGGTTCTGCTTGGCGAAGTAGAGCGCGAAATCCGCCCGCTCGTAGAGGCGGCGCGGCGTCTCCCCGGCGTCCGGATAGGCGGCGAAACCGATCGACGTGGATATGGCGGCGATGGCGTCGTCGAAGGCGAAGGGCTCGCGCGTCGCCTCGCAGATCAGATGGCCCAGCGCGAGCACGTGATCCTCGTCGTGGACGTCTTCGACAATGATGCCGAATTCGTCGCCGCCGAGGCGGGCGATGAAGGCCCGCGCCCCGATCACCTGGCTGAAGCGCGCGCTGCATTCGACAAGCACGCGGTCGCCGACGACATGGC
Organism: Rhodoblastus sp.; assembly: GCA_046349085.1. Lineage (GTDB taxonomy): Bacteria > Pseudomonadota > Alphaproteobacteria > Rhizobiales > Beijerinckiaceae > JAJXWB01. The sequence continues at coordinate 75,380 of JAXMDA010000009.1, forward strand.
CGAACACGTCGTTGACCGGCTTGAAGCCGTCGAGATCGAGAATGCCCACGTAGACGCGCGCGCGCTCCGCATTGCGGGCGACCGCAGCGTCCAGCCGCTCGAAGAACTGGCGGCGGTTGGGCAGGCCCGTGAGGCTGTCGACATGGGCGAGTCGCGAGTTCTCGTCGCTGAGCTGCTGCGCGTCGACCTGGGCCGCGACGAGTTCCAGAAAGTCGCGCGAGGAGCGGATGACCATGAAGGTCGTGCCGAACATGACGAGGAAAAGTCCGCTGGCGCCGATGACCATCGGCTGCGGCGTCGCCAGGGCGAGCAGCAGCGCGACGAAGGGGATGCAGACAGCCGAAACGGCCAGCGCGGAAATCGGAAAATTGACCAGGCAGTAGACCGCCGCCAGCGACGTGATGCCGAAAACGCCCGCAATCACGCCGCGCAGGGATTCGGCGCCGTGGAAATAAAGACTGGTCACCCAGGCCGTGCAGAGGATCGCCATCGTCGTCGCCATGACGCCGGCGGAAACGAGGCGGCGCGCCATGGCCTCGGCGTCGACATCGACATTGCGGCGCCGCAGCCAGACGGCCATGCGCGCAAGCGAGGCGACAACCAGCAGCGACGGGCCGACGATGGTGATGGCGGGCTGGGCGCGGTCGGCGCAGACATAGATCGCCGCCGTCAGGACGATTGCGACGGTAAAATACAGGACCGGCGCCTGCCGCACGTAGGCGGCGTATTGCGCGCGCGCCAACGCGCGACGAACTTCGGGTCGGCGATGGCTTGCGCCGGCCCAGTTCAGAAAACGTTTCATTCGTCCCCCAGCGCGAATGATGAACGCGCGTCAGGAACAATCGCCTTCCTGCGTTTAACTTTCCCTTACGGCCGCAGCTGCGCCGGCTGCATTGCGCGGGATTATCGTCAGTCATTTCCGATAGATGCGGCCGACGCTCACAACGCGGCGGGCCTGTCGGCGCGCGCTCCCGCGCAATCGTCACCAAGCGTTAACTTTTTGTGATGAAGTCTTCGGGCCTGTTTGCGTCACTGGAAGAGTTCCATGCGTTGTTCAATTCTCGGCTTCTCGCTTGCGGCGGTCTCGCTCGGCGCTCTCGCGCTCGGCGGCTGCGCCAGCACGACGCCTGCGGAGCCGCAGGTCATGGTCATGCCCGGCAAGGGCAAGCCGTACACGGCCTTCCAGCGCGACGACGATTATTGCCAGTCCAACGCGCAGGCCGCCGTCGGCTATCGCTCGCCGGGGCAGGCTTCCAACGACCAGACGGTCGGCGGCGCGGCTGTCGGCACGGCGGTCGGCGCGCTTGCGGGCGCGGCCATCGGCGCGGCGGCGGGCAATGCGGGGACCGGCGCGCTGGTCGGCGCGGGCGCCGGGCTTGCCGGCGGCTCGATCGTCGGCGCGCAGAACGGGCGCGCCGCCGGCGGCGCGATTCAGGGACGCTACGACCGCGTCTATGCGCAATGCATGGTTGCGCGCGGCCATCGCGTGGCGGAACCCGAGATCGAACCGGTGGTCGTGGTCGACGAACCCGCGCCGGTCTACGTCTATCCGCGTCCCTATTACTGGGGGCCGGGCGTCGTTTACGGCCCGCGCCCGTACTACCGGCGCGGCTGGTGGTGAGGCGGCGCCCGCGTCAGCCTCTGCACAGCGCGAGATTGGTGCGCGCCGCCTTTATTAGCGGCGCATATTCGTCCCAATCGGAGGGCGGAAAGTCCTCTTTGAGCTGCTCGTCGTTTTTCGCCGCGTTCGCGGCGAGCGGCTGCAGCGTCTTCAGGCAATCGGCCTTCTGGCCCAGATGATATTGGGCGATGGCGAGATCGTTGCGGATCGAGGCGGTTTCCATCGGCCCGAGCGTACGCACGCAGGCGGCGAGCTGGCGCGCGAGCAGCGGCGCGGCCTTCGCGTAATGCTTCGCGACATAGGCGGCCTTGAACCTCTTCTGCGTCGCCGCGCGTTCGGCGTCGGAGCAACCGGGCGCGGGCTTCAGATAGAGCCCTTCGAAATAGGCGCGCGCGCCGCAATAATTGCGGCAGGTCTCGGGCGTCGCCGGCGTGACATGGTAGCCGCCGCCACCGGCCCTGAAGTCGATGCGGCAAATATCGCCGCCGTCGTCGAGCGTCGCGGTCATGCCCTTCAGCTTGCCGTCGAGGCTGCACGTATGGCCGTTGGCGCCGACGGCCAGAATTTCGAAGCCGCCGTTCCTGACCTTCAGCGCGCCCCAGCCGTGTTCGGCGATGTAGTCGCCGCTTGCGACCTGCGCGTGCGCGGCGGTTGCGGCGAGCGCGAGGGCAAGGCCGAGAAGAATTCGCTTCATGCGGTCGTTTCCCTGACTACGCGCGGCATTGCTTCAGCGTTTCGCGCAGCGCCTGCAGCGAGGCCTCGTAACGATAGAGGTCGAAGTCCGAATATTTTTCCTTGAGCTTGTCGTCGCTGGCGTCGGCGTCCTCGATCAACGCGCCAAGCGTCTTCAGGCAATCCGCCTTGCGTCCTTGCCGCATCTGTGCGGCGGCGAGTTCGGTGCGCGCGCCGACGCCTTCCAGCCACGACAGCGCCTTGGCGCAGGTTTCGAGCTGCGCGGTCAGGAGCGCCTCAACCTTCGCGTCGTTCTTCGCCTTGGTTGCAGCGTCGACCGCGTTCTGCGTGCGGTCGCGCTCTTTCTCCGTGCAGCCGGGCGCAGGCTTCAGATAGACGCCCTCGAACGTCGCCTCCGCGCCGCAGAAGCGCGCGCAGATGCTGCGCGTCTGCGCCTTCACCTCGACGCCGTCGGGGTGCTTTGCGAACTTGACGATGCAGACGCGGCCGGCGTCCGAGGCGCGGCCGGTGAGGCCCTGCCGCAATCCGTCGATGGTGCAGGTATTGCCGTTCGCGCCGACGCCCACGATCTCGAACGCGCCGGGCGTAATCTGCAATGTGAACTCGCCGCCCTTGGTCGTGTAGTCGCCCACCGCGATCTGCGCCTGCGCGGATGTGGTTGCGAGCGCGAAAGCGAGGATGAGGGCGGGGCGGGACACGGTGCGGCTCCAGAGCTTGTCGGGAGGTTATCTACTGCCGCGACTTAGGCGGCGATGTGTCGCGAAGCACGGGGCGTCGCGTATTTTGTCTACGCGGGGGCGGTCCTCCCCCTCACGCTGGGAAGCGGGCGAAGCCTCGCTCTCGAAACAGGAGGGTAGCGGCCATCCTTCGGGACGCCCGCCTTCGTGAGGTCCCCAGGATGAAGGGTGGGGTTGAAAAAAATGGCCGGGCGCGAGCCCGGCCATGGTCATTTGAAAAGACAGCAGGAGACGGGCGCGTCCCGCGCGTCACGAACACCCCGTCGTCGAGCCGCACGTGTCGCACTTCAAACACGTCCCGTTGCGCACGAGCGTGAAGTTCGCGCATTCCGGGCAGGCCTCGCCGACATAGCCCTTCATCCGCGCTTCCGCGCGCTTTTCGGCGATGAGGTCGGCTTCGGTCGGCTGCGCCCAGCCGAGCCTGTCGAGGTCGTGGGCGACCTGGGCCACTTCGTGGGCGACATCCGGCTTGAGAGCCGTGGCGCCATCGGTGGCGAGCATGGTCGGGGTGTTGACGACCTGCGCGCCGGCGCCGCCCGCCACCACCATCAGGCGGTCCGTCTTGGAGCGCACGAGCCCCTTCGACACGAAGGTCGGCGCGGCCTTGGCGCCTTCCGGCGCCTTGCCCTCGTCCTCGCCGCGGCCCATGGCCGTGTAGCCGATGTCCTCGGGCGAGACGTGGGCGAGGTCGTTGCGCTGCAGGTAGGAGATGGCGAGTTCGCGGAACACGTAGTCGAGGATCGACGTGGCGTTCTTGATCGCGTCGTTGCCCTGCACGAAGCCCGCCGGCTCGAAGCGGGTGAAGGTGAAGGCGTCGACATATTCTTCCAGCGGCACGCCATATTGCAGGCCGAGCGAGATGGCGATGGCGAAATTGTTCATCAGCGAGCGGAAGGCCGCGCCTTCCTTGTGCATGTCGATGAAGATCTCGCCGAGCCGCCCGTCCTGGTATTCGCCGGTGCGGAGATAGACCTTGTGGCCGCCGACGATCGCCTTCTGGGTGTAGCCCTTGCGGCGGTCCGGCAGTTTCTCGCGCTCGCGCAGCACCTGCACGCGCTCGATGACGCGCTCCACGATCTTCTCGGCCACGGCCGCGGCGCGCGCCGGCGCGTTGGAGGCGATGATGTCGGCGATCGCGTCCTCGGCCTCGTCGGCTTCGTCCTCGATCAGCTGCGCGTTCAGCGGCTGCGACAGTTTCGAGCCGTCGCGGTAGAGGGCGTTGGCCTTCAGCGCGAGGCGCCAGGAGAGCATGTAGCTTTCCTTGCAATCGTCCACCGTCGCGTCGTTCGGCATGTTGATCGTCTTGGAGATCGCGCCGGTGATGAAGGGCTGCGCCGCGGCCATCATGTGGATGTGGCTTTCCACCGACAGATAGCGCTTGCCGATGCGGCCGCAGGGATTGGCGCAGTCGAAGACGGCCAAGTGCTCGGGCTTCAGGAAGGGCGCGCCTTCCAGCGTCATCGCGCCGCAGACATGGGTGTTGGCGGCTTCGATGTCGGCTTTGGAGAAGCCGAGGAAGGAGAGAAGCTCGAAGGAGGGGTCGTCGAGCTTCTCGGCCGGGACTTTCAGCGCGTCGCGCAGGAAGTCCGCGCCCAGCGCATATTTGTTGAAGACGAACTTGATGTCGAAGGCCGACGCCAGCGACGCTTCGAGCGTCTTGATCTTCTCGTCCGTGAAGCCGCGCGTGCGCAGGCTGGCGTGATTGATCGCGGGCGCATTGGCAAGGCTCGCATGGCCGACCGCATAGGCCTCGATCTCGCCGATCTCGGCCGGCGAGTAGCCGAGCGTGCGCAAAGCCTCCGGCACGGCGCGGTTGATGATCTTGAAGTAGCCGCCGCCGGCGAGCTTCTTGAATTTCACCAGCGCGAAGTCCGGCTCGATGCCCGTCGTGTCGCAATCCATGACGAGGCCGATCGTGCCGGTGGGGGCCACGACCGAAACCTGCGCGTTGCGGAAGCCGTGCTGCTCGCCGAGCGCCAGCGCCTCGTCCCATGTGGCCTTGGCGCGAATGCCGAAGTCTTCCTGCGGCAGCGCGGCGAGATCGAGGGGCACCGGATTGACCGAGAGCTTCTCGTAGCCCGAGGTCTCGCCATGCGCGGCGCGGCGATGGTTGCGGATCACGCGCAGCATGTGGCTGGCGTTGCGCTTGTAGTCGGCGAAAGGCCCGAGTTCCTTGGCCATTTCGGCCGAGGTCTTGTAGCAGACCGCCGTCATGATGGCGGACAGCGCGCCGCAGACGGCGCGGCCCACGGCGGAATCATAGGCCATGCCCGACGACATCAGATAGCCGCCGACGTTGGCGTAGCCGAGACCCAGCGTGCGGTAGTCGTAGGAGAGCTTGGCGATCTCCTTCGAGGGGAATTGCGCCATCAGCACCGAGATTTCGAGCACGATGGTCCACAGCCGCACCGAATGCTCGTAGAGCGCGGTATTGAACCGGTTCGTCTCCGGATCGCGGAAGGTCAGCAGGTTCAGCGACGCCAGGTTGCAGGCGGTGTCGTCGAGGAACATGTATTCCGAGCACGGATTCGACGCGACGATCGGGCCGGCCGCCGGGCAGGTGTGCCAGTCGTTGATGGTCGTGTGGAACTGGATGCCGGGATCGGCCGAGGCCCAGGCGGCGTAGCCGACCTTCTCCCAAAGCTCGCGGGCGTTGACGACCTTGTGCGTCTTGCCGTCGAGGCGGCGCGACAGGCGCCATTCCCCATCCTTCTCCACCGCGCGCAAGAAGTCGTCGGTGACGCGGATCGAATTATTGGAGTTCTGGCCGGAGACGGTGAGATAGGCCTCCGAATCCCAGTCGGTGTTGTAGGTGTCGAACTCGATATCCTTGTAGCCCTGGCGGGCGAACTGGATGACGCGCTTGATGTAGCTGTCCGGCACGTCGGCGCGCCGCGCGAGACGGATCTCGCGCTTGAGCGCCGGGTTCTTCTCCGGGTTGAAGCAATCGTCGCCCGAGCCTTCGCAATTCACGGCGGCGCGCATCACCGCCTTCATGTGCTTCTTGACGGTCTTGGAGCCGGCGACGAGGGCGGCGACCTTCTCCTCCTCCTTCACCTTCCAGTCGATGAAGTCCTCGATGTCGGGATGGTCGATGTCGACGACGACCATCTTGGCCGCGCGACGCGTCGTGCCGCCGGACTTGATCGCGCCGGCCGCCCGGTCGCCGATCTTGAGGAAGGACATGAGGCCCGACGACTTGCCGCCGCCCGAAAGCTTCTCGTTCTCGCCGCGCAGGCGGGAGAAGTTCGTGCCCGTGCCGGAGCCATACTTGAACAGGCGCGCCTCGCGCACCCACAGGTCCATGATGCCGCCCTCGTTGACGAGGTCGTCGGCGACCGACTGGATGAAGCAGGCGTGCGGCTGCGGATGCTCGTAGGCCGACTTGGACTTGGTCAGCTTGCCGGTGGCGAAGTCGACGTAATAATGGCCCTGGCCGGGGCCATCGATGCCGTAGGCCCAATGCAGGCCGGTGTTGAACCATTGCGGCGAGTTGGGCGCGGCGACCTGCGCGGCCAGCATGAAGCGCAGCTCGTCGTAGAAGGCCTGCGCGTCTTCCTCGCCGTTGAAATACTTGCCCTTCCAGCCCCAGTAGGTCCATGCGCCGGCGAGCCGGTCGAACACCTGCTGCGCGGTCTTCTCGGAACCGTAGCGCTCGGCGGCGGGGAGGGCGGAGAGCGCGGCGTCGTCGGCGACCGAACGCCACAGGAAGGAGGGAACGTCGTTCTCCTCGACTTTCTTGAGGCGCGCGGGGACGCCGGCCTTGCGGAAGTATTTCTGCGCGAGCACGTCGGCGGCGACCTGGCTCCAGCCGGCAGGCACTTCGATGCCGTCGAGGGAGAAGACGATCGAGCCGTCGGGATTGCGGATTTCGCTCTTGGTCGTGCGGAATTCCAGCCCCGCGTAGGGGGAGCGTCCGGCCTCGGTATAACGTCTGTCGATCCGCATGAATGTCCCCTCTGGCGCAGATGCCCCCGCGCCGGCTGTTTTCCAGCCCTGCCTGTTTCTGTTCGACGCCTGTTGAAAACACGCCCGGCCGTTGCCGGCTCTACAGCGAGTCGCACCCGGTCTCGTCCGAAGCGCTTTGGCCCGCCTCGCTCGATCCGGTTGCGATTGAGTCGAGACTAGGGCGAGTCGTCAGAGAGCGTCAAGATATTGTGCGATTTATGACGCCCGACCCCATATATGGGGTAAATCTGTGGATTGTGGGGAAAATTTTAACTGTCAGGCGCCTCAGACTTCCGCTTCCGCAGAGATTCGGCAAGCGCCATATCGCCGGCTTCCCGCGTCGAAAGATCGGGTTGCGCCGCAGCCCGCCATCGGCCATAGGTGTGCGCGAATCCGGAGGCTTTTCGATGCTGTGGCTCCAGCGCTTTTTCTCCTGGTGGCAGGGCGGCACCTGGAACACGTTTTTCTACACCTGGCGCAAGGGCGTGCTGGTCGGCCACGACGAGTTCGGCAACGCCTACTACAAGGAGCGGGGCATCCATCGCGACCTCGGCTTCGAGCGCCGCTGGGTGATCTATGCCGGCGAGAGCGAGGCCTCCGCGACGCCGCCCGGCTGGTACGGCTGGCTGCATCACACGGTCGACACGCCGCCGACGGAGGAAAACTACAAGCCCTACGAGTGGGAGCAGCCCTATCTGCCGAACCAGACCGGCACGGCCAACGCCTGGCGTCCGCAGGGCTCGCTCTACCGCACGGGCCAGCGCCCGGCCGCGACCGGCGACTACGAGGCCTGGACGCCGGGGAACTGACGCTGTCCGGCGCCCGCCGCGCGCGATTCCAGACCTGCGCGGCCTGACGGCGGAGCCGGTTTACGTGACTGCGCGAGATTGAAAGCGTCCCTTCGCCGGGCCGCGGGAGCAGCAATTTCTCTTCCGCCGCCCGCGCGCGATCGTTTCCTTGCTTTCTGCGCGGCCTGAGCCGTTCGCGCTTGCGAGAGAGATCGCCCCGTCTATCTTCCCAACCGATTTCGAGGCCGCCCGATATCGGCAGGGGAAGCGCTTCATGAGCATGTTCAGCTTAGCCGTCGCGGCGGTCGCCGCGACGATTTTCACGATTTCGGGCGCGTCGGCGCAGACGACGCTGCGCGTCGGTCATTTTCCCAACATCACGCATGTGCAGGGCTTGGTCGCTCATCATCTCTCGCGCACGGGCAAGGGGTGGTTCGAGCAGCGCTTGCCGGGCGTGAAGATCGAGTGGTTCGTCTACAACGCCGGTCCGAGCGCGATGGAAGCGATTTTTGCGCGGTCGGTCGACCTGACCTATGTCGGTCCGAGCCCCGCGATTAACGCCTATGCGAAGGCGGAAGGCAGGGACGTCCGGATTGTCGCGGGCGCCGCGAACGGCGGGTCCGCGCTCGTCGTGCAACCCGAGTTGCAGGTCAAGGTCGCGGCCGATCTCAAAGGCCGGAAAATCGCTACGCCCCAACTCGGCAATACGCAGGATGTGTCCGCGCGCGCGTGGCTGGCGGCAGGCGGCGTGCGCGTGACGCTGACAGGCGGCGAGGCGCAGCTCATCCCCACCGCCAATCCCGATCAGTTGCAGTTGTTCCGGACGAAGCAACTCGACGCGGTCTGGACGGTTGAACCCTGGGTGTCGCGACTGGAAGCGGAGACGGGCGGCAAGGTGGCGGTCGAAGAACCCCAGGCGGTCACAACCGTTCTCGTCGCGAGCGAGAGGACGCTGACGGAGCAGCGCGCGATCGTCGCCGCGTTCGTGGCCGCGCATCGCGAACTGACGGAGTGGATCAAGGCAAACCCCGCAGAGGCGCAGGCGATGGCGCAGAAGGAACTTGCGGAAGAGGTTCGCGGCGCGGTGTCGGACGACCTGATCGCGCGAGCCTGGAATCGCATCACGCTGGTCGATCGCGTCGACGCCGGCGCGCTCAACACGTTCGTCGACAATGCGCGCAAGGCCGGATTCATGCGTACGGCGCCAGATCTGTCTCGCCTCATAGAGACGCCGTGATGCGCGCCTTGGTCGAGCCGCGCGCGAGGCCGGAACCGGTGAAGGGCGGGGCGCCATCGCCGGTCTGGCCTGCGCCTGCGGCGGCGCAACCCAAGTTCGCGATCGAAAACGTCTCCAAACGCTTCAAGGCGCGGGGCGTGGATGTCCATGCGCTGGACTCGATGAACCTCAGCGTCGCAGCCGGCGAATTCGTCTGCCTTGTCGGGCCGAGCGGATGCGGAAAATCGACGTTGCTCGACATCATGGCCGGGCTGGCCCAGCCGGATTCGGGCCGGGTTCTCTGTGACGGCCAGGAGGTGAAGGGACCCGGCCGCCATCGCCTCGTGATGTTCCAGGAATCGGCGCTTTTTCCGTGGCTGGACGTTCTCGGCAACGTGCTGTTCGGCCTGAAGCTGCGCGGCGATCTGGGAAAGTCCGAGCGGCTCGACGTCGCGCACCGCTATCTTAGACTTGTCGGGCTCGAAAAATTTGCGCGCGCCAACGTGCACGAACTGTCCGGCGGCATGAAACAGCGCGTCGCCTTCGCGCGTTCGTTGGCGCCTGATCCGCAGGTTCTTCTGATGGACGAGCCGCTGGCCGCGCTCGATGCGCTCACGCGCGAGCAATTGTACGGCGATATCCAGCGCATCTGGGCCGAGAGCGGCAAGACGATCATCTTCGTCACCCACAATGTTCGCGAGGCGGTGTGTCTCGGCGACCGCGTCGTCCTGCTTTCTCCGCGCCCGGGCCGTATCCGCGAGGATTTCCGGATCGACCTGCCGCGGCCGCGCGACATCAACTCGGTGGCGCTTGCCGGCCATGCCTCGCGCATCACGGCCGCGCTCAAGAACTACCTCAGCGAGAATGCGCAGGAATGAAGCGCGTTTTGTCCGCCGCCGCCTTTTTTCTGGCGTTGCTCGCCCTGTGGGCTCTGGCCGTGCGCAGCGGCCGATGGTCGCCCGTCATCCTGCCGTCGCCCGAACGCGTGGCGGAATATCTGTGGGAGGCGCTGCGCGACGGATCGTTACTGGAGGCGACGCTCGTGACGATGCGCCGGCTTCTCGCCGGCTATGCGATCGGCGTCGCGATCGGCCTGCCATTGGGCCTGCTCTGCAGCGCCTCCAGACTGGCGCAGGACACGTTCGGCGCCATGGCCCTCGGGTTCCAGACGCTGCCGAGCGTGTGCTGGATACCGCTTGCGCTCCTGTGGTTCGGCCAGACCGAGGCCGCCATGCTGTTCGTCGTCGTCATGGGAACGGCCTGGTCCGTGGCGATCGCCACCGACGCGGGCGCCCGGACAATACCTCCGGTCTATGCGAAAGCCGCCCGAACCATGGGGTCGGACGGCTTCCACAAGTGGACGCGCGTCATCCTGCCCGCGTCCCTGCCGTTCCTCATCTCCGGCATGAAGCAGGGCTGGGCTTTCGCCTGGCGCTCGCTCATGGCGGCGGAAATCTACGTCACGATCCTGTCGGGGTTCGGGCTTGGGCAATTGCTCCATTACGGACGGGAGCTCAACGCGATGGACCAGGTCATCGGCGTGATGCTGGTGATCGTGTTCATCGGGCTTGCGGCCGACAAGGCCCTGTTTGCGCCGTGGGAGCGCTTCCTGCATCGGCGATGGGGCACGGGCCTGCGCTGAAACCGGCGCCGGCCACGATTTCGTCAGACCGTGCAGGCAAGTCCTGGCTCGGCTTGGCGGCTGCCGCACTTGTGGTAAACACGCGCGGCGCCGGAGCGGCGCGACAGGAAACCAGATGCGGCTCAATTTCAGCACGTCGATCTTTCGCACGGCGGCGTTCGGTCTGGCGCTCGGCGGCTTCGCCGGCGCGGCCCACGCCGACAAGATCAAGCATCCGAACGCGGTCTTCGCCGGTCTCGACAAGATCACCGGCCGGATCATCGCCTTCGACGTCGCCATAGACGAGACCGTGCAATTCGGCTCGCTGCAGATTACGCCGCGCGTGTGCTATACGCGGCCCGCGACCGAGGCGCCGCTGACGGACTCGTTCGTCGAAGTCGACGAACTGCTCGAGGACAAGAAGTTCAAGCGCATCTTTTCGGGCTGGATGTTCGCCGCCAGCCCGGGCCTGCACGGCGTCGAGCACCCCGTCTACGACGTGTGGCTCACCGACTGCAAAGGCGACGGCCAGTTGATCCAGACGCCCGTGGAAGCGCGCAAGGAAGAGGCGCCGCCGCCAAACGCCGACGTCGTGTCGCCGGGCGGGGAAGCCAAGCCCAAGACGACTAAGCGCAAGGTCGAACCGAAGGCCCCGCCCGTCGTGCAGCCCGATATCGGCGCGACGCCGCCCGAACCCGTCGCTCCGTCGCCGCGCCGCTCGACGCCCGGACGCTGGTTCAACACCGACGGCCCGCCGGGCGCCGGTCCCGATCCGGCCGGACGCTAGGCGACCTTCCGCTCCGCGATGAAATCGTCGAGCGCGTCGCTCAGCGCGATGCGGGCGCTTCGTTGCGTCAGTTCATGGTCGGCGTCGGCGATGACCGCGGTGCGCACGCCGGGCAGGGGCGCGGATGTGTGGCTGCGGGCGCCGAGATGCCGCTCGAGTTCCGACAGGCCGGGATCGTTCTCGCTGTACACCAGCAGCGTCTCGGCGCCGCGCGCCGACAATTCGCCGAACCAGCGCTCCACCAGATTGAGGCCGGGAACGCGGCGGCGGATCGCATAGGTCGCGTCGGTCGCCTGAGCCAGGCCGGCCTTCACCAGTTTCTTGGCAAGCCCGAACAGCAATGCGCGGGCGCCCAAGGCCTCGCTCTGCGCCGCCGCGTCGGCGCCGGCGAGCTTCATGCTGACATCGGCCGCCTTCGTGCGCCGCCAGGCGGCCATCTGCATGGCGTAGGTCGGCCCGTAGATGAAGCAGGCCTGATTGACGAGCGCGATCTTCGTCACGCGCTTGTCCCTGATCGCCGCGTGGAACGCCTGATAGGCGCCGGAGCACGCGCCGAACAGCGACACATCGCGAATGCCGCGTGAAAAAAGCCAGTCCACCGCGGCTTCCACGTCATGCGTCAGGCCGCGGTCGAACAGCGGCGCGCGATCGGGTCCAGCCGGCGAAAGGGAATCGCCGACGCCGCTGAGATCCATGCGCAGCGATGCGACGCCGTTGGCCGCGAGGTGGCGGGCCATGTCCACGAACATGCGCGCCCAGCCGATATGATAGACGCCGCCGGAATTGAGAAAGATCACCGCCTGCGAGCGGCGCTCGCCGGCCGCGCGCTGGCAGTAGATTCCGACGAGGCGGCCGTCCGGCCCGAATTGCGCGGCCTCCTCGCGCCAGACGTCGGTGGCGAGGACGGCGGGATCGTCGATGCCGCCGTCATTGGGGGGACCGTAGCGACGAAGCACTCCGTCCCCGCCGCTTTCCAGAGACCGGCGGATGGATTGCTTCGCTCCGCCCGCAATGACGGCCGCTCCCTCCGCTACGAAATCCGCGATGCGCCGGATGGCCTTCATCGGCGGCAGGGCGGCGGTTGGATCGCACATCATCGCCGCATAGCCCTCGAAGGGCTCGACCGAGACGTCCGCGCCGGTTTCGCGCAACTTATCCGCGAGCGGTGAGCCCTCGGGGTTTTGCGACAACACGAGCGTCGCGCAATCCTGCGCGCCGGAAAACCGGCGTGAGCCAACAAGGGCGAGATCGTTCAGCGTGTCGCGGGAAATGCGGAAGCCCGCCGCCGAAACGCCATCGAAACCGGCGTCGTCGGCCGCGCCGGGCTTGCCCTGGAAAATGCGGCTCATGATCTCCAGTTCGCGTTTCAGTCCGCGCCCCGACGCGGGCGGCGCAAGCAGGACGAGCCGCACAGGCGCAATGTCGCGCGCGGCCTCCAGCGCGAGAAGCGCGCCGAGCCGCAGGCCGACGAGCGCGATCTCCTCCACGCCGGTCATGTCCACCAGTTTGCGGGCGGCTTCGCCGATATTGCCGAGCCAGGTCGCGACGCGATGCGGCGCTTCGCCGTCGCCCTCGGAATCGGCCGTCCCGCGCCAGTCGAAGCGCAGCACGGGAATTTCACGCGCCGACAGTTCTTCGGCCAGCAGTCGCAACGACGAACGCGAGCACAGATCCTCGAAGCCGTGCGCGCCGCAGACGATGACGCCACGCCGCGAGGCGCCGGGATGCAGCCAGCCGCGGCAATTGTCGAAAACGACGGGGATCACGCAAAGCCTCCAGCAAAATGCGGAAGCATTGTGCAGGAAGCGCGTTAGGGAGGGGTGAATGGGGCGGCGGCCCGGTCAGAGCGGCCGTATTCCCTTCGCGTCTTCGCCGCGATGCATGGCTATGGCGATGCGGAACGAGGTGGCGATGCGGTCGGCCATCGCGGCGACGGCGGGCGCGCCCATCTGCGGCATCTGCTCGTCGGCCGTTTGGCGGAACAATTCGAGCCATCGGGCGAAATGCGCGTCGGAGATTTCCGGCAGCTTCAGATGCGGCGGCAGCGGGCGGCCGTCGTAGCGGCCGCTCTTCAGCATGATCGAGGACCAGAAGTCCTTGAGCTTGGCGAGATGGGCCGGCCAGTCGGCGATCTCGCGGTTGAAGATCGGGCCGAGCGTCTCGTCGTCCCGCACCTTCGCGTAAAAGGCGTCCACCAGACGCGCAAGCCCGTCTTCGTCGACGCCCGCCGGCGGGACGAAACCAAGCTGGTAGCGGGGCGGTTCAGTCATCGTCAGCCCCTGCCGCGATAGGGCGCAACGCCCTGGTCCGGCAGCCAAAGGCCCTCCGGCGGAGCGCCTGTCTGCCAGAAGACGTCGATCGGCATGCCGCCGCGCGGATACCAGTAGCCGCCGATCCGCAGCCAACGCGGCTCCAGCAGGCTCACGAGATCCTTGGCCACGCGCACCGTGCAATCCTCGTGGAACGCGCCGTGATTGCGAAAGGAAGCGAGGTAGAGCTTCAGCGACTTCGATTCCACGAGCCAGCGCGCCGGCGCGTAGTCGATGACGAGCGTGGCGAAGTCCGGCTGGCCGGTGACGGGGCAAAGCGACGTGAATTCAGGCTGCGTAAAGCGCGCGAGATAGAGCGTGTCAGCATGGGGGTTGGACACACGGTCCAGTTCCGCCTCGTCGGGCGAGGCGGGCAGGGCGGCGTGCTGGCCGAGCAGGTTCGGGCCATCGGCGGACTTCATGCGCGAGACATAGGCGGGCGCCGTCTCGCGCGCAAGCCGAGCCGCCGAGCGCGAAAAGGCCGGCGTTTCAAGGAACGCCGGCCCGAAATCCTGGCGAAGCCGCCTAGATGCGGTTGAAATAGTCGTCGACCGCCTTCTTGGCCTGATCCTTGGAATAGCCGTAGCGCTCCTGGATCTTGCCCTCGAGTTGCTCCCGGCGGCCGTTGATCTGCGTCAGATCGTCATCGGTGAGCTTGCCCCACTGTTCCTTCATCTTGCCGGTCATCTGTTTCCAGTTCCCCTGCACCTGATCCCAATTCATGGCGATCTCCTGTCCCGAATGGAGGAAAACCCGCACGAAACCGCCGTCGGACGTTGGCCCGGCGCTTGCGAACATTGATCGTGCGGCTGTGGCGGCGCTGCCGCCTGCGGGATGAACGCTAAAGGCGCCGAGGGGTTCCGCCGCGCCTTCCCCTCCGCGCCCCGGCGCAGTACAAGGCGGCGCGCAAGCCCCTTCAGATTCCTATTCCGAGGCCGCTCATGACCGACATCATCGACATCCACGCCCGCGAAATCATGGATTCGCGCGGCAATCCGACCGTCGAGGTCGACGTGACGCTGTCCGACGGCTCCTTCGGTCGCGCGGCCGTGCCGTCGGGCGCCTCCACCGGCGCGCATGAGGCGGTCGAGCTGCGCGACGGCGACAAGAAGCGCTTCCTCGGCAAGGGCGTGCTCAAGGCGATCGACAGCGTCAACGATTCCATCGCCGACGCGCTCGTCGGCATGGACGCGATGGACCAGATCGCCATCGACGAGACGATGATCGCGCTCGACGGCACGCCCAACAAGGCGAAGCTCGGCGCCAACGCCATTCTCGGCGTGTCGCTGGCCACCGCCAAGGCCGCCGCCGACGCCGCCGGCCTGCCGCTGTGGCGCTATGTCGGCGGCGCGCACGCGCGCACGCTGCCGGTGCCGATGATGAATATCGTCAACGGCGGCGCCCATGCCGACAACCCGATCGACTTCCAGGAATTCATGATCCTGCCCGTCGGCGCGCCGTCGCTGAAGGAAGCCGTGCGCTGGGGCTCGGAAATCTTCCACACGCTGAAAAGCGCGCTGAAGAAGGAAGGCCACAACACCAACGTCGGCGACGAGGGCGGCTTCGCCCCGAACTTGCCGTCGGCGGAAGCCGCGCTCGACTTCTGCATGAAGGCGATCGAGCAGGCGGGCTTTGCGGCCGGCAAGGACGTGATGCTCGGCCTCGATTGCGCCTCGACGGAGTTCTTCAAGAACGGCGCCTATCATTACGAGGGCGAGGGCAAGACGCGCTCGATCGCCGAGCAGGTCGATTATCTCGCCGGCCTGGTTTCCGCCTATCCGATCGTCACCATCGAGGACGGCATGTCGGAAGACGACTGGGAAGGCTGGAAGCTGCTGACGGAGAAGATCGGCGGCAAGTGCCAGCTCGTCGGCGACGATCTCTTCGTCACCAACGTCACGCGCCTGTCGCGCGGCATCAAGGAGCGGATCGCCAATTCGATCCTGGTGAAGGTCAACCAGATCGGCTCGCTGACCGAGACGCTGGCCGCCGTCGAGATGGCGCAGCGCGCCGGCTATACCGCGGTCATGTCGCACCGTTCGGGCGAAACCGAGGATTCGACCATCGCGGACCTGTCGGTCGCCACCAATTGCGGGCAGATCAAGACCGGCTCGCTCGCCCGGTCCGACCGGTTGGCCAAGTACAACCAGCTCATCCGCATCGAGGAGGAGCTGGGCTCGCAGGCGGTATACGCGGGCCGCGCGGCGCTGAAGGCGCTGGCGTAAGACGCGCGCCGTTCGCCAGGGAGAGGGCCGGGCGCATGCCCGGCCTTTTCTATTTCGGAATCGCGACAGCGGCAGTGGCCGACGATCAGGCGCCCGGCCGGAACCATCCGAAGATCGCAACGGCGATGCATGAAACCAGCATGATCGCCTGAAGGCCCATCTCGATCCAGAATTGCGCCGGCGTGGCGTTCCTGTCCGCCGGTTTGTAGGAAAACCAGTCGAGCAGGTCGGGATTGAAGATCGCGATCTTTCCCTCGCTCAGCCCGCGCAGAAGCTTTCGGGCGCAATCCACTGCGAGATAAGCCGCGACGATGCGGGCGAGGATTTCGGTGAGAAAAAAGCTCATTCTGGACCCGTCCGGATTCGGCGCCCGGAAGCCGGACGCGAGGCCCGGTACACATATCAATACATTTCCAGCCCAATTTTTCTTCGGGGCGGTGGGAAGGCTTTGTCGATTGCGGCGAGATCGTCCGCATCCAACCTGATTGCCAGCGCCGCCGCATTCGCGCGCAAATGCTCCGGCGAGGACGCCTTGGGAATCGAAATCACGTTCGGCTGCGCCAGCAGGAAGGCCAGCGCGATCTGCGCCGGGCTCGCGCCATGCTTCTGCGCGATCGGCCGCAGCGCGGCATGGTCGGCAAGGCCGCCGCGATCGACCGGGCTGTAGGCCATCAGCGGCATGTTTCGCGCCGCCATCCACGGCGCCAGATCGAATTCGACGCCGCGCGTGTTGAGGTTGTAGAGCACCTGATTGCTCGCGCAGGCCGCGCCGCCGGGCGCCGCGGCGACTTCTTCCAAATCTTCCAGATCGAAGTTGCTGACGCCCCAGCGCAAGATCTTGCCTTGCGCCTTCAGCCGCTCGAAGCCGGCGATTGTCTCCGCAATCGGGTGCGAACCCTGCCAGTGCAGGAGGTAGAGGTCGAGCCGGTCGGTTTTCAGCCGCTCGAGGCTGCGCTCGCAGGCGGCCTGCACGCCTTTGCTGCTGGCGTTGTGCGGATAGACCTTCGAGACGAGAAAGACTTCGTCGCGTCGCCCGGCGATAGCCTCGCCGACGAGGGTTTCCGCCGCCCCTTCGCTGTACATTTCGGCGGTGTCGATCAGCGAGAGCCCGCGGTCGAGGCCGTCGCGCAGCGAGCGGATTTCATCGGCGCGACGGGCCTTGCGCTCCGCCATCTGCCACGTGCCCTGGCCGAGCGCGTAAACCTCTGCGCCGTCGGGGAAACGGACTCTCGGCCGGGCGCTCACGGCGGGCTCGCCTGCGCGGCGGCCGCGATGCGCCGCCCGATCAGGATGCGGAATGCGGCGTATTGCACGGCGAAGGCGACGATCTTGGCGGCGGGCGCGACGATGAAGACGAAAACGCCCCACAGCCTCGCGTCGCCCGTCAGCGCGGTGGCCACCACGCCCGCGCCCACCGCGATCATCAGCGCCGCCCACCAGTAGCCCGCCGCCACCGGCAGGTCGGGCGCAACCTCCATGACGCGCGGCGGCATGTAGCGCGCCATCCAGCCGCGCTTCAGCATGATCGCGCCGATGCCGAAATGCGCGAGGCTCGGCTTGATCAGCACGAAGCGCGAGTCGCCGGTGAACAGGGTCGCGCCGCCCAGCAGGACGATGAGGGCAAGGCTGGCGTAGGAAATGGCGTTCATGGCGTAGCCTGCGCGCTTCGCCCAGATGAACTGGCCGATTGCGCCGACGACGGCGACGATCGTGGCGATGGCGATGCTATCGGTCGCCAGCCACACGACCACGAACAGGATGGTCGAGAAGAAATCGCCCGCCAGCCGCGCAAACACGCTCTTCATGCGTCGCCTCCGTTCCCGGCATGTAAAGGGGCTATTGCGGGCGAGACAAGGCGGCGCGAAGGCGGCCTCCCGCAGCCTTCGGCGAAAATAGGGCTGACTTGGCGGCCCGACGCCGCTAAACCCTGCCGCCATGACCATGGAAAAGACCTTCGATCCCGCCTCCGTCGAGAGCCGCATTGCGGCGGCATGGGAGGCGGCCGACGCTTTCAAGGCCGGACGGCCGGAGCGGGCGGGCGCCGATCCCTATTGCATCGTCATTCCGCCGCCGAACGTCACGGGCAACCTGCACATGGGCCATGCGCTCAACAATACGCTGCAGGACATTCTCTGCCGGTTCGAGCGGATGCGCGGCAGGGACGTGCTGTGGCAGCCCGGCACGGACCATGCGGGCATAGCCACGCAGATGGTGGTCGAGCGCCAGATGATGGAGCGGCAGGAGTCGGGCCGCCGCGATATCGGCCGCGAAGCCTTTCTTGAAAAGGTCTGGGCGTGGAAGGCCGAGTCGGGCGGGGCGATCGTCGCGCAGCTCAAGCGTCTCGGCGCCTCGTGCGACTGGTCGCGCGAGCGCTTCACCATGGACGAGGGCCTGTCGCAGGCCGTCATCAAGGTGTTCGTCCAGCTCTATCGCGATGGGCTGATCTACAAGGACAAGCGTCTGGTCAACTGGGACCCGAAGCTGCTCACCGCGATTTCGGACCTCGAGGTCGTGCAGGTCGAGACCAAGGGCTCGCTCTGGTATTTCCGCTATCCCGTGGTCGATGGCGCGGGCCGCGAGACCGGCGAACATATCGTCGTCGCCACGACGCGTCCCGAAACCATGCTCGGCGATACCGGCGTCGCGGTCCATCCCGACGACGAGCGGTATATGGAGTTCGTCGGCAAGCGCGTGCGGCTGCCGCTGGTCGGGCGTCTCATTCCTGTGGTCGCCGACGAATATTCCGACCCCGAAAAAGGCACGGGCGCGGTCAAGATCACCCCGGCGCACGACTTCAACGATTTCGAGGTCGGCAAGCGGCACAATCTGAATCAGATCAGCATTCTCGACCAGGAAGCTCGCGT
>JAXMDA010000010.1:0-84867 GCA_046349085.1 Rhodoblastus sp.
CTGTTGCCGCGTTGCGACTGGATTTTTCGGCGCGGCCGACGTTAAAGGACCTATGCAACACAAGCGGTCCATGGCCGGTCTGGGCTTGACGCTCGCGCTCGTTCTCGGCGGCGCGGCGACGGCCGAGCCGGTAAAATCCCGGCAAACGAAAGCGGCCGCCGCGGCCGCTGCGTCTGCGCCTCAATGCGCGCGCGCCAATTATCCCGGCGACCCCGTTTGCGCGTGGGAGGACGACGGCCAGAACCTGCCGACCCCCTCCGCGCGCGCCGTGCGCCGCGAAATTCCCGACGACGTCGTCATCAACGACTCCATGTCCGTCGGCAGCGCCGACCCGATCGCCATGGCCAAGCCGCCCGTGCAATCGCCGAACCCCTATCCGACCCGCAAGAAGGAGCCGGTCGGCGGCGGCGCGGCGGTCAATTACAGGTTCTGACCGGATCAGCCGGAGATGGCGTCGCCCTGAAGCCCGCGTTCACGCCAGAACCGGGCCTGCAGGCGCGGCGCGAGCGCCCAGGAAATTGGCGCCGACAGGACCGCCGTCCCGATGACGACCCAGGGCATCAGCGTCATGGCGGTGTTGGCCAGCGGCGTGGCGAGCACCAGAACGGCGCCGATGCCGAACAGCACGGCCTGAACCATCAGATAGACCATAGCGGCGATCTGGAAGCGAACCGACATGGACGTGCCCTCCAAGGTCGATGTGAAGCGCGAGCAGGACGGAAATGTCGCATTGCCGGCGTCCGGCAAGGCTTTCAGCTCAACGCCGCCAGATGGCGGCCACCCGGCGCTGCCGCTTGAACTCGGCGCGCATCCGTGGCGCGATCGTCCAGGCGATCGGGCCGGAGACGAAGGCGCTCACAACCGTCATCCAGGGCAGTAGCCTCATCGTCCGGTCGAGCAGGCCGCTCTGGAGGGCGACGAGAAGCAAGGCGCCGAAGGCGACCGACTGGACGATCAGAAAAACGATTGCGGCGATCTGGAAGCGGGTCGACATGGCGCCCTCCGCGGGCTGGGTTATTGCGGTCCAACGTTCGAAAATGCGGGGGGTTCCGGCTTGCCGGCGCGGCTCAACGGGTTTATAGGAGCGCCCGTGAGAAGCCCGTCCGGCCCGCCGGGCGGCTTTTCGCTTGAGCCGCTTGGTTTCGCCGGCCCGCGCCGGCCCGTTTCAAAACGGTGGGGTCGAAGGCGATATGCCCGACCGCCCGTCGGCGAAAACGAGCAACCGCAACACAAACCCCGCCGGCGCCAGCCCGTCTGGGCTCCCTTAGGAGAAACAATGTCCGCTACTCAGGAACGCGCCCCGTCGCGCGATGATTTCGCCGCTATGCTCGAGGAAAGCTACGGCGAGAACGAAGCTTTCGAAGGTTCGGTAATCAAGGGCAAGGTCGTCGCCATCGAGAAGGATGTCGCCGTCATCGACCTCGGCCTCAAGACTGAAGGCCGCGTGGCCCTCAAGGAATTCACCGGCCACGGCCGCGATCCGGCGCCGGTCGTCGGCGACACCGTGGAAGTCTATCTCGAGCGCATCGAGAACGCGCTCGGCGAAGCCGTCATCTCGCGCGACAAGGCGCGCCGCGAAGAGAGCTGGGTCAAGCTCGAGAAGGCCTTCGAGGCCAACGAGAAGGTCGAAGGCGTCATCTTCAACCAGGTCAAGGGCGGCTTCACCGTCGATCTCGACGGCGCCGTGGCCTTCCTGCCGCGCTCGCAGGTCGACATCCGTCCGATCCGCGACGTCACGCCGCTGCTGGGCGTCGCCCAGCCCTTCCAGATCCTCAAGATGGACCGTCGCCGCGGCAATATCGTCGTGTCGCGCCGCACCGTGCTTGAAGAGAGCCGCGCCGAGCAGCGCCACGAGATCGTCGCCAACCTCGAAGAGGGTCAGGTGATCGAGGGCGTCGTGAAGAACATCACGGACTACGGCGCGTTCGTGGATCTGGGCGGCATCGACGGCCTGCTGCATGTCACCGACATCGCCTGGCGCCGCGTCAACCACCCGACCGAGGTGCTGAACATCGGCCAGTCGGTGAAGGTGAAGGTCATCAAGATCAACCACGAGACGCACCGCATCTCGCTGGGCATGAAGCAGCTCCAGGAAGACCCCTGGCACGGCATCGAGGCGAAGTACCCGCTGCAGGCCCGCCTGCACGGCCGCGTCACCAACATCACCGACTACGGCGCCTTCGTGGAGCTGGAGCCGGGCATCGAGGGCCTCGTCCACGTCTCGGAAATGTCCTGGACGAAGAAGAACGTCCACCCCGGCAAGATCGTCTCGACCAGCCAGGAAGTCGACGTTCAGGTGCTGGAAGTCGATCCGGTCAAGCGCCGCATCTCGCTCGGCCTCAAGCAGACCCTGCAGAACCCGTGGGAAGCCTTCGCCGAGCGCCATCCGGTCGGCTCGGAGGTCGAGGGCGAGGTCAAGAACAAGACCGAATTCGGTCTGTTCCTCGGTCTGGAAGGCGACGTGGACGGCATGGTCCATCTCTCCGACCTCGACTGGAACCGCCCCGGCGAACAGGTCATCGACGAGTTCAAGAAGGGCGAGATGGTCAAGGCCAAGGTTCTCGACGTCGACGTCGAGAAGGAGCGCATTTCGCTGGGCATCAAGCAGCTCGGCAGCGATCCGTTCCAGTCGGCCAAGGGCAGCGAGGAAGGCGGCGACCTGCGCAAGGGCGGCGTCGTGACCTGCGAGATCGTCGAGGTCAAGGACGGCGGCCTCGAGGTCAAGATCGTCGGCACGGACCTCAACGCGTTCATCAAGCGGTCGGAACTGGCCCGCGACCGCGCGGACCAGCGCCCCGAGCGCTTCGCCGTCGGCGAGAAGGTCGACGCGCGCGTCACCCTGTTCGACCGCAAGGCCCGCAAGGTCTCGGTGTCGATCAAGGCGCTCGAGGTGGCCGAGGAGAAGGAAGCCATCGCCCAGTACGGCTCGGCGGATTCCGGCGCCTCGCTCGGCGACATTCTCGGCGCGGCCCTGAAGGCCCGCGAGACCGGCAAGAAGAAGAGCGACGACTGAGCCTCTTCCTCTTCTGCATGAACGGCCCGCGCGGAGCGATCCGCGCGGGCCTTTTCGTTCGACAGGCCAATTTTCCGCGCTTGTCCGTGCGGGCCGTCGCGGCTAGCCTTCGCGCTTCGCGAAAACCGAAAGACCCATGTATCCGCCGCCTCCAGATTATCTCGTCGAACGCCGCCTGCTGACGCGCAAGCTCTCGTTCTGGCGCATCGCCGCGTTTGGCGCGCTGATTGTCGCCGTGCTCGTTGCCGGCTGGCGGCTTGCCGGCGACCGCTCGCACATCGGCGCGCATATCGCGCGCGTGACGATCAAGGGCGTGATCGGCGACGACCGCGACCTGCTGAAGCTGGTCCGCGACGTCGCCGCCTCTTCGGCCGGCGCGGCCATCGTCTCGATCGACAGCCCCGGCGGCACGACGACGGGCGCCGAAGCCCTCTACGACGAGTTGCGCCAGCTCGCCGCCAAGAAGCCGACGGTCGCCGTGGTCGAGGGCATGGCGGCGTCCGGCGGCTATATCGCCGCGCTCGCCGCCGACGGCATCGTGGCGCGCGGCAATTCCATCGTCGGCTCGATCGGCGTGCTCATGCAGATGCCGAACGCGTCGAAACTGATGGAGACGGTCGGCGTGAAGATGGAGGAGGTCAAATCCTCGCCGCTCAAGGCCGCGCCCAATCCGTTCGAGCCGGTCACGCCGGAGGCGCGCGCCGCGATCGCCGCCATGATCGGCGATTCCTACGCCTGGTTCAAAAGCCTCGTTCGGGAGCGTCGCAAGCTGGACGATGCGGGTCTGGCGAGCGTGTCCGACGGGCGCGTGTTCACCGGCCGCCAGGGCGTCGAGCTCAGGCTGGTCGACCGCATTGGCGGCGAGCGCGAAGCCGTCGCCTGGCTCGAAGCGGAAAAAGGCGTCGCGAAGGGCCTGAAGGTCCGGGACTGGAAGAAGCCGCGCAAGATCGAGACCTTCGGGGTCCTCGGCGCGCTGGCGAACGGCGCCGGCCTCGACCGTCTGGCGGCTGTGTTCGACATGGCCGATCATGCAGCGCAAGCTCGGCTGCTTGACGGTCTTGTTGCTATTTGGCAGGGTTCGGCATTGAATTGAAAACTTTTTCGCAAACGTCGACCATGTGATTATGTCGGCGCTTTCGGTATGGGGACCGCGGTGATCAAGTCGGAACTCGTTCAGCGCATCGCCAAGCGCAATCCGCAGCTTTTCCAGCGCGACGTCGAGAATATCGTCAACGCGATCCTCGACGAAATCACCAATGCGCTCGCCCGCGGCGACCGCGTCGAATTGCGCGGCTTCGGCGCCTTTTCCGTCAAGCGCCGCGACGCGCGCGTCGGGCGCAATCCGCGCACCGGCGCGCCTGTCTCGGTCGAGGAAAAATCCGTGCCGTTCTTCAAGACCGGCAAGGAAATGCGCGAACGGCTGAACGACGGCGGCCCGTGACGGCGGCTTGTCCGACCGGCTTGCGCTGAACGCGCGCCCGCGCTCTAAAGGCATCCATGCGCACGCTCTTCCGTCTCCTCGTCGTTCTGCCGCTGGCGGTTCTTATCGTCCTGTTCGCGGTCGCCAATCGCCATCTGGTGATGGTTTCCTTCGATCCCTTCCCGGGCAACGACATCCAGGGCCCGCAGCTCACTGCGCCGTTGTTCCTGCTGCTGTTCCTGGCCGGGGCAGTCGGCGTGCTCGCCGGCGGCATGACGGTCTGGTTCCGGCAGGGACGGTTCCGCAAGCAGGCGCGCGAGGCCAGGGCCGAAGCGGTGGAGGCGCGCGGCCAGGCCGACGACCTGCGCGACAAGGTTGATCGCATGGAGCGCGCGCAATTCGCGGCGCTGCCGCCCGCAGGGCGTCAGACGGCCGCCTGAGGCCCGTGTCGCTTGACCCCGCGCCCATTCAGGGCAATTGCCTCGCCATGACGCGCAAGCCTCCGCTCGTGAAGATTTGCGGCCTCTCGACCGCCGCCAGCCTGGCCGCCGCGCTGGACGCCGGCGCCGACATGGTCGGCTTCGTCTTTTTCGGGCCGAGCCCGCGCAATATTTCGCTGTCGGAAGCGGAGGCGCTCGGCCGCCTCGTGAAAGGGCGCGCGAAAAAGGTCGCCCTGACGGTGGACGCCGACGATGCGCTGATCGACGCCATCTCGCGCGCCCTGTCGCCGGATATCCTGCAATTGCACGGGAAGGAGACGCCAGCGCGCGCCGCGGCGCTGTCGGCGCGCACCGGCAAACAGGTCATGAAGGCCATCGGCGTCTCGGACCGCGCCGATCTCGCCGCCGTTCAACCCTTCGCGGCGGTCTGCGACTGGTTGCTGCTCGACGCCAAGCCGCCGCGGGACGCGACCCGGCCCGGCGGCAATGGCCTGGCCTTCGACTGGTCGATCCTCGACGGCTTTTCGCCGGCAAAGCCCTGGCTGCTGTCCGGCGGGTTGACGCCGGCCAATGTCGCAGAGGCCCTGACCCGCACCGGCGCGCCGGGCGTCGACGTCTCCTCGGGCGTGGAAAGCGCGCCCGGCGTCAAGGACGAGGCGGCGATCCGGGCGTTCGTGAAGGCTGTGCGCGGCCTTTCGCCGACGGGCGCGAGAGGGTAAGAGAAGCGGGATTTTTCAGGTGGCTGCGGCCTCCTCCCTGGCCCTTCCCCCCTCTGCGGGAGAGGGCCAGGGAGGGGGCCGCGCCGCAACGCCAACACTGGACGCAGCACGTTGAACCAGCAGACGCCCAATTCCTTCCGCACCGGTCCGGACGACCACGGCCGCTTCGGCATTTTCGGCGGCCGCTTCGTCGCCGAGACGTTGATGCCGCTGATCCTGGACCTGGAGAAAGCCTACGAGACGGCGAAGGCCGATCCGGCCTTCCACGCCGAGATCGCGCATCTGCACACCCATTACGTCGGCCGCCCGAGCCCGCTCTATCTTGCGGAGCGCCTGACCGAGCATCTCGGCGGCGCGAAAATCTATTTCAAGCGCGACGAGCTGAACCACACCGGCGCGCACAAGATCAACAACGTGCTGGGTCAGATCCTGCTCGCCCGCCGCATGGGCAAGAAACGCATCATCGCCGAGACCGGCGCGGGCCAGCACGGCGTCGCCACGGCGACCGCCTGCGCCAAATACGGCCTCGAATGCGTGGTCTACATGGGCGCGGTCGACGTCGAGCGGCAGAAGCCGAACGTCTTCCGCATGAAGATGCTCGGCGCCACCGTCGTGCCGGTGCAGTCGGGCGCGCGCACGCTCAAGGACGCGATGAACGAGGCGCTGCGCGACTGGGTGACCAACGTCGAAAACACGTTTTACTGCATCGGCACGGCGGCCGGCCCGCATCCCTATCCGGCCATGGTGCGCGACTTCCAGTCGATCATCGGCAAGGAGGCGAAGGAGCAGGTGATGGCCGCCGAAGGCCGCCTGCCGGACTCGCTCGTCGCCTGCATCGGCGGCGGCTCCAACGCCATCGGCCTGTTCCATCCGTTCCTCGACGACAAGTCGGTCGCGATCTACGGCGTGGAGGCGGCCGGGCACGGCCTCGATGTCGACAACGGCCATGCCGCCTCGCTCGCCGGCGGCAAGCCCGGCGTGCTGCACGGCAACCGCACCTATCTACTGATGGACGACGACGGCCAGATTCTCGAAGGCCATTCGATTTCCGCCGGCCTCGACTATCCCGGCATCGGCCCCGAACACGCCTGGCTGCGCGACGTCGGCCGCGTGACCTATCTTTCGGCGACCGACAGGGAGGCGCTCGACGCCTTCCAGCTCTGCTCCAAGCTCGAGGGCATCATTCCCGCGCTCGAGCCGGCGCATGCGCTCGCCAAGGTGATGGAGCTCGCGCCAAAGCTGCCGCGCGACCACGTGATGGTGATGAACATGTGCGGCCGCGGCGACAAGGATATTTTTGCCGTCGCCGAACATCTGGGCGGAATGTGAGATGACGACGAGAATCGACCGCCGCTTCGCAACCCTCGCCGCCGCCGACCGCGCCGCGCTCGTTACCTTTCTGATGGGCGGCGATCCAGACCCCGCGACCTCGCTCGAAATCATCAAGGCGCTGCCGAAAGCCGGCGCCGACGTGATCGAGATCGGGATGCCCTTCACCGATCCGATGGCCGATGGCCCCTCGATCCAGGCGGCGGGCCTGCGCGCGCTGCAGGCGGGCATGACGCTGAAGAAGACGCTCGCGCTCGTCGCGGACTTCCGCAAGAGCGACGACGACACGCCGATCGTGCTGATGGGCTACTACAATCCGATCTACGTCATGGGCGTGGACAAGTTTCTCGCGGCCGCGAAGGAGGCCGGCGTCGACGGGCTCATCGTCGTCGACCTGCCGCCGGAGGAGGACGACGAGCTTTGCCTGCCCGCGCTGAAGGCCGGCCTCAACTTCATTCGCCTCGCCACGCCGACGACCGACGACCGGCGCCTGCCGAGCGTGCTGAACAATACGTCGGGCTTCGTCTATTACGTCTCGCTCACCGGCATCACCGGCGCGGCCATCGCCGATTACGGCAAGGTCGGCGCGGCGGTGGCGCGCATCAAGGGCCACACGACATTGCCGGTCGCGGTCGGCTTCGGGGTGAAGACGGCGGACAACGCGCGCCAGATCGCCGCCCAGGCCGATGGCGTCGTCGTCGGCACGGCGCTGGTCGACGCCCTGAAAAAGTCGCTGGATTCGCATAACAGGGCGACCGCCGGCACGGTCGAGGCGGTGGCCTCGCTCGTGCGCGATCTGGCGGCGGGCGTGCGCGCGGGCCGCAAGGTCGCGGCGGAGTAACAATCCCTCATCCTGAGGAGCGATCCGAAGGATCGCGTCTCGAAGGATGGGGCGGCCCACGCTTCGAGACGCCGCCTTCGGCGGCTCCTCAGCATGAGGCGCATGTGAGGGAAAGATCCATGAACTGGATATCCAACGTCGTCCCGCCGAAAATCCGGTCGATGCTCAAGCGCGACACGCAGGAGAATCTCTGGACCAAATGCCCGGAGAGCGGCGAACTCGTCTTCAACAAGGATCTCGAGGCCAATCTCTGGGTCGTGCCGGGCTCGGGCTATCACATGCGGATGCCGGCCGAGGCGCGGCTCAAGGCCCTGTTCGACGACGGCGCCTATGCCGCTCTGCCAACGCCCGAGGCGCCGCTCGACCCGCTGAAGTTCCGCGACGTGAAGCGCTACACCGATCGCCTGAAGGAAAACCGCGCCAAGACCGGCCAGCCGGACGCGGTGCGTCTCGCCGCCGGCAAGCTCGAAGGCCAGGACGTTGTCGTCGCGCTGCAGGATTTCGAATTTCTCGGAGGCTCGCTCGGCATGGCGGCGGGCGAGGCGATCATCGCCGGCATGACGGCGGCGGTCGATCGCAAGACGCCGTTCATCATCTTCACGGCGTCCGGCGGCGCGCGCATGCAGGAAGGCATGTTCTCGCTGATGCAGATGCCGCGCACCACTGTCGCCGTGCAGCGTCTGCGCGCGGCGAAGCTGCCCTACATCGTCGTGCTGACCAATCCGACGACGGGCGGCGTGACCGCCTCCTACGCCATGCTCGGCGACATCCACATCGCCGAGCCCGGCGCCGTCATCGGCTTCGCCGGCGCGCGCGTGATCGAGCAGACCATCCGCGAGAAACTGCCCGAGGGTTTCCAGCGCGCCGAATATCTGCGCGACCACGGCATGGTCGACATGGTCGTGCCGCGCGCCGAGATGCGCGCGACGCTGGCGCGGCTGTGCGCCCTGA
This sequence comes from Rhodoblastus sp., assembly GCA_046349085.1. Lineage (GTDB taxonomy): Bacteria > Pseudomonadota > Alphaproteobacteria > Rhizobiales > Beijerinckiaceae > JAJXWB01. The sequence goes on from JAXMDA010000010.1 coordinate 8,714, forward strand.
TGACGAAGCGGCCCGCGCGGCTTGCGCCGGATGCGGCTTAATCCGTGTCAACGATGAAGCCTTCATGCTGAGGGGGCGCGAAGCGCCGTCTCGAAGCACGAAGGCGTCGCCAGCGGCCATCCTTCGAGACGCGCCACCCAAATCGGGCTTGCCCGATTTGGGCGTTTCAGGCCGATCTCGGGCAAGCCCGGGATCGATGGCGCTCCTCAGGATGAGGTTTCGTGCATGACGCAACCTGCCTCTCCCCTCGACTCCATCCTCGCGCGTCTGCTCGACCTGCATCCGCGCAAGATCGACCTCTCGCTCGGCCGCACCGAACGCTTGCTGGCCGCGCTCGGCGATCCGCACAGGCGCCTGCCGAAGACGATCCATGTCGCCGGCACCAACGGCAAGGGCTCGACCGTCGCCTTCCTGCGCGCGATCCTGGAGGCGGCCGGCCAGCGCGTGCATGTCTACACCTCGCCCCATCTCTTGCGCTTCAACGAACGCATCCGGCTCGCCGGCAAGCTGGTCGACGACGCGACACTGATCGCCGCGCTCGAAAAATGCGAGCGCGTCAACGCGGGCCAGCCCATCACCTTCTTTGAGATCGGCACGGCCGCCGCCTTCGATCTCTTCGCTGAAACGCCCGCCGACTGGCTGTTGCTCGAAGTCGGCCTCGGCGGCCGCTACGACGCGACCAACGTGATCGATGGTCCGGCGGCCAGCATCGTTACGCCGGTGTCGATCGATCACGCGGAATTTCTCGGCGACACGGTCGAGCGCATTGCGCAGGAAAAGGGCGGCATATTCAAGCGCGGCGCGCCGGGCGTGATCGGCTTCCAGTCCGACGAAGCGCTGCGCGTCCTCGAAGCCTGCGCGCGAAGGGCGGGCGCGCCCTGCATCGTGGCGCGGCGCGACTACGACGTGCGCGAGGAGAACGGCCGCCTCATCTTCGAGGACGAGCGCGGCCTTCTCGATCTCGCGCCGCCGCGTCTTGCCGGCCGCCACCAGCACCAGAATGCGGCGACCGCCATCGCCGCGTTGCGCGCCGTCGCGCCCGAAGTTCCGGCGCGCGCTTTCGAGGCCGGCATGAGAACTGTCGACTGGCCGGCGCGCCTCCAGCGCATCTCGCGCGGGCGCCTCGTCGAACTCGCGCCCGAAGGGGCGGAAATCTGGATCGACGGCGGGCATAACGAGGATGGCGCGCGCGTCGCCGCCGCCGCCATGGGGGAGCGCGCCGCGCACAACGACGCGCCGCTCGCGCTCGTGTCGGGACTTCTCGCGACCAAGGACGCGCGCGCCTTTCTCGCGCATTTCACCGATCTCGCCCAGCGCGTCGTCGCCGTGCCCGTGTCGGGCGATCATTACGGCCGCCCGCCCGCCGATGTCGCCGAGGCGGCGCGCGATCTCGGGCTGTTTGCGAGCGAGGCGCCGACGATCGAGGACGCGCTGGCCCGCATTTCCCGCGAGCGCTGGCGCGCGCCGCCGCGCATCCTCATCTGCGGCTCGCTCTATCTCGCGGGCGCGGCGCTCGCCCTGAACGGCTCCGAACTGGTCTGACCGCTGGCGGCCGCCACCTTCGCGATAAGCGCGGCATAGGCCGCGGCGAAATTTTCCTGCCCGCTCTTCGACATATGGCAGGCGTCGGAGCGGTCCGCATCGCCGAACAGCGCGTCGGTGTCGACGCCCGCAAGAATGCGGCGCGCGGGATCGACCAGCTCGCGTTGCGCCTGCGCGATCGCATTATCCGCGCGCCAGCCGGGAAACATCGGCAGGCATTTCGTCGCGACCGAAACGAGGATCGGCGTATCCGGCCATTGCGCCCGCAATCGCGCGGCGACGGTGTCGAAGTCGCGCTTGTAATCTTGCGCCGATGTCGCGAGCGCCAGATCGCTTTCGCCCTGATGCCAGATGATCGCGGTCGGCTTGTAGCGCTTTGCAAGCGAGGCGATCGTCGCGTCCAGCATCGGTCGCAAGGGCCCACTGGCGAAATAGCCGATGGATCGCCCCCCGATCGCGGCGACGGCGAGCACGACGCGATCCGCGGCGCCATTGGCGATCAGCCCGTCGCCGAGCGGCGTCAGCGGCTCGCCGAAGGTCTGGTCCGCGCCGTAGAGCGGCGAGCGCGCGATCCAGCACGAACCGTCGAAGAAATTGACGACGCGCGCGCCATGCGCGCTCGCCAGCCGCGCCGCGCCGAAATTCGCGACATTGGACTGGCCGATCGCCAGGATGACGGCGGTGCGGGCGTCCTGCGGGGGGCAGGCCGCCGCCTCCTTGCCGGCATAGGCGACGAGCCGGCCAAATCCGTCGAATTGCGCGGGCGGCGGCGCCATGTCGGCTTCAGGCTGAAAAGGGTCGTTCCAGGCGGCGAGCGCGGCCAGCGCGAGCGCGACGGCGGCCGTGGCGACGAGCCCGCCTTTCACTCCGCCGCCGCCTGTGGCGCCTCGACCTCGCGCGTCACGAATTCCGCCGGCGACGTCAATTCGAGAATCTCGACGTCGTCGCTATGACGGATTTCGCGATGGCGGATGCGCGGCGGCTGCATCACCGTGCTGCCGGCCTCCAGCCGTACGAAGCCGACGTCCTCGTATTCGAACTCGACCCAGCCTTTCAGCACGTAGACGAACTGGAAATCGAGTTCGTGAATGTGCCACGCGCCGTGGGGATGCTCGCCCGGAACGGCGCGGATCACGTTGACGCCGAACCTGCCCGAGGTCGCCTCGTCGTAGCCGAGATTGCGATAGGCGAAATACTGCCGCAGACCCTGGTCGAAAGCCGCGTCTCGGGCATGCTGCACGTGGGTGCGCCGGGCCATTTCGTCCTCCAGTCGTTCGTCGTTCCGCCGAACATGCGGCAAGCGCCGCGGACGGACAAGCAAAACAAAAGGGCCGCTCGCGCGGCCCTTTGCAGAGGTATCGGACGCGGGATCAGACCGAAGCGTTGATCCACTTGACCAGTTCGCCCTTCGGCGCGGCGCCGACCTTCTGGGCGGCGAGCTTGCCGTCCTTGAACAGCATCAGCGTCGGAATGGAGCGGATGCCGAGCTTGCCGGCGACGCCGGGGTTCTCGTCGACGTTGAGCTTGGCGATCTTCACCTTGCCCTGCATCTCCGTGGAGATTTCCTCGAGCGAAGGGCCGATCATCTTGCAGGGTCCGCACCATTCCGCCCAGAAATCGACGACGACAGGTTCGGAAGATTTGAGAACGTCGGCTTCGAAGCTGGCGTCCGTGACTTTTGCAGTAGCCATAACAGCCTCTTGGGGGCGCGAAGGGGTCCGCGCGTCGGGCAGGGAACGTAGGAACGCCCCATGATTCCGTCAAGCCGCCGTGGGCTCGTCTTTCGGTCACGAATGTGTCGGTCCGGCAAGGCGGATGACGCCACAGCCTGCGGCGTATCGTATTAATATATTGATTTATCAGGATTAATACGGATATCTGCCGATTTTTCAGGCCGCCTCTCGAACTGCGAGCATTGCCCGCATGGTTTCCGCATCCTGAGGTCGGGCGATCAGATAGCCCTGCGCATGCGTGCAGCCGGCCGCCGCCACGAATCCGAACTGCGCCTGCGTCTCGATGCCTTCCGCCGTCACGTGCAAATCGAGCGAGCGCGCCAGATGCGCGACGGCCTGGACGATCGCCTGGTTCCTGCGCTCGGGCAGTCCGGCGACGAAGGACCGGTCGATCTTCAGCCCGCGCGTCGGCAGGCGGCGGATATGGTCGAACGACGAAAAGCCGGTGCCGAAATCGTCGAGCACGATCGACACGCCGCGCTCGTGCAGGCGCTCGATGGCCGACGCCGTGCCGCTCGCCGAGGCGAGAATGGCGGATTCGGTCACTTCCAGATGAAGGCGATCGGGCGAAAGCCCGGCTGCGCGCAGCGCCGCGTCGACGATCGTCACGATCGAATGATCGCAGATCTGCTCTGGCGACACGTTGACGGCGACGCCCACGTCGCCGGGCCAGCGCGCGGCCTCGCGGCAGGCGTCGAACATGATCCACTCGCCGAGTTCATGGATCAGGCCGAGCCTTTCGGCGATCGTGATGAACTGGACCGGCGGCACGAGCCCGCGCTCGGGATGGCGCCAGCGCGCGAGCGCTTCGTTGGACTTGATGCGCCCGCTCGCCAGATCCTGGATCGGCTGGAACTGCAGGAAGAATTCGCCGCGCTTGAGAGCGCCCTTCATGTCCTGCGCCAGCGCGCGCCGGTCGCTGACTTCCTGATTGCCGCCATGCGCAAACAGATGGAACGCGCCGTTGCGTTCGCGCTTGGCGGCATAAAGCGCCGAATCGGCGCGGCTGATGAGGGCTGCAGGCGTGGCGCCGTCGGCGGGCGCCAGCGCGACGCCGACGCTGGCGCGGCACTCGAGACTGCCGCCTTCGATGGCGAAGGCGCCGTCGAACGCATCGGACAAGCGGTCGGCCAGCGCCGCGGCGTCCATCGTCGAGACGAGACCTCGCGCGAGCATGACGAATTCGTCGCCGCCGAGGCGCGCCAGCAGGTCGGCTTCGCGCAGACAGACCGAAAGACGCGCGGCCATCTGCTTCAGGAGCTGGTCGCCGGCTTGATGACCGTAGCGATCGTTGACGATCTTGAAGTCGTCGAGGTCGATGTAGAGAACGGCGAAACGCTCGCCATACCTTTCGAGGCGCTGGCAGGCCGCGTCCAGCGCATCCTCGAAGGCGACGCGGTTCGGCAAGCCGGTCAGCGGGTCGTGTCGCGCCTGCGTTTCGGCGCGCGCCTGCGCAACGACCCGGATCGCGAATTGCTTGCCGTGCGCGAGCGCGGCGAGAACCATGGCGATGCTGTAGCTCAGCAGCAGCGGCGCGATGAAATATTCGCTTGGGGCGTCCGCTCCGCGCAGCAGAGCGACGAAACTGCCGAGGGTCAGCGGCGTGGCGAATGCGACCACGGCCTGCGGCAATGTCGCCAGCGCCAGCGCGCCGCCAGACATCATGCCCACGATGGCGCAGACCACGACGATCTGCACATGCTCGGTCCGGTCGAAGAACAGGATGGCGGCCAGGCCCCAGATCGCGCCCAGCCCGGCCGCATTGAGAGCGGCGCGACGCACCGCCTTCGGCCCGACGGTCGCCGGCGGGGATTTGTGGCGCCGCCTGTAAAGGCGGCGGGCGACGGGCAGGCAGTAGGCGAGCAGGGACGCCAGCCAGACGAAAGTCGTCGTCGGCTCGCTCTGAAGGCTGAGCGCGGCCGCCAGGATGAAACCGTTGAAAAGATTGACGGCCAGCATGGCGGGCGAATAGCGCGCGATGACGGCGATTTGCGCGGCGCGCAGCCGGCCTGCGGTGGTCGGGTCCATGCCTTTTGGCGGGGCTATGGAAAAGGCCCGGGCGAGCGCCGATCCCGTCCGCAAGATCGCGCGGCGCATGCGTCGAAAGGCCGAAATGCCTGAAAGAACGCTCAAATCGAACTCCTCGCCCCTGCGGGGCGGACGAGGCCTTGTGTTGACATTGACAACATCACGAAATTCATAAAGCGACTTTAATGACTTAGCGGCAAAACGCGCTCACCGCCCCGGCTTGGTTAATCTATTCCTGCCGCCGCCTTTCCTTCCCGGGCCGGCGCTGCTATCTCGCGGCGCAGAACGGCAGGAACCATGACGACGCACCCGATCGACAACATCCGCAATTTCTCGATTGTCGCGCACATCGACCATGGCAAGTCGACGCTGGCCGACCGCCTGATCCAGACGACCGGCGGACTGGCGGAGCGCGAAATGGTCGAGCAGGTGCTCGATTCCATGGATATCGAGCGCGAGCGCGGCATCACCATCAAGGCGCAGACGGTGCGGCTCGACTACAAGGCGAAGGACGGCAAGACCTACGTCCTGAACCTGATGGACACGCCCGGCCACGTCGATTTCGCCTACGAGGTCTCGCGCTCGCTCGCCGCCTGCGAGGGCTCGCTGCTGGTCGTCGACGCCTCGCAGGGCGTCGAGGCCCAGACGCTCGCCAACGTCTATCATGCGCTCGACGCCGGCCACGAGATCGTGCCGGTGCTGAACAAGATCGACCTGCCGGCGGCCGAGCCCGACCGCATCAAGCAGCAGATCGAGGACGTGATCGGCCTCGACGCCTCCGACGCCGTGCCGATCTCCGCCAAGACCGGCCTCGGCATTCCCGACGTGCTCGAAGCCATCGTCACCCGTCTGCCGCCGCCGAAGGGCGACGAGAAGGCGCCTCTGAAGGCGCTGCTGGTCGACTCTTGGTACGACCCCTATCTCGGCGTCGTCGTGCTCGTGCGCGTCATCGACGGCGAGATGAGGAAGGGCCAGAAGATCCTGATGATGGGCACGGACGCCCATTACGAGATCGACCGCATCGGCGTGTTCCGTCCGAAGATGGAGAATGTCGAAAAGCTCGGCCCCGGCGAGGTCGGCTTCATCACCGCGCAGATCAAGCAGGTGGCCGACACGCGCGTCGGCGACACGATCACCGACGAGAAGAAGCAATGCGCCGAGGCGCTGGCCGGCTTCAAGCCGGCGCAGCCCGTGGTGTTCTGCGGCCTCTTTCCGGTGGACGCCGCCGATTTCGAGGAGCTTCGCGCCGCAATGGGCAAGCTGCGACTCAACGACGCCAGCTTCTCCTACGAGATGGAATCCTCGGCCGCGCTCGGCTTCGGCTTCCGCTGCGGCTTTCTCGGCCTGCTGCATCTGGAGATCATCCAGGAGCGGCTGCACCGCGAGTTCAATCTCGATCTCATCGCGACGGCGCCCTCGGTCATCTACAAGATTCACATGACCAACGGCGACGTGATGGAGATGCACAATCCCGTCGACATGCCCGATGTCGTCAAGATCGACCATATCGACGAGCCCTGGATCAGGGCGACGATCCTGACGCCCGACGATTACCTCGGCGCGGTGCTGAAGCTGTGTCAGGATCGGCGCGGCGTCCAGGTCGATCTCAATTACGTCGGCAAGCGCGCCATGGTCACCTACGACCTGCCGCTCAACGAAGTCGTGTTCGACTTCTACGACCGCCTGAAATCGATCTCCAAGGGCTACGCGAGCTTCGACTATCAGCTCACCGACTATCGCGAGGGCGACCTCGTGAAGATGAATATCCTGGTCAACGCCGAGCCGGTCGACGCCCTCTCCATGCTCGTCCACCGCACGCGCGCGGACAGCCGCGGACGCGCGATGGTGGAGAAGCTGAAGGAGCTGATTCCGCCGCACATGTTCCAGATTCCGATCCAGGCGGCGATCGGCGCCAAGATCATCGCCCGCGAGACCGTGCGCGCGCTGCGCAAGGACGTGACCGCCAAGTGCTACGGCGGCGACGTTTCCCGCAAGCGCAAGCTTCTGGAGAAGCAGAAGGAAGGCAAGAAGCGCATGCGGCAGTTCGGCAAGGTCGAAATCCCGCAGGAAGCGTTCATTGCGGCGTTGAAGATGGATAGTTGAGCTTCCGCCTCTTCTCCGGGTCGAAGGCGCCGATCTGCTGATCGCGCAATGGCGGCCGCATCCTCGCCCGTCATGCCCGGCCTTGCGCCGGGCATCCGCGCCGGGTCGTTGCATGTCGGATGGGCGTCTGCCGCAATCCTTCCACGTGGACGGCCGGGGCAAGCGCGGCCATGACGGCGCGGAGACGGTCGAAAGATCGATAACAGGACGCCGGACGCGCTCTCACCCCCGCCAGTAGGCGCATTGTCTCAAATACACCGTCCGCCCCTCGCGCCTTTCGATGATTCCAGACAGGACCGCGCGGTCGCCGCGGCTCAGTTCATATCCGGCAGCGCGCGCGAGCCCCGCGTCTGCGGTCACGCAGACCACTTCCGCGTCGGCGCGCATTCCCACGATCGCCGCCTTGCCCGCCTCGGGCGCCGGCCGCACGCCGACGAAGGCGACGGGCGCCTCGTAGCCGCGCCCGCTGTAGGCGCGGTCGCCGCGCGCGGAGACGATCGCTTTCGTGTCGCGCGCCGCGCATTGATTGCCGAAGAAGCTGGAGGTGCAGACGGCGCTTTCCGCTGGCGCCGGCGCGGACGACAGATCGGCAAGCGGGAGACGGCCCGTGCGCCCGAGAAAGACCAGGATCGAGCCCAGTGCGACCGCAAGCGAGATCGCTATCGTCGGCAACCTGTCCATCGCATGGGAATCCTCTGTGAGGCCTCCTTGCAACCCCGCATGATGCCACGGACCGTTTAAGGAACGCTTGCCGCAATCGCGGAAATGCCGGGGCTTTTGGCTTTGGCTCCGCTATCGCCTATGCTGGTCCGAGATCGAGAGGAAACAGGCCGGGAGGCCTTAAGAGCGTTCCATGAGTTTCACCGACATCGCGACCCGGGCGTACAACCATTCGTTCCGGCTCGATCCGGTCCTGCGGACCCTGCTCGACACAGACTTCTACAAGCTGCTCATGCTGCAGATGATCTGGCGCAAGCATCGCGACACGCCCGTCACCTTCGGCATCGTCAACCGCACCGCCGCGGTGCGGGTCGCCGACGAGATTCCCGAGACCGAGCTTCGGGCGCAACTCGACCACGCCCGCACGCTGCGTTTCTCGTCGCGCGAGCGAATCTGGCTGGCGGGCAACACGTTCTACGGCGTTCGCCAGATCTTCCAGCCCGACTTCATCGAATGGCTGGCGGACTTCCAATTGCCGGAATACGAGCTCGAGCGCCGCGACGGACAGTACGAACTGACCTTCCACGGCGCCTGGCCCTATACGACCATGTGGGAAATTCCGGCGCTCTCCATCATCAACGAATTGCGCGCGCGGAAAGTGCTGCACGGCATGGGGCGTTTCGAGCTGGACGTGCTCTACGCCCGCGCCAAGGCGAAGCTGTGGAGCAAGATCGAGCGGCTGCGGCAATTGAAGAAGGAAGGCCCGCTGCGCGTCGGCGATTTCGGCACGCGCCGGCGTCACGGCTATCTCTGGCAGCGCTGGTGCTGCGAGGCCTTGCAGGAAGGCATCGGCGACGCTTTCACCGGCACGTCCAACGTGCATATCGCCATGGAGATCGGCGCCGAGGCCATAGGCACCAACGCGCACGAGCTGCCGATGGTCTATGCCGCGCTCGCCGGAACGGACGAACAGCGCGTGCGCGATTCGCGCTACTCGGTGCTGCAGTCGTGGAGCGACACCTATTCCGGCAATCTTCTCGTCTTCCTGCCCGACGCCTATGGCACGACCGAATTCCTGCGCGACGCGCCCGACTGGGTGGCGGATTGGACTGGCGCGCGGCCGGATTCCAAGGACCCGATCGAGGCCGGCGAAGAGCTGATCGACTGGTGGGCGGCGCGCGGCCGCGAGCCGCGCGAAAAGCTGATCGTTTTTTCGGACGCGATGGACATCGATTCCATCGAGGAGACGTCGCGCCATTTCCGCGGCCGCGTGCGCGCGAGCTACGGCTGGGGCACGAATCTCACCAACGATTTTTCCGGCTGCGATCCGGGCGGCGACGACCGGCTGCGGGCGATCTCGCTCGTCTGCAAAGTCATCGGCGCGGCCGGCCGGCCGGCGGTGAAACTCTCCGACAATCCGCTGAAGGCCACGGGGCCGCAAAGCGAGATAGAGCGCTACCGCAACATCTTCAGCGCCGCCGGAATGCGCGCGCAGCCGGTGCTGGTGTAGGACTTCTTCGGAACCCGTCATCGGAGCTCCTCGCAATGACGGCGCGGGGCGGGTAGCCATCGGGACGTCCGCGCCCCATATCACCGTCAACGCCGCCGCCGGCTGACCCCCGGCGGCTTTATCTTTGCTACGGAGCCATGCGTGCCGATCCTCTCCATCGCCGGCGTCGGCAAGAGCTACGGCAATTTCACTGCGCTGCACGATATCGATCTCGAGATCGAGCGCGGCGAGATTTTTGCGCTGCTCGGCCCGAACGGCGCCGGCAAGACGACGCTCATCTCCATCGTCTGCGGCGCGGTGTCGATGAGCCGCGGCGCCGTCACGGTCGACGGCGCCGACATCCTGCGCGACTATCGCCTCACGCGCCGCAAGATCGGCCTCGTGCCGCAGGAAATCGCGCTCGACATCTTCGCCACCGTCTGGAGCACCGTCTCCTTCAGCCGCGCGCTGTTCGGCAAGCCCGCCGACAAGGCCTACATCGAGCGCCTGCTGCGCGATCTCGCGCTGTGGGAGAAGCGCGACGCCAGGATCATCGAATTGTCGGGCGGCATGAAGCGCCGCGTTATGATCGCCAAGGCGCTGGCGCACGAGCCGGGCATCCTTTTCCTCGACGAGCCGACGGCCGGCGTCGACGTCGAGCTGCGCCGCGACATGTGGGGGCTGGTTCGGCGATTGCGCGAAAACGGCGTCACCATCATCCTCACCACGCATTACATCGAGGAAGCCGAGGAAATGGCCGATCGCGTCGGCATCATGAAATCCGGCGGCCTCGTTCTGGTCGAGGAGAAGCAGGCGCTGATGCGCAAGCTCGGCAAGCGGCGCATGGTGCTGACCCTGGCCGAAACTCTCGCGGCTTTGCCGCCCGTGCTCGACGGCTGGCCGGTCGAACTGGAGCAGGGCGGCCGCCAGCTCGCCTACACGTTCGCGGAAGGCGCGGAGAAGGGGGCGGCGCAGATCATCCAGCGTCTCGGCGAAGCGGGCGTGCACATCAAGGATATCGCCATGCGCGAGACGTCGCTCGAGCAGATTTTCGTCGATCTCGTCGGAGGCGCGGCATGAGCGCCCCGCGTTTCAACCTGCGCGGCGTCTACGCCATCTTCGCGTCGGAAATGGCGCGCACGCGCCGCACGCTGCTGCAGAGCGTCGCGACGCCGGTGCTGACGACGGCGCTTTACTTCGTCGTCTTCGGCTCCGCCATCGGCTCGCGCATGCAGGAGATCGGCGGCGTCGCCTACGGCGCCTTCATCGTGCCGGGCCTCATCATGCTGTCGCTGCTCACGCAGAGCATCGTCAACGCCTCCATCGGCATCTATTTCCCGAAGTTCACCGGCACGATCTACGAAATCCTGTCCGCGCCCTTATCGGCGATCGAAGTCGTGGTCGGTTACGTCGGCGCGGCGACGGCGAAATCGGTGGTCATCGGCCTCATCATTCTCGCCACCGCGGCCTTCTTCACGCCGCTGCATATCGATCACCCCGGCCTGATGGCGCTTTTCCTCGTGCTGACGGCTTTCACCTTCAGCCTGTTCGGCTTCATCATCGGCATCTGGGCGAAGACTTTCGAGCAGCTCAACTTCGTGCCGGCGCTGATCATCACGCCGCTTACCTTTCTTGGCGGCGCCTTCTATTCGATCGACATGCTGCCGCCCTTCTGGCGCGTGGTCAGCCTGTTCAACCCCGTCGTCTATCTCATCAGCGGTTTTCGCTGGAGCTTTCATGGGACGGGAGACGTGTCGCTCGCCGCCAGCCTCGGCTTCATGACGGGCGTGATCGCGCTGTGTCTGGGCCTGCTGATCTGGATTTTCCGGACGGGGTATCGGCTGAAGCCATGATTGCAGGCTGCGCGCCGTCATCCCCGACGCGCGGAGCGCGATCGGGGATCCAGGGCAATCGACGCGCGCAATGCTGACGTTGCCCTGGATCCCCGCTTTCGCAGGGATGACAGCGGCTCACGCCTCACGCCTTAATCACATAAAGAAATCTTTATATGTTTATTGCGCTATTTCATGTCGCCTGCTATAGGACCGCCCAGCCAAGGATCAGCAGAGCCGGGAAATTATCAAATGACCAAGCATTTCAATGACTACGTCGTGGCCGACATCGGCCTGGCCGACTGGGGCCGCAAGGAGCTGAACATCGCCGAGACGGAAATGCCCGGCCTGATGGCGACGCGCGCCGAATACGGCCCGTCGCAGCCGCTCAAGGGCGCCCGCATCGCCGGCTCGCTGCACATGACCATCCAGACGGGCGTGCTGATCGAGACGCTGAAGGCGCTGGGCGCCGACGTGCGCTGGGCGTCGTGCAACATCTATTCGACGCAGGACCATGCCGCCGCCGCGATCGCCGCCGCCGGCACGCCGGTCTTCGCCATCAAGGGCGAGAGCCTCGAGGATTACTGGGACTACACCCACAAGATCTTCGAATGGGGCGACGGCGGCTGCCCGAACATGATCCTCGACGACGGCGGCGACGCGACGCTGCTCATCCACCTCGGCCTGCGCGCCGAGAACGGCGACACGGCCTTTCTCGACAAGGCGACGAACGAGGAGGAGGAAATCCTGTTCGCCGCGATCAAGAAGCGCCTGAAGGCCAACCCCGGCTGGTACAAGCGTAACGCCGAGAGCATCAAGGGCGTCACCGAGGAGACCACGACCGGCGTGCATCGCCTCTATGTCATGCACAAGGAGGGCAAGCTCCTGTGGCCGGCGATCAACGTCAACGACAGCGTCACCAAGTCGAAGTTCGACAATCTCTACGGCTGCCGTGAATCCCTCGTCGACGGCATCCGTCGCGGCACGGACGTGATGATGGCCGGCAAGGTCGCCTGCATCGCCGGCTACGGCGACGTGGGCAAGGGCTCGGCCGCCTCGCTGCGCAACGCCGGCTGCCGCGTCATCGTCACCGAGATCGATCCGATCTGCGCGCTGCAGGCGGCGATGGAAGGCTACGAGGTCACCACGATGGAGGACGCCGCCCCTCGCGCGGACATCTTCTGCACCGCGACCGGCAACGTCGACGTCATCACCGTCGACCACATGCGCGCCATGAAGGACCGCGCCATCGTCTGCAACATCGGGCACTTCGATTCCGAGATTCAGGTCGCGGGCCTCAAGAACTTCAAGTGGCACAACGTCAAGCCGCAGGTCGACGAGATCGAGTTCAACGACGGCAAGCGCATCATCCTGCTGTCGGAAGGCCGCCTCGTGAATCTCGGCAACGCCACCGGCCATCCCTCCTTCGTCATGTCGGCCTCCTTCACCAACCAGACGCTCGCGCAGATCGAGCTCTGGACGAAGCAGCAGGGCCAGTATCCGGTCGGCGTCTACACGCTGCCCAAGCATCTCGACGAGAAGGTCGCCGCGCTCCACCTCGCCAAGATCGGCGTGAAGCTGACCACGTTGACGGACGCCCAGGCGTCCTACCTCGGCCTGCCGGCGCAAGGTCCGTACAAGCCGGATCATTATCGGTACTGATGGTCGGTCATCCCGGCCGTAGCGAAGCGAAGAGCCGGGATCCAGAGCACGCACATCCGTCGCTGGATCCCGGATCGGCCTTCGGCCGTCCGGGATGACGGCAAGTCGGCAGCCGCCGGCTCGGCGTTTCGCTCTCCGAAATAGGGGTAAACGGGTTTTGCAGGAAACCCGTTTACCCCTATACTTTTTGGACAAAGCGAAAAACAAACCGAGCCAGGGACCGGGAAATGCCGAAAATTCATTATATTTCGCACGATGGCGCGGACCGCGCCGTCGACGTGTCGCAGGGCGAATCCGTGATGCGCGGCGCAGTGTTGAACGCCGTGCCGGGCATCGACGCCGATTGCGGCGGCGAATGCGCCTGCGCCACATGCCACGTCTATATCGACGACGCGTGGAAGGATAAGGTGGGGGCGGCGAGCGAGCAGGAGACGAGCATGCTCGGCTTCGTCGACAGCGTGAAGGACACTTCGCGCCTGTCCTGCCAGATCAAGGTCACGCCGGAACTCGATGGGCTGGTCGTCCATCTGCCGGAAAGCCAGCACTGATCGTTTCGCGGCGCGCGCGGGACGCGCGGCCGCAAATGCGTCGTACTTAACGAAGACAAATAAGCGTTCGTCGGGAGGATGCCATGAACGAACATGCCGCCATCGATCATGCCAAGCTCGCCCAGAGCATGCCGATCGAGGATATCAACGTCTCCGATCCCAAGCTCTACCAGCAGGACGTCTGGATGCACTATTTCGACCGGCTGCGCCGCGACGCGCCGGTGCATTACCTCAAGGACAGCCCGATCGGGCCGTTCTGGTCGATCACCAAGTACAAGGACATCGTCTCGGTCGAGGTGAACCACAAGGCCTTCTCCTCGTCCTCGACCTTCGGCGGCATCACGCTGCGGGACCGCACCGGCGATCTCGAACTGCCCATGTTCATCGCCATGGACCCGCCCAAGCACGACGAGCAGCGCAAGATCGTGCAGCCGATCGTCTCGCCGGCCAATCTCGCCAAGTTTGAAGGCCTGATCCGCAGCCGCATCCAGAACACGCTCGATTCCCTGCCGCGTGGGGAGGCCTTCGACTGGGTCGACAAGGTCTCTATCGAGCTGACCGGCCAGATGCTGGCGACGCTCTTCGACTTCCCCTTCGAGCAGCGCCGCAAGCTCACCTACTGGTCGGACGTCGCCACCACCGACCTCAACAATCCCGACCGCCTCATCAATTCCGAGGAAGAGCGCGAAGCCGTGTTCGGCGAATGCCTCGGCGCCTTCATGCAGCTCTGGAACCAGCGCGTGAACGCCACGGAGCTCGGCGGCGACCTCATCTCGATGCTGGTGAGCGGCGAGGCGACGCGCAACATGAACCCGCGCGAATATCTCGGCAACGTCATCCTGCTGATCGTCGGCGGCAACGACACGACGCGCAATTCGATGACCGGGTCCGTCTGGTTCTTCAACCAGAACCCCGATCAGTACGCGAAATTGCGCGCCAATCCCGCGCTGCTCGAATCCGCCGTGCCGGAGATCATCCGCTACCAGACGCCGCTCGCCTACATGCGCCGCACGGCGCTGGCCGACACGGAAGTCGGCGGCAAGACGATCAAGAAGGGCGACAAGCTCGCCATGTGGTACATCTCGGGCAACCGCGACGGCGACTCGATCGAGAATCCCGATCAGTTCATCATCGACCGCGAGCGCCCGCGCCAGCATCTCTCCTTCGGCTTCGGCATCCACCGCTGCGTCGGCAACCGTCTCGGCGAGCTGCAGCTCAAGATTCTCTGGGAAGAGATCCTGAAGCGCGACATGAAGATCGAGGTTTTGGCGCCGCCCAAGCGCGTCTACTCCTCCTTCGTGCACGGATATCAGGAAATGCAGGTGCGCATCGCGCCGTGATCGTCGCGTATCCCCCGCCCTTTCCCTCCCCCGCCTGCGCGGGAGAGGGGATGGCAGGCGCCGGCGACCGCGAATATTGATGAAGACGCGAGACTGCTCCCGAACGGGGAGGCACGGCGCTTACTCGCCCGCCTCGCCTTTCGGCAGGCCGCGAAACGGCGCCCGGGGCGTGCGCGCCTCCGCCGCCTGTTCGCGCTCGATCTCGACGCCGACGGCGCCATCGATGATGTCGAGCTTTTCCACGCGCACGCGCACGCGCTTCACGCGCTTGTCGCGCAGCGCGGCGGCGGCGATCTCCTCCGCCATGGTCTCGACCAGCTTGACGTGACCCGACTGGATCATGCGGCGGATGGCGTCGACAATCACGTCGTAAGAGACGATGTCGCGGAAGTCGTCGGCGACGCGCCTGGCGCGAGGCACTTCGGCCTCCACGTTGAAGCGCATGCGCTGCGCTTTCTTCGTCTCGTATTTGTAGGCGCCGATATGGGCGTCGATCAGGAAGTCGCGCACGAAAATCCTGTCGGTCTGCTGCGGCCCTTCGCCCGCGTGCAGGCCCGCGTCGATCAACGCGCGGATCGTCGCGACCGCGCCGCGGTCGATGCCGCCCTGACGGCCGGCGCCGCCGCACAGCGCGCCGCGAAAGCCGAGGAAATCCGCGTCCAGCGCGACGAGGCGCGGCACGTCGGGCGCCTCCAGCGATCCGGACACGCCGGCCGACAGGCCGGCCGCCCGGCACTTCTCGATGAATTCGGCGGCGTCGGCGGCGTCCAGCGTCTCGAGAAAGCGCCCGCGCGTCTTGTCGACCGTGTCGAGCATGGCGCCGGAGAATCCGGCGGCCGCCAGCTCGGCGATCATGCCGAGCGGCGGCGCGCGATCGGCCAGCAGCACCGCGACCAGTTGAACGTCTTGCGCCTGCGGCGCGAGCGCCGCGATCTTCGCACGTGCGTCGGCCTCGCCGGCAAGCCCGACCTTCACGATATCGGCGCCCGCCTCGCGCAGCGCGGTCACGGCGGCGACCAGCCGCGCGCCGCTGAGATCGAGGCCCCCCGCCGCCGCGCTGACCGGCCTGGCGCCGGCCACCGCCTGCACGATCGCCGCCACCGTCTCGGGCGCCGGCGCGCCGAGCGCGCCGCGCGCCGGATCGGTGCAATCGACGATGTCGGCGCCGCAGTCGAGCGCGACCAGCGCTTCGGCGGGGCTGATGACGCTGGCGAGGAAGGCGGTCATGTCCGGCGGCTCTGGCTCCTGTCGCCAGCGTCATAGGTCCTGCGCGCCGCGGCGGCAATGGAGTCCTCCCGCCAGGTCCCCCTTTGCACGAAGCCCCGTCTTGCCGGCTGTCCGACCCTTCACTAGGCTCGCCGCGCCTCGCGACGGCGGGCGAAAGAGGAACGGCCATGCTCCAACGAGGCTCCGCTGCGGCGCCGGTCGCGCTGCTTTCATGCCTTTGCCTCGCGATTGGCGGAGCCGCCGCCGTTGCGCAGGTCCCCTCGCCCGCGCCGGCGCCGGCCAAATCGAGCGAGCCGCCGGAGATCTGGGCGAGCCTCGCGCAGGAAATCTTCAAGGGCGCGCCCATGGCCGACGGCGCGGACGTCGTCACGCTGCGACTGCCGGTGCAATATTACGATTCCTCGATCGTCCCCCTGACGATCGCGCTCGACAGGCCCGCGACCACAATTCGCAAAGTCTCGCTGGTGATCGACCAGAACCCGGCGCCTTTGGCGGCGACTTTCGTGATCGGTCCGCAGTCCGGCCTCACCTCGATTTCGACGCGCGTGCGGATCAACAACATCACGGACGTGCATCTCGTGGCCGAGCGCCTCGATGGATCGCTGCACGACGTCAAGCGCTTTATCGTCGCCGCCGATGGCTGTTCGGCGCTCTCCGCCAAGGACAGGGGCCAGATTGCGGCGGACATGGGCAATATGACCTTCCACGATATTCTGGCGGGCGATGTCGGCAGCGCGCGCCGTCGCGAGGCGCAACTTACGATCCGGCACCCGAATTATTCCGGCATGCAGATGGATCATTCCACGGGCCGCTACATCCCTGCCCGCTATGTCGACCATCTCGTCGTCAGGCAGGGCGAAGATCTCGTCTTCGAGATGACCGGGGGTATTTCAATGTCGGAAGATCCCAGCTTCCGCTTCACTTATCTGCCCAACGGGGCGAAATCGCTCAGCGTCGAAGCGCGCGATTCGGAGGGCACGACGTGGAAAGCGCAATATCCGATCGGAGACGCCTCCTGACATGACTCGCATCGCCATCGTCGACGACTATCAGAACATCGCCCTCGCCCTTGCCGACTGGAAAAGCATACCCGGCGCCGAATTCACCGTTTTCGACAAGCCCTTCGCCAGCGAGGAGGAAACGGTCGAGAAGCTGAAGGACTTCGAAATCGTCAGCACGATGCGCGAGCGCATGGAATGGCCGGCGAGCCTGTTCGCGCGGTTGCCGAAGCTGAAGCTGCTCTGCGTCACCGGCCTGCATCAGCGCCTGCTCGATCAGGGCGCGGCGACGAAATACGGCGTCGTCGTCTCGCATACGTCCGCAGGCGCCTCCGTGCCGGCGACGGTCGAGCTCTGCCTCGCGCTCATCCTCGCGGGCGCGCGCAACGTGGCGCGCGAGGACCGCGACATGCGCGGCGGCGGCTGGCAGTCGGGCCTCGGCATGACGCTGCACGGCCGCCGTCTCGGCGTCGTCGGTCTCGGCCGTATCGGCGCGCGCGTGGCGGCGCTCGCCAAGGCGATGGGCATGGAGCTTGTCGCGTGGAGCCCGAACATGACGGCCGAGACCGCCGCCGCGCATGGCGCTGATCTGGTCGACAAGGAGACGCTGTTCCGCACGAGCGATGTCGTCAGCCTGCATCTCGTGCTCGGCGAGCGCTCGAGGCACATTGTCGGCGCGCGCGAATTCGATCAGATGCAGGCGCACGCCGTTCTGGTGAACACGTCGCGCGGCCCGCTGGTCGACGAGGCGGCGCTGATCGCGGCGCTGCATGCGCGAAAAATCGCCTGCGCGGCGCTGGACGTCTACGACGTCGAGCCGCTGCCGAAGGATCATCCCTTGCGCGGTCTCGACAATGTCGTCCTCTCGCCGCATCAGGGCTTCGTCACGCAGGACGTCTATTCGACCTGGTACGGCGACACGGTTGAAAACATCCGCGCCTTTCTTGCTGGCGCGCCGATCCGCATTCTCAATGCGGATGTGGCGAAAAGATAAGGGCGGCCGCCGTCAGGTCGATTGCGCGCGGCTGAGCGAGGCTCTGGCGTCGCGCGCCTGCGGCCGCTTCCATCGCGCGACAAGGCTTGCGAGAGCGAAAGCAATTCCGACCGCCATCGGCGCCCAGCACGGGCGCACGCCCAGCTCGAGGCTGAAATCGGCCGATATCAGCGCATCGAACGGCGCGCCTTTGGCCAGCGCATACCAGCCGGCCTCGGCCAGCGCGACGAGCGCCGCCGCCGCCGCCGCCAGCGCCAGCGCGAGCGCCGGCGTCAGCGCGCGGCCGAAGCGGCGCGGCAGGCGCATGAAGCCAAGCAGCGCGAATATGCCGGCCATGGCCGTGGGCTCCGTCACATCGAGCTTCGACTGCATGAAGAAATGCGCGAGCCCGAGCAGCGTGATGGCGTAGACGAGCCGGTGCAGGCGCTTCCATTTGTCCGCGCCGAGGCGCCGCACCGCGCCGTCGGTCGAGGTCGCGGCGAGCGCGGCCAGCATGAGCAAGGCGATCGCGCCGATCAGAAGATAGATGCGCGCGAAAAGCTCGTGCGCGACCACGGACAGGTTGAAGGACTTGTCGGCGACGAAGGCGACGAAATGCGCGATCATCCAGACGAAGACGGACACGCCGAGAATGCGTCGCGCCGCGACCAGGCGCGGCTGGCGCACAAGCTCGATGAGCGGCGTGATCGCGAGCGTCGCCGCAAGCAGCCGGATCGCCCACAGGCCTGTCACATGCGACACTTCCGTCAGCGGCCGCGGCCCGAGATCGCCGGTCGCGATGCGCCACAGCAGCGGCAGGGCGGGCAGAATGGCGATCGCGAGCGCTAGCGTTCGCAGCGCGGAGAAGGCGCCGGTGCGGTCGCGCCAAAGCGCCAGCGACGAAGGTTTGCTGATGGACGAGGTCACGCGGCTATCTACGCTGAAAGCGCGGGTCTGGCGCGTCAAGTTTGACCTTGTGCCGCTCAATTTCGCGTGATCCTGTCGCCTGCATCGGACGCCCGGCTCGAAGGCGCGGAGGAAACGATGACAGATTTACGGACGGCGACCGCCTTGCGCGCGGAAACATCGCGCAAGATCGCGCGCAGGCTCATTCCGTTCCTCATCGTCTGCTATTTCATATCGTATCTCGATCGCGTGAACCTCGGCTTCGCGGCGCTCACCTTCCGCCAAGACCTCAGCCTTTCGGCAGAAGTCTTCGGGCTCGGCGCCGGCATTTTCTTCCTCGGCTATTTCCTGTTCGAAGTGCCGTCCAACCTTCTCCTCGAGAAAGTCGGCGCGCGCGTGTGGATCGCGCGCATCATGATCACCTGGGGCCTGATCTCGGCGGCCATGGCGCTGGTGAAGGGCGAGACGAGCTTCTACTTCGTCCGCTTCCTGCTCGGCCTTGCCGAAGCCGGCTTCTTCCCCGGCATCATCCTCTATCTGACCTATTGGTACACCGCGGCCGAGCGCGCCAAGGTGGTGGGCATGTTCATGGTCGCCGTGCCGCTGTCCTCTGCCATCGGCGCGCCGCTGTCGAGCTGGATTCTCAACGCGTTCACGGGCGTCGGCGGGCTCGCCTCCTGGCAATGGCTATTCATCATCGAGGCGTTGCCGGCCGTCGTCATGGGCTTTGTCGTCTTCTTCTATCTCGACGACGGCCCGGCCGACGCAAAATGGCTGACGGCGGAGGAAAGGCAGGCGGTCATCGCGCATCTCGAAGGCGAACGCGCGAGCCGCGAGGCGATCCGCAAGTTCTCGCTCGGCGAGGCGCTGTCGCATCCGCGCGTCATCGGTCTTGCGCTCGTCTATTTCGGCATCGTCACCGGCCTCTACGGCTTCGGCTTCTGGGCGCCGCAGATCGTCAAGGCCTTCGGCCTCACCATCGCGCAGACCGGCTGGGTCGTCGCCATTCCCTTCGTCGCCGGCGCGGCGGTCATGGTTCCCTGGACGCATCATTCGGACGCGACGCGCGAACGCGTGTGGCACGTCGCGCTGCCGGCCTTCCTCGGCGGCCTCGGGCTGATCGTCGGCTCGTATCTCTCCTCGCCGCTGCTCGCCATGATCGCGCTGACCCTGGGGTCCGTGGGCACGTTCGCGGCTCTGCCGACCTTCTGGACCCTGCCCACCGCGCTGCTCACCGGCACGGCGGCGGCCGGCGGCATCGCGCTCATCAACGCCATCGGCAATGTCGGCGGCTTCGTCGGGCCCTATCTCGTCGGCTGGATCAAGGACAATGCGCTCGCCATGAAGATCGTCGCCGATCAGGCCGGGGCCAACGCCCTGTCCATCGCCGTCATCGGCGGCTTCATGATCGCGGCGGGCGTGCTTACGCTCGCGCTCGGCCACGATCCGGCGCTGGAAGAGGGCGCGCACAAGTAACAGCGCGCAAAGGGTTGCGATTGTCGTGGCGATGGGCCAAACCCGCCCCGCCATGGCCCCGCCGCTCCTGCACCTTCAGAATATCGCGCTGACGCTCGGCGGCGCGCCGCTGCTTTCGGGCGCCGAGCTTGCGGTCGAGCCGGGCGACCGGCTCTGCCTCGTCGGCCGCAACGGCTCGGGCAAGTCGACGCTGCTGAAGATCGCGGCAGGCCTCATCGAAGCCGATGGCGGAACGCGCTTCGTCCAGCCCGGCGCGACCATCCGCTACCTGCCGCAGGAGCCGGATTTCGAGGGCTTCGCGACGACGCTGGCCTATGCGGAAGCCGGCCTCGGTCCGACCGACGATCCCCACCGCGCCCGCTATCTGCTCGAACGTCTCGGCCTCACCGGCGAGGAAGACCCGGCCAAGCTCTCCGGCGGCGAGGCGCGCCGCGCGGCGCTCGCCCGCACGCTCGCGCCCGATCCCGACATTCTGCTGCTCGACGAGCCGACCAATCATCTCGACCTGCCGGCGATCGAATGGCTGGAGGAGGAACTTTCCGCCGTGCGCGGCGCGCTGGTGCTCATCAGCCACGACCGGCGCTTTCTGCAGGATCTCACGCGCGCCACCGTCTGGCTGGATCGCGGAACGACGCGCCGCCTCGACCGCGGCTTCGGCGATTTCGAGGCCTGGCGCGACAAGGTTCTGGAGGAGGAAGAGGCGGCCGCCCACAAGCTCGACCGCAAGATCGTCGCCGAAGAACATTGGGTGCGCTACGGCGTCTCGGGCCGGCGCAAGCGCAACATGCGCCGCATGGCCGAGCTCGGCGAGCTGCGCCGCGCCCGGCGCGAGGCGCGCCGCGCCGAAGGAAACGTGCAATTGCAGGTGAGCGAAGCCCAGTTGTCCGGCAAGCTCGTCATCGACGCGGAAGGCCTGTGCAAGAGCTTCGGCGAGCGGCCGATCGTGAAGAACCTGTCGCTGCGCGTGCTGCGCGGCGACCGGCTTGGCCTCGTCGGCGCCAATGGCGCGGGCAAGACGACGCTGGTCAATCTCCTGACCGGCAAGCTCGAACCCGACGCGGGCCGCGTGCGGCTCGGCGCCAATGTCGAGATGGCCGCGCTCGACCAGTCCCGCGCCGCACTCGATCCTGCCGACGCCGTCGCCAATTTCCTCACCGGCGGCGGCGGCGACTGGATCGAGATCGCCGGCAAGAAGAAGCATGTCGTCGGCTACATGCAGGATTTCCTGTTCAGGCCCGAACAGGCGCGCACGCCGGTCTCGCGCCTGTCGGGCGGCGAGCGGGCGCGCCTCATGCTCGCCCGCGCGCTGGCGTTGCCCTCGAACTTCCTCGTGCTCGACGAACCGACCAACGACCTCGATCTCGAAACGCTCGATCTCGTCGAGGAAATGCTCGCCGATTATCCCGGCACCGTGCTGGTCGTCAGCCACGACCGCGACTTTCTCGACCGCGTCGCGACCTCGGTGCTGGTGGCGGAAGGCGAAGGCCGGTGGATCGAATATGCCGGCGGCTATACGGACATGGTCGCCCAGCGCGGCGCCGGCGTCGGCGCGCGCGCGGTGGAAAAGCCCGCGAGCCGGGAACGCCGGCTTCCGGCCGGCGGCCAGCCGGAGGCCGGCGGTGCCGGCGCGGCCAAGCCGAAACGCAAGCTGAGTTTCAACGAGAAGCACGCGCTGGAAAATTTGCCCGCCGAAATGGAAAAGCTGCGCGCGATGCGCGAAAAGGCGCAGACGATCCTCGCCGATCCCGATCTCTTCTCCCGCGAGCCCAAAAAATTCGAGCAGGCCTCCGCGGCGCTGACGAAGATCGAGACGGACCTCGCCGCGGCCGAAGACCGCTGGCTGGAGCTCGAAATGCTGCGCGAGGAGCTGGAGGGCTGAACGCGCCTATTCGCGCGCCTCGAAGTCCTCGCAGGACTGGTCGAAGGCCGACAGCGCGTCGGCCAGGTAGTCGGGCAGGAGCGGAACGCCGAGCAGATAGGCGGCGGTCGGCCCCTCGCGCCGCCGGGCGGCCTCGGCCACGGCGGAGCGCCAGTCGTCCGCCTCGAAATCCCCGCGCCCGATCCAGGCGAGCGCCACCAGCGCGTCCCGCTCGTCGGCGTCGAGCGCTTCGATGAATTGCGTGAGTTCGCGCCGCGTCGGCCGATCGGCGGCGCTGGTGAGCGCGACGGCCTCGCGGTCGTCGGCAGGGTTGGAGGCGTCGGGGCCCACGCCCTCGTCCTGCGCCGCGAGCGCCCGGCTCATGGTCGCGACGAAGCACACCTTGTCGACGGCGATTTCGGGCATGTCGGGTTCGTTTTCGCGTTTCATGGGCCTGTCCCTCGGTCTGGCGCAAGCTGGTGCAGCCCGACAACGCGCCGGGCCGGATTAAGGTTCAGCGCCATTTCGCCCTTGTTCCCGCCCCGTTCAGGTCCTACGGCTACGCGGAAGAAAGCGGAGCTGGCGGTTTTTTGTCCGAACAGGCCGATACGCGGCCGGCGAGTAGTTTTGCCATCCTTCGCCGGCTCTTGATGGATCACGGCCGGCGCTACGGCGTCGCCTATGTCGCCGCGCTCGTCTTCATGTGCGTCGGCTCGGCGGCGACCGCGCTCGTCGCCTACCTGCTCAAGCCCGTGCTCAATCAGATGGTCGAGCCCGACGGCCTGAAGGCCATGCGCGTACTCTCCTTCGCTGTCGCCGGGCTTTTCGCGGTGCGCGGCCTTGCCTCGTATTTTTCGCAGGTCCTGCTGGCGCGCACCGGCGCGCGCATCGTCGCCGGCCTGCAGATGCGCCTGTTCGACCGGTTGCTGGATCAGGACGTCGCCTTCCTGCGCGACACCCATTCCTCCGACATGCTGGCGCGCGTCACCATCGCGGCGTCGGGCGTGCGCGACACGCTGCAGGTCATGACGACCTCGGTCGGGCGGGACGCGGCGACCCTGTTCTGCCTCGTCGTCGTCATGTTCGTGCAGGACACCGCGCTCGCGCTGATCGCGGTCGCCGCCATGCCGCTCGCGGGCTTCGGCCTGTCGCGGCTCGTCTCCGCCGTCCGGCGCCTGTCGCGCCGCTCCTTCGACGGCTCCGCGCGGGTGATGCAGACGCTGCAGGAGACGTTGCAGGGCATCGGCGTCGTCAAGGCGTTCAATCTCGAGAACGAAATGCGCGCGCGCATGGGCGCGTCGGTCGGCGAGGTCGCGCGCGCCGCCGACCGCGCCGCCGTGCGCATGGCGCTGGCGAGCCCGATCGCCGACTTCATCGCCGGCCTCGCCATCGCCGTCATCCTGTTCTACGGCGCCTGGCGCGTGACGGTGGCGAGCGCCGACGCCGGCGCCTTCTTCTCCTTCGTCGTCGCCATGCTGATGGCCTACGAGCCCGGCAAGCGACTCGCGCGCGTGCATCTGGAAATGCAGGCGGGCATCGACCAGGCGCGCATGATCTACGACATTCTCGATACGCCCGCGAGCGAAGCGCCGCGCTCCGGCCAGCCCTCCTTGCGCGTGAGCGCGGGCCGCATCGAATATATGGATGTCGGCTTTTCCTATCGCCGCGACGAGCCCGCGCTCGACGATTTGAGCCTGGTCTTCGAACCCGGCAAGACCACCGCGCTGGTCGGCGTGTCCGGCGCCGGCAAGTCGACAATCGTCGCGCTGCTGCTGCGCTTCTACAAGCCGCAGGCCGGCGCCATCTTCATCGACGCGCAGGACATTGCCGGCGTGGAATTGCGCTCCCTGCGCGAGAACATCGCCTATGTGCCGCAGGATGTCTTCCTGTTCCGCGGCACGATCCGCGACAACATCGCGCTCGGCCGCATCGGCGCGACGCAGCAGGAAATCGAACTCGCGGCGGCCCGCGCCAATGCCGGAGATTTCATCCGCGCCTTCCGCAACGGTTACGGCACGGATGTCGGCGAACTCGGGCAGAACCTGTCGGGCGGCCAGAAGCAGCGCATCGCCATCGCCCGCGCCATGCTGAAGGATGCGCCGATCCTCGTGCTCGACGAGCCGACCGCCGCGCTCGATTCCGAGAGCGAGCGCGAGGTGCGCAAGGCGCTCGACGAATTGCGCAGCGGCCGCACGACCATCGTCATCGCGCATCGCCTGGAGACGATCCTGTCGGCGGACGCCATCTGCGTGATCGACAGGGGACGCCTGGTGGCGCGCGGCGCGCACGCCGAGCTTTTCGCGCGCGAGCCCGCCTATCGCGCGCTGGTGGAGGCGCAGTTCGGCGAGGATGCGTCGGCGAAGGCCGCGGGCGAATGACGGACCGTCAACCCGCCTTCTTCTGCGCCTCGATGCGGAAGGGATGGGCGGGATAGACGCCGAGAATGCGCACTTCCTTGGAGAAGAATTCCAGTTCCTCGAGCGCCAGTTTCAGCGGGCGGTCGTCGGGATGGCCGTCGACGTCGGCCAGAAATTGCGTCGCCGTGAACTCGCCCTCCAGCATGTAGCTTTCGAGCTTGGTCATGTTCACGCCGTTGGTGGCGAAGCCGCCGAGCGCCTTGTAGAGCGCGGCAGGCACGTTGCGCACGCGGAAGACGAAGGACGTGACGGTCGGGCCGTTGCGCGGCGCGCACCAGTCCGGCTGTTTCGAGAGAATGACGAAGCGCGTGGTGTTGTGCGCGGCGTCCTCGACGTTGTCCGCGAGGATTTCGAGGTCGTAGATGGACGCGGCCATCTTCGGCGCGAGCGCGGCGCGCGTCGGATTTTGCCATTCCGCCACCTGCCGCGCCGCGCCCGCCGTATCGCCGAAGACATGCGCCTTCAGCCCGTAGCGCCGGATGATCTTGCGGCACTGCCCGAGCGCGTGGATATGGCTGTAGACATCCGTCAGCCCGTCGATGGCGGCGCCTTTGGGCGCCATGAGCTGGAAGTGGATCGGCAAGAAATATTCGCCGACGATATGCAGCCCGGAGATCGGCAGGAACTGGTGGATGTCCGCCACCCGGCCGGCGAGCGAATTCTCGATCGGGATCATCCCGAGCGCGGCCGCGCCCTCGGAAATGGCGGCGAGCGCATCCTCGAAGGTCGGGCAGGCCAGAGGCTCCATGTCCGGGAAGACATCGGCGCAGGCGATATGCGAATTGGCGCCGGGCTCTCCCTGATAGGCGATTTTCGGTCTGCTCATTCCGTCTGGCCTTCTCCGGCGAACGCCGCGCGCACCCGCGCGAGGTCGGCGGGCGTGTCTACACCGCGAGCGGCCTTCTGGACCAGAGCCAGATCAATCCGCATCCCGGCTTCCAGCGCGCGCAATTGCTCCAGCCGCTCGCGCCGTTCGAGCGGGGCGGGCGGCAGCGCCACGAAACGGGCGAGCGCGGCCCGGCGATAGGCGTAGAGGCCGACGTGGCGCAGGAGCGGCCCTTCGCCCCAGGGGATCGGCGCCCGCGAAAAATACAGGGCGCGCAAGCGGCCGGGGGCGACCTGCGCCGCCGCGACCTTGACGGCGTTCGGGTCGTCGCGCTCGCCGGGGCCGGCGGGCGCGCAGAGCGTGCCGATGTCCACGGCCCGATCGTCCATGAGGGCGACCGCCGCCCGGATCGCCTCGGGTTCGACCAGCGGCTCGTCGCCCTGCACGTTGACCGCGAGGTCGTGGGCGCCGGCCGGGTCGATTTTGGCCAGCGCCTCGGCGATCCGGTCCGAGCCCGAGGCATGGGCCGGCGCGGTCATGATCGCCCGCCCGCCCGCGGCCGTCACCGCCGCGGCGATCCCGGGCGCGTCGGTGGCGACGACGACGGGCCCGACCTCCGCGGCGACCGCCCGCTCCCACACGCGCACGATCATCGGCTTGCCGGCTATGTCGGCGAGCGCCTTGGCGGGCAGGCGCTGCGAGGCGAGCCGCGCGGGAATGAGGATGATCGGATGCGACATGCAGGCGGCGGAAAGTCGAAGAAAGCGGCTGGTTATAGGCTGTTGCCAAGGCGCGGGCAAAACGGGTAATCAGCAATCGCGCCGTCGCCCGCAAATGCGGACGGACGAAGCGAACAATCAGCGCACGGATCGGAGCGCCGCTCATATGAACATGGAAATCAACAAGATGGCAGGCGCCGTGCTCGGCTCGCTGTTGGGCGTGATGGGCCTGGGCATGTTCTCGGATCTGCTCTACGCGCCGGACCACATGAAAAAGGCGGGCTACGAGCTGCCGGCCGGCGAGGCCGCCGGCGGCAAGGCGGATACGGCCAAGGCGGCTGCGTCCGAGCCGTTCCCCGTCCTGCTCGCCAAGGCCGACGCCAAGAAGGGCGAGGCGCTCGCCAAGCCCTGCGCGGCCTGTCACGATTTCACCAAGCCCGGCGTCGCCAAGGTCGGCCCGCCGCTCTACGGCGTCCTCAATCGCGCGAAGGGCCATGTCGCGGGCTTCGCCTATTCCGACGCCCTCAAGGCCAAGGGCGGCGACTGGAGCTACGACGAGCTCAACAAGTTCATCGCCGATCCCAAGAAGGACATTCCCGGCACCAAGATGGCCTTCGCCGGCGAGAAGGACGACGGCAAGCGCGCCGACATCGTCGCCTATCTGCGCTCGCTCGCCGACACCCCCGCGGACCTGCCGAAGTAAGGCGACTGGCCGCGCCGAGCGTTTCGAGAGCCGGGTCAGCCCCGGCTCTCTGCATTTTAGGGGCGCTGTGGGCTGGCCTGCCCCGGAAAAACCTACATAATCGCCGAATCATCGCAAGACCGCCGGCAGAGCGGTCAAGGGTTGAGCGAGGTAGGATTGCGTTTTCTCACTGGATCGACGAACCCGCTGTCGCGCCGGACGTTCGTCGCAGGCGTCGGCGCGAGCGCCCTTTCTGGCTACGCGCGCGCCGCCGTGCAAGGGCAGGCCGCGTCCCCGGCGCCGGCAGGCTGGACCGTCTCGCATGGCATGTCGGTCTTTGGCGAACTGGCCGAAAAGCCCGACTTCAAGGCGTTTGGCTATGTGCGGCCCGATGCGCCAAAGGGCGGCGTCGTATCGCAGGAAAGCTACGGCCCGTTCAATTCGCTCAATCCCTTCATCCTGGCCGGCGACGCGCCGGATGGCATGGAGATCATCTACGACAGCCTGCTGACCTCGAGCCTGGACGAGCGCGACGCGCTCTATCCGCTGGTCGCGAAGTCCGTCGCCACCTCGCCGGACAAGCGCAGCATCCGTTTCGAACTGCGGCCGGAAGCGCGCTTTCACGACGGTTCGCCATTGACCGCGAAGGATGTCGTCTTCTCGCTGCAGACGCTGAAGGAAAAGGGTCGCCCGACCATTCGGCAGGCCTTGCGCGATCTCGAAAGCGTCGTCGCGGACGGCGACCATGTGGTCGTCGTCAAGCTGGCCGAGAACGCGAGCCGCGATCTCAAGCTGATCGTCGCGCGCCAGCCGATCTTTTCCTCCGCCTATTACGCCAAGCGCAAATTCGAGGAAGCGACGCTCGATCCGCCGCTGGCGTCCGGCCCCTACAAGGTCGGCAAGTTCGAGGCCGGCCGTTTCATCTCCTTCGATCGAGTTCCCGACTACTGGGGGCGCGATCTTCCCGTGAACGTCGGACAGAACAATTTCGACGTCGTGCGCTTCGAATATTTCAACGACCGGCCTGTCGCCTTCGAGGCCTTCAAGGCCGGCGCCTTCACCGTGCACGAGGAATTCACCTCCGCCACCTGGGCGACGGGTTACGATTTTCCGGCCTTCCGCGAGAAGCGGGTGGTTCGCGGCGAAATCCCGGACGCCAACATTTCCGGCATTCAGGGCTGGTTCTTCAACACGCGCCGCGCCGCGATGAAGGACCCGCGCGTGCGCGAGGCGATGGGCTACGCCTTCGACTTCGTGTGGACCAACAAGAACCTGATGTACGGCGCCTACACGCGCACGGAATCCTATTTCGAGAATTCCGACATGAAGGCCAAGGGGCCGCCGGGCCCACGCGAACTCGCGTTGCTCGAACCCTTCCGCGGCAAGGTTCCGGACGAGGTTTTCGGCGACCCCTTCACGCCGCCGCTGACCGACGGCTCCGGCCAGGATCGCGCGCTGCTGAAGCGCGCGAGCGATCTCCTGGCTGCGGCCGGCTGCAAGCGCAACGGCATGAACCTGATGATGCCGGACGGCAAGCCGCTGGAGATCGAGTTTCTCGATTTCTCCTCCGCGCTCGAGCGTCACACGCAGCCGTTCATCAAGAACCTCAAGCTGCTCGGCATTGATGCGCGCATGCGCATCGTCGACGCCGCGCAATATCAGCGGCGGCTCGAGGACTTCGATTTCGACGTCATCACGCGCCGCCTCTCCATGGCGTTTTCCCCCGGCGAGGAATTGCGCGCTCTCTTCGGTTCGGAGGCGGCGAACACGCGCGGTTCGCGCAATCTGAACGGCGTCGCCGACCCGGTCGTCGATGCGCTGATCTCCAAGGCGCTGCTGGCGCAGACGCGCGAGGAGCTGGTGGCCATCTGTCGCGCGCTCGATCGCGTGCTGCGCGCCGGCCGCTACTGGGTTCCCCACTGGTACAAGCCGACGCACTGGATCGCGCATTGGGACGTTTTCGGCCGGCCCGAACGTTCGCCCAAATATAGTCCGGGCATCATATCCACCTGGTGGTGGGACGACGCGCGCGCCAGGAAAATCGACTTTGTCGGGCAGCGTTGATGGCTGCTTATATTGCGCGACGCCTGCTTCTGATGATCCCGACCCTGTTCGGAATCATGCTGATCTCTTTCGTCGTCGTGCAATTCGCGCCCGGCGGCCCTGTCGAGCGCATCATCGCGCAATTGCAGGGCCAGGACGCCGGCGCCACGTCGCGCTTTGGCGGCGGCGGCGGCGATCTCGGCGCCTCTGGCGGCGCAAGCCAGAGCCCGAGCGGCGACATGTCGCGGTATCGCGGCGCGCAGGGGCTCGACCAGAAATTCATCAAGGAGCTGGAAAAGCAGTTCGGTTTCGACAAGCCGGCCTGGGAACGCTTCCTGATCATGCTGAAGAACTATGCGACCTTCGATTTCGGCCGCTCCTACTTCCGCGACACGCCGGTGCTGACGCTCATCTGGCAGAAATTGCCGGTGTCGATCACGCTTGGCGTTTGGATGACGCTGCTCTCCTATTCCATTTCGATTCCGCTCGGCATCGCCAAGGCGGTTCGCGACGGCACGCGCTTCGACGTGTGGACATCCGCCGTCGTCATCGTCGGCTACGCCATCCCGAGCTTCCTTTTCGCCATTCTTCTGGTCGTGCTCTTTGCCGGCGGCTCGTTTCCCTACATCGGACAGTTGTTTCCGCTGCGCGGCCTGACGTCGGAAAACTTCGGCGACCTCTCCCTGTTCGGCAAGGTGAAGGACTATCTCTGGCACATCGCCCTGCCGATCACCGCCATGGCGCTCGGCTCGTTTGCGACCTCGACCTTCCTCACCAAGAACTCGTTCCTCGACGAGATCAAGAAGCAATATGTGCAGACCGCGCGCATGAAGGGCTTGAGCGAGCGGCAGGTGCTTTACGGTCACGTGTTCCGCAACGCCATGCTGATCGTCGTGTCGGGCTTCCCCGGCGCCTTCGTGCACGCCTTCTTCACCGGCGCGCTGCTGATCGAAACCATCTTCTCGCTCGACGGCCTCGGGCTCTTGTCCTTCGAATCCATCGTCAATCGCGACTATCCCGTCGTCTTCGCCAACCTGTACATCTTCGCGCTGCTGGGGCTCGTCGTTAATCTCCTCTCCGACCTTACCTACATGTGGATCGATCCGCGCATCGACTTCGAGACTCGGGAGGTCTGATTGAACGACCGCGCGGTTCTCGAGGCTGCATCCGGCGCGCCGCTCGCGCCGTCGCTCGAACACCGCGGCTGGCTGCGGCTCACGCCGGTCAATCGCCGCCGTCTCGACAATTTCCGACGCAACAAGAGAGGCTACGTCTCCTTCTGGGTCTTCCTGGCGCTGTTCGTCGTCTCGCTGTTTGCCGAATTCATCGCCAACGACAAGCCGGTCGTCGTCTCCTACAAGGGCGAGCTGCTCTTTCCCGTCCTTGTCGACTATCCGGAAGACAAGTTCGGCGGGTTCCTCGCCATGACCGACTATCGCGATCCCTTCATTCAGAAGGAGATCGACGCGCACGGCTGGGCGATCTGGCCGCCGATCCGCTATTCTTATTCCACGCACAATCTCGACCTTCCCTCGCCTGCGCCTTCGCCGCCGACCTGGGCCCTGTCGAAGGAAGTGTGCGAGAAGGCAGGCGCGCGCGCCGCAGGGCCCGACAAGCCTAACCGAGGTTGTTCGGGCATCGAGTGGAACTGGCTGGGGACGGACGATCAGGGCCGCGATGTCGTGGCGCGCCTGCTCTACGGTTTCCGAATCTCCATTCTGTTCGGGCTCACGCTCGCCATCGTCTCCTCGATCATCGGCGTCACCGCCGGCGCAATTCAGGGTTATTTCGGCGGCCTCATCGATCTCGTCTTCCAGCGCTTCATCGAGATCTGGTCTTCGCTGCCGCATCTCTATCTGCTGATCATCGTCTCCTCGATCATCACGCCGAGCTTCTTCGTCCTGCTATTCATCCTGCTGATGTTCTCGTGGGTGTCGCTCGTGCACGTCGTGCGCGCGGAATTTCTGCGTGCGCGCAATTTCGAATATGTGAACGCCGCGCGCGCTCTCGGTCTCTCGAACGCCAAGATCATGGTCAAGCACGTCCTGCCCAACGCCATGGTGGCGACGCTGACCTTCCTGCCCTTCGTGCTCAACTCCTCGATCACCACGCTCACGTCGCTGGATTTTCTCGGCTTCGGACTGCCGCCGGGCTCGCCGTCGCTCGGCGAATTGCTGTTGCAGGGCAAGTCGAACCTGAATGCGCCCTGGCTCGGCATCACCGGCTTCATCGTCATCGCCTTCATGCTGTCGCTGCTCGTCTTCATCGGCGAGGCGGTCCGCGACGCCTTCGATCCGAGGAAGGCGTTCAAATGACCGACAGGCCTCTTCTCGACGTCCGCGATCTCTCCATCGCCTTCGGCTCGGGGGCGAAGGAATCGCTGGTTGTCGACCGCGTCTCCTTCACGCTCGAGGCGGGCCGCACGCTGGCGCTCGTCGGCGAATCCGGCTCGGGCAAATCGATCACGGCGCTGTCCATCGTGCGCCTTCTCGCGCCGACGGCGCGCCACCCGTCCGGCGAAATCCTCTTCGACGGCAAGGACCTTTTGCGCTCCACGCAGGAGCACATGCGCGACGTGCGCGGCGCGGAAATCTCCATGGTCTTCCAGGAGCCGATGACCTCGCTCAATCCGCTGCACACGATCGAAAAGCAGGTCGCCGAAATCATCACGCAGCATGGCGCGGTCGACAGGGCGGACCTGCGCGCGCATGTGATCGAGGATCTCAAGGAAGTCGGCATTCGCGATCCCGAGGGACGGCTCGGCGCCTATCCGCACCAGCTTTCCGGCGGCCAGCGCCAGCGTGTCATGATCGCCATGGCGCTCGCCAATTGCCCGAAGCTGTTTATCGCGGACGAGCCGACCACCGCGCTCGACGTGACCGTGCAGGCCCAGATCCTCAGTCTCCTGCGCGATCTGCAGCAGCGTCGCAACATGGCGATGCTGTTCATCACGCACGACCTCGGCATCGTGCGCAAGATCGCCGACGACGTCTGCGTGATGCAGAAGGGCCGCATCGTCGAGGCCGGGTCCGTCGACGAAGTCTTTCGCGCGCCGCGTCACGCCTACACGCGCGCGCTGCTCGCCGCAGAGCCGAAGGGCGCGCCGCCCCGGGCCGACCTGACGGCGAAGAAGCTGATCGAGGCAAAGGACCTGCGCGTGTGGTTTCCGATCCGCGCGGGCTTCATGCGCAAGACGGTGGGACACATCAAGGCGGTCGACGGCGTCACCTGCGAAGTGCGCGAAGGCCAGACGCTCGGCGTCGTCGGCGAATCCGGGTCGGGCAAGACGACGCTCGGCCTCGCCATGCTGCGCCTCATCCGCTCGGAAGGGCCCATCGTCTTTCTCGGGCGCCGCATCGACGGCTTCAAGGCCAGGGACATGCGGCCGCTCCGCCGCGACATGCAGATCGTCTTTCAGGATCCCTACGGCTCGCTCTCGCCGCGCCTGTCGGTCGCGGAAATCGTGGAGGAAGGCCTGACCGTCCAGAAGAGCGACCTCACCTATCGCGAACGTCGCGAGATCGTCGCGCGCGCGCTGGCCGACACCGGCCTCGACCCCGCGGCGATGGACCGCTATCCGCACGAATTCTCGGGCGGCCAGCGCCAGCGCATCGCCATTGCGCGCGCCATCGCGCTCGAGCCGAAATTCGTTCTGCTCGACGAGCCGACGTCGGCCCTCGACATGTCCGTGCAGGCTCAGATCGTCGATCTCCTGCGCGACCTGCAACGCAGACGCGGCCTCGCCTACATGTTCATCAGCCACGACCTCAAGGTCGTGAAGGCGCTGGCGACCGATCTCATCGTCATGCGTCACGGCCAGGTGGTGGAGCAGGGGCCAGCGGCCGATATCTTCGCCGCGCCCAAGTCGGACTATACTCAGAAGCTGTTCGCCGCGGCCTTCCGCATCGAAACCGTGGCCGCGGATCAGGCGGCCGCCAAGTAATGGCCCGCGCCATCTTGCTCGTTCTGGATTCGCTGGGCTGCGGCGGCGCGCCCGACGCCGCCGATTTCGGCGACGAAGGCGCCGATACGCTCGGCCATATCGCGCAGGCCTGCGCGCGCGGCGCGGCCGACGGCGATGGCCTGCGCAAGGGCTTGCTGCACGTTCCCAATCTCGACGCGCTCGGCCTCGGCCGCGCGTGCGAAACATCGACCGGCGCTCTGCCGCCGGGCCTTTCGCGCAATGTCGCGCCGCACGCCATTCACGGCTGCGCGCAGGAAATATCCTTCGGCAAGGACACGCCGTCGGGCCATTGGGAGATGGCCGGCGCGCCGCTGCCCTGGCGCCTCGGCCATTTTCCCGACACGCGACCGTGCTTTCCGCCGGAACTCGTGCAGGAGCTTGTCGACACGGCGAAACTGCCCGGCATTCTCGGCGACCGCCATGCGCCCGGCATCGCCCTCATCGAGGAACTCGGCGAAGAACATCTGAAGACCGGCAAGCCCATCGTCTATACGTCGGCGGATTCCGTTCTCCAGATCGCGGCGCACGAAGAGGCCTTCGGGCTCGAGCGGCTCTACGAGACCTGCCGCATCGCGCGAAGAATTGCAGATCGCTGGAACGTTGGCCGAGTCATCGCCCGGCCGTTCGTCGGAACGACTCGCGCGAACTTTGCGCGCACGCCGAACCGCAAGGACTTCGCCATTCCTCCGCCGCCGGGCAATCTGCTCGATCGCGCGGAAGAAGCCGGCCGCGCGGCGCTGTCGTTCGGCAAGATCGGCGACATTTTCCGTCATCGCGCCACCGGCTGCGAGATCAAGGGCCGCGACAACGGGGAGCTTCTCGATGCGCTGATATCGGAATGGCCGATCATGCCCGACGGCGGACTGGCTCTCGTCAATCTCGTCGACTTCGACACCGACCACGGCCATCGCCGCGACGTCGCCGGCTATGCGCGCGCTCTCGAGGCCTTCGACGCGCGCCTGCCCACGCTGCTCGCCACTTTGCGCGCCGACGACATGCTGCTGATTTCCGCCGATCACGGCAACGATCCGACCTGGCGCGGCACGGACCATACGCGCGAAAACGCGCCTGTCGTCGGCCTGGTCGCGGGGCGGCGCGGCGCCGACGTCGGCCGTCGCGCGAGCTTCGCCGACATCGGGCAGACCATCGCGCGCCACCTGGGGCTGCGGCCCGTCGCAAAGGGCGAAGCCTTCGCGCTTCCACAGTCCTGACGCTGCACGGCCTATGCGACGCGCCGGCGATCCGCGGCCGTCTTGCGGGCGCGTGCAATCTCGCGCAGGCGGCGATCATAGGCCGCGTCGCATGCGGCCTTCGCGCGCGCGATCAGCGCTGCGCCGTCGGCGCCCTGTATCGGATAGATGGCCGTGCCGGCGTCCTGCACGATGGGCGCGCCGCGCATCGCCTCGAGGCGCATGTTGCGCATGGCGCGTTCGATGCGGCGCGCGACGTCGAGCAGGGCCTGACGCTCCTTGAGCAGCACGACGCACACGAGGAAGCGGCCGCGATCGATGCGTTCGATCCGGTCGGAATCGCGTAGCACGATCTGCAACATGCCCGCGACGAAATCCATGGCCGCCTCGGCGGCGGCGACGCCCTGCGTGCGCGCGATCTCGCGATAGGCGTCCAGATTGTAATAGATGACGCCGACCGTGCAGTCGTATTCGTTGGACGCTTCGATTGCGTCGTCGAGGCGCTCGGCAAGCGGCTTGGCGCCGGCCTCAAGCGCCAGCGGGTTGCCGGACAGCGTGCGCGGCGCGGGCGGCGGGGGCGCATAGACAGCCTCGCCTGGATTGACCACGGCGCCGCTCGACCGAATGAGAGCGACAAGGCCGATGATGAAGCCGGCCGCGCCGAGCGCGCGCAGAACCCGCACGATGGTTTCGTGCTCGGGGTTGCTCGAGATCATCATCGGCAGCACGACGCCGAAGCCGGCGAGCGCGCACCACATGAACCAGGATTTGAGGTCGAGCGTCCTCATGACGGTCATTCCCCGGTCGAGTTGTCGTCCGACCAGTGAAGCGCCGGCTCGTAAACGGACGGTTCACGACGCTGGAAAGAATTTATTCGTTAATGGAAATTAGGCTCGATCCAGCGGGCGGCGGCCATATTTGCCGTCTGGCTGTTGCCGCGCGGCAACGCATTCCGATGCGCGGGCGCCATATCCGGCGCGCAGCGCGCGTGGGGAGGTTGTTTTGACCAAGCCGAACAAGTCGGGCCACATCCGCCTGACCTCGCATCCCGAGCCCGGCGCCGTCGCCCGCCGCCCCATTGTCTGGGGCGCGCGCGATCCGGCGGAACGCGGGCCGATCGTCGCCACGGTCACGCGGCCCGCCGACCGCAACGCCATCGGCGCGCATGGCGGCGCCTACGGCGTCTACCGTGCGCTCGCCGTCACGGCCGGCGCCATGAACCCGCTGGCGCGACCCGACTTCACGAATACGCATCCCGCCGCGCAGATCGGCCCTCATCCGCAATGGTTCGATGCGGCGCGGATCGTCTCGCTCGATCCCTTCGGCCATGTCGCGCAGGAGGTCTTCGCCAGGGAGATCGGGGAGGGGGTGGATATCAGGCCGACCATCGCCGTGACGCGCGCGAGAATCACGCTGCCGGAGATCGCCGACGCCGTGCGCGCGCGGCGTCTCGAGGCCGACGGCGAGGTGCTGAGGCCCTCGGGCGATATCGCCGTCGTCAAGATCGCCATCGAACCGGTGTGGCATCTGCCGGGCGTCGCCGCGCGCTTCGGCGTCGAGGAGACGGCTCTGCGCCGCACGCTGTTCGAACAGACGGGCGGCATGTATCCCGAACTCGTCACGCGGCCGGACATGCATGTCTTCCTTCCGCCCATCGGCGGCGCGACCGCCTATGTGTTCGGCGATCCGGCAAGGCTCGGGAACCGCAAGTACAAGCTCGCGTGCCGCGTGCATGACGAATGCAACGGGTCGGATGTGTTCGGCTCCGATATCTGCACATGCCGGCCCTATCTCGCGCATGGCGTCGAGGAATGCGTGCGGCAGGCGCAGCAGGGCGGCGCCGGCCTCATCGTCTATAACCGCAAGGAGGGCCGCGCGCTCGGCGAGGTCACGAAATTCCTGGTCTACAATGCGCGCAAACGGCAGGAAGGCGGCGACACCGCCGCCAATTACTTCACGCGCACCGAATGCGTCGCGGGCGTGCAGGACGCGCGCTTCCAGGAACTCATGCCGGACGTGCTGCACTGGCTCGGCGTCGACCGCGTCGACCGCCTCGTGTCGATGAGCAACATGAAATACGAGTCGCTGGTGACGGCCGGCATCGAGATCGGCGAGCGCGTGCCGATCCCCGACGGTCTCATTCCCTCCGACGCCTCCGTCGAGATGGAGGCCAAGAAGGCGGCCGGTTATTACGCGCCGGAAGGCGCGCCGAGCGCCGACGATCTGATGCGCACGAGCGGCCGTCCGCTGGAAAAATACTGATGCGCGACGAAGACGCCGGCGCGGCGCGCGCGCTTCTGTCGGCGCGCGCGGTGCGCGCGCGTGCGTTGCAGATGCTGGAGCTATGCGACGAGGATCGCCTCGCGCACTGGCGCCTCGACCGCACAAGATTGCCTGACGTCGTCGACTTCACGCTCGGCGTGATGCGCGACAATTATCCCGGCCTCGACATTCCCTTTCACGCGCGCTGGCGGCATTTTTCCGCCGGCGGGCGCGATCGCTGGGGCGCGCTCGCCGCGCGCGCGCGCTGGAAGGACGGGGCCGCCCGCGCGCGCGCGGAATTCGACCTTGCGATCGTCAGCGTGCTGCTCGACGCGGGCGCGGGCGCAGGATGGCGCTATCGCGAGGGGGACGGAACGGTCTCCTCGCGCTCCGAAGGCTTGGCCATCGCCAGCCTCGACATGTTCGCGGCCGGTCTTTTCTCTGCGCGGAAGGACGATCCGCTGCGCGCGGATGCGGAGCGGCTGGCGGCAATCACGGCGCGGGACCTGGCGACCGGGTTTCAGGTCCACTGCGACAATCCGCTCGTCGGTCTCGCCGGCCGCGTCGATCTGCTCAACCGGCTGGGCCGCGCGTGCCTGGCGGCGCCGGAGGCGTTTGCGCGCGAAGACAGCGCGCGGCCGGGCGGGCTGTTCGACGCGCTCGCGGGGCGGCGTCGCAAGGCGGAGGAAATCCTCTCCGCCGTTCTCACGCATCTCGGCCCGATCTGGCCGTCGCGCCTCGCGATCGCCGGCGTTCCGCTCGGCGACGCCTGGCGCCACCCGCAGGTCCGCGCCGACGACGCCACGGACGGCGTCATCCCTTTCCACAAACTGTCGCAATGGCTGTCCTATTCGCTGATCGAACCCTTGCAGCGCGCGGGCGTGGAGGTTGCCGACATCGACGGCCTCACCGGCCTGCCCGAATATCGCAATGGCGGTTTGCTGGTGGATTTGGGCGCGCTGGTTCCGAAGGACGCGGAGAATGCGCGCAGGCCGCAGACGGTCGATTCCGAATTCGTCGTCGAATGGCGCGCGCTGACCGTCGCCTTGCTGGACGAGATCGCCGCGCTCGTGCGTGAAGAACTGAAGATGAGCGCCGACGCGCTGCCGCTGGCGAAAGTGCTCGAAGGCGGCACATGGGCCGCCGGCCGCCGCATCGCGGCGCAAAAGCGCGCGGACGGCGCGCCGCCGCTCGATATCGTCAGCGATGGCACGGTGTTCTAGCGGCTCCAGCGCCGTCATGCCCGGGCTTGTCCCGGGCATCCACGCCGTTCCGCGATGAGAGCGTTCGGCGCCCGTCTGCAATCCTGCCGTCGTCTTGGCGCCGGCGCCGCGTGGATGGCCGGGACAAGCCCGGCCATGACGGCTAACATTTCGAGATTGCAGGAGACCGAATCGAATGGAAGGCGTGCATGTCATCGGCCACCCGCTCGTGCAGCACAAACTCACGCTGATGCGTGAGCAGGGGCGCTCGACCAAGGGCTTCCGGCAGTTGCTCAACGAGATCGGCATTCTGCTGTGCTACGAGGTGACGCGCGACCTGCCGCTCGAGGACATCGAGATCGAGACGCCGCTGACGAGGATGAAGGCGCCGGTTCTGGCCGGCAAGAAACTCGTCTTCGCCCCCATTCTTCGCGCCGGCGTCGGCTTCCTCGACGGAATGCTCGAACTCGTGCCCTCCGCGCGCGTCGCGCATATCGGGCTCTATCGCGATCCCAAGACGCTGGTCGCCGTCGAATATTACTTCAAGGCGCCGCACGACATCGACGAGCGGCTCGTCGTGGTGATGGACCCGATGCTCGCCACCGCCAATTCCGCGACCGCGGCCATCGAGCGCGTCAAGGAACGCGGCGCAAGGGACATCCGCTTCGTCTGCCTGCTCGCCGCCCCGGAGGGCGTCGCGAAACTGCGCGCCGAGCATCCCGACGTCGAAATCTGGACGGCGGCGATAGACAGCCATCTCAACGATCACGGCTACATCGTGCCGGGACTGGGAGACGCGGGCGACCGGATGTACGGAACGAAGTAGGGGACGAAAGAAGGAGGCGACCATGAGCACGATCGACCGTCTCAGCCCGCAGGGGCTGCAGATCAATCCGGCCTATTCGCATGTCGTCGTCGCCTCCGGCGCGCGTACGGTCTACGTCTCCGGCCAGGTCGCGCTCGACGAGAACGGCGCGCTGGTCGGCGCGGGCGATCTCGGCGCCCAGACGACGCAGGTCATGCGCAATCTCGGACGCGCGCTCGAAGCGGCCGGCGCAGGTTTCGCCGATGTCGTGAAAATCACCACCTATGTCGTCGGCTACAGGCCCGAGCATCGCGCCGTCATCGGCGCTGCGCGCGGGCCGTTCTTTCCGGCGGGCCAGCCGCCGGCGAGCACGCTCGTCGGCATCGAGGCGCTGGCGGCGCCGGGCTGGCTGATCGAGATCGAGGCGATTGCGGTCGTCGATTGAGGAACCTCAGCCGATCGTCGCTTCCACCTTCCCCAGCGGCCCGAAATCCGCCACCGCGCGCTTGCCGTCGCCGGCGTAGGGGACCGGCGGGATCGCCGTGCCGGTCGTGATGAGGTCGCCGGCCTTCAATCCGCGTCCGAGCTTGGCCAGCGCATTGGCGAGCCAGGCGGTCGCGCCGAACGGGCCGCCGTCGACATTCGCGCCCTTGCCGGTCGCCTTCGTCTCGCCGTCGAGAGAGAAGGTCACCGTCGCCGCATCGAGATCGACGCCGGCGACGTCGCTCGTCATCGGTCCCTGAATCCAGTTCGCGCAGCCAGCGAAATCCGCGATCAAGGAATGCGCGCCGTGCGGCGGCGCCATGGGAATGAAGCCGCCAACCATTTCGATCGCGCAGCCCACGCGCCTCGTCGCCGCGCGCACGGCGGCGGCGTCCACGGGTCCCTTTGTCGTGTCGAGATCGGCGCCGAGCTCCAGCACGAATTCGGCTTCGTAGGCGCGGTAGAGGCCGGGCCGCGCCGGCAGGTTCGCGGGCGAAGCGACGGTCATCTGCCGGTAGAGCCGGCCGAGGAACTGGTCGTCCAGCTTGAAATTCGCCCGCGCGCCGGCATTGGTGGCGCCGATCTTCCATCCGATCGGCGCAAAGCCTTTTTCCGCGACGAGGATGCGTTCCGCTTCAAATTGAAGGGCGTAGGCGCTCGCCAGACCGGCCGGGGGCGCGGGCAGGTCGGCTTTGCCTGCGGCCTCGCGCAGCGCGATCAGCTTGCGGGCGTTGGCGTCGAGATCGGTCTGGCTCACGTGCGTTTCCTCCGTTGACCGCTCTTAACGCCGATTCCCGCAGCGCGCGAGGCCTTGCGGCGCGTCGATTCTGCGCTAGAACAAAAGAAGAACATTTATCTGGAGGCTGGACATGGCGAAGCTCTCGGTCGCCGAAAAACTTTCGATCCTGGCGGACGCCGCCAAATACGACGCCTCCTGCGCTTCGTCCGGCGGCGGCAAGCGAGACTCGCTGGGCGGGAAGGGCGTCGGCTCGGTCACGGGGGCGGGCGTCTGCCATGCCTTCGCGCCGGATGGCCGCTGCATCTCGCTCCTGAAAATCTTGATGACCAATTCCTGCATGTTCGACTGCGCCTATTGCATCAATCGCGTGTCGTCGAACGTGCCGCGCGCGCGCTTCACGGTAAAGGAAATCGTCGCCCTCACGCTCGACTTCTACAAGCGCAACTACATCGAGGGGCTGTTTCTTTCGTCCGGCATTATCGGCTCGCCCGACTATACGATGGAGACGCTCGCGCGCGTCGCGCGCGCCTTGCGCGAGCAGCACGATTTTCGCGGCTACATCCATCTCAAGACAATTCCCGACGCCGATCCCGCGCTGGTCGAGGAAGCGGGCCGCTACGCCGACCGCCTGTCGATCAACGTCGAACTGCCAAGCGAGCCGAGCCTCCGGGAATTTGCGCCGCAGAAGCGGATGCCGGCCATCCGGCGCGCCATGGCGGGTCTGCGCCAGCGGATCGAGGAGGCGGGCGACGAGCGCAGGAAGTTTCGGTCGGCGCCCGCCTTCGCGCCCGCCGGCCAGTCGACGCAGATGATCGTCGGCGCGGACAAGTCGAGCGACGTCGACATTCTGAAGTCGAGCGCGACGCTTTATGCGAGCTATGGCCTCAGGCGGGTCTATTATTCGGCCTTCTCGCCCATTCCCGATTCCTCCGCGGCGCTGCCGAGCGCGCCGCCGCCGCTGACGCGCGAGCACCGGCTCTATCAGGCCGACTGGCTGCTGCGCTTCTACGATTTTTCGCTCGACGAAGTCGCGTCGAGCGCCAGAGGCGGAATGCTCGATCAGGCCATCGATCCCAAGCTCGCCTGGGCGCTCGCCCACCCCGAAAACTTCCCGCTCGACGTCAACCGTGCGCCGCGCGAAATGCTTCTGCGCGTGCCGGGGCTGGGCGTGCGCGCCGTCGATCGCATCGTTGCGGCGCGCCGTCACGCGGCGATCCGGCTCGTCGATCTCGACCGTCTTACGCGCTCGGCGCGCAGGGTTCGCCCGTTCGTCGTGACCGCCGACTGGCGCCCGAGCGGCGCGCTCGACCCCGCCGCTCTCAGGCCGCGCGAAAAAGCGCGGCAGCTCGACCTGTTCGCGGCATGAGCGCGCCATCGGCCGCGCTGCGCCGCGTCGCGCTTTGCGGTCCGGCCGAGGTCGATCAATTCTTCGACCTCGCCGCGCGCCTCATCGCGGCAGGCAGGACGCCGCAGACGGTCGTCTGGCGCATCGCCGGCGAAACGGCGGCGACCGGCGATCTCTTTTGCGGCGACGAACCGGCGCCGTTGCGCGAGGCATCGCCGATCGCTGCGCCGCCGCGCGCCTTCGCCGAACTCGCCCGACGCGCGCTGTTGCACGTGGACCGCGGCCGTCACGATCTCTGCTATCGCCTGCTCTGGCGCCTGCGCGACACTCCCCGCCTCATGTCGATTGCGACCGATCCCGACGTCGCGCGCCTCGATGCGCTCGCCCGCGCCGTGCGCCGTGACATGCACAAGATGACCGCCTTCGTCCGCTTCCGCCGCGTCGGCGGGAATGACGGCGCGGAGGAATTCATCGCCTGGTTCGAGCCGCACCATCACATCGTCGCCGCCGCCGCGCCCTTCTTCGTGCGGCGCTTCGCGTCCATGCGCTGGTCGATCCTCACCCCGCGCGCCTGCGCGCGCTGGGACGGCGCGCAACTGACGCTCGGCCCCGGCGCTGACAGGCGGAACGCGCCGTGCGGCGATGCGTTGGAGGACGTGTGGCGCGCCTATTACCGCGCGATCTTCAATCCGGCGCGACTGAACCTCAAGGCGATGGTCAAGGAGATGCCCCGCAAATACTGGCGCAACATGCCCGAAGCCGACCTGATCGCGCCGCTGACGCGTCAGGCCGAGGCTCGCGCCCGGACCATGCTCGCCGCCGCGCCGTCCAGCCCGCGCCGCACGTCGTCCTACAGAGCCGCGGACAGCGCCGCGGCCGGCGCGGCGGCCGAGGCCGACGACCTCGAATCCCTCGCAGCCTCGATCAACGCCTGCGCCGCCTGCGACCTTTGCCGCTATGCGACCCAGGCCGTGCCGGGCGAGGGGCCGGCGGGGGCGAAACTCATGTTCGTCGGCGAGCAGCCGGGCGACGAGGAGGACATCCAGGGGCGGCCTTTCGTGGGACCGGCCGGCAAGGTGTTCGACGCGGCGCTGGAGCGGCTGGAGATCGAGCGCGAAAAGGTCTTTGTCACCAACGCGGTCAAGCATTTCAAATTCGAGCCGCGCGGCAAGAAGCGCATCCACAAGAAGCCTGGCGCGCGCGAGATCGCCGCCTGCAACGCCTGGCTGATTCGCGAAATGCAGCTCGTGCGCCCGCGCCTCGTCGTCGCGCTCGGCGCCACGGCCGCGACCGCGCTGGCCGGCCGCGCCACTTCGCTGCGCGCCGTCAGGGGACAGACGCTGGAACTGCCCGGCGGCGTCGCGTTTCGGGCGACGGTCCACCCGTCCTATCTGCTCCGCCTGCCCGACCGCGACGCAAAAAAGGCGGAATGGAAGCTCTTTCTCGCCGATCTCGACGCGGCGCGGCGCATCGCCGGCCTGTAAGGCCGTCGTCCCCCTTTGATCCACAAGGTTGCGCATCTGCGCCGACTGCGCCAGAAAGCCCCCCATGACAGCCCAAGACCTTCCCGCCTGGCTGCCGCTGTCGGTCCTCGTGTGGATCGTGCAGATGGTCGCCTACCACGGCTTCGGCCTCTGGTTCGAATGGCTCGACCGCAGCGGCCGGCTCGCCGACTACAAGATGCGTCCCGTCGATTCATGGACTTACGCGCAGGTGCTGCCGCGCGTGCTCCTCAATCAGGCGTTCATCCTGCTGCCGGCCATGGTGCTGGTGGAAAAGGCCGGCCTCGCCTTCGTCGGCCCGGCGCACATATCGCCGCTCATGTTCGTCGTCGGCCTCATCGGCATGACCATCGGCCATGATCTCGTGCAATATGTCTCGCACGCCTGGATCCTGCATCGCCCGACGCTGATGCGCACGCTCGGCCATTCCGTGCATCATTCCACCACCGCCAGCCGCTCGGTCAGCGCCTGCTTCATGAGCCCGATGGATTTCCTCATGGAGATCGCCGCGCCCTACCTGCTGCCGCTGATCGCGATCACCGCCATCGGCTCGGCGGGAACGGACCTGACCTTCCACTTTTTCGCGGTCACGGCCGGCGCCTTCGGCGGGCTCTACGAGCATTCGGGCTACGATTTCAGCGTGAAGCTGGCGAAAAGCGACAATGCGCTTCTCCGCTTCGTCGCCAGCCGCATTTCGAGCAAGGCCCATGCCGAGCATCACAGCCGTGGCAACGTGTCCTATTCGGATGGTTTCGGCTCGTCCAACATCTGCGACACCGTGTTCAAGACCCGCTGGGACCTCGTGACGCCGCGCGAGCGCAAGCGGCGGTCGGAGCAGCAGCAGGAAGCGTAGAAGGCTTCTGTGGCCCTATCTTCGTCCTGAGGAGCGCCATCGATCTCGGGCTTGCCCGAGATCGACATGCAATGCCCAGGTCGGGCATGCCCGACTTGGGTGGCGCGTCTCGAAGGATGGCAAAACCAGCATTTCCGACCCGGCCATCCTTCGAGACGCCGCTCCGCGGCTCCTCAGGATGAGGGCTCTTGAATTTTCGGCCAGACTTTCAGCCTGAATGGGTTGGAATGCCGGCCGGAATCTTCTGAATAACTGCCGTTCTTCCGGCGCGCAGCGCGGCGGCGCGCTTGCGTCTACGCTCCGGTCTTGCCAGAGTCTGCGCCCGCTTCGCGGGAGAGTTACGTCCAGTTCGCCGTCGGGATCGGAAGAATGAAAGTCACCTTGGAAAGAGCGGCCCTGTTGAAGTCGCTCGGTCACGTCCATCGCGTGGTGGAGCGCCGCACGACCATTCCGATCCTGTCCAACGTGCTGCTGCAGGCCGACGGCCGCAACCTGCTGCTGAAG
Source organism: Rhodoblastus sp. (assembly GCA_046349085.1). Lineage (GTDB taxonomy): Bacteria > Pseudomonadota > Alphaproteobacteria > Rhizobiales > Beijerinckiaceae > JAJXWB01. The sequence goes on from JAXMDA010000010.1 coordinate 52,625, forward strand.
GCGACCGATCTCGATCTGGAGGTGACGGAAACGGTCGCCGCCGACGTCGGCATGAAGGGCGGCACCACCCTGCCGGCGCATACGCTCTACGAGATCGTGCGCAAGCTGCCCGACGGCGCGCAGGTCTCGCTCGACGGCGCCAGCGACGGCGGGCAATTGCTGCTGAAGTCCGGCCGTTCGCGCTTCACGCTGCAGAGCCTGCCCGAAAGCGACTTTCCCGACATTTCCGCCGGCGAGATGACGCACAGGTTCACGCTGGGCGCGGGCGACCTCAAGAAGCTGATCGAGAAGACGCAATTCGCCATCTCCAACGAGGAGACGCGTTACTACCTCAACGGCATTTTCCTGCATGCGACCGAGGTCGACGGCCATGCCATGCTGCGCGGCGTGGCGACCGACGGCCACCGGCTGGCGCGCGTCGAAATTCCCGCCCCGGCGGGCTCGGCGGGCATGCCCGGCGTGATCGTGCCGCGCAAGGCGGTCAGCGAGGTGCAGAAGCTGATCGAGGACGCCGGCGCCGAGGTGACGATCGAATTGTCGGCGAGCAAGATCCGCTTCAATTTCGGCGCGGTCGTGCTGACCTCCAAGCTGATCGACGGCACCTTCCCCGATTATGCGCGCGTGATCCCGACCAATAACGACAAGCGGCTGACCGTCGAGCGCTCCGATTTCGCCCGCGCCGTCGACCGCGTGTCGACGATCTCCTCCGAGCGCGGCCGCGCCGTGAAAATGGCGCTGGCCGACGGCAAGCTGACGCTCTCCGTCACCAACCCCGACGCCGGCGCGGCGATCGAGGAACTGGAGGTCGACTACGATTCGACCCCGCTCGATATCGGCTTCAACGCCAAATACCTGCTCGACATCGCCAACCAGCTCGACAGCGACACCGCCCTGTTCCGCCTGGCCGACGCGGGGTCGCCCACCGTCATCCAGGACCGCGACGGCGCGGCCGCGCTGTACGTGCTGATGCCGATGCGGGTGTGAGGCGGGCTGACCTTCCCGAACGGTTCGCCTAGGCTCGCTGTCGAAAGCGAATCGCATGGCCAAGCCGACCTTCTACGAATTCTTCGCCGGCGGCGGCATGGCGCGGGCGGGGCTGGGCGCGGGCTGGCGCTGCCTGCTCGCCAACGATTTCGATCGCTGCAAGGCCGCATCCTATGCCGACAATTGGGGCGCAGACGACTTCCGCCTCGAGGACATTCACAGACTGACGGCGGCCGATCTGCCGGGCCGCGCCGATCTCGCCTGGGCCTCCTTTCCCTGTCAGGATCTGTCGCTGGCGGGCAATGGAAGGGGGCTCGACGGGGCGCGCTCCGGCGCCTTCTTCGGGCTGGCTGCGCTGGTCGCCGGCCTGCGCGCCGAGGGGCGGGCGCCAAAGATGCTGGCGCTCGAAAATGTCGTGGGACTTCTGACCTCGAACGGCGGCGGCGATTTCGTCGCGCTCTGTCGCGCTCTGCGAAACCTCGGCTACCGCTTCGGCGCGCTGACTATCGACGCCGCGCATTTCGTGCCGCAATCGCGGCCGCGCCTGTTCGTGGTGGCGATCGACCGCGACGCCGCCGTCCCGCCGGCCTGCGTCGCCTCCGCGCCGTGCCCGGACTGGGCTTCGGCCGCCCTGCTGCGCGCGCGGGAAAACCTGCCGGCCGATCTGGCCGGCGACTGGCTATGGTGGCGCCTGCCGCCGCCGCCCGTGCGCAACGTCGCGCTCGCGGACCTCGTCGAGGCGCGGCCGCGCGACGTGGACTGGCTCGATGCGCAGAAGACGGCGCGGCTCCTCGACCTCATGGCGCCCCTGCATCGCGCGCGCGTGGAAGCAGCGAAAACGTCCCGCGCGAGAATGGTCGGGGCGCTCTATCGGCGCACGCGGCGGGACGGGGACGGCAATCGCGCGCAACGCGCCGAAGTGCGCTTCGACGGGGTCGCCGGCTGCCTGCGCACGCCGGCCGGCGGATCGAGCCGCCAGTCGATCCTCGTGGTCGAGCGCGGCCGTGTGCGCGCGCGCCTGCTGTCGGGCCGCGAGGCGGCGCGGCTCATGGGCCTGCCCGAGGATTACAGGCTGCCGAAAGGCTACACCGAGGCCTGCCACCTGCTCGGCGACGGCGTCGTCGCGCCGGTCGTGCGTTTTCTGGGCCAGCATCTGCTGGAGCCTCTCGCGGGCGCGACGGCGGCGCCGCTGCTGGCGGCGGAATGAAACGCGCGAAACGAGCCGCGCCCCTCGACCGCTCCGCCATCATGCGCGCCGTGCCCGGCCGCGACACGTCGGCGGAAATGAAGGTGCGCCGCCTGCTGCGCCCGCTCGCGCCGGGCTACCGGCTGCATCGCAAGGACATTCCCGGCAATCCCGACATCGCCTATGTCGGCGCGCAAAAGGCGATCTTCGTGCATGGCTGTTTTTGGCATGGTCACGACTGCAGGCGCGGCGCGCGCATGCCGAAAACTAACGCCGAATACTGGCAGGCCAAGATCGGCCGCAACCGCGCGCGCGACACTAAACACCTGGCCGAACTCGCCGAACGCGGCTGGCGCGCGCTCGTCGTCTGGGAATGCGAGCTCGCCGACGAGGCGGCGCTCGCCGCGCGCCTGCGCGCCTTTCTCGACGACGGCTGACGCGCGCTCTAGATTTTGAACCGAATGCACGCGCCCGATTCCGCCAGCCACGATGGACCAGACATGAGCCGCCCCGAAGTTCGCGCCGCCCTCGCCGCGCTCGAAGACCACCGCCGCGAGATCGACAGGCAGCGCGCCATCGATCTCTTCGCCGCCGAGCCCGATCGCTTCGCGCGCTTCAGCCTGCGGCTCGACGATTTCCTCTTCGATTTTTCCAAGCACAAGGCGAATGCGCGCACCATGGAGCTGCTGGTCGCGCTCGCCCGCGCCGCGCGGGTCGAGGAGCGCCGCGCCGCGCTGTTTGCCGGCGAGAATGTCAACCTGACCGAGCATCGCCCGGCGCTGCACATGGCGCTGCGCAATCTCGACGGCGGCCCGATGCTGGTCGATGGCAAGGACGTCATGCCGGAAGTCCGCGACGTGCGTGCGAACGTCGCGGCCTTCGCGGAGGCCGTGCGCTCCGGCGCCATTCGCGGCGCGCGCGGCGATGCGCTGACCGACATCGTCAACATCGGCATCGGCGGCTCGGACCTCGGCCCGGCCATGGCCGTGCGCGCGCTGGCGCCTTTCTGCGCGCCAGGTTTGCGTCTGCATTTTGTCTCCAACGTCGACGGCGCCGATCTCGGCGATACGCTCAAGGGTCTCGATCCCGCGAAGACGCTGTTCATCGTCTCGTCGAAGACCTTCACCACGCAGGAGACGATGGCCAACGCCGCCTCCGCGCGAAAATTCGTCGCCGACGCGCTCGGCGAGGCGGCGGTGGCCGATCACTTCGCCGCCGTCTCGACGCGCCTCGACAAGGTCGCGGAATTCGGCATCCGGCCGGATCGCGTCTTCGGCTTCTGGGACTGGGTCGGCGGGCGCTATTCCATGTGGTCGGCGATCGGCCTGTCGCTCGTCATCGCCATCGGCGCCAAGGGCTTCGAGGATTTCTTGCGCGGCGGGCAGGATATCGACCGCCACTTCGTTTCCGCGCCCCTAGAGGGCAACATTCCCGTCGTCATGGCGCTGCTCGGCGTTTTCAGGCGCAACGTCTGGGGCGAGCAGACGCACGTCGTCATTCCCTACGACCAGCGGCTCGCCCGCTTCCCCGCCTATCTGCAGCAGCTCGACATGGAATCGAACGGCAAGTCGGTGACGCGGGAAGGCGCGCCCGTCTCCATGGCGACCGGCCCCTTCCTGTTCGGCGAGCCCGGCACCAACGGCCAGCACGCCTTTTTCCAGTTGCTGCATCAGGGAACCGACATTGCGCCGATCGATTTTCTGGTCGCCGCCGAGCCGACGGATGCGGACGCCGGCCATCATGCGCTGCTCGTCGCCAATTGCCTGGCGCAGAGCGAGGCGATGATGCGCGGCCGCTCGCGCGCCGAGGTGGAGGACATTCTGGGCAGGCAGGGCCTGTCGAAGGACGAGATCGCAGCGCTCGCCCCCCACAAGGTGTTCGCCGGCGACCGGCCGACCTCGACCTTCATGTATCGCCGGCTCGATCCGCGCACGCTCGGCCGGCTCGTCGCCTGTTACGAGCACAAGGTGTTCGTGCAGTCGGCGATCTGGGATATCAACCCGTTCGACCAGTGGGGCGTCGAACTGGGCAAGGAATTGTGCAACCGCCTCGCGCCGATCGTGCAGGACGAAAGCAGGTCGACGGCCGGGCTCGACGGGTCCACCGCAGGGCTGATCGGCTGGCGCAGGCATCTCGCCGGCTGACGCGGCGACATCTCGGAATTGCCGGAAACTGGAAAGAATTCCGTAAGGTAAGCGCCGAAGACGGAAAGACATTCGCAACTCTTGATCCGCATTCTTCTGCCGGCAGCAGCGGTTTTCCGGCAGGAAGGCGCGGATTTGAACGGCTCGAGTTTCAAGCGGATTGCGCTTTTCGTCGCGGCGGCGGCGCTCGCTGTCGCCTGCGTCAGCGCCGCCGCGCTGTGGAAGCTTCGCCGCGATGCGCTGGCGGACGCCCGCCACGGCGTCGCCAGCCTTGCGGCCATGCTGGCCGAACAGGTGCAGCAATCCACGCGCGCCGTCGATTTCGCCATCAACGAGACCGAGGCCGCGCTGGCGGCGGACACCCCGGCCGCCTTCGCCGTGGCGGCGGCGCGCGCGGAGACGCTGCGCGCCATGGCCGAGGCCGCCGACAAGCGGCCTGCGATCGACCTCATCGAAGTCTTCGACGCCCACGGGCGCAAACTTGCGACCTCGCGCGGCTTGCCGGCGCTCGAACCCGCGCGCGATGTGGACGCGGCCGCGATCGCGGCGGGCCGTGACGGTCGGGCCCGGATCGGCATGTTGCGCGTCAGCGAGGCGACGGGCGAACTGGTCGTCGACGTGGCGAAGCCCGTGGCCGGCGCAAATGGCGGTTACATCGGCGTCGTGCGCGCGCTCGTGAAGCCCGCCGCGCTTGTCAGCACCTATTCGCCGATCTCGGCGATGGCCGGTCGTAGCTATGCCTTGTTCGCGCATTCAGGACGCGTTCTGGCGCGCTATCCGAACGGCGTATCGCTCGGCGCCGGTCAGGCGCTGCCGAGCGCCTCGCCCTTCTATGCAACCGCGGCCGCGGGCGGCGGCGTCTACGAGACCGCGAGCGCCTTCGACGGGCAGAGGCGTTTCGTCGCGCTCAATCCCGTGCCGTTCAGCGACTTCATCGTCACGGTGTCGATCCGCAAGGAGACGGCGCTGGCGCACTGGCGCGATCAGGCGGCCGCCATCGCCCTCGCCACCCTGCTCGCCTTCGTCATCGCCGGCTTCCTGATGCGCGCGCTGCACGACCAGTTCCGCAAGCTCGCCGACAAGGAGGCGACTTTGCGCGCGCAGTCGCGCGCGCTGGAATTGTCCAACCAGCGCTTCGCCGTTGCGCTCGAAAGCATGTCGCAGGGGCTTGTGGTGTTCGACAGGCAAGCCCGAGTGGTCATCTGCAACGAGCGCTACGCGACCCTCTACCGGCTCGAGCCCGACGCCATACGGCCCGGCATGTCGGCGCGGGAAGTGCTGGAGCTGCGCGCGGCGAACGGCGTCTTTCCGGGGACCTCGCCGGAAGCCTATACGCGCGACGCGCTGTCGCGCCGCTTCACCGACCGCCGGGTCGATATTCTCAACGACGGCCGGTCGATCCTCATCAATCACGCGGTCTGCGCCGACGGCGGCATCGTCGTGACGCACGAGGACATCACCGAACGCGAGCAGGCCAACGAGCGCATTGCGCACATGGCCATGCACGACGAGCTGACGCAGCTCGCCAACCGCGCGCTCTTCCTGCACACGCTCGCGCAATTGCGCGGCCGGATCGGCAGGGATTACGAGGCGCTCGTCGTCGTCCTGCTCGATCTCGACGACTTCAAGCCGGTCAACGACAGCCAGGGCCATGCCGCCGGCGACAGCATCCTGCGCGAATGCGCCGCGCGCCTGCTCGACGCCGTACCGCACGCCCATGTCGTGGCGCGGCTGGGCGGCGACGAATTTGCTATCGCGCTCGGCCTGCGCGCGCGCATCGATATCGACGCGGAAGCGCTCGCCCTGCGCATTGTCGGGCGCATTCGCGAGCCCTACGCCTGGCAGCGGCAGGTGCTCGAGATCAACGCCTGCGCCGGCGTGGCGATCATCGAGGATTGTGAACTGTCGACCGACGACATGCTGCGCCGCGCCGATCTCGCGCTCTACGCCGCCAAGGCCGCGGGCGCGGGCGTGTGCCGCATGTTCGAACCGCATATGGAGCTCGAAGCGCTGACGCAGCGCGCGCTCGCCGCAGACCTCGCCAGGGCGATCGCTGAAGACGCGCTCGAACTCGCCTACCAGCCCGTTGTCGACGCCGACACGCTCGAAATCCGCTACATGGAGGCGCTACTGCGCTGGCGCCATCCGCAGCTCGGGCCCATTTCACCGTTGCGCTTCGTCAAGCTCGCCGAGGAGACGCGGCAGATCGGCGACCTCGGGCGCTGGGTGCTGAAGCGCGCCTGCGCCGACGCCATCGCCTGGCCCGCGCATGTCGGCGTGGCGGTCAACGTCTCGCCGCTGCAGCTCGCCAATGGCGATTTCGCCGGCGTCGTGCTGGATGCGCTGGAGGAAACGGGCCTCGCGCACGAGCGTCTCGAACTGGAGATCACCGAGTCGGTCCTGTTGCAGGACCGGGGCGACGATCTCGTCGCGCTGCGCAAGCTGCGCCAAAGCGGCGTCTCCATCGCGCTCGACGATTTCGGCACTGGCTTTGCGTCGATGAGCTATCTGAAGCGCTTTCCGTTCGACCGGCTGAAGATCGACCGCTCCTTCGTCACCGACGCGCCGCGCGACGCCGGCTCGGCCGCGATCGTGGCCGCGACCATCCAGCTCGCCTGCGCCTACGACATCGAGGTGACGGCCGAGGGCGTCGAGACCTACGAGCAATATCAGGCGCTGCGCGCCGCCGGCGTGAGGCTGATGCAGGGCTATCTTTTCGGCAGGCCGGAGAAGCTGTCCGGCGCCTTGCCGGAGATCGACGTCGCCGTGTCGATCTCGTCGGGCAAGGTCGCTTGATGAATGAGCGCCGTGCCTGGACCGCGAGCCTTCAGGCTCGTTCCGGCCAAGCAAAATGCCCTGAAGGCTCTATTCGTCCTCGCCGAAACGGTTGGCGACCAGCGTCGTGATCGCCTCGATCGCCTGCTCCGCCTGCGCGCCGGTGGCGGCGACCGTAATCGTCGTGCCGATGCCCGCGCCCAGCGTCAGGATGCCCATGATCGACGTGCCGCCGACCGTCTCGCCGCAACGCGATACGAAGACGTCGCAGTCGAAATTCTCGACGCATTGCACGAATTTCGCAGTGGCGCGCGCGTGCAGCCCCTTCTTGTTGACGATGGGCATGTCGCGCACGATCGCGCCCTCGGGGAAATTGGCGACGCCCGAGCAATCCTCGTCCTGACCAGATCCGTCCATCGTCACTTTCCGCTCAGAACACGGCTGGCGATTTGAATGTACTTGCGGCCGGCGTCCTGCGCCTGCGCCGCCGCCGTTTCGAGATTGCTGTGGTCGCGCACCGAGGCGAGCTTGATCAGCATCGGCAGGTTGATGCCGGCGACGACCTCCACCTTGGCGCCGTTCATCACGGAGATCGCGAGATTGGACGGGGTGCCGCCGAACATGTCGGTGAGCAGGATCACGCCCTGGCCGGATTCGACGGAATTGACCGCCGCCATGATGTCGGCGCGCCGCTTCTCCATGTCGTCTTCCGGGCCGATGGTGATCGTGGCCAATTGCTTCTGCGGCCCGACGACATGCTCGAGCGCCGCGCGAAACTCCGTAGCCAGGCAACCATGGGTCACGAGGACCATGCCGATCATCAGATGCAACCGTTCATTCGCCGCCGCCGGAGCCGATCGCGCGACGCAGGCGTCCGCGGGCTTTCCGGAATTGGTTGATTATCCTGTCGCGGTCCAGCCCGCCTCGTGAATGCGTTGCGCAAGAGTGCAAACGGGTCATTCGCATGAAGCGCGCTCAGAAGCTCCTGAAACGATCGCGCGGGCCGCACGGGGCCGCGACGACCCCGGGCCGCACGATCGCCCGTGCAGCGGGGCGGCCATTTTGTGCGTTGCGGCGCGCTTGGCAAGTGAAATGCGCGCCGAGGCTACGAATTTAGGCGCCTATTTGGTTGATAAGCTCCAGAATCGCCTGCGCCGCACCCGCCTCGCCGATGGCGAGCGCGAGCCGCGGGGTCTCGACGCCCTCGATGACCGCGATCTTGTCGGCGGAGCCCGGCATTCGCGGCGGATGATCGCTTTCCCGGTTGCGGTCGACCAGATCGACGACCAGCCGCAGCACCACAGCGGCTTCGTGATCGACCGGAAAAATCCCCTGGCCGCGCCGCTCGATGCGTCCCGCGATCGCCTTGTGCGGCGAAAGCACGAGCCTGTTACCGTGGGCGACAATTCGGACGCGGTCGTCTGCGACCAGCCGGCCGAACCAGCCGCGACGGCGGGCCTCCTCGGCAAGTTCTTCCGCCAGACGGCTTTTTCCCGCCGCCGATCTGCCGCGCAGCAGCACGCCGGCGCTGCCGACCGCCACGGCGACGCCGTGGATCGTGGCCGTCGCCGCCCCGCCCTCGGCCTTGTTCATGGCGCGGCCGGCAGCCAGACGGTGAAGCGCGCCCCCAGCGGGCGTTCGGGGTCTTTCGGATCGGTCCGGTTCATGGCGCGGATACGGCCGTTGTGGGCTTCCACGATCTGCCGGGAGATCGACAGGCCGAGCCCGGAATTCTGGCCGAAGCCCTGGTTCGGGCGGTCGGTGTAGAAGCGTTCGAAGATGCGCTCGAAGGCGTGCGCGGGAATGCCGGGCCCGTCGTCGTCGACAATGGCCTCATAGCCCTCGCGCCCGCCGTTGGCGCCCGTCCCGCGCGCCGGCTTGAGGCTGACGCGCACGACGCCGCCGGGTTCGGAGAAGGAGCGGGCGTTGTCGATCAGATTGTTGAACACCTGGCCAAGGCGGGAATCGTGGCCGAGCACGCGCCAGGGCCTGCGGCCGTTCTCCAGCGCCGGGGCGCGCGCCAGGTCGAACTCGACCCGCACGCCGTCGCCGCGGTCGACGCTCTGCGCCACGCCCACCACCGCCTGCAGCACGGCCGACAGGTCGACCTCCGCCATGTCGAAGCGGGCGAGTTCGGCGTCGAGCCGCGAGGCGTCGGAAATGTCGCTGATCAGACGGTCGAGGCGACGCACGTCGTGCTCGATGACCTCCAGCAGGCGGCGGCGCGAATCGTCGGTTTTCGCGATGGGCAGCGTTTCGACGGCGCTGCGCAGCGAGGTCAGGGGGTTCTTCAGTTCGTGCGCGACGTCGGCGGCGAAACTCTCGATCGCCTCGATGCGCAGGTAGAGCGCGCCGGTCATGTCGCGCAAGGCCGCGGACAGATGGCCGATCTCGTCCGGGCGGTCGGAGAAGTCCGGAATCTCGTGGCGCGCCTTCCCGCCGCGGCGCACGCGCTCGGCGGCTTCCGCCAGCCTGCGGATCGGTTCGGCGATCGTGCCGGCGAAGAACATCGACAGCAGCAGCATCACGCTCGCCGACACGAGGAAGATGCGCACGATCGCCCAGCGCTCGGAGGCGATGATCTTGTCGATGTCGGCGCCTTGCGTCGACAGCAGCAGCGCGCCGCGCACCGCGCGAAAGCGCTGGATCGGCACCGCGACGGAGACGACCGTTTCGCCGCGGTCGTTGACGCGCACGACCGACCCGGCGGTTCCCGACAGCGCGCGCGCGACCTCGGGCAGGGCGCGACCGTCGCCGGCCGTCGATTCGATCTCGTTCGACTGGTTGCTCGGCCCATAAAGGCGCTTGAACTGCGCCCACAGGCTCTCCAGGAAGCTCGGCGCCCCGCCGACCGGCGGCAGGTCGGACGGCACGATCAGCGAGCGGCTGGTGAGCGAGCGCGAATCCAGCAGCATGTAGCCGTCGCGGTCGTAGACGCGCGCGCGTGTGCGCGTCGGCGAAACCAGGCGATGCAGCAGCGGCCCGATGCGGTCGGGATTGATCGAGAATTCGAGGCTGGGCGAGGCTTCGTCCGAGGGGCCGTAGCTCTGGCCGGGCGCGAGCTGCAGCAGCTTCTCCGGATCGATGGCGATCGAATCCGTCTCCACCGTCGCCGACGAGGCGATGGCGGCGGCGATGATCTCGCCCTGGCTCTGCAGGCTCTGCAGCCGCGCGTCGATCAGGCCGGCGCGAAACTGGTTGAGGTAGAGAAAGCCGAGCAGCAGCGCGAACAGGCCGCCGAGGTTGAGGACGATGATGCGGCGCGTCAGCGACGAGGAGAAGCGCGTCAGCGTGGCGCGCCACAACTGGCGCACACGCACGAGCCGCTTCAGCCGTCGGATCGGCCGCACGACCGGTTCGCTATGCGCCTCGACGCTCATTCGGCTCCATCAGTCCGGGAGATTCCAGCTTTTTCGGGGCGTTTCAGGCTTCCTTGAAGCGATAGCCGACGCCGTAGAGGGTTTCGATCATCTCGAAATCGTCGTCTACCGCCTTGAACTTCTTGCGCAGGCGCTTGATGTGGCTGTCGATCGTGCGGTCGTCGACATAGACCTGATCGTCGTAGGCGGCGTCCATCAGGGCGTTGCGGCTCTTGACCACGCCCGGGCGGGTGGCGAGCGCCTGCAGGATCAGGAATTCCGTCACGGTCAGCGTCACCGGCTGGCCGTTCCAGGTGCAGGTGTGGCGCTCCGGGTCCATGCGCAGCGCGCCGCGTTCGAGCAGCTTGACCTCCTGCTCCTTCTGCGTGGCGGCCTCCTTCGGGCTCGAGCGGCGCAGGATCGCCTTCACGCGCTCCACCAGCAGGCGCTGGGAGAAGGGTTTGCGGATGAAATCGTCCGCGCCCATCTTCAGGCCGAACAATTCGTCGATCTCCTCGTCCTTCGACGTCAGGAAGATCACGGGAAGGTCGGACTTCTGGCGCAGGCGGCGCAGCAGCTCCATGCCGTCCATGCGCGGCATCTTGATGTCGAAAATGGCGAGGTCCGGCGGATTGGTCCGCAGCCCGTCGAGCGCCGTTGCGCCGTCGGTGTAGGTCTGGACGCGATAGCCTTCCCCTTCCAGGGCAATGGAGACGGAAGTCAGGATGTTGCGATCGTCGTCGACGAGAGCGATGGTCGGCATGAAGCGTGAAATCCTCGGTCGTTGGGGCGGCGGCGCGGCGGAACTGCGTGCAGTTCGCAGCGTAGCGCCCGGGAAAATCTGGGCCGCCGGGAGTGAATGCGGCCTGAATGGCGCCGGCCTGCGGCGCGCGGGCGGAATGTCTTGGCCGTTTCCGGCCAAAATGCGACAGTCCAGCGAATATATGCGTCATACCGCCGGAAATCGAGACCTTGCCTGCCGAAACCCCTGAAAAGCCCGACATTCCCGCCACGGCGCAGCCGCAATACGACGCCGTCGGCGAGGCCAAGCGCCTGTTGCGCGCCATCCGCGCGGGCGCGCTGGCGACGCTGGACGGGCAGGGTTTTCCCTTCGCCACGCTGGTCAACGTCGCGACCGCGCACGACGGCGCGCCCATCCTGCTGATGTCGAAACTGGCGACCCATACCCGCAACCTCGAGGAGCGACCGCAGGCTTCCATCCTGCTCGCCCAGACCGGCAAGGGCGACCCGCTCGCCCATCCCCGCCTCACGGTTTCCGGGCGCCTCGCCCGCGACGCCGATCCGGCGTTGCGCGCCCGCTTTCTGGCGCGCCACCCCAAGTCCGCGCTCTATGCGGATTTCGCGGACTTCTCGTTCTGGCGCATGACGCCGACCGGCTTTCATCTCAACGGCGGCTTTGCGCGCGCCGCGGATTTCGAGCCCGCGACGATTCTCGCCGACCTCGCTGGCGCCGACGATCTGATCGCCGCCGAGGAAAGCGCGCTTGGCCATCTCAACGCCGACCATGCCGATGCGCTGCGACTCTATGCCGCGAAACTCGACGGCCAGCCGGAGGCGCGCTGGCATGCCACGGGCCTCGATCCCGAGGGTCTCGATCTGGCGGCCGGCGACCGGACTTCGCGAATCGCCTTTCCTTCCCGCATCGCAACAGCAGACGCGCTGCGTGGCATTCTAGTCGCGCTGGCGCGGCAGGCGCGCGCCGCCGGATCGCAATCCTCATCGCCAATGTAACCGGCTATTGATATTGTCCGCCTAATAGGCCTTTGGGCGTCTTGCCCTGAGGGCGCGCGCGCACTAAACGTCGCGCCACTTTCACTGATGTGACACGATGCGTCCGGACCGCGATTCCAGATAGGGAACGGCCCCGACCGATCGGGAGAAACGCATGAAACAACTGGGCGATTTCAATCCCGCTTATGGCGCGGACAAATTCGGCTTCACCGACCTCAAGCAGGTCGCCTACAATTTCGAAGCGCCGTTCCTCTATGAGGAATCGATGCAGCGTCGCGAGGCGATTCTCGCCCGCGGCGGCGCGCTGGTCGCCGAGACCGGCCAGCACACCGGCCGCTCGCCCAAGGACAAGTTCGTCGTCGACGACGCGCTCACCCATGACGCCGTGTGGTGGGACAACAACGGCAAGATGACGAAGGAAAACTTCGACACGCTGCTCGCCGACTTCCTCGCGCACGCCAAGGGCAGGGAGCTCTTCGCGCAGGACCTCTATGGCGGCGCCGACCAGACCTTCCGCGTGAAGACGCGGGTGTTCACCGAATACGCCTGGCACTCGCTGTTCATCCGCACCATGCTGATCCGTCCCGACCGCGGCGACCTCGCCTCCTTCGTGCCGGAACTGACCATCGTCGACCTGCCCTCGTTCCGCGCCGATCCCAAGCGCCACGGCTGCCGCAGCGAGACGGTCATCGCCGTCGATTTCTCCCGCAAGATCGTGCTCATCGGCGGCACCAGCTACGCCGGTGAGATGAAGAAGTCGGTGTTCACCTATCTCAACTTCGTCCTGCCCGCGCACAACGTCATGCCGATGCACTGCTCGGCCAACGTCGGCGACAACGTCGACACGGCCGTGTTCTTCGGCCTGTCGGGCACCGGCAAGACGACGCTCTCGGCCGACCCCGAGCGCACGCTGCTCGGCGACGACGAGCACGGCTGGTCGAAGGACGGCGTGTTCAACTTCGAGGGCGGCTGCTACGCCAAGGCGATCAAGCTGTCCGAAGAGGCCGAGCCCGAAATCTTCGCCACCACCAAGCGCTTCGGCACGGTGATGGAGAACGTGGTGCTCGACCCGATCACCCGCGTTCCCGATTTCGACGACGGTTCGAAGACGGAAAACACCCGCATCGCCTATCCGCTCGACTTCATCCCGAATGCTTCGGCGATCGGCCGTGCGCCGCACCCGAAGAACATCGTGATGCTGACCTGCGACGCCTTCGGCGTCCTGCCGCCGATCGCCAAGCTCGATCCGAGCCAGGCCATGTATCACTTCCTCTCGGGCTACACCGCCAAGGTGGCGGGCACGGAAAAGGGCGTCACCGAGCCGCAGGCGACCTTCTCGACCTGCTTCGGCGCGCCCTTCATGCCGCGTCATCCCTCGGTCTACGGCAACCTGCTGCGCGACCTCATCGCGCGCCATCACGTCGACTGCTGGCTGGTCAACACCGGCTGGACCGGCGGCAAGTACGGCGTCGGCCGCCGCATGCCGATTCGCGTCACGCGCCGCTTGCTGCGCGCCGCCCTCGACGGTTCGCTGTCGAAGGAGCACTTCCGCACCGATCCCTATTTCGGTCTGGCCGTGCCGACCTCGGTGCCGGGCGTCGAGCCGCACATCCTCGATCCCGTCAAGACCTGGCAGTCGAAGGGCGAATTCGTCGAGACCGCGAAGAAGCTCGTCGCCATGTTCCGCGAGAACTTCGTGAAGTTCGAGCCGCACGTCGACGAGAAGGTGAAGGACGCGGCGCCCATCGTTCGCATCGCTGCCGAATAAGCGATACGCTTTTCGAAATTTCAAAGCCGCCGCGCATTGCGCGGCGGCTTTTTTCTTTGCGTTTCGCCCGCGCAAAAAGGCCGCACCAAAAATTTTTTTGACGCTGCGGAATGCTGTCGAAGCTGTGGTATCAGACGCCCGTTCGCTTCATCCGATCTGCGCCGACGGACCCCCACATCGTGCAACTCGACAATGCCAGGCTTGCCGCCGATATCCTGCTATGGGCGGAGCCGCTCGCGCGCGATCGCCTGACGGTTTTCTGGAACGCCGCCGCGCGCGAACCCGCCTCCGGCAAGGCGCTCGCCGACCTGCACTGGCGCGCCTGGCGCTGCGCTCTCTCCAATCTGCCGCACGGCGCCGCCGCCAGCCGTCGCGATCTGGCGCTCCTCATGCGAAACGCCGGCCTGCAGGCCGAGATCATCCGCGACGGCGACGAGGCCGTGATCGACGAGATCGCGGAGGTCATCGTCGCGCGTTTTCGTCGTTCGCCGGCGCGCGCGAAGGATTACACCAAGGCGCTGGTGCTGACCGCAGCCGGCCTGCTCGCGCCGCCCGCATCCACAGCGCGCGCCGCGTAACGCCGTCCAGAGAAAAGGAAAATCCGGCGGCTCGCGCCGCCGGATGCGAATCGTTCGATGTCGCGCTCTTCAGCGCGCCGACAATTCCTCGGCCGTCGGGAGGCGGCCGCGCGGGGTCAGCTTGTCGATCACGCCGGGCAGCGCCTGCGCGAGGCCCGCGAGCAGATCCTGCTCGCTGACGCCGGCGGCGCGCGCCAGATCGCTGATCGTCGTCTGGCCGAGCGTCGAGCCGAGCTGGCCCGGCTGGATCGGCTGGTTCTGCCCCGTGCCGATCCACGAGCCGATCGTGCCGCCCTGGCCCGCCTTCTCGAATTTGGAAACGAGATCGCCGAGCCCGCCGATCAGGCCGCCGCCGCCGTCGCCGCCGAGCGGCGGCAGGGACGGCGAGGGCGCAGGGGCCGGCGCCGGCTCCGGCTCGGACTTGCGGCTCAACATGTTCTTGAGCAGAAGCGCGCCGATGGCGATGGCGATCGGCTTGGCGAGGCTGCCGCCCGGCACTGCATCCTGCACGGCGTCGTCGAAGAAACCCATAGCACTCTCCCTGTTTCGTCGAGGCCGCAACGCGGTCTTCGCATTGCGACGCGAGAAGTCCCCCAAGATCGTCCTCGCGGCCTGGCCGCCGCCGCGCGGGTAATGTCGTGCCGGATCATGGCCAATACAAGTCTGCCGCCGCACACTCCTTCGTCACTTGCGTTTTGGCGAAAGTGTCACGACATTCCGCAACGAGCCGGAGCGCTCGTGCGCCGGTCGGGTTGGAGAAAGCGCATGTCGATCATCGCATGGATCATCCTGGGCCTCATCGCCGGCTTCATCGGATCGAAGATCGTCAACAAGAGCGGACAGGGATTCCTGCTCGACGTCGCGCTCGGCGTCATCGGCGCGGTCGTCGGCGGCTTCATCTTCAATTTCTTCGGCGCGGCGGGCGTCACCGGCCTCAATATCTACAGCCTGATTGTCTCCGTCGTCGGCGCGGTCGTCGTGCTCTGGGTCTATCATCAGGTCGCGGGCAGGGGCTGAGCGCGGCGATTCAATCGCGCGGCCGCGCTGAAATGATGAACAGCGCGGCCAGGCCGATCATGTTGCAGACCGCCATGGCGAGGAGGCCCGCCGTGGCGGAAGCGTCGAACAGCAGCCCGACCGACACCGGCGCGATCGCCGCCGCGATCCGCGACGGCGCAGCGAGCAGGCCGACGCGCCGGCCGTAGCCCGCCGGCCCGAAGATCGCGAGCGGCAGGGCGCCGCGCGCGATGGTCAGGATGCCGTTGCCGAGCCCGTAGAGCATGGTGAAGGGGATGGCGAACGCCGCCCCGCCTGCGAAGAACGCGCCCGTGCCGATGGGCAGGAACATCGTCGCGAGCCGCGCCGACTGGAGGGGGTGGTAGCGGCTGAGCCAGCCCATTTCCGCCAGCCGCCCGGCGACCTGCGCCGGCCCGATCAGCGCGGAAGCGGCGATGGCGGCGGTCTGCGACACGCCGAATTGCCCGAGCAATTGCGGCATGATCGCCGACAGCCCGGAACTGACGATGGCGGTCGCCGTGAACATCAGGCCGATGGCGGTCATCGCGCGGCGCTCCAGCGTCGCGTCGACGACACGCGCGGCTTCGCCCTCGTCGCCCGGCGCAGCGTCGCGCGCCGGCGCCGGCGCGGCGTCCGGCAGCATCAGATTGAGCGGCAGCGCGATCAGCAGATTGGCGGCGACCCAGAAGAAGCAGACGCCGCGCCAGCCGATCTCGCCCTCGAGCCAGGCCATCAGCGGCCAGGAGATGGTGGAGGTGAAGCCTGCAATCAGCGTGACGCCGGAAATGAGTTTCCGCGCCGAGGCGCCGTAGAGCCGGGTGAGCGCGGCGAAGGCCGTCTCGTAATAGCCGAGGCCGCAGCCGAGCCCCATGATGAGCCAGGCCGCGACCAGGACGGCCAGTCCCTGCGCCAGGCCGAGCAGCGCCAGTCCGACCGCGAAGGCGATATTGGCCGCGACCAGCGCGCCGCGCCCGCCGCCCTGGTCGACATGGCGCCCGACCGCGGGCCCGATGAAGCTCGACACGACGAGCGCAACCGACAGTCCCGCGAAAGTCCAGTTCGGCGAGAGCCCGAGGTCGCGGCCGATCGGCGCGGCGAGGATCGCCGGCAGGTAGTAGGTGCCGCCATAGCCGATGAGCTGCGCGACGCCGATGCGCGCGACGATTTTCGCGCGCGAGGGCGAGGAGACGCTCATGCCGTCGCGCCCAAGAAATCCGGAACAGAACCGATCATGAAAAACCCGATGCGATGGATCAGCATCGCACCGGGTTTCGGTTCTGGCGAGATTGCGTCAGCGGGACGCAATCATGCATTGAGCGGCGATCAGTTCATCGTCGGGATGACGAAGCTCGCGCCGTCCTTGACGCCCGAGGGCCAGCGGGACGTGACCGTCTTCGTCTTGGTGTAGAAGCGGATCGCATCCGGGCCGTGCTGGTTGAGATCGCCGAAGCCGGAACGCTTCCAGCCGCCGAAGGTGTAATAGGCGATCGGCACCGGGATCGGCACGTTGACGCCGACCATGCCGATCTGGCAGCGCGAGGCGAAGTCGCGCGCCGCGTCGCCGTCGCGGGTGAAGATCGCGACGCCGTTGCCGTATTCGTGATCGTTGACGAGGGAGAGCGCCTCCTCGTAGCCGCCCGCGCGCACCACCGACAGCACCGGCCCGAAAATCTCTTCCTTGTAGATGCGCATGTCCTTGGTGACGTCGTCGAACAGGCAGCCGCCCATGTAATAGCCGTTCTCGTAGCCCTGCATCTTGAAGTCGCGGCCGTCGACGACGAGCTTGGCCCCTTCCTTCACGCCGATGTCGACGTAGTTCTTCACGCGCTGCAGGGCTTCCGCCGTCACCAGCGGCCCGTAATCGGCCGAAAGATCGGTCGAGGGGCCGATCTTCAGCGATTCCACGCGCGGGATGAGGCGCTCCATCAGCGCGTCGGCCGTGCCCTTGCCGACGGGCACCGCGGCGGAGATCGCCATGCAGCGCTCGCCGGCCGAGCCGTAGCCCGCGCCGATCAGCGCATCGACGGCCTGGTCGAGATCGGCGTCGGGCATGATGACCATGTGGTTCTTGGCGCCGCCGAAGCACTGCACGCGCTTACCGGCCGCGCAGCCGCGCGTGTAGACGTATTCGGCGATCGGCGTGGAGCCGACGAAGCCGACCGCCTTGACGTCGCGGTCGTCGAGGATCGCGTCCACGGCTTCCTTGTCGCCGTTGACGACGTTGAGGATGCCGGCTGGCAGGCCCGCCTCGATCATCAGCTCGGCGAGGCGCAGCGGCACGCCGACGTCGCGCTCGGACGGCTTGAGGATGAAGGCGTTGCCGCAGGCGATCGCCGGGCCGAATTTCCACATCGGGATCATCGCCGGGAAGTTGAACGGCGTGATGCCGGCGACGACGCCGAGCGGCTGGCGCATCGAATAGATGTCGATGCCCGGGCCCGCGCCGTCCGTGTACTCGCCCTTCATCAGGTGCGGGACGCCGCAGGAAAATTCGATGACCTCGACGCCGCGCTGGATGTCGCCCTTCGCGTCCGGAATGGTCTTGCCATGCTCGCGCGCCAGCAGCTCGGCCAGCGGCTCCATGTCACGGGCGACCAGATCGAGGAACTTCATCAGCACGCGCGCGCGGCGCTGCGGGTTGGTCGCGCCCCAGGCGACCTGCGCGGCCTTGGCGTTCTCGACCGCGGCGCGCACTTCGGCCTTGGAGGCGAGCGGCACGCGGGAGATCACTTCGCCGGTCATCGGCTGATAGGCGTCGGTGAAGCGGCCCGACGTTCCCTTGACGTGCTTGCCGCCGATGAAATGGGTCAATTCCTTGGCCATGGTCCTCTCCTCGCAGTCGATCTGGAACCCTACGCGCCTCATGCTGAGGAGCGTCCGCAGGGCGCGTCTCGAAGCATGGGATTACGGCCATCCTTCGAGACGGCGGCTGCGCCGCCTCCTCAGGATGAGGTGGCGGGACTGTACGTCCGTTTTCGCCGCCCTTTATCGTTCACGATTTTTCGCATATCAATTGGCGATATCGCGCAACCGCTGTGCACATCTTCACCATGCTCGACTGGGACAACGCCCGCATCTTCCTTGCCGTCGCCCGCACCGGGCAGATGCTCGGCGCCGCCCGCAAGCTCGGCCTCGATCATGCGACCGTCAGCCGCCGCATCGCAACCCTGGAAAGCGCGCTGGGCGTCAAGCTGATCGAGCGGCGCACCAACGGCTGCGCGCTGACCGCGACCGGCGAGACTTTCCTGGGCGCAGCCGAGCGCATCGAGACGGAAATGCTGCGCGCCCAGGCCGCTCTCTCGGGCGCGGACGTGGCGGTGTCAGGCAATGTGCGCGTCGGCGCGCCCGACGGCTTCGGCACCTTCGTGCTCGCCCGTCATCTCGGCTCGCTGATGGACGAGCATCCCGGCCTCAACGTGCAGCTCGTGCCGCTGCCGCGCGCCTTCTCGCTCGCCAAGCGCGAGGCCGACATTGCCGTGACCATCGACCGCCCGGTCGAGGGCCGGCTGACGGTGAAGAAGCTGACCGACTACAGCCTGAGCCTG
The DNA here is from genome assembly GCA_046349085.1 of Rhodoblastus sp. Lineage (GTDB taxonomy): Bacteria > Pseudomonadota > Alphaproteobacteria > Rhizobiales > Beijerinckiaceae > JAJXWB01. The sequence continues at coordinate 71,733 of JAXMDA010000010.1, forward strand.
TACGCGTCCCGCGCCTTCCTCGAAAGCCGGCCGGCGATCGCCAGGGGCGATCTTGCGGGCGCGCGCGTCGTCGCCTACGTGCCGGACCTTCTGTTCTCGCCTGCGCTCGATTATCTCGGCGAGTTCGGTCTTGCCGAAAATCCGAAATTCGAATGCGCTGGGATGCTCGGCCAGATCGAGGCCGTGCGGGCGGGCTCGGGCATAGGCGTGCTGCACGACTACGCTGTCCGCAACCTTCCCGACCTCGTGCGCGTTTTGCCGGAAAAGCGCGTGACGCGCACCTACTGGATCGTGACGCACGATGACGTGCGCGATCTTGCCCGGGTGAGGCTGGTGCACGATTTCATGAGCGATCTCACCCATCGCCTCGCGCGTCAGTTCATCTGATATGATCCGCTCGAAGGAGCCCCGCATGACCTCCAAGCTCGAACAACTCAAAACCATGACGACCATCGTCGCCGACACCGGCGACATGGAATCCATTCGCGCCTTCGGCGCGACGGATTGCACCACCAACCCGACGCTGATCCTGAAGGCGGCGGGCATGCCGCAATACAGGCACCTCGTTGAAGAGGCGATCGTCTGGGGCCGCAGCCACAACGGCGTATCGAGCCGCATCACCGACCGGCTCGCGATCAACTTCGGCACGGAATTGTCGAAGATCGTGCCCGGCCGCGTCTCGACCGAAGTGGACGCGGACCTGTCCTTCGACCGCGCCGCCATGATCGACAAGGCGCGCGCGCTCATCGCCGATTACGAGGCGCGCGGCGTCGGCCGCGAGCGCATCCTCATCAAGCTCGCTTCGACCTGGGAGGGCATCGAGGCGGCGCGCGTGCTGCAGAAGGAAAAGATCGACTGCAACATGACGCTGATGTTCTCGCTCGCGCAGGCGGCGGCCGCGGCGGACGCGGGCGCCTTCCTCATCTCGCCCTTCGTCGGCCGCATTCTCGACTGGTTCAAGGCTTCGACGGGCAAGGACTACACGAGCGAGACCGATCCCGGCGTGCTCTCGGTTCGCCAGATCTACGCCTATTACAAGACATATGGCGTCAAGACCGTGGTGATGGGCGCCTCCTTCCGCAACGCCGGCGAGACCGAGGCCCTGGCCGGCTGCGACCGCCTGACGATCTCGCCGAACCTGCTCGAGGAATTGTCCAAGGACAACGGCAGGCTCGAACGCAAGCTCTCGCCCGACAAGCCGGGCGCAGCGCCCGCGAAGATGAATCTTGACGAAAAGAGCTTCCGCTGGCTGCTCAACGAAGACAGAATGGCGACGGAAAAACTGTCCGACGGCATCCGCCTCTTCGCCAAGGATCTGACGGCTTTGCGCGAAATGGTGTCGAAGAAGCTGGAAGAGGCGGCGTAAAACGCAAATGTCATTCCCGACGCGCAGCGCGATCGGGAATCCAGCAGCCGGAAACGCTCTGGATGCCCGCTTGCGCGGGCATGACAGGGGAACAAGGGGAGGAAAACAATGTCGACCGACAAGGCCGCAGTCGAACACGCCGTGCAGACCTATTTCGACGGGCTCTACGAGGGCGACGCCGACAAGCTCGCCTCGGTGTTTCATCCGACCAGCGAACTGACCTTCGTGCAGGAGGGCAAGCTCGTCGTCTGGTCGCGCGACCAATGGCTCGACAACGTGCGCAAGCGCGAGTCGGCGAAATCCAAGGGCTCCGCGCGCGACGACGCCATCCTGTCGTTCGACCAGTCCGGACCGGATACGGCGATGGTGAAAGTGAAGTGCCAGCTCCCGCCGGCCTATTTCACCGACTATCTCGTCTTCGCGAAGGCGGAAGGGACATGGAAGGTCGCGCAGAAGATTTTCGCGACGGTGGTGCGGAAGTAGCTGGGACCGCCGGCCGGAGGCCGGCGATCCCGGCTCTGATCATCGTTTGGCCAGCGCGGCTTCCCTGATCTTCGTCAGCGTCGTCGCCGGCGTGATCGCGTCCGGATCGATCTTCACGTGAATGATCGACGGCTTGCCTGACGCCGTGCAGCGTTCGAACGCCGGCATGAAGTCGTCGGTCCTGTCCACGAACTCCCCATGCCCGCCGAAGGCGCGGGCATAGTCGGCAAAGTTTGGGTTCTTCAAGACCGTGCCGCTGATGCGTCCCGGATATTCACGCTCCTGATGCATCCGGATCGTGCCGTACATGCCGTTGTCGACGACGACGAAGACGATGGCGAGATCGTATTGCACGGCGGTGGCGAATTCCTGCCCGTTCATCAGGAAGCAGCCGTCGCCGGCGAAGCTGACGACGGTCTTTTGCGGAAGGGCGCGCTTGGCGCCGACGGCGGCCGGCACGCCATAGCCCATCGAACCTGACGTCGTCGCAAGCTGCGAACCGAATCTGGGAATGCGCAGGAAGCGGCCGACGAACGTGTTGTAATTGCCTGCGCCCGACGTGACGATGAAATCGTCGCCGAGCTTTTCGCGCAATTGCGTGAGCGCCCGTCCGAACTGCATGGCGCCGGGAATTTCCGGCGCGCTTTCCGTCCAGGCCAGATAGTCGTCATGCGCCGCCTGCGCCGCGCCCGCCCATGCCAGCGCATTCGGCGGCTGCACGCTTTCCAGTTGCGCGCAAAACGCCTGCGGCGTCGCGTTGATCGCGAGCGTGGGATGATAGACGCGCCCGAGTTCGTTGGCGTCGGCATGCACATGCACGAAGGTCTGGCGCGGGACGGGAATTTCGAACAGCGTGTAGCTCTGCGACGGCATTTCCGCCATGCGGCCGTTCACCAGCAGCACGAGATCGGCTTCCTTCACGCGCGTGAGCAGTTTCGGATTGGGGCCGATGCCGAGCTCGCCCGCGAAATTGCGATGCGCGTTCGGAAACAGCATGGCGCGGCGGAACGAGGTCGCGACGGGCAGGTCGAACCGTTCGGCAAAGCGCACGAAACTGTCGACCGCCTTCGCGCTCCAGCCGGGGCCGCCGAGAATGGCGATCGGCGCCTTGGCGCCCCACAGGAGCTTCTGCAGTTCCGCCATCTGCGTCAGGCCCGGCCATGTCGGCGCGGGCTCGACGCGCACGCAATCGACGGCCTCCGCCGTTTCCACCAGCATGTCTTCCGGCAGCGAAATCACCACCGGACCGGGGCGGCCCTGCATGGCGACGTGAAAGGCGCGCGAGACGATTTCCGGAATGCGCGCGGGATCGTCGATCTCGGCCACCCATTTCGCCGTCGATCCGAAGAAGGCCTTGAAGTCCATCTCCTGAAACGCGCCGCGCGCGCGCATCGCGCGCTCGATCTGGCCGACGAACAGGATGAGCGGCGTGGAATCATGCTCCGCGATGTGGATCGCGTGCGCGGCGTTGGTCGCGCCGGGTCCGCGCGTGACGAAGGCCACGCCGGGTCGGCCCGTCAGCCGCGCTGTCGCTTCCGCCGCGAGCGCCGCGCCCGTCTCCTGCCGGCACACGGTGATCTCGACGGATGAATCGTGCAGCGCGTCCAGCACCGCGAGATAGGATTCGCCGGGCACGCAGAACACGTGTTGCACGCCCTGGATGGCGAGCTGGTCGACGAGGATCTGGCCGCCGGTGCGCAGGTTGGAGTGGGGTTTCACTTGCCGCCACCCCACCTCGGATCCGCCAGCACTTCCGCCGTATGTTCCCCCAGTGCCGGCGCGTGGCGCGGCGAGGCGGCGGCCTTGCCGTCGATCATGATCGCCGAGCGCAGGCCGGGCGTGGAGCCGCCTTTCGCCTTCGGATTGGGCCGGTCGATGCGCATTCCGCGATGGATCACCTGCGGATCGGCGAAGACATCCGGGATCGTGTTGATCGGCCCGGCCGGCACACCGATCGCGTCGAGCTTCGGCAGCAGCTCGGCGCGAGAAAACTTCGAGGTCAGCGCGTTCAGCTTCTCGTCCATCGCCTTGCGATTGACCGCGCGCGAGGGCATTTCGGCGAACAGCGGATCGTCGGCCATCTCGGGCGCGCCGAGCGCGGCCACGAGCTTGCGGAACTGGCCGTTGTTGGCGGTGGCGATGATGATGTCGCCGTCCGCGACCTTGTAGACGTCGTAGGGCGTGACGTTGGGATGGGCGTTGCCCATGCGCTTGCCCGCCGTACCGCCGACGAAATAGTTCAGCGCCTGGAAGCCGAGCACGGCGGTCACGCTGTCGATCAGCGCGCAATCGATATAGGCGCCTTCGCCCGTCCTCTGGCGGCGGATGAGCGCGGCCTGAATGGCGTTGGCGGCGTACATGCCGGTGAAAATGTCGACGATGGAAATGCCGACCTTGGTCGGCGGCCCGTCGGGCTGGCCGGTGACGTGCATGATGCCGCCCATGCCCTGCAGCAGGAAGTCGTAGCCCGCGCGCGGCGCATAGGGGCCGGTCTGGCCGAAGCCGGTGATCGAGCAATAGATGACGTCGGGCCTGACCTTTTTCAGGCCCTCGTAGTCCAGCCCGAACTTCTTCAGGCCGCCGACCTTGAAATTCTCGATCACCACATCGGCGTTGGCGGCCAGCCGCCGCACCAGCGCGCGGCCGTCCTCCGTCTCGAAATCCGCCTCGATGCACCGCTTGCCGCGATTGCAGCCGTAGAAATAGGCCGCGCCGAGTTTTTCGCCGTCCTCGCTCTCCACGAAGGGCGGCCCCCATTGCCGTGTGTCGTCGCCTTCGCGCGCGCGCTCGACCTTGACGACGTCGGCGCCGAGATCGGCGAGCAATTGCCCGGCCCAGGGGCCGGCGAGAATGCGGGCGAGTTCGAGGACGCGTATGCCGGCGAGTGGTTCGGTCATTTTGGGAGCGTTTCCGGGATTGGGGAATTGTTCTTGGGTCGCGGCATTCTAGCCCGACTACCCCGGCAGGAGGCAATCGTGTCTGACAAGATCAAGGTGGGAGACAGGGTTGCGTGGAGATCATCGGGCGGCCGCAGCGTCGGCAAGGTGTTGAAGAAGCAGACGACGCGCGCCAAAATCAGGCGACACGAGGTCGCCGCCTCGAAGGACAATCCCGAATATATCGTGGAGAGCGACAAGAGCGGCGGGCGCGCCGCGCACAAGGCGTCCGCGCTGAGCAAGGCGCCGCGCGGCAGGCGATAACGCAAATGTTAGTTGCGCTTACCAAGCCCGCATCCTCCAATTCGCGAGACCGCGCGGGCGGGTTGGGGGCGATAATGAACAGACGCGAAAGCCTGAAATTCCTGTCCGGCGCCGTGGCGTTGGCGGCTGTCGCGCCGGGGCGCGTTCTTGCGCAGGCGGCTGCGCCGCAAGGCCCCTTTACGCTGCCGCCGCTCGGCTACGCCAACGATGCGCTGGAGCCGCACATCGATGCGACCACGATGATGATCCATCACGACCGCCACCACGCCGCCTACGTGGCGAACGCCAACGGCCTCGTCGCCAAATGGCCGGAACTGGCGACGACGCCGATCGAAGCGATCCTGTCCGATCTCTCCAAGGCGCCGGAAGCGGTGCGCGCGGGCGTGCGCAACAATGTTGGCGGCCACTGGAACCACGCCTTCTTCTGGGAGTTGATGACGCCCGGCGGCGCGAAGGAGCCGACCGGCGACCTGAAGAGCGCCATCGACGCCACGGGCGGCCTTGCGGGCGTCTCGGAAAAGGTCAACGCCGCCGGCCTCGCGCGCTTCGGCTCCGGCTGGGCCTGGCTCGTCGTCAAGGACAAGAAGCTCGACGTGATCTCCACCGCCAATCAGGACACGCCGCTTGAGCTGGGCGCAAGGCCGATCCTCGGCGTCGATGTCTGGGAGCACGCCTATTATCTCAAGTACCAGAACCGCCGCGCCGACTATCTCAAGGGCTGGTGGAACGTGGTGAACTGGGACAAGGCCGGAGAAAATTTCAAGAAGGCCGTGGGATAGGCGGCGGTCGTCATTGCGAGCCAACAGGTCGCGCGCAGCGCCCGATCACGGGCTCCGCGAAGCAATCCATCCGCCGGGATTAGCCGCATGGATCGATTGCTTCGTCGCTTGCGCTTCTCGCAATGACGCCCGGACCCTCAGAAGAACGCCTGCAGCCCCGTGATCGCGCGGCCGAGGATCAGCGCATGCACGTCGTGCGTGCCTTCGTAGGTGTTCACCGTCTCGAGGTTCTGGGCGTGGCGCATCACATGGTACTCGACCTGGATGCCGTTGCCGCCGTGCATGTCGCGCGCCTGACGCGCGATGTCGAGCGCCTTGCCGCAATTGTTGCGCTTGACGATCGAGATCATCTCCGGCGCCTCGCGGTGCTCGTCCATGAGGCGGCCGACGCGCAATGAGGCCTGCAGGCCAAGAGAGATCTCCGTTTGCATGTCAGCGAGCTTCTTCTGCACGAGCTGCGTGGCGGCGAGCGGCCGCTTGAACTGCTTGCGGTCGAGCGTGTAGTTGCGCGCGCGCTTCCAGCAATCTTCCGCCGCGCCCATCGCGCCCCACGAGATGCCGTAGCGGGCGCGGTTGAGGCAGCCGAACGGACCTTTGAGGCCCGACACGTTCGGCAAGAGCGCGCTTTCCGGCACGACCACGCCGTCCATCACGATCTCGCCGGTGATCGAGGCGCGCAGCGAGAGCTTGCCGCCGATCTTCGGCGCCGACAGGCCCTTCATGCCCTTCTCCAGCACGAAGCCGCGGATTTCGCCGCCATGCGCCTCCGACTTCGCCCAGACGACGAAGACGTCGGCGATCGGCGCATTGGAAATCCACATCTTCGAGCCGACGAGGCGATAGCCGTCGGAAACCTTTTCGGCGCGCGTCTTCATGCCCGCGGGATCGGAGCCGGCGTCCGGCTCGGTGAGGCCGAAGCAGCCGATGAATTCGCCGCTCGCGAGCTTCGGCAGGTACTTCCTGCGCTGCTCTTCCGAGCCGTAGGTGAAGATCGGATACATGACCAGCGAGGATTGCACGCTCATCATCGAGCGGTAGCCGGAATCGACCGCCTCGACCTCGCGCGCGACGAGGCCGTAGGAGACGTAGCTCGCGCCGACGCCGCCGTATTCCTCGGGGATCGTCACGCCGAGGAGGCCGAGTTCGCCCATCTCGCGGAAGATCGCGGGATCGGTGTGCTCGTTGAGGTAGGCGTCGACGACGCGCGGAAACAGCTTCTCCTGCGCATAGGCGTGCGCCGTGTCGCGGATCATGCGCTCGTCTTCGGTCAACTGGTCGCTCAGAAGGAAGGGATCGTCCCACTGGAAGCCGGACTTGGTCGTGTGGACGTTCATGGCGCGCTCCTCGCTGCGTATTTTGTTCGTTTGGAGAGCATGTAGAGCCCGCGCGCGAAACCGGTCAAGCGCCGGCAAGGCCGCTGCGCGTCTTGCGGGCTGCGGCGTTTTGTGCTGCCTTGGAACTCTCGGGCGAGAGCGGTCTCGGGTTTGATGAACATCATTTTTCAGAGCATTAGGACGCTGCGCCTCTTCATTGTCTTTCTCGGCGCGGCAGCCCTCGCGGCGCCGGCGCACGCGCAGTTGCAACTGCCCGGCGCCTTCAACCCCGCGCCGGCCGGAACAGTCGCACCGCCGGCCGACGGCGCGCCGGTGAAGAAGCCCGGCCCGAAAAAGCCGCCGCCCCCGCCCAAGGTTCCGGCGGACGAGACCGTGATCGGCCGGCCGCTGATGCAGAACGGCGCGGCGGGCGTCATCCAGTTCGCGCGGTCGGGCAAGGATCTGCAGGTGGTCAAACTCAAGCTCGCGGGCGATCTCATTTCGCGCGGCGGCGAGCGCTGCGAGGTCGATCTGTCATCCGAGCCGATCGCGCTTGCGCCGGCCGAGAAGCCGGCCGGCGTCACCCGTTACCAGATCGATCTGCCGGCCTGTCCGTTCGCAATCGATATTCTCAATGGCGCGGTCAATGTCGTGCGCGAGGGCGGCGCCTGCGAATTCAAGGCGGCCGATTGCCGGGTCGATCCCGCCGGCCTCTGGGGGCAGCCGGCGAGCGAGATCGGCCCGAAGCGCACGAAGGAGATCGAGCGCGAGCGCCATCGCGCCGAACAGACGGTGCGCGAGCAATTCAAGGAATGGATCAGGTCGGCCGGCAAGGACCGCGCGCTCGTCTCGCGCATCGCGCACGAGCAGGCCGCCTTTTCCTCGCGGCGCGAGGAATTGTGCCGCAGCTACCAGCGCGAGACCGAACATGGCTATTGCGCGCTGATGTTCACGGAAGCGCGTTCGTCGGCCATCGCGGCCCATATATTGCCGCCGGAACCGCCGCCGGAAGAACGGCCGGCGGCGAAGACGCGCAAGAAGCGCTGAGGCGAGGCAGGAATGGCTGAGGAGGGTTGAGCGGGTCATCCCGGACGGCCGTAGGCCGGTCCGGGATCCGGAAGGCAAGACCGGAGTGCTGGATCCCGCCTCTCCGCTTCGCTTCGGCCGGGATGACGCGTCGGTGAAACGATCCCCGCGCGCGAATCTGTCACATCCGCAATCGCCCGACCAACCGGCTGACGCTGGACGGCGCAAGGCGGCGCCGGCCGCTAGTCCCCCGACGGCAAATTCGACATGACCGGGCGCTGCGCCCGCCCGTGGCCGTGCTGCAGCAGCGCGAAGGCGAGGCCGGAAAGCGCAAGCAGCGTCACCCACCACACCGGCGCGACTCCCAGGCCGAAGGCGCTCATCACATAGGCGGCGGTCAAACCCGCGAGCAGGAAGGGCGCGAGCGTCGGTCCCGCGCGCCCCGCGCGCCGCACGATCTGCGCCCAGAGCAACGCGGCCGCCGCGACGCCGACGAAGCCGAGTTCGAACCATGCCTCGAACAGCAGCGAGCGCGGCGTCGCCGGCGGCAGGTAGCCCATGGCGACGCCGAGGCGCGCCGCATCGAATCCGTGGCCGATCAAGGAACGGAACCCGTCGTGCACGATGTAGGAACCCCAGACCAGCGTCGGCAGGATGGGGCTGGTCGGCGTCATCGTGACGACGGCGTAGGCCAAGAGCGCGACGATCGGCGCGATCAGGAACAGCGCCGCGCCCGAGATCGCCAGCCAGCGCGCCGCCGTCTGCTTGTCGACCATGGCGGCGGCGAACGCCAGCGCGCCGAGCGCGGTCGCCGCCAGCGCCAGCGGCACGCCGGCGAAGAGTTCGGCGATGATGACCAGAACCGCGAGCCCGATCGCCCAGCGCGTCTTCTCGCGCACGATGAGCGCGCCGAGCGCCGGCCACACCAGCAGCGCGAGGCCGAACGCCGCGCGGGCGAGCAGCGATATTTCCGGGTTGCCGGAATGCACCGAGGGCGATCTGGAAAAGACGGAGAGCGCGATGATCGCGATCGCCCCGGCCGCCGCGCCGATCGGCAGCAGGTAGAGATTGGAGGTGCGGGTGCGCTCGGGCAGCAGGGCGGCCGCGACCGCCGCCAGCACGAACGTGCTCGCCGACTTCACGAATCGCTCCGACGGCCCCGTGCCGAAGGGCGTCCAGATCAGCGACAGCAGCGCCCAGCACCCCAGGAACACCGCGATGAAGCCGGTCGGCGAGAAGATTGCGGCGCGCAACTGGCGCGGGCCGCGCGTGCCCGGTTCGAGCAGCCAGGCGACAAGCGTCAGCACGACGCCGACCGGCGCCAGCACGTAGATGGCGGTGCGCGTGCCGACGGAGGCGATGGGCGTGACGATAAGAAGAAGCGCGATCGCCAGGCGCGTGATGATGTGGGCCGCTCCAGCGGCCGGGTCGTCGAAATGGCGAGACGGTTTCACGGACATGACGCGAACCTGGAGCCTTTCCCCGCAATTGGGAAGAATCGTCCGAATCTACAATGCGCGAGGGTACACGCCTGTAGGGGCGCAGCCACACCCGCACGCCATCTCGAGCTATGGCTAAGAATCAGTCATCGCCGCGCGGCCGCCCGCGTCCCGCCTTGCGTTCGGACGCCTTGCGCTTGTCGTCGAGGCGCGCGCGCTTCTGCGATCGCGGCACGGCGGTCTTCTTTCGCGGCGGCGCCGGCGGCTCGGCGGCGGCCTGGATCAACGCGGCAAGGCGCGCCATCGCGTCCTTGCGGTTGGCGTCCTGCGTGCGAAAGCGTTGCGCCTGAATGACGATGACGCCCTCGCGATTGAGCCGCCGGCCCGCAAGCTGCGAGGCCCGCCACCTGACTTCGCCGGGAAGGGTGGCGCAGCGGTAGAGATCGAAGCGCAGCTCTACGGCGCTTGCCAGCTTGTTGACGTTCTGGCCGCCCGGTCCGGCTGCGCGCACGAATCGCTCTTCGAGATCGCGCTCGTCGAGAAAGAGGCCGGGGACGATCTCGATCACCGTGGCCTGCCCGCGTGGCGCCTGCGCATTAGGCAGGCGCCCAACCCCTGATTATTTTTTGTGCCGCCGCCGCCCCGGCCGTAGGCGCCGGCCGGCGAAAGCCGGCGCAATTTGCGCGTCGGCGCCGCAGAAAATTCCCGACGCGCCCGTTTTGCGGCAGATCGCCTTGAGATTCCAGTCGATTGCCCATCTGGCACGCCGGTTGCAACCCCGTTGCGCGTCCAGCCGGACGTCAACCCGGGCCGACGGAACGGTCCCGCACCATGATGGGGAAAGCGTATGTCCTTCACACGGCGATTTGTAATGCGCGCCGCCGGTATGGCCGTCAGCGGGGCGCTCGCCCTGTCGGCTTTCGGCGCCAGAGCTGCGGACGATACGATCAAGGTCGGCATCCTGCATTCGCTGTCGGGCACGATGGCGATCAGCGAGACGACGCTGAAAGACGTGATGCTCATGCTCATTGAAGAGCAGAACAAGAAGGGCGGCCTGCTCGGCAAGAAGCTGGAGGCCGTCGTCGTCGATCCCGCCTCCAACTGGCCGCTGTTTGCCGAGAAGGCGCGCGAGCTTATCGCCAAGGACAAGGTGGCGGCGGTATTCGGCTGCTGGACCTCCGTGTCGCGCAAGTCGGTTCTGCCCGTCTTCAAGGAACTCAACAATATCCTCTTTTATCCCGTGCAATACGAGGGCGAGGAAAGCGAGCGCAACGTCTTCTACACCGGCGCGGCGCCGAACCAGCAGGCCATTCCGGCCGTCGACTATCTCGCCAAGGAAGAGAAGGTCGAGCGCTGGGTGCTGGCGGGCACCGACTACGTCTATCCGCGCACCACCAACAAGATCCTCGAAGCGTACCTCAAGGCCAAGGGCGTGAAGCAAGAGGACATCATGATCAACTACACGCCGTTCGGCCATTCCGACTGGCAGACGATCGTCGCCGACATCAAGAAGTTCGGCTCGGCGGGCAAGAAGACCGCGGTCGTGTCGACCATCAACGGCGACGCCAACGTGCCCTTCTACAAGGAGCTCGGCAACCAGGGCATCAAGGCCAAGGACATTCCGGTCGTCGCCTTCTCGGTCGGCGAGGAGGAGCTTGCCGGCATCGACACCAAGCCGCTCGTCGGCCATCTCGCGGCCTGGAACTACTTCATGTCGGTCGACACGCCCGCCAACAAGGACTTCATCAAGAAGTGGCAGGCCTTCACCAAGAACCCGAAGCGCGTGACCAACGATCCGATGGAAGCGCACGTCATCGGCTTCAACATGTGGGTGCAGGCGGTCGAGAAGGCCAAGACGACCGATCCGGACAAGGTCATCGACGCCATCGTCGGCGTGAAGGCGCCGAACCTGACCGGCGGCGTCTCGGAAATGCTGCCCAACCACCACATCACCAAGCCGGTGCTGATCGGAGAGATCAAGGCGGACGGCCAGTTCGACGTGGTGTGGAAGACCGACGGCCTCGTGCCCGGCGACGCCTGGTCCAAGTATCTCGACGGCTCCAAGGACCTCGTCGGGGACTGGAAGGACAAGAAGTGCGGCAACTGGAACACCAAGACCGGAAAGTGCGGCGGCGCGTAATCGCGACCTAGAAAAAAGGGGGGCGATCGTATCGCCCCCTCCCTTTCCCTCCCCCGCTGCGCGGGAGAGGGGACGGCAAAGAACCTCGTTTGGAAAATCGCAGCGAGCAACCTCCTCCCTCTCCCGCGCAGCGGGGGAGGGTGGGGAGGGGGTCGCGCCGAGACAGCAAAGCCGGGAATATGCGCAACATCTTCGTCAGCCTGTGTCTCGCGTTCGCGCTGCTGCTGAACCTCTCGCCCGCCCGCGCCGCCGACGCCGACATCAGCCCCGCGCTCTCCGGCTTTCTTTCCGACAGCTATTCGGCGACCGCCGCCGCCGTCGAGAGCATCGCCCAGAGCGGCAGCGCCCGCGCGCCCGCGATCATCGAGGCCTTGCAGGATGGCCGTCTTCTTTACTCGGCCGAGAGCAAGAGCGTTCTCGTCAAGGGTAAGGACGAGGCGCTGACCGACGCCGCGACCGGCGCGAAAATCGCGGCCGCGCCGGGCGATCTCAAGGCCGTGCGCCTCAACAATCGCCTGCGCCGCGTCGTCGATGCAGCCGTCGGCGCGCTGACGCTGATGTCGCCCGATCCGGCGCGCCGCCGCGAGGCCGCCGCCGCCGTTTTCAAGTCGCGCGACGAAGGCACGTTGCCGACGCTCGACGCCGCCATCGCCAAGGAAACCGACGAAGGCGTGAAAACCGCGCTGCAGCAGGCGCGCGCGTCGGTCGTACTCGCCAAGGCCGACGCCAGCGACGCCGACAAGATCGAGGCCGTCGCCACGCTGCGCGCACGGGGGGATCAAGATTCCCTGGCGATTCTCACGGGCCTTGCCGCCGGCCCCGAGACCATCGTCAAGCAATCGGCGCAGGCCGCCGTCGCCGCGATCGAGTCCCGTCTCTCGCTGTGGCGCAATCTTCAGAACGTCTGGTACGGGCTCTCGCTCGGCTCCGTCCTGCTGCTCGCCGCCATCGGGCTCGCCATCACCTTCGGCGTGATGGGCGTCATCAACATGGCGCATGGCGAAATGGTGATGCTGGGCGCCTACGCCACCTTCGTCGTGCAGGAATACGCCCGCGCGAAATGGCCGGCGCTGTTCGACTATTCGCTGTTCATCGCGATCCCGCTGGCCTTTCTCTTCACCGGCCTTGTCGGCGTTCTGATCGAGCGCACGATCATCCGCTTCCTCTACGGCCGCCCGCTCGAGACGCTGCTCGCCACCTTCGGCGTCTCGCTCGTGCTGCAGCAGGCGGTGCGCACGATCTTCGGCGCCAACAATCGCGAGGTCGGCGCGCCCTCCTTCATGGCCGGCTCCTTCCAGCTCGGCGGCCTCGAGATCACTTACGGGCGCATGTGGATCATCGTCTTCGCGCTCGTCGTCTTCGCCGCCCTGCAACTACTGCTGCGCTTCA
>JAXMDA010000011.1:0-78879 GCA_046349085.1 Rhodoblastus sp.
GGCGCTCGCGCCGGGCGGCGTGCTGGCGTTGTGGTCGGCCGATCGCGCGGCCGCGTTCGAGGCGCTGTTGGGGCGGGAAGGGCTGGCGTGGCGCGTCGTCGAAACGCCGGCCGCGGCCGGCCGGTCCGAGCCCCTTCACGCGCTCTACTTTGTGACCTGAGCAGGGCGCGCTGGCCCTTGGCCACGTGCGCTCCGCCACTTTGTCGCCGTCTCCATTGCGCCTATATCGAAACGGACAAATCCGGAGTCGTTTTCATGAATGCTTCGATCCGCGCCGGCGCCGCCGCGCTGCTTGGCCTGTGTCTCGTGTCCAGCGCATTCGCCCAGAGCCCGGCAGAGCGTGTCGCGCCGCAGACGCGCGCGGAGGCGCTGCTGTCTTTCTCCAGCACGGTGAAGAAAGCCGCGCCTGCGGTTGTGAACGTCTACGCCTCGCGCACCGAAGCGACGCCGCGCAATCCGCTGTTCGACGATCCGATCTTTCGCCGCTTCTTCGGCGAAGGGCAGGGGGGGCCGAGAGAGCGCACCGCGCAGTCGCTTGGCTCCGGCGTGATCGTTGAATCCAATGGCCTCGTCATCACCAACAACCACGTGATCGAGAACATGACCGAGGTGAAGGTGGCGCTGCAGGACCGGCGCGAGTTTCCCGCCGACATCGTGCTGCGCGATCCGCGCACCGACCTCGCGGTGCTGCGCCTGAAGGGCGCCGGTTCGCTGCCGGCGATCGAGATCGGCGATTCCGATACGCTCGAGGTCGGCGATCTCGTGCTTGCCATCGGCAATCCCTTCGGCGTCGGCCAGACGACGACGCAGGGCATCGTATCGGCGCTGGCGCGCACGCAGATCGGCATCACCGACTACGGCTTCTTCATCCAGACGGACGCCGCCATCAATCCCGGCAATTCCGGCGGCGCGCTTGTCGACTCGAAGGCGCGGCTGATCGGCATCAATTCGGCGATCTTTTCCAAGTCCGGCGGCTCGGTCGGCATCGGCTTCGCCATTCCCGTCAACATGGTCAAGATCGTGATCGCGGCGGCCAAGAGCGGCGGCAAGCAGGTGCGCCGTCCCTGGCTTGGGGCCTCGCTGCAAGTGGTGTCGAAGGAGATCGCCGATTCCATCGGCCTCGATCGCCCTGTCGGCGCGCTCGTCGCCGACATGAATCCCAAGGGACCGGCGGCGGACGCCGGGCTGAAGCGCGGCGACGTCATCATGGCGGTTGACGGTCAGGCGATCGACGATCCCGAAGGCCTTGGCTACCGCCTCGGCACCAAGTCGATCGGGGGGACGACCGAGTTCACGGTGATGCGCTCGGGCAAGAAGACGCAGCTTTCCGTCAAGCTCGTACCCGCGCCGGAGACGCCCGCGCGCGACTCGGTGACCATCGATGCGCCATCGCCCTTCATGGGCGCGACCATCGTGAATCTGTCGCCGGCGACGGCGGAGGAATATTCAGTCGAAGGCGCGAGCCAGGGCGTGGTGATCGCGCAGATCGCGCCGGACTCGCAGGCGGCCGCGCTCAACTTCCAGCGCGGCGACGTCGTCATGTCGATCAACGACGCGAAGATCGAGACGACGCGCGATCTCGAGAAGACCGTCGGCAAGCGCCATTATTTCTGGAAGATCACCATCAGCCGCGGCGGCCAGGTGCTGACGAGCGTGTTCGGCGGCTGACGGGCCGCCTATCTTCAACAAAAAGGCCGGGAAGCGCGGAGCTCCCGGCCTTTCTTCAATTCGTGCGTTGCGATCACGCCGCCTTGCGCGCCTTGCCGGCCGCCGCGACGTTGCGCTGCGCGACCGCCTTGTTGAGACGGCGCTTGATTGAGGTCCAGAGCGTGCGGATCTCGTCCGCGGCGGAGCCGGACGGCGCGATCTCGGTGACGCCCCAACCCTGGCGCGCGGCCTCCTGGAAGTCGACCCGCGCCGAGACCAGCGGCGACAGAAGACCGCCGAAGGCTTCGAGCGTCTTTACGCCCATCTCGACGCGCGCGCTCTGCTGCGCGGGCGGGCACTGATTGAGCAGGAAGGCATAGTCGCGGCCGGCCGACTTGACGGCCTTGCGCGTCTTCTCGCTCGCCCAGAGATCGAAGGCGTTGGGGCGGGCGGGAACGATGCAGAGGTCGGCGGCCTTGACCGCCGCCATCATCGCGGAGTCGTCGGCGCCGGGCGTGTCGATCACGACGAGCGTCACGCCCTTCTTTTCGAGCGCGGCGAGCACGGCCTTGAGCTTGCCGGCGGGAACGGCTTCCACGGCGATGTCTTTTTCGCCGCGCGCCTGCGACCAGTTGATAAGCGATGCCAGCGGGTCCATGTCGATGACGAAGACCCGCTCTCCGGCTTCATGCGCCGCGACTGCGACGCAGGATGCGAGGGTGCTCTTCCCTGAGCCGCCCTTCTGTGTGACGAAGGCGATTGTCCGCATTTTGGGAAAACCTGTTCTGAATTGTCGGGAACGCAACTCTGATTTGAAACATGCCTGAAAAACATTGATTCGTAACGGCGTCGCGTGTGATGCGAGAAAATATTGATCGGATTGTTGCATCGGAATCACTGTTGGCGTCATGTTGCAGCGCAGGAAATTCTAGGGTTTGGCGGCGATGAGCGATCTGTTTGCACATGCCGGATTCGAAAAGGACGCGCCGCGTCCGCTCGCGGATCGCTTGCGTCCGCGCACGTTGGGCGAGGTTGCAGGTCAGGATCATCTGCTCGGCCCTGACGGCGCGCTGACGCGGCTCGTGCGCGCTGGATCGCTTGGAAGCCTTGTATTCTGGGGTCCTCCGGGCACAGGCAAGACGACCGTGGCGCGACTCCTCGCGCATGAAACCGATCTTGTATTCGTGCAGATTTCCGCGATCTTTTCTGGCGTCGCCGAACTCAAGAAGACATTCGAGGAAGCGCGTTCGCGCCGCAGCATGGGCAAGGGCACGCTGCTGTTCGTCGACGAGATCCATCGCTTCAATCGCGCGCAACAGGATTCATTTTTGCCCGTGATGGAAGACGGCACGATCACGCTGATCGGCGCGACGACGGAAAATCCATCCTTCGAACTCAACGCCGCGCTGCTTTCGCGCGCGCGCGTGATGACGTTCAGGTCGCTCGACGAAGCCGCGATCGAGAAGCTGCTGGAGCGCGCCGAAGCCGCCGAAGGCAAGACGCTGCCGCTCGACGAAGACGCGCGCGCGGCGCTGATCGCCATGGCCGACGGCGATGGCCGCGCCGCTCTCACGCTTGCAGAGGAAATATGGCGCGCGGCGCGCGAGGGCGAAGTCTTCGACCGCGCGCAGCTCTCGGAGATCGTGCAACGGCGCGCGCCGATCTACGACAAGGGGCAGGAAGGCCACTACAATCTCATCAGCGCCCTTCACAAGACGGTGCGCGGCTCCGACCCGGATGCGGCGCTCTATTATCTCGCGCGCATGTTCGATGGCGGCGAAGACCCGCTGTTTATCGCGCGCCGCGTCGTGCGCATGGCGATCGAGGACATCGGGCTTGCCGACCCGCAGGCGCTGGTCGTCGCCAACGCCGCCAAGGACGCCTACGATTTTCTTGGAAGCCCCGAAGGCGAGCTCGCGATCGCCGAAGCGGTGATCTATTGCGCGACGGCGCCGAAATCCAACGCCGCCTACACGGCCTTTTCGCGCGCGAAGAAGCTGGCGAAGGAACACGGTTCGCTGACGCCGCCGAAAGTCATCCTCAATGCGCCGACCAAAATGATGCGCGAGGAGGGCTATGGCGAGGGCTATGCCTACGACCACGACGAGCCGGACGCGTTTTCCGGCCAGGACTATTGGCCGGAAAGGCTCGGCCGACAGACGGTCTATGAGCCGGTCGAGCGCGGATTCGAGCGCGAGATCGGCAAGCGGCTGGAATATTGGGCAAAGCTCAGGAAGGAGCGGGGCGGCTAGGCGGCATGACACGCCGTCGCGTTTGCGCTACCAAGCCCGCATGAAGGCCTATCTCATTGTCTTCCTCGGCGCCGGGCTTGGCGGCATGCTCCGGCATGGCGCGAATGTCGCGGCGACGCGCGCGCTTGGCGCCGAATTTCCGTGGGGGATTTTCCTCATCAACGTGACCGGCTGTTTTGCGATGGGGTTGATTGCCGGCTGGCTCGCTTTCCGTACGCAGCACGGCTGGTCGCAGGATGTGCGGCTGCTGCTGACAACGGGCGTGCTCGGCGGCTACACGACGTTCTCCGCCTTCTCGCTCGATTTCGCGACGCTTTGGGAGCGCGGCGCGCATTCGCTGGCGGTGGTCTATGTGCTCGGCTCCGTCGTGCTTTCGCTCGTCGCCGTCTTTCTCGGCCTTGCGCTCATGCGGATGGCGTCATGACCAACGGATCGCAGAAGCGAAAACAACGCGCAGCGCAGAAGCATGCCGAGGCTGCGCCGAAGACCCCGACGACGCCGGCGCGCACCGGCGTGCAGACGTTGAAGGTCGAATCCGACGAAGCCGGGATGCGGCTCGACCGCTGGTTCAAGCGGCGTTTTCCCGGGCTCGCGCTGTCGCATCTCGCCAAGATCGCGCGCAAGGGCGAGGTGCGCGTCGACGGCAAGCGCGTGGATACGGCGACGCGACTTGAAGAGGGCCAGAGCGTGCGCGTGCCGCCGCTGACGCTCGAGACGCCAGCCGCGCCGGCCGCGAGGCGCGCAAATCCGGAAGACGCCGAAGCGATACGCCGCATGACGCTGTTCGAGGACAAGCATGTGCTCGTGCTCAACAAGCCCTTCGGACTTGCGGTGCAGGGCGGCTCGGGCACCAAGCGCCACATTGACGGAATGCTCGCCGCGCTCGCCGACGAGAAGGGCAATCGGCCCGTGCTGGTGCATCGCCTCGACCGCGACACGTCGGGCGTGCTGCTGATCGCCAAGAACCGCAAGATCGCGTCGGAGCTCGGCGAGATCTTCCGCTCGCGCAGGGCGCAGAAGATCTATTGGGCGCTGGTCGAAGGCGTGCCGAAGCCGTCGCAGGGGCGCATCTCGCTCTATCTGGCGAAGGGGCCTGCCATGGGCGACGAGCGCGGCGCTCGCGGGCGACGCGGCGAAGCCGCGAAGCGGTCGCAGGCCGATCTCGAAAAGATGCGGGTGGCCAAGCATGGCGAGGACGACGCGCAGCATTCGCTGACCTATTACGCCATCGTCGACAAGATCGCGCCGAAATGCGCCTGGCTGTCGATGAAGCCGCTCACCGGCCGCACGCACCAGTTGCGCGCCCATGCGGAGGCGATCGGCCATCCGATCTTCGGCGATCCGAAATATGGCCGTGAAGACCATCGCCGGCGCGACGCCATGCATGTCATGCCCGAGGCGCTCGAGCGCAAGCTGCATCTGCTCGCGCGCCGTCTGGTGCTGCCGCATCCGGCCGGCGGCGTGATCGACGTGACGGCGCCGCTGCCCGAGCACATGCAGAAGACGTGGGACATGTTCGGCTTCGATGCGAAGCAGTACGACCCGATCGTCGAGGCGCCGGAAGAATGAGCGCAGCGACGCGTCTCCTGATCTTCGATCTCGACGGCACGCTGGTCGACAGCCAGGACATGATCGTGGAATCGCAGCGGCGCACATTTCTGGCGCACGGGCTGACGCCGCCCGATCGCCGCACGAGCCTGTCGGTGGTGGGCCTGTCGCTGCGCGAGGCTTTCGCGCAGCTTGTCGGCGCCGGCGGGCCGGCCGAGGGCATGGCCGAGACCTACAAGGGCCTGTTCAACGAATTGCGCGCCGACGCTTCTCGCGCAGAACCGTTCTTTCCCGGCGCGGAGGAGGCGGTGGCGCGCTACGGCGCCGATACGGGCTATCTGCTCGGCGTCGCCACCGGCAAATCGCGGCGCGGCGTGCGCCACCTGTTTTCGCGCACGGGCTGGGAAAATCTGTTTGCGACCGTGCAGACGGCCGACGATCATCCCTCCAAGCCAGCGCCCGACATGATCCTGGCGGCGCTGGCCGAGACCGGCGTGGCGCAGGGCAGCGCCTGCATGATCGGCGACACCAGCTACGACATGGCGATGGCCAGGGCCGCGGGCGTGCGCGCGATCGGCGTCGCATGGGGCTATCATGAGCCCGAGGCGCTGCTGGCGGCGGGCGCGGACGCGATCATTTCCGACTTTGCGGAGCTGGACAGGTTGCTCGACAGCCGCGTCAGCATGAGGGCCTGAGGAGCGGAGTCCGATGCCCGACGATTTTTCTTCCGACTTCTTCGTCGCCAACGCCGACCGCGACCCGCTGCGCGCCGTGCAGAATGACATGAAGCGCGCGCTGCCCAAGCGCTTCTACAAGGAGGCGACGGTTGCGCCGCGCGACGGCGTCTATGCCGTCCTGCTCGACGGCCGCGCGGTGCGGACGCCTGCCGGCGGCGCGCTGGCCCTGCCGACCGAGGCCGCCGCCCGGCTGGTCGCCGCCGAATGGGCGGCGCAGGGCGAACAAATCGATCCCCAGACCATGCCGGTCACGCGGCTGGTCAATTCCGCGCTCGACGGCGTGGCGCGCGATCTGCCGGGCGTCGTCGCCGATATCGTGAAATACGCGGGCTCCGACCTCGTATGCTATCGCGCCGGCGAGCCCGAGGGGCTGGTCGCCGCGCAGGCGGCGGCATGGGATCCGGTCCTGGCCTTCGCGCGGGAAAAATTCGGCGCGCGGTTCATTCTGGCCGAGGGCGTGATGTTCGCCGCGCAGCCCGATCATGCGATCGCGGCGTTTTCGCGCGCCGTCGACGCCATCGCCGCGGAGCCGGATGCGGCGCCGAGGATCGCGGCCCTGCATTCTCTGACGACGCTCACGGGCTCTGCGCTGATCGCGCTGATGGTCGCGCATGGCGCGCTCGGCGTCGCGGAGGCTTGGGCCGCCGCGCATGTCGACGAGGACTGGCAGATGAAGCTGTGGGGCGCCGACGAGGAAGCGCTCGCCAAGCGCGCGCAGCGTTTCGTCGACGTGAAGGCGGCGGCGGATTTGTGGACGGCGCTCGCGGCCTGAATGCGCTGCCGTCCCGGCTCACCCGATCGGCAGGGCCGTCGTCTCCTTCACGCGGTTGAGCGCGATTGAGGTGCGCGTGTTGGCGATGCCCTTGATGCGGGTGAGGAAGTCGATGAGGAAGCGGTGGAACGCCTCGATGTCGCGCGTCGCCACCTTCAGGAGATAGTCGTAGTCGCCGGTCACGCGCACGCATTCCAGGATTTCGGCGCGCGCGAGCGCGGCCTTCTCGAAACGCTCGCTGTATTCGACCGCCTGCCGCTCCAGCCTGATGTCGACATAGGCGAGAAAGCCGGCGCCGACGGACGGGCCGTCGAGCAGCGCGACATAGCCGCGAATGACGCCGGCCTCCTCCAGCGCGCGCACGCGCCGATGGCAGGGGGAGGGCGACAGCCCTATCTCGCTCGCCAGTTGCTGGTTCTGGATGGTCGCGTCGCGCTGCAGCCGGGCGAGAATCCTGCGGTCTACGGGGTCGATGACTATGGAATCTGATTCCATCGCAGCGCCTTTTTCGCTCTGAGAATTGCCCAGATCGGCTCTATGGCGCGAAAAATTAGCCTGAAATTGCCGGGAATGCGACCCATGATTGTGCGATAGCCGATTTGGAGGGGCGCCATGTCCAGAAAGACCGCCAAGACCGTCCGCGCCGTCGACATTCTCCTCGACATTCTGCGCGACGAGGGCGCGACGACGATCTTCGGCAATCCCGGCTCGACCGAAATGCCGCTGATGGACGCGCTCGTGGACGCCCCCGACTTCCGTTACGTGCTCGGCCTGCAGGAGGCGACGGCGGTCGCCATGGCGGACGGCTATGCGCTGAAGACCGGGCGGCCGGCCTTCGTCAATCTTCATGCGGCGGGCGGGCTCGGCAACGCCATGGGCGTGCTGGTCGCCTCCAAGGCGAGCGAGACGCCGCTCGTCGTCACGGCCGGCCAGCAGGACACGCGGCATCTGTTCAGCGATCCCTGGCTCGCGGGCGACCTCGTGGCGCTCGCCAAGCCCGTGACCAAATGGGCGACGGAAGTACGGCGCGGCGCCGATGTCGGCATGGCGCTGCGCCGCGCCTTCGCCATCGCCGCCACGCCGCCGCAGGGGCCTGTGTTCCTGTCGCTGCCGATGGACATTCTGGAGCAGGAGGTCGAGGCGCGCATCCCGGCGAAGTCGCGGCTCGCGGCGCGCGCGCCGAGCCCCGGCGCGGGCGATCTCGCCAGGCTGCTCGCCGCTTGCGATCCCGCGCGCGTGGCGGTGCTGATCGGCGACGACGTGCCCGCCGACGCCTGTGACGGCGCGGTCGCGCTGGCCCATGCGGGCGGCTATGTCGTCTACGGCGCGCAGCTCACCTCGCGCGCCGCGTTCCCGTCGCACGATCCCTGCTGGGGCGGGATGCTGAAGCCGGATTTCGCCGCCATCCGGGAAAAGCTCAGCCATGTCGAGGCCGTGCTGATGATCGGCGGCCGCGCCTTCGTCGCCTATCCCTATCGCGAGGAAAGGCCGATCCCGGAGAAAGCGAAATTCTATCACGTCGCCGGATCGCCCGAGGCGATCGGGCGGGAGTTTCCTGCCGACTACGCGGTGACCGGCGACGTCGGCGCAACGCTCGAGGAAGCCGCGACACAGCTCGCCCGGCTCGTCGATGGCAAAGCGGCGGCCCGGCGCGTCGCGACGCTCGGCGCGCACAAGACCGACGCCGAGCGCATTGCTCGGGCCGCGATCCTGGCCGACGGCGCGATGCGGCCGATCACGCCCGACCTCGCGGTGCTCAGCGTGCTCGACGCCCTGCCGGAGGGCGCGCTGATCGCCAACGATTCCGCCGCCACCTTCGGCCTCGTGCAGGCGATCATGCGCACCGAGCCCGGCCTCTACTTCTTCTCGCGCGGCGGCGTGCTCGGCTGCGCCATGCCGGCGGCGGCGGGCATCGGGCTCGCGCACGAAGGCTGGGTCGCCTGCTTCTGCGGCGACGGCGGCACGATGTATTCGCCGCAGGCGCTGTGGTCGGCCGCGCATTACAAGTCGCGCGTCATCTTCTTCGTGTTCAACAACGCCCGCTACAACGTGCTGATGAACGTGGCGAAGGGGCTCGGCGCGAAGAACGCGCTCGCCGGCAAATATGTCGGCATGGACGTGGTCGAGCCGCGCATCGACTTTCAGGCGCTGGCCAAGAGCATGGGCGTGCCGTCGACCCGCGCCGACGATCCTGAGTCGATTGCGGAGGCGGTCGCGAAGGCGACGAAACGCGACGGCCCGAGCCTGATCGAGATTGCAATCGCCTGACGCCCGGCGGCTTGGCCTTCGCCGCTTTGTAGTCCATCGTAGGATGCAGGCGCGCTATCCCGGCGCGGACGACGGAGACGCAAGGCATGAGGAACACACTCGCGGCTTACGTGGCGGCCGGCGTCTTCGCATTTTCGGCCGGCGATTTGTCCGCGCAGACGAAGAACGCGGACCGTCTCTACATTCTCAATTGCGGCGAAGGCGCGACGCCGGACATATCGCGATGGACGCCGGGCGCCTCGGGCGCGAAAGACTTTGTCGACAATTGTTATCTGATCCGGCACGGGCAGGACTGGATGCTCTGGGATACCGGCGTGCCGGACGCCGTGGCGGACATGCCGGATGGCCTGACGCCGTCCGACCCGCGCGCCACGAAGTGGAAGCGGCCGAAGAAGCTGCTGGCGCAGCTCGCCGAGATCGGCGTGGCGCCTGGCGATCTCAAATACCTGTCCGTCTCGCACACCCATCCCGATCACATCGGCAACGTCGAATTGTTCCCGCAGACGATGCTGCTCGTGCAGAAGGCCGAATACGACTGGCCGGCGCCGATGGGCATGAGGTTCAAGGCCGGGCATCCCGTCACCAAGCTCGAAGGCGATCACGACGTCTTCGGCGACGGGAGCGTCGTCATCCTTTCGACGCCGGGCCATACGCCCGGCCATCAGTCGCTGCTCGTGCGGCTGGCGCAGACCGGGCCGGTCGTGCTGACCGGCGACGCCGTCCATTTCAAGTCGAACTGGGACGCGCGCGTAACGCCAACGATGAATACCGACGCCAGCCAGACCCAGGCGTCGATGCAGAAGATCGCCGATGTGCTCGCGCAGCAGAAGGCGCAGCTGTGGATCAACCATGACAAGTCGCAGCGCGACAGCCTGAAAATGGCGCCTGCATTCTATCAGTGAAGCAGCGCGCTCAGCGCTGCCTGCCGATATGCCCGAGGTGCGTGTCCGAGAAGGCCGAGCCGTATTTCAGCCCGTAGCCGAGCGCGCGGTCGAAGCCGATGTGGGCGAGCCACAGCAGGCAGAGCGCGAAGGGCGCGCGGCCCGGCGCGTGTATGGCGAGAGCGCCGAGCGCGAGCGGCGCGACGTAGCTGTGCGCGGCGTTGTAGAGGATCGCGCCGACGCGCGGACCTGCGAGGTAGCCGAGCATCGACAGGTCCGGCGCGAAGAAAACAGGAATCAGCAGCCACCACCTCAGTCCGATCGCGCCGGCGCCGTCCGACGCGACGAAGGCGAAGGCGGCGACAGCGAGAACGGTCAGGCCCTCGAGCCGCAGCAGGACGCGCGGCGCGCCGGCTACAGCGGGACTCATCGCCTGGACGTTCATCGTGCTAGCCTTCGCCTTCTGCGCAAACGGGATGCGTCTTGATGGTCATGCAGTTCAAACATATCCGGGCGCGCGCGGAGAAGCGCAAGGGCGCCGAGACGCTGGCGACGCTGATCCCGCAGGCGAGGCCCAACAGGGCGCTCGCCGAGACCGGCGACGACCGTTTTCTTTCGGAGATGACGCGGCGCGTCTTCTCCGCCGGCTTCGTGTGGCGCGTGATCGACCAGAAGTGGGAGGGCTTCGAGGAAGCCTTTCTCGGCTTCGCGCCGAAGGCGCTTCTCTTCCAGCCCGACGAATTCTGGGAGAGCCTGGCGCGCGACGCGCGCATCGTGCGCAATCCGCAGAAGATCAAGTCGGTGCGCGACAATGCCGCCTTCGTCGCCGAGGTCGCGAAGGAGGAGAAGAGTTTCGGCAAGATGCTCGCGGACTGGCCGGAGGACGACGAGGCCGGCCTGCTGGAATTGCTCGCCAAGCGCGGCTCGCGGCTTGGCGGCATGACCGGGCAATATTTTTTGCGCTTCGTCGGCTGGGACGCGTTCATCCTGTCGCGCGACGTCGTCGCCGCCCTGCGCGAGGCGGGAGTCGAATTGTCCGAGAAGGCGTCGACGAAAAAGGATCTGCGCAACGCGCAGGCGGCTTTCGCGGCATGGCGGAAGGAGACGGGCCTCTCCTTCACGCAGCTTTCGCGCATCTGCGCGATGTCGACAGGCGAGAACATGGATCCCGCAATATTGGCGGCGCGCGGGATGAGCGATGAGTGAAGAGGCGGGGCTCGCAGCCCTGCGGCGCCGCGCGCTTGTAGCGACGACGATCGGCAATGCGCTCGAATGGTTCGACTTCGTCGTGTTCGGCCTGTTCGCCGGCGTGATCGGCAAGTTGTTCTTCACGACCGACGGCGCGGCGAACGCCTTGTTGCTGGCGTTTGCGACATTCGGCGTCGCCTTTGTGGCGCGGCCGCTCGGCGGCGTCCTGTTCGGCCTCGTCGCGGACAGGGTCGGGCGCAAGACTGCGCTGGTCTGGATGATCGGGCTGATGGCGGTCGGAACCGGCATGATCGCCGTGCTGCCGACCTATGCCGCGATCGGCATCGCCGCGCCGATGCTGCTCGTTCTGGCGCGCCTGATCCAGGGCTTCTCGGCCGGCGGCGAATTCGGCGGGGCGAGCGCGCTGCTCATCGAATTCGCGCCTCCGGGCCGCCGCGGCTATTTCGGCGCGTTCCAGATGATGTCGCAGGCTCTCGCCTATGCGCTTGGCGCGGCGCTTGCGCTCGGGCTCGCCTACGCGCTGACGCCGGAGGCTTTCGCCTCGTGGGGCTGGCGCGTTCCCTTCGCGATCGGACTGCTCATCGGGCCGGTCGGCGTCTATTTGCGGCGCGCCTGCGCCGAATCGCCGGAGTTTCTCGCCTATCGCGCCAAACACGCGCCGCCCGCGGCGCCGCTGCGGGACCTCATGTCGACGCATCGCCGGAAGATCGTCGCCTCGTTCGGCGTGATCGCCGCCGGCGCCGCGATGAACTATGTCGGCGTAGTGTTCGTTCCGGTCTACGCCACGACACGATTTGGCCTGCCGATGTTCGAGGCGCAGATCGGATTGCTGGCGGCGAGTCTGGCCGCCGCTGCGCTGGTCGCGCCCTTCGGCGCGCTGTCGGACCGCTTTGGCAGGCGCGCCGTGATCGCGCCCGCGCTCGTGACCTTCGCCGCATTGTTCTGGCTGTTCATGCACAGGCTCGCGGCCGAGCCCGTCGTCGCCAACCTGTGGCTGCTGCAAGGGGTAGGCGCGCTGTTTGCGGCCTTCGCCGGGCCGGTTCCGGCGCTGATGACCGAAATATTTCCCGTCCATCTGCGCGCAACCGGAGCGTCGCTGGCGTTCAACATTGCCGGCGCGCTGTTCGGCGGCCTTGCGCCCGCCATCAACGGCGCGCTCGTGCAGGCGACGGGAAACCCGGCGGCGCCGGCCTATTACATCGCCTTTGTCGCCGTTCTCGGGCTGATCGGGCTTGCGGGCCTGCCGCGTCGAAGTCCGGCCTGACGCCGAGCCCCGCAGGCGTCCTTGCAAAGCCCGGGGCCGGGCGAAACAATCGGGCAAAACAACTTTGAGCGGGGCAGGACGATGCAGAAGATTTCGGATGCAGAGATGCGGCGCCGGGTGATTGTGTCCTCCACCATCGGCAATGCGCTCGAATGGTTCGACTTCACGGTCTTCGGGCTGTTTGCGGGCGTCATCGGCAAGCTGTTCTTTCCCGCGAACGACCCGACCTCGTCGCTGCTGCTGACGTTTGCGACCTTCGGCATCGCCTTCGCCGCGCGGCCGCTCGGCGGGCTCGTGTTCGGGCTCTACGCGGACAGGCACGGGCGCAAGAAGGCGCTGGTCGTCATGATCACGCTGATGGCGATCGGCACCGGCCTCCTCGGCGTGCTGCCGACCTATGCGGCGATCGGCGTAGCCGCGCCGCTGCTGCTGCTGCTGGCGCGGCTGATCCAGGGCTTTTCGGCAGGCGGCGAGTTCGGCTCGGCGAGCGCGCTGCTCATCGAATTCGCCCCGCCGGGAATGCGCGGCTTCTACGGCGCCTTCCAGATGGTGTCGCAATCGCTCGCCTTCGCGCTCGGCGCGGCCATGGCGATCACGCTCAACGCCAACCTGTCGCCGGAGGCCTTCGCCTCCTGGGGCTGGCGTGTGCCGTTCATCCTCGGCATTCTTATCGGGCCGATCGGCTATTACCTGCGCCGCAAGGTCGATGAATCCCCGGAATTCCAGGCCTATCTCGCCGAACATGCGAAGGCCGCCGCCCCGCCGCGGAAGACGACGCTCGGCCAGCTCTTCACCGAGCATCCACGCGAACTTCTCGCCTCCTTCTGCCTGATCGCGGCGGGCACGGCGATCAACTACGTCGGCGCGGTCTTCCTGCCCGCCTTCGCCGCCACGGAACTGAAACTGCCGCTGATCTCCGCGCAATACGGGCTGATGTTCATGAGCCTCGCCAATGCGGCGCTCGTCCTCGTCTTCGGGCTGCTGTCGGACAAGATCGGCCGGCGGGCCGTCATCGTCCCGGCGCTGATTGTCTACTGCATCCTCTATTTCGTCATGCTGAAGCGGCTGGTGGCCGAGCCGACGGTCGCCCACCTCTGGCAATTGCAGGGGATCGGCGTGTTGCTGGGCGCGCTGGCGGGCCCGATGCCGGCCTTCATGACGGAAATCTTCCCCGTGCGCGTCCGATCGACAGGGGCCTCGCTCATGTACAATTTCGCGGTCATGCTGTTCGGCGGGCTGGCGCCGTTCATCAATACCTGGCTGGTCCAGACCACGGGCGACAAGACCGCGCCGGTCTATTACATCTTCTTTGCGGCCGCGGTCGGCCTCATCGGCCTGGCCGCCTATCGGCCCGCCGCGCCGGGCCGAATTGCCGCTCCCGCCGGGTAGGGCAGGGGTCGTCGGTCCCCTCTCAGACGAACGGGTGAGCCCGACGCCGGTTTGTGCGGCGCGGCAGGCGTGCTATCAGCGCGCGACGGTTTTGTGAAAGGCCCGGGACGCCAGCGATGAAGCACATTATCGAAGCCCTCGAATTGCGCCGCGAGGCGGCCCGCCTCGGCGGCGGCCAGAAGCGCATCGACGCCCAGCACGCCCGCGGCAAGCTGACGGCGCGCGACCGCATCGAGCTCTTGCTCGACCACGGCTCCTTCGAGGAATTCGACATGTTCGTGCAGCACCGCTGCGCGGATTTCGGCATGGACAAGGGCGAGAAAATCCCCGGCGACGGCGTCGTGACGGGCTGGGGCACGGTCAACGGCCGCGTCGTCTACGTCTTCGCCAAGGACTTCACCGTGTTCGGCGGCTCGCTGTCCGAAACGCACGCGCAGAAGATCATCAAGATCCAGGACATGGCGCTGAAGAACCGCGCGCCGATCATCGGCCTGTTCGACGCCGGCGGCGCGCGCATCCAGGAGGGCGTGGCGGCGCTCGGCGGCTACGGCGAGGTGTTCCAGCGCAACGTGCTGGCCTCCGGCGTCATCCCGCAGATTTCGGTCATCATGGGTCCGTGCGCGGGCGGCGACGTCTATTCGCCCGCCATGACCGACTTCATCTTCATGGTGCGCGACACGAGCTACATGTTCGTGACCGGCCCCGAAGTCGTGAAGACGGTCACCAACGAGACGGTGACGGCCGAAGAACTCGGCGGCGCCTCGGTGCACACGACCAAGAGCTCGATCGCCGACCGCGGCTACGACAACGACGTCGAGGCGCTGCTGCAGATGCGCCGGCTCATCGACTTCCTGCCGCAGTCCAACACCGATCCCGTTCCGGAATGGCCGTCGTTCGACGACAGCGAGCGCGACGACCATTCGCTCGATACGCTGGTCCCCGACAATCCGAACAAGCCTTACGACGTGAAGGAGCTGATCGCGAAGGTCGTGGACGAGGGCGATTTCTTCGAGATCCAGGAAGCCCACGCCAAGAACATCGTCGTCGGCTTCGGCCGCATGGAAGGCCACACCGTCGGCGTCGTCGCCAACCAGCCGATGGTGCTGGCCGGCGTGCTGGACATCGACGCCTCGCGCAAGGCCGCGCGCTTCGTGCGCTTCTGCGACTGCTTCAACATTCCGATCGTCACCTTCGTCGACGTCCCGGGCTTCCTGCCCGGAACGGCGCAGGAATACGGCGGCCTCATCAAGCATGGCGCGAAGCTGCTGTTCGCCTATGCCGAGGCGACCGTCCCGAAGGTCACGGTCATCACGCGCAAGGCCTTCGGCGGCGCCTACGACGTCATGGCCTCCAAGCACCTGCGCGGCGACGTGAACTATGCCTGGCCGTCGGCGCAGATCGCCGTCATGGGCGCGAAGGGCGCGGTCGAGATCATCTTCCGCCAGGACCTCGGCGATCCCGCGAAGATCGCCAAGAGCACCAAGGAATACGAGGACCGCTTCCTCTCGCCCTTCGTGGCGGCCGAGCGCGGCTATATCGACGAGGTCATCCAGCCCTACGTCACCCGCAGGCGCATCGCGCGCGCGCTCTCCATGCTGCGCCACAAGCAGCTCGAGAACCCCTGGAAGAAGCACGACAACATTCCGCTGTGAGGCGGTTGTTTCGAGCGTCTCGCTGGAAATGAAAAGGGCCGCCTCCCGGGCGGCCCTTCTGCTTTCAGTCCCCGCCGAACTCTTTGGCCTCGGGGAAGAAGGCATCGGCGAGATTGTCGGGCTTCTTCTTCATCAGGCCGGTCATCGACATGAAGTCCGCCATTTTCTGTACGCCGCGCGGCTGCAACGTGAATTCGTTGCCCGGGGTCTTCATCGCAGCGACCGTGTTTTCGACAGTGTCCTTGTCGCCGGAATTGGCGAGATAGAGCTCGGCCGCCTGTTTCGGGTTCTTGACCGTGAATTCCGTCGCCTCGGCGAACGCCGCCATGACGGCCTTCCACACGGTCGGGTTGGCGTCCCGGAACGCGGATGCGCCATAGACCACGGACGGCGTCACGGATTTCGCGTCCATGATCGAAAAGGCGTCGGCGACCTCGTGCACGGCGGGATTGGCGAGTTCGCGCTCCTGAAACGGGGTCGAGGTCCAGTGGCAGTTGATCTCGCTCTTCGAGAGCATCTGCGCCATGGAATCGGGATGGGCGCGCGAAATGGTGAGCGAATCGAATTTCGCCCATTCGCTTTTTCCGAACGCCTTGGCCGCCGCCATCTGCAGATAGATCGCCTGCGGCGAGGTCTTGACCGCCGGCAGCGCGATGCGGTCGGTCGGCTGGAGATCCTTGATCGACTTGAGATCAGGCCGCACCGTCACGAGCTTCTGGTTGGACGCGTTGATGCCGAAGCACATCTTGATGCCGCCGCGGGTGCGATCCCACAGCAAGAGCGCGCCGGGCGATCCGCCGCACGCAAATTGCAGCGAGCCCGCAAGCAGGGCGTCGGTGACGGGGCCGGTGCCGGCGAGCCTGACGAAATTCGCCTTGAGATTCGGCAGGCCGAGTTTCGCCGCCTGTTTCTCGATCAGCTTCTCGCGCTGCATGATGTCCTGCTGGATGTAGAGCAGGCCGAATTGCTGCGCGATGTTGACCTCCGACGCTTCGGCGTAGGCGCGACGAATGAACGGGGCCGAAACCGCCGCCGCGCCTGCCGCCGACATCAGGGCGCGGCGGGTGAGCCGCGACGCGTGTATCCCGACTGCATTATCCGAATCTGCCTTCATTGTTGGACGCTCCCTCTTTCCGGGAGGATTGAAGCACAGAGTCGGGAAGCGCGGAACCGCTCCGCGGTCAGGCCCGGTTTCGCGGTTCAATCGTCGTCGCTGAGCGTGGCGTACCGGACCCACACCGCGCCGGGCAGGCCGGGCGCCCGCACCTTGGTCAGGCCGGCGACGATGTCATTGTCCTCTTCCTCGACCAGCATGCCGGCGGGCAGGGGCGTGCACTCGCCCGAATCGAGCGCGTCCTGCGCCATGGCGTCCGCCGCCGGCATGCCATTGTCTTCGCGCAGGTTGCGCAGGCGCTGAACCAGTTGCCGGTCGACGCAGCCGATGGTCGGCGACTTGATGCGGTAGGCCTGCCGCGCGGCCGCAGGGTGAGCGATAAGGAAAAGAGCGGCAGCAGCCGCTGCGGCGCCCAGATTGCGCATGACGCCCTCCTGGCTTGCGCCCCCGGAGGACATCTAGCGCGCGCCTCGCGATTGCAAGCGAAAGGGCGGCCTTACCGGCGCGCCTTCTCGACCGCCCGGAAAACGCGCAGGAAATTCTCGCCCGCCAGCTTGCGCAGATGCGTTTTCGGCCAGCCCCGCCGTATCAGTTCCGCGAAAATGTGCGGGAAGCACGACACGTCCTTCAGCCCCTCGCCCTGCGGGCCGCCGAAGAAATCCGAACCGATGCCGATGTGGTCAGGGCCGACGCGCGCCTTCAGATACTCGAGGTGGTCGCAATACTGCTTCAGCGAGCCGCGCGGCCAGGCGCCGATTTCGCTTTCTCGCGCGCGCACGCCGGAATCGTCGTCGAGGCCGTCGGGCGCCTTGCCGTAAGCGTCCTTGAGCGCGGCCATCCAGTCTTTCGATTTCTGGCAGATGAAGTCCGGCACGAAGGTCGCCATGACCAGCGCGCCCTTGTCCGCGACGCGCGCGAGCACGTCGTCCGGCACGTTGCGCCTGTGGTCGCAAAGCGCGCGGGCGTTCGAGTGCGAGAACACGATTGGCGCGCGCGAACAATCGAGCGCCTGATGCATGACCTCGTCACTGACATGCGCGCAGTCGACGATCATGCCGAGATCGTTCATGCGCGCGACGACCTGCCGGCCGAACTCGCTCAGGCCGTTTGAGCGCGGCTTGTCGGTCGCGCTGTCGACCCAGTCGAGCGTGGCGTTATGGCATAGCGTCATGAGGCGCACGCCGAGATCGTAGTAAGCGTCGAGCGCATCCAGACGGTTTTCGATCGCCGCGCCGTTCTCGATCGTGATGAAGCTTGCGATCTTCCTCTGGCGGTGGGCGCGCTTGATGTCGCTGGCGCGGAGCGCCGGCAAGAATGCGTCCGGATGGAGTTCGTTCATGCGCCGGATGAGCGCGATCTGTTGCAGGGCGTAGCTTGCCGGCTGCGGCTCGCCCGGCGGCACGAAGGCGGCCCAGAATTGCGCCGCCACGCGGCCGTCGCGCAGGCGCGGAATATCGGTGTCGCCGGAATTGCGGCGCTGGTCGAGGCGAAAGGCGGCGACGTCGCCCCTGGCCTGCGGATCGACGCGGATGACGTAGGGCAGATCGTTGTGCGCGTCGATAAAGGGGGAGGCGGCGAGAATTGCATGCGCCTCGCCCAGGGCGGTGTCGGTCATGGGCACGAACATAGGACAGATTCGTCCGTCGCCGAACGATTACCCGCGACGTCATTGCCAATCCTCCCGCCGCGCCGGAAACTCGGGGCAGGGAGGAACCGAATGATCGACGTCAATATCATGCCGCTCGCGCGGCTCATGGGCATTCGCCTGGTGGAGCAGTCGCCGGACAGGGTCGTGGCGGAAATGACGGTGCGCGAAGACCTCTGCACCACCAATTCCATCCTGCACGGCGGCGCCTACATGGCCTTCGCCGACACGATCGGCGCGGTGGCGACGGTCCTGAACCTGCCGCCGGGCGCGGGCACGACGACAGTCGAGAGCAAGACGAACTTCATTTCCGCCATCCGGGCCGGCGAGATCGCACGCGCCGAATGTACGCCCGTGCACCGCGGCAAGACGACACAGGTGTGGACGACGCGCATCCTGCGGCCGGACGGGAAGCTCGCCGCCATCGTCACGCAGACCCAGATGGTGCTCGCGCGCAGCTAGCTCGAATTGTCCGCAAATCCTGAACGGCGCAGAAACCAGCAGATTTGCCAGAGACTTAACCGTTAATCGGCTTTCGGCGACCCGATTCAGATTCCGGCAATCCGGCCCGGCCCAAGGTTCTCGGGCGCCAGCTTCGGGCGCTCGGGAATTTCGTCGTGACAGAGCATTTCAAGGTCGAATCCTTTCGGAGCGCCGTCGAACTCGACCGCCGCCGCATGGCGCTGGTGTCGGTGGAGCGGGAGGGCGCCATCGACTCCGATCTCGTGCGCCGCCTGCGCTACGACCTGTTTCGTGGCGACGCGCTGACGCAGGACGAGGCCGACGCGCTGTTTTCCATCGAGCGCAACGTGCGCCCGGATTGCCCGGCATGGCGAGACTTCTTCGTCGACGTGATCGTCGATTTCCTGCTCTGGCAGCAGCGCCCGAGCGGCGTTCTCAACGAGGCGCAGGCCGAATGGCTGGTTACGCAGGCGGACGCGGCGAAAACGCTGACAGCTTTCGCGACGCTGGTCGCGGCGCTGGAGGAAGCCCACCGCACGCCGGGCTGGTTCGCCGCCGCCGTGCGCGGCCGGGCGGCCAAGGGCTGGGCGGCGCCGGAAATCGCGCGCGCGGCCTGATTCATACGGATATGTAGACGGGGGGCGCGGCCTCCCTTAAAAGCGCCACAACTGGGAATTTGCCGCGGTGCAGCGGCCTCGGATCGGTGGGCGCATGTTCAAGAAGATTCTGATCGCGAACCGCGGCGAAATCGCGTGCCGCGTCATCAAGACGGCCCGGAAGATGGGCATCAAGACGGTCGCGGTCTATTCCGACGCCGACGAGGATGCGCTGCACGTCGAAATGGCCGACGAGGCCGTGCACATCGGCCCGCCGGCCGCCGCCGAATCCTATCTGGTGATCGAAAAGATCATCGAGGCCTGCAAGAAGACCGGCGCCGAGGCCGTGCATCCGGGCTACGGCTTCCTCTCCGAGCGCGCGGCCTTTTGCCAGGCCCTCAAGGACAACGGCATCGTCTTTATCGGTCCCAACCCGCGCGCCATCGAGGCGATGGGCGACAAGATCGAATCCAAGAAATTCGCCAACGCCGCCAAGGTTTCCACGGTGCCGGGCTTCCTCGGCGTGATCGACACCGCCGAGCAGGCGGTGAAGATTTCCGACGAGATCGGCTATCCCGTCATCCTCAAGGCGTCCGCCGGCGGCGGCGGCAAGGGCATGCGCATCGCCAATTCGCGCGAGGAAGTGAAGGAAGGCTTCGAGCGCTCGAAGTCGGAAGCCAAGTCCTCCTTCGGCGACGACCGCATGTTCGTCGAGAAGTTCATCGTCAATCCGCGCCACATCGAAATTCAGGTGCTCGGCGACAAGCACGGCAACGTCATCTATCTCGGCGAGCGCGAATGCTCGATCCAGCGGCGCAACCAGAAGGTGATCGAGGAAGCGCCGTCGCCGCTGCTCGACGAAGAGACCCGCCGCAAGATGGGCGAGCAGGCCGTCGCGCTCGCCAAGGCCGTGGACTACGATTCCGCCGGCACGGTGGAATTCGTCGCCGGACAGGACAAGAGCTTCTATTTCCTCGAGATGAACACGCGCCTGCAGGTCGAGCATCCGGTGACGGAGCTCATCACCGGCGTCGATCTCGTCGAACAGATGATCCGCGTCGCCGCGGGCGAGAAGCTCGCGATCAAGCAGAGCGACGTGCATCTCAAGGGCTGGGCGGTCGAGAGCCGCATCTACGCCGAGGATCCGACGCGCAACTTCCTGCCCTCGACGGGCCGTCTCGTGAAGTACCGTCCGCCGGAAGAGGGCCATGAGGAAGGCGTGACCGTCCGCAACGACACGGGCGTCTACGAGGGCGGCGAAATCTCGATCTACTACGATCCGATGATCGCCAAGCTCGTGACGCACGCCGGCGACCGCGAGACCGCGATCGACGCGCAGGCGCGCGCGCTCGACGCCTTCTACATCGACGGCATCCGCCACAACATTCCGTTCCTCGCCTCGCTGATGCAGCACAAGCGCTGGCGCGATGGCGCGCTGTCGACCGGTTTCATCGCGGAGGAATATCCGGACGGCTTCGCGCCGCTGGTCGCCTCCGGCGAAACGGCGCATGTCATGGCGGCGGTTGCGACCGCCATCGATCACGTCTCCAACGAGCGCAAGCGCCAGATTTCCGGACAGATGCGCTCGCAGCGTCCGGTTGAATTCCTGCGCGACCGTACGGTCGTGCTCGGGGCCGAACGCTACGACGTGTCGATCGATTCCGGCGACGAGGCGATCCTCGTGCGCTTCGGCGACGGCGACGCTTACCGTCTGCTCTCGGACTGGGTTCCGGGCGAGCCGGTGTGGAACGGTCTCGTCAACGACGAGCTGGTCGCGGTGCAGGTGCGCCCGATCCTCAACGGCTACGCCATCGCGCATCGCGGCGTCTCCGTCGACGCCTGGGTCTACACGCGCGCCGAGGCGCAATTCGCCGCGCTGATGCCGGCGAAAAAGATCGCCGATACGTCCAAGTCGCTGCTCTGCCCGATGCCGGGTCTGGTCAAGGCGATCTATGTGAAGGACGGCCAGGAGGTCAAAGCCGGCGAGCCGCTCTGCATGGTCGAGGCCATGAAGATGGAAAACGTGCTGCGCGCCGAACGCGACGTTACGATCAAGAAGATCAACGCCAAGGAAGGCGACTCCCTCGCCGTCGACGCGATCATCATGGAATTCGCCTAAAGCGTAATCGCTACCAGGGCCGAATGAGGGCGACGATCGCGAAGGCGATCACGACAAGCGCCGTTCCGGCGATGAGCACGTAAAGCACGGGCGTTCCCCAGCGCCCCTGTTTCGCCTGCTCGTGCGTTTCGACGATTGGACGTTCCATTTGCGCCTCCGTATCCGACATCAACGTCGGGCGGAGCCGATGGTTTCCCGTTCAGTCGCCGCCTCCGCCGCAACCGCCGCCGCAGCTTCCGCCGCCATCGCCGCCGCCGTCGCCGCCGCTGCTGGAATCGCCGGCGTCGCCGCTCGCGCCGTCGCCGAAGCCGGCCGTCGAGCCGTCGATGGAACTGTCCGCGAAATCGCCGCCGCAATGGCCGCTGGCGCCGCCGGGCGCGCCGACGCGCTGCGCTGCGCAATCGGCGGTGTAGTAGAAGCCGCCGGGGATGCGCAGCTTCTTGTCCAGCGCAAACAGGAGCGGCAGGCGGGTCGGCCTGACCGGATCGATGTTCTCCTCCCTGCAGCACTGCCGCCAGACGCGGCGCAGGCCTTCGTTGGAAGCTCGCGTGGCCGGGCTCAGCGCGAGCGCGGGCGTGTGATGCAGGAAGCCGCCGAAGGCCCTGGCGCAGAACTGCTCGTAGGCGCGGGTGTAGAGGATGAATTCGTGCCAGAGATCGTCGGCGACCTGCGAGGGCATGGCGACGTAGCGCTTGCCGGAATTGAGATAGGCCAGGAAGAACTGGCGCAGTCCCTCCGCCACGAGCGCGCTCTCCTTGCGGCGGAATCCCTTGTGCTTCGCCTGTAGCTTGTCGAGCAGGCCGGGCGGCCAGGCATAGTCTCGGATGAAATCGGCGCGGCGCAGACGGCGGAGCTGGATGTAGAGGTAGGCCGCGCAGAGCGCGCAGGCCGCCGCGATGGCGACCGCGACAATGATGTATCTGGACGCCATGCGCTTGCCAGCTCCCGAGTCGAGGCCGCAATAGTCTAGCTTCCGGAGACCGCGACGCCGATGCCCTTCTATTTCGCCTACGGCTCGAACATGGACGCCGCCGCCATGCGGTCGCGCTGTCCGAAGTCGAGGCTCATCTGCCGGGCCCGGCTCGCGCGACATCGGTTTGCGCTGATGGCCGACGGCCACGCGACCGTCGTGCGCGATCCCGCCAGCGAGACGCACGGCGTGCTCTACGATCTCGCGCTCTCCGACGTTCCCGCGCTTGACCGCTACGAGGAGGTTTCGCGCGGGCTTTACGCCAAGGCGGCGCAGCCGGTGTTGCGCGCGGACGGCTCTCCGGCGCGCGCCCTCGTCTATATCGGCGCGGCGCCTGCGGCGGCGGGACCCGCAAGGAAGCCCCAATACATGGAAGGCGTGATCGCCGCGGCCCGCGCTGCAGAATTGCCGGCGCCCTATGTCGATTTTCTGCGCAGCCTGCTATCAGGAGGCGGCGATGCTGCGCCGCAGCGGCGGGCGATCAAATGGACGCCGCCGAAAACCTGAATGTACGCCCTGAGGAGTTCGCGTTGAGCGCCAAGAGCCATCCGTCCTCTCCGCTCGTCCTGCATGACGTCGCCAGCCTGCGTGCGACCGTGCGCGCCTGGCGGTCCTCGGGCGAACGCATCGCGCTCGTGCCGACCATGGGCGCGCTGCACGCCGGCCACGTGTCGCTGGTGGAGGAGGGGTTTCGTCGCGCCGACCGCGTGATCGCGACCGTGTTCGTCAATCCGACCCAGTTCGCGCCGACGGAAGATTTCTCCAAATATCCGCGCACCCTGCCGTCCGACGTCGAAAAGCTCGGCAAGGTCGGTTGCGATGTCTGCTTCGCCCCGGACGTTTCGGAAATGTACCCGGACGGTTTTGCGACCACCGTGACGCTGACCGGCCCCGCCAAGGTCGATCTCGAGGATCACTTCCGGCCGACGCATTTTGCCGGCGTGGCGACCGTCGTGTCGAAACTGCTCAATCAGGCGCAGGCCGATTGCGCCATCTTCGGCGAGAAGGACTACCAGCAATTGCGCGTCATCACGCGCATGGCGCGCGATCTGGATATTCCGACCGAGATCGTCGGCGCAACGACGGTGCGCGAGGCGGACGGCCTCGCCATGTCCTCGCGCAACGTCTACCTCAACCCTGACGAGCGTTCGCGCGCGCCGGCCATGTATCGCGCGTTGAACCACGCGGCGGCCAAGATCCGCGAGGGCGAGGTCGTCGGCCACGAGATGACGGAAGCGCGCGAGATGCTGGTCGAGGCGGGATTCGTCATCGACTATATCGAGGCGCGCCACGCCGAGACGCTCGAGCGCATTGCGCGCCGCGCCGACGGACCGATCCGGCTGCTCGCCGCCGCCAAGCTCGGGCAGACCCGGCTCATCGACAACATCGCGGTGTGACCATGGGCGCCGTTCGCGTCTTCGTTGCGGGACGTGTGCAGGGCGTGGGCTTCCGTTATTTCGTGGCGCTGGAGGCGCGGTCGCTCGGCCTTGCCGGCTTTGTGCGCAATCTGCGCGACGGGCGCGTGGAGGCGGCGATCTCCGGCCCGCAGGACAAGGTCGAGGCCCTGCTCGCAGCTTGCCGCCGCGGGCCGCCCGGCTCGCGCGTGGACGCCGTGGAGGTCGGGCAAGCGGACGGCGCCGGGCTGGCCACGCCCTTCGAAATCCGGCGCGACGGCTGAGTTTTACGGCTTGTTGACCGGCCGAAGGCACATTCGGCGCTTCTCGTCGAAAGCGCGCGATGCCGGCTCAATTCCTCTGGTTCCTGTTCGACTGGCGCGGCCGCATCGCCCGCGGGCCCTATCGCATCGCCATTCTCGTTCTGGCGCTGTTCGTCGCCTCTCTGGAGCTCGCGCCGCAAAGCCTTCACGGGCTGCTTGTCGGCGCGCTGGGCTTGCAACTCGTCGTGCAGGCGGCGCTCGACGCCAAGCGTTTGCACGATATCGGCTTCAGTGCGGTGTGGATCGCCATCACAAGTCTGGGCTGCATTGCCGGCGCGGCGATCCTCGCCGCGCAGTCGCCTGAAGTTCTGGCGATGCTCGGGCGTCACGCGGAGGAGGTTCTCGGGCCGGCGGCGGACAGGGGCGGGCCGCTGGCGATCGCGCTCGCGGGCCTGGAGGCCGGCGCCGTGCTGCGCACGTCGCTGCTCTGGGCGCCCAAGTCGAAGGCCGCCGGCGACGCCTACGCCTTCGAGCCGGGCAAAGCCCGGTTTACAGGCGCCGACGCCGCCGAATCCGCCAAGGTCGACGCCGATGCGCTGATCGCGCGCGCGTTGGCGGAACAGAAAGCGCGCCGGCCCGCGCAGGTCGCGGAGCGTTCCGTCCGTCCGTCCGCCGGGCCGCGCAAGTCCTTTGGCGCGCGCAAGTCGGCGTGAGGCCTACGGCGCGACGGTCGGCCCGAAAATCTCCTCGAAGGCGCGACGCAACGCGACATCCACGTCGTTCATCGACACGGGCAGGCCAAGGTCGGCAAGGCTGGTGACGCCGTAGTGGCTCTCGCGCACGCCGCAGGGCGTAATGCCGGAGAAATGCGCGAGATCGGGCTCCACGTTCAACGAAATGCCGTGGAAGGTCACCCAATGCCGCACGCGGATGCCGATGGCCGCAATCTTGTCTTCCGCCATTTCGCCGGTCGGCCCGGCGGGCTTGTCGGGGCGGCGCGTCCAGACGCCGACGCGGTCCTCGCGCCGTTCGCCCCGGACGTTGAAGGCGGCGAGCGTGGCGATGATCCAGGCCTCAAGCGCCGCGACGAAGGCGCGCACGTCCTGGCGCCGGCGCTTCAGGTCCAGCATGACATAGGCGATGCGTTGGCCCGGGCCGTGATAGGTGAACTGGCCGCCGCGCCCGGTTTCGAACACGGGAAAACGCGCATCGAGCAGGTCGCCCGGTTTCGCGGACGTGCCGGACGTGTAGAGCGGGGGATGTTCGAGCAGCCAGACGCGCTCGGACGCCTCGCCGCGCGCTATTGCGCCTGCGCGCGCCTCCATTTCGGCGAGCGCCTGCTCATAGGCGATCGGCGCGTCCGACACGGCCCATTCGACCGGCGGCGTGCCGGGCCGGGGGAGGAATTGCGCGGAGAGCGCATCGCGGGAAATCTGCAGTGTCACAGGACTGCAATAGCGCGGCTTTCAGGCCTTGTCAGTCACGGAAGCGTTTGATAGACGACGCCTGCCCGAAGCGAAGCGCTTTGCGCTGAGCGGGTACGCGGTCGTGGCGGAATTGGTAGACGCGCTAGCTTGAGGTGCTAGTTGGGCAACCAGTGGAGGTTCGAGTCCTCTCGACCGCACCAAGCGCTTCAGGAATAGCGCAAACGAAAGCCCGGTTCTCGCGAACCGGGCTTTGTCATTTTCGGCTTCAGTTCGTCGCGAAGCAGTAGAGCAGCCCGCCGCCGCCGGTGGCGTTGAGCGCCGGCATGTTGCAGCCGCGGCTCGGGTGCGACGAATTCCAGGAATGCGAGGGGACGTCGTCACGCAGGCCCATGCGGTCGGAATGGCCGAGCATGGCCGAACCTTCGCCGCCCTTGGTCCAGTTGCCGCAGGTCATGTCCTTGTCGGCCGGCAGGGCCTTGCCCTCCATGTCCGAGCCGGTCAGCACGTCGTGATTATTGTTGTTGAAGCCCGCGCCGGCGACCTTCGTGCCCCGTTCGGTGAGGCTGTTGTCGATGCTGAGCTTTGCATCCTTGTGCAGCTCTTCGAGATTGGCGGCGATCTGGACGCCCTTGGCGTTCTTCCACGGGCCCTTGCCGATGCGGTCGCGCGCGTTGACCGCGCCGGCGCCCTGGGTGGACAGGTACGCCTTCCAGGTCCTTGCGCCGGCGCCAGCGGCCGTCGCCAGCGTCTGGCAATGCTTGTCGGCGCCTTCGAGGCCGCCGAGATTTGCGCCGTCCGGGCCGGGCTTGGAAGTGACAAAGAAGGTCATATCCGGAAATTGCGGCTGTTGCTGCTGCGCCGCGGCAGGGCCGAGCGCGGCGCCAACCAGGATCGCCGCGCCAAACAGAATCTTTTGAACTTTCATAGGTTCCCTCCCTTGCGGGACGAATTTCCGACGCGCGTCGACGTCGAGGCAAGCCTGAGGCAATCACGAAGCCGTGAGAGCGAGGGCCAAGAAGCGTTTGCGAGGATGCAATGATGAGGCCGGCAGACCGGAACGCGGCGCCGGTCGCCGCGTGGACGCCCCAGCCGCAGAGGAATGCGGCCCCGGGCGGGGGACCGGCGCGATCTGCATGTCGTTTGCGCAACGCTGTCTCCCATCTGCAACAGGCGGTCCTCGCTGCATTTTCCCGGGGATGGCGCCATGATGCAGGCCTCGGCGGAGGCGCCCAAGAGAGAGAAGCGGTCAATGTCACGTCCAGTCGCTGTCATAACGGGATCGTCCACCGGCATCGGCGCGGCCACCGCGATCAGATTCGCGGAGAACGGCTACAACGTCGTCGTCAACTACTCGCGCGATCCCGCGCCGGCCCTGGAAGTGGCGACGATCTGCCGGAAGGCGGGCGCCGAGGTCGAGACGATCAAGGCGGACGTATCGGCCGACGCCGACTGCAGGATGATGGCCGAAATGGTGGAAAAGCGCTGGGGCGGCGCGCGGCATCTGGTCAACAACGCGGGCCGCACGAAATTCGTCGCGCAGCGCGATCTCGACGGCCTGTCGGCCGAGGATTTCCAGGCGATCTACGCGGTCAACGTCATCGGCGCCTTCCAGATGTCGCGCGCCTTCGCGCCGCTTCTGCGCAAACATCCCGGCTCGTCCATCGTCAACGTCTCGTCGATCGCGGCTGTGGCCGGGCGCGGGTCGTCCATCGCCTACATGGCCTCCAAGGGCGCGCTCAACACGATGACCATCGCGCTCGCCCGCGCGCTCGGGCCGGAAATCCGCGTCAACGGCGTGGGACCCGGCATGATCGAGTCCGACTGGTTGAAAGACGGCTACGGCGCGGAAGCCTACGAGGCGATGGGCAAGATGTACCGCGCGACCTCAGCGCTCAGCGCCACGATCTCGCCGGCCGATGTCGCCCAAACGATCTATGCGCTTTGCACCGCTTTCCCGAAAACGACCGGCGAAACTGTGCTAGTGGACGCGGGCTTCCGCATCCAGAAAGCGTGATCGGAGATTTCGTGACGGTTTCGTTGAACTGCAGCCTGCCGGTTGGCGACCAGGTCGCCCGCCGCGGCAACTCCTTCTCGCGCGCAGTGGCGCGCGCCTGCCTGAGACTTGCCGGCTGGCGGCTCGACGGGGCGGTTCCGAACCTGCCCAAGATGATCCTGATCGGGGCGCCGCACACCAGCAACATGGACGGCGTGATCGCCATCGCCATCCTGTCCGCGCTCGGCCTGCGGTCAGGCACGATGATCAAGGACACCGCCTTCAAGGGCGTCATGGGGCCGGTGCTGCGCTGGTTCGGCGCGATTCCGATCGACCGCAAGAAAGCGGGCGGCGTGGTCGGGCAGAGCGTCGCCGCCTTCAACCGCGCCGACAAGCTGCTGTTGCTGATCGCGCCGGAGGGCACGCGCTCGTCGGCCTCCGAATGGAAGCGCGGCTACTGGCTGATTGCCGCTAACGCCGAGGTCCCAATCCTGCCGGCGGCGATCGACTATGTGAAAAAGATCGTGACCTTCGGCCCGCCGCTGACGACGACGGCCGACTACGACGCAGACTTCGCCAGGCTGATGGCCTTCTATGGCGCGCATTCGTCGCCGCGGCATCCCGAGCGCGCCTCCGCGCCGATCTGCGCCGCGCTCGGCCTGCCGTTCAACCCGACGGAAAAATCGTGACGGCGCGACAGGCGCCGCGGGAGGAAGCATGAGCAACGTCACGTCGACCCACGGCGCGGGCCACAACGAGGTTCTCTACGAGATCGAGGACGGCGCGATCGCGCTCATCACGCTGAACGCGCCCGAGCGCATGAACACGATCTCCGGGCCGATGCTCGGCGAATTGACGCGGCTGCTGGTGAAGGCCAACGAAGATCCGGCGGTGCGCTGCGTGATCCTCACCGGCGTCGGCCGCGCCTTCTGCGCCGGGCTCGACCTCCGGCAGGAGCGCGACGGCGGCGGCATCTCGTCCGCGGCGAGCCCGACGAATCTCGATCTGCGCAACACGCCGCCGACCGTGATGTTCGAGATGGACAAGCCGATCATCTGCGCCGTCAACGGCGGGGCGGCCGGCTACGGCATGGATACGGCGCTCGGCTGCGACATCCGCCTCATGGCGGAAAGCGCGAAGATGGCGGCGGCGTTCGTGAAACGCGGCGTCGTGCCGGAATCCGGCGGCACCTGGTTCCTGCCGCGCATGATCGGCTGGGCGAAAGCGTCCGAACTCATCTTCACCGGCCGCACGTTGAGCGCCCGCGAATGCCTGGAGTGGGGCATCGCGAACGAAGTCGTCGCCGATGGCGAGCTGATGGGCCGCGCCCGCGCGCTCGCCCGCGAGATCGCGGCCAACGCGCCGCTCGCCGTGCAGGCGGCCAAGCGCATGATGCGCATGGGCCTGAACGAGACGTTCAAGGACCACGTGCATCACGTCTATCTGCAATTGCTGCCGCTGTTCCGCTCCGACGACATGAAGGAGGGCGTGCGCGCCTTCATGGAAAAGCGCGAGCCGAAATTTTCGGGGAAGTAGCGGCTACTGCTGCTTGGCCTGCTGAAGCACGAACACGCGCAGCGCCGACGAGAGATTCGCTTCGCCGCGGCCTGCGTCGATTTCCGCGACGAGCGACGCCACGGATTGCGCGCGGCGCTCCGCGATGATGCGCAATTCGCCCCAGAAGATTTCCTCCAGCGACACGCTGGTGCGATGACCCGAGATCGAGAGCGAGCGCTTGACGACGCGCTGCTGCGCGGCGTCAGCCATCGGCGTCGTCGGTCCTGTCGCGCCTGTGGCCGTCGAGCCTGCGCGCCTCGAGTGCGCGCTGCGCTTCCGTTTCCTTCTTCTCCGCGCGCGTGCGGCCGAAGGCGAGCCGATTGTCGGCGGCCTTCGTTTCGGCCTCCTTGCGCGCGCGGTCCTTTCGCGCGCGCCGGAGGTTGACGACGTCCGCCACGGGATCAGGTGTTCTTCTTGCGGAAGGCGTCGATGGAGACGACCTTCGGCGAATCGCCGGCAGGCTCGGCCTGCGGATCGGCGGCCGGCTCGGGCGCGCTGCTGCGGGCCGGTTGCGGCGCCGGCGCGGCCGGCTTTTCGGCGGGCTTGTCCTCGACGGGCTCAGCGGAGGGGACGGCCGCGAGAACGGGCGCCTTGGCCTCGCCCTCGCCGCGCGCGGCCTCGGCCTCCTCGGCAGTGAATTCCGCGCCGAAATTGACCGACGGGTCGAAGAAGCCGGTCACGGCGGCGAAGGGGATTTCCAGCTTCTCCGGCACGCGGCGGAAGGAGAGACCGACCTCGAAGCCGGTGTCGTGCACCCGAAGGTCCCAGAACTGGTGCTGCAGGATGATGGTCATCTGCTCCGGATATTCGGCGCGCAGCCGGTCCGACATGACGACGCCCGGCGCCCCGGTCTTGAACGTGATGTAGAAATGATGCTCGCCAGGGAGCCCGTGCTGCGCCGCGTCGATCAACACCTTGCGGAAGATGCCTCGGAAGGCGTCCTGCACCAGCAGGTCGTATCGGATGTGGTCGGTCGCCATGACTGGGCGTTCGGCTTTCGATGTCGCGACCGACAGAAAGTCGGACGCTTGCGTTTCAGCGCCCGATTCGCCGGGCGATTGCGACGCGAACGCTATACCCGAACAGACGCGAAGAGAAAGTGGAGGCTTCTGTTGCCAGGCGCCTCCGAGCCCCGCCTAGAAGGTGCTAACCCCCTAGGGCTTTATTCCCGATACCGGAACCGCATTACGCGGCGACGGCCACCGGAGCATAGTTGTCGTTGGCAACTATAGGTTTGACCCGATAACGGCGGTATCATGCCGGGCAAAAGAACTTCCTTTACGCCCCCGTCGATCCTGTTTCGCCCCCGCCGCAACCCAGATGCGTAAACCGCGCTCTGGGCTGGGGTGGAGGCGCCGGGTACCGCCCCCGGGTCCGGATGGTTTATTTCGAAGCCTGTTTATCGCCATAGCCTTCTTGCGAAGGCGTCTCGAATATAGTGCGCGGCGGCGTCCGGCGAAAGGGCCTGATGCGCCGAGAGCGTGGCTGCAAGGACGGCCGGAAAATTGTTGCAGAAAGGACAGAAACGGTTTTCTCGCTCCCGGTTCGTGGTAGATAGTGGCCAATGATCCGCTCAACGCCAGCGCCCACGCGTCCAACCGGACATCCGTC
The DNA here is from genome assembly GCA_046349085.1 of Rhodoblastus sp. Lineage (GTDB taxonomy): Bacteria > Pseudomonadota > Alphaproteobacteria > Rhizobiales > Beijerinckiaceae > JAJXWB01. Next base: position 30,771 of record JAXMDA010000011.1, read on the forward strand.
CGAAAGCCCCCTGCATGGCGGCGGTCCGTGCGCCAACGCGAAACCCGACTCCCAATGCGCCTATTGCGGCGTGAGGCCCTATTCGGCGTGCGGCGCGCTCGAAGACCACGAACTCGTCGGGCTGGAGGCGCTGTCGCGCTCGAGCTGTTACGCCCAGCGCCAGCAATTGTTCGCGCAGGATGAAGACGCCCAGTCCGTCTTCAACATCACCTCGGGATCGGTGCGGCTCTATCGGCTGCTGCCCGACGGCCGCCGGCAGGTCGTCGGCTTCGCCATCCCGGGCGATTTTCTCGGCCTGTCGCTGGCGGCCCGCACCGTCTATGGCGCGGAGGCGCTGACCTCGGTGACCGTGTGCCGGTTCGACCGCCAGGCTTTTTCCGCCTTCGTCGACGAGCATCCGCACCTCCTGCGGCGCCTCTACGATCTTGCCAACCACGAACTGAGCCTCGCGCAGGAGCAGATGGTCCTGATCGGCCGGCGCACGGCGGAAGAGCGGGTGATCTGCTTCCTTGTCGGCTTGCGCAAACGCTGGTCCCACATCAATAACAATTCCGTCACGGTGCCGCTGCCGATGACGCGGCAGGACATCGCCGATTTCCTGGGCCTGACCATCGAGACGGTCAGCCGCGCCATTTCCAAGCTGGCGCGCGAAAAGGCGCTGCTGGTGGTGCCGGACGGCGTGCGGCTTCTCGACATTCCCCGTCTGGAAGCGATCGCGGCGGGCTGACGCGCGCTTTCCACAGGCCAAGGTCGCGCCTTCTGCCGGAATCGCGCTAGATTGGCTTCATGCGCCAATATCTCGACCTGCTTTCGCATGTGCTGCACGACGGCGTCGCCAAGGCCGACCGCACGGGCACGGGCACGCGTTCGATCTTCGGCTATCAGATGCGCTTCGATCTTGCGGACGGCTTTCCGCTGGTCACGACGAAGAAACTCTATCTGCGCGCGATCGTGCACGAGCTTCTGTGGTTCCTGAAGGGCGACACGAACGTCAAATATCTTGCCGACAACAAGGTGACGATCTGGGACGAGTGGGCCGACGCCAACGGCGATCTCGGGCCGGTCTACGGCAAGCAATGGCGCTCGTGGGCCGCGCCCGACGGCCGGACGATCGACCAGATCGGCGAAGTGGTGGAGGAGATCAGGCGCAATCCCTTCTCGCGCCGCCTTGTCGTCAGCGCGTGGAATCCGGCCGACCTTCCGGCCATGGCGCTCGCGCCCTGCCATTGCCTGTTCCAGTTCCATGTCGCCGAGATCGATGGCCGCAGGCGGCTGTCGTTGCAGCTCTACCAGCGCTCCGCCGACGTATTTCTGGGCGTGCCGTTCAACATCGCCAGCTATGCGCTGCTGCTCGCCATGGTTGCGCAGGTCACGGACTGCGAGGCCGGCGATTTCGTGCATTCGTTCGGCGACGCGCATCTCTACGACAATCACGTCGAGCAGGCGCAACTGCAGCTCACGCGCTCGCCGAAGCCGCTGCCGACGCTGCGCCTCAACCCGCAGGTGAAGTCGATCTTCGACTTCGCCTATGACGACATCGCCATTGAGGGTTACGAAGCCTGGCCGGCGATCAAGGCCGACGTCGCTGTCTGAGCTTTCTATTTTCGTCGACGCCGACGCCTGCCCGGTCAAGGACGAGGTGTACAAGGTCGCGCAGCGCCGCGGCGCGCGCGTGTTCATCGTCTCCAATTCCTTCATGCAGGTCCCGCGCGCCGATTTCGTCGAACGCGTGATCGTTCCCGCAGGCCCCGATGTCGCCGACGACTGGATCGCGGAACGCGCGACGCCGGACACGGTGGTCGTCACCGCCGACCTGCCGCTGGCGGACCGGTGCGTGAAGAAGGGCGCGCGCGTGCTCTCGCCCAAGGGCCAGGAATGGAGCGCGCAGAACATCGGCGCGGCGCTCGCCACCCGCAACCTCATGACGGACCTGCGGTCCGCCGGCGAGACGACCTCCGGGCCGCCGCCCTTCGGTCCACGCGACCGCTCCGCCTTTCTCTCGGCGCTCGATCTCGCCCTGACGCGGATTGCGCGCGAGCGCGGCCGCCGCTAACCCATCTTCACGTTTTGTCAGGGGCGCGGCGCTACCTTTGCGCCGCATGAGTCTGGCTTCCTTCTCGCAAATCGCCTCGACCGAGCGTCGCGCCGCAAGCCGGGCGCGCTGGCCGGTGTTCGCAGGCGCCTGCGCCATCGTCGCGATCGCCGCCGCCATCCAGGCGCGCGGCGGGGTCAATCTCGACGTCGCCTGGTTCATGACCTTCGCCGAACGCGTGCTGCAGGGCGCGCGCGCCTATATCGACGTGACCGACCCCAACCCGCCGGCGGCGATTCTCGTCTACCTGCCGGCGATGCTGGGCGCGGCGTGGAGCGGTTTGAACGCGGAAGCGCTGGTGATCGGGCAGACGCTCGGCGTCGCCGTTGTCGCCTGCCTTGCGGCGACATCCCTGGAGCGCGGCGCGACGCGCGACCGCGCGCTCATCGCCTCGCTGATTGCGCTGACCATCGCGCCAGCGGCAATGTTCGCCGAACGCGAACATTATGCGGCGCTGCTGGCTACGCCTGCCTGCGCAGTCATGATGGCGCTCGCCGACGGGCGTTCGGTCAGCGCGCTTGCGCGTCTTGCCGCAGGCGCCGCGGCCGGCGCCGTCGTCGCCTTCAAGCCGCATTTTGCGACCGCGCTGCTTGTCCCGGCGTTCGTCGCCACATTGCAGCGCCGCTCGTTGCGCTGGATCGGCTGGCCCGAAGTTCTCGGGTTCGTCGCGACGCTTGCCGCCTATGGCGCGACGATTGCGATCTTCTTCCCGGCCTATCTCAGCGACGCGCTGCCGGATGCGCTTGCCGTCTACGCGGCGGCCCACGCGCCCTTCGCCTCGGCCCTCGAGATGCCGACGACCTGGTACATGATCGCAGCGACGCTGATCGCGGCGACGCTTGCGGCGCGTGGCGCGTTGTCCGCGGCGGCGCGCGGCGCGGGCTGGGCTTCGGTCGGCTTCGCCGTCGCTTATTTCACGCAGCAGCGCTATCAGATCAATCACGCTTCCTCGGCGATCGAACTCGCCGCCATTCCCATGATCGAGGTTCTGCTTGCAGGCCGCGTCGCCAGCCTGCTGGCGCGAACGCTCGTGATGCTGGCGGCGGCGCTCGCGCCGGCCTTCACGCTCATTCAGGCGGATCTCGCGCAAAGCATGGGCGCGCCCGATGTCGTCGCCGTCGCCCGCAAGCTGATGCCGCCGGATGGACGGCTCGCCGCAATCTCCGATTCGATGGAGCTGACCTTTCCCGCGGCGCGCCGCATCGGCGGCGTCTGGGTCAATCGCCACAATTCGATGTGGCGATACAACACGGCGAAATGGATTCTCGACAATCGCAATCCCGACGCCGCGGAGACGGCGCGGCTCAACGCCGTGATAGCGACCGACCGCGCCGATCTTGCCGAAGACATTTCGCGCGGCGCTCCCGATGTCGTGATGATCGAGAGCCGCGAGGTGCGGCTGCGCGAAATGGCCAGCCCACGGATTGCAGCCGCGCTTGCGCCGTACAGGCTCGCGGCGACGGTCGAGGGCGTCGAACTGTGGACGCGCGCGCCCAAGACAGGGCCGGCGAAATAAAGTTCTGCGCTGAAAATGAAAGGGGCCGCCCTTTCGGAACGGCCCCCCACATTGTCTTTTGCCGGCTACAGCGGCGGATTACGCGGTCCCGAACGCTCCACGAGGAGTCCAGGCGCGCAAAGTCCGCAGCGCAGACTTCGGCTGATGACAATGAGACACTGGATCACCTCCTTTCGGCTGGTTGACGACATCGAGAGAGTAGGGCGATTCTCTGACCGCCGTAAACATGGAAGCGCGATGGCAAAGATTGTTTTGGTGGCGGCCGTGGCGCGCAATGGCGCAATCGGCGTAAAAGGCGGGCTGCCGTGGCGCCTGCCGAGCGATCTCAAGCACCTTCGCGAGACGACCTGGGGGCGGCCGATGGTGATGGGCCGCAAGACGTTCGATTCGATCGGCAAACCCTTGCCTGGCCGCGAGACGATCGTAGTGACGCGCGATCAGGCTTTCGCGCGCGACGGCGTGCATGTCGCGCGTTCGATCGAAGATGCGCTCGCGCTTGGCGAATTGCGCGCGCAGGCGATGGGCGTCGACGAGATCATGGTTATCGGCGGCGGCGAACTCTATCGCGCCACGCTCGATCGCGCGGATCGTATCGTGCTGAGCGAAGTCGATCTGGCGCCCGAAGGCGACGCATTCTTTCCCGAAATCGACATGACGCGCTGGCGCGAGGTTTCGCGAAAGACGCCGCCACGGGGGGAAAAGGACGAGGCGGCGTTTACCGTGCGGACGCTGGAGCGGCTTTAGGCCGGAAAAGATCGGCTTTCCGCCATTGCAAGCCGGCTTGCCCGCGCATATCTGACCTGAACATTGCGGGCGCCGGCGGGCGCTCCTATAAGTTGCGAGCCGTTTTCGGGCGGCTGAGGGAAGGAACAATATGCCCTGGAGCAATCAGGACGGGCCGCGAAAGCCCGGCGGCCAGAACCCGTGGGGACCGCCCGGTCCGTGGGGCGGGGGACCCGGCGGCGGCCAGGGCGGAACGCCGCCTGATCTCGAGGATTTGCTGCGCCGCGCCCAGAACCGGCTGCAGGGCGCCATGCCCGGCGGCTTCGGCGCCAAGGGGCTCGTCGCCTTCCTGCTCGTCGGCGTCCTCTTGTGGCTGCTGTCTGGCTTCTACATCGTGGCGACCAACCAGGTCGGCCTCAACCTCGTCTTCGGCAAGTATGTCGGCAAGACGAAAGAAGGCCTGAACTACAATCTGCCCTATCCCATCGGTTCGGTGGTCAAGCTCGGCGTGACCGACTTCAACGCCATCGACGTCGGCTCCGCCACGCGCCTCGACACGCGCACGCAGGTCGATATTCCCGAAGAGAGCCTGATGCTGACGGGCGACGAAAACATCGCCGACGTGAAGTTCCGCGTGATCTGGAAGATCGACGACCAGAAGCCGGAAGACTATGCGTTCAACATTTCCAATCCGCCGGCGACGGTGAAGGCGGTGGCCGAAAGCGCGATGCGCGAGATCGTCGGCCGCTCGCAGATCCAGAAGCTGCTGACCGCCGAGCGCAAGGTGATCGAACCGCAGTCGCAGGAGCTGATGCAGCGCGTGCTCGACGGCTATCGCGCCGGCGTGAAGATCATGCAGGTGCAATTGCTCTCCGTCGATCCGCCAGCCTCGGTCATTTCCGCCTTCCGCGATGTGACCGCGGCGCAGCAGGACCGCGACCGGCTCAAGAACGAGGCCGAGGGCTACGCCAACAAGGTGGTGCCGGAAGCGCGCGGCCAGGCTGCGCGCATCCTGCAGGAAGCCGAAGCCTATCGCGAGCAGACGGTGGCGGAAGCCAAGGGCCAGGCCTCGCGCTTCAGCCAGATTTACGAGCAGTACAAGAAGGCGCCGCAGGTGACGCGCGAACGCATGTATCTGGAAACGATGGAGCGCGTGTTCGGCGGGGTCGACAAGGTCATCATCGACAAGGGCGCAGGGCAGGGGGTCGTCCCCTATCTGCCGCTCGGCGAGATCAACAAGGCCGCGCCGGCGCCGGCGGGAGGCGCCAAATGAAGTCGTCTTTCGGATTCGTCGTCGCGATCGTCGCGCTCGCCATCCTCGCCGTGCTGTCGGGCGCGATGTTCCAGGTCGCGCAGACCGAACAGGCGCTGGTGCTGCGCTTCGGCGCGCCGGTGGCGGGACGCGGCCTCATCACCGATCCCGGCCTGCATTTCAAGATCCCGCTGATCGAGACCGTGGTGCGCATCGACAATCGCATCCTCGACCTGGAGAGCCCGAAGCAGGAGGTCATCGCCGCCGACAACCAGCGCATCGACGTCGACGCCTTCGTGCGCTACCGCATCGTCGATCCGCTGAAGTTCTATCAGGCGGCGGGCAGCATTCGCGCCGCCAACAACTTCCTTGCCTCGATCCTGAACTCCTCGGTCCGTCGCGTGCTCGGCGAGGCGACGCAGACGCAGATCGTGCGTGATGAACGCGCGAACCTGACCCGCAAGATCAAGGATCAGGTGAACAACGAGAGCATGAACTACGGCATCGCCATCATCGACGCGCGGCTGCGGCGCGCCGACCTGCCGCGCGAAATCTCGGAAAAGGTGTTCAGCCGCATGCAATCCGAGCGCAAGCGCGAAGCCAACGAATATCGCGCGCAGGGCAACGAGCAATACCAGAAGATCACGTCCCGCGCCGACCGCGACGCCACCGTCATCAAGGCCGAGGCGCAGCAGCAGGCCGACACGATCCGCGGCGCGGGCGACGGCGAACGCAACCAGGTCTTCGCCGAAGTCTACGGCAAGGACCCGGATTTCTTCGCCTTTTATCGCTCGATGCAGGCTTACGATCAGTCCTTCAAGGCCGGCGATACGCGATTCGTCACATCGCCGGGCTCGGACTTTTTCCGGTATTTCGGCAATCCCACGGGCAAGTGATCGCGGGGTCGCCAGAGCGTCACTGTTTGGCCGGGTTTCGGACAGACTCTACCGCGAAAGCGGGTTGAATTCACGGAGTTGGACATGTCGCATGCCGTCAAGCTGACGCGTCGTCTCTCGCGGCCGGCGGCCGCCGCCGGGCTTGCGCTGGCGCTGGCCCTGGGAGGCGCCGCGACCGTCGCGCCGCCGATTGCGCCCGCCCATGCGCGGGGCGCGCCGGATTCCTTTGCCGACCTTGCGGCGAACGTTAGCGGCGCGGTCGTCAATATTTCCGCGACGCAGACCGTCGAGGCGAGGCGCGGCGGCGGGGGCGGCGCGGGTCCGCAGTTCCAGCCGGGCACGCCCTTCGACGATCTGTTCGAGGAATTCTTCAAGCGCCGCGGGCAGGGCGGCGGCGAGCAGCGTCAGCGCCGCTCCAACTCGCTGGGGTCCGGCTTCGTGATCGACGCGTCGGGCATCGTCATCACCAACAATCACGTCATTGCGGACGCCAACGAGGTCTATGTCGTCTTCACGGACGGCAGCAAGCTGAAGGCCGAAGTGCTCGGCAAGGACGCCAAGGTCGACGTCGCCGTGTTGCGCGTGAAGCCCGAGAAGCCGCTGACGGCGGTCAAGTTCGCCGACAGCGACAAGTCGCGCGTCGGCGACTGGGTGCTGGCCGTCGGCAACCCCTTCGGCCTCGGCGGCTCCGTGACGGCGGGCATCGTGTCGGCGCGCAACCGCAACATCGACAGCGGCCCCTACGACAATTACATCCAGACCGACGCCGCCATCAACAAGGGCAATTCCGGCGGTCCGCTGTTCAACATGGACGGCGAGGTGATCGGCATCAACACGGCGATCCTGTCGCCGTCGGGCGGCTCGATCGGCATCGGCTTCGCCACGCCCGCCAATACGGTCGTGCCGATCATCGAGCAATTGCAGAAGTTCGGCGAGACGCGGCGCGGCTGGCTCGGCGTGCGCATCCAGAACGTCGACGAAAACATCGCGGAGAGCCTCAACCTCGGCAAGGCGCGCGGCGCGCTGATCGCGGGCGTCGACGACAAGGGTCCCGCCAAGCCCGCGGGCCTGAAGGCCGGCGACGTGATCGTCAAGTTCGACGGCAAGACGGTCGACCAGTCGCGCGATCTGCCCAAGATCGTCGCCGCGACGCCGATCGGCAAAGACGTCGACGTCGTGATCGTGCGCGACGGCAAGGAGACGACGAAGACCGTGAAGCTCGGCCGTCTCGAGGACGGCGAGAAGCTCGCCAAGGCCGAGGGCGGATCGCGCGACGCGGAGCCGGAAAGCGCGGTGAAGTCGGCGCTCGGCATGGATTTCGCCACGCTCGGCGACGACGCGCGCGCCAAGTTCCAGATCAAGGACGCGGTGAAGTCAGGCGTGGTCATCACGCGCGTCGATCCCTCGTCCAACGCCGCCGAGAAGCGGATCCAGCCGGGCGAGGTGATCGTCGAAATCAACCAGAAGCCGGTGTCGAAGCCCGCCGACGTTCAGGATGCGCTGAAGGCGCTGAAGAAGGACGGCAAGAAGTCGGCGCTGCTCCTGGTCTCGTCGGCCGCAGGCGAAGTCCGCTTCGTGCCGGTGACGATCGATTGAGGGCAGTCGGCGTTCGGTAGTCGGCGGTCGCGGCGTCTTCAAACCGGCGCCGGAAACAACGCCGTCATTGCGAGCCAACGGGTCGCGCGAAGCGCGCCCGATGCCTCGTGATGTCGGCGGCGTGATTCATTCACTCAAGAACCGCTCCACTTCCGCAAACAGCGCGCGCCGCTCGCTCTCCAGCGCCATCGTATGCGTGCCGCGTCCCAGCAGCGTGAGCCGCTTCGATTTCGCGCGCGTGAGAAGCGGGAATATCCTGTTCGCCATGGACGGCGGCGTGTCGGCGTCCCATTCGCCCATCACGATCAGCACGGGACATTCGATCTTGCCGGGATCCCACGTCGGGGCGTTCTTCATCCAGTAGCGGCCGGCGTCGAAGACGACGCCGTTCGGCGCGCGCAGCACGGGCGGCTGCATCGCGGCGCCCCGCGGGTCCGTCGCCTGCGCCGCGTCCCAGAAGGCGTCGAACACGCCTGGCGGAATGAGGCTCGCTTGCGCCGCCTCCGGCACGCCGCGCAGCCAGCGCTGCTTCGCCTCTTCCTTCGTCACCGCGCGCCAGGCGCCGAGTTTGGCGTTTGGGTCGCCGATGGTCGGCGTTCCCGTGATGAGCCAGAGCGGCGCGAACAGCGCGAGCTTCTCGACACGCGAAGAATGCGCCTGCGTATAGCCGGCCATGATCGCCGTGCCCCAGGACCAGCCAAGGAGGTTCAGCTTTTCGATCCCGCTTTGCGCGCGGATGAACTCGACGACGGCGGCGACGGCGAGAATGGCCGTCTCCGTCGTGACGACGGGACCTGCGGCGTCGGCCGGTCCGTCCATTTCCTTCGGGCGATCGGAGCGCCCGTAGCCCGGCAGGTCCATGACCCAGACGTCGAAGCCGGCGTCCGCCAGACGATCCATCCACGATGCGCCCTCGACGGGCAGATCGAAGACGACGCTCGCGGGATAGGTCGCGCCATGCACCATCAGCAGCGTGCGTTCCGGCGCGAACGACGCGACGCCGGTCTTGCGCTTGTTGCGCATGTAGACGCCGAGGCCGGTATTGGGCAGCGGCGTCCTGAATTCGCGCGTGTCGATCCCTGCGGCCATCGCGCTCATCCTCCCGTCTTTTCCGGCTTAGTCGCGTCCGGCTGGGTCGCGTCCAATTTCGGCGCATCCGGCTTGGGCTTTTCCGGCTTGGGCTTGTTCATGTCGCGCACGCGCTTGGATATCTTGATGCCCCGGCTTTCCTTGCGCCGGTCGCCGTGCGGTTGCAGGAACTTGCGATATTCGTCGCGCTTTTCGTGGATGGAGGCGATGACGAAGCCCATGGGCACGCCGATATCGACGAGCACGGCCTCGGCAAGCTGCAGGCTCGCCTCGATCGTCTCCGGGATCGCATCGGTTACGCCCAGTTCGTAGAGGTGGGTGGCGTGCACCGCGTCGCGCGCGCGCGCGACGATGGTCATGTCCGGCCGGGCCGCATGGCCGAAGGTGACGACTTTTTCCACCGCCTGCGGCGCGTCCATGGTGACGACGAGCGCGCGCGCCGTGGCCAGGCCGACGCGCGCCAGGAACTCCGGCCGCGCCGCGTCGCCCCAGTAGATTTCGACGCCTTCTTCGCGCGCCTTGGCGACAAGCTGCGGCGAGCCGTCGACGGCGACGAAGGGAATGTCGTGACGCTTGAGCATGTCGGAGACGAGGCGGCCGACGCGGCCGTAGCCGACGATGACGACGCGATGTTCGGCGATGGCCGATGTCGGCGCGAGATGCGCGAATTCCAGTTCGTCCTTGGCGCGCGATTTGGTCGCGCGCGCGCCGAGCGCGCCGAGGAAGGGAATGGCCGTCATGGTCAGCGTCACGACCAGCAGAAGGTCGCCGCCCGCCTCGTCGGGAATGATCTTCGCCGCGATGGCCGCGCCGATCATCAGGAAGGCGAATTCGCCGCCGGGGGCGAGCAGCAGCGACATTTCGCGCGCCACCGGCGCCGCCAGCCGGAAGATGCGCGCGAGCACGTAGAGAATGGCGGCCTTGATGACGATGAGGCCGAACGAAAACCCCAGAATCGTCAGGGGCGCTTCAACGATGCGGGCGAAATCCAGATGCGCGCCCGTCGAAAGAAAGAACAGGCCGAGCAGCAGGCCCTGGAAGGGCGCCACGGTGACTTCGATCTCGCGCCGGAATTCGGTTTCGGCAAGCAGGAGCCCGGCGATGAAGGCGCCGAGCCCCATCGACAGACCGACCGAGGCGCTGACGACGCTCGCGCCGACGACGACGAGCAGGCAGGCGGCGACGAAAAGTTCCGTCGAGCCGGCCGCGGCGACCAGATGGAACAGCGGCCGCAACACGAGGCGCCCGCCCGCGACGATGGCGAACAGGACCGCGACGGCCGGCGCCCAGGTCCAGAACAATTGCGCGCCGCCGACCGCGCCGCTCTTGGCGTCGAGCAGCGGCACCATGAAGAGCAGCGGCGCGACCATCAGGTCCTGAAACAGCAGGACCGCGAAAGCGGCGCGGCCGGCGGTGCGGTTCAGGCGCTTGCGTTCGGACAGGACCGACAGGACGATGGCCGTCGAGGACATGGACAGGGCCGCCGCGCACAGGAGCGCCTGCCCGAGGCCGAGGTCGAGCCAGGCGCCGACCTGCAGCGTGAGCAGCGCGGTGGTGACCGCGACCTGCGCCGCGCCCAGCCCGAAGACGAGGCGGCGCATCCGCACGAGGCGGTCCCAGGACAGTTCGAGGCCGATCATGAAGAGGAGAAAGACGACGCCGAGTTCGGCAAGCTGCGCCGCGCCGGCGCCGCCGCCGATCGTGACGTTGGCCGCCCACGGAAATTTTTCGGCAAGACGCCCTGCGCCGAAGGGCCCGAGCAGCGCGCCGGCGACGAGGAAGCCGAGCACCGGGCTGACGCGCAGGCGGCGGAACAATGGCACGACCACGCCCGCCGTCAGAAGGAAGATCAACGGCTGACGCCAGGACTCCCAGTGAAATTCCGCTTCCATCCGCACTCCGGTTCGAACACGCCCAGTGTCATTCCCGCGCAAGCGGGAATCCAGAGCTAATCTTGTTTCCTTGTCGATTGGGTTCTGGTTTCCGGATCAGACCTGCGGCCTGCGCGGAATGACAGACGGCTCAATCCACGAAGTCCTCGCGCGAATACCCTTGCGCGAACAGCAGCGCGGTGAGGTCGGCATGTTCGATGCGCGCATCGGCCGCCTCGGCGACCGCGGGCTTGGCGCGAAAGGCGACGCCGAGGCCCGCTTCGCGCAACATGGGGAGATCGTTGGCGCCGTCGCCGGCCGCAAGCGTCTGCGCCTTGCTGAGACCGCGCGCGTCGCGCAATTCGATCAGCGACGTGAGCTTGGCCTGTGCGCCGAGGATCGGCTCCTCGACGCGGCCGGTGAATTTGCCGTTTTCCGCGACGAGGCGATTGGCGCGGTTCTCATCGAAGCCGACCATCTCCGCGATCGTATTGGTGAAGGCGGTGAAGCCGCCGGAGACCAGCGCCGTATAGGCGCCGTTGGCGCGCATGGTGCGGACCAGCGTTCTCGCGCCCGAAGTCAGCGTGATCCGCGATCGGATGACTTCGGCGGGCACCGATGCGTCGAGCCCCGCGAGGAGGGCGACACGCTCGCGCAGCGCCGGCTCGAAGGCGATTTCGCCGCGCATGGCGCGCTCGGTGATTCCTGCGACATGATCCTTCAGGCCGACGAGATCGGCCAGTTCGTCGATACATTCCTGCGCGATTATCGTCGAATCCATGTCGGCGACGAACAGCGCCTTGCGGCGCGTGTCGAGCGGCTGGACCACGATGTCCACCGGCGCGCCGTCAATCGCCGCGCGCAGCGTCGCCTCGGTCTCCACCGGCTCGAAGCCTTCCGGCGCAAAGGCGATGTCGGCGGCGACGCCGGACGCCAGCCAGCGCGCGGGCGCGGCGTTGGCCAGCGCGGCGCGGGCGCGCGCGGCAAGGGCCGCGGTCAGAATCGGCGCCTGCGGATTGCAGACGAGCGTGGCGACGTGAGAAAGGGTCTTGGACATCGGACAGCGGATTCAGACGGAAATTCGAACCATGGGGCGGATTCGCGCCATCCTCATCGCAGGCCCGACGGCGAGCGGCAAGTCCGCCGTGGCCCTCGGCCTGGCGCAAGAGACGGGCGGGGTCGTCGTCAACGCCGATTCCATGCAGGTCTACGGCGATCTCAGGGTCCTGACCGCACGGCCGACGCTCGCAGACGAAGCCGCGGCCGAACACCGGCTTTACGGCCATGTCGACGGCGCCGTGAATTACTCGGTTGGCCGATGGCTCGAGGATTTCGCAGCCCTCATGTCGGAATTGGCGGCGGCCGGCCGTCTTGCCGTCGTGGTCGGGGGCACCGGCATGTATTTCAAGGCGGCGACGCAAGGCCTGTCCGACATACCGCGCGTGCCCGAGGAGGTGCGGGCGCGCGTGCGGGCGGCGGCGGAAGGCCAGGCGGCCGCCGAGCTGCACGCCGGACTTGCGGCGCGCGATCCGCTCACGGCGGCGCGGCTGAAGCCGACAGACCCGCAGCGCATTCTTCGCGCGCTGGAAGTGCTGGAGGCGACAGGCAAGCCGCTCGCCGCCTTCCAGGGCGCGCGCGGCGCGCCTCTCCTGGCCGAGGGGTCGTGGCGCGGGTTCTTTCTCGCCCCGGAGCGCGGAGACGTGCGCGCGGCGATCGACGGGCGCTTCGTGAGGATGATCGAGGCCGGGGCGCTGGACGAGGTCGCCGCGCTCGCCGCGCGGAACCTCGATCCGGCGCTGCCGGTCATGCGCGCGCACGGCGCGCCGGCGCTGATGGCGCATCTGCGCGGCGAGATGTCGCTGGACGAGGCGATCGCGCGCGGACAGGCCGATACGCGGGCCTACGCCAAGCGCCAGTTCACCTTCGCGCGCCACCAATTGCCGGACTTCCGCTGGCTCGCGCCTGAAGCGGCGGGCGCGCAGATCGCCGCCGCGCTGGCGTGAGCGACGCGCCGTCGGTAACGTCGGAGACCGGAGGGGAGCAATGCGCAAGGTTGAGATCAGACGCGCGCCGGCGCTGACGGTCGCCGGGATCGCGTATCGCGGCCCCTATGCGGAGATCGGAGTGGCCTTCGGTCGGCTGCACGAGGTTCTGACCAACCGCGCCCTCTATCGCGACGGCGAATACAACGTCGCCATCTACTTCGACGATGCGACGGCGACGCCAGCGGCCGAATGCCGGGCTCTTGCGGGCCGCTCGATGGCCGCAGACGCGAAAATCGAACCGCCGCTGGAGCGCGTGGATCTTATGGCCGGCGAACATGCCGTCCTGCGCCACGTCGGGCCGTACGCGGACCTCGGCCGCGCCTATGCGTGGCTGCTCGGCGTCTGGCTGCCGGGCTCGGGACGCGCGGCGGCGAACCGTCCATGCTACGAAATCTACGTCAACACGCCGATGGACGTGGAGCCGAAGAGCCTCATCACGGACATCTATGTGCCGCTGGAATAGCCGCGATCTGGATTTGCCCGGCCGGCTGTCGCATTCTCGCGGCCGACAGGGGAGACGCATGAAACTCTACGATCTCAAGAACGGCCTCAATCCGCGGCGCGTCCGCATCTTCCTGGCCGAGAAGGGCATATCGATCCCGTCCGAGTTCGTCGACATGATCAAGGGCGAGAACCGCGGCGCGCGATACATGGCCATGAACCCGATGGGCACGATGCCGGTGCTGGAATTCGACGACGGCACGCATCTGGCCGAATCCATCGCCATCTGCCGCTATTTCGAGGAATTGCATCCCGAGCCGCCGCTGTTCGGCTCGACGACCCTGGAGCGGGCGCAGATCGAGATGTGGAACCGGCGCATGGAGCTGGAAATCCAGTTGCCGATCCAGGACGTGTTCATCCATCTCAATGCGTTCTGGGCGGGCCGCCGGCCGCAGGTGCCGGAATACGGGCGTGTGCGGCAGGCGCAATTGCTGGAGCGCATGGCCTGGCTGAATCGCGAGCTGGCGGACCGTCAGTATATCGCCGGCGACCACTACACGGTGGCCGACATCACCGCGCAATGCGCCTTCGTGATGGGCAAGGGCACGGGCTCGAAAATCCCCGACGACATGACGGATCTGACGCGATGGTTCGACCTCGTGAGCAGCCGTCCGACGGCGCGCGCCTGAGGCTTCGCGCCACGCGCGAAAAAGCGTCGCCACGAGGACCGAATCTGGTCTAGACCAGCCTGCCTTCGGGCGGAATCGCCGGAAGGCGGGAATGCTGCGCGCGCGTCGCGTGCGTACTGGTGACGCATGGCCGATAGATCCGAACAAACCAAAGGCGACCAGACCGCCGCTCACGGGGCCGCGCAGGACGCCACGTGGCCCTTCCGCGACGAGGACGGCGCGCTTCGCGCTGAATTCGTCGCGTTGGTCGAGCAAGCCATCGACGCTTCCGACAAGGAGCGGCTGAGCGCGCTCGCGGGCGAGATGCACAAGGCCGATCTCGCCGACCTGATCGAGGCGCTCGACGCCGACAGCCGTCCGCGCCTCGTCGAGCTCATGGGCGACGAATTCGACTTCGCGGCCCTGACCGAAGTGCCCGAGCACGTCCGCGACGAAATTCTCGAGGAACTGCCGACCGAAACCGTCGCGGAAGGCGTCAGCGAACTCGAAAGCGACGACGCGATTGCGCTGCTGGAAGATCTCGACCGTTCCGAGCAGGAGGAAATCCTCGAGGCCATGCCGGCGATCGAGCGTTCGGCGCTGCGCCGCTCGCTCGACTATCCCGAGAATTCCGCCGGCCGCCTCATGCAGACGACGCTGGTGGCCGTGCCGCCGTTCTGGACGGCCGGGCAGGCGCTCGACCATCTGCGCGAGGGCGACCAGGAGGCGCTGCCGGACAGCTTCTTCGAAATCTTCGTCGTCGACCCCGGCCACCGGCTGCTCGGCAACGTCTTTCTCGACAAGCTCGCCCGTACGCCGCGTTCGACGCCGCTCGACGCGATCATGCAGGATCGCCGCCACGTCCGCGTGACCGAGGACGAGGAAGAAGTGGCGCGCATGTTCGAGCGCTACAACATCGTCTCGGCGCCTGTCGTGGACGAGGCGGACCGGCTCGTCGGCGTCATCACCATCGACGACATCGTCGACGTCATCCAGGAGGCGGCCGACGAGGACATCAAGGCGCTGGGCGGCGTCAACCGTCGCGAGGAGCTGACCGACCCGATCTTCTCGGTGGCGCGCGGGCGCTTCGTCTGGCTGTTCGTCAACCTTGTGACGGCGTTTCTCGCTTCGTCCGTGCTGGGAATCTTCCAGGGCGAATTGCAGAAGATGGTCGCCCTGGCGATCCTCGCGCCCATCGTCGCGAGCCAGGGCGGCAATGCGGCGTCCCAGACCATGACCGTGGCCGTTCGCGCGCTCGCGACCAAGGAAATGTCGCGCGCCAACGCCGCGAGGATCATCTTCCGCGAATTTCTGGTCGGCGGCCTCAACGGCCTCGCTTTCGGCATTCTCACCGGCATCGGCGCGGCCGTCTGGTTCGGCCTGCCGGCGCTCGGCTTCGTGATCGCGGCGGCGATGCTGACCAATCTGATCGCGGCGGCGTTCGGCGGCATTCTGGTGCCGCTGGCGCTCGAACGGTTCAGGATAGACCCGGCGGTGTCGTCCGGGGCCTTCGTGACGACGGTGACGGATATCGTCGGGTATTTCTCGTTTTTGAGCTTCGCGACGCTGTATTTCGGGCTAAAATAGAGTGTCCGGCCCGGTGGGAAGCCGCGGGGGCCGCGCATTAACGACTCGTTACCCCGACAGGGATAATTTGCGCCGATGATGCGTACCTTCGATCTCCGCCGTGCGCCGCTGCGTCTTATCGCGGCCCTGGCCCTCTCGAGCGCTTTGGCTGCGTGCGGCTCCGGCGTCGATTCCCAACTCGGCAAGTCCCGCTTCAGGTCCTCGGCGGTTTCCTACGCCCCCACCCACAAGGTGAAGCCGAGCGAAGCCCTCGACCATAGCCGGGATTTCGAGATTCACGGCATCGACGTCTCGAAATACCAGGGCAATATCGACTGGCCGGCCGTCGCCAATTCCGACGTGCAGTTCGCCTGGATCAAGGCGACGGAAGGCGCAGACCTGCTCGACACGAAATTCCGCCAGAACTGGGAAGCCGCAAGGGCCGCCGGCGTGCCGCGGGGCGCCTATCACTTCGTTTACTGGTGCCGGCCGTGGCAGGAAGAGATGGCCTGGTTCAAGTCGAACGTGCCGCGCGAACCCGACTCCCTGCCGCCGGTGCTCGACGTCGAGGCGACGCCGGAATCGCGCACCTGCAAGCGCACCATCGTACCCGAGCAGGCCATCCCGGAAATGCGGCTGATGCTGCAGGAGATGGAGCGCCACTACGGCAAGCGCCCGGTCATCTACACGACCGTCGATTTCTACGAGGCGATCCTAGCCGATGGCGCGCTGACCGAATATCCGATCTGGGTGCGCTCGACCAAGCATCGCCCGCATGTGCGCTACGGTTCGCGCAAGTGGCACTTCTGGCAGTACCAGTCGGACGGCGCCGTGCCCGGCATCGTCGGCAAGGTCGACCGCAACGTGTTCCACGGTTCGCCGGCCGAATGGCAGAAGTGGCTGGCGAGCAATTGAGCCCGTCTGCCGGAGCGTATGCTTGCGCGACGAACAATTCAGCCGCACGGCCCGCGGCGCGGCGCTCCATCGCGCCGCCCACCAGACGCTCGAGAGCGGGCGCATTTTCCGCGATCCCTATGCGTGCGCGATCCTCGGTCTGACGCCGGACGAAGCTGTCTCCGAGGAAGGCCCGGACGAGAGCCGGCGCCGCATGCGGCTGTTCATCGCCGCGCGATCCCGTTTTGCGGAAGACAGGATCGCGGCGGCCGTGGCGCGCGGCGTGCGGCAGATTGTGGTTCTCGGCGCCGGTCTCGACACGTTCGGCTTGCGCAATCCGCATGTAGCGTCGGGCGTGAGAGTGTTCGAGGTCGATCATCCGGCGACGCAGGAATGGAAGCGCGCGCGCGTTGCGTCGATGGCCGTCGCGGCGCCTTCGCTCACTTTCGCGCCCTGCGATTTCGAGCGCGACGATATCGGCGATGCGCTGACGCGCGCCGGCGTCGACAGGGGAACGCCGATCTTCTTCATGTGGCTTGGGGTGACGCCCTATCTGACGCCGGATGCGGCCATGGCGACGCTGCGCGCCATCGCGGCGACTCCCGGCGCCGAAGTCGCGTTCGACTATACGCAGCGGCGCGAGCGCCACGAAGGCGAAGCGCGGGAATTTCATGACAGGCTGCTCGAGCGCGTCGCCGCGCTCGGGGAGCCCATCGTCGGATTTTTCGATCCGCGCGAGCTCGCGCGCGACCTTGGCCAACTCGGCATGACCGAGCAGGAAGACATCGACATTTCCGAGATTGCGGCGCGTTATTTCGGCGCGCCGCGCTCCAGCCCGCCGCGCGCTTCCGCGGCGCATCTCATCTGGGCGCGGCGGCCGCAGGAGACGGGGCCGGCGTCTTGAGCGCGCAAACTGTGAGCGATGCAAACGGGGCGACGCGGCCACGGACGGAAGCTCCCGAGGAGACGTCGTGTTCTTTCTGATCGCCAAGACGCTCGGGGTGATGGCCGAAGCGCCGCAGATATTCATCGAAGCGCTGCTCGTCGGCGTCGTTCTGCTCTGGACGCGATGGAGCCGCGCCGGTCGTATCCTCGCCAGCGTCTCGGCAGTGGCGATCGCGGTGTTTTCGCTGTCTGCGGCCAGCAGCTTCTTCGCGCGGCCGCTCGAGGATCGCTTTCCGCAACCCGATCTCGGCGTCGCGCCGACAGGAATCATCGTGCTTGGCGGCGCAATGGACGAAGGCGTTTCGCGCGCGCGCAACATGCCGGCGCTGAATGACGCCGCCGAGCGCCTGACAGAGCCGGTCGCGCTCATGCGGCGCTTTCCGAACGCGCGTCTCGTTTTCTCCGGCGGCAGCGGACGGATGACGCCCGACCAATGGACGGAAGCGGACGTGGCGCGCATGTTCTGGCGCGGCATGGGCGTGCCCGATGACCGGATGAGCTTCGAAAGCCGCTCGCGCGATACGTGGGAGAACGCCGTCTTCACCAAGGAACTCGTGCAGCCCAAGCCCGGCGAGCGCTGGCTGCTCGTCACCTCGGCCATGCACATGCCGCGCTCCGTCGGCATATTCCGCAAGATCGGCTTCGACGTGATCCCGTATCCCGTCGACTATCAGACCGGCGGCGTGGCCGGGGACTTTCTCGGATTCCGCAAGCCGATGGACGCCACGCGCATGGCGCAAAACGCAACGCACGAATGGATCGGGCTCGTGTCCTATTACCTGACCGGCAAGAGTTCGGAATTACTGCCGGGGCCGTGAGAGGGGGCGGTCGGCATCAGGCGTTCGGGCGGCCCAACCTGCCGCCGCCTGCTCCTCAATCGCTTCTCGGCAACCCCAGCCGGATCACGCCCTTCACGTCGTCGGGGTCGGCCGGCTTGCCTTTGCGATAAATGACGAGACGGCCTTCCCGTGCGAGCCCCTTGGCGCTCGAGCGGACGCGCGGCAGCCATTTGCGCCAGCCGAGCTCGTCCTCGCCGCGCTCCTGCGCGATGCGCTTGGCCGCATCCTCCGGCGAAATCGTCTTCGCGGTCCCGCGCGCGGCAATCTCGGCGAAAATGGCTGCGGCGACGATGTCGGCGTCGGCGCTCGAATCTTTCTTGTCCGGCATGATCCGCTGATTGCGCGCGCGGCGCCCCTGCGTCAAGATTTCGGCGCGTCGTCGGCTTCGCGCACGAGCGCCTCCAGAGCGTCGGAATGGAATTGCCGCCGATAGATGACGATCATGATGAGCAGGGTCGTGAGCATGAACACGACCGGGCCGAGATACCAGCCGAGATAGGCGAAGGAGAAGAACAGCGCGCGCTGCCCGTCGGCGAAGTGACGGCCGGCGACGACGCTCATGCTGGCCGCGCGCCGCGCCGCCTTTTCACGCGCCGCTGTATCGGGAGAGGTCGTCGGGGGCGTCGCGCCGATCAGGATCGCCGAATAATTGTAGAGCCTGTACGACCAGCCGAACTTGAAGAAAGCGTAGCCGAAGATAGCCATCAGGCCGATGGTCTTCATCTCCCACAGGCTCCGCGTGATCGACGGCGCGAAGGGAAGCTCCGCGAACAGGCGCACCACGTCGTCGGTCGAGCGCAGCACGGTCGCCGCGCCGCCGATGGCGAGCAGGGAGGTGGAGGCGAAGAAGGCCGTGCCGTTCTGCAGCGTGGACGTGATGGCCGTGTCGACGATACGGACTTCGCGGCGCGCCATTTCGCTCATCCAGACGCCGCGTTCCGCATTCATCAGCGCGTTGAGGCCAGGGCTTCTGTCGTGCCTCAGCTTGACGAAGCGCGCATAGCCGATCCATGCGACGAGAAAGGCGAGCAAGGCGGCGGCGTCTGCGGAATAGGGGAGCATGTCGGCAGGTCCGGTCTGGCAGGCTTCGCGCGCAGTTGATTTTTGCGGCGCGGTCCCGTCAATCTGTGGCAGGAGGACCCTCATGGCGCAAGAGATCACGGTCGGAATCAAGAAGTTGATCGAGGAGGCGAACGCCGCGATCGAGACGCTGACAGTCGAGCAGGCCATCGCGCTGCACGGGCGCGACGATGTCACTTTCGTCGATCTGCGCGATCCCCGCGAGATGGAGCGCGACGGCCATGTGCCGGGCACGTTCCATTGCACGCGCGGCATGCTGGAATTCTGGATCGATCCGGCCAGCCCCTACGCCAAGCCGCAATTCCAGGAGGACAAGAAATTCGTGTTCTTCTGCGCCGGCGGCCTGCGATCGGCGCTGGCCGCCCACACCGCCAAGAAGATGGGGCTGAAGCCCGTCGCCCATATCGAGGGCGGATATGGCGCGTGGAAAAAGGCTGGCGGACCGACCGAAGCCTGGGTTCCGAAGGCGCGCAAGGGCGGCTGAGCGCGATCGAGGTCAACAAGAACGGATCGGGCGAATGAGCGATGCTGTGCAGGCGCCGGACGGCGCGATCGACTATTCCGACATGGGTCGCCGCATCAAGGCGATCCTGATCGGCTCTGTCGGCAACCTCGTCGAATGGTACGATTTCTACGCCTATTCGGCCTTCGCGCTCTATTTCGCGGGATCGTTCTTCCCGAAGAGCGACCCGGTCGCGGAGCAATTGTCGGCGGCCGCCGTCTTCGCCATCGGCTTCATTATGCGGCCGATCGGCGGCTGGCTGTTCGGCCATCTTGCCGACCATTACGGGCGCAAGAACGCGCTGACGATTTCCGTGCTGCTGATGTGCTTCGGCTCGCTCGTCATCGCGGCGACGCCGACTTACGCGACGATCGGCATTGCGGCGCCGGCCATCCTCGTGATCGCGCGGATGCTGCAGGGCCTGTCGCTCGGCGGCGAATACGGCGCGAGCGCCACCTATCTTTCCGAAATGGCCGATCCCAGGCGGCGCGGCTTCTATTCGAGCTTCCAGTACGTGACGCTGATCGGCGGGCAGCTCACCGCGATCATTGTGCTGCTCATCCTGCAGAAGCTGCTGTTGACGCCCGACGAGCTGAAAAGCTGGGGCTGGCGTGTGCCCTTCTTCATCGGGGCGGTGCTTGCCGTGATCGCCTACTACATGCGCTCCAACATGCACGAGACCGATCATTTCGAGGCGGCGAAAACCATCGCGAAGAAGACGAGTTCCTTGCGCGCATTGCTGCGGCATCCGAAGGAAGTCCTGCTCGTCGTCGGCCTGACCATGGGCGGCACGACGGCCTTCTACACGTATACGACGACGATGCAGAAGATCCTCAAGTTGCAGGTGAAGCTGACGGATGACCAGACGACGGCGGTCGTATTCGGCTCGCTGGTGTTCGCCACTTTCCTGCAGCCGATCTACGGGGCGATCTCCGACAGGATCGGCAGGCGCCCGCTGCTCATGATGTTCGGCATTCTCGGCACGCTCTGCACGGTGCCGCTGCTGACCTGGCTGCAATCGACCAAGGACCCGTGGATCGCCTTCGTCATCGTCTGCCTCGCCTGGCTGATCGTGGCGGGCTACACGTCGATCAACGCCGTGGTGAAGGCGGAGCTCTTCCCGACCAATATTCGCGCCATGGGAGTCGGCTTGCCCTACGCGGTCACCGTCGCGACCTTCGGCGGCACCGCCGACTGGGTGGCGCTGAAGATGCAGGAGATCGGCCACGCCGACTGGTATTACTGGTATCTGACGGCCGTGATCTTCCTTTCCTTCCTCGTCTACGCCTCGATGCGCGACACGAAGAAGGACAGCGCGATGGACCGGCACGCGTGAGCCTCGTCCTCGCTATCGGCAACAAGAGCTATTCGTCCTGGTCGATGCGGCCGTGGATGCTGCTCGAGGGTTTCGGCATCCCGTTCGAAGAAGTCGTCATTCCGCTCTATGTCGACGGGTCGAAGGAGACGATCCTGAAGACATCGCCGTCGGGAAAGGTTCCCGCGCTTGTGGACGGCGACGTGACGATCTGGGATTCGCTGTCCATTTGCGAATATGTCGCGGAGACCTTCCCGCAACACGCGATCTGGCCGAAAGACAAGGCCGCGCGCGCGCTTGCCCGCTCCATGAGCGCAGAGATGCACTCCTCGTTTCAGGCCTTGCGTCAGCTCTGTCCGATGGTCGTGCATCGCCCCAGGTCGCCGGCCGACTTCACGGCCGACGCGCTCGCCGACATCGCGCGCATCGAAGCCATGTGGGCTTCTGCGCGCGCGAGGTGGGGCAATGGCGGACCATTCCTGTTCGGCGCCTTTTCGGCGGCCGACGCCATGTTTGCGCCGATCGTGGTGCGCTTCGACAATTATTGCGCGCCCGTGAGCGTCGCGACGCGCGCCTACATGGACGCGATCGCCGCGACGCCGGCATGGAAGAAATGGATGGCGGGCGCGGCGAGCGAGACGTGGCGGATCGCGCGGTTCGAGCCGGGGCCGGCATAGGACGCATCGGAGGAAACATGTCGCAACGCAAGGTCGCTCTCATCACCGGCGCTTCGGCCGGCATCGGCAAGGCGTCGGGCCTGGCGCTGGCGCGGGCGGGCTGGGACCTCGCGCTGACAGGCCGCCGGAAGGACCTGCTCGAGGCCGTCGCCGCAGAAGCGCGCACGTTCGGCGCGCGGGCGATCGGGGTGGCCTGCGACGTCGGCCAACCCGACTCCGTGAAGGCGCTGTTCGACTCCGTCATGGCCGAGTTCGGCCATCTGCATCTGCTCTTCAACAACGCCGGCGTCGGCGCGCCGCCGATCAACATGGAAGACCTCGCCTACGCGCAGTGGCAGGCGGTGGTCGACACCAATCTCACCGGCCCCTTCCTGTGCACGCAGCATGCGTTTCGCATCATGCGCGACCAGAACCCGATCGGCGGGCGCATCATCAACAACGGCTCGATCTCGGCGCACGCGCCGCGGCCGAACTCCGCGCCCTACACGTCGACCAAGCACGCCATCACCGGCCTGACGAAATCCACGGCCCTCGATGGCCGCAAGTACAACATCGCCTGCGGGCAGATCGACATCGGCAACGCCGACACCGACATGGGCGGCCGCATGAAGGCCGGCGTGCCGCAGGCGAACGGCCAGATCGCGCCTGAGGCGGTGATGGACGTCGAGCATGTGGCGAACGCCGTCGTGCACATGGCGAGCCTGCCGCTCGACGCCAACGTCCTGTTCATGACGGTCATGGCCACGAAGATGCCGTTCGTGGGGCGCGGGTGAGGGGACGATGCCCCTGCACCTCCTCAAACTCTGCGTCGGCGCGGAATCGATATCCGATCTCGAGGGCTGGATCGCCGAGCGGCTGGCGGACAAGAAGAAGCGCGGCGAAAAGCCCGAGCAGTTCCACACGACGCGCATGGTCCCCAAGCGCGTGGAGGAGCTGACCGACGGCGGCTCCCTCTACTGGGTCATCAAGGGCCAGATCGCCGCGCGCCAGAAACTGCTGGAGATCAGGCCGTTCACCGACGCGGACGGCATCGGGCGCTGCCATCTCGTGCTGGAGCCGAACGTCACGCCCGTTCATCCGCGGCCCTGCCGGCCGTTCCAGGGCTGGCGCTATCTCGCGGCGAAAGACGCGCCCCCCGATCTCGGCAAGTCTTCCGGCGCCATTGCGGAAATGCCCGAGGAACTACGGCGGGAACTGAGGGAGCTCGGATTGCTGTGAGACGCGGGCCTGCGCCCCTTGCGCGGCGCGCGCGCCGATACGATTTATGGGTCCCGGCCGGATGCGGACCAGTCTCATGAGCCAGCTTCCCGACAGCGCGCGCAAGTCGAGCGCGGAGGTCGATTCATTTCTCTCGCGCGCGGCGAAGGTTCCTGCGCCCTCTGAGGGACGCGGGCGCCTGATTTTCGCGCTCGACGCCACCATGAGCCGCCAGCCGACCTGGGACATGGCGCAGACCCTGCAGCAGCGCATGTTCGAGGAAGCCGAGGCGTTCGGCGGGCTCGACGTGCAACTGGTCTATTTTCGCGGCCTTATGGAATGTCGGGCCTCGCGCTTCGTGTCGCAGGGCGTGGGGCTGGCGGCCGTCATGTCGAAGATCGACTGTCGCGGCGGCAATACGCAGATCGAGAAGGTTCTTCGCCATTCCCGCGACGAGGCGAAGGTCGCGCCCGTCGGCGCCCTTGTCTTCGTCGGCGACGCCATGGAGGAGAATGTCGACCGTCTCTGCAAGATCGCCGGCGAACTGGCGCTGCGCGGCGTGAAGGCCTTCATGTTCCACGAGGGCGGGGACCGGCAGGCGGCGGCGGCCTTCCAGGAGATCGCGCGGCTGACCGGCGGCGCCTATGCGGCCTTCGACTCCGGGGCGCCGAAGAAGCTCGCCTCGCTGCTCGGCGCTGCGGCCGCCTATGCGGCGGGCGGCTTTACGGCGCTTGAAGCGCAGGCGAAAAAGGGCAATGCCGACGCACGATTGCTGATCGAGCAGATGGGCAAGCGAGGCTGACGTGCCGCAACTGATCCTGGCGATAGCGATTTTGGTCGGCGGCTACTGGCTGCTGCGGCTGTTCGCGCGCACGCCGCCGGCGGTGATCGCGCGCTGGATCCGTGGCGTCAGCGGCGCTTCGGCGATCGGCGCGGGCCTGCTGCTGCTGTTGCGCGGATCGTTCCCGGCGGCTGGCGCGATCGCCGCCCTCGGCGCGCTGATTCTGGGGCAGGGACGGTTTCCGAAGGACTGGGGCTTCGGCCGGTCCAGAGGCCCGGGCCTGTCGCGCGTGCGCTCCGCGATGATCGAAATGGAGCTCGATCACGCGACAGGCGCCATGTCGGGCACGGTTCTGGCGGGCGCGCAGGAGGGACGTTCGCTCGACACGCTGGCGCGGCCGGCCTGCGAGGAGCTCTACCGACAATGCCTGGGCGACGACCCCGACGGGGCGCGGCTTCTAGAGGCTTATTTCGACCGCCGGTTTCCCGGTTGGCGTCAGACAGGAGAGCGAGAGGACGATGCGGGGGGCGGCGGCGCGCGGACGCGGCGCGCGCGCGCTCCCGCCATGTCCGAGGATGAAGCGTATGAGGTTCTCGGCCTTCGTAAGGGGGCCAGCCGGGAAGACGTCTCGCGCGCGCACCGGACGCTGATGAAGAAACTGCATCCCGACCAGGGGGGGTCGACGGATCTGGCGGCCCGGGTCAACGAAGCCAAGGACGTCCTGCTGCGCCGTCATCTCTGAGACTCCAACTCGTACGCTTCCACCGCGCTTGCGCGCCTCAGTGCTTCCATCGCGCTTGCGCGCTTCAGTTCTTCATTGCGAAACAGGCCATGCCCGAGCGCTTCAGCTCGCGGCAGGCGCTTTCGGCGGCGTTTTCCTGCAGGCCGGCGAAACGGGCGCGCCACAGCGTTTCCGAGCCCTTCTGCACCTTCTCGGTAAAGGGCTGCGCCTTGGCGATCGTGCGGCTGTGGTCCTTGGCGCGCGACAGAAGCTCCTTCGCCTTGGCGATGTCGTCGGTCGCGCCGATCTGGATGATCCAGCCGGAGCGCGCGGCCGTCGGGGCCTCGTCGTCGGCGTCCTTCTTCGGCTGCGCCTTGGCGACCTGCGTCTGGCCGGCCTTCGCGGGCTCCCTCGCCGGCAGTTTCACGGCCTCCTTGCCCTCGCCGGCCTTGGCCGGCGGGGCGCCGGTCACCCAGCGCAGCGAAGAGGGCGTGGTGGTGGCGAGCGCCAGGGGGGCGCGGGCAGTCGTGCCCTCGGCGACGACCGGCGCGCGGGACCCGGCGCGCAGCTTGATCTTCTCGGCAGGGATCGGCGCTTCCGCAACGCGCGCGGCGCCTGCGACATAGGCGGGGCGCGGACGCTCGGCGGCTTCGGACGGGCGGTTGGGGATCGGGGCCGGCGGCACGCCGAGGAACAGGCCGGCTTCGGCGCGGGCGGGACGCGGCGCGGGCGCCTCGGCGCGCGGCGTTTCCGCCTGGGCGCGGACGGATTCGATCTGCGCCGCCGGCATCAGGCGCATGGGCTCGGCCGCGGCGACGCGAACGGGTTCGCGGACGGGCGCAGGCTCGGCCTTCTGGACCGGACGCGCCTCTTCCTTGATCGCGGGACGGGCGTCCTCGTCTTTTTCGACCATGGCGACGGCGGTGCGGCCCGTCGCGCCTTCCTCGATCTTGCTCTCGAGCAGCGAGGCCATGCGATTGTCGCGGGCGCGGGCGGTGCGGCCGCCAAGCACGACGCCGACGATGTGGTAGCCGTCGCGGCGCACCGAGGTCAGCAGGTTGAAGCCGGCCTTGCCGGTATAGCCGGTCTTGATGCCGTCCATGCCTTCGACGCGGCCGAGCAGGTGATTGTGGTTGCGCATGCTGCGCCCGGCGAAGTTGAACACGCGCGTCGAGAAATACTTGTAGTATTTCGGGAAGCGCTCCTGAATGGCGCGGCCGAGCGTGGCCTGGTCGCGCGCGGTGGTGATCTGGTCCTCGTTGGGCAGGCCGGAGGCGTTCGCGTAATTCGTGCGCGACATGCCCAGCGCCTTGGCCTTGCGCGTCATCATCTCGGCGAAGCGGTCTTCCGAGCCGCCGACGGATTCGGCGATGGCGACGGCTATGTCGTTGGCCGACTTGGTGACGACGGCCTTGATGGCGTCCTCGACCTCGATCGTCGAGCCCGGGCGCAGGCCGAGCTTGGAGGGGGCCTGCGCGGCGGCATGCGCCGAAATCGGGATTTCCGTGTCGAGCTTGAAGCGGCCGGCCTCCATCTGCTCGAACAGCATGTACAGCGTCATTACCTTGGTGAGCGAGGCGGGGTGACGCTCGACATTCTCGTTGTGCGCGTGCAGCACGCGGCCGGAATTGACGTCCACGACGAATTCCGCCGGCATCGGGCCGGCGGCGACGCGCGCCGCGCGAACGTGGCGCTTGCGGATGTGGACGTAGCGCTTGACGTGCCAGCTCGCGTGGACGCGATGCTTGGAATAATGCCGGTGACGGCTGCGGGCCTCGGCCGGCGCGGTGGCGGCCAACATGCCCAGAACGAGTGCGGCGCCCGCTGCAAGCAGGCCCAGACGCTTGGATACAACGCTACGCAACCCCATGCGACGCCTCGCTTCGCATCCTGTCCCAGTTTCATTCGCGGACTCTTTGGCCGTTGCCGCGAAAACACAGGATCAAAGCGTAGGCGGGTTGGGTTACCCTCCGGTTAAATCATGAAAAATTGAGATATTTTGCACTGCAAAAATTTCCTTGACACCTATTGTGCAGTGCACATAAAAAGGGGCGTTGTCACGGGCCTCTCGCAGGGTCCCCCCGGCCGCCCCGGGATGCGGGCGAAATTCAAGGATCCAGACATGGCTTTTGATTTTGAAGCTATCCAGAAGTTCGGCAAAGAGCAGTTCGACGCCACCCAGGTCGCCCTGACGGAAGTCGCCAAGGGCCTGCAGGCGATCGCCACGGAAGCTGGCGACTATTCGAAGAAGTCCCTCGCGGACGGCTCGGCGTACGTCGAGAAGCTCGTCGGCGTGAAGAAGCTCGACGAGGCGATCTCGCTGCAGACGGAATTCGCCAAGACCTCGTACGAGGGCTTTGTCGCCCAGGCCACCAAGTTCGGCGAAATGTACCAGGCTGTCGCCAAGGAAGCCTTCAAGCCGGTGGAAGGCGCGATCGCCAAGCTGCAGGCCTCCGCGAAGTAATTTCGCCCGACATTGAAATCGGCGGCTTCGGTCGCCATGTGGAAAGCCCGGCCTCGCGCCGGGCTTTTTGCTTTTCGGGCGCCTTGCCTTCGCCGCGATGGCGAAGAAAGATCATGTGCGTAGACTGAATCGTTCGCGGCGCCCGCTCACCCTGGCGCCGATCGAACTGGCGGCGGAGAACGACTGGCCTATTTGCTGCATGGAGAAGGGCTGCGACGCGAAGCGGGCGCTGGCGTCGTGTCGGGGGAACCCGGCGCGTTCGATCCGGTTCTTCTCAAACGGGTTGACGGGAGACAGATGAACGCAGGGGCTATCCGAGCAAGCACACCAACCCGTCGCAACGGCGATGGTCCGCCGGGCTCGGGCACACAGGTCATCACGCGGCCCAAGACCCAGACGCGCAAGCCGTCGATGTACCGGGTTCTGCTTCTCAACGACGACTACACGCCGATGGAGTTCGTTGTGACGGTGCTGGTCAAATATTTCTCGAAGAACCGCGAGGACGCCTGGCGCATCATGATGCACGTGCACCAGCAGGGCGTGGGCGAATGCGGCGTCTACACCTACGAAGTCGCCGAAACCAAAGTGACGCAAGTGATGGACTACGCCCGCAAGCATCAGCATCCGCTGCAATGCATCATGGAAAAGAAGTGAGGGTGAGGCATGCCGTCTTTTTCCAGAAATCTCGAGCAGTCGCTTCACCGGGCGCTTCAGGCCGCCAATGAAAGGCGGCACGAATACGCCACGCTCGAGCACCTCCTCCTCAGCCTAATCGACGACCTCGACGCGGCGGCGGTGATGCGCGCCTGCTCCGTCGACCTCAATGCGCTGCGCAAGACGCTGCGCGACTACATCGACACCGAACTGGACAATCTCGTCACCGACGGGCGCGACGACGCCAAGCCGACGGCCGGCTTCCAGCGCGTCATCCAGCGCGCCGTCATTCATGTGCAATCGTCCGGGCGCGAGGAAGTGACGGGCGCCAACGTGCTCGTCGCGATCTTCGCCGAGCGCGAGAGCCATGCCGCCTATTTCCTGCAGGAGCAGGACATGACCCGCTACGATGCGGTCAATTACATCAGCCACGGCATCGCCAAGCGGCCGGGCATGTCGGAAGCCAAGCCCGTGCGCGGCGCCGAGGACGAGGGCGAGAAGAACGAGCCGCGCGAGACGCGCGAAAACAACGGCGAGGGCAAGAAGAAGGAGAGCGCGCTCGACGCCTATTGCGTCAACCTCAACAAGAAGGCGCGCGACGGCCGCATCGATCCGCTGATCGGCCGCGAGTCCGAGGTGCAGCGCACGATCCAGGTTCTCTGCCGCCGGCAGAAGAACAATCCGCTGCTCGTCGGCGACCCCGGCGTCGGCAAGACGGCCATCGCCGAAGGCCTCGCGCGCAAGATCGTGAAGGGCGAGGTGCCCGAGGTTCTGTCCAAGTCGACGGTTTTCGCGCTCGACATGGGCACGCTGCTCGCCGGCACGCGCTATCGCGGCGATTTCGAGGAGCGCCTGAAGCAGGTGATGAAGGAGATCGAGGGCCATAAGGGCGCGATCCTGTTCATCGACGAGATCCATACGGTGATCGGCGCCGGCGCCACGTCCGGCGGCGCGATGGACGCGTCCAACCTGCTCAAGCCGGCTCTGGCGCAGGGGACGCTGCGCTGCATCGGCTCGACCACCTACAAGGAATACCGCCAGTATTTCGAGAAGGACCGCGCGCTCGTCCGTCGCTTCCAGAAGATCGACATCAACGAGCCGTCCGTCGCCGACAGCGTGGAAATCATGAAGGGGCTCAAGCCCTACTTCGAGGAGTTCCACAAGATCCGCTACACCAACGAGGCGATCAAGGCGGCCGTCGAGCTTTCGGCGCGCTACATCCACGACCGCAAGCTGCCGGACAAGGCGATCGACGTGATCGACGAGACCGGCGCGAGCCTGATGCTGCTGCCGGAGGCCAAGCGCAAGAAGGTCATCGGCGTCAAGGAGATCGAGGCGACGGTCGCGACCATGGCGCGCATTCCGCCGAAGACCGTGTCGAAGGACGACGCCGAGGTGCTCGCCCATCTCGACGAGACGCTGAAGCGCGTGGTCTATGGACAGGATGCGGCGATCGGCGCGCTCGCCGCCGCGATCAAGCTGGCGCGCGCCGGCCTGCGCGACGGCGAAAAGCCGATTGGCGCGTCCCTGTTCTCGGGCCCGACCGGCGTCGGCAAGACCGAGGTCGCCAAACAGCTTTCGGTCGCGCTCGGCGTCGAACTGATCCGCTTCGACATGTCCGAGTATATGGAGCGCCACACGGTCAGCCGGCTCATCGGCGCGCCGCCCGGCTATGTCGGTTTCGACCAGGGCGGCCTGCTGACGGACGCCGTCGACCAGCATCCGCATTGCGTCCTGCTGCTCGACGAGATCGAGAAGGCGCATCCCGATCTCTTCAACATCCTGCTGCAGGTGATGGACCACGGGAAGCTGACCGACCACAACGGCAAGCAGATCAATTTCCGCAACGTCATCCTGATCATGACAACCAACGCCGGCGCGTCGGATGCGCAGCGTCAGGCGATCGGCTTCGGTTCGACCAAGCGGACGGGCGACGACGTGGAAGCGATCAATCGCATGTTCACGCCGGAGTTCCGCAACCGTCTCGACGCGATCGTCGCCTTCGGCCATCTGCCGCGCGAAGTCATCGCCAGGGTGGTCGACAAGTTCGTCATGCAGCTCGAGGCGCAGCTCGCCGACCGCAATGTGTCGATCGAGCTGACGGACGAGGCGCGCGACTGGCTGATCGAGCATGGCTACGACGAAACGATGGGCGCACGACCCATGGCGCGCGTCATCCAGCAGACGATCAAGACCCCGCTCGCCGACGAATTGCTGTTCGGCCGGTTGAAAAACGGCGGCACGGTGCGGGTCATGGTCACAGCGGACGAGAAAGGCGCCAGGAAGCTCGGGTTCGTCTACCCCGAGGGCCCGGTGCTGCCGCGGCCTGAGCGGGAGATTGTCGGCGCGGCGAAGAAGCGCAAACCGAAGGCCGAACCGGAAGTGCGGCGCGCCCGCGCGAAGAAGTCCGGCGGTTCGCCCGACGAAGGCGGAACGCCCGTCGGCAGCGTGCCTCGGGTGCCGCTCAAGAGCTGATCAACCGTGCCGGCGGGATCTATCCCGCCGGTTCTTCTGCCGATGGGCGCCTCAGGGCCTGCGCGGGCCGGCG
Organism: Rhodoblastus sp.; assembly: GCA_046349085.1. Classification (GTDB taxonomy): domain Bacteria; phylum Pseudomonadota; class Alphaproteobacteria; order Rhizobiales; family Beijerinckiaceae; genus JAJXWB01. The sequence continues at coordinate 61,143 of JAXMDA010000011.1, forward strand.
GCGTGCGGCGAATTCAGCGCCGTCAGCTTGATGCGCGGGAGGCGGATCGCGCCGATCGTTTTCACGATCTTCTTGACCGCGCCGTCGACCTTCGCGAGGGGCGACGGTTGGGCGCGCGTGCGGGCTTCCATCGCGCGCCGGGCGGGCGGCGGCGGCGGAGCCTTGCTCGCGTTGCGGTCCGTCGCCGGCCTGGGGTCTTGTGCGGCGGGAATTCGCTGGGCCGGGGCCGCCGACGCGGCGACCGAGGGCGCGGTCAGGGCGAGCGTCGCCTGCGCAACGGTGGGGGCGAGCGCGGTAAAGCGGGCGTCGGTGGCGGCCGGGCTCCAGAACGCCCGGTCGTCGAGCGACGCGACCTGAAGATGCGGGCTCGATTGCGGTTCGGCGACCATCCGGATCGTTTCGACGACGGGCGCCGCCGCCTTGTTTTCTGACATTCTGACGGATTCGGAGACAGCAACGGCATCCCCGCGCCTTCCCTGGCTCGCGAGAGCGCCGGCGAGGGCGGCAAGGCCGATGAGGCTTATCGCCGCCGCGACGGCGCGACGGCGGGGAGCGGGTCGCGCCGGCGTGCGGACGCACATTGACGGAAGGCGGCGGCGCGGCTCCGCCGGAAGGCGGGGCAGGGCGGGGGCGTCGGCCGTTTCGACCGGGGCTTCGATCGGCCAGAGATCATCGGCGGCGAGACGCGGCTCGCCGAACAGTTCTTCGCGCAGTCTGGTCTTCCAGACGTCCACGCCCGTCGCATGGGTGGCGAACATGCCTTCGGCGCCGTCCATCAGCCGCCAGGCCAGCCGTTCGCAGATCTCGTCCATCGACAGGCCGACGTCCAGCGGCTCGGCTCGCGGCGCCCATATGACGAAACGGGAGGCGAGCTTGATCGCGAGCCGCCAGTCGGCGGTGTCGGATGGCGTTTCCACGACGACCGGCTCGCGAACGCCGAGCATGAAGGCGCGGATCAGCTCGAAACGCTGGCCGGTGGTCAGCGCCGCCGGGCGCCTGTCATGGCCGACCGTCGCGTCCATCTCGAAGCGCAGCGGCGGCCGCTCGAACCGCCCGGCCGCAGCGCGCGGGCGCTCGTCGTAGCAGACGCGGAAGACGAGAGTGAAATCCTCGCCCGCCGCCTCGATAATCCGTTGCGGCGGCTCGGGATCGGCCGCGTCGCGGATCAGCGGCGGCAATATGTGGTCCTCGCCCGCGCGGGCGTAGACCGTCCGGCAGGCGTCGCCAAGGGAATATGGGCCTAACGCCGACATGGCCTCACGCTTTCCGGCCGGAACTGACGATCGCATGCCCGCGAGTCCTCCTCTGAGGCCCGGCCGTCGCCCTCACGCCAAAGGTAGGCGTCTGGCGCCTGAGCAAAAGCCTTGCGACGTCCCGCCGCCTGTGGATTTGGGGGAAAAGTCCGGGGGAAATGCGCTTTTTCGGTGGCCGGGCCCCCTGCAGGCGGCCCGGCCACGATTTGCTAACCCTGCCCGTGGGAAGGCTCACATATGAACATTCGCGCGCGGGAATCTTACCCGCGGTTAACGATTGTCCTCGAAACTGGAAGGCTCCAATGGGGCGTTTCCATGCTTGAACACGAGACGTTGTCGAATGGAGCCGCGCGGCCTGACGCGGATCGGCGCGATCCCGGGCAGGGGCGCGAGCGCAAGTCCGGCGTCGTCGTCGCCGTCAACGGTTCGCGCGCGACCGTGGCGGCCCGCATGGCCGACCTGATCTCGGACGCCGAGCAGTTCTGGTCGGTCGGCGAGCTGGTCTCGATCTACGCCAAGAATTCCCGCGTCGTCTGCCTCGTGCAGGAAATGGTCGCGCAGGACCGCATCTGGGATCCCGCCTCCAATCATTACGTCCACGCCAATGTCGAACTCCTCGGCGAAGTGACCGATGTCGACGGGCGTCCGACGTTCCGGCGCGGCGTCGCGAGCTATCCCTCGCTCGGATCGGCGGTCAACCGCATCCGCCAGTCCGACCTCGCCGCAATCTACGACCTTGGCGATCGCAAGGCCTCGGTCATCGGCAATCTCGTGCAGGCCCAGATTCCGGCCGCCGTCGATATCGACGCCATGCTGCGCCGCCACTTCGCCATTGTCGGCACGACCGGCGTCGGCAAGTCGACGAGCGTCGGCATCCTGCTGCGCGCGGCAATCGCGGAGCGGCCGAAGATGCGGATCGTCATCCTCGATCCGCATAACGAATATTCCAGCGTGTTCCGCAAGGAATCGGCCACGGTCGAGGCCAGCCGGTTCGAACTGCCGTTCTGGCTGTTCCAGTTCGAGGAATTTCTCGAGGTGGTCTATCGCGGCACCCCGGCGCCGCTGGAGGAATCCGATTTCCTCCGCGAGGCCATCGCCGACGCGCGCGAGCAATTTTCGGGCGTCGAGCGCTCCTCGACACTGGCGAAATGGAACAATCGCTCGGAAGAGGGCTGCGCCGAGGCGCCGCGTCCCTACCGGATGGCGGATGTCGTTACCCAGATCGACGCCGAGATCGGGCGTCTCGAGCCGCGCTACTCGCGCATATCGCTGCGCAACCTGAAGCATCGCCTCGAAACGCTCGCCAACGACCAGAACTTCCGCTTCATGTTCGGCAAGGCGGCGGTCGACGCGCGCATGGACTTCGTCACGCGCAGCCTGTTCCGCCTGCACGACACGGCGCGGCCGGTGACGATCCTGCGCATGGCCGGCATTCCCGCCGATGTGGTGAATGCATCGGTCTCCGTGCTCTCGCGGCTTGCCTTCGACCTCTGCGTCATCAATCGCGGCCGGCAGGAAGTGCTCGTCCTCTGCGAGGAAGCGCATCGCTACGTGCCGGCGGACCATGCGCTCGGCTTCCATCCGACGCGGCGCTCCATCGCCCGCATCGCCAAGGAAGGCCGCAAGTACGGATGTTATCTCGGCATCGTCACGCAGCGCCCGGCGGAGCTCGACCCGACAATCCTGTCGCAATGCTCGACTGTTTTCGCGATGCGCCTGTCGAATGCCGCCGACCAGCAGATCATGCGTTCCGCGATCCCCGACAATGCCGCGGGGGCGCTGGAATTCATCTCCGCCCTCAACAATCGCGAAGCCATCGCCTTCGGCGAGGCGGTCGCCACGGCCATGCGCATGGTCTTTGCGCTGCAGGACGAGACGCAATTGCCGCGCATGTCGACCGACTGGGAGGAGCAGCACGCCGCGCAGGAAGAGCCGAACGAGGCGCGGCCGGCCGCCGCCCGGACCGAAGCCAAACCGGACTTCAAGGCCAGCCCGATGTCGCGTTTCCATGAGCCTATTTCGGCGCCGACATTGGGAGGCTGGCGCAGCGACCAGCGCGTCGGCGAGGCCGTGCCCGCGACGCGCGACTGGCCCTCGAGCGAGCGCATGAGGCGCTGACCGCAAGCCGCGTTTTTTGAAGACCCGCCCCGCGCTCCCGCCGGGCGGGTTTTTTCTTTTGAATCGGCTAGGTTCTTGCCGATGGCGCAAACCGACTTCCTGAAAGAGGCCGCAAGCCTGACGCCCGCCGAACGCCGCAGCCTCATGCTGGAAGGGGCGCGTCAGGCGCTCGGCGGCCCGGCCTATTTCGTCGCGATCGCGCTCATCGGCGTCGGCGGGCTGGCCAAGGCGGCGGGCTTTCCGCCGGCGGCCGCGTTCCTCTCGACGCTGCTGATCTGGGCGGGGCCGGCGCAGGTGCTGTTCTTCGGGGCGATTGCCGCCAAGACGGCGCTGCCGGCGGTGGCGGTGTCGATCACGCTCTCCTCCATCCGCCTGATGCCGATGGTGCTCTCCATCCTGCCCATGCTGCGCGCGCCGGGCGTCAGCCGGCGCTCGCTGTTCTTCGCCACGCATTTCATCGCGGTGACGGTCTGGGCGGAATCCCTGCGCCGCCTGCCGGAGATCGAGCGCGAGAAGCGCCTGCCGTTCTTCTTCGGCTTCGCCTTCGCCTGCATCGGCATGACGGCCATCTTCACCCAGGCCGGCTATTACCTGACCGAGGCGTTGCCGACGCCGCTGGCGGTCGGCGTGCTGTTCCTGACGCCGGTCTACTTCCTCGCGACGCTGGTGCGCGCGGCGCGTATGCCGGTCGACTGGTTCTCCATGATCTTCGGGCTGGCGCTCGCGCCGGTGACGCAGGCCTGGGTCGGCGGCGGATTCGACCTGCTGGCGCTGGGCCTCGTCGGCGGGACGGGCGCCTACGTCTGCGGCCGCTTCGTCACCGCCCGCCGCGCGGAGCAGGCGCCATGAGCCTCTCCGTTCACGACGGCGGGCTTACCCCCTACATCATCCTGATCGTCTTCGGCTTCCTGCCGAGCGAGGTCTGGCGCTGGCTTTCGTTCTTTATCGCGCGCGGCGTCAACGAGGGGTCCGAGCTCTTCGTCTTCGCCCGAACTGTCTCCTCCGTCCTGCTCGTCGGCGTCGTCGGCAAGCTGATCTTCTCGCCGGTCGGCGCGCTGGCGTCCGTGCCGCTGGCCGCGCGCCTCGGCGCGATCGCGGTCGGTTTCGGCGTCTTCCTGCTGTTTCGCCGCTCCGTGCTCGCCGCCGTTCTCGGCGGCGAGGCGGCGATCATCGCGGCGGGGTGGTGGTTCGTCGCGAGATAGGCGGCGCTCTCGAGAGCATCGCGCCGCGCGCCGCCTAGCCCAGCGCCGCCTTGATCTTCTCGGCGTTCGCGGCGATCGCGGCCATGTCGCCCATGTGGCCGGGCGGCCGCAGCGCCACGCCTGCCCAGCGCGGCAGGATGTGGAAGTGGATGTGGAAGACCACTTGTCCGCCAGCGGCTTCGTTGAACTGCTGGATCGAGACGCCTTCCGCGGCCATGCCCTTCACCGCCGCCCTGGCGACCGTCTGCACCCGCTGGATCACCGCCGAAAGCGCCTCCGGCTCGATGTCCATGAGGTTGCGGGCGGGCGACTTGGGGATGACGAGCACATGGCCGTCGGCGCGCGGCATGATGTCCATGAAGGCAAGCGCCACCTCGTCTTCGTACACCTTGGTGCAGGGCATCTCGCCGCGCAGGATTTTGGCGAAGACGTTGTTGGGATCGTAGGCGGACATCGGAACCTCTGGGTTGGCGGGAATTTCACTTGCGCCCGCCGATGCGGTCAAGCCGCGTTCAGGCGCAATTCATGCGGGCTGGGGGAAGATCGCGCAACTTGGCGCTCGCCAAGCAAAAGAGGGTGAGACGATGATCAAAGCAGTTTTCGCCGCGGTCGTTCTGGCCGGTTCGGCAATCGGCGCAATGTCGCAAGCTTCCGCCATGCCGATGGCGGGCAACCCCGGCGCTAGCGCCGCGCAGGTCGATTTCGTGCGCCTCGGCTGCGGCCCGGGCTGGCGCCCCAATCGCTTCGGACGCTGCGTCCCGGGCGCGCGCCCGCACTACGTGCGCCCGCGCTACGTGCGGCCGTATCGCCCCATGCACCCGCCGCATCGCTGGTGATTTTTCGGGACGGCCGGGCGACCGGCCGTCTCAGCCCTTTCTGAAAGGCGCGAAATCCTCGTAGGCCTCGATCGTCGCCGCCACCTGCCGGCGCTCGCGCGCCAGATAGTCCGCAACGGCGCGCTCGAGCCTGACATCCGCAATTTCATGGACCGAATAGGTCGTCACCGGCCGGTAGCCGCGCGCGAGCTTGTGCTCGCCCTGCGCGCCGGCCTCGACCCGCTTCAGGCCGCGCGCGATGGCGAAGTCGATGGCCTGATAATAGCAGGCCTCGAAATGCAGGCAGGGGTGTTCCTCGATGGCCCCCCAGTTGCGGCCGTAAAGCGCATGGTCGCCGACCAGGTTGAGCGCGCCGCCGATGTAGCGGCCCGCGCGCCTGGCCATCACCAGCAGGACGCGATCGGCAAGCCGTTCTCCCAGCAGGGAAAAAAAGGCGCGGGTGAGATAGGGCCGGCCCCATTTGCGCGAGCCCGTGTCCATGTAGAAGGCGAAGAAGGCGTCCCAGTGCGCCTCCTTCAGGTCCGCGCCCGTCACCCATTCGATCTCGACGCCCGCCGCGAGGGCGGTCGCGCGTTCCCGGCGGATCGCCTTGCGCTTGCGCGAGGCGAGTTCTGCGAGGAACTCGTCGAAGGTCGCGTAGCCGCGATTGAAGAAGTGGAATTGCTGGCCGGTGCGCTGGAGGAGACCGTCTTCGCCAAGCGCCTCCCATTCGCCGCGCGTCGGAAAAGTCACGTGGATCGAGGAGGCCCCGGTCTTGCTGGCGACGGCGCGCAGGCCCCGGAGCAGCGCGGCGCGCTCCGCCGCGTCCGCGCCGTCCGCCAGCAGCAGGCGGCGGCCCGTGACCGGCGTGAAGGGGACCGCAACCTGGAGCTTGGGATAATAGGCGCCGCCCGCGCGTTCGTAGGCGTCGGCCCAGCCGTGGTCGAAGACGTATTCGCCCTGGGAGTGCGACTTCAGATAGGCCGGCGCGCAGGCCACGAGGCGCCCGGCGCCGTCTTCCACGAGAATGTGGGCGCCGGCCCAGCCCGTGCGCGCGGTCGCCGAACCCGATTCCTCCAACGCCGACAAAAAGGCGTGTGTCAGGAAGGGGTTGAAGGGTTCTTGCTGAAGTTTTGAATCAACGGGACCCATCGGGTCCTCGCCGCCTGCGATCGGCTCGGAGGCAGATTCAACAGCTTCGCAAACGGAGTCGGAATCTCCGCCCAAACTATTGGAGGATTGCAGAAATTTCGGATTGGCGCATGCGTCCCAGGCGGCGGGGTCGATTTCGCGGAGGCTCGGGACGACGCGGATCGTGAGTTCGGCGGGCACGGGCCAATTTCGGCTGACGGGAGGTCTTTGCCAAGATAGGCGCCGGGCGCGGCGGCGCAACGCCGGTCAGGGCGCGAAGCCCTCGAAGACCATCTGGTCCGCCCATTGCGCCGCCAGCGCCCGCTGCTCCGGCGTGCGAACGGTCCAGCACATGACCGGCATCCCGAGACCGACGCGGCAGAGGTGGGGCGTGGGATGCGGCAGGTCGCGGACGCTCCAGGACAAGAAATCCGGCCGGCTGCGGTCGAAATGCAGGAAGTTCGCGAGCTCGACCTGCCTGGCCGGCGGCAACTTCGCCCATTCGCCGTGTGTATAGTTCGCCTCCGCGACGACGCCGAGCGGCGTTGCGGCCAAGCCGAGCGGCGTCCTGTTTTCACGCAGAAAGGCGATCACGTCCGGGTCGAAACTCTTGATGGCGACGGGCGCGGCGCTTGCGGCGACGACCTCGGCGGCGCGGTGGGCGAGCCGCATGTCGCCGTCGAAGGCGCTCTTGATCTCGACGACGAGGGGAACGCGGCCGTCGATCAGCGCGAGGAAATCGGGGAGGGCGGGAATGCGGTCGGTCGAGCCGGTCAGCGCGATTGCGGCGAGTTCCGCGGCGGTTCGGTCCCGCAACGCGCCGGTCTCGCCGGTGAGGCGATCCAGCCGGAAATCGTGGAAGACCATCGCTTCGCCGTCGGCCGAGAGCTGGACGTCGCATTCGATGGCGAAGCCGCCTTGCGCTGCCGCGCGGGCGGCGGAGCGAGAATTTTCGATGCGGCCTTCGGCTCGGTCGTGCAGGCCGCGATGGGCGATCGGGCGCGCGGTCAGCCAGGAGGGCGCTGTCACAGGGCGGCCTCGAACATGGCCTCGACCTCGACAGCGGCATCGAGCGGGAGCTGCGCGACGCCGATGGTCGAGCGAGCGTGACGGCCGCGGTCGCCGAACACCTCGACCATGAGATCCGAGGCGCCGTTCATCACCTGCGGCAGTTCCTTGAAATCGCTGGCGCAATTGACGAAGCCGCCGAGTCTCAGGCAGCGGCCGACCGGATCGAGGCTGCCGAGATGAGCGCGCACCTGCGCGAGAATGTTGAGGCCGCAGGCGCGGGCGGCGGCGCGACCGTCGTCGGAGGACACGCCGGCGCCGAGCTTGCCGATGTGGCGCGGGTCGATCTTGCCGTCAGGGCCGAACGGCAATTGCCCGGAGACGACCAGCAGACCGCCCATCTTGGACACGGCGACATAGTTTGCGACGGGGGCGGCGGCGGGCGGCAGTTTCAGGCGGAGCGCGCCGAGCCTCTGTTCCGGGCATTGCTGCAGGCTGTCGATCATGGCTTTCCCCTTTGCTTGCGCGCGGCGCTCGACCGACTCGCCGCAAACTCGTATTTTCGCCACGAGCGTAATGCAAACGCTGCGGCCGGGAGGTCAATCGATGCCGAAATTCGCAGCTTTCGCATGGGCGCTTGTCATGCCGGTCGCCGCTTGCCTGGGAGCTGGCGCCTACGCCGCTGGCCCGGTCGCCCCGACGCTCGCCTCGCATCGCGCGGTTTACGAACTGACGCTTTTTTCCGCCAAGGGGGACAAGGGGCCGAATACGGCGCGCGGACGCATCGCCTTCGATTTCTCCGGCAACGCCTGCGACGGATACACCCAGAATTTCCGGCAGATGACCGAATTGCTGCCGCCGGAAGGGCCGGCGCGCCTGTCCGACATGCGCTCGGCCACCTACGAGGACGCCTCCGCGAAGACCTTCCGCTTCAAGGTGGAATCGAAGGTCGACAACAAGGGCGTCGAGGAGATCGACGGCGCGGCGTCCAAATCGGGCGATGGCGCGCTGTCCGTGCGCCTGATGCGCCCGCAGCCGAGCCGGCTCGATCTCGATCAGGACGTCGTCTTTCCGACCGAGCATATCGTTCGGATCATCGAGGCGGCGAAGGCAGGCGAAAAGACGCTCTCGCTCAAGGCCTTCGACGGGTCGGACACGGGCCGCAAAGTGTTCCAGACGCTGACCGTGATCGGGAAGGAAACGGCCGCGCCGCCGCCCGAAAAGGCGGCCCAGGCCGCGCAGCTCAAGGGCGTGAAGCGCTGGCCGGTGACGATCTCCTATTTCGAGGAGGACAAGAAGGACAATGCGCCGAACTACGTCCTGTCCTTCGATCTCTACGAGAACGGCGTATCCCGCGCGCTCAAGCTCGATTACGGCGACTTCGTCCTGGCCGGCGAGATGAAGCAGTTGGAATTCCTGCCGAACAAGCCCTGCAAGAAGTAGCGGCGAAAGCCTTCAGGACAATTCTCGCCGCCATTGCGAGAAGCGCAGGCGAAATCGCCAAATCGGCGCGCTTCGCGGACCTCCCGGCTCGCAGTGACGGCGTTGTTTCCGCCCAATGAGGAAGACTTTAGTCCGCGCGGCCGGCGATCTTGCGCAACTCGCCCAGCGAGAGCTTTTGCACGCCTGCTTCGGGCGCGCGCCTTGCCGGGACGTTGGCGTCGTCCGCCATCAGAAAGCGCGCGCCGGCCTCCCCGCCGCGCTGCCACACGACTTCAGCCTCCGCGTCGGCGCGGTCAAGGTCGACGAAGCACAATGTGAAGCGCCTCGGGAGCTCGGCGTGTTCGGGCTTCTCGATGCGACAGCCGGAAAAAGAGAGGTCGCGCACCGTGACCTCGAGCGTCCGGCCGGCGGACGTATTGATCCGGGCGCGCAACTCTACCGCCTCGCGTCTTCCGAACCGACGTTCCTGTTCCATAAGCCTACGTCGAGCGCTGGATCCCATTCGAAGCCTAGCATCAGGCCGTTAAGCCTTGCTTAAGCATGGCCGTGCGCTCAACGGCGATCCTTGCTGAAGCCAATTCCCTTGACCAGCGCCGCGCCGCCGAATTTCGCGCGGATCGCGTCGATGGCGGTTTCGGCCGCCTTCAGCCTGCCGATATCGGGATCGGCGAGGTCGGCGGCGTCCGCCTCGGCCCCGTCGACGAGATCGCCGAGGCCGACGCCAATCAGGCGGTAGCGCGCCTTGCCGAGTTCCGGCGCCAGCATTTCGCGGGCGATGGGGAAGATGCGGGCGGCAAGCTGCGTCGGCCGCAGCCCCGAGCGCGAGCGCGTCCTGATCTTGAAATCCGCGGTCTTCAGCTTGAGCGTGATGGAGCAGCCGGCGAGCTCGGCCTTCTTCAGACGCCCGGCTACTTTCTCGGTCAGCGCGTGCAGGACGCGAACCAAGGTTTCTTCGTCGGCGACATCCGTGTCGAACGTCGTCTCCGCGGAAATGCTCTTGGCCTCGCGGTCGGGGCTGACGGCGCGGTGGTCGACGCCATTGGCGAGCCGCCACAGGCGCTGCCCCTCGGGACCCAGCGCGCGCATCATGTCCGCTTCTTCCCGCGCCTGGATGTCGGCGATGGTTTTCAGGCCGTCGCGCGCGAGGCGTTCGGCGGCGACCTTGCCGACGCCCCAGATGCGCGAGACGGGCAGGGCGGCGAGCAATCCCTTCGCCTCGACGCGGCCGATGATCGCAAAGCCGCGCGGCTTGTCCATGTCGGAGGCGAGCTTCGCCAGGAACTTGCTGTAGCTGAGACCCACCGAAACCGAGATGCCGATCTCGGCCTCCACGTCGCGCGCGAAACGGGCGAGAGTGAGCGCCGGCGAGCCGTGATGCAGCCGCTCCGTGCCGGACAGGTCGAGGAAAGCCTCGTCGATGGACAGGGGCTCGACGAGCGGGGTCAGCGTCAACATGCGGCGGCGGACCTCGCGGCCGACCTCCGCATATTTCGCCATGTTCGGCTTGAGGATCACGGCGTCCGGGCAGAGCGCGCGCGCCTTGAACATGGGCATGGCCGAACGCACGCCGGAGGTCCGCGCGATGTAGCAGCAGGTGGAGACGACGCCGCGCTTGCCGCCGCCGATGATCAGCGGCTTGTCACGAAGCGACGGATTGTCGCGCTTTTCGACCGCCGCATAGAAGGCGTCGCAGTCGATATGGGCGACGGAGAGCGCGTCCCGCTCGGGATGGGCGAGCAGACGCGGCGAGCCGCAGGCGGGGCAGCGCGCCGCGCCCGCGGGCGCGCGCGTCAGGCAGTCCCGGCAGAGCGGCGTCGCTTCCATCAGCCTTTCGCCATCTCAGTCGTTCCAGCGGTCGGGGCCGGAGAGAACGAGGCGGGCGGCGGCGACTTTCTCCGGCGCGATGCCGGCCTCCGAGGCGAAGGCCAGCAGATCCGGCTCATGGCCGGCGAGATGTTCGATGACGGAGGCGAGAAAGCCGGGTTCGCGCGCCGCCGCGCGCAACTCGTGCGGCTCCAGGCCGGTGAGGGCCAGAAAGCGGCCGAGCCGGCCTGCGTCGGCGGCAATATGCGCGATGGCCTGGACCGCAATGGCTTCTGCTTCCTCGCGGTTCGGAACGCCCCGCTGCGAACCATGTCCGAAAGGCGGCTTTTCTGTGGATAATCGTCGGAGCGACAAGGATTTTCCTTTCGTAAATCTCTGGCGGATAAAGTCCCCCGGATCGCATTTCTGTCGATCGGGATTCGCTCTTGCCGCCAAGACGAATCCGGGACCGCGCCCGGGCTTGTGATGTCGAAAACCATTCTGATCGTCGAAGACAACGAGCTCAATATGAAGCTCTTCAACGACCTGTTGGAGGCCCACGGCTATTTGACGCTGCAGGCGCGCAACGGCGTCGAGGCGGTCGAACTCGCCCGCAAGCATCATCCCAACCTGATCCTGATGGACATCCAGCTCCCGGAGGTTTCCGGCCTGCAGGTCACGCAATGGATCAAGGACGACGAATCGCTGCGCGCGATTCCCGTCGTCGCCATTACGGCCTTCGCCATGAAGGGCGACGAGGAGAAGATCCGGCAGGGCGGCTGCGAGGCCTATCTGTCGAAACCGATTTCCGTCGTGAAGTTTCTGGAAACAGTCCGCAATTACGCATCCGATTCACTGGGGTAAGCGTATGACCGCTCGCGTTCTCGTCGTCGATGACCTCCTGCCGAACATCAAGCTGCTCGAAGCGCGGCTGACGGCGGAATATTTCGACGTTCTGACCTCGACCAACGGACCGGAAGCGATCGAGGCCTGCAAGGCGGGCCTCTGCGACATCGTGCTGCTCGACATCATGATGCCCGGCATGGACGGCTTCGAGGTCTGCACGCGGCTGAAGGCCGACCCGACGACCTCGCACATTCCCGTTGTCATGGTGACGGCGCTCGACCAGGCGGCCGACCGCGTGCGAGGCCTCGACTGCGGCGCCGACGACTTTCTGACCAAGCCCGTGGACGAAGTCGCGCTGATCGCGCGCGTGAAATCGCTGTCGCGCCTCAAGGTGACGATGGACGAATTGCGTTCGCGCGCCGCCGCCTCGGCGCGTCTTGGCCGCTCCGACCCCTTCGTCAACGCGTCGGCCGCCGACGGCCATCACGGCCGCGTGCTGCTGGTCGACGACCGTCTGGCGTCGAGCGACCGCATCGTCGCCTCGCTGCGCGGCAACCAGACGGTGGACGTCGAAACCAATCCGCAGGAAGCGCTTTTTCGCGCGGCGGAGCAGCCCTATGACCTGGTGATCGTCAGCCTCGGCCTGACGAATTACGACGGCCTGCGCCTGTGCAGCCAGTTGCGCTCGCTCGAGCGCACGCGCGCCTTGCCGATCCTCACCATCGCCGACCTCGAGGACCGCCCGAAAATCCTGCGCGGCCTCGATCTCGGCGTGAACGACTATCTCGTGCGCCCGATCGACCGCAACGAACTGATCGCGCGCGTGCGCACGCAGGTGCGCCGCAAGCGCTATGCGGAAAGCCTGCGCAACAATGTCGAGCAGGCCATCGAGATGGCCGTCGTCGATGCGCTCACCGGCCTCAACAACCGGCGCTATTTCGACATGAACCTGGCGAGCCTGCTGGATCAGGCCGCGCAGGAGGCCAAGCCGCTGTCGCTGCTCGTGCTCGACATCGACTTCTTCAAGAAGGTCAACGACACCTACGGCCACGACGCCGGCGACGAAATCCTGCGCGCGCTGGCGGGACGCATTCGCCGCGCAGTGCGCAGCGTCGATCTCGTCTGCCGCCTCGGCGGCGAGGAATTCGTCATCGTCATGCCGGAAACCTCGATCGACGTCGCCGGGCGCGTCGCCGAGCGCGTGCGCCGCGCCGTCGAGGCCGAGCCCTTCAACGTCAAGGAAGGGCAGGTCGCCGTGCCGGTCACCATCTCGATCGGCATCGCCGACCGGGGGTCGGACGCCAATCCCGACTTCATCTACAAGTCGGCGGACAAGGCGCTGTACGAATCGAAGGCGTCCGGCCGCAACAGGGTGACGCTGGCGGCGGCCTGACCGCCCGCGAACCTGAGGAAACTTACGCAGAATCCGCATTTTCGGGACGCTCGCGATCACGCGCGCGCAAGCGGCGTTCACCTCGTTCGTTTAAGTTAACAAACGGTTTCCATGGAGGTTACAAGGCTACCCGATTGCATTTCCCGGGGGTCAGGGTAACGTGGTGTTGCCGAGCTAGTTGCATCTGGCGGCGCGGTGAGGACCCAGAAAATTTGAAGGCGGATATGTCCGGCTTCGGAGAATGGGCTGGTCGCGTCAGTTCGCGTTACGGTGCGTTTCGGCAGCTTTGAATACCCTGCGGAGTGCTCAGGTCCGCCGCATCTCCTGGGTCCGTGGGGTCGGCCGGTCGTCGGCGGTGTAGGAGTGGCCTCCTCGACGCCGTTGACGACCGGCCACCTTCATTTTCCGAATCACGTCGGTCCTCTCGCCCGATCGAGGCTCTCATGCGCGATCTTGCCGGCCGCACCGCCTTCGTGACGGGCGCCGCGAGCGGCATCGGCCTGGCGCTCGCCCGCGCCTTCGCGGCCGAGGGCATGAACGTCATGCTCGCCGATATCGAGGCGCCGGCGCTGGAAGCGGCCGCCGTCGAACTCCGCGAATTTTCGCCCCGGGTCGCATCGGTCGTCTGCGACGTCACGGATTTCGCCAGCGTTTCGCGGGCGTCGGCGGCGACCGCGGACGCCTTCGGGCCGGTCCATATCCTCTGCAACAACGCCGGCGTCGCCGGCGGCAGCGGGATCGAGGCGATTTCGCCTGCGACCTGGCGCTGGGTGGTCGACGTCAACCTGATGGGCGTCGTGCACGGGCTCGCCGCCTTTCTGCCGGCCATGCGGGCGCACGGGCAGGGCGGGCATATCGTCAACACGGCGTCGATGGCGGGATTGCAGGCCAATCTCGGCTTCAGCCCCTACGTCGCGACGAAATACGCCGTCGTCGGCATGTCCGAGGGGCTGGCGAAGGAGCTCGCGCCGGATGGAATCGGGGTGAGCGTCCTGTGCCCCGGCTTCGTGCGCACCAACATCGCCGCCAGCGCGCGCAACCGGCCCGAGCGATATGGGCCGGCGGTCGCGCCGCCGGCCGGCAGCGCGGCTCAGCGGCTGTCGCTCGGTCAGGCGGAAAAGGCGAGCGCCGGGCTCGATCCGGCCGCCGTCGCGGCGCGCGTTCTGGCGGCGATCCGCGCCGGCGAGCTCTACATATTCACGCATCCGGAGATGCGCGACGAGGTGGACGAGAGATTCGCCGCGATCGACGCCGCCTTCAGGCGGTCCAGGGCTTGATCAGGGCAGCTTCTTCGCCAGGAAGACGGCGCCGGGGATCGGCGACGCGTAATAGGGCTTGATGCGCTCGAAGCCCGCTTCCGCGTAGAGCGACAGGGCGGCCGCCATCGAGGGCAGCGTGTCGAGGCGCATCTCCGTATAGCCTTTGTTCACGGCCTCCTGGATGATCGCCTCGACCAGCGCCTTGCCGGCGCCGAGACGGCGGCCCTTGCGCGCCACGTAGAGGCGCTTCATCTCGCAGCAGCCGGGAATGTCCAGCGGGCGCAACGCCACACAGCCGACCGCCTCGCCGTCGGCGGCGCGGGCGAGCAGTAGTTCGCCCTTCGGCGGGGCGTATTCGCCGGGCATGTTTTCGAGTTCGTCCTCGAAATTCTGGAAGGAGAGATCGACGCCGAGCGTGCCGGCGTAGGCGCCGAACAGACGGACGGCGTCCTGGAATTCGGCGGCCGTGCGGGCCGGGATGATGCGGAACGGCATTGGTCGCGAGCCTTTCGGAGGTTCAAACGAAAAAGGGCGCTTGCGCGCCCTCTATCCATCTCAAGCGGCGGTTCGCCTCACTTGATCTTGGTTTCCTTGTACTCGACGTGCTTGCGCGCGACGGGGTCGTACTTCTTGAACGACAGCTTGTCCGTCTTGGTGCGGGCGTTCTTCTTGGTGACGTAGAAATGGCCGGTGTCGGCGGACGACAGCAGCTTGATCTTGATGGTGGCGGCCTTGGCCATGGTCTTGTCCAGTCTCGCTTGCCGGCGATGAGAATCGCCGCGACAACTACAAAAGAGCCGGCGAACGGTCGACCCGTCCCGGCCCGGAAGCTCTGGGCGCGGAAAATACCCATGGAGCGCCGATTGTCAATGCGGCGGCTTGCGGCGAAGCTGGCGCATGATTCTGGTCTTCGGCTCGATCAACCTCGACCTGATCTTCGACATGGAGGCGCTGCCGGCGCCCGGCGAAACTCTTCTGGCGCGCGGCATGCGCACGGAGCCGGGCGGCAAGGGGGCCAATCAGGCCGTGGCCGCAGCCCGCGACGGGGCGGAAGTCGCGCTCTACGGCGCCGTCGGCCAGGATTCCTTCGCCAATCCGGCGCAGGCGGGTCTCGAATCGGCCGGCGTGGACGTCTGGGGCATCGACGCGATTCCCGGCGCGACCGGCGTCGCCTCCATCGTCACGGACAAATCCGGCCGCAACGCCATCGCTGTCGCGCCGGGCGCCAATCTCAAGGCGCGGCAGGACAAGGTTCCCGACGAATTCCTGGACGAAGCGACCATCGTCCTGATGCAGATGGAATGCGACGCGACCGAAACCGCGCGGCTCATCGCGCGCGCGTCCGCGGCGGGGGCGCGCGTCATTCTCAATCTCGCGCCGGCCGCCGACCTGCCGCTCGCCGCCTTGAAGAACACTTATCTGATCATCGTCAACGAGCAGGAGGCGCAGGTCCTCGCCAGGCGTGTCGGCGGCGGCGCGGATGCGGCGTCGATTGCGGGCAAGCTCGGCGTCGGGGTCCTTCGCACGCTTGGCGCCGACGGCAGCGAAGCCTGCATCGACGGCGTGACGCATGTTGTCGCCGCGCATACGGTCGAAGCGGTCGACACAACCGCGGCGGGCGATTGCTTCGTCGGCGTTCTGGCGGCGGCGCTCGACCGCGGGCTCGACCTGCCGGCTGCGATGAAGCGCGCGAGCGTCGCCGCCGCGCTCGCCTGCACGAAGCGCGGCAGCCAGGGCAGCCTGCCGCAAGCCGCCGAAATCGACGCGGCGATAAACGGCTGACGCTCAGGCCGATTTGCGGCGCGCGGCGACGATAGCCAGATAGAGCGCGAACAGCAGCGCGACACCGCCGAACAGCCCGTGCGACGGCGAGGCGTCGAGCGTCATCCCGAGGAACGGCGGGCCGATCATCATGCCTGTCGCGTAGAGCATGACATAGGCCGAATTGGCCGCGGCGAGATCGGCGCCCGAATAGCGCGCGCCGAGCATGGCGAGACCGACCATGTAGAGCCCGCCGACGATGCCGCCCCAGACGAACAGCAGCGCGCCAAAGGCGATGTATTGCTGCGTCGCCAGCGTTGCCGCGAGCGCGCCGACAAGGCCGAAAACGGCGATGGCGACGATCAGCTTGAGCCGGTCGACCCGATCCGACAGCAGGCCGAGCGGCAGTTGAAACGCGACATTGCCCGCCGCGACGAAAGAGACGAACAGCGCGCCCGTCGCCGCATCGTAACCGTTGCGCAGCGCATGAACCGGCAGGAGGCCCATCGCGCCGGTCTCCAGCGCGCCGAACAGCAGCGAAGCCAGCATGACGAGCGGCGCGCGCGCCATCATCGCCCATGCCGTGCTTTTCGCGGGTTCGCTGAAGGTCGGTATCTGCGCGCCTGCCGCGATGATCGGCGCGCCGCCGAGCATGAAGAGCGCCATGGCCGCGTAAAAGCCGGCGCGTCCGTCCGTGCCGACGAAGCCGATGATCGCCGGCCCGAGCGCGAAGCCGAGATAGAGCGACGTCGAATAGACGCCGATCCACAGTCCGCGCCGCGCGGCCGGCGCGAGCGCGTTGATCGCGTATTCGCTGACGACGAAGAACAGCGTCAGCGACGCGCCGAGCAGGAAGCGGATCGGGAACCACCACAGCACGTTGTCGACGAAGGCGAGGCCGACGAGGCTCGCGATCGCCAGCACGAGCGCGCATATCATCAGGCGACGCACGCCAAGCACGCGCACGAGCGTCGGAATGAGCGGGGAGACGAGGATGGTCGCCAGTCCCGACATGGCGACGCCCCAGCCGTTGGCGCTGGCGCTGTAGCCGGCGGCCTCCATGCGTACGGCGATCAGCGGGATCGTCATCGACAGGCCGACGCCGACGATGGAAATGGCCGCTATGGCCGCGATGAGGGGGAAGAGACGGGGCATGGAGGGAGGGGTAAAGCGTTTCGACCGTCATTGCGAGGAGTGAAACGACGAAGCAATCCAGGGTCGGGCCGCGACTCTGGATTGCTTCGCCACT
Organism: Rhodoblastus sp.; assembly: GCA_046349085.1. Classification (GTDB taxonomy): domain Bacteria; phylum Pseudomonadota; class Alphaproteobacteria; order Rhizobiales; family Beijerinckiaceae; genus JAJXWB01. The sequence goes on from JAXMDA010000011.1 coordinate 78,424, forward strand.
GCGTTCGTCGCAATGGCGATCAGAGGCCTACAATTCCTCGCGGAACCACACGCGCTTCTTCTCGTAGTAGAACGGCGTCGGGACATCGTGCGTCATGCCGCCGGCGATCCGTTGTTCGAGCTCCTTCAGCACGACGCGCGTGATGTGCGGCAGGTCCAGCTCCTGCGCTTCCTTCAGCGGCACCCAGACGAGTTTGACAAGCTCCGTGTCCGCCGTGACGACGCCCTCCACGCGATGGGCGATCCATTTGGCGTCGAGGCACAGGAAGGTCGTGTCGAAGCGCTTCGGCCGCTTCGGCGGCGTGATGGCGCGCGCGATGAAGCGCACTTCCGAGAGGTCCGGCGCAACGCCATGCGCCATGAAATCGCTCCAGTCGCCTTCGGGGACCTTGTCGAGCTTGCCGGGCCGCCCGAGCACGAGGCCCGTCTCCTCGAAGGTCTCGCGAATGGCGGCGAG
>JAXMDA010000012.1:0-74031 GCA_046349085.1 Rhodoblastus sp.
CATTCTGGAAGCTCCCGGACGCCGCGCTTGACGACGAGGACGAGCTCAAGCGCTGGTGCGCGCCGGCGCTTGCCGCCGCGCGCCGCACAGCCGCGCAAAAGGCCGCGGCGAAGGCGCGGAAGGCGGCGAGGGCGGGCGCGGCGGGGCTCCCGAAAAAGCAGGCGAAGACCGCGCCCGTGCGTCGCGACAAGACGCCGCCCTGACGCTCTCGCCGTCATGGCCGGGCTTGTCCCGGCCATCCACGCCAACGGGCTCAGCGACGGCCCGGCGCGGATGCCCGGGACAAGCCCGGGCATGACGATTCGTGCGCCCGTGTAATAGGCTGAAATTGAAAGGGTATCTCGCGCGTGCGCAGCGACCGCGCATTCGCCTCCCGCGTCGGAATCGGATAGACTGCGGGCCTTGATTCCCGGGCGTCCCGCGCCCCTCCCGAAAGCCCGACCCTTTGGCCGACAACGACGACAACAAGGACGAAGGCGCGCAGCCGCCGTCCGACATCAGACCCGTTTCCATCGTCGACGAGATGAAGCGCTCGTACCTCGACTACGCCATGAGCGTGATCGTGAGCCGCGCGCTGCCCGACGCGCGCGACGGCCTCAAGCCCGTGCATCGCCGCATCATGTTCTCGATGCACGAGAACGGCCACACGCCCGACAAGGCCTATGTGAAGTCGGCGCGCATCGTCGGCGACGTCATGGGTAAGTATCACCCGCACGGCGACGCCGCGATCTACGACGCGCTCGTGCGCATGGCGCAGCCCTTCTCCATGCGCCTGCCGCTGATCGACGGGCAGGGCAATTTCGGCTCGGTCGACGGCGACCCGCCGGCGGCCATGCGCTACACGGAATCGCGCCTCGCGCGGCCCGCGCTGGCGCTGCTCGAGGACATCGACGAAGGCACGGTCGACTTCCAGCCGAACTACGACGGCAAGGAACACGAGCCCGTCGTCCTGCCAGCGCGCTTTCCGAACCTGCTGGTCAACGGCGCCGGCGGCATCGCGGTCGGCATGGCCACCAACATTCCGCCGCACAATCTCGGCGAAGTGATCGACGCCACCATCGCGCTGATCGACCGGCCCGACATGTCCATCGCCGATCTCATCGAGATCGTGCCGGGGCCCGATTTCCCCACGGGCGGCTCGATCGTCGGGCGCACCGGCATCAATTCGGCCTATGCGACCGGGCGCGGCTCGGTGCTGATGCGCGCCAAGGTCGACGTCGAGGAGATGCGCAACAACCGCTCCGCGCTGATCGTCACCGAAATTCCCTACCAGGTGAACAAGGCGACGCTGGTCGAGCGCATCGCCGAACTCGTGCGCGAGAAGAAGATCGAAGGCATTTCCGACCTGCGCGACGAGAGCGACCGCGACGGCATGCGCATCGTCATCGAGCTGAAGCGCGAGGCCTTTCCCGACGTCGTGCTGAACCAGCTCTATCGCTTCACGGCGCTGCAATCGTCGTTCGGCGTGAACATGATCGCGCTGAACGGCGGCAAGCCGGAAATGCTGACGCTGAAGGACGTGCTGCGCGCCTTCGTCGATTTCCGCGAAGAGGTCGTCACGCGGCGCACCAAGCACCGCCTCAACAAGGCGCGCGACGGCGCCCACCTTCAGGTCGGCCTCGCCATCGCCGTCGCCAATATCGACGAAGTGATCCGGCTCATCCGCACTTCGCCCGACGCTGGCGCCGCGCGCGAAGCGCTGATGGGCCGCGCCTGGCCGGCGAAGGACATGGCGCCGCTGGTGGCGCTGATCGCCGATCCCCGCCATGCGCTGGACGCCGACGGCAATATCCGCCTGTCGGAAGCGCAGGCCCGCGCCATCCTCGACCTGCGCCTGCAGCGCCTGACCGCGCTCGGCCGCGAGGAAATTTCGGAGGCCCTGAACAAGCTCGCCGCCGAGATCGCGGACTATCTCGAGATCCTGCGTTCGCGCGAAAGATTGTTCGGCATCGTCAAGGACGAGCTGAATGCGGTGAAGGCCGCCTACGCCACGCCGCGCCGCACGATCATCCTCGACGCCGCCGGCGACATGGAGGACGAGGACCTCATCCAGCGCGAGGACATGGTCGTCACCGTGTCGCACGCCGGCTACATCAAGCGCGTGCCGCTCTCCACCTATCGGGCGCAGCGCCGCGGCGGCAAGGGCCGTTCGGGGATGCAGACGCGCGAGGAGGATTTCGTCGCGCGCCTGTTCGTGGCTTCCACCCACACGCCGGTGCTGTTCTTCTCCTCGCGCGGCCAAGTCTACAAGGAGAAGGTCTGGCGCCTGCCGCTGACCTCGCCGCAATCGCCCGGCAAGTTCCTGCGCAACATCCTGCCGCTGGAGGCCGACGAGCGCATCACCACCATCATGCCGCTGCCGGAGGACGAGGAGAGCTGGGCGACGCTCGACGTCTTCTTCGCCACGACCGGCGGCACGGTCCGGCGCAACAAGCTTTCGGATTTCACGCAGGTCAACCGCGCCGGCAAGATCGCCATGAAGCTCGACGAAGGCGAGGCCATCGTCGACGTCGCCATCTGCACCGAGGACGACGACGTGCTGCTGACGACGGCGCAAGGCCAGTGCATCCGCTTCGCCACGCCGGAAGTGCGCGTGTTCAAGGGCCGCGATTCCATGGGCGTGCGCGGCATTGCGCTGGAGAAGGGCGATCGCGTCATCTCGCTGTCGATCCTCAGGCACTTCGAGGCCTCGGGCGACGAACGCGCCGCCTATCTCAAGATGAGCCGCGCGGTGAACGGCGAGGCGAACGGCGAAACCGAGGCGGACGTCGGCGAGGAAGGCGCGAACGGCGTCAACGGCGAACTGTCCCAGGACCGCTACGTCGTGATGTCCGAGGCCGAGCAGTACATCCTCACCGTCTCGCAGAACGGCTACGGCAAGCGCTCGTCCTCGTTCGAGTACCGCATCACCGGGCGCGGCGGCAAAGGCATCGTCGCCATGGCCGTCAACGAGCGCAACGGCCCGCTGGTCGCGTCGTTCCCCGTCGAGGATTCCGACCAGATCATGCTGGTGACCGACGGCGGACAGCTCATCCGCTGCCCGGTGGAGGGCATCCGCATCATCGGCCGCGGCGCGCAGGGCGTCATCGTGTTCAACACGGCCGAGGACGAGAAGGTGGTGTCCGTCGAGCGCGTGGCGGCGGAAGAGGAAGAGGGCGAGGGCGGCGAGAACGGGGAGGGGTGAGCCGCCCATTAGAGGCTGACTTGCCTTTGCCCGCCGCTCAAGCCTAGATCGCTGCAGCCCGCACACGGACGGACCCATGCGCATCGCCATCTACACCGGCTCCTTCGATCCGCTCACCAACGGCCATGTGGACGTCATCCGCCAGGCGGGCGTCGTCTGCGATCGCCTCGTCGTCGGCATCGGCGTCCATCCCGGCAAGACGCCGGTCTTCACCGCCGAGGAGCGCGCCGATCTCATTCGCGCCGCCTGCGCCGCCGATCTGAAGGCGCAAGGGTGCGAATTGCAGGTCGTCACCTTCTCCGGCCTCGCCGTCCAGGCGGCGCGGGATCATGGCGCCAAGATCGTGGTGCGCGGCCTCCGCGACGGCACGGATCTCGATTACGAGATGCAGATGGCCGGCATGAACGGCGTGATGGCGCCGGAGGTGAAGACGGTGTTTTTCGCGGCCTCCCCGGAGGTCCGCCACATCACCGCCACGCTTGTCCGCCAGATCGCGGCCATGGGCGGCGACATCAGGCCGTTCACGCCCGCGGTCGCCGCGACCGCGCTTGCGCAGCGCATGGCCGAGCGCGCGAAAGCGAAATAACAGGCTGCTTTTCTTCAAGTACGACGCGAAAGGATTTTCATGCGCATCGATCGCCGCAAGCTCATCGCCGCCGCCGCGAAGACAATTCCCGCCCTCGCTCTGGCCGCGACGCCCGTGGGCGCGCTGGCCGCCGGCAATCCTGCCGACGTCGTCAACCTCTACACCAAGGACGGCAAGGTCTCGATCCAGTTGCGCCCCGACCTCGCGCCCAAGCACGTCGCCCAGATCGAGACGCTGGTGAAGCGCAAGTTCTATGACGGCATCGTGTTCCATCGCGTCATCGACGGCTTCATGGCGCAGACCGGCGACCCGACCGGCACGGGTACGGGCAAGTCGGACCTGCCGAACATTCCGGCCGAATTCTCCAAGGCGCATTTCGGTCGCGGCACGGTCGGCATGGCGCGTTCGCAGATGCCGGATTCGGCGAACTCCCAGTTCTTCATCTGCTTCGGCGACGCCGGCTTCCTTGACGGCCAGTACACTGTCGTCGGCGAGGTGATCTCCGGCATGGACGTCGTCGACAAGATCAAGAAGGGCTCGAAGTCCGACAATGGATCGGTGACCGCGCCCGACAAGATCGTGAAGATGCGCATGGCCGCCGACGACAAGTGACGTTTCGCGCCGCAGGCGTCGCGCTGTCGATTGCGACAGCGTTCGCCTGCGGCGCTGGCTGGATCGCTGCCGCGCAGGCGCAGCACGCCTATGAGGTCGGTCCGCCGAACCCGTACCTCGAGGCGAACCCCATGGGGCCGCCGCGCAACGAGAGCGACGCAGACCGTTTCTGCATCGGCAGTTTCAACGTCGAAACGCCTTACGCGATCAACACCTGCTACCCGCCGTTGTCGGACCAGTTCACGATGACGCTCGCGCTGGGGCCGGACAGGCCGGCGGCGGCCAATGCGATCGCGCGGCCGACCGACGTGCCGAAGGCGATAGCCGCTTGCTGGAGCCCGCCGTCGCCGCCGGGGGGCGAAACCTGGCAGGCGACGCTGCGCATCGTCTTCGCCGCCGACGGGCGAGTGGTCGGCAAGCCCCGCATCGCCTACATTTCCGCGCCCGACGCAGCGACGCGGTCAAGGTTGCGCGCAAGTCTGGCGGAAGCTCTGCCCCGCTGCGGGAAGTTCCGATTTACCGTAGCCCTCGGCAGGGCTATAGCGGGTCGTCTGTTCGCCATACGCTTCATCCTGAGGGGACGAGGCTGAAGGGCGCAATCGTTTCAACAGGAGGTCCCATGGCGGACGAAGGCAACACGCTCACACTCGAGACGACCAAGGGCCCGGTTGTCATCAAGATGCGTCCCGATCTTGCGCCGGGCCACGTCGCTCACATCAAGAAGCTCGTGAACGAGGGCTTCTACGACGGCATCGTGTTCCATCGCGTGATCGAGGGCTTCATGGCGCAGACCGGCTGCCCGCACGGCACCGGCACAGGCGGTTCGAAATACCCGAACCTCAAGCAGGAGTTCAACGCGGCCCCGCACGTGCGCGGCACCTGCTCGATGGCGCGCGCCCAGAACCCGGACTCGGCGAATTCGCAGTTCTTCATCTGCTTCGACGACGCCCGCTTCCTCGACAAGCAATACACGGTCTGGGGCGAGGTCGTGTCGGGCATGGAGAACGTCGACAAGATCAAGCGCGGCGAACCCGTGCGCGATCCCGACAAGATCGTCTCCGCGAAGATGAGCTGATTGCGAGGGCCGTCCTCCGAGACGCGATGCGGCGCTTCGCTCTCAGTGTCTGGCCTGTCGTTCAAGAATCCTCACCCTGAGGAGCCGCGTGGCGGCGTCTCGAAGGGTGGCCGGGACACGTAACTCTGAATCATGCTTCGAGACGGCGGCTTCGCCGCCTCCTCAGCATGAGGGGCGCGGGTTCGCAGCGAATTTCGAGCCAGACTCTCGGGACGAGGGCGCGTATTAGCCCCTCACGCTGAGGAGGCCCGAAGGGCCGTCTCGAAGCGCGAGGGGCTTTCATGCGCGTAGACCTCTTCGACTTTGATCTTCCGCCGGAGCGCATCGCGCTCCGGCCCGCCGAGCCGCGCGACGGCGCGCGGATGCTGGTGGTGAAAGGGTCGTCGCTCGAAGATCGCATCGTGCGCGATCTCCCGGATTTCCTGCGGCCCGGCGACGTTCTCGTCGTCAACGACACGCGCGTCATCCCCGCGCGCCTCGAGGGCATTCGCGCGCGCGGCGAGAATGTCGCGCGCATCGAGGCGACGCTCATCAGGCGCGAGGGCTCGAACCTCTGGCGCGCTCTGGCGAAACCCGCCAAGCGTCTGGCGCCCGGCGACCGCATCCGCTTCGGCGAAGCGTCCGAAAGCATGGCCTGCCTGCTCGCCAGCCTCGACGCCGACGTGGTCGAGCGCAACGAGGGCGAAGTCCTCCTCTCCTTCCATCTCGACGGCGCGGCGCTCGATGAAGGCATCGAACGCCTCGGCCATATGCCGCTGCCGCCCTACATCGCCGCGCGCCGCGCCGACGACGACCGGGACGCGCGCGACTACCAGACGATGTTCGCCCGCGAAGCCGGGGCGGTGGCCGCGCCGACCGCCGGCCTGCATTTCACGCCCGAACTGCTCGCCGCCGTCGAGCGCAAGGGCGTCGCCGTCCATCGCGTGACGCTGCATGTCGGCGCCGGCACGTTCCTGCCGGTCAAGGTCGAGGACACCGACGCCCATGTCATGCATTCCGAATGGGGCAGCGTCAGCGCCGAGACCGCCGCCGCGCTGAACGGCGCGCGTGAAAAAGGCGGCCGCATCGTCGCCGTCGGCACGACGGCGCTGCGCATTCTCGAAAGCGCGACGACGGAAGAGGGCGTCGTGCGGCCCTTCTCCGGCGAGACCGCGATCTTCATTACCCCGGGCTATCGTTTTCGCGCAGTCGACGCGCTGCTCACCAATTTCCACCTGCCGCGCTCGACGCTGTTCATGCTGGTCGGCGCGTTCGCCGGGCTCGACCGGATGAAGGCGGCCTATGCGCACGCGATTCAAACGGGCTATCGCTTCTACAGCTACGGCGACGCTTGCCTGCTAACCCGCGCGGGTTGACGCGCGGCCGTCCCCGCATTGTCATGCCCGCGAAGGCGGGCATCCAGTGGCCACGCCGACAATTTTCGAGTCGCCCTGGATTCCCGCTTGCGCGGGGATGACAGCGTCGGGGAGGAACCATGAGCCGCATCGAATCCCTCGATCAATTGCGCGCCGTGCTCGGCGAACCGCGTGAAGCGACCAAGGCCAAGGTGCTGTCGCATCTCGACGAGCAGTCGGCCGATTTCATCCGCGCCTCGGCCTTCGCCGTGGTTTCGACGGTGAGCGGGGATGGCGTGGTCGAGGCCTCGCCCAAGGGCGACCAGCCGGGCTTCGTGCGGATCGAGAACGACACGACGCTGCTGATGCCCGAGCGGCCCGGCAACAATCTCGCCTTCGGCCTGACCAACATTCTCGACACCGGCCGCATCGGTCTGATTTTTCTCAAGCCCCGCACCGGCGAAACCCTGCGGATCACTGGCCGCGCAGAGATCTTCGACGATGCGGAGTTGCGTGAAAAACTGGGGACGCCGGAGCGCCCGGCCTTGCTCGCCATCCGCATCCATATCGAGCGCTGCTACTTCCACTGCGCGCGCGCCATGCTGCGCGCAAAATTGTGGGAGCCGGAAAGCTGGCCGCCGGCGCAGCGCATTCTCTTCGGCAAGATCATCGCGCCGCGCGTCGGCGGCGACGAGGCGATGGCGCAGGCGATCGACGAGCGCGTGCAGACGGGCTATTCGACGAACCTGTGGAAGAAGTAGGCCCGATTTTCACCCTTCCCGCAGCGGCGCGCGCGACAGGTCGTTGAGCGCCGCGATCGCCTTGCCGAGCAGTTTCATGAATTGCGCGGCCTCCTTTTCGCCGAGGCCGCTGAGCAGGATGCGCTGCGTTTTCGCAACCGCCGGCGCGATCTTCTCCAATACGGCGCCGCCCTTGTCGCTGATGCGCAACTCGCGCGCGCGCCGGTCCTTGCGGCTGATCTCGCGCGCGACCAGGCCTTTCTCCACGAGCCGGTCGACGACGCCGCCGATCGTGGTGCGGTCGAAGGCGATGAGGCCGGCGAGCCTCGCCTGATCGAGCCCCGGCGCCTCGGCGATCTTGGCCAGCGCCGCATATTGCACGGGCGTCAGGTCACAGCCGGCGGCTTCCACCTCCGCGTGAAAGACTGCGACGGCGATCTGGTGGAAACGTCGCGCCAGATGTCCGGGAGCCTCGGTAGCGTCCATTCTTCAAAATCCCGATGTGGCCATTATTGACAAGCATACCAATCATCAGTACGCTTATCAATAAGCCGCCTCCGCGACGTTTTCGCCGTGCGGCGCCAGAATGACAATTTCCGGGAGACAGATCATGCAGTTTCACGTCGACGGCTATCGCTATGGCGACCCCGAGCTTGCGCCGGCCTCCGCCCATCCCGCCCCGACGGACCGGCCGCCGGCGGAAGTCGACGTGCTGATCGTTGGCTGCGGCCCGGCCGGCCTCACGCTCGCCGCGCAACTTGCGGCCTTTCCGGACATCACCACCTGCATCGTCGAGCAGAAGGACGGTCCGCTGCAACTCGGCCAGGCCGACGGCATTGCCTGCCGCTCGATGGAAATGTTCGAGGGCTTCGGTTTTCGCGAGCGCCTTCAGCGCCAGGCCTATTGGGTGAACGAGACGACCTTCTGGAAGCCGGACGACAACAAGCGCGAGAACATCGTGCGCTCCGGCCGCATCCAGGACGTCGAGGACGGCCTGTCCGACTTCCCGCACGTCATCATGAACCAGGCGCGCGTGCATGATTTCTATCTCGAGTTCATGCGCAAGTCGTCCCATCGTCTCGAGCCGCTGTATTCGCGCCGCTTCGCCGGCCTGACGGTCGCGAGCGAGGGCAGCCATCCCGTCGCCGTTACGCTCGAACGCGTCGACGAGGCGCACAAGGGCCAGACCGAAACGGTGCGCGCCAAATATGTCGTCGGCTGCGACGGCGCGCGCTCCGGCGTGCGGCAGGCTCTGGGCCGCGAGCTGAAAGGCGATTTCGCCAATCAGGCCTGGGGCGTGATGGACATTCTGGCCGTCACCACATTCCCCGACATCAGGCTGAAATCGCTCATCCAGTCGGCGACCGAAGGCGCGATCGTGCTGATCCCGCGGGAGGGCGGCTATCTCGTGCGAATCTATGTCGAGCTCGACAAGGTGGCGAAGGACAAGCGCGTGCCGAACAAGGAGGTGACGATCGATTATCTGATCGCCGCCGCCCAGCGCATCTTTCATCCCTGGACGCTCGACGTGAAGGAAGTCGCATGGTGGTCGGTCTACGAGGTCGGCCAGCGCCTCTGCGACAAGTTCGACGACGTGATGGAGGGCGAGAGCAAGGCGCCGCGCGTGTTCATCGCCGGCGACGCCTGCCATACGCACAGCGCCAAGGCGGGGCAGGGCATGAACGTGTCGATGCAGGACACGTTCAACCTCGGCTGGAAACTCGCCGCCGTGTTGCGCGGGCAATGCGCGCCGGAGTTTCTGCATACTTATTCCGCCGAACGTCAGACGATTGCGAAGAACCTGATCGACTTCGACCGCGAGTGGACGCAGATGCTGTCGAAGCCGCTGAAGTCGCCGGAAAAGCCCGATGGCGTCGAGCCCGCGCAGATCCAGGAATATTTCATGCGCCACGGCCGCTACACGGCGGGCGTCGCCACCGTCTACAAGCCCTCGCTGCTGACGGGGCAGGGCCAGCACCAGCATCTCGCCAAGGGTTTCGAGATCGGAACGCGCTTTCACTCCGCCCCCGTCGTCCGGCTCGGCGACGGCAAGCCGCAACGCCTCGGCGACACGCTGCTCGCCGACGGCCGCTGGCGCCTCTTCGCCTTCTGCGGCCGCGAGGATCCGACGGCGGCGAATGCGCCGATCCGCGAGCTGTGCGAATGGCTGGAGAACGATCCGGCTTCGCCCGTAAGGCGCTACACGGGCGCCGGCGCCGACATCGATTCCGTGATCGATTTTCGCGCGGTCTTCCAGCAGAACCACCGCGACCTCAGGATCGAGGACATGCCGGCCTTCCTGCTGCCGGCGAAGGGCAAGCTCGGCCTGCGCGACTACGAAAAGATGTTCTGCCCCGATCTCAAGAACGGGCCGGACATCTACAACCTGCGCGGAATCGACCGCGACCGCGGTTGCCTGTTGATCGTGCGCCCGGATCAGTACGTCGGCCACGTCCTGCCGTTCGATGGGCGGAAGGAACTGGCGGCCTATTTCGATGCGTTCATGAAAGCGCGGTGAGGCCGATCGTCATCGCGAGGAGCGAAGCGACGGGGCAATGAGCGCCAAGGCGGGGCCCTGGATTGCTTCGCTCCGCTCGCAATGGCGGACCATACCTCCCCGCAAGCGGGGAGGGACAACGCCTCCTACTTCTTCTCCCCGGCCTTCGGCAGCGCCAGCGCCTCGAAATCGGAACCGCCGAGCAGGCCGACGCCGTTATACAGCCCGAGCTTCTCGCGCGTGTCGGCGATGTCCATGTTGCGCATGGTGAGCTGGCCGATGCGGTCGGCGGGCGTGAAGGCGCCGGCGCCGCTTTCCATCGTCAGTCTTTCAGGGTGATAGGTCAGGTTCGGGCTCGTCGTGTCGAGAATCGAATAGTCGTTCCCGCGCCGCAGCTCGATCGTCACTTCGCCCGTGATCGCGCTCGCCACCCAGCGCTGCGCCGTCTCGCGCAGCATCAGCGTCTGCGGATCGAACCAGCGGCCCTGATAGAGCAGGCGGCCGAGGCGGCGGCCGTTGTTGCGGTACTGCTCGATCGTGTCTTCGTTGTGGATTCCGGTGACCAGCCGCTCGTAGGCGATGAACAGCAGCGCCATGCCGGGCGCCTCGTAGATGCCGCGGCTCTTCGCCTCGATGATGCGGTTCTCGATCTGGTCGCACATGCCGAGCCCGTGCCGCCCGCCGATGACATTCGCCTCGGTGAACAACGCCAGCGCGTCGTCGAACGTCTTGCCGTTGAGCGCGACCGGCTGGCCCTGCTCGAAGCGCACCGTCACCGTTTCGCGCGCGACCTTGACGTCATCCTTCCAGAAGGCGACGCCCATGATCGGATTGACGATGTTGATCCCGGCGTTGAGATATTCGAGGTCCTTCGCCTCGTGCGTCGCGCCGAGAATGTTCGAGTCCGTCGAATAGGCCTTCTCCACGCTCGCCTTGTACTCGAAGCCGGCGGCGGCCATGTATTCGCTCATCTCCTTGCGGCCGCCGAGCTCGTCGATGAACTGCTGGTCGAGCCAGGGCTTGTAGATGCGCAGCGAAGGATTGGTCAGCAGGCCGTAGCGGTAGAAGCGCTCGATGTCGTTGCCCTTGTAGGTCGAGCCGTCGCCCCAGATGTTGACGCCGTCTTCCATCATCGCGCGCACCAGCGTCGTGCCGGTGACGGCGCGGCCGAGCGGCGTCGTGTTGAAATAGGTCGCGCCGGCAGTGGTGATGTGGAAGGCGCCGCACTGGATGGCGGCGATGCCTTCGGCGACGAGCTGCGGCCGGCAGTCGATCAGCCGCGCCGCGACCGCGCCATAGGCGAGCGCCTTGCGGGGAATGTCGTCGTAGTCGCTCTCGTCGGGCTGGCCGAGATTGGCGGTGTAGGCGTGGGGCAGGGCGCCCTTGGCGCGCATCCAGTGGACGGCGGCCGATGTGTCGAGGCCGCCCGAAAAAGCGATGCCGACGCGCTCGCCGGCGGGCAGCCGTTGCAGAATCTTGCCGTCCACGTTCCGTCTCCTTGCAACATCCCGAGTGTCATCCCCGCGAAAGCGGGGATCCAGAGCAACGCCGGCGATCCGGGTCCTGGGTCCCGGCTCGATCGCTGCGCGATCGTCCGGGATGACACTCTTCGCAATCGTCGGTCGCCCGTATAAGGCCTCGCGCCGCGCTAGGCTACCTCGGGGCCGCGCGCCCCGCCTTCGCCGCGATCCAGATCACATGCCGCGCCCCGCCGCCCTTGCCGTTGGCGCGGGCGCGAACCTCCTCGACGGCGAAGCCGGCCTGCTTCAGCCGCTTTGTGAAGGCTGCGTCCGGTCCCGAGGACCAGACGGCCAGCAGGCCGCCGGGGCGCAGCGCCGCGAAGGCGCTGCGCAGGCCGCCGGCGGAATAGAGCCGGTCGTTGGACTCGCGCGTCAGCCCGTCCGGGCCGTTATCGACGTCGAGCAGGATCGCGTCCCAGCCTCCGCGCCCGGCCTCAATCAGGGCGCCGACGTCCGCCTCGCGGATCGTCACGCGGGGATCGTCGAGGCTGCCCTTGAATACCTCGGCCATCGGCCCGCGCGCCCAGGCGACGACGGCGGGGACCAGTTCCGCGACGACGACGTCTGCCTGCGGCCCGAGCTTGTCCAGCGCGGCGCGCAGGGTGAAGCCCATGCCGAGCCCGCCGATCAGCAGCCGCGGCGCGGGCCGTCCCTGCAGGCGTTCGCAGGCGAGCGTGGCCAGCGCCTGCTCCGAGCCGCTGAGGCGCGAGTTCATCAGCTCGTTGTCGCCGAGCATGATCGAGAACTCCGTCCCGCGCCGCTTGAGGCGCAGGGTTCCTTCGCCGCCGGGGATGTCGGCCGTGTCGATATGGACCCAAGGGATCATGGCGGGGTGCTTACGGATTGCGCGACCGCGCGGCAAGCCGATGCAAGGATCAGATTCCCTCCCCACAAGGGGGAGGGGAGTGGACGCAGCCTGTTTCCGGGGGTCTCTATCCTCGGCGCCCACACCCCTCTATGAAGCCGCCATGACCGGCTTCTCCCTGAAAATCGCCGCGACCGACGGCGCCGCCCGCACGGGCGAGATCACGACCGCGCGCGGAAAAATCCGCACGCCCGCCTTCATGCCCGTCGGCACGGCGGCGACGGTGAAGGCCATGTATGCCGGGCAGGTGCGGGAGCTCGGCGCCGATATCGTGCTCGGCAACGTCTATCACCTCATGCTGCGGCCGGGCGCAGAGCGCGTCGCCGAGCTCGGGGGCCTCCACAAATTCATGAATTGGCCGCACCCGATCCTCACGGATTCCGGCGGCTTTCAGGTGATGTCGCTCGCCAAGCTGCGCAAGCTCGACGAGAAGGGCGTGACCTTCCAGTCGCATATCGACGGCTCGAAGCATGTGCTGACGCCCGAGCGCTCCATGGAAATCCAGGCGCTGCTCGGCTCCGACATCCAGATGCAGTTCGACGAATGCATCCGCCTTCCGGCCGCGCGCGACGACCAGGAGCGCGCCATGCGCCTGTCGCTGCGCTGGGCCGAGCGCTCGCGCAAGGCCTTTGCTGCGCAAGAGGGCAGGGCGATCTTCGGCATCGTCCAGGGCGGCGACGATCGCGCGCTGCGCGTCGAGAGCGCGAAAGCGCTGGCCGGCATGGATTTTCACGGACTCGCCGTCGGCGGGCTGGCGGTCGGCGAGCCGCAGGACGTGATGCTGGCGATGATCGAGACGGTCGAGCCGCATCTGCCGCAGGACAAGCCGCGCTATCTCATGGGCGTCGGCACGCCCGACGATATTCTTCAAAGCGTGGCGCGCGGCGTCGACATGTTCGACTGCGTCATGCCGACGCGCGCCGGCCGGCACGGCCTCGCCTATACGCGCTTCGGCCGCGTGAACCTGAGGAACGCGAAACACGCCGCCGACCCGCGCCCGCTCGACGCGGAGTCGAGCTGCCCGGCGGCGCGCGACTATTCGCGCGCCTATCTGCATCATCTCGTCAAATCCGGGGAGATTCTGGCGATGATGCTGCTGACCTGGAACAATCTCGCCTACTATCAGGACCTGATGGCCGGCGCGCGAAAAGCGATCGCGGAGGGGCGCTACGCCGATTACGTCGCCGAATGCAGGGAAGGATGGGCGCGCGGCGAGAGCGCGTAGAGGAATGAAGATGCAGAGTTTCACCCGCCCCGACCGCGCCCTCGTCGAAGCCTTCCGGAACGCGCCGACCGCCGTCGTCAGCGACAATCTCGACCGGCTCGCAGGCCTCACGGGCCTGCGCCCGTTCCATCGTCGCGGCCATCTCCTCGGCCCCGCGCGCACCGTGCGGACCCGTCCCGGCGACAACCTGTTCATCCACAAGATGCTCGATGTCGTCGAGCCTGGCGACGTCGTCGTGGTGGCGGGCGAGGGCGACGTCTCGCGCGCTCTCGTCGGCGAGATCATGAAGGCGATCGCCGAGAAGCGCGGCGTCGCGGGCTTCGTCATCGACGGCGCGATCCGGGATTCGGCGGCCTTTGCCGCCTCCGACTTCCCGTGCTTCGCGCGCGGCGTCACGCATCGCGGCCCCTACAAGGACGGGCCGGGCGCGCTCGACGTTCCGGTCGCCATATCGGGAACCGTCGTCTCGCCCGGCGACATCGTCGTCGGCGACGAGGATGGCGTCGTGACGTTTTCGCGCGAGATCGCCGTCGATCTCGCAGCGGCCGTGGGAAAGCAATTGGCGCGCGAGGCCGAGATCATGCGGGCCATCGCCGACGGGACCTATACGGGCGCCTACGCGAAGAAATAGGCCGGTTGCCCCGCCGCCGCGCCTTCGCCTAGCATTCGGGGAACAAGCGCAAGCGGGGCAGGGCGTGGGCGATTATCTCGGGAAGCGGTTCGACGTGCGCGTCGAAAGGGATGTGAAATACGCCGTCGGCGGCGTCGATTTCACGAAGGGGCTGCGCTATCGCGACCTTAAGCTCGACGTCTATAGCCCTGTCGGCGACGCGGGCGGCGCGCGCCCGGCGCTCATTCTCGCCTTCGGCGGCGCGTTCCATCGCGGCTCGAAGGAAACGGACGAATTCGGCGACGCCGAGGGCTATTCGACGCCGGTCGCGGAATATTGCCGCCTCTTCGCGGCGCGCGGCTATGTCTGCTTCTGCATCGACTACCGCCTGACGCAGGAGGATTGCGAGGGCGGCGTCACGCCCGTGCTCGATCCGGCCGAACCGATGAACAAGGATCGCGTCAATGTCGTGCGCGGCATGTTGGGCCTGCCGCCCGCGACCGACGACGAGCTTGCGCGCGGAATCGAAGCGGCGACGGATGACATGGTCCATGCGATCGGTTTCGTCCGCAGCCGCTCGCGGCATTACGGCGTCGACATCCATCGCATCGCCATAGGCGGATTTTCGGCGGGCGCGGTTATTTCGCTCGCCGCCGCCTTCGTCGAGCGCGCGCCGGTCGCCGCTGTGATCTCCCTGTCGGGACGACTGTCCGAGACGGCGCGCAGGACGTGCGTGACCGGCGCGGCGGACGAACCCGCCGTGCTGATGTTCGTCGGGGACCGCGATCTGCCGGTCATGGCCGAGGCGGCCCCGCCGATGGCCGCGCGCTTCGAGGAAGTCGGCGCGCGCTACCGTCTGGAGCGGCTGGCCAATTCCACGCATTTCTATCCGAAGACGACGCCGACCTCGGGCGGCGCGGACGTCGAGACGACGATGGCGAGCTTCCTGAAAGAGGCGTTACGGCTGGGCTGAACGACCGCGAAGCGGTCCGAAAATAAAAAGAGCGGGGCAGCCGACGCTGCTCCCGCTCCCATTCTCTGCCCGTGTCCTTGAACCGGTCTCCGCGTGGCTCTGCGGCTCTTCCGACGCCCGACGGCGTCGTGCGGATCCCAGCGTCCTCCCTCGACTTGGACTGCGGCATCCGGCGATCCGGACGCGGCCCTTACGGTTAGGCGCTGGACCCTAGACAAGGGTTTTCTCTTTGTCGACGGGTCAAGATCAAAATTCGTATAAAATTTCATCCCGCAGCGCACAATTCGGTCTTTGTCAGGCCGCGAATTGTCATTTGTCGCCGACCTGACCGTCTCGCGCCGGACGACGAGCGGCCGTCCAGCCGGCGGCGCGGTCGCAAATGACGGGCTTCCCTTGTGTTTTGCCGGGCCTTGCGTTTGAACTGGCCCTGACGCGCCGCAGCAGATTCGAGACGACGACCGATGCGCCTTTCCCGCTATTTCCTGCCCATCCTTCGCGAGAACCCGAAGGAGGCCGAAATCGTCTCGCACCGCCTCATGCTGCGCGCCGGCATGATCCGGCAGGAATCGGCCGGCATCTACGCCTGGCTGCCGTTGGGCCTGCGCGTGCTCAACAAGATCAACGCCATTGTGCGCGAGGAGCAGAACCGCGCCGGCGCCATCGAAGTCCTGATGCCGACCATCCAGTCGGCCGAACTCTGGCGCGAATCCGGCCGCTACGAGGCCTATGGCAAGGAGATGCTGCGCATCCAGGACCGGCACGAGCGCGAGATGCTGTACGGGCCGACCAACGAGGAAATGATCACCGAGATCTTTCGGGCCTATGTGAAGTCCTACAAGGACCTACCGCTCAATCTCTACCACATCCAGTGGAAGTTCCGCGACGAGGTGCGCCCGCGCTTCGGCGTCATGCGCGGTCGCGAATTCCTGATGAAGGACGCCTATTCCTTCGACCTCGACGAGGCCGGCGCGCGCCATTCCTACAACCGCATGTTCACCGCCTATCTGCGCACCTTCGCGCGCCTCGGCCTGAAGGCGATCCCGATGCGCGCCGACACCGGCCCGATCGGCGGCGACCTCAGCCACGAATTCATCGTGCTGGCGTCCACCGGCGAGAGCCAGGTGTTCTGCCACAAGGATTTCCTCGATTTCGAAGTCCCGCCCGCGAATATCGATTTCGACGACGCGGCGACCATGCAGGGCGTGTTCGACAAGTGGACGAGCCGCTACGCCGCCACCGAGGAAATGCACGACGCCGCGAAATTCGAGGGCCTGAGCGAGGTCGACAGGGTCTCTGCGCGCGGCATCGAGGTCGGCCATATTTTCTACTTCGGGACCAAGTATTCCGAACCGATGCGGGCCGTCGTCAACGGCCCGGACGGCAAGGAGACGCCCGTGCAGATGGGGTCCTACGGCATCGGCCCGTCGCGGCTGGTCGCCGCGATCATCGAGGCGAGCCACGACGACAACGGCATCGTCTGGCCGGAATCGGTCGCGCCGTTCAAGGTCGGCCTCGCCAACCTGAAGGTCGGCGACGCGGCGACCGACGCCGCCTGCGCCGACCTCTACGCCAGGCTGGGCGCCGCTGGCGTCGATACGCTCTACGACGACCGCGACGAACGCCCGGGCGCGAAATTCGCCACCATGGACCTGATCGGCCTGCCCTGGCAGGTGATCGTCGGCCCCAAGGGCCTCGCGGAAGGCAAGGTCGAGGTGAAGAACCGCAAGACGGGCGAGAAGGCGATGCTGTCGCCCGACGACGCGCTGCAGAAGGTTTGCGGATGAGGACCGTTCGCGCCGCATGACCGACGCCGCTTTCGACACCTCCGCGCCGGCCGCAGCGCTCCCTTCGCGCACGAAGCCGTTTGCGCCGTTCGAGTGGACGTTGGCGCTGCGTTACCTGCGCGCGCGTCGCGCCCGCGGCCTGGTGTCCGTCATCGCCGGCTTTTCTTTCCTCGGCATCATGCTCGGCGTCGCCACGCTCATCGTCGTGATGAGCGTGATGAACGGCTTCCACAAGGAGCTGCTCGACAAGATCGTCGGCGTCAACGGGCATATCTTCGTGCAGGCCGCCGACGCGCCGATGAAGGATTACGACGAGATGACCGAGCGCATCCGCAAGGTCAAAGGCGTCGCCATGGCCCTGCCGATGATCGAGGGCGCGGCCGGCGTTTCCTCGCCCTTCGGCCAGACCGGCGCGCTGGCGCGCGGGGTGCGCGAGGCCGATCTCGAAAAGCTGCCGGGCGTGGCGGGCAACATCAAGACGGGCGAGATATTCGGCTTCGACAAGGTCGACGAGGACCATCCCGCCAGCGTCGTCATCGGCCGCCGCATGGCGGACAAACTGTCCGCGCGCGTCGGCGACACGATCAGCATCCTCACGGCGCGCGGCGCGCAGACGCCGTTCGGCGTCGCGCCGCGCATCAAGGCCTATCCGGTGCGCGCCATCTTCTCGATGGGCATGGCGGAATTCGACGGCGTCTTCGTGTACATGCCGCTGAGCGAGGCGCAGGCCTATTTCAACCGCGACGGCGAGGTCTCGGTGATCGAGGTCTTTCTCGACAATGCCGAGAAGATCGACGAAATGCGGCCGAAGATCCAGGAGGCGGCGGGCCGCCCCGTCATCCTCACCGACTGGCGGCAGGCGAACGAGACCTTCTTCAATGCGCTCAAGGTCGAGCGCAACGTCATGTTCATCATCCTCACGCTGATCGTTCTGGTGGCCGCGCTCAACATCATCTCCGGCCTCATCATGCTGGTGCGCGACAAGGCCCACGACATCGCCATCCTGCGCACCATGGGCGCGACCAAATATTCGGTCATGCGCGTCTTCCTCATCACCGGCACGTCGATCGGCGTCGCCGGCGTGATCGCCGGCACGCTGCTCGGCCTCGCGCTCGCGCACAACCTCGAGGCGATCCGCACGCTGCTGAACCGGCTGCTGCACGCCGATCTCTTTCCGGCGGAAATCTACTTCCTGTCGCGCCTTCCCTCGGTGGTCGATCCGCGCGAGGTCGTCGCGGTCGTGGTCATGACGCTGATCCTGTCGATCCTCGCCAGCCTCTATCCCGCCTGGCGCGCGGCGAGCCTCGATCCGGTCGAGGCGCTGAGGTACGAATGATGCAGATGGCCCATTTGTCCCTCGTGGCGCTGCAGCGCGCGCGCCCATGACCGACGCCCTCCGTCTCGTCGGCGTCGAGCGCCACTACCAGCAAGGGGATTCGCGCCTCGAAATTCTGCGCGGCGCGGATCTCACGCTGCGCACCGGCGAGGCCGTCGCGCTGACTGCGCCGTCAGGCGCCGGCAAATCGACGCTGCTGCATGTCGCGGGCCTGCTGGAGCGGCCCGACGCCGGCGACGTGCTGGTCGAGGGCGCGTCCACCAGCGCCATGTCGGATGACGGCCGCACGGCGCTGCGGCGTGGGGCCATCGGCTTCGTCTACCAGTTCCATCATCTGCTGCCCGAGTTTTCGGCGCGCGAAAATATCATGCTGCCGCAGATGATACGCGGCCTCGACAAGAAGGAGGCGGGCAAGCGCGCCGACGAGCTTCTTGCTTATCTCGGCCTGGGCGCGCGCGGCGCGCATCGGCCGGCGGAATTGTCGGGCGGCGAGCAGCAGCGCGTCGCCATCGCGCGCGCGGTCGCCAATGCGCCGCTGGTGCTGCTGGCGGACGAGCCGACCGGCAATCTCGATCCCCGCACCGCCGAACATGTGTTCGAGACGCTGATGACGCTGGTGCGCGCGACGGGGCTCGCCGCGCTCGTCGCCACGCATAATTTCGAACTGGCCGCGCGCATGGATCGTCGCATCACCTTGCGCGACGGGCGGATCGTCGAGCTGGAATAGGGACGCTAGGCTTCGCCCGTCAATTGCGCGATGCGCTGCTTGAGCAGCAGGACCTTGGCGCGCAGCCTGGCGTTTTCCAGCATCAGCCGATCCAGGCGGTCGCCTTCGTCCTCCAGCGTATGGCGCTCGACCGCCGCTTCGCCGGGCTCCACGAATTCCGCCCCCACGATGCCGTCGCCGCGCCAGGCCACACGCGCGTGAAACGTCCGGCCCTTGTGCGGAATGTGCAGGTCGAATTCGTTGGGCAGCGGCATGCGGTCGGGGATTTCGAGGCGCACGCCGGCGGGCGAGAAATTCTTCACGATGCAGCCCACCGAGGGCGCGTTGGCGAAAATCACTTGCGCGCTCAACAGGCTGCGGATTCGCTCGGCCTTGCGGGGCTGTGTCATGGGCTGGTCCCGTTGTGCATCGGCGCCAATCCTAGGCCTGGTCCGATTAAGACTTGATGAGCAAACGACGGCGCCGGAATTCGTGCGTTTTCGCCGGAAGCGGCGGGCTCCGTGCAAAAAATCTCAGGCGCCGCCATTGTGAGCAAAGAATCTGTGCGCTACTGTTTCAGTTGTCACAATTTTATGGACGCGAGTTCAATGTGACAGGCCCCGGCGCTTGCCCCCCAATTTGAGCGTCGGGGCCACTTTTCCTGCCATTCCAAAGATTTGCCGCTGTGCCGTTAACCCTGTTCGTGGGCGTTTTGCGCATTCGGTTGAAAGGAACAGAAAGTGAACATATAGTGTCTGAACAGGGTATGGATGGGGAGGCGAAAATGCGGGCGACGGTCGGGGATCTCGTGGAAATCTTGGCCATCGGCCTGTTCGTGGCGGGCGTCGGCGCAATGGGCGCCGCGCTTCATGCGGTAGCTTGACCGGGCGCGATCCGGGCTGCGCGATCACGCTTCAACCGCGCCGCGACTCTCCCTAAAGTCCGACCTCCGCTCCGGAGGCCGTTTTGGATATTTGTCGCGACGTCGGTTTCGTGCACCTGCACGTCCACTCGTCCTATTCGCTGCGCGAGGGCGCGCTGGGCATCGCCAGGCTGGCCAAGCTCGCGGTCGCCGACGAGCAGCCGGCGCTGGCCATCACCGACACCAACAATCTGTTCGGCGCGCTGGAATTTTCCGAGAAGCTCGCCAAGGAGGGCGTGCAGCCGATCGTCGGCGTGCAGCTCGGCGTCGATTTCGGCGACCGTCCGGCGCCGGCGAGCGGCCTCGAGCTTCCCGTCGCCGGCGCCGGCGGCCTCGTCCTCATCGCCCGCAACGAGACGGGCTACGAGCAATTGATGCGGCTCGTCTCGCGCGCCTGGCTCGACAGCGAAACGACGGGCGAGCCACGGGCCGCCATCGCCGCGCTCGCCGACGACGCCTCCGGCCTCATCGCGCTGACCGGCGGCCCGGCAGGTCCGATCGACAGCCTGGTCCGCGAAGGCCAGGTCGATCTTGCCCGGGCCCGTATCGAGCGCCTGAAGGATATTTTCGGCGACCGGCTCTACGTGGAGCTGCAGCGCCACAGCGACGAGACCGAGCGCGCCGCCGAACGCTACCTGCTCGACATCGCCTACCGCGGCTCTTTGCCGCTGGTCGCAACCAACGAACCGTATTTCGCCGCGCGCTCCGATTTCGAGGCGCACGATGCGCTGCTGTGCATTTCCGACGGCGCCTCGCTCGGCGACGACGCCCGCCGACGGCTGACGCCGGAGCATCGCTTCAAGACCCGCGCGGAAATGCGCGCGCTCTTCGCCGACCTGCCGGAGGCGACCGACAATTCCGTGGCGGTCGCGCTGCGCTGTTCCTACCGGCCGAAGACGCGCAAGCCCATCCTGCCGCGCTTCACGACCGGCGACATGGCGGGCGCCGATGCGGAGATCGCGGAGGCGGCGGAATTGCGCCGGCAGGCGGAAGAAGGTCTGAAGGCGCGTCTTGCGGCCCATCCGCCAGCGCACGATTTCACGGTCGCCGACTATGAGCAGCGGCTGGCGTTCGAGCTCGACGTCATCGAGAAGATGAAATTCCCCGGCTACTTCCTGATCGTCGCGGACTTCATCAAATACGCCAAGGACGAGGGCATTCCGGTGGGGCCGGGGCGCGGTTCGGGCGCGGGCTCGCTGGTCGCCTACGCGCTCACCATCACCGATCTCGATCCCATGCGTTTCGCGCTGCTGTTCGAGCGCTTCCTCAATCCCGAACGCGTGTCGATGCCGGACTTCGACATCGACTTCTGCCAGAGCCGGCGCGACGAGGTCATCGCCTATGTGCAGCGCCGCTACGGCGCCGATCGCGTCGCGCAGATCATCACCTTCGGCTCGTTTCTCGCGCGCGGCGTCGTGCGCAATGTCGGGCGCGTGCTGCAGATGCCGCTCGGCCATGTCGACAAGCTCGCCAAGCTCATTCCGCAGAATCCCGCCAAGCCCGTGACGCTGAAGGAGGCGATCTCGAGCGAGCCGCGCCTGAGGGAGGCGGCCGACAGCGACTCGCAGGTCGCCCGCCTGCTCGAGATCGCGGAAAAGCTCGAGGGCCTCTATTCCAACGCCTCGACGCACGCCGCCGGCGTCGTCATCGGCGACCGGCCCCTGCATGAACTCGTGCCGCTCTATCGCGATCCGAAGTCCGACATGCCGGCGACCCAATTCAACATGAAATGGGTCGAGCCCGCGGGTCTGGTGAAGTTCGACTTTCTCGGCCTGAAGACGCTCACCACGCTTTCGACCACGGTCGCGCTTCTCAAGAATCGCAAGATCGACATCGACCTGTCCAAGATCCCCCTCGACGACAAGAAAACATACGACATGCTCGGACGCGGCGAGACGGTCGGCGTGTTCCAGCTCGAAAGCGCGGGTATGCGCAAGGCGCTGGTGGAGATGCGCGCGGACCGTTTCGAGGACATCATCGCGCTCGTCGCGCTTTATCGTCCGGGCCCGATGGCGAACATTCCGACCTATTGCGCGGTCAAGCTCGGCGAGGAGGACGCCAATTACATCCACCCGAAGATCGAGCACATTCTCAAGGAGACCTTCGGCGTCATCATCTATCAGGAACAGGTGATGCAGATCGCGCAGGTGCTGTCGGGCTATTCGCTCGGCGAGGCCGACATGCTGCGCCGCGCGATGGGCAAGAAGATCAAGTCGGAAATGGATGCGCAGCGCGCGCGCTTCGTCTCGGGGGCGGTCGAGGGCGGGCTGGAGAAGGCCAAGGCCGACGAGATTTTCGACCTGCTGGCGAAATTCGCCGACTACGGCTTCAACAAGAGCCATGCCGCCGCCTACGCGCTGATCGCCTACCAGACGGCGTGGTTCAAGGCGAACTATCCCGTGGAGTTTCTCGCTGCCTCCATGACGCTCGACAAGGGCAATACCGACAAGCTCGCGGAATTCCGCAACGAGGCGCGACGCCAGGGCGTGCGTGTCGATCCGCCGTCCATCGTGCATTCCGGCGTCGATTTCGACGTGCATGAAAAGCAGGACGACTCGGACGTCGCGCTTTCGATTCGCTATGCGCTTTCCGCCGTGAAGGGCGTCGGCGAAGGCCAGGCCGAAGCGATAGTTCGTGCGCGAAAGGCGCGGCCGTTTCGTTCGCTGGGCGATGTGGCGGCGGCGATCTCGCCGCGCGAGGTCAACAAGAAGGTGCTCGAAAGCCTCGCCGCCGCCGGCGCCTTCGACGAGCTGGAGCCGGACCGCGCGCGCGCCTTCGCGGCCGTCGAGCCGATCCTCGCCACCGCCAACCGCATGGAGGACGAGCGCGAACGCGGACAGAGCGCGCTGTTCGGCGCGGGCGGCGCCGAGCCTTTCGTCACGCCGAAGGCGCAGGCCTGGTCGGCGGCGGAAAAGCTGAAGCGCGAATTCGACGCGGTCGGCTTCTTCCTTTCGGGCCATCCGCTCGACGCTTACGAAGGGGTTCTCGCGAAGTTGCGCGTGCAGCCCTATGCGGAATTTGCGCGCGCGGTGAAGAAGGGCGCCTCCGCCGGCCGTCTCGCCGCCGCCGTGCTCGACCGCGCCGAGCGCCGCACCAAGACCGGCAACAAGATGGGCATCGTGCAATTGTCCGACGCTTCGGGACAATACGAGGCGATCCTGTTCCAGGAGGGGCTCAACCAGTACCGCGATCTTCTGGAGAAGGGCGCGTGCCTGCTCGTCAACCTGCAGGCGCATGTCGAGGGCGAGGACATTCGCGCGCGCATCATTGCCGTCGAGCCGCTCGATCAGGCCGCCGCGCGCATCCAGAAGGGCCTGCGCATCTTCCTGCGCGATCCCGCGCCGCTGCCCTCGATCGAGCAGCGCCTGAAGGGCAGGGGCGAGGGCGACGTGTCGCTCGTGCTGATGCGCGGTCCCGGCGACGAGGTGGAGGTGAAGCTGCCGGGCAAGTTCCCCGTCAATGCGGCGATCGCCGGCGCGCTGAAGGCGATTCCGGGGATCGTGGCGGTGGAGCACGTGTAGCGTTCGTCGCTCCGCTCCTCGCAACGACGGGAAGCGGAGGTTTATACGCCAATCATCCGCGCGCCTGCTTCCCCCAACCGCCCGAACAGCGCCTTCATCAGCGTCTTCTTCTCCGGCGCGTCGATCACGAACAGCCGCGCCTTGCCGCGCTGGTTCATCAGATATTCGTCCGATGTCGAGATGGCGTCGATCAGCCCGAGTTTCAGCGCGTCCGTCGCGTACCAATAGTCGCCGTCGCCGACAGCTTCCACATTCAGCGCCGGCCTGTTCTCGCGCACGAAATCCTTGAAGGCGACATGCGTCTCCTCGAGCTTGTGACGGAAATGCTCGCGGCCTTCGTCGGTGATCGGCGCGAGAACGGAGATCGGCCGCTTGTGCTCGCCCGCCGTCAATTCCTCGTAGTCCACGTCGATCTTCTTGAGCAGGCGATTGACGTTGGGAACCTGCGCGACGACTCCGATGGAGCCGACCACCGCGAAAGGCGCGGCGACGATGCGGTTGGCGACGACCGCCATCATGTAGCCGCCGCTGGCGGCGACCTGGTCGACGCAGGCCGTCAGCTCCACGCCCGCGCGCCGCACGCGCTGCATCTGCGCCGCCATCAGCCCGTAGGCCGACACAAGCCCGCCCGGCGAATGGAGCGTCACCACGATCTCGTCCTTGCCCGCACGCGCCGCCATCAGCGCGGCCGTGATTTTTCGCGCGAAGGCCGCATGTCCGCTGGCCATGGGATCGCCCTTGAAGGCGACGAGATAGACGCGCTTCGCGGAATCGTCGTGCAGCTTGGCCGCCTTCTTGCGCTCCTTCAGGAAGGCTTTCGCGCCCTTCGCGCCATCCGTCGCGACGCGGATCTGGGCTTCCATGAGGTCGAATCGCTCGTCGAGGCTCGACACCTTCACATCCTCCTCGCGCCGCTTCTGCGTGCGCGCGCCGAAGATGATCGGGATGACGACGACAAGCGCGATCATCGCGGCGATCCAGAAAGACCTGAGCGCGAAACCTCCGAAATCGATCCAGAAATTCATGTGTGACTCGGGCTGGCGTGAGCGGGGCGGGTGAGGGTTACATAGGGGTTGCGGGCCGTCATTGCGAGCGCGGCGCCACGCTCCGTTATGTCGCCCTAGCCGGAGCGAAGCGGAGAGCCGGCGTCCGGAGGCCAGGCCTGCGCTGGACCCGGATCAGCCTTCGCCTGTCCGGGGTGACATGGGTGGTCTGTGAGGCACGCGCGTTGCGCGGCGCGTTTGGCGTCGTATCATCCTGCCCAAAAAATCCCCGGGAGGAGAGATGAACAAGCCGCTTCGCGTCAATTCCGACGCCATCGCGCCGGATACGACGGGCCTCAATTTCTACACGCTCGACCGCTCGCTGCAGGACCTGCTCGACATCCATCTCGAGCCGAGGCTGCGCGCGCATGTCGAGCCGCATCTCGTCGAGTTGGGCGGCCTCGTCGGCGGCCGCCTCGACGAATGCGCGCGGCTCGCCGACCGCCATACGCCCATCCTGCACCAGCGCGACAAGTTCGGTCGCGACGTGCAGACCATCGAATATCATCCCGCCTATCGCGAGCTAGAGGACGCGGCCTTCGGGCGCTTCGGCATCCACGCGCTGTCGCATCGCAAGGGAGTCATGGGCTGGCCGGACGTCTATCCTGCCGCCGCCAAGCACGCCTTCACCTATCTCTTCAACCAGGCCGAGTTCGGCATGGGCTGTCCGATCAACGTCACCGACGGTTCGGCCATGCTGCTGTCGCGCTACGGCGACGACGCGCTGAAGGCGAAATATCTCGACGGCCTGACGACGACCGACATGGGCGTCCTGACGCAGGGCGCGCAATTCATGACGGAGAAGGAGGGCGGCTCCGACGTCGGCTCGCTGACCACCGTCGCGCGTCTCGAGGACGGCCAGTGGCGCCTCTACGGCGAGAAATGGTTCTGCTCCAACGCCGACGGCAAGGTGGCGACGCTGCTCGCGCGGCCGGAGGGGGCGGGGCCGGGCACGCGCGGCCTCGCGCTCTTCCTCATGCCGCGCTTTCTCGACGACGGGTCCGCGAACGCCTATCGCATCGTGCGCCTCAAGGAGAAGCTCGGCACGCGCTCCATGGCCTCGGGCGAGATCAAGTTCGAGGGCGCGATCTGCTACCCGCTCGGCCGGCTCGACCGCGGCTTCGTGCAGATGGCGGAAATGGTCAACTGGTCGCGCCTGTCGAACGGCGTGAAGTCGACGGCGCTGATGCGCCGCGCGCTCACCGATTCCTTCCACGTCGCGCGCAATCGCTATGTCTTCGGCAAGCTCATCGTCGACATGCCGCTGGCGCGCCGGCAATTGCTGAAACTCATGCTGCCGGTGGAGCAGGCCCTGTCCCTGAGCTTCGTGACCGCGACCGCGCTCGACCGCGCCGAGATCGCCGGCAGCCAGGAGGCCGCCGCGCTGGTGCGGATGCTGACGCCGGTCATGAAGTTCCGCATCACGCGCGACGCCCGCAAGGTCGCGGGCGACGCGCTCGAGATGCGCGGCGGCATCGGCTATGTCGAGGAGTTCACCAGCGCGCGCGTGCTGCGCGATTCCTATCTCGGCTCCATCTGGGAAGGCACGAGCAATATCGTCGCGCTCGATTCCATCACGCGCGCCGTCGGCCGCCATCACGCCGAAAGCGCGCTCGGCGCAGACCTCTTCGCGCGCATCGGCGAGACGGACGTCGCCCCGCAGGCGCACCGCGATCGCCTGAAGGACGCCGTGGACCGCGCTATCGCGTTGGCGCAGAAGGTGGCGGGGCAGGGCGAGAACGAAGCGGAAGCGCGACGCGCCACCAGCGTGCTCTATCACGTCGCCAGCGCCGTCACGCTCGCCTGGGAGGCGCAGCAGACGCACGAGCGCCGCGGCGACGCCCGGCGGCTGCTGTTCTCGCGCCTCGTGCTCGATCATCGTCTGAGCGCGCCCGATCCTTTCGACCTGCAGACCGGCGCGCGCGAGGCCGCCTTCGCCGACGCGCTGCTGTCGGAAGCGCCGGTGTCGCGGGCGCGCGCGGCGGAATTGCTCGCGTGATCGCGTCCCTCGCCCGGCGGCTTCCGTTCTTCTACGGCTGGGTCATCGTCGCCGTCGCCTTCGTCACCATGGCGATCGGCGTCAACGCGCGCACGTCCTTCTCGCTGCTGTTTGCGCCCATCGTCGCGGAGTTCGGCTGGGAGCGCGCCACCGTCGCCGGCGCCTTTTCCTTCGGCTTCCTCACCTCGGCGCTCCTGAGCCCGGCGCTCGGCAGGCTCATGGACTCCCGGGGCCCGCGCTTCGTCATCGAGATCGGCATTTTTCTGGTCGGCGCGGGTCTCCTGCTCGCGCCGCTGACCAGCGCGCCCTGGCACCTCTACCTCACGCTCGGCATGCTGGTGGGCGGCGGCAGCGTCTGCCTCACCTTCACCGGCCAGTCGCTCTATCTGCCCAACTGGTTCCTGCGCCGGCGCGGCCTTGCGATCAGCGTGGCGTTTTCCGGCGTCGGCGTCGGCTCCATTCTGCTGCTGCCGGCCTTCCAGACCTGGATCGAGCGCTACGGCTGGCGCACGGCCTGCGTCATTCTGGGCGTGTCGCTGATCGCCGTGCTGGCGCCGCTCAATCTTTTCGTCGCCCGCAAGCCCGCCGATCTCGGCCTGGAGCCGGATGGCGACGCCGCCACGGCGGCCGGGGGGCCGGTCAAGCGCAGCAATATCGTCGACGCCAAATGGGCGGCGATCGACTGGACGCTTGGCCGCGCCATCAGGACGTTTCGCTTCTGGATGCTGGCGGTCGGCTATTTCACGGGTCTTTTCACCTGGTACGCGGTGCAGGTGCACCAGACGAAATATCTGGTGGAGATCGGCTACTCGCCGACGACAGCCGCCTGGGCGCTGGGCGCGGTCAGCCTCGCCGGCATTCCCGGCCAGATCGGGCTCGGCTGGCTGTCGGACCGCATCGGGCGCGAATGGGTGTGGACCATCGGCTCCTTCGGCTTCACGCTCACCTATCTCGCGCTGATCGCCATGAAGGGCGCGCCGACCCCCGGCTGGCTCTACGCCATGGTCGTCGCCCAGGGCCTGCTCGGCTACGGCGTCACGGCCGTGTTCGGCACCGTCGCCTTCGAGATTTTCGAAGGCCGGCATTACGGGTCGATCTTCGGCTCGCTGTCGCTCGCCTCGCTTGCCGGCGGGGCGGCGGGACCCTTTGTCGCAGGCGCGATGTACGACCGGCTCGGCGCGTACGACCAGGCCTTCTGGCTCTGCGTCGCGCTGACCTTCGTGTCCTCGGCCGCCATCTGGTTTGCCGCGCCGCGCAAGGTGCGCGCGGTGGCGGGCCGCATCCCGGCGCAGGCGCAAAACTGAGGGCGGTTGAAAGGCCGCCGCCGACCTGTGACAAAATTGTGGCGCCTGCCGCCAATCTCTCGCCGCATCCCTTGACTATCGCGAGGCTTGAGGCCGCTGATTCGCGGCGCGCGGACTAACGCATGACTCGTTACGCGATGTCGGCAGGTTCTAAGCCCGGTGGTCCCGCCAGATCGAGCGGGATGGCGCGGGGATTCAGCATCGCGCGCCTTGTCGGCGTATTTGCGGTGTTTGCCGCATTCGTCCTCGTGGCGACGCGCATGGTCGAGCGCGAGGCCGATCCGGCTGCGCCGCAGCCGCGCGCCACGCGCAAGGTCGCCTTCGAGAACGCGCCGGCGACCATCGTTCCCGGCAAGCGCCGCAAGTCCGAAACGCCTGAAATCGCGCTCGCCAAAGGACCGCTCGACGAGGATTCCTCGCTGGATATGGCGGCGCAGGTCTGGTCCCGCCTGATCCCGGAAGAGGAACTCGCCCGTCAGCTCGCCATCTTCGGCGACGGCGCCGACAAGCTGCAATTCGGCCCGGTCAACGTGCGCCGGCGCCTCGTCGAGACGGTGATCCGCGCCGCGCAGCGCGCCGATTACGACCCGACCCTGCTGATGGCCATCGCCGACAAGGAATCGAGCCTGCGCGCCACCGCCCGCGCCAGCACGTCGTCGGCTTCCGGCCTGTTCCAGTTCATCGACAGGACCTGGCTGCAGGCCGTCCGCCTGTTCGGCGCGCAGCATGGGCTCGAGCGCGAGGCCGCGCTGATCGAGGGGCCGGACGACAAGCCGACCGTTGCCGACGCCGACGAGCGCGCCCGTATTCTCGCGATGCGCGAGCGCCCCTATCTCGCGGCGGTCATGGCCGCCGAAATGCTCAAGCGCGACGGCGGCAAGGTCGCCGAAAACGTCGGCCGTCCGCTGTCTGCGGGCGAGACCTATCTCATCCACTTCCTCGGCACGCGCGACGCCCGCACCTTCCTGTCGCGGCTCGCCGAAGCGCCGAAGGGCTCGGCCGCCGCCATGCTGCCCAGGCCCGCGAAAGCCAACAAGCCGATCTTCTACGAGGGCGGCAAGGCGAAAGCTGTCGCCGACGTGCACAAGAAGTTCGAGGACATGATGGGCCTGCGGCTCGACCGCTACAATCAGGTCCGCGACATCGCCGGCGCGATGGCCTTCAGCGGCGACTGAACCGCCGCATCGCCGGAACCGCCCCGTCGCCGCCGCGTTTTGCCCGCAATCGGCAAATCGCAGGAGGCGGTCATGCATCTCTCGAACGAAAGTCTTCTGGTCACGCTGCTCGTCGGCGTCGTCGCCGGCTGGCTCGCCGGCCTGCTTGTGCGCGGCTTCGGCTTCGGACTGATCGGCGATCTCATCGTCGGCATACTCGGCGCCCTGTTCGGCGCCTGGCTCCTGCCGCGGCTCGGCGTCCATTTGGGGGTCGGCCTGGTTTCAGCCATCGCCAACGCCACGATCGGCGCGGTCATCCTTCTCATCATCATCGGCCTGTTCCGCGGCGCCCCGGCCTTCGGCTGGCGATCGCGCTACTGATAAGAGGCGAAGCCGGGACAGCCGGCGTCCGGCCGGCAAGGCAACGATAGTCGGGGCCGGCCGGAGGCCGGCGGTCCCGGCTCTGCGCTTGCCACTACGCCGATCCTCCGGTATACGCGCGCCATTCCACAGGCGGAGCATTTGCGTTTCCTGATTGAAGGATACGCGTCCGGTGGCCGGATTTCCGGCCTCTCAGCTTCGCCGAGGCACAACCGGAGAATGATGAATCATGGCGCTTCCTGACGTTTCCATGCGCGGCCTGCTCGAGGCCGGCGCGCATTTCGGCCATCAGTCGCACCGCTGGAACCCGAAGATGAACGAGTACATCTTCGGCGTCCGCAACAACATCCACATCATCGACCTCGCCCAGACGGTGCCGCTGTTCCATCAGGCGCTGAAGGCCGTGTCCGACACGGTGGCCAAGGGCGGCCGCGTGCTCTTCGTCGGCACGAAGCGCCAGGCGCAGGACCAGATCGCCGACGCCGCCAAGCGCTCGGCCCAGTACTACATCAACTCCCGCTGGCTCGGCGGCATGTTGACCAACTGGAAGACGATTTCCGGCTCGATCAACCGCCTGCGCAAGGTGGACGAGCAGCTCTCGACGGGCGCCTCGGGCCTCACCAAGAAAGAGCGCCTGATGCTGTCGCGCGAGCGCGAGAAGCTCCAGAAGGCGCTGGGCGGCATTAAGGACATGGGCGGCCTGCCGGACCTGATCTTCGTGATCGACACCAACAAGGAGCAGCTCGCGATCAAGGAGGCGAACCGCCTCAACATTCCGGTCGCCGCCATCCTCGACACCAATTGCGATCCGGACGGCATCGCCTTCCCGATCCCGGCCAATGACGACGCCGGCCGCGCCATCGCGCTCTACTGCGATCTCGTCGCCCGCGCCGCCATCGACGGCATCTCGCGCGGCCAGGGGGCTTCGGGCGTCGACATCGGCGCCTCCGAGGAGCCGACCGCCGAGGAGCTGCCCACGCCCGTGGCCGCCAACGACGCCGGCGACGAGCCGGCGGAGGCTTTCGAGATCCTGTCCGCTCCGCGCGGCGCGCCGGACGATCTGGCCAAGCTGCACGGCGTCGGCCCGCAGCTCGTCAAGAAGCTGAACGACGGCGGCATCTTCCACTTCTGGCAGATCGCGGCGATGAAGCCCGAGGACGCGGCCAAGGTGGACGCCGACCTCAAGCTCAACGGCCGCATCGAGCGCGACGGCTGGATTTCTCAGGCGCGCGGCTTCCTCGCGGCCTGATTTTCTTCGGACCGCGGGCCCCAGGCCCGCCGAAGTTGCGAGCCTGAAGGCTCGCGGTCCTTTTCGCCCGCGTCCCCGGACGCGGGCTCCCTCTATTCAGGAGTGTTTCCCATGGCCACGATTACTGCCGGCATGGTGAAGGACCTGCGCGAGAAGACCGGCGCGGGCATGATGGACTGCAAGGTCGCGCTCACCGAGGTGGGCGGCGACATCGAAGCCGCCGTCGACTGGCTGCGCAAGAAGGGCCTGTCCAAGGCCGCCAAGAAGTCCGGCCGTGTCGCCGCTGAAGGCCTCGTCGCAGCAGTGGTGCGCGACAAGGCCGGCGTCGTCGTCGAGGTGAATTCCGAGACCGACTTCGTCGCCCGCAACGAGGAGTTCCAGGCGCTGGTGCGCTCGATCGCCGGCGTCGCGCTGGAGAAGGGCGAGACCGACGTCGCCGCCCTGTCCAACCAGCATTATCCCGGCGGCGCCGGCACGGTGGCCGACGCCATCTCCAACGCCATCGCCACCATCGGCGAGAACATGACGCTGCGCCGCGCCGCGATGCTGTCCGTCGCCGACGGCGTCATCGGCCAGTACGTGCATTCGCCGATCGCCGACGGCCTCGGCAAGATCGCCGTGCTCGTCGCGCTGGAATCGAAGGGCGACCCGGCCGTTCTCAGCGTCCTCGCGCGCCAGCTCGCCATGCATGTGGCGGCGACCTCGCCGGTCGCGCTCGACGCCGCCAGCGTCGATCCGGCCGTGATCGCGCGCGAAAAGGCCGTGCTCGCCGACAAGAACGCCGGCAAGCCCGCGCATGTGCTCGAGAAGATCGTCGAGTCCGGCCTCAAGACCTACTTCAAGGAAGTGACGCTGGTCGATCAGGTCTCGATCCACGCCGACCACGCCGGCAAGACCGTGTCGCAGGCGGTCAAGGAGCTCGAAGGCAAGGCCGGCGCGCCGATCGTCATCAAGGGCTTCGTGCGCTACGGCCTCGGCGAAGGCATCGAAAAGGCGGTCGACGATTTCGCCGCCGAAGTGGCTGCCGCCGCCAAGGGCTAAGCGCCAGGACACGAACCGCGAGCCTTCAGGCTCGCATTGATTGCCGCGAGCCCGAGGGCTCGCTGACCAGCGCCGTCCGCATCGCGGGCGGCGTTTTCTTTTGTCTGCGATATGACCTTCGTCATGCCGCCGGAGTGACCGTCGGCACTCTCGCTTCAGCTTCGCGCGAGTCAATCTGCGCATGGTCGGACGGAAGGTTTCGTTCGGCCAAAGGCGCAGAATTCGCGTCCGGGCCATTCCGGTTGGCGACCCCGGAACTACGGAACGCACAAGAGTTCATTCACGCGCCGAAGCGTCGTTTCTGGCCGGGACGGCGTCAAGGACCTGCGGGCGACCGCAGGAACGTGCGAATGAGCGGAGGAGCGGCGACCCCCATGCCGCTCCTCCTTTTATTTTCAGCGCCCGCCATAGCTTCTATGCTGCAATTTCACGCGATGGAGGTTTCTTGGCGCGCGTCCTGATCCCGCTCCCGGCCCGCGATTACGATCCGACCGAAGCCGCCGTTTCGTGGCGCGTGTTGCGCGATCTCGGCCACGCGATCGTGTTCGCCACGCCGGACGGCGTCGCGGCGCCGGCCGACGATCTCATGCTGCATGGCCGCGGCCTCGATCCCTGGGGTTTCGTCCCGGGCCTCGACCGTCTCGTCGTCATCGGCCGCTTCATGCGCGCCGATTCGGCTGGCCGCGACGCCTACGACGCCATGGTCGCGAGCGCGGAATGGCGCGCGCCGATCCGCTGGGACACGGCGCGTGAGAAAGATTTCGACGGCCTGCTGCTGCCGGGCGGCCATCGCGCGCGCGGGATGCGCGATTATCTCGAAAGCCCCGTGCTGCAGGCGCTCGCGGTCGATTTCTTTCGCGCCGGCAAGCCCGTCGGCGCCGTCTGCCACGGCGTCGTGCTGCTGGCGCGCAGCATCGATCCGGCGACCGGCCGCTCCGTCCTGTACGGACGCAAGACGACGGCGCTGACCTGGGCGCTGGAGAAGGTCGCCGTGCGCGTCGGCCGCATCGTGCGCTGGTGGGACCCGACCTATTATTCGACCTATCCGGAGCAACCGGGCGAGCCTGCGGGCTATCGCAGCGTTCAGGCGGAAGTGACGCGCGCGCTCGCCGGTCCCGCCGATTTCCGCGACGTCCCGCCCGACGCGCCGGACTTCGCGCTCAAGACCAGCGGCCGCGCCCGCGACCGACGCGACGACCCGCGGCCGGCCTTCCTGGTGGAAGACGGCAATTATGTCTCCGCGCGCTGGCCGGGCGACGTCCATACGTTCGCAGCGGCGTTTGCGCGCCTTTTGCCTTCGGCGGCAAGCGCTGCATGACCTTCGCGCCTTGCCGCCTCCCTGCGCAGACCCTATGAAAGCGCGCCGCTTCGCGATCGGAAGCGGCGACGATTCGCGCGAGACAGGCTGAAATGAACACGTCCCCGGCGCAGCCCCGTTGGAAACGCGTGCTGGTCAAACTGTCCGGCGAGGCGTTGCAGGGCGGCCAGTCGCATGGCCTCGATCCCCAGACCGTCACGCGCATCGCCAAAGACCTCGCCGCCGCCGCCAGGGCGGGCGCGGAGGTCGGCGTGGTGGTCGGCGGCGGCAATTTCTTCCGCGGCCTGCAGGGCGCCGACAAGGGCATCGAGCGCGCGCGCGGCGATTCCATCGGCATGCTGGCGACGGTCATGAACGCGCTGGCGCTGGAGCAGGCGATCGAGGCGCAGGGGCAGGCCGCGCGCACGCTCTCGGCCGTCGCCATGCCGTCGATCTGCCAGCCCTATTCACGGCAGGCCGCGCTCGCGCATCTGGCCAAGGGCCGGGTGATCGTGCTGGGCGGCGGCACCGGCAATCCCTTCTTCACCACCGACACGGGCGCGGCTCTTCGCGCGGCGGAATTGTCGTGCGACGCGCTGATGAAGGCGACGCAGGTCGACGGCGTCTACACGGCCGACCCGAAAAAGGATCCGAATGCGCGTCGTTACGACACGCTCACGCATGACGAAGCCATCGAAAAGCGCCTCGCCGTCATGGACACCGCGGCTTTCGCCCTTGCCCGCGAGAACCGTATTCCGATAATCGTCTTCTCATTGGCCGAGCCGGGCGCGATCCACAGCGCCTGGGAGGGCAGGGGACGGTTTACGCTGGTTTCGCCCGCCGCCGCCTGAACGGCGGCTTCCGTCCGACACGACAGGTGACGACATGTCCGCGACTTTCGATCTGAACGACCTCAAGCGGCGCATGCAGGCGTCGATCGCCGCGCTCAAGCACGAACTGGGCGGCCTGCGCACCGGCCGTGCGGCGGCGAGCCTGGTCGAGCCGGTCCATGTCGAGGCCTACGGCCAGTCCATGCCGCTCAATCAGGTCGCGACCATCTCCATTCCCGAGCCGCGCATGATCGCCATCCAGGTCTGGGACAAGGCCATGGTGATCGCCGTCGACAAGGCGATCCGCGCCGCCAATCTCGGCCTGACGCCCACGGTCGAAGGCCAGATTCTTCGCGTGCGGATGCCCGAACTGAACGAGCAGCGCCGCAAGGAGTTGGTGAAGGTGGCGCACAAATACGCCGAGGAATCGCGCGTCGCCATCCGCCACATCCGCCGCGACGGGCTCGATGTCCTGAAGAAGCAACTTAAGGACAAAGTTATCGGCGAGGATGACGAGAAGCGTCACGAGACCGAGGTGCAGAAGGCCACCGACGCGGCCATCGTCGAGGTCGATCAGGTGCTCGCGACGAAGGAAAAGGAGATCATGCAGGTCTAGCGGCCGGCATGTATCCAATCCCGCATTTCCGGGAGTTTCGATGAGCGACGGCGAGAAGCGCGAAGCAGGCGGGGCGATCTCCGGGTCGCCGGCGCCGTTGCGCGTGAAGGCGCCGCGCCATGTCGCCATCATCATGGACGGCAACGGCCGCTGGGCCGCGCAGCGCAAGCTGCCGCGCTTCGAGGGCCATCGTCGCGGCGTCGAGGCGCTGCGCCGCACGGTGCGCAACGCCATCGATCTGGGCGTCGAATATCTGACCGTCTATTCCTTCTCGTCGGAAAACTGGTCGCGTCCGATCGACGAGGTCACGGGCCTGATGGGCCTGCTCAAGCGCTTCATTCGCAACGACCTCGCCGAACTGCACGCCAACAACGTGCGTATCCGCGTGATCGGCGCGCGCGAGGGGCTGCCGAGCGACATCGGCCCGCTGCTCGCCGAGGCCGAGGACGTCACCCGCGCCAATACCGGCCTCGTGCTGGTCATCGCCTTCAATTATGGCGGGCGGCAGGAGATTGTCGCGGCCGCGCGCGCGCTCGCCGAAGACGTCGCCGCCGGCCGTCTCGATCCCGCAGCCATCGACGCGGACCTGTTCGAGAAGAAGCTGCACACGTCCGATATTCCCGATCCCGATCTCGTCATCCGCACATCGGGCGAGGTGCGCACGTCGAATTTCCTGCCCTGGCAGTCGGCCTATGCGGAATTCGTCTTCACGCCCGTGCTGTGGCCCGATTTCGACCGCGCCGCCTTCGAGCAGGCGCTCGACGAATTCAAGCGGCGCGAGCGGCGTTTTGGCGGCGTGGACGCTGTCCGACCCGTGAAGAAGACCGCTTCGTGACCGAAGCTCCGGGCCATCAGGCCGCGCCCGCCAAGGGCCCGAATTTCTCCGACCTGCGCACCCGGGTGATGTCGGCGCTCGTGATGATCGCCGCCGCCGTCGGCGCGCTGGTGGCGGGCGGCGCGCCCTTCATCCTCTTCTGGCTGGCGGCGGCCATCGCCATGGTCTGGGAATGGCAGAAGCTGCTGGGCGAGGAGCGTCGCCGGCCGCGCTTCGTCCTCGGCGCGGCGTCCCTCGCCGTCGCCTGCGCCTTCGCCACCCAGAACGGCGCGGATTACGCGCTGCTGATCCTCGTCCTCGGCGCGCTCGCCGTGGGCTGGCTCGGCCCGCTCGGCCTGCGCGTGTGGGCCGGCGCCGGCGTCCTCTATGCCGGCGCGCTCATCGTCTCGATATCCGCCATTCGCCCGCCGCTGCCCGCGCTGCTGGAGCCGCCCTATAATCTCAGGGCGATCCTCTGGTTGTTCGCGGTGGTCTGGGGCACCGACATCATGGCCTATTTCGGCGGGCGGCTGATCGGCGGCCCCAAACTCTGGCCGCGCGTTTCGGCGGGCAAGACATGGTCGGGCACGATCGTCGGGATCGTCAGCGGCGCGCTGGCCGGTCTGGCGGTGGCGGCCATCCGGCCGGAGGGGCCGGTAGCGGTGGTTCCGCTGCTGCTGGTCGGGCTTGCCGGCGGCGCCGCCGCGCAGGCCGGCGATCTTCTCGAATCTTCCATCAAGCGTCGCTTCGGCGTGAAGGATTCCAGCCAGCTCATTCCCGGGCACGGCGGCGTCATGGACCGGCTGGACGGCTTCGTCGCCGCCGCCGTCTTCGTCGCGGCGCTCGGCGCTGTGCGGGGAACGCCGACGGTGGCCGAGGGTTTGTTCGTATGGCCATGACCACGCAAGGCGACGCTACGCAGCGCAAGATCGTTCTTCTGGGCGCGACCGGCTCCATCGGCCGCTCCACCATCGACATCGTCGAACAGGCGCCGCACGCCTTCGCGGTCGAGGCGGTCGCGGGCGGCCGCGATGTCGCCGCGCTGGCCGAACTGGCGATCCGCGTCGGCGCGCGCTTTGCGGCAATCCGCGATGAAAAGCTCTATGGCGAGCTGAAGTCGGCGCTGTCCGGCAGCAAAGTCGAGGCGGCGGCGGGCGCGAAGGCGGTGGTGGAGGCGGCGCTGCGTCCCGCCGACATCGTCGTCGGCGCGATCTCCGGCGCTGCCGGCGTCGAGCCGACCTACGCCGCGCTGGCCGAGGGCCGCACCATCGCGCTCGCCAACAAGGAATGCCTCGTCTGCGCCGGCGCCCCCTTCATGCGCAAGGCCGCCGAGACCAACGCCGTCATTCTCCCCCTCGACAGCGAGCACGACGCGCTCTGGCAGGCGCTCGGCGGCGCTGATGCGAAAAGCGTCGAGAAGCTCATCATCACCGCCTCGGGCGGCCCGTTCCGCACATGGACGGCCGAACAGATCGCCGGCGCGACGCGCGAACAGGCGCTCAAGCACCCCAACTGGTCGATGGGCCAGAAGATCACCATCGACTCGGCCTCGATGATGAACAAGGGGCTGGAGTTGATCGAGGCGCACCACCTGTTCGGCGTGCCCGTCAGCCGCCTCGACGTGCTGGTGCATCCGCAGTCGATCATCCACGGACTCGTGGCTTTCGCCGACGGCTCGGTGACCGCCAGCCTCTACGCGCCGGACATGCGCGTGCCGATCGCCCATTGCCTGGGCTGGCCCGAACGGCTGAGGACCAACGCCAAGCGGCTCGATCTCGCCGAAGTCGCGACGCTGACCTTCGAGAAGCCTGATCTTGGGCGTTTCCCGGCGCTGGCCGTCGCCATGGACGCGCTGAAGCAGGGCGGGGCGATGCCGACCGTGCTCAACGCCGCCAACGAGATCGCGGTCGCCGCTTTTCTGGCGGGCGAATGTTCCTTCCCCGAAATCGCCCGGATTGTAGGCGAAGCCTGCGAGAAGGCCGCGCGCGACGGTTCCGCCCGCGAGCCTGCCTCCATCGAGGAGGCGCTGGCCGTTGACCATATTGTCAGAGAAAGTTCCCGGGCCTCCTTGGCCGCTAAAGCTCGATCCGGCATGGTAACGGTTCAGTAACCATTTCGCCCTCGCCGCGCTTCGGCCCGGCGATGAAATGCGGCGAAACCGGAGGCCACATGTTGGATGCGTTGTACTCGACCGGGCTCTACGTGATCCCGTTCATCCTCGTCCTCACCATCGTCGTTTTCGTGCACGAGCTCGGACATTTCTGGGTCGGCCGGCGCTGCGGCATCAAGGTGGACGCCTTTTCCATCGGCTTTGGCCCGGAACTCTTCGCCTTCGTCGACCGCCACGGCACCCGCTGGCGCGTCGCCGCCTTGCCACTGGGCGGCTACGTCAAGTTTCACGGCGACGCCAACGGCGCGAGCATGGCCGACGATTCGGCCATCGACGCCATGCCCGCGGCAGAACGCGCGACGACCTTCGCCGCCCAGCCCATCTGGAAGCGCGCCGCGACAGTGGCCGCTGGCCCCATCGCCAATTTCATCCTGGCGATATTCATTTTCGCCGCGGTCTTCTTCACGCTCGGGCGTGCGGTGCTCACCCCGCGCGTCGACAGCGTGGCGGCTGGCAGCGCGGCGGAAGTCGCGGGCTTTCTGCCGGGTGATCTCGTACTTGAGATCGACGGACAAAAGATCGGCAGCTTCAACGACTTGCAGCGAATCGTCACCACCTCGCCCGATCAGGCCCTGACGTTCCTCGTGGACCGCGGCGGCAAGGGCGTGACGCTGACCGCGACGCCGCGCCTGAAGGAGATGGATTCGCCGATCGGCAAGGCGCGCATCGGCCTTCTCGGCGTCCAGGCAGGCGGCAAGCCCGAGGATTGGCGCACCGAGACCTACGGCCTCGTCGATTCGCTCAGGCTCGCGGGGCAGGAGACCTGGTTCGTGGTGCGCCAGACGGCCGGCTACCTCGGCGGCCTCATGATCGGCAAGGAAAGCCCCGACCAGCTTTCCGGCCCGGCCGGTCTCGCCCAGGTCTCGGGCGAAATGGCCAAGCTCGGGGTGAGCGCGCTGCTCAATCTGGTGGCGATTCTCTCGATTTCGATCGGTCTGCTTAACCTTGCGCCGGTCCCGCTGCTCGACGGCGGCCACCTCCTCTTTTACGTCATCGAAGGGATCCGGGGCCGCGCGCTCAACGAACGGGCCCAGGAGATCGGTTTTCGCATCGGAATCGCCGTTGTCGGCGGCCTGATGGTGCTGGCGACCTACAATGATATCGCCCGGTTGGGCCCGCCGATCCTGAAGTGGATCCTGCGCGGTTAACCGCCTGCTGACCATGTTTGTGTCGCGTCGGCCACGCCGGCCCAAAAAGGCCGGCTGAAGGGTAGATCGGCATTTGCAGGTTAACGTAAACCGAGTAGAAGCAACGTGCGGTCGAGCCTGTGAAAGGCTCGACCTTTCAAGATTGAACGGCTGGCGCGCCGTGGAACCCAGGTTCTGGCGCGCGAGGTCGGTCGCCCAAGGCGGCCATGAAGGAACAGGGATCGGCGTAATGCATCGTACGCAACGAATTTGGACCCGCCTCGCCTTGGTCGGGTCTTTGGTCGGAGGGCTGGGACTTTCGGGTTCGGCTCACGCCCAGTCGGTCACGGTGCAGGGCAACAGTCGCGTCGATTCGGAGACGGTGCGCTCCTATTTCACCAGCACGGACGCCGCAGGCGTGGCGGCGGGCGAAAAGGCCTTGCGCGACAGCGGCCTGTTCTCCTCGGTGCGCGTCAGCCGCCGCGGATCGAACGTCGTCGTTCAGGTTTCCGAGAACAACATCATCAATAACGTCGCCTTCGAGGGCAACAGCAAGGTCAAGGGCGACCAGCTCCGTCCGGAGCTGCAGCTGCGCTCGCGCGGTCCGTTCAGCCCGTCCGTGGCCGCCGCGGACGTCGAGCGAATCAGGGAAATCTACAAGCGCTCCGGCCGCGCCGCGGCCAAGGTCAGCTATCGCACGGTCAATCTGCCGAACGGCCGCATCGACGTCGTCTATACGATCGACGAGGGCGACAAGACCGGCGTCAAGGTCATCAACTTCTCGGGCAACCAGGCCTATTCGACCGGCAAGCTCGTCGGCCTCATGCAGACGACGGAAATGAACTTCCTGTCGTTCCTGAAGAACACCGACGTCTATGATCCCGATCGCATTTCGTCCGACCTCGAGCTGATCCGCCGCTACTACCTGAAGAACGGCTACGCCGACTTCCAGGTCGTCGGCAACGAGGCGCATTTCGACCCTGCCCAGGGCGGCTACGTCGTCAACATCGCGATCAACGAGGGCCCGCAGTATCGCGTGTCCAATGTTTCCGTGCAGTCGCATCTGCCGGAGGTCCCCGGCGAAACGCTGATGCCGCTGGTCCGCCTGTCGGCCGGCGAGATCTACAACGGCGACCTCGTCGAGAAGTCGGTCGAGGCGCTGACCAAGGCGCTTGCCCGGCGCGGCTATGCCTTCGCGCAGGTTCGCCCGCGCGGCGGCCGCAACGCCGGAGCGCAGACCGTCAGCATCGACTTCGTCATCGACGAGGGCCCGCGCGTCTACATCGAGCGCATCAATGTCCGCGGCAACACCCGCACGCGCGACTACGTGGTGCGCCGCGAGTTCGAGATCGGCGAGGGCGACGCCTACAATCGCGTTCTGATGGACCGCGCCGAGCGCCGCCTCAACAACCTCGGCTACTTCAAGAAGGTCCGCATCACCAACGAGCCGGGCTCCTCGCCCGATCGCGTGGTCATCAACGTGGAGGTCGAGGACCAGCCCACCGGCAACTTCTCCGTGTCGGGCGGCTATTCGACGTCGGACGGGTTCATCGCGGAAGTCTCGGTCAGCGAGTCCAACTTCATGGGCCGCGGCCAGTACGTTCGCGCCGCCGCCACGCTCGGCCAGCGCACCAAGGGCCTCGAGTTCAACTTCACCGAGCCCTATTTCCTCGACACGCGCGTGGCCGTCGGTTTCGACCTCTACGTCAAGAAGAACACGACGTCGAAATACAGCGTCTACAACACGACGACGGCGGGCGCCACGCTGCGCGCGGGCATCCCGATCACCGACGAGATCACCATCGCGCCGCGTTATTCGATCTATTCGACCTACCTGACGATCCCGAACGACACGGCGCACCCCTACAACGACTGTAGCTATCCGATCCCCGGCATTACGCCCGGCCCGACGGGCTTCTTCCCGGCCAGCATCTTCGTGAACTGCGCCACCAACGGCGAAGCCTCGATCGCGATCAAGGCGCAGCAGGGCACGACGATCACGTCGATGTTCGGCTATACGGTCGCCTACAGCACGCTCGACAACCCGAAGAAGCCGACGGACGGCGTCTACGCCGCGCTCAACGTGGACGTGGCCGGCGCAGGCGGCGACCCGCGGTTCGTGCGCACCACGGGCGACGCTCGCTACTATCGCGAGATTTTCGACAATGTCGTCGCCTTTGCCCGCATCCAGGGCGGCGCCATGGGCGCATACGGCGGCTACCACCTGCGCGTGACCGACCAGTTCAACCCCGGTCCTTCGCTGGTGCGCGGCTTCGCGCCGGGCGGCATCGGCCCGCGCGACATCTCGAACCCGTTCAACTACAAGGGCAACTCGCTCGGCGGATCGAAGTACCTCGGCGCCTCGCTCGAAGCGCAGTTCCCGATCTTCGGCATGCCGCGCGAACTCGGCCTCAAGGGCGCCGTCTTCGCCGACGCCGGCACGGTCTGGGGCTACAGCGGCCGCACGAACTTCACGACGGCGCAGGATGCGATCCTCTATGGCGTCCCCCCGGCGCTGGCGGCTGTCGGCTGTATCCCGGCCTATACGGCGCCGTGGTTCGGTCCCGGCACCTGCTTGCAGGTCGGCGGCGACACCAAGAAGATCCGCACCTCGGTCGGCGCGTCGCTGCTCTGGGACTCGCCGATGGGACCGATCCGCTTCGACTTCGCCAAGGCTCTTTCCAAGTCGGCCTACGACCAGACGCAGTTCTTCCGCTTCTCCGGCGGCGGCAGCTTCTGATCCCTGCCGACAAGACATCGAGCGGCCCCTTCGGGGGCCGTTTTCGTTTGGCCGGCGTCCCGCGCCCGCATTTGCTTTCGACGCGTTGGCGCTACGCGGACGCGGCGCTATAAGGACTCACCGCCGCATCCGGCGGAGTGGGGCGCGTGGAAGGCGATCTTTCGCGCAAGGCGCGCTCTGCGCTTATGGAGCCGATCAGCTCTCCGGCATTTGAGCGAGTCCGCTCACATGCCGGCTGATCCAGCCTGCGGACGGCATGAGCGAGCCCTTCTTCTTCACCCTGTCGAGCACGCCGACGGTCGGCGACATCGCCGCGCTGGCGAACGCCGAATTCGACTCGCAATTCGCGGCGCGCCGCATCGAGGGGCTGGCCGCGCTCGAGCGCGCAGGGCCACGCGACCTCGCCTATTTCGACAACCCGCGCTACGGCGATGAACTCGCGGCCACCCGCG
This sequence comes from Rhodoblastus sp., assembly GCA_046349085.1. Classification (GTDB taxonomy): domain Bacteria; phylum Pseudomonadota; class Alphaproteobacteria; order Rhizobiales; family Beijerinckiaceae; genus JAJXWB01. Next base: position 41,708 of record JAXMDA010000012.1, read on the forward strand.
CCGGAGCGTGCCTGTTGCGCGCCAACGCCTTCGAACGCGCGCCGGCGGGCGTCGCCGCGCTTGTGGTCGACCATCCCTATCGCGCCTTCGCCCGGCTCGCCGCGCGCCTTGTGCCCGACAGCCTGCGCGCCGCCCCGATCTTCGCAAAGGGCGTCTCGCCGCAGGCGCAGGTCCATCCGCACGCGCGCCTCGAGCCCGGCGTCGACGTCGAGCCGGGCGCCGTCGTCGGCGCGGGAGCGGAGGTCGGGTCCGGCACGCTCATCTGCGCCAACGCCGTCGTCGGCGCCGGCGTGCGCATCGGCCGCGACTGCACGATCGGCGCGGGCGTCAGCCTGAGCCATGCGCTGCTCGGCGACCGCGTCATCCTGCATCCCGGCGTGCGCGTCGGCCAGGATGGCTTCGGCTTTGCGCTGGGTGGCCGCGGCCATCTGAAGGTGCCGCAGATCGGCCGCGTCATCATCCAGGACGATGTCGAGATCGGCGCGAACTGCACGCTCGACCGCGGCGCCTCGCGCGACACGATCGTCGGCGAGGGAACGAAGATCGATAATCTCGTGCAGATCGGCCACAACGTCGTCGTCGGCCGCCATTGCGTGATCGTTGCGCAGGTCGGCGTCGCCGGCTCCACCGAACTCGGCGATTTCGTCATGGTCGGCGGACAGACGGGCATCGCCGGGCATCTGACGATCGGCGCCGGCGCGCGCATCGCCGCGCAATCGGGCGTCATGCGCGACGTCGCCCCCGGCGCGAGCGTCGGCGGGACGCCGGCGCAGGATCTGCGCCTGTTTCTGAAACGCGCCGCAGCGGATCGCCGCGCGGGCAGGGAGAAGTGAAGTGACGAGCGAGACGCAAACGGCAGGCGAAGCAAAAAAACTCGAGGCCTTCGACATCCAGAAGATTCTGGCGTCGCTGCCGCATCGCTATCCCTTCCTGCTGGTCGACCGCATCGTCGACATCGACGGCGACGAATCCTGCGTCGGCATCAAGAACGTCACGATCAACGAGCCGCACTTCCAGGGACACTTCCCGGAGCGCCCGGTGCATCCCGGCGTGCTCATCATCGAAGGCATGGCGCAGACGGCCGGTGCCATCTGCATTCAGGCGCACGGCAAGGGCGAGAAGCCTGGCCTCGTCTATTTCATGACCATCGACAAGGCGAAGTTCCGCAAGCCCGTGCTGCCGGGCGACCGGCTCGAATATCACATGAAGAAGCTCAACCAGCGACGCAACATGTGGTGGTATTCCGGCCGCGCCATGGTCGACGGCCAGCTCGTCTGCGAGGCCGAGATCAGCGCGATGCTCGCGCCGCCGACGGCCTGAGTTGCGCGGCGTGGCCGCCGACATTCATCCGACCGCCATCGTCGCGCCCGGCGCGCGGCTGGGCGCGGACGTGAGCATCGGGCCGTTCTGCGCAGTCGGCGAAGACGTGCAGCTCTGCGACGGCGTCGAACTGGTCTCGCACGTTGTCCTCGCCGGGCGCACGAGGATCGGCGCGCGCACGAAAATCTTTCCCTTCGCCTCGCTCGGTCACCCGCCGCAGGACATGAAATATCGCGGCGAGCCCTCGACGCTCGCCATCGGCGCGGATTGTGTCATTCGCGAAGGCGCGACCGCCAATCCCGGCACGCAGGGCGGCGGCATGGCGACCGTCATCGGCGACCGCTGCGCGCTGCTTGCCCATGCGCATGTCGGACACGACAGCCGCATCGGCGACGACGTCATCCTTTCCAACAACGTGATGATCGCGGGCCACGTGCGCGTCGGCGATTTCGCGATTCTCTCCGGCGGCGTCGCCGTGCACCAGTTCTCGCGCATCGGCGCGCACGCCTTCGTCGGCGGACTCTCGGGTCTGGAGGGCGATCTCGTTCCTTACGGTCTCGCCTTCGGCAATCGCGCGCATCTGGCGGGTCTCAATCTCGTCGGGCTGCGCCGGCGCAATTTTTCACGCGAGAGCATCGCCGCCTTGCAAAGCGCCTATCGCCTCATCTTCGAAGGCGATGCGCCGTTTCTCGCGCGCATCGACGAGACGGAAAAAACATTGGGGGCGGACGCGCATGTCGCCGCGCTCGTCGCCTTCCTGCGCGAAGGCGGCGACAGGCCGCTGTGCCGGCCGCGCGAAAATCGTTGAACGAGAGCCATCCCGTGTCGTCATTGCGAGCGCAGCGAAGCAATCCGGGAGCGGCGACCTGGCCCCGGATTGCTTCGCTGCGCTCGCAATGACGGAGAAGTCCATGCGTCTCTTCCTCGTCGCGGGCGAAAAATCCGGCGACCTGCTCGGCGCCAAGCTGATGCAGGCGCTACGACGCCTCGCGCCCGACGCGACAATCGAAGGCGTCGGCGGCGAGGCGATGATGCGCGAGGGGATGACGAGCCTGTTTCCGCTCGAAGACATCGCGGTCATGGGCTTCACGTCGATCATCGCGCATGTTCCGCGCCTGCTCGGGCGCATCGAGGAAACCGCGCGCGCTGTCGTCGCCGCGAAGCCGGACGCGCTGGTCATCATCGACAGTCCCGATTTCACGCATCGCGTCGCGCGCAAGGTGCGCGCGCGCGCGCCCGACATTCCCATCGTCGACTACGTCAGCCCGTCCGTCTGGGCGTGGCGGCCGGGCAGGGCGCCGAAAATGCGCGCCTATGTCGACCGCGTGCTGGCGCTCTTTCCTTTCGAGCCGGCGGCGCACGAGCGGCTCGGCGGGCCGCCGTGCGTCTTCGTCGGCCATCCGCTCGTCGAGCATCTCGACGAACTCCGTCCGAACGAAGACGAAGCGCGCCAACGCGAATCTGATCCGGCGGTGTTCCTGCTGATGCCGGGCTCGCGGCGTTCGGAGATCGAGCGGCTGATGCCGGTGTTCGGACAGGTGCTGCATCGCGTCGCGCAGCACGGCCGTCGCATGGAAGTGATCCTGCCCGCCGTCTCGCATCTCGAGGACGCCATCCGCGAGGAACTGCGCTCCTGGCCCTACAAGCCGGAAGTCGTGCTCGGCGACCGGCCGAAGCTCGCCGCCTTTCGCCGCGCGCGCGCCGCGCTCGTGGCGTCCGGCACGGCGACGCTCGAACTCGCGCTGTCAGGCGTGCCGATGGTCGTCGCCTACAAGGTGTCGCGCGTCGAGGAACTGGCGAAGCACTTCATCAACGTGCCCTCGATCGTGCTCGCCAATCTCGTGCTCGCCGAAAACGTCGTGCCGGAATTCCTGCAGCGCGACTGCAACGAGGTCGCGCTGGCGAATGCGCTCGCGCCGCTTTTCACGCATGGCGCGCAACGCGACCGGCAGGTCGAGGCGTTTCGCAATATCGACCGCCTGCTCGTTCCCGCCACGGGCGAAGCGCCGAGCATGGCGGCGGCGCGCAATGTGCTGGAGGTGGCGAGGGGCGGACGAGGGGTCCCGGTCCGCAGGGGCTGAGAACCGGCTGTTCTCAACGGCCCATCGCATAGAATTCATCGTTGGGGCGCATGCTCGTGACGTTCGCGAGGCGATTGGACAGGCCAAAGAAGGCGGTGATCGCCGCAATGTCCCATGCGTCCTCCTCGGTGAAGCCGTGCGACTTGAGGACGTCGAGATCGCCGTCGCCAACCTTGTTTGCTTCGGTCGAAACCTTGATAGCGAAATCGATCATCGCCTTCTGACGGTCGGTCAGGTCCGCCTTCCGGTAGTTGCTGGCGACTTGATCTGCGATGAGTGGATTTTTCGCGCGGATGCGCAGGATGGCGCCGTGCGCCACCACGCAATATTGGCACTGGTTGAGGCTGCTGGTGGCGACGACGATCATCTCGCGCTCGGCCTTGGTCAGATTGCCGGGCTTTTCCATCAACGCATCGTGGTAGGCGAAGAAGGCGCGGAACTCGTCGGGTCGGTGCGACAGGGCGAGGAAGACGTTCGGAATGAAGCCGGACTTTTCCTGAACGGCGAGAATGCGTTCGCGGATGTCGTCGGGCATGTCCGACAGTGCGGGGACGGGGAATCGGCTGACGGGCTTGGCGTTGCTCATGGTCTGGCTTTCTCGTTCGGCTCGGGGTCAGGGCCGATCTCGCCGGCCGCCTGCGTCGCCCTTCAACGTCATGATCAATTTAATCATCGACTGTCCGGCGAGATCAATCCTGCATGGCCAAGCGTCCGGCGCCGCCCGGTCGCGAACGAAAAAAAAACCGCGCGGATCGCTCCGCGCGGCTTCCGGTTCAAACCGGCGCTTTCGATCAGCGCTTGGACTGCGGCACGTAATCGCGACGCGGCGCGCCCGTGTAGAGCTGGCGCGGGCGGCCGATCTTCTGGTGCGGGTCCTCGATCATTTCCTTCCACTGCGCGATCCAGCCGACGGTGCGCGCGACCGCGAACAGCACGGTGAACATCGAGGTCGGGAAGCCCATCGCCTTCAGCGTGATGCCCGAATAGAAATCGATGTTCGGATAGAGCTTCTTCTCGACGAAATATTCGTCGTGCAGCGCGATGCGCTCCAGCTCCACGGCGACGTCGAGCAGCGGATCGTCCTTGATGCCGAGCTCGCCGAGAACCTCGTGGCAGGTCTTCTGCATGATCTTCGCACGAGGGTCGTAGTTCTTGTAGACGCGATGGCCGAAGCCCATCAGGCGGAACGGATCGTTCTTGTCCTTCGCCTTGGCGACGTATTTCGGAATGTTGTCGACCGTGCCGATCTCGCTCAGCATCTTCAGCGCGGCTTCGTTCGCGCCGCCGTGCGCAGGGCCCCACAGGCAGGCGATGCCGGCCGCGATGCAGGCGAAGGGATTGGCGCCGGAGGAGCCGGCCAGACGCACCGTCGAGGTCGAGGCGTTCTGCTCGTGGTCGGCGTGCAGGATGAAGATGCGGTCGAGCGCGCGCGCGAGGATCGGATTGACCTTGTACTCCTCGCAGGGCACGGCGAAGCACATGCGCAGGAAGTTCGACGTGTAGTCGAGCGAGTTCTGCGGATACACGAAGGGCTGGCCGACCGTGTATTTGAACGCCATCGCGGCCAGCGTCGGGATCTTCGCGATCATGCGCATGGAGGCGACCATGCGCTGGTGCGGATCGGAAATGTCGGTCGAGTCGTGATAGAAGGCCGACATCGCGCCGACGGAGGCGACCATGACCGCCATCGGATGCGCGTCGCGGCGGAAGCCCTGGAAGAAGCGGGCCATCTGCTCGTGCACCATCGTGTGGCGCGTCACGCGATAGTCGAAATCGGCCTTCTGCGCGGCGGTCGGCAGCTCGCCGTAGAGCAGCAGGTAGCAGGTCTCGAGGAAATCGCCGTTCTCGGCGAGCTGCTCGATCGGATAGCCGCGATAGAGCAGCACGCCTTCGTCGCCGTCGATGTAGGTGATCTGGGATTCGCAGCTCGCCGTCGAGGTGAAGCCCGGGTCGTAGGTGAACATGCCGGTCTTGCCGTAGAGCGAGCCGATATCGATCACGGACGGCCCGATGCTGCCGGCTTTGACCTTGGCTTCGTAATTCGCGTCGCCGACTTTGATCGTGCCCGTGCTTGCGGTCATGGCTCGCCCCTGCGTGTTGGAGCCGAACATCCGCGGGCGCCGAAAAGCACGCCGGTCGCGGCATGCTTGCGCCGCGCGTTATCGGCGATTGTGCATCGCATTATGGGTAGCGCATCCCCCGGGCCGGTTCAAGCGCGCGCGGGCTTCGCGCGCCTGCGACTTTCAGCGGGGGCGCGGCCTTGGGCTCGCGGCTCAGGCGCCCGCGCTGTCGGCGATCCGCCCGAGGCTTTCCTCGCGGCCGAGCGTCTCCAGAACGTCGAAAATCCCCGGCGACGTCGTCTTGCCGGTCAGCGCGGCGCGCAGCGGCTGCGCGAGATCGCCGAGCTTGGCGCCGCTCGCCTCGGCTTCTGCGCGGACGGCGCCCTCCGTCGATGCGACTGTCCATTCGGACAGGGCGGACAGGCGCGCGTGAAGCGCCTTCAAATGTGCGCGGCCCTTTTCCGCAAGCGCGGCGGCTTTCGGCTCCAGCGTCAGCGGGCGCTGGTCGAACAGGTAATCGGCGCTGTCGGCGAGCTGCACGAGCGTTTTGGCGCGCTCCTTCAGGCCCGGCATCGCCTTGCGCAATTGCGCGCGCCTCGTCTCGTCGAGGAGCGCGAGCTTCTCCGGCCCGCGCGGCAGGTAGGGCAGGGTGTCGATCAGCGCCTGCGTCAGTTCGGCGTCGTCGGCCGCGCGCATGTAATGGCCGTTCATGTTCTCGAGCTTTACGAAGTCGAAGCGCGCCGGCGAGCGATGCACCTGCGCGAGATCGAAGGCTTCGATCATCTCTTCCGTGGAGAAGAACTCGCGGTCGCCCTGGCTCCAGCCCAGACGCACGAGGTAATTGCGCAGGGCGGCGGGCAGATAGCCCATGGCGCGATAGGCGTCGACGCCGAGCGCGCCGTGACGCTTGGAAAGTTTCGCGCCGTCCGCGCCGTGGATCAGCGGAATGTGCGCCCACGCCGGAATGGTCCAGCCCATGGCTTCGTAGATATGCGTCTGGCGCGCGGCGTTGGTCAGATGGTCGTCGCCGCGGATGATCTGCGTGACGCCCATGTCGTGATCGTCGACGACGACGGCGAGCATGTAGGTCGGCGTGCCGTCGGAGCGCAGCAGCACGAGGTCGTCGAGATCCTTGTTGGGGAAGACGACGCGGCCCTGCACCGCGTCCTCGATCACGGTCTCGCCGGTCTGCGGCGCCTTCAGGCGCACCACCGGCTTGCGGCCTTCGGCCTGCGCCGCCGCGACCTGTTCGGGCGTCGCCGCGCGCCAGCGTCCGTCGTAGCGGGGCGGGCGTCCTTCCTTGCGCGCGCTCTCGCGCATCTCGGTCAGCTCTTCCGCGCTCGCATAGCAATGATAGGCGGCGCCCCGGGCGAGCAGTTCCTGCGCAACCTCGGCGTGACGCGGCGCCCGCGAAAACTGGTAGATGACCTCGTCGTCCCATTTCAGCCCCAGCCAGGCCAGACCGTCGATGATCTCCTTGATCGCGGCGTCGGTGGAGCGCTCGCGGTCGGTGTCCTCGATGCGTAGCAGCATCTTGCCGCCGGTCTTGCGCGCGTAGAGCCAGTTGAACAGGGCGGTGCGGCCGCCGCCGATGTGCAGGAAGCCTGTCGGCGAGGGAGCGAAGCGGGTGACGGGGGTGGACATAGGCGGCCTGCGGAGCGAGAGCCGCGACTGCGACGCTCTGTTCGGGAAAAAGCGAATTTCGTCGCTGCGCGACGAAGGGCGCCCCTGTAACATGGGCGGGTCCGGGCCAAAAGGGGCGGGGCGCGGGCAGCCGTTTCGATGACGCGTTCGATTGACGGGTTGGGGCGTGGCGAAGGTCGCCGTAGGTCATGCGCAGGGACAGCGCGAAGCCTCGATCGGCTTGCGCGAGCGAAGCATTGCCTTCGTTCGGGCGGCGCAGGAGCGGCTCGCCGCCGCGCTCGAGGAGGAATACGCCTATCGCCGCCCCGCGCTCTGGCTGCCGGTCGCGGCAGGCGCGGGGGCGATTCTTTCGCTCACAGCCGACCACGAACCCTCGCTTGCCGCGGCCGGCGTGGCGCTGGCGCTGTTCTGCGCGCTCGCCTGGGTCCTGCGCGCGCGCCGCGCGGGCTTCGCCGTCGCCGCCGCGCTCGCGGCCGTATCGGCCGGCTTCGCCGCGCAGGGCTTGCGCACATGGCGCGTCGCCGCGCCCGTGATCGCGCGCCCGATGACGACCGAGATCACCGGCTTCGTCGAACAGGTCGATTTGCGGCGCGCCGGCGCGCGCTTCACGCTGCGGCTGACCTCGGCGGAATATCTCGACAATTCCTCCATGCCTTTTCGCGTACGGCTGACGACGAACCGTGCGCCGGACTTCGAGGCGGGCGCGCATATTTCGCTCAAGGCCCGGCTGATGCCGCCGTCGCGCGCCGCGCTGCCGGGCGGCTACGATTTCGCGCGCGACGCCTACTTCATGCGGATCGGCGGCGTCGGCAACGCGCTCGGGCGTATCGAGATGCTGGAGCCGCCCGAACCTGCGCCGCTGGCGCTGCGCCTGTCGGCCGCGGTCGACCGTTTCCGCAATGCGCTCGTGCAGCGCGTGACCGAGCGAATGCCCGGCGACGTCGGCGCCATCGCCGCGGCCATGGTCGCGGGCAAGCGCGACCATCTTTCGCGAGAGGCCCGGGAGTTGATCCGCGAAGCCGGCATCTTCCACATCATCACCATCGCCGGCGTGCAGATGACGCTGGTCGCCGGCATCTTCTTCGTCGGGCTGCGGCGCCTGCTGGCGCTGTCGCAGACGCTGGCGCTGAACTACCCGATCAAGAAATGGGCGGCGGTTTTGGCCATCTTCGGCGCCATCGCCTACGACGTTTTCACGGGCTCGCGCGTCGGCGCGGAGCGGGCGCTGGTCATGACCTGCATCATGCTGCTGGCGGCCGTGTTCGACCGGCCCTCGGTGTCCATGCGCAATCTCGCGCTCGCCGTCGTCTTCGTCGTCGCCGTCGAGCCCGAGGCGCTGATGGGCGCGAGCTTCCAGCTTTCCTTCGCGGCGGTCGCGGCGCTGGTCGCGGTCTGGGAGGCCCGCCTTGCCGCGCAGGCGCGCGCGCGGGCGGCGCCGCTCGGAAACGTGCGGCCCGGGCGGCTTGGCGAATGGACGGCGTGGATTTCGCAATCGCGCTGGCATGGGCTCGGCGCCGTGCTCTTCGCCACGATCTGCGCGACGTCGGCCACCGCCTCGTTCATGGCCGCCGATTTCCACGAACTTTCGCCTTATGTGCTGATCGGCAATCCGCTTACCCTGATGATCATCGAATTCTTCGCCGTGCCGGCCGCGCTTGCAGGCTCGGCTCTCTACCCGCTCGGGCTCGACGGGCCGGTATGGCTGTGGCTCGGCCTCGGCATCGACATCATTCTGGCGGCGGCGCGGATGCTCGCGGCCATGCCGGGCGCCACCGTGCATCTGCGCGAATTCGCGCCCTGGGCGCTGCCCTTCCTCAGCCTCGCCGTTCTGTCGGCGACGATCTGGCGCACCAATCTGTTTCGCCTGACGGCGCTGCCTTTTCTCGCCATCGGCCTCGTCGGCGCGACGCACGGGCCGCGATGGGACGTTGCGATCCAGCCAACCGGCGAGAGCGCCGCCGTGCGCGGCGCAAACGGGGAACTCGTGACCATCGGGCGGTTCTCGGGCTTCACCTCCGAGCAATGGCTGCGCGCCGACGCCGATGGCCGGGAACCGCGCGCCGCGCGCGGCGGGCTCTGCGACAAGCTCGGCTGCACGGCGCGCCTGCCCGACGGCCGCGCGCTGGCGCTCGTCTCCGACTACGCCGGTCTCGCCGAGGACTGTTTGCGTGCGAGAATTGTCGTGACGCCGCTCTATGCGCCCTGGGGCTGCGCCGCGCCGCTGGTGATCGACAGGAAGAAGCTGGAAGAGACCGGCGCGATCACGCTGCGTTTTGACGGCGAGACAGCGATCATGCAGACCGCGCGCGCGTCCGGCGAGGACAGGCCGTGGTCGCCGGCGCCGAAGCGCCGGCCGGCGCGCGCCGCGGCCGAGGCGGTCGACGAGAATGGGGAGCGCGCGGAAGCGCCCGAAGCAGTCAGCGGGCTGGACCGGCTGGATTGAGCGGCGGCCCGGGACCAGCCGGGACCGCTGGCCTCCGGCCGGCGTCTTTCTCGACGTGCCGCCGGGGCCAGCCGGAGGCTGGCGGTCCCGGCGCGGCGACCGCCGGCGTGCAACCTTTCATGGAAGTCGCGCCGCATGGCGGTGCGGGCGCGGCCCAAGCGGACCCGTTCCGTAACGAAGAATTGTCATTCCCGCGCAAGCGGGAATCCAGAGGCCAGTTCTACAGACGCTGCCGCCGGGACTGGATTCCCGATCACGCGGCTGCGCCGCACGTCGGGAATGACATTTCCGTTTGGCTTGGCGAATGCCGTGCTGCCTGCGCTCGCTTCAATACTTCCTGAGCAAACTCACCAGCTTGCCCTGGATGCGCACGCGGTCGGGGCCGAAGATCCGCGTCTCGTATTCGGGATTGGCCGCTTCCAGCGCGATCGAGGCGCCACGCTTGCGCAGGCGCTTCAGCGTCGCTTCCTCGTCGTCGATCAGCGCCACCACGATATCGCCGGAATCGGCCGTGTCCTGCTTCTTCACGATCACCGTGTCGCCGTCGAAAATGCCGGCCTCGATCATGGAATCGCCGCGCACTTCCAGCGCGAAATGGTCGCCGGTCGACAGGAAATCCGGCGGCATCGGAATGGTGTGGCTGCGGCTCTGGATCGCCGAGATCGGCGTGCCGGCCGCGATCCGCCCCATGACCGGGATCGAGACATGCGCCGGGCCGTCGTCGTCCTGCGCCGCAGGGGCGGGCGCGCGCACCCGGCCGAGATTGCCCTCGATGACGGAGGGCGAGAAACGCCCGCCGCGCGCCGGGCCGGGCGTGGCCGATTCCGGCAGACGGATGACTTCCAGCGCGCGCGCGCGGTTCGGCAGGCGGCGGATGAAGCCGCGCTCCTCCAGCGCCATGATGAGGCGGTGAATGCCGGACTTGGACCGCAGATCGAGCGCGTCCTTCATCTCGTCGAAGGAGGGCGGCACCCCCGTCTCCTTCAGGCGCTCGTGGATGAAGCGCAGCAATTCGTTCTGCTTGCGGGTCAGCATGTGCCCAGATCCCTTTTCGCGCGCCGGTCGAATCGGCAGCCCTGCCCAAACACGCCTAAACTGAATCGCACCCTTAAACAAAGCATGAACAGAACGCTATATGTTCGCGCTGTGTTCTGTCAACGCGATTATGTCGCGCCGCCTTCAATTCCGCGCCTATACTCTGGCTGAGCGGGCCCGTCCGCGCCCGCCGATACGGGGAGGGCCACATGTACGCCGCCATCCGCCAGGCCAGGGCCAAGCCCGGCCATGCCGACGAACTCGCGCGCATCATCAAGAAGGGCGCGGTGTCCATCGTCTCGAGCGTGCCGGGATTTCTCGGCTATTACGTCGTCTATTCCTCCGACGACACGGTGACCGCGATCAGCGTGTTCAACACCGTGGAGGGGGCGGAGGAATCGAACAAGCGCGCCACGGCCTGGATCGAGAAGAACCTCGGGCCGCTGCTGGCGGGCGACGCGAAGGCGACAGCCGGGCCGGTCATCGTGCATTCGCTGCCGTAGGAGGGCGCGCCGCTACGACGCCTCCGGCGCCTGGTCGTCGCTTTCGACGACGACATAAGCGATATCGAAGATCGAACGGGCGGCGTTCAGCCAGATTTCGCGCTCCGCCACGGGCCAGCAGCCGCCCGGCGGAGGCAGCGTGGCGATGAGCGTGGCGATCAGCGGATGCTCGGTCGCCATGCGGGGCGCGGGCGGTCTTGTCAGGGCAATGGCTTCCTCGCGCACGGCCTTCGCAAGGGCGAGCTGCGCCTCGACCGCGTCGATGTCGCCGTGGCGATAGCGCGGGTCCGGCGTCACCATCAAAGGCCCGAGCGGCGTGAGGCCGGGCCGCTCGGCGGGCGTCGCCGGCGCCTGTTCCTCCAGGATGCCGAGGGCGGCGCGGTCGCGGTCGAGCCATTCGTCCTCGTTGTCCGAAAGAACCGGGGGAGCGTTGGGATTGATCGCGAATCTGCTCATGGCGGGGCGCTCGGCAGAATGTGGGGAGCTTCAGCCTAATCCGCGAAAGTTGCCCGGCGATTAAGCCGATGCCCACAATTGCCCGTGGTTGACGCCGCTTCGCGCCTCGCCGAACCTGCCTCGCGAAAAGGGAGGATTTCATGGGTCTGGTGGAGGGCAAGGTCGCGATCGTCACGGGCGGCACGAGCGGCATCGGCGCGCGCACGGTGGAACTGTTCGTCGAAGAGGGCGCTAGCGTCGTCTTTACCGGCCGGCGCGCGGCCGAGGGCGGGGCGCTGGCGGCAAAACTGGGCGGCAAGGCGCTTTTCATGGCGGCCGACGCGACCTCGGAGGCGGACTGGATCCGCGTCGTCGGCGAGACGAAGCAGAAATACGGCCGGATCGACTGCCTGTTCAACAATGCCGGCGGCCCCGCGCCGACGGGCGGCATCGCCGGCGTTCCGGTCGATGGCTTCGACGCCGCGATGGCGCTGCTCGTGCGCTCCGTCATGCTCGGCATGAAGCATGTCGCCCCCGTCATGGTCGCGCAGAAGTCGGGCTCGATCATCAACAACGCCTCGATCGCCGCGCATCTGGCCGGCTATTCCTCCTCCATGATCTACGGCGCGGCCAAGGCGGCGGTGAAGCACCTGACCACCTGCGTCGGCATGGAGCTGGGCGAGAGCAACGTGCGCGTCAATTCGATTTCGCCGGGCGCCATCGCCACCGGCATTCTCGCCAAGGCGCTCGGCATGGACGCCGGCCAGGCCGATCAGATCGCGGAAGGCATGAAAGCCGGCTTCGCGAAGGCGCAGCCCATTCCGCGCGCGGGACTTCCCGACGACATCGCGCAATGCGCGCTGTTCCTGGCGTCGGACCGCGCGAGCTTCATCAATGCGACGGATATCGTCGTCGATGGCGGCGTCATCGGCGGACGGGCCTATTCGCCGCATCAGGAAATGCTGCGGCAGACGAAGACGGCGCTGGGCATCGGGTAGGGGCGCGACGCCAGACCTCCCCGCTCGCGGGGAGGTCGCGCAGCATAGCTGCGCGGGCGAGGACTGATTGCCGCCCGGGCGAGCCCACCCGTCCGCCTCCGGCGGCCGCCCTCCCCGCGGCGCCGGGAGGGATTAATCCCGGAACGGCTGCGTCAGCATGCGGTCGAGACGCAATTCCGCCTCGTCCCGCAGGATCGGCAGGCCGATGGTCATGCCGTCCTGCCCCGTGGCGGGCGCGGCGCGATAGAGGCCGAACAGCCGGTCCCAGATCGACAGGTTGAAGCCGAAATTCGAATGCGTCTCGGCCGGCTCGATCGAATGATGCACGCGATGCATGTCCGGCGTCACGATCAGGGCGCGCGCCAGCGGCTCCACGGCTTTCGGCAGCGTCGCGTTGGCGTGGTTGAACAGCGCGAGGCCGTTCAGCAGGATTTCGAAGGCGAGCGCCGCCCAGGGGGGTGCGCCGAGCGCGAGAACGGCCGCGATCTTCAGCGCGAAGGAGATCGCGATCTCCAGCGGATGGAAGCGCAGCGCCGTCGTCAGGTCGTAGTCGAGATCGGCATGGTGCATCCGGTGCAGCCGCCAGAGAACGGGCAGGCGGTGAAAGACGACATGCTGCGCGAAGATGACGAAATCGAGCGCGAGGATCGAGGCGAGGCCCGCAAGCCAGGCCGGCGCGCCGAGGACATTGAACAGCCCCCATCCCCGCGCTTGCGCGAACAGCGCGACGCCCGCGAGCGCCACGGGAAACAGCGCCCGCAGGACCAGCGCATCGACGGCGACGATGGCGAGATTGGACGGCCAGCGCTTCAGCCGCCCGAAATTCAGGCGTCGTCGCGGCGCAAGCGCCTCCCACAGCGCCACGGCGGCGAAGATCGCGAAGGCCGAAACCAGCCGGATTTCCCAGTCCTGCGCCACTTTCCCGCCCTGCTTGCGCTTGGATCGGCCTGCATTTGAGTGGAATCGCTCAAATGCGGAAAAGCCGATCGTTTCCAAAGTGTAGAGCGCGCATATCGCGAAAAACCGGCATCCACTTTTTCGCTGCGCGCTCTAGCCCCGCCTCGCGTTGACTTCCCCGCGCCAAAAACCGAAAACACGGGGCAGATTCAGGGAAGTCCATGCCATCAGTCACGCTGATCGACAATTACGACAGTTTCACCTTCAACCTGGTGCACTATCTGGGCTCTCTCGGCGCGGATGTCACGGTGTGGCGGAACGACGCGCGCTCGGTCGCTGACATCATCGCGGACGCTCCCGACGCCATCGTTCTGTCGCCCGGCCCCTGCACGCCGCGCGAGGCGGGCGTCTGCCTCGACCTCATCCACGCCGCGAGCGCGACGATCCCGATGTTCGGAGTCTGCCTCGGCCACCAGTCCATGGGCGAGGCGTTCGGCGGCGACGTCATCCGCGCGCCGCTGCCCATCCACGGCAAGATCGACGAGATCCGCCATACTGGCCAGACCGTGTTCCACGGCGTCAACGGCCCCTTCAAGGCGACGCGTTACCACTCCCTGGTCGTGGACCGGAAGACCCTGCCGGCCGAACTGATGGTGACGGCGGAGACGGCCGACGGGCTCATCATGGGCCTTTCCCACCGCACGCGCCCCTCGCACGGCGTACAGTTCCATCCCGAGAGCATCGCTTCGGAGCACGGCAAGACGATCCTCCGCAATTTCCTCGATCTGGCGCAGCGCTGGAACGACACCCAACGCAAGGCCGCCTGAGAGATGGACTCGTTCAAACCCTACCTGGCCAAGGTTGCGACCGGCGCGCGCCTGACCTCGGACGAGGCGCGCGCGGCCTTCGACGACATGCTGTCGGGCGAAGTCACGCCCTCGCAGATGGGCGGCTTCCTCATGGCGCTGCGCGTGCGCGGCGAGACGGTGGAGGAAATCACCGGCGCCGTGACCGCGATGCGCGCAAAGATGCTGCGCGTGAACGCGCCCGAAGGCGCGATCGACATCGTCGGCACCGGCGGCGACGGCCACGGCTCCTACAATGTCTCGACCGTCTCCGCGCTGATCGTCGCGGGCTGCGGCGTGCACGTCGCCAAGCACGGCAATCGCGCGGCGTCTTCGCGCTCCGGCGCGAGCGACGTGCTGACCGCGCTCGGCGTGAAGATCGGCATTCCCGCGGATGCCGTCGCCCTCTGCGTGCGCGAGGCGCATGTCGGCTTCATGATGGCGCAGACCCATCACGCCGCCATGCGCCACGTCGGCGCGACGCGCGTGGAGCTGGGCACGCGCACCATCTTCAACATTCTCGGACCGCTCTCCAATCCGGCCGGCGTGAAGCGTCAGTTGCTCGGCGTCTTTTCGCGCGAATGGCTGGTGTCCATGGCCGAAACCCTGCGCGCGCTCGGCTCCGAGCGCGTGTGGCTGGTGCACGGCGCCGACGGCCTCGACGAGGTCACCACGACCGGCGTCACCCATGTCGTCGAACTCAAGGACGGCAATATCCACGCTTTCGACATCACGCCCGAAGACGCGGGCGTGAAGCGCGCGAGCCTCGCCGATCTCAAGGGCGGCGACCCGTCGCACAATGCGGCCGCGCTGACCGCGGTGCTCGATGGCGCGCACGGTCCCTATCGCGACATCGCGATCCTGAATTCGGCCGCCGCGCTCGTCGTCGCCGGCCGCGCCAACAATCTGAAGGAGGGCGCGGCGCTCGCCGCGCGATCGATCGACGAGGGCAAAGCGCGCGCCGCGCTTGCGCGTCTCGTCGCCGTCTCCAACGCCGACGGGAGCCACTGACCATGCCGGACGTCCTGCGCAAGATCGAGGCCTACAAGCGACGCGAGATCGCCGAGGCCAAGGTGCGGATGCCCTTCAAGACGCTGGAGCGCCAGGCGCGCGAGCACGATCCGCCGCGCGGCTTTTTGCGCGCGATCGAACGGCAGCACAGTCAGGGCCGCATCGCGCTGATCGCCGAAATCAAGAAGGCGAGTCCGTCCAAGGGCGTCATCCGCGAGGATTTCGATCCCGCCAAGCTCGCCAAGGCTTACGAGCAGGGCGGGGCGACCTGTCTCTCGGTGCTGACCGACGCGCCCTCGTTCCAGGGCTCGCTCGCCAATCTCGAACTCGCGCGCAAGGCGGCCGTCATGCCGGCGCTGCGCAAGGATTTCATGCTCGACCCCTACCAGGTGTACGAGGCGCGCGCGAACGGCGCCGACTGCATTCTCATCATCATGGCTTCGGTCGACGATTCGGCCGCCAAGGCGCTCAACGCCGCCGCGCACGATCTGCGCATGGACGTGCTGGTCGAGATTCACAACGAGGAGGAGCTGAAGCGCGCGCTGCAGCTCGAGGCCCGCCTCATCGGCATCAACAATCGCGATCTGCACACGTTCAAGGTCGATCTGGCGACCACCGAGCGCCTCGCGCCGAAAGTGCCGAAGGACAAGATCGTCGTCGCCGAAAGCGGCATCGAGACGCACGCCGATTGCGTGCGGCTGGAGCGGGCGGGCGTCGCCACCTTCCTGGTCGGCGAGACGCTGATGCGCAAGAAGGACGTCGCCGCCGCCACGCGCGAACTGCTGGTCGGCGAGACCGCCAAGGCCGGCGCTTCGTGAGCAGGCTGACGCATCTGTCCGAAGCCGGCGAGGCGCGGATGGTCGATGTTTCCGACAAGGCCGCGACCGATCGCATTGCGGTTGCCGAAGGCCGCGTCGTCATGGCGCGCGAGACGCTCGCGCTCTGCACGTCCGGCAACGCGAAGAAGGGCGACGTCTTTGCCGCCGCGCGCATCGCCGGCATCATGGCGGCCAAAAAGACGGCCGAACTCATCCCGCTCTGCCACCCGATCGCGCTGACCAAGGTGACGGTGGATCTCGAGGCCGACGAGGCGCTGCCGGGCGTGCGCGTGACGGCGACGGCGAAGACAACCGGCCAGACCGGCGTCGAGATGGAGGCGCTGACGGCCGTGTCCGTCGCCTGCCTGACGATCTACGACATGCTGAAGGCCGCCGACCGCGCCATGCGCATCGAAGGCGTGACGCTCATGGAGAAGCGCGGCGGCAAGTCCGGCGACTGGCGGCGCGAGACGTGAATGCGCAGCGTTTCACGCGTGATACTCCAACACGACCTTCATGCTGAGGAGCCTGCGCGGCAGGCGTCTCGAAGCATGGGGATTGCGGCCATCCTTCGAGACGCCCGCTTGCGCGGGCTCCTCGGGATGAGGCGCTTGGCTGCGTAGAGGCGCATCGAGAATGGCCCCCAAGAATCTCCTCCCCGTATCCGACGCGCTCGCGAAGATCCTCGACGGGGCCTCGCCCGTCGCCGGGATCGAAACCCTGCCGCTGAACCAGGCCTTCGGCCGCACGCTCGCGCGCGATCTCGTCTCGACCCGCACGCAGCCGCCTTGCGACGTATCGGCGATGGACGGCTATGCGGTGCGCGCCGAGGATGTCGCCAGCCCCGAGAAGCGCGTGCTTCTGGCCGGCGAAAGCGCAGCGGGCCGGGGCTTTGCAGCCAGCGTCAAGCCGGGCGAGTGCGTGCGCATCTTCACTGGCGCGCCTGTGCCGCAAGGCGCCGACGCCATTCTCATTCAGGAAGACGCCATCGCCGACGGCGCCGTCATCGGCGCGCGCGAGCCGATCCGCGAGGGCCTGCACATTCGTCGCGCCGGCGTGGATTTTCGCGACGGCGAAATTGGCCTTAAGGCCGGCGCGCGCCTCGGCCCTGCGGAACTCGCGCTCGCCGCCGCGATGAACCATCCCACCGCCCCTGTTACGCGCCGGCCGCGCGTCGCGATCCTGGCGACAGGCGACGAACTGGTCATGCCCGGCCAGACGCCGGGGCCCGACCAGATCGTCTGCTCCAATCCCTTCGCAGTGGCCGCCTACGTCGAAGGCGCCGGCGGCGAGGCGATCGACCTCGGCATAGCCGGCGATGATTTCAAGGCGCTCGAGCGCGGCATTGCGAAGGCGCGCGAGGTCGAGGCCGACATTCTCGTCACGCTCGGCGGCGCCTCGGTCGGCGACCACGATCTCGTGCAGTCGGCGCTGACGAAAGAGGGCATGGAGCTCGGCTTCTGGCGCATCGCCATGCGGCCGGGCAAGCCGCTGATCCACGGGCGTCTCGGCGACATGCACATCATGGGACTGCCGGGCAATCCGGTGTCCTCCATCGTATGCAGCCTCATCTTCCTTGTTCCGCTCGTGCGCAAACTCGCGGGCGACCACGACGCCGGCGCCGACCGGACGCAGCCCGCAATCCTCGGCGTCGATATGAAGGCGAACGACCAGAGGCAGGATTACCTGCGCGCCACGCTGGCGAGCGACGCCGAAGGCCGCGTGGTGGCCACGCCGCACGCGCTGCAGGATTCGTCGCTGCTCTCGATCTTCACGCGCTCGCAGGCGCTGCTGATCCGCCCGCCCCATGCGCCGGCGGCGAAGGCGGGGGATGGGTGCAGGATATTGCGGCTCACGAGCGGCGGGTTCTAGTTCGCGCCGTCATGCCCGCGCTTGTCGCGGGCATCCACGCCAAGCAGCGTCGTGTGCTGAGGAGCCTGCGCAGCAGGCGTCTCGAAGCATGATCCAGAGTTACGTGTCCCGGCCACCCTTCGAGACGCGCCTTTCAAGCGCTCCTCAGGGTGAGAGTTCTTGAATTACGAGGACGCGTGGCGAGGCGCGCCTACTGCCCGCGCTTGGCCTTGGTCGCGAAGCGCACGGCTTCTTCCGCCGCGCGGAACAGCGCCATCGACTTGTTGACGCATTCGCGATGCTCGTAGGTCGGCTCTGAATCGTAGACGATGCCGGCGCCGGCCTGGGCGTGCATCTTGCCGTCCTTGACGATGGACGTGCGCAGCACGATGCAGGTGTCCATGTCGCCCGTCGAGGAGAAATAGCCGATGCAGCCGGCGTAGATGCCGCGCTTGTCGACTTCCAGTTCGTCGATGATCTCCATCGCGCGAACCTTCGGCGCGCCGGATACGGTGCCGGCGGGGAAGCCCGCCGACAGCGCGTCGATGGCGTCGCGCCTCGGGTCGAGCTGGCCCACGACGTTCGACACGATGTGCATGACGTGGCTGTAGCGCTCGATCGTGAACTGGTCCGTCACCTCGACCGTGCCGATCCGGGAAACGCGGCCGACGTCGTTGCGGCCGAGATCGAGCAGCATCAGATGTTCGGCGCGCTCCTTTTCATCCGCCAGCAGGTCGGCGGCGAGCGCCTCGTCTTCGGCGACCGTCTTGCCGCGCCAGCGCGTGCCGGCGATGGGGCGGATCGTCACTTCGCCCGCGCGCACGCGCACGAGAATTTCCGGGCTGGAGCAGACGATCTGGAAGCCGCCGAAATCGAGATAGCAGAGGAAGGGCGCGGGATTCACGCGGCGCAGCGCGCGATAGAGCGCAAAGGCCGGCAGCGTGAACGGGGCGGTGAAGCGCTGCGACAGCACGACCTGGAAAATGTCGCCGGCGCGAATGTATTCCTTCGCCTTCTCGACCATGGCGAGAAAGCGCGGCTCCGGCGTGTTGGAGACGGGCTTTTCGGCGAGCAGATGCGGATCGGTCGTCTCGTCGTGCACGAGCGGCCCCTCGAGCCGCGCGACGACGGCGTCGATGCGCTCGAGCGCGCGGTCGTAGGCGGCGCGCGCGGAGAGGCCTTGCGTCGCGCGCGCCGGCGTGACGATCGAGATTTCGTCGCGCACGGAATCGAACACGGCGATCACCGTCGGCCGGATCATGATCGCGTCGGGCGTGCCGATCGGATCGGGCTTGGCCGGCGCGAGACGCTCCATCTCGCGCACCATGTCGTAACCGAGATAGCCGAACACGCCCGCCGCCATCGGCGGCATCCCTTCCTTCTGCGGAATGGCGGATTCGGCGATCAGCGCGCGCAGCGCGACCAGCGGCTTCTCGGGACAGGGCTCGAAGGCGTCAGGCTCGGTGAGCGCGCGGCGGTTGATCTCCGCGCGCCCCGCGCTGGCGCGCCAGACGATGTCGGGATCGAGCCCGATCATCGAGTAGCGGCCGCGCGCGGCGCCGCCTTCGACGGATTCGAGCAGGAAGACATTGCCTCTGCGGCCCGCCGATAGCTTCAGGAAAGCCGAGACGGGCGTCTCGAGATCCGCGACGAGCCGCGTCGAGACGAGCTGCGCCGCCCCGGATTCGTATTCGCGTGAGAAGCCCGCGAAATCGGGTTCGATGCTCACTGGTCGCCGCCGCCGCCCGTCGCCGCGCGCACGGCGGCTTCGTTGATGCGCACGCCGAAGTCCTTTTGCAGGCGCTGCACATATTCGGTCAGCAGGTCGTCGGCGATCACCGCCTTCAATTGCTTCGCCATGTCTCGATTGGCTTCGGAATCCGGGTTGAACTCCGGCGTCGCCGTGTCGAGAATCTGGAACACCATGCGGCCGCCCGGCGCGTTCGCCGATCCCGCGCCATGATTGGGCTGGTTGAACACGGCGACGATCGCCTGCGGCTCGAATCCGTCCGCGCCGGTGCGACGCACGTTGGAATTGTGCTTCAACTCCAGCTTTTCGTCGGCCGCGATCTTCGACAATTGCCCGCCGTCGCGCAGTTTCTTCACAAGTTCGGCAGCCTTGTCGGCGAGGCGCTTGTCGGTGGTGTCGGCGCGCCAGGCGGCTGCGACCTTGTCCTTCACCTCGTCGAACGAAAGCTGACGCTGCGGATCGACCTTCTGCACTTCGAACCAGACATAGCCGTTGTCCCTGGTCGAGATCGTTTCGTTGTCGACGCCGATGTCGGAGGCGAAGACGGCGCGCAGCAGGTCGGCCGGCGCGACGAGATCCGCAACGGGCAAGCCGTTGCGATCGAAGCCGCGCTCGTCGATGGCGTCGATCGTGCGCGCGTCGAGACCCACGGCTTTCGCCGCTTCCGCGAGCGATTTGCCCGAGGCGCGCTGGTCCTCGATCTTGTCGTGCAGGACCTGCACGCTCTTCTTGGCGCGTTCGCGCGCGATCTCCGCCTTGATCTCGCCGGCGACCTCCGCGAATGGCCGCGCGACGCCGGGCGTGATCGCGGTCACGCGCACGAGCGCCACGCCGAACTTGCCGGCGACCGGCGCGCTGACCTCGCCCGGCTTCAGCGCGAAGGCGGCCTCCGCTGTCGCCGGGTCGGACACCTGCGCGCGCGTCAGCGAGCCGAGGTCGATGTCCTTGGGCGAAAGCTTGCGTTCGCTCGCCACGCTGTCGAAGCTCGCGCCGCCCTTGATCTTGGCGGCGGCGGCCTGCGCCTCGGCTTCGTTGGGGAAAACGATCTGCTGGATATCGCGCTTCTCGGGCGTTCCGAAGCGCGTGTCTTTGGCCGTGTCGTACACCTTCTGCGCATCGGCGTCGGACACGTCCTCCGGCTTGGCGGCGCTCGTCGGCGTTACGGCGAGCGTCACGATCCTGCGATATTGCGGAGCGAAGAATTGCGCCTTGCGATCGTCGTAGAATTTCTTGAGCTCGTCCTCGGACGGCTGCGCGGCTTCGCCTGCGTTCGTCGGCGTCAGGATTACATAGTCCACGCTGCGCGCCTGGCCGCGGTAGCGGTCTACGGCGGCAAGCATCGCCTGCGGCGTCTCCAGAGCGCCGGCGAGCGCCTCGCCGAGTTCCTGGCGCAGGTAGGTGGCCTTCTGCTCGCGCACGAAGCTGCGTTCGTTGAACCCGTTGTCGCGCAGCACGGCGTCGAAGCGCGCGCGGTCGAAACCGCCGGTTATGGGGTCTTTGAACGAGGGATCGGTCTGAACGGACTTGGCGAGCTGCTCGTCGGACATGGCGAGCCCGAGGCTGCGCGTCTTCTGGTCGAGCGCGGCCTCCGTGACGAGGCGTCCGAGCACCTGACGGTCGAGGCCGGCCTGCCGGGCCTCGTCATTGGTCACCACGCGGCGCATACGTTGCTGCAAGCGCTGCAATTCGCTCTGGTAGGCGAAGCGATAGGCCTCCGACGAGATTTCCGTCGAGCCGACGGTGCCGAGCTTGCCCTGGCCGAATCCGCGGAAAATGTCGCCAATGCCCCAGATGGCGAAGGACACGATGATGACGCCGAAGACGATCGTCATGATCGCCTTGCCGAACCAGCTTTGAGACGCCGTGCGCAGGCCGTCGAGCAACGTGAATCCTCCGGAAAAATCGGCGCGGACCATATAGAGGGCGCCCCGCCGATGCAATGCGGGCCGGCCGCGATATATGGGCGGCATGGTCTCCATCAAGCGTGTCTACGACCTCCGAGAGGAAAGCGACGGCTATCGCGTTCTCGTCGATCGCCTGTGGCCGCGCGGCCTGACGCGCGACGAGGCGGCCATCGACGATTGGGCGAAGGAGATCGCGCCGAGCGGCCCCCTGCGCAAATGGTTCGGCCACAAGCCGGAGCGCTGGACCGCCTTCGAGAAGAAGTATCGCGCCGAACTGCAGGAGGGGGCGGCGGCCGAGGCGCTGGCCGCGCTCAGGAAGCGCGCCGGGCGCGTCACCCTGCTGACGGCGACCCGTGACCTCGACCATTCGCATGCGCAGGTTCTGCGGCGGCTGCTCGCCTGAGGACGACTGCGGCGAACGGCTCATTGGCGCGAAGCGCGGCTTCTGCTATCGCCCGCCGCAGATCGTTTAGGGAGACCGAAATGTCCGCGCCTCGCCCGCTCGTTGCTGGAAACTGGAAGATGAACGGCCTGAAGGGCGCGCTCGCCGAGCTGGAAGCCATTCGCGACGCGGTGAAGGCAGGCGGGGCGGGGCGCGCGGAAGCCGCGCTTTGCCCGCCCTTCACGCTTGTCGCCGCCGCCGCGGACGCCGCCAGGGGCTCGCCGCTGGCCATCGGCGCACAGGACTGTCACGCCAGGGTCTCGGGCGCCCATACCGGCGATATTTCCGCGCAGATGCTGAAGGACGCCGGCGCCGCCTACGTGATTGTCGGCCATTCCGAGCGCCGCGCCGACCATGGCGAGACCGACGCCGCCGTGCGCGAAAAGGCCGCCGCCGCCATCAAGGCGGGGCTCACCGCCATCGTCTGCGTCGGCGAGACGAAGGACGAGCGGGTCGGAGGCAAGGCGCTCGAGGTCGTCGGCGGCCAGATCGACGGCTCGCTGGACCCGGATTTTCCTGCGACCGATCTCGTCGTCGCCTACGAACCGGTCTGGGCGATCGGCACCGGCCTGACGCCGACGGCGGCCGACGTCGCCGAAATGCACGCCCATATCCGCGCCAAGCTGGAAAAGACCTACGGCCGCAAGGGCGTGGACATCCGCATTCTCTACGGCGGCTCGGTGAAGCCCGAGAACGCCGCCGAGCTGATGGGCGTGAAGAACGTCGACGGCGCGCTGGTCGGCGGCGCGAGCCTCAAGGCCAAGGATTTCATGGGGATTGCGGGGGTGTACAAGTAGCCGGGACCGCGGGCTTCCAGCCCGCATGCCGGCCGGAGGCCGGCGATCCCGGCTAAAGCTGGCCATCGCGCCTTGCATAGGCTAGAAGGCCGCCCATATCGGCCTCTGGCCGACCCGAATTCGGAAATCACATGCAGACCGTTCTCATCGTCATCCACCTCATGGTGGTCGCAGCGCTTGTTGTCGTCGTGCTGCTGCAGCGCTCGGAAGGCGGCGCGCTCGGCATCGGCGGCGGGGGCGGCGGCGGCTTCTTCACCGGCCGCGGCCAGGCCAATGCGCTGACCCGCGCCACGGCGATTCTCGCGACCATCTTCTTCCTGACCTCGATCGCGCTGACCGTGCTGGCCAGCATGAACCACCAGCAGAAGTCGATCTTCGACGGCTCCAAGCCCGGCCAGACGTCGCCCGCCGGCGCCAACGTCCCGCCGCCGCTGCCGGAGGGCAAGGGCGGCCTGCTGAACGACCTGCAGAAGATGCAGGATCAGAAGCCCGCCGCGCCGGCGCCCGCGCCCGGCGGACCCTCGGTCCCGCGGTCGCAGTAACAGTCCAACAGGGCAGGGGCCGGGCGACCGGCCCCTTCTCTTTTGGGCCTCGCAAGACGGACATGTGGGAAGCGCAATTCGGCGCTCCCCGAATCGATTCAAAAGGGATACGGCTCAAATCCCATGGCGCGGTACATTTTCATCACCGGCGGCGTGGTCTCCTCGCTCGGCAAAGGTCTGGCCTCGGCGGCGCTCGGCGCCCTGCTGCAGGCGCGTGGATACACGGTCCGTCTTCGCAAGCTCGACCCCTACCTCAACGTCGATCCGGGCACGATGAGCCCGTACCAGCACGGCGAGGTCTTCGTCACCGACGACGGCGCGGAGACCGATCTCGACCTCGGCCATTACGAGCGCTTCACCGGCCGCCCGGCCAACAAGCAGGACAACATCACCACCGGCCGCATCTATCAGGACATCATCTCCAAGGAGCGGCGCGGCGATTATCTCGGCGCGACCATCCAGGTCATCCCGCACGTCACCAACGCCATCAAGGAGTTCGCGCTGTCGGGCAACGAGGGCGTGGATTTCGTGCTGATCGAGATCGGCGGCACGGTCGGCGACATCGAGGGCCTGCCGTTCTTCGAGGCGATCCGCCAGCTCGGCAACGATCTGCCGCGCGGGCATTCCTGCTACATCCACCTGACGCTGCTGCCTTTCATTCCGAGCGCGGGCGAACTGAAGACCAAGCCGACGCAGCATTCGGTGAAGGAGCTGCGCTCCATCGGCATCCAGCCCGACATCCTGCTCTGCCGCACCGACCGCCCGATCCCGCCGGAGGAGCGCCGCAAGCTCGGCCTGTTCTGCAACATGCGCGAGAGCGCCGTGGTGGAGGCGCGCGACGCCTCCAACATCTACGACGTGCCGGCCGCCTATCACGCCGCAGGCTTGGATCGCGAAGTGCTGCATTCCTTCGGCATCGAGCCCGCGCCGCGCCCGGACATGAGCCGCTGGAACGCCGTCTCCGAACGCATCCACAATCCGGAGGGCGAGGTCACCATCGCCATCGTCGGCAAGTACACGGGCATGAAGGACGCGTACAAGTCGCTGATCGAGGCGCTGGCGCACGGCGGCATGGCCAATCGCGTCAAGGTCAATCTCGACTGGATCGAGAGCGAGGTGTTCGAGGGCCGCGACGCCGCGCCCTATCTGGAACATGTCCACGGCATTCTCGTGCCCGGCGGCTTCGGCCAGCGCGGCTCGGAAGGCAAGATTCTGGCGGCGCGTTTCGCGCGCGAGCGAAAAGTGCCGTATTTCGGCATCTGCTTCGGCATGCAGATGGCCTGCATCGAGGCGGCGCGCGCGCTGGCCGGCGTGCCCAACGCCGGCTCCACCGAATTCGGCGCGACGCCGGAGCCGGTCGTCGGCCTCATGACCGAATGGATGCGCGGCAACGAGCTCGAAAAGCGCGGCGCGCAGGGCGATCTCGGCGGCACGATGCGGCTCGGCGCCTACAAGGCGCGGCTGAAGGAGGGCTCGAAGATCGCCGGCATCTACGGCGACACGGAAATCTCCGAGCGCCACCGCCACCGCTACGAGGTGAACACCGCCTACCGCGAGCGGCTGGAGGAATGCGGCCTGATCTTCGCCGGCCTCTCGCCCGACGGCCTGCTGCCCGAGACGGTCGAATATGCCGACCATCCCTGGTTCATCGGCGTGCAGTATCACCCGGAACTGAAGAGCCGCCCCTTCGAGCCGCATCCGCTGTTCGCGAGCTTCATCCAGGCGGCGAAGACGCAGAGCCGGTTGGTGTGACCAACCCTATCCACGCCCTCGAAATCCGCATCGCGCACCAGGATCGCACGATTGCGGAGCTGAACGAGACCGTCACCGCGCAGTGGCGGAAGATCGACGCGCTGGAGCGCGAATTGAAGATGTTGCGCGAGGAAGTGCGCAACTCATTTCCCGCGCGCAGCGAGCCCGAGCCGCCGCCGCCGCACTATTGACCGGGCAGGGCAGGCGATAGGCTTGCCGCCTCACCGGAGGCCCGGCCCATGTCCCTGCTCGCGAACCTGCCGCCCGTCGATCCCCTCATCGCCCTCGGCGTCGTCGCCTCGACGGCGGTCACGGACGCCGCTTACGTCTTCTTCAACGCCGCGGTGGGCGCGCGCAAGCGCGTTGCGGCGGCGTCGTGGTCGTCGTGCTGGTATCTGCTCTCGGCCTTCGCCGTCATCAGCTACACGTCGAATTGGGCCTATGTGCTGTTTGCGGCGATCGGCGCCTGGATCGGCGGCTATCTGTCGATCACCGCGCTCGACTGGGCCTCGCCGGTCTCCAATCGCTTGCCCCATTGACTGCGCCGGCGCCGCGGCAGAAGCTGTAGCGTGGCCGGAATTTCGACGGCCGCTGCCGGGAGTATCGACATGGACTCAAGACGTGATCTGCTTCGAGGCGCGATTTTGAGCGCGTTGGCGCTCGCGGTCCCGACGGATGCCTCGGCGCGCGTGTCTACCCCGCTGAATTATCAGCGCGGCGCCAAAATCCGGTGCGGTCGCACGGGATGCCGGCCAGCCAATGCTGGGGCGGCCCCTGCAAGGGTCCGACGCTAGCCCCGAGAGGAGGGAGATCGGCCAGGCTCAGCGCGGCACGGGGACGGGCGCGGCGCGCACCTGTCCGTAGCCGTAGCCCTGCGGCGCGGGCGCGGAATAGGCGTTTGAATAGCCGCCGCTTGCGCCCTGCTGGCCCGGCGCATTGGGGCCGGACAGCGCAGCGGAATATTGCGATCCGTCGCCGAAAGCGGTCGGCGGCGGCACCAGCGGGTTCTGCTGCGGGTTGAACATGCGCTGCCGGGGGTCGACACCCTGCTGCGGAGCCTGGCGGGGAACAGGCGAATAGCCCGATTGCGCAGGGGCCATGTAGACGGGCTGCTGCGCGTACATCGGCTGCGCATACATCGGCTGCTGCCCGTACATCTGCGGCTGCTGCTGGCGTTGCGCGAACAAGTGTACGCAGGCCGGATTTTCCTGGTTCGCCTGGTTGGCGCAGTCGAGCACGATCTTCGTGCTGCGCGCGCGATGCCTGGTGCGGCGCGCGGTGCGGCGCGCTGCTCTCTTGCTCGGCCCGAATGTGGGCTGCGGGCCCGCGATCTCCGGCCCGACGGAATAACCCAGCGCCGCGCCGGCGATCAGACCGATCGGACCGCCGACCATCGCGCCGGCGATGGCGCCGACCGTGCCGTTGATGAAGCGGGATTGCTCGACCGCGCGCGACTCCGCCAGCGCGAGCGCCGGCGACAGCGCCAGGGCTGTCGTCAGGAGGAGGAGCGGAAGCGGCTTGCGCATGGTTTGGACGCCTTTGTTGCGTCCATTGATCGCGCCGCGTCCTTACCGAACGGCGCCGCAAATTGGGCTAATGCCGGTTAAGCCTACGAAACCCTTGCGCGCCGCCCGCATGCGTTTACGCTCCGGCTGCGCTGAAGAGATGGCGCGCAAGAGACTGTGTTCAAATGCCTTTCGTCATTGCTTTCATCGTCGCCGTCGCCGCCTTCATGGGTTGGCGGCTGATGCAGCCGGCCTGTCCCGGCGGCGCCGTCGTGGCCGATGAGCAACAGTGCCGGACCGAGTTTGGCGCGGCCTTCTGCGCCAGGGCCATGCCGGAGGCGCTGGCCGCCGGGCGGACCGGCGGCGGCGCTTTCCCGACGCAGGCGAGATGCCTCGACGAATATCCCGCCTGCATCGAGCGCCCGGACGTCGCGGCATGGACGCCGAAGCCGTCCGGCTATTGCCTGGCGCGCGGGCCGGACGGCGAGATCGCCCACGTCGAGCCGGTTTACGCGCGCCGGTAGCGCATTTCGCCGCCGCTCAGGCGTGGACGGGCGGGGCGCGCTCGGCCGTGTCGATGTCGCGCCCGGTGTAGTCCGTCATCAGGGCCGCCGCGCCCAGCGAGATCAGCGCGCAGGCGAGGATGTAGGCGGCGATCGCGGCGGAAGTCCCGTAATGGCCCATCAGCCATGCGGCGATCAGCGGCGCCGGCCCGCCGGCGATGACGGAGGCGAGCTGGTAGCCGAGCGAGGCGCCGCTGTAGCGCGTCTGGCCCTTGAAGGATTCCGCGATCAGCGCCGCCTGCGGCCCGTACATCATGTCGTGCGGGATCAGCGAGACCAGGATCGCAATGAAGACGACGGCCGGCGCCGCCGTGTCGATCATGCGGAAGTACAGGAAGCCGAAGGCGCCCGTCGCCGCCGCGCCGATCATGTACATGGCCTTGCGGCCGATCCGGTCGGACAGCCAGCCGAAGAACGGAATCGCGAAGAAGGACACGACGGAGGCCGCGAGGACCGCGAGCAGCAGGAAATCGCGGTTCAGCTTCAGATGGCCCGTGCCGTAGGAGAAGATGAAGGCCGTGAAGATGTAGAAGGGCGCCTGCTCCGCCATCCGCGCCAGCGCGCTGAGCACGATCTGGCCGGGATGGGTGCGCAGCACCTCCCGCAGCGGCGTGCGGGAGACGCGCTGCTCGTCGACGATGCGCCGGAATGTCGGCGTCTCCTCGATGCCGAGCCGGATGTAGAGGCCGACCGCGACGAGGATGATCGACAGCGCGAACGGGACGCGCCACCCCCAGGCGAGGAACTGCTCGCCGGACATGCCGCTGAAGGCGAGCACGGCCAGATTGGCGACGAACAGGCCGACCGGCACGCCGAACTGCGGCCAGGAGGCGATGAAGCCGCGCGATTCGTTGCTGCGCGCCCATTCCATCGACAGCAGCACCGAGCCGCCCCACTCGCCGCCGACGCCGATCCCCTGGATGACGCGCAGGACCGTCAGGATGACCGCGCCCCACACGCCGATCTGCTCGTAGGTCGGCACGAGCGCCACCGCGAAGGTCGCGAGCCCCATCAGCAGCAGCGTGGCGATGAGCGCAGCCTTGCGGCCGAGGCGGTCGCCGTAGTGCCCGAAGATCGCCGCGCCGACGGGCCGCGCCACGAAGCCGACCGCGTAGATCGCGAAGGCCTCCAGCGTGCCGGTCAGCGGGTCGGATTTCGGGAAGAAGAGGGGGGCGAAAACAAGCCCCGTGACGATCGAGTAGAGGAAGAAATCGTACCATTCGATCGAGGTGCCGATCGTGCTGGCGATGACGGCGCGGCGCAACTGGCGCCTGTGTTCGTCTGTCGTGAGCAGCGCGGCCGGCCCCGGTTCAGCCAGGATAGCCATAACGTGTCTCCGTGCGGGAGGCGGCGTTCGGCCGGGCGCTTGCTGACATCTGCGGCGTCGCGACCTCGGTCGAGGCCGTCGTGGGGGGCGAGATAGCGCGCGGGGCGCCGCCATCAACCCCGTTCGCATTAAGCGGGCGCGCTCGCCTTGTTTTTGGCGTTTCGCCGTCTTAGGTTCCGGCCAAAGCCGCCGCGCGTTCCCGCCCGGCGGAGGCGAGGGCCGGCGCGGCCGGAATCGCCTGAGGGAGTTGGCACATGGGTTCCTTTTCGATCTGGCACTGGCTGATTGTCGGCGGCGTCGCGCTGTTGCTGTTCGGCGGCAAGGGCAAGATCTCCGACATCATGGGCGACGTCGCCAAGGGCATTAAGTCCTTCAAGAAGGGCATGGCCGAGGACGACAAGGAAGAGGCCGCGCAGCGGCCCGCCGAGCCCATGAAGACCATCGACCACCAGGCCGCCGCGACGGTCGACAAGGCCGCCGACGCGCGCAAGGTCTGATCGCGCGCCCGTCGGCCCGCGCGGGGTCGCCACAGAATGCTGGACTTCGACGTCGGCAAACTCGTCGTCATCGGCGTGGTCGCGCTCATCGTGATCGGGCCGAAGGACCTGCCGCGCGTGCTGCGGCAGGTTGGGAACGCCGTGGGCAAGATGCGCCGCATGGCCAACGAGTTTCAGGGCCAGTTCATGGAGGCGATGCGCGAGGCCGACGTCGAGAACCTCAAGAAGGAGGTCGAGAGCGTCGCCGATCTCGCCAAGGTCGACGTCGCCTTCGATCCCATCCGCGACATGAAGGAACAGATCACGTCGGCCGTCGAGGGCGAGGGGCCATCCGCGCCGGCGACCGGGAATCCCGAGATCGCCAGCCTCGACATCGAGGAGCACGCCCCGCCGCCCGACAGGCTGGCGGTGGAAGCCGCTTTCGAGGAGGCGCCGGCGATCGAGCCGCCGAAAGCGGACACGGCCGAAGCGCGCGGGCCTGAAATCGAATCCGCCAAGCTCGCGGACAAGAGCGCATGAGCCAGGCCGATATCGACGCCACCCGCGCGCCGCTGATGGAGCATCTGATCGAACTGCGCCAGCGCCTGATCCGCGCGCTCGTCGCCTTTCTCGTGATGTTCATCGTCTGCTTCTTCTTCGCCAAGAACATCTACAACCTGCTGGTGCTGCCCTATCAGCACGCCGCCGGTCCCGAGGCGAAGCTGATCTACACGGCGCCGCAGGAATTCTTCTTCACGCAGATCAAGGTGGCGATGTTCGCCGCCGCCTTCCTGTCCTGTCCTGTCATCTTCTCGCAGATCTACGCCTTCGTCGCGCCGGGTCTCTACAAGAACGAGCGCGACGCCTTCCGGCCCTATCTGTTCGCCACGCCCGTGTTCTTCCTGGCCGGCGCGCTGCTGGTGTTCTTCGTGGTGATGCCGAACCTGCTGCATTTCTTCATCGGCATGCAGCAGGCCAACGAACCGGGGAAGGCGCAGATCGAACTGCTGCCCCGCGTGTCGGAATATCTCGGGCTGGTGATGACGCTGATCTTCGCCTTCGGCATCGTCTTCCAGTTGCCGGTGGTGCTGACCCTGCTCGGGCGCGTCGGCATCATCGACACGGCCTTTCTGCGCTCGAACCGCCGCTACGCCATCGTCATCGTCTTCGTCATCGCCGCCGTGCTGACCCCGCCCGACGTGTTCAGCCAGCTCGCCCTCGCCATTCCCGGCGTGCTTCTCTACGAGGCCTCGATCATTTCGGTCGGGATGATCGAGAAGAAGCGGGCGCAGGAAGCGGCCGAAAAGGCGGATTGACCTTCGCCGTCATGCCCGCGGGCATCCACGACAGGCCGCTCAAACCAACTTCGCCCATTGCCTCGCTCCTTCGGAGCCGCTTGGCGTGGATGACGGCTCGGGTGTTGACCCCTTCTCCCGCTTGCGGGAGAAGGTGGCGCGCGCAGCGCGACGGATGAGGGACTTTTCCGCATCCGCAATCGCTGGACCCTCATCCGACCCTCGCTGATGCGAGGGCCACCTTCTCCCATTTCATGGGAGAAGGGGACGCTTTCGAGATTTCAGATGTTCGACATCAAAGCCATCCGCGACGACAAGGCCGCCTTCGACCGCGCCCGTGAGCGCCGAAACCTGCCGCCGCTCGCCGATCATCTCATCGCCCTCGACGACAACAGGCGCGCGGCAATCGCCAAACTGCAGACCGCGCAGGAGCGCCGCAATGCGGCGTCGAAGGAAATCGGCCTCGCCATGCGCGAGAAGGATATGGCCAAGGCCGACGCGCTGAAGGCGGAAGTCGCCGCGCTGAAGGAAAACTGGCCGGCCATGGAGCAGGCCGAGCGCGAGGCGAACGAGGCGTTGAACGACGCGCTCTCCGAAATCCCGAATTCGCCGCTCGGCGAGGTTCCCGAAGGCAAGGACGAGCACGACAACGTCGAAGTCTCCAAATGGGGAACGCCGCGCGACTTCGCTTTTCAGCCGAAAGAGCATTTCGACCTCGGCGAGGCGCTCGGCCTGATGGATTTCGAAAGCGCGTCGAAAATTTCCGGCGCGCGCTTCGTCGTTCTCAAGGGCAAGCTCGCCCGCCTCGAACGCGCGCTCGCGCAATTCATGCTCGACACGCATACGGATCAGCACGGCTACAGCGAAGTGGCGCCGCCGCTGCTGGTGCGCGACGACGCCATGTTCGGGACGGCGCAATTGCCGAAGTTTCGCGAGGATCAGTTCAGCGCAGGCCGATTGATCAGTAACGATGAGATGTATGAGAACATTGAGGCTCAGGCTCGAAGGGCCGCAGCGAAGGACCTTGGCAAGCCAATCGACGAAGTCTCAATGAAGGAGCTCATTGACGGCAATTATTTCAACCGGTTCGATTTTCGTGAAGTACCGGAGATGACGCAATTTTGGCTCATCCCCACAGCCGAAGTCCCGCTCACCAATCTCGTTCGCGGACAGATCATCGACGAAGCCAAACTCCCGCTGCGTCTCACCGCCGGCACCTACTGCTTCCGCGCAGAAGCCGGCGCTGCCGGCCGCGACACGCGCGGCATGATCCGCCAGCACCAGTTCTACAAGGTCGAGCTCGTCTCCATCACGACGCCCGAACAGGCGCTGGAAGAACACGAGCGCATGACCGGCTGCGCGGAGAAGATCCTGCAATTGCTGGAGCTGCCCTATCGCAAGGTCGTGCTTTGCACCGGCGACATGGGCTTCGCCAGCCAGAAGACCTACGACCTCGAAGTCTGGCTGCCGGGGCAGGGCAAATATCGCGAGATTTCGTCCTGCTCGGTCTGCGGCGATTTCCAGGCGCGCCGCATGAACGCGCGCTACCGGCCGGCGGATGGAAAAGGCCCGCGCTTCGTCGCCACGCTCAACGGCTCCGGCGTCGCCGTCGGCCGCGCGCTGGTGGCGGTGCTGGAGAATTACCAGAACGCCGACGGCTCGGTGACGGTGCCGGCGGTCCTGCGAGGGTACATGGGCGGGTTGGAAAGAATTGAGCGGACTGGATAACTTTGCGCGACTCTAGTTCCCTCCCCCCTTGAGGGGGAGGGTTAGGGTGGGGGGTCGGGAAACCCTGCGAGATTGGCGATTGTCATCGGAACGCAACCCTCGCAAGATTCCCCGACCCCCTCCCCGTGGATTTCGCCTGTCACGAGGCGCGGCTGGTCATCGAATTGGATGGCGCGACGCATTCGACCGATGAAGAACTGGCCCCGACGCCCAGCGTCAGAAAAGGATCGAAGCCGAAGGTTACGCCTTCCTCCGGTTCCGCAATGCCGAGCTATTCGAAAATCTCGACGGCGTCATCGAAA
>JAXMDA010000013.1:0-67962 GCA_046349085.1 Rhodoblastus sp.
ATGAAGTCGACGGAGCGCTCGACGGACTCCTGCGCCGCCTTCTGGTCGAGCGCGAACTGATAGACGTGTCCCTGGCGTGGCGTGAAGCCCTCGTCGAAGAACAGTTCGTCCACTTTCACCCCGAGTTTCTTCAGACGCGCCGCGAAGGCGCGCGACTGATCCTCGAAATCGTCGTCATTGCCGGCGGTGATGAAGGTCCGCGGAAAGGCGCGCGTCACGTAACGCGCCACGGAAAAGGTGGCGAACTTCGCATCGGCGCGAAAAGTCTGCGTGCCGGCGTAATGGGCGAGCGGGCCGTCGAGCTTGGACGTGATCGGTCCCGCAAATCCCATCGTCGAAAGATCGAAGGCGCCGCAATAGAGCAGCGCGCCCTTGAGCGCCCTTGCCGCGATCGTCGGCTTGATCTGCATCTGCCGCGCATAGGCGGGCGACGTCGTCGCCGCGGCCGCCTGCGCGGCGATCTGCGCGCCCGCCGAATCGCCGGCGATGAAGAAGCGCGCGGCGTCGACATGCAGACGCGCCGCTTCGCGCTTGAGAAAGGCGAGCGCCTCGAAGGCCTGTCGCACGGGCGTCGGATAGATCGCCTTCGGCGGCAGACTGTAGTCCATCGCCGCGACCGCAAAGCCGCCGGCGGCGAGCGCGGCGGCATATTGCGCGACATAATTCTTGCTGCCGCCCGCCCATCCGCCGCCGTGGACCCACAGCACCGTCGGCAGCGGCCGGCCCGCGCCGGCAAGCTCCTTCGGAAGATAAAGATCGAGCTTGGCGTCCTCGGCGGCGCCGTAGGCAATGTCGCGCTCGACGGCGACATGTGGCGGCAGCTTGATTTCCGCGCGTGCTTCGCGCGACGCGCAGACGACGAAAAGCGAGAGAGCGAGCGTCGCGACGATGGAGCGCGACGAAACGGACAGGCCGGTCATTGCGGCAATGATGGACGCGCGCGCCATGCCGATCAACCCACGCTCAATCGTTTGACCCGCCGCCGCCGAAATCGCCGCCGCCGCCGGAGTCGCTGCTGGAATCGCTGCTGCTGCTCGAGCTCGAGGACCAGCCGCTGCCGCTCGAACTGTCGGAACCCGAGGAGCCGCCGCCAGCGCGCACGGGCAGCGGCCTGGCGATCCAGCTCCATCGCTTCGAGGCCTTGAGCCGCGGCGCGACGCCGGGAATGGCGAGCAGGATCGTCTGCAGAATGCTGAGCGCCACCAGAAACAGCACGACGAAGAACAGCGCCATGACGGCGAGGAAGAAGATGATGACGATCGCCTTGCCCGCGCCGGCCGCGATCGTCCAGATCAGCGGCTCGCCCGTTTGCTCGCCGTCGCCGCGTCCCGCGTTCGGCGCGACGACCGCCTGTCCGACCACGTCGAGAACGCCCTCGACGCCGCCGCGCGCGGCTTCCGTCCATTCGCCGGC
The DNA here is from genome assembly GCA_046349085.1 of Rhodoblastus sp. Classification (GTDB taxonomy): domain Bacteria; phylum Pseudomonadota; class Alphaproteobacteria; order Rhizobiales; family Beijerinckiaceae; genus JAJXWB01. Next base: position 1,414 of record JAXMDA010000013.1, read on the forward strand.
CCGCAGATGCCCCTCCATGCGGTTTGCGATGATGAGGCGCGTGACCGCGTCGGTGAGCAATCCCTCCAGCCCGTACCCGACCTCGATCCGCGCCTTGCGCTCGCTTTCCGCGATCAGGAGAAGCACGCCGTCGTTCCGTCCGGCGTGGCCGATGCGCCAGGCGCGCGCGCGCCCGATCGCGTCTTCGGCGATCGACCCCGCGGTTACGCGCGGGATCGTCGCCACGACGACCTGCGGCCCGTCGGCATTGTAGAGCGCGCGCAATCGCTCGTTCAGGCGCGCGCGCTCGTCCGGCGCGATCAGACGCGCCTCGTCCATCACGTAGGACGTCATCTTGGGCAGCGTCGCCTGCTGCGCCGCGATCTCCTGATTGTGCTTGAGATAGCGGATGAGGCCGATCATCGCCGCGAAGAACAGCAGCGATCCGACGAACAGCGCCTGGGCTGTCCGGGTCTGCCGGACGGATGCGCGCCGGCTCATGACGGCGCGCGCTCCGCCATCCGAGAAATCTCTTGGCCCCATGTCAGGCTCATGCTGAAATCCGGCGCGGTCCGAGGCGGCCGCGGATCAACCGGGGGGACGTGATGAGAAAGGCAATCGCGCTTGCAGTCGGACTGAGCGTCGGCGGCGGCGCCCTCCTGATCGATGCGCCGGCTTTCGCCGGCAAGGGCGCGACAACCAACGCGCAGGGCTTCTTCCAGAACGACGGTAAGCGGTCGCAAGCGAGCCAGACGCCGCGCAGGACGCGGACGCCCAGGAGCCAGCAGCAGGCCCGGTAAGGCCCGCTTTTCGCAGAACGCCGCGTCGTCGCGTCCGCTCATCGGCGCGACGGCGCGTCTTTGTCGCACGCGAATTTCGGCGCCGCTTCGTCCGCCGTCCTGCGCGCGCGTGCGTTGGCGTCCGGCTTGCCGCCGTCGACGATCGCGACGATGCAGGACGAGGCCGTTCCTTCCAGCTTGTAGACCACGAGCGCGCTGCGGAACGGTCCACTTATCGACTTGCCGATGTCGTAGCGCAGGATGGCGGCGTATGGCTTGCCTGCGGCCTTGCGCCATTCGACCGTGGTCTTGGGGAAGTAGAATTCGCCGAGCTGCGTGTCGCCGCGCGCGCCCCTGGCGCCGAAGGAGACGAAGGCGGCGTCAGCGCCGGAATTGACGTCGACCGCGATTCCCGCCGGCCCGTCGCAGCGGCGCATGACGACATCGTCTTCCGCCCCCGTCTTGCGGCACTTGTCCCAGTCGAATGTCGTATAGGCGCTCTCGGCGGCGCGCGCGTCTTGCGTCGCGAACGCCGCGATCAGGCCGACAAGTAGAAGTGCTGCGCGCATGCCCCCTCCCTGATGCGCGCATCATCGCGGCGCCGGCCCCGCAGCGCCGTGCGGCGCCGCACGCGGCTCAGGCGTCGCGCATCCGGATGAAGCCGGAGCCGCGGAATTCGAACACGAGTTCGCCGTGCTGGTTCACGCCGGTATTGTGGTTGAACACGAGCCCCCAGCCGGGCTTCGAGGTCGCCCGCTTGTCGATGATCTGCGTCGCGTAGGTCACCGTGTCGCCGACGAGCACGGGCTTGGCCCAGCGCAGGTGGATGAAGCCCGGCGAGGGTCCGCCCTGCGGCGTTTCGATCCCCTGCGCGCGCAATTCGGACTGCACGCGGTCGCGCGTCGCCACCACGTTGCGCATCCACAGGCACGCCGTCTGCCAGCCCGACGCCGCAAGGCGGCCGAAATGCGTCTTCGCCGCCTCGTCCTCGTCGAGATGGAAGCGCTGCGGATCGAACTGGCTGGCGAATGCGATGATGTTCTCTTTCGTGAAAGTCTCGCGCCCGAGCTCGATATAGGCGCCGACCTGCAGGTCCTCGAGCCAGCCGGCGAAGGGCCGCGCGCGTCCGTCCGCCTGCACGCGCGGCAGGGCGTGCGTGGGATGGGCGACTTTCGCGGCCGGCGCCGGCGCGCTCGCCTCGGCCAGGGCGCGCGCGGGATCGCGCGGCTGGATGAGCTGCGTATGCTTCTGCCGCAGGATGACGTCGCCCTTCTGGTTCAGCGCGTCGATCTCCATGGCGACGAGCCCCATTTCCGGGCGATTGCGCGACACGCGCTTGTGCAGGATCCGGCGGCGCAGCGTCAGCCGGTCGCCCGGCCGCAGCGGCGTCTCCCAGCGGATTTCGTCGATGCCGGGCGCCCCGAGCGAAGCGGTGCGCGAAATCCAGTTGTCGAAATTGAGCCGCATCATCAGGCAGCACGTGTGCCAGCCGGACGCGCAGAGGCCGCCCAGCATCGAATGCCTGGCCGCCTCCTCGTCGAGGTGGAAGGGCTGCGGATCGTAGGCCGCCGCGAAGCGGACGATCTCCTCCTTGGTGATCGGCCGGTCGGCATGGAATTCGGCGACGGCGCCGGGGACGAAATCTTCGTAGTAGAATTCGGGCATGGACGTCCTGGCTGGCGCTTGCGGGCGGGCTTGCACGGCCGCTCGTCGTCGATTAGCCCAAGGAGACGCGGCTGGAAACCGTTCAGCCCGTCGGAATGTGGGGGGCAGGCATGAGCGGCGGGCCGCGCGGCGTCGAGGGCGGCGCCTGGATCGACGGCGTACCGGCCCTTGCCGCGCTGGAGCCCGAGGCGCGCGCGCTCGTCGCCGACCTCAGGCCGGTGGACATCGAGGCCGGTCGTACGCTGTTTTCCCCGGGGGCGTCCTGCGCAGGCTTCGCCGTGGTCATCGCAGGCTCGGTGCGCGTCGGGCTCAATTCCGAAACGGGCCGCGCGCTCGTCCTCTACCGCGTCGGCGCGGACGAGGTCTGCGTGCAGACGACGCTCTGCCTCATGGCCGGCCTCGACTATTCCGCCGAAGGCGTGACCGAAACGCCCGTGCGCCTCGTCATGATTCCCGCCGCGCGCTTCGACAATCTCATGGCGATGTCGAAAGTGTTCCGCACTTTCGTCTTCCAGAGGTTTGGCGCGCGGCTGAAGGACATCAGCAGGCTGCTCGAAACCGTCGCCTTTGCGCGCCTGGACTCGCGCATCGCGCAGGCGTTGCTCGCACGCGCGGGCGCCGCAAGCCGCATCGTCGCGACGCATCAGGCGCTGGCCGAGGAAATCGGCACCGCGCGCGAAGTGGTGAGCCGCCAGCTCGACGCGTTCGCCAAGGCTGGCCTGGTGCGCACCGCGCGCGGCGAGGTGACGATCGTCGACCGTCCCGCGCTGGAAGCGCGCGCCTCTGTGACTTGATCACAGACGGGCCCCGCCGGATGCTCTAGGCGTGGCCGGGTCCACCAAGGAGAACATCAATGAGCGCCAATGTCGGAGGCGTCGACCGCATCCTGCGCGTGATCGTCGGCCTGATCCTGATTTCGCTTGTCTTCGTCGGCCCGCAGACGCCGTGGGGCTGGATCGGCGTGGTGCCGCTGCTGACCGGCCTTTTCCGCTTCTGCCCGGCCTATACGCTCATCGGGCTCAACACCTGCCCGATGAAGAAGGCCTGATCGCTCAAGCCTTCCAGCGATCGGCGGCCGCGTCGTCCTGCGCTTTCGCCTCGACCCAGTCGCCGCTCGAGCCGTCCGTGCGATGCTCCTTCTTCCAGAAGGGCGCGCGCGTCTTGAGATAATCCATCAGGAATTCGGCGGCCGCGAAAGCGGCCGCGCGATGCGCCGCCGCCGTGACGACGAGCACGATCTCCTCGCCCGGCGCGATCTTCCCGTGGCGGTGGATCGCCGTCGCGCCCATCAGCGGCCAGCGCGCGCAAGCGTCCGCCATCACGCGCGAAATCTCCTCTTCCGCCATGCCGGGATAGTGCTCGAGTTCGAGCGCGGCCAGCGTCCCGCCCTCGTCGCGGCAGAGGCCAACGAATGTGACGACCGCGCCGACATCGGCGCGCCCCGCCGTCAGCGCGCGCGCTTCGGCGGCGGCGTCGAAGGGTTCGGGCTGCACACGGACGACGCCAGTCATTGGCCCGCCATGCCTCCGCCCGGCAACGTCATTCCCGCGCAAGCGGGAATCCGGAGCCGCGCCGCAGCTCTCTGGATTTCCGATCGCCGGCTACGCCAGCGTCGGGAATGACAGGGGGGATGAAGCGGCGCGGCGCCGGGCAATTTACCCCCCCGTCATCGGCGGGAAGAAAGCGATCTCCTTCGCGCCCGCGATCAGCGCATCGTGCTTGACGTGCTTGCGGTCGATGGCCGCGCGGATCGTCCGCGCGCTCTCGAAGGCGTAGGCGTAGTTCTCGCCGCGCGAAATCAGCCATCCGATGAGATCGCCGACCGTGCGCACCTCTGCCGGCGGCGCGATATCCTCGTCGGTCGCGCCGACGCGCTCGCGCACCCAGGCGAAATAAACGGCTTTCACCTCATTCCTCCGTCACGTGCTTCAGCCCGGCCTTCATATAGTCCCAGCCGGTATAGAGCGTCAGCAGCGCGGAAATCCATAGAAGCGTCAGGCCGATCTTCACGTTGCCCGGCAGCACGGTTTCGCCCGCGCGGCCGGCGATCAGGAAGCCGAGCGCGATGAGCTGCATCGTCGTCTTCCATTTGGCGACCGCGCTCACCGGCACCGAGACCTTGAGATCCGCGAGATATTCGCGCAATCCCGAGACGAGGATTTCGCGGCACAGGATGATGATCGCCGCCCAGATCGACCAGCCCTCGATCGTGTGATCGGCGACCAGCATGAGCAGCACGGCGGCGACGAGCAGCTTGTCGGCGATCGGGTCGAGCATCCGTCCCATCGAGGACTGCAACTGCCAGGCGCGCGCGAGGTAGCCGTCGAAGAAATCGGTAATGCCGGCCGCAGAAAAGACGCCGAGCGCCGTCCAGCGCATCCAGTGCTCGTCCGGCCACATCATCAGCGCGACCACGATCGGCACCGCCACGACGCGGCCGTAGGTCAGGATGTTGGGCAGCGCCAGCGTGTGATTCTTCCGGCGCTGGACGGTGGTCTCGGACATGGGGAGCGAGGGAACACGCCGGGGGCGGGCGCGTCAACACAAAGCTGGCGCGGGCGCCCCGCTTTCAGCCCTTTTCGTGAAAGTGAGCGTAAACCAGGCGGGCCGTGGCCGCGTTCACGCCCGGCGTCTTTTCCAGGTCGGCGAGCGCCGCCTGCGACACGGCCTTGGCCGTGCCGAAGGCGGCGAGCAGCGCCCGCTTGCGCGCCGGGCCGACGCCCGCGATTTCGTCGAGCGGCGAGCGCGTGAACTCCTTCTTGCGCCGCGCGCGATGCGTGCCGATGGCGAAACGGTGCGCCTCGTCGCGCAGGCGCTGCACGAAATAGAGCGCCGGGTCGCGCGGCGCCATGCGAAACGGCTCGCGGCCGGCGACAAAGAACATTTCGCGGCCCGAATCGCGATCCGCCCCCTTGGCGATGGAAACGACCGGAATGTCGGTCGCGCCGACCTCCGCCATGGCGGCGCGCGCCGCCTCGAACTGGCCCTTGCCGCCGTCGATGACGACGAGGTCGGGCCGCGACGGAAAGGCGTCGGGATCGGGGGCGTCTTCCTTCTCCCCGCTCGGAGGTCCGCTGCTGGCGACTTCCGCGACAATACCGACGTCGGCAATAGCCGGCGCCGGTTCCGGGACGAGCGTGAGGCCCGAGGCCTCATCCACGCCGCCTTCGTCCACCGCCCCTTCATGCTGAGGAGCGTCCGAAAGGACGCGTCTCGAAGCATCGGGGCTGTCGCCATCCTTCGAGACGCTCGCTTGCGCGAGCTCCTCGGGATGAGGGTTGGGAATACCCCCCTCCTCCTTCGCCAGCCGCGCGAACCTGCGCCGCAGCACCTCGCGCATCATGCCGAAATCGTCGCCGGGCGTGAGATCGACGGACTTGATGTTGAAGGTGCGGTAGTGCGTCTTCATGAAGCCGTTGCGGCCGGCGACGATCATCGCGCCGATCGCGTTCGTCCCCATGATGTGGGAATTGTCGTAGACCTCGACGCGCCGGATCGGCCGCTCGACGCCGAACGCTTGTCCGAGCGCGGCGAGCAGCTTCTCCTGGCTCGCGGCTTCCGCCAGCTTGCGCGACAGCGTCTGGCGCGCATTGGCGGCGGCCTGTTCCACCAATTCGCGCTTCTCGCCGCGTTGCGGCGCGGCGACGTCCACCTTGCGGCCCGCGCGCGTCGACAACGCGGCGCTCAACACGTCGCGCCCCTCGACGTCCTCGTTCAGCAGCACGAGCGACGGCGCCGGACGCTCGTCGTAGAATTGCGCGACGAAGGCGCCGAGCACTTCCGCCTTGGAAAGCGACTTGTCGGCGCGCGGAAAATAGGCGCGATTGCCCCAGTTCTGGCCGGTGCGGAAAAAGAAGATTTCCACGCAGAACTGGCCGGCTTCCTCCGCGATGGCGAACACGTCCGCCTCTTCCACGCTGCGCGGATTGATCCCCTGCGAACCCTGGATGGCGGACAGCGCGGCGATGCGGTCGCGCAGCCGCGCCGCGCGCTCGAAATCGAGCTTGTCCGCCGCCTCGCTCATCTCGCGCGCAAGAAGGTCGCGCACGGCGCGGCTCTTGCCCGAGAGAAAATCATGCGCCTCGCGCACCAGCTCGCCGTAATCCGTATGCGAGATTTCGCCGGTGCAGGGACCGGCGCAGCGCTTGATTTGATAGAGCAGGCAGGGCCGCGTGCGGTTCTCGTAATAGCTGTCGGCGCAGGTGCGCAGGAGGAACGCGCGCTGCAGCGCGTTGAGCGTGCGCCCCACCGCCTGCGCGCTCGCGAAGGGACCGAAGTAATCGCCCTTGCGGTTGCGCGCGCCGCGATGCTTGGCGATCTGCGGCGCGACGTGATCGCGCGTCAGCAGGATGTAGGGAAACGACTTGTCGTCGCGCATCAGCACGTTGAAGCGCGGCTTCAACTGCTTGATGAGATTGGTCTCGAGCAGCAGCGCTTCCGGCTCGGTCGCGGTCGAGACGAACACCATGGAGCAGGTCAACGCGATCATGCGCGCGATGCGGTTCGTATGGCCCTCGCCGCGCATGTAGGAAGCGATGCGCTTGCGCACGCTCTTCGCCTTGCCGACATACAGAACCTCGCCGTCGGCGGCGATCATGCGATAGACGCCCGGACCCACGGGCGCGTGTTTCCAGTGCTTGCGGATCGCCTCGACGCCGCGCGCCAACGGTCCCGGCGCCGTCTCGGCCGAAAGGTCGAGATCGATCGCCGGCAGGCTCTGCTCGTCGGCTTCCTCGGGAAGGTCGAGAGCCTCCGGGGGCGCGTCGACGGGATTCTTGATCATGGCCGCAGATTTAAGCCGACGGGAGCGGGTTGCAACCGACCCTGCGCCGTCATGGCTACAACGCAATCGCCGACACGAGCCGCCCGTAATCCGGCTCCTGGCGATGCGTCGTGCGGCGATAGCTGTAGAAGCGCTTTTCGTCGGCATAGGTGTCGAGCGCGAGATTCTCGAAGCTTGCCGCGCCCGCGCGCTCGACGCGCATGCCGATGAAGCCCGGCAGGTCGAACATCTTGCGGTCCGCCTTGATCGAGGGCGCGAAGAAGCGCGCGTGATCGGCCGACGCCGCCGCAAATTGCGCGAAGAATTCCGGCCCGACCTCATAGCTCGTCTGGCCGATGGTCGGCCCCAGCGCCACGATCGTGTTCGCGCGCCGCGCCCCGAGCCCTTCCATTGCCGCCAGCGTCGCTTCGACCACCCCCGACAGCGCGCCCTTCCAGCCGGCGTGGCAGGCGCCGACGACGCTTGCCTTCGGGTCGGCGAACAGGATCATGCCGCAATCGGCGCCGGTGACGCCGAGCGCCAGCGCCGGCGTCGCCGTGGCGAGTCCGTCGCAGCGCGGGCGGTCGCCCCATGGCGCGTCGACCACGCGGCAGTCCGGCGAATGGATCTGGAACGGCACGAGAAAGCGCTCGGCGGAAACGCCCAGCGTCTCGGCCATGCGCCGCTTGTTCTCGGCGACATGTTCGCGGCGGTCGTGGGAGCCGACGCCGCCGTTGAGCGTTGCGTAGACTCCAGCGCTCACGCCGCCGTTGCGCGTGAAGAACGCGTGCTTCACGTTTGCCGCAGCAAGCGTCGCGGACCGGATGACGGGCAGGCTTGAACTCGAACCGCTCACGCCTCCACGTCCTCTACGAAGCCGGGCAGCGCCTCGACCGAACGTTGGGTGATCGCCATCGCCTTGAACAGCCGGCCCATGTCCGTGTCCTTCGCTTCCGAAATCAGCCGCGCCAGGCTCTTTTCGACTTCCTCGCGCTGCTCGGCGCTGGCGTTGCGCATCAGCGCCTGCGCCCGCTGCACGATGCCGATCTGGCGCAGGAAGAATCCCTGCGTCACCGGTCCGTGCACGCGCGCGCCCGCGGCTTTGGCGGCGCGCGCAAGGCCGGCGAAATCGATATGCGTCGTGAGATCCGCCTGGCCGGGATCTTCCAGCGGATCGACGAAGGCGTGGTCGCGCATCGCCTGCAATGTTTCACCGAGCCGCGTCTCGGAATGACCGTAGTCGACGAGAAGCAGCGCGCCGCCCTGGGCCACGATACGGGCGGCCAGCGTCATCATGATGCGCTGGCCGACGGCGCCCACTTCGAGCACGGCGCCGGCCGGCGCCTCGACCGTGAGATAGGGCTCGATCGCCGCCGCCGCGCCGAACGTGAGCTTGTCGGCGGCCAGTCCCACCTGCCGCTCGCGCCAGCCTTCGGCCGTCTTCACGTAATGGCGCGCCGGCAGCGCATCGAAGAATTCGTTGGCGAGAATGATCGCCGGCCCCGGCGGGACCTGTTCGACGCGTTCCGCCCACTCGACCGTGCGTTCCGCGCTTTCGAGCGCGCGCTGCTGGCGCGCCTTCAGCGCCGGGCTCGTCTCCACCATCGTCACGGAGAGTTCGCGATAGAAATCCGGCGCGGCGCGGGCGGCGCGCAACGCGTCCGCCATCAGCGTGCCGCGCCCGGGGCCGAGTTCGACGAGCCGCGCGGGCTGCGGCGCGCCGATCAGCCGCCACGTCTCGGCGGCCCACAGGCCCAGCAGCTCGCCGAACATCTGGCTGATCTCGGGCGAGGTGACGAAGTCGCCGTCCGCGCCGAGCGGATCGCGCGTCATGTAATAGCCGTGCACGGGATGGGAGAGACAGAGCCCCATGTAGCTCTCGACCGACATTGGCCCGTCCTGCGCGATCATTGCGGCGATTTCCGCGGCAAGCGGATTCATGCCTTGCTCGCTCATGGTCCCGCCCCCTCCGCTTTGCGGCGCCTGAAGATCAGCCACAAGCCTATCACGATCATGGGAACGGAGAGGACCATGCCCATGGTCAGCCCATGCGCGAGCGCCTCGAGCTGCGGGTCGGGCTCGCGGAAGAATTCCGAGACGATACGCGCGACGCCATAGCCGACGCCGAACACGCCGGCGATCAGGCCCGGCCGCCTGAAGCCGCCCGCGCGCGCGAAAAGCGCGGTGACGGCGAGCAGCGCCAGGCCTTCGAGCCCGGCCTCGTAGAGCTGGCTGGGATGGCGTGCGCCCTCCACGCCCGGAAAGACCACCGCCCAGGGAACGTCGGTCGGCCGGCCCCACATCTCCGGCTTGATGAAATTGGCGAGCCGCCCGAAGAAAATGCCGATGGGCGCCACGGCGCCGCATATGTCGGCGACGGTGAAGGCTGAAACTCCATATTTGCGCGCGAAAAGCCAGGCGCCGAGCGCCACGCCCGCGAGACCGCCGTGAAAGGCCATGCCGCCATGCCAGACGGCGAGGATTTCGGCGGGATGGGCGATGTAATAGTCGAGCCCGTAGAACAGCACGTTGAACAGCCGGCCGCCGACGACGGCCCCGAGCGCGGAATAGACGAGCAGGTCGTCGAGGCTTTGCGGCGATGGCCGCGGCGTGTCGCCCCAGAGCGCGTCCGCGCGCGCCAGCCGGCGTGCGTAAAGCCAGCCGAGGAGCAGGCCGAAGACGTAGGCGAGGCCATACCAGCGCACCGGCAGCGGGCCGATCGAGAAGAAGACCGGGTCGATCGCGGGAAAGGGGATCGCCAGAAACGGCATCGAATCGGCCTTGGGCGCTGAAGTTCGGCTGGTGTCTCGCGGGTCGCAACCGGCGTCAAGCCGCGTCGGGACCGCTGGCCTCCGGCTGGCGGCTTGCGCCCCATGCCGGCCGGAGGCCGGCGATCCCGGCTGCCCCTATGTTCGCCGGATTTCGTGGTATGAGAAGCCCAAACGGAGACACCGCCATGCAAGAAAGCCGTTCCCGCCTGACCGACGACCTCGCCCGTATGTTCAACGACGCCGCCGGCTTGGCCAACGGCGTGCGCCGCGAGGTCGAAACGCTCGTGCGCACGCAGATGGAGCGCATGTTGTCCAAGATGGATGTCGTCGGCCGCGAGGAATTCGAGGCCGCGCGCGACATGGCCGCGCTGGCGCGCGAGCAGAACGAGAAGCTCGAAAAGCGGATCGCGGACCTCGAGGCCAGGCTGGCCGACAAGGGCTGAGGCGGACCTGACCGCAAGCGCCGACTGTCATCCCCGCGAAAGCGGGGATCCAGCCCCGGCGGCGCCTCCGGATTCGCGATCGCCTGCTGCGCCGGCGTCGGGAATGACGATCGTGCAGGTCCCTGCCGATTCTGTGGACACGTCGCCGCCGACTCTGGACCCAACCTCCCGAATCTTCGAGGTTATTTGCATCCGGTTGCAGCGTTCGAGTCGCATCCGGCTATAGTCGTCTTGCGAAGTGATTCGCATGCGCCTGTTCGATTCGTGCCCGCGCGAGCGGAGCGGCCGAACGGGGCGGCCGCCGGAGCCTGTCGCTTTGGCGGATCGAGCGTTGCGCCGCGTTTCACATCGCCTTCGGACCGGAATATGCAGACTTCCCAGATTCGCTCGACCCGCCGCGAACATCCGCTCGACATCGTCGAACGGCTTGCCGCGAGCAACGAATGGGCTTTCGAGCGCGACGACCAGGACGAGGTTTCGGTGACGGTCACCGGCGCCTGGACCGATTATCAGGTCGCCTTCAGTTGGCTGCCCGACCTCGAGACGCTGCATGTCGGCTGCGCCTTCGATCTCAAGGTGCCCCTGCGCCGCCGCGCGGAGGCGCTCGAACTCATCGCCATCGCCAACGAGCAATTGTGGCTCGGCCATTTCGACCTGTGGACGAGCGAAGGCGTGGTCATGTTCCGCCATGCGCTGCTGCTGACCGGCGGCGCGCAGCCGACATCGGCGCAATGCGAAAGCCTGATGTCCAACGCGCTTCTGGCCTGCGAGCGCTATTACCAGGCGTTCCAGTTCGTCGTCTGGGCGGGCAAGAGCGCGCGCGAGGCGATCAACGCGCTGATGCTGGAGACGCGCGGCGAGGCGTGAGGCCTTGCCTTACACGGATGCTCATCCTGAGGAGCGCCTGAAAGGCGCGTCTCGAAGGATGGCCGTAGCCCCCATGCCTCGAGACGCGATGCTCCGCATCGCTCCTCAGCATGAAGCGCTCGCGAAGTGACGAACGCTCCACCTCCCCGCAAGCGGGGAGGGAAGACGGCTCACCCGAACGCGACGTTCAAGATCTCGTAGCTCTTGCCGCCGCCGGGCGTATTCACTTCCACCGTGTCGCCGACCGTCTTGCCGATCAGCGCGCGCGCGATCGGCGAGGTGATGGAGACGCGCCCGCTCTTCACGTCGGCCTCGGTCTCGCCGACGATCTGGTATTTCTTCTCTTCGTCGGTGTCCTCGTCGACCAGCGTCACGGTCGCGCCGAACTTGATCGTCTTGCCCGAGAGCTTCGACAGGTCGATGACGTCGGCGCGCGCGATCTTGTCTTCGAGCTCGGCGATGCGGCCCTCGTTCAGCGACTGCTGCTCCTTGGCCGAATGATATTCGGCGTTCTCCGAGAGGTCGCCATGCGCGCGCGCTTCCGCGATCATCTGGATGATGCGCGGGCGCTCTTCCTGCTGGCGGCGCCGCAATTCCTCGATGAGGGCGGCGTGGCCCGCCGCCGTGATCGGCAGTTTTTCCATTCCTGTCGCTTCCGTCCAATCCAATGTCCGAGGCCCGGGGCCTCGGCGGTGAAATCAATGGCCGCCGGCGGTCTCTCAGGCGGCGTCGGTGGCGAAATAGTCCTGCAGCGCGCGTACTTCCAGATCGCCGCCGACATAGGCCTTGATGCCCTCGGCGGCGGCCAGCGCGCCGGCAAGAGTGGTGTAGTAGGGCGCCTTGTGCAAGAGGGCCGCCCGGCGCAGCGAGCGCGAATCCGCAAGCGCCTGCGCGCCGGCCGTCGTGTTGAAGACGAGCTGGATCGAGCCGTTCTTGATCGCGTCCACGACATGCGGACGGCCTTCCGACACCTTGTTGATGCGTTCGGCCGGCACGCCGTTCTCGATCAGATAGCGCGCCGTGCCGCCAGTCGCACGGGCCTTGAAGCCGATGCCGACCAGCATGCGGATCGCCTCGAGCATCCGCGCCTTGTCCTCGTCGCGCACGGAGACGAAAACCGCGCCCTTGGTCGGCACCTTGGTGCCGCCGCCGAGCTGCGACTTGGCGAAGGCGACCTCGAACGAGCGGTCGAGGCCGATGACTTCGCCGGTCGAGCGCATTTCCGGTCCCAGCACCGTGTCGACGCCGGGGAAGCGCGCGAAGGGGAAGACGGCCTCCTTCACGCCGACATGGTCCGACGGCATGGGCTTGAGCTTGAAGTTCGACAGCGGCTCGCCCGCCATGATGCGCGAGGCGATCTTGGCGATCGGCTCGCCGATCACCTTGGCGACGAAGGGCACCGTGCGCGAGGCGCGCGGATTGACTTCGAGCACGTAGATCTCGCCGTCCTTCAGCGCATATTGCACGTTCATCAGCCCGCCGACGTCGAGCGCCAGTGCGAGCTTCTTGGTCTGGAACTCCAGTTCCGCGATCGTGTCGCGCGACAGCGAGCGCGGCGGCAGCGAGCAGGCCGAGTCGCCGGAATGAATGCCGGCTTCCTCGATATGCTCCATGATGCCGGCGACATGCGCCTCCTTGCCGTCGCTGAGGCAGTCGACGTCGACTTCGATGGCGTCGGCCAGATAGCGGTCGAACAGCAGCGGGTTCTTGCCGAGCACCGTGTTGATCTGCCCGGTCTTGTCGTTGGGATAGCGCGCCTTGATGTCCGACGGCACGAGGCTCGGCAGCACGCCGAGCAGGTAATCGTTGAGCGCGGGCTCGTCGTGGATGATCGCCATGGCGCGGCCGCCGAGCACGTAGGACGGGCGCACGACCAGGGGCAGGCCGAGTTCGGCCGCCACCAGCCGCGATTGCTCGACCGAATAGGCGATGCCGTTCTTCGGCTGCTTGAGGCCGAGCTTGTCGAGCAGGCGCTTGAAGCGGTCGCGGTCCTCGGCGAGATCGATCGAATCCACCGACGTGCCGAGGATCGGGATGCCGGCCTGCTGCAAGGCGTGCGCGAGCTTCAGCGGCGTCTGGCCGCCGAACTGCACGATCACGCCCTTGAGCGTCCCGTTCGACTTTTCCGTCGCCAGAATCTCCAGCACGTCTTCCGCCGTCAGCGGCTCGAAATAGAGCCGGTCCGACGTGTCGTAGTCCGTCGACACGGTCTCGGGATTGCAATTGACCATGATGGTCTCGTAGCCGGCGTCGCTCAGCGCGAAACAGGCGTGGCAGCAGCAATAGTCGAACTCGATGCCCTGCCCGATGCGGTTCGGCCCGCCGCCGAGAATGACGATCTTCTCGCGCGCCGAAGGCGCCGCCTCGCAGGCGGGCTCGCCCGCGAACGGACGTTCGTAGGTCGAGTACATGTAGGCCGTGGGCGAGGCGAATTCGGCGGCGCAGGTGTCGATGCGCTTGAACACCGGACGCACGCCGAGCGCATGGCGCAGGCCGGCGACCTCCTTCTCCGCCTTGCCCGTGAGCGTGGCGAGGCGCAGGTCCGAGAAGCCCGCGGCCTTCAGCATCCGCAGGTTGTCGGGATCGGCCGGCAGGCCGTGCGCGCGCACCCGGTTTTCCAGCGCGACGATCTCGCCGATGCGCGCGATGAACCAGGGGTCGATCTTGCAGGCGGCGTGCACCTCCGCCTCGCTCATGCCCAGCCGCAGCGCCTGCGCGACGACGAGGATGCGGTCGGGCGTCGGCGTGCCGAGCGCGGCGCGAAGAATGTTCTTGTCGTCGCCGAGGCCGAGCCCCTCGATCTCGTGCTCGTCGAGGCCCGACAGGCCCGTCTCCAGCGAGCGCAGCGCCTTCTGCAGCGATTCCGCAAACGTGCGGCCGATCGCCATCGCCTCGCCCACCGACTTCATCGCCGTCGTCAGGATCGGCTCGGCGCCGGGGAACTTCTCGAAGGCGAAGCGCGGAATCTTGGTGACGACGTAGTCGATCGTCGGCTCGAACGAGGCGGGCGTGGCGCCGCCGGTGATGTCGTTGGCGATCTCGTCGAGCGTGTAGCCAATGGCGAGCTTCGCCGCGACCTTGGCGATCGGGAAGCCCGTCGCCTTCGAGGCCAGCGCCGAGGACCGCGACACGCGCGGGTTCATCTCGATCACGATCATGCGGCCGGTCGCCGGATCGATGGCGAACTGGACGTTGGAGCCGCCCGTCTCGACGCCGATCTCGCGCAGCACCGCCAGCGAGGCGTTGCGCATGATCTGGTATTCCTTGTCGGTCAGCGTCAGCGCCGGCGCCACCGTGATCGAATCGCCGGTGTGCACGCCCATCGGATCGATGTTCTCGATCGAGCAGACGATGATGCAATTGTCCGCCTTGTCGCGGACGACCTCCATCTCGTACTCCTTCCAGCCGAGCACGCTTTCCTCGATCAGCACCTCGTTGGTCGGCGAGGCGTCGATGCCGCGCTCGACGATGTCGATGAACTCCGCCTTGTTGTAGGCGATGCCGCCGCCCGTGCCGCCGAGCGTGAAGGACGGCCGGATGATCGCCGGCAGGCCGATGTCGTCGAGCGCCGCCAGCGCCTGGCTCAGCGTCTTGATGTGATGCGAGCGCGGCGTGTCGAGGCCGATCTTGGTCATCGCCTCGCGGAACAGTTCGCGGTCCTCGGCCTTGTCGATCGCCTCGGCGGTGGCGCCGATCATCTCGATCTCGAACTTGTCGAGCACGCCCATCTTCTTCAGCGACAGCGCGCAATTGAGCGCGGTCTGGCCGCCCATGGTCGGCAGCAGGGCGAAGCCGCCGGGCGCGGCGTAGCGCTCCTTCTCGATGATCTTGGCGACGACTTCCGGCGTGATCGGCTCGACATAGGTGCGGTCGGCCATGTCCGGGTCGGTCATGATCGTGGCCGGGTTCGAGTTGACCAGGACGATCCGATAGCCTTCGGCGCGAAGGGTCTTGCAGGCCTGCGTGCCGGAATAGTCGAATTCGCAGGCCTGGCCGATGACGATCGGCCCCGCGCCGATGATCATGATGGTGGAAATGTCTGATCTTTTCGGCATGGCGTCCCGTCGCGGGCGGTGTTTTGCGCATCGGATTTGTCCGGAAAGTCTGCAACTTTTCGGTCTGATGCGGTGAAAACCCCACCCATAAAAAAAGGCCGCATCGCCGGCCTTTCGCGCCGGAACGCGTCCTCTTGCAATGTCTGGCCGGGCGCGCCCGGCGAAGCGCGCCCTGATTAGCCGAGAATGGTCGGCATGTGAACCCCCGCGCGCGCGACGAAAGGTGGAAAGCGGTCTTCGCCGAAAGCGCGCGCGCCGGAACCGCCGCGACAACGGCGAACTTGCGATGGCGGGGGCGCTGGCGCCAAATGCGGCGGATTCGCCGTCGAAGTCGGCCGTTGCCGACTTCGGCCATTGCAATTCGACAATAGCGCAAACCGGCGCCGCCCGGTTTGCGCACGGGATCTGTTCATGCCCCTGCCGCGCCTCGCGCTTCCCCTCCTCGCGCTCGCCTGCGCCGCGACGCCGGCCGCCGCGCTCGACAGGGCCGAGGTGCAGGACCTGATGGTGCAATGCGCCGCCTGCCACGGCGCCGACGGCGTCGCGCGCGAGATCGACGTGCCGAATCTCGCCGGCCAGCACGACGTCTACCTCTACAACCAGCTCAAGGCCTTCAAGTCCGGCGCGCGAAAGCACAAGGAAATGCGCTACCTCGGCCGCCACATGAGCGACGAGGAAATGCAGGCGATCGCGCAATATTACGCGGGATTGCCGAAGTAGGAGACCGGCCCGTCCTGCCCGGCCTTGCGCCGGGCGTCCACGCCGATCCGCCCGAACCGGCGTCTGAATTGGCCGCAACCCCTCCGCGTGGATGGCCGGGACAAGCCCGGCCATGACGGATCGCGCTCACCACCCGCCCGGCGGCTTCCCGTCGGCGCCGTACAGCCGATAATTCGGCTTGTGCGTCCTCTGCGCCGCGCGCTTTTCCCGCCGCGCGTCGCGCGCCAGCGCCGCGACGCTATCAGCCAGTTCGTCGAAGGCGGCGAATCGCTTGGCCTGCACCCGCTCCATCCGGGCGATGGCGCGCGAAAGCTGGTCGATGACGGCCGCCCGCCGCCGCCTGTCCTCGAAGCTGGCGCGGCCCCGCTCGGCGGCAAGCGCGTCGAGTTCGGCCCGCGCGGCGAAGGCGACGTCGCGCGCCAGATCGTATTTGTCCGGCGGCGGCCCCTTGCGGCGGCGTTTCGGCGGATCGGCTTCGACACGTGCGAAAAAATCGACCCGCGCGTCGATGCGCGGCGCAGACGCCGACCGGCGCGGCCAGTCCATTTCCGCGATCCAGTGGTAGAGCGTCGAGGCCGACACGCCGAAGGCCTGCGCGACTTTCACCATGGGAATGGCGGTGTCGTAATAGAGATCGCGCAGCCGGATCATGTCGGCGTCGCTGAACGCGATTCTGGCGCGCGGGCGGCGGGTGAGGTCGGGGGCGGGAGGCATGAGGAAATTACCTAATCATCGCAATACATCTTTTTTGCGTTGTAGAATGTCAACCGGTCTAGGCGCCAATCGATTTCCGCTATTAGAAACTGCGATATGTATCTCAAAAAAGCCAAGCCTGAGTTATGGACATTTTTGTAATCGTCATAGGAACACTATCTGAGCATTTGGAACTGACCTGATCAGGTGATTCGGAGGGCGATAATCATCTATATCTCCTTTGACCCCGATTAGGTTGCAGTGGCGTGCACACAAAGCGTGAACATTTAAACGATTTATCAAGCCGAGATATGCGAGGAGCGAGCCCATAATGAAATTCCTGACCTGATACCCGCGTAGCAGTGCAGATCGAGTACTTATTCTCGCGCGATTGAGTTTGTATCATTCAGTGATTATAGGGAACTAACGGCGGCGGACCTCCTATCCGGAAATAGGTTCGCAAGCACTGGTCGAAATAGATTGCTAGCACAATTAACTCAGCAAAATTCGAATGCCTTTGCCGAGAAGAATGGATTTCACGCTATCGTGGCATTTTGATCCGAACTGCAGTTGAGTATTTGGCGTGTCGCAGGCGACTTCGCATACATAACTGGATGTCGCGAGTCGTGAGGCACGTTGATGGAGCATGGTGCCGCCTCGAACCGAAGAATTGTGGCTCGAGCAATGCGACGGAAAACCGAGTCACGCAAGCCTTACGATTTAGTTGGAACAAGCTCGATCGAGCAGATACATCTGGAACTAAGGGTAAAGGCGATGACCGCGATGTAGTGCCGAAATATCGGGAACTTTACGAAAGATCACACCAAAGAGAGCGGCTCTATAATAAAGCAGATTAATTCGAACCATATTCAGCGTCTCTCGGCGACCATCAGTCACTACTCCAACAAATCTGCTCATCCAAGATTATAATAGCATTGCGCTTGAGTCTTGCATTCGGCTCGCACGCAATTGATACCGCCCCCCGTCTTTTCGCAACACGGAATAAATTAGATGTGCCGCTTACGGTGCGGGGTCTATCGGCTTAAATCGAATAGCGCACTAATATCCTCTTCAGAAAGCCCGGCAGGATAGACTTCGAGGATGAAGCATAGCGCGTAAATGCCCACCAGTGATTTGAGATCTGCTCTACTTCGCATGAAATTTGCCTCGCCGATACATGCGCAATACCGAAAGCTTGACTTCAGAAAAAGCTGGCATAAGTTGAGATCGCCAAAAGACTGCGGCGTTCGGCGCATAAAAGGCCAGCTCTTCCCCACCATCAGAAAACAAGTCTGACCACAACAAGCAACCCGCCTTCTCACTAACAGCTGGAACAAATCTCCCGTCGTTCAAATGCGCCAATAACTCGGTGGCGTCCCCGCTGAAATTGCAGGAGCCTCTGTCAGCGGGAGATTCCCTTCCCTTTGTGGGGGAAGGTCGCGCAATCCTGCGAGATTGGCGGCGTGGGGTCTGTCGCTAACGTCGCAAGGTTGCGCGACCCCCTCCTCCCCTCCCCCTTGCCGCAAGGGGGAGGGGAGAAGGCGCCAGCGCCCTACCCCCGCCGCTTCCCCTTGAACGCCCGCGTCCCGCCCTTGCCCGCCATCGAGCGCGGCAGCGGGCGGGCTTCGCCGCCGCCGAAATTGTGCGGGCCCATGTCTTCGTCGGTGGGTTTTCGGGCGCGAGTCGCGGGGAGCGGCTCGGCCCCCTCCCGGCCTTCGGCCACCCTCCCCCGCTTCGCGGGAGAGGGGGACGCCGACGGCAGATTCGCCGCCGCCCCATACTTCCGCTTGCCCGCGAACCTTCCCGCCTCCTCCTCCACCTCGGCCTGGCGGGCCATCGGGTCTTCGGCAAGCAGCAGTTCGGTCGCCTCCAGCCGCTTGATCTCGTCGCGCAGGCGGGCGGCTTCCTCGAATTCGAGATTGGCGGCGGCCTCGCGCATCCGCTTTTCGAGGTCCTGCAGGGTAACGCGCAGATTGTGCCCGACCAGCGGCTGGCTCGCGAGGCCGGCGTCCACCGTCACGTGGTCCTGCTCGTAGACGCTGCCCAGAATGTCGGCGATGCCGCGCTTGATCGAGGCCGGCGTGATGCCGTGCTCCTGATTGTAGGCCATCTGCTTTTCGCGGCGCCGATTCGTCTCGGCGATGGCGCGCTGCATCGAGCCGGTCTCGTGATCGGCATAGAGGATCACGCGCCCGTCCACGTTTCTCGCGGCGCGACCGATCGTCTGGACCAGCGAGGTTTCGGAGCGCAGAAAACCTTCCTTGTCGGCGTCGAGAATGGCGACGAGGCCGCATTCCGGAATATCCAGCCCTTCGCGCAGGAGGTTGATGCCGACCAGCACGTCGAAGGCGCCGAGGCGCAGGTCGCGGATGATCTCGATGCGCTCGATCGTGTCGATGTCGGAGTGCATGTAGCGCACGCGAATGCCGTTCTCGTGCAGGTATTCGGTGAGGTCTTCCGCCATGCGCTTGGTGAGCGTGGTGACGAGCGTGCGATAGCCGGCCTGCGTGACGCCGCGGATTTCGCCGAGGAGATCGTCGACCTGGCTGCGCGCCGGACGGACTTCGACCGGCGGGTCGATCAGGCCGGTCGGGCGGATCACCTGCTCGACGAACACGCCGCCGGTCTTCTCCATTTCCCAGGAGCCGGGCGTCGCCGAGACGTGCACGGTCTGCGGCCGCATCGCCTCCCATTCCTCGAAGCGCAGCGGCCGGTTGTCCATGCAGGAGGGCAGGCGGAAGCCGTATTCGGCCAGCGTCGCCTTGCGCCGGAAGTCGCCGCGATACATGCCGCCGATCTGCGGCACGGTGACATGGCTCTCGTCGGTGAAGACGAGGGCGTTGTCGGGCAGGTATTCGAACAGGGTCGGCGGCGGCTCGCCCGGTTTGCGGCCGGTGAGATAGCGGGAATAATTCTCGATGCCGGCGCAGGAGCCGGTGGCCTCCAGCATTTCCAGATCGAACATGGTGCGCTGCTCGAGCCGCTGCGCCTCCAGCAGGCGGCCGGCGTTGTAGAGTTCCGGCAGCCGCTGCTTCAGCTCGCGCTTGATGCCGTCGATCGCTTGGATCAGCGTCGGGCGCGGCGTGACGTAATGGGAATTGGCGTAGAGCTTGATGGCCGCGAGATCGGCGGATTTCTTGCCGGTCAGCGGATCGAATTCGGCAATGGCCTCCACCTCGTCGCCGAAGAAGCCGACGCGCCAGGCGCGGTCCTCGTAGTGGGCGGGGAAAATCTCGATCGTGTCGCCGCGCACCCGGAACGTGCCGCGGGAAAAATCGCCTGATGTGCGCTTGTATTGCAGGGCGACGAGATCGGCGATGAGCTGGCGCTGGTCGAGCTTCTCGCCCGATTTCACCGAGAAGGTCATCGCCGTGTAGGTTTCGACCGAGCCGATGCCGTAGATGCAGGAGACGGAGGCGACGATGATGACGTCGTCGCGTTCGAGCAGCGCCCGCGTCGCCGCATGGCGCATGCGGTCGATCTGCTCGTTGATCGAAGATTCCTTCTCGATATAGGTGTCGGTGCGCGGAACGTAGGCTTCCGGCTGATAATAATCGTAATACGAAACGAAATACTCGACAGCGTTATCAGGAAAAAAAGACCTGAATTCGCCGTATAATTGTGCAGCCAATGTTTTATTCGGCGCAAGTATAAGAGCAGGCCGCTGTGTCTTTTCTATGACCTGCGCCATGGTGAACGTCTTGCCGGAGCCGGTGACGCCGAGCAACACCTGATCGCGCTCGAACTGCTGAACGCCGGAAGCGAGTTCCGCGATCGCCTGCGGCTGGTCGCCCCTGGGTTCGTAATCCGACACGATCTTGAACGAAACGCCGCCCTCGGATTTCTCCGGTCTCGCGGGACGGTGCGGCGTCCACGGCGCCTTCTGACGGATGTTGGGATCGCCGAGTTCGAGCAGCTCCTTCAGCGATTCGACGGTCGCGATCGCCCCGGTGAAGCCTGCCGGCCCATCGGTCACGAAGGTTGCCTGCGGCGCTTCGCCCATGCCGCGCGAAGACTGGCCGCGCGAGGCTTTCTCGGCCGACAGAGCCGGATTCAGGAGCGCGGAAAGATGATCGTCGAGCGGGGTGACGTCGGGCCGAGCGGCTTTCGCGCGGCTGGGCTTGTTCGGCTTGCGAGGCGGCATGGCGCCAATATGGGACCTGGGCGAGTCAGTTGGAAGGCTCGGCGTCGGCAAAGCCGTTGCAGCAATGAGCGGATGGCTCGGGAGGGTGGCGCAAGGCGCTGGCGGTTAGCCAAAGAAAACGCCCGACCTCCGAAGTTCCGTGCTTCGGATCGGTCCACGCGGCCAAGAAAACGCGGACCTCAGGTCGGGCGGTTCCGTAGGAACTTGGGCTCAGCCGATCAAGGCTTCACCAAAGCTCCGAAAATCGGCGAATTGGGCTCGACATGCTCGATGGCGGCCGTCACAGGGCGCTTCGGCGCGCTGCGCATCGAATAGGCGACGATGCCGACGCCAAAGGCGAGCGCAGCGATCAGCGCGAGCGAGACATTGAACTGGCGACGAGCGGCTCCCGCATCCCAGCCACGGCTGAAACCGGCTTCAGGCGCCTTGTCGAAATGATCCACAACCGACATGTCAGCCATCCCCAGAGCTTTTGTTGTCCGAAACCGTTGCTCGGCTTCGAAAGTCACCCTATCGACCCAACCCCGTTCCCGATGTGCGTTTTGGCGCCTCTCGGACACCGCTCGCATCTGTTACTCATTTACAACACTCAAGCGAAAATTTCGCTCAGATGCTAAAATGAGCCTTATCCACCGGAAGTCAATCGGCGACGAGCCGTCTCACACTGATGTGAACGGCGTAGCTAACAGCTGGTTTCATGATGCCTTAAAATATTTGCGCTCCCGCGACGAAGCTCTATTGTGCGCCGCCCTCGGCCCAGGAGAATCCTAGGGCCATTCTGAAACGGAGACACAGACCCATGGCGTTCCTCGCCGATGCCCTTTCTCGCGTGAAGCCTTCCGCCACCATCGCGGTGACGCAGAAAGCGCGCGACCTGAAAGCGCAGGGTCGCGACATCATCAGCCTGTCGGTCGGCGAGCCGGACTTCGACACGCCGGACAACATCAAGGAAGCGGCGGTCGCCGCGATCCGGCGCGGCGAAACGAAGTATCCGCCCGTCGCCGGCATCGTGCCGCTGCGCGAGGCGATTTGCGGCAAGTTCAAGCGCGAGAACAATCTCGACTACAAGCCGGGCCAGGTCATCGTCGGCACCGGCGGCAAGCACATCCTGTTCAACGCCTTCATGGCGACCCTGAACCCCGGCGACGAAGTCATCGTCACCGCGCCCTACTGGGTCAGCTATCCGGAAATGGTCGCGCTCTGCGGCGGCACGGCTGTGGTTGTCCACACCAGGATGGAGCACGGCTTCAAGCTGCAGCCGGAGGATCTCGAACGCGCGATCACGCCGAAAACCAAGTGGGTCGTGCTGAACTCGCCGTCCAACCCGTCGGGCGCGGCCTATACGCGCGAGGAATTGAAGAAGGTCACCGACGTTCTGGTGCGCCATCCCCATGTCTGGGTTCTGCCCGACGACATGTACGAGCACCTCACCTACGGCGACTTCAAGTTCGTCACGCCCGCCGAGATCGAGCCGGCGCTCTACGACCGCACGCTCACCATGAACGGCGTGTCGAAGGCCTACGCCATGACCGGGTGGCGCATCGGCTACGCCGCCGGCCCCGAGAAGCTGATCCGCGCCATGGACATGATCCAGGGCCAGCAGACGTCGGGCGCCTGCACGATCGCGCAATGGGCCTCGGTCGAGGCGCTCAACGGCCCGCAGGACTTCATCGCGACGTCCCGCAAAGCCTTCCAGGCGCGACGCGATCTCGTCGTTTCCATGCTCGGCCAGGCCAGGCACCTGAAATGCCCGAGCCCGGAAGGCGCCTTCTACGTCTTCCCGTCCTGCGCCGGGACGATCGGCCTGAAGACGCCGTCCGGCAAGACGATCGCCAGCGACCAGGATTTCGTCACCGAGCTGCTGGAGGCCGAGGGCGTGGCGACGGTGCAGGGCTCCGCCTTCGGCACGGCCCCGAACTTCCGCGTGTCCTACGCGACGTCGGACAAGCTGCTGGAAGAGGCCTGCACGCGCATCCAGCGCTTCTGCGCCAGCCTCGGTTGAGAAGGCAGCGCTTTCGTTGTGTGCGTTTTGACGCCGCCCCGTTTCGGGGCGGCGTTTTCAATTTATGGTGCGGCTTATGCGCGGCGACGCGCGATTCCCAGGCCTGGAGCCCGTCATGACTCTCACCACTGCAAAAACGATTTTCGCGGCAGGCCTTTTCGCCTGCGCGTTTTCCGCGACGCAGGCGTCGGCCCAGCAGGGGACGACGCGCATCGGCGCGCTGGAATGCGACGTCGCGGCCGGCGTCGGCATGGTCATCACCTCCAGCAAGGCGCTGGACTGCTGGTTCTTCCGCGAAGACGGCGCCTCCGAACACTATGTCGGCACAATCTCGCGCTTCGGCGTCGCGCTCGGCGCCACCGGCCCGGGCCATCTCGACTGGGCTGTGTTCGCGCCCACTGTCGGCCTGCATTCGGGCGAACTCGCCGGCGACTATGGCGGCGTCGGCGCTTCGGCGACCGCGGGCGTCGGTCTGGGCGCCAATGCGCTGATCGGAGGCTCGAATCGCGCCATCAATCTGCAGCCCTTCTCGGTCCAGGCGCAGATCGGCGTCGACGTCGCCGCCGGCGTGACGGCCATGGCGCTGGAATACGCTCCGCCGCCGCCCGCCGCGCCCATCCCGCGCGCGCGTCGCAACAAGCGATAACGCCGCCGCGACGTTTAGCGTCGATTGGCCGTCTTGCCATCGACGCGCGTCGGTGAAACGATCCCGTATGACGGCGCCGGACGCCGCAGCTTCCGGCGCCGTCAAGGTCACGGGAGTTTATGATGAGCGACAGGCCGGCCAATAGCGGCAGAAGAGCGATGGGACCCCGGCTGATTGCGCTGGTCGGTCCCTTCCAGAGCGGCAAGACAACACTTCTCGAAAGCATAATGGCGCGCGCAGGCGCTATCTCTCGCCAGGGCGCCGTCCGCGACGGGTCTTCGGTCGGCGATTCCAGCGCCGAGGCGCGCGCTCACGCGATGAGCGTGGAAGCCAACGTCGCAACCGCCGACTATCTCGGCGACCGCTATACGTTCATCGACTGCCCCGGCTCGATCGAATTTTCCAACGAGATGCGCGACGTGCTGCCGCTCTGCGATGCGGCCGTCGTGGTGTGCGAGGCTGACCCGCGCAAGATCCCCGCGCTGCAGCTCATCTTGCGCGAACTCGAGGAACTCGGCGTTCCTCGCCTGCTCTTCCTCAACAAGATCGACGCCGCTACGCAGCGCGTGCACGAGACGCTGGGCCTGCTTCAGCCCGCCTCGCGCGCCCCCCTGCTCCTGCGCCAAATTCCGATCTGGCAGAGCGGCATCGCCACCGGCTTCATCGACCTCGCGCTCGAGCGCGCCTTCGTCTATCGCGAGCACGCGCCTTCGACCGTCATCGACGTTCCCGCAGGCGACCTGCCGCGCGAGAAAGACGCGCGCTACACCATGCTCGAAAAGCTCGCGGACTACGATGACGCGCTGATGGAGGAGTTGATCTCCGACATCGAGCCGCCGCGCGACCAGGTTTTTGACGATCTCGCGCGCGAATTGCGCGACGGCCATGTCGTGCCGATGCTGATCGGCTCGGCCGAGCGCGGCAATGGCGTGACGCGCTTGTTGAAAGCGTTGCGCCATGAATCCCCGAATATTGCGCAAACACGCGCGCGCCTTGGAGTCGCCGAAACGGGCCCGGCGATCGGGCAGTCCATGCGCACCGTGCACACGGCGCATGGCGGCAAGCTCTCCATCGTGCGCGTGCTGCGCGGCTCCTTTGCCGACGGCGCAACGGTGGTCGGCGCCAATGGCGGCGAGGATCGCATCGCATCGCTCTCCCGCATGATCGGGTCGGCCTCCACCAAGGTCGGCAAGGCCGAAGAAGGCGACACGCTCGCGTTCGGCCGCCTCGACCATATCGCCTCGGGCGAAACGATCGGCGAAGCCAAGGCCGGCAAGCCGCAGCAGATCTCCGGCCGGCCGCCGACGCCGCAACCGGTCCACGCGCTGTCGCTCGCAATCAGGGATCGCAAGGACGAGGTGAAGCTCGCGGCCGCCATGGCCAAACTTACCGAGGAGGATTCCTCGCTGATCTTCACGCAGGACCAGGAATCCGGCGAGATGAAACTTTCCGGCCAGGGCGAGATGCATCTGCGCGTCGCGCTCGAGCGCCTTTCGGCGCGGTTCGGCGTGACGGTGGAAGCGAAGAAGAGCAGCGTCTCCTATCGCGAGACGATCCGCCATACCGCCCATGTGCGCGGGCGTCACAAGAAACAGTCGGGCGGCCACGGACAGTTCGGCGACGTGCTGATCGACGTGCGCCCGCAGGATCGTGGCGCGGGCTTCCTCTTCGAGGAAAAGGTGCACGGCGGTTCGGTGCCGCGGCAATATTTTTCGTCCGTGGAGGCCGGCTGCCGCGACGCCTGCGTGCACGGACCGCTCGGCTTCCCGGTGGTGGATGTCGCCGTGACGCTCGTCGACGGCTCCTATCATACGGTCGATTCCTCCGACATGGCCTTCCGCACCGCGGCCCGCATCGGAATGCAGGAGGCGCTCGAAAAGAGCGGACCCGTTCTGCTCGAACCGATCCTCGCCGTCTCCATCGCGGTGCCGACCGAGGCGATGTCGCGGGCGACTGCGATCGTCTCCGGCCGGCGCGGCCAGATCCTCGGCTTCGACGGCAGGCCCGGTTGGGACGGCTGGGATGTGCTGGAGGCGCAGATCCCCGAAGCGGAAATGGGCGGACTGATCGTCGACCTGCGCTCCGCCACCTCGGGCGTCGGGTCCTACACCGCGAAGTTCGACCATCTCGCCGAAGTCGTCGGCAAGCACGCCGACGCCATCGTCGCAGCGCGCGCGAGCGAGAAGGTCAACGGGCATTAGGCCTGCAGGAACAGCGTCATGGCGGGGCCTGTCCCGGCCATGACGCAGATCGAGCGCGTCCGCGAAGCCTGAATGTCCGCGAGAAGCGCGCCTTTCGCGGCCTCCCCACCGCCCCTCCATTACCAACATTTAATCCGCGGCCCTCTGGACGCCCTCCCAATGTAAATGTAAATTACATTCATATCGGCGGCCAACAGGGGCGCAGCCGATGGAGAGGAACATGAGCGTCTATCAAGGCACTATCGATGGTTCGGCCAATTCCAGCGACCGCCGCTCGCGGCGCGTGCGGTGGCGCGGCGTCGAACTCTTCGCGATGATCCTCGGCTTCATCGTCTTCTGGCCCATTGGCCTCGCCATTCTCTTCCTCAAGGTCTGGCAGAAGCGCGAAGGCCGCCCGGATCAGGATCTCGTCGATTTCGTCCACGAAAGGAGTTCGGAAATGCGCGGACGTTGCATGGCCAAGCGCAGCCAGTGGGGCATGGCCGAATGGGGCAAGGCCGAATGGAAGCCGAATTTCGGCGGCGCCCCGCGTCCGACCGGCAACAGCGCCTTCGACGAGTGGCGGTCCGCCGAGCTGGCTCGCCTCGAGGAAGAGCGCCAGAAGCTCGTCCAGGCCGAGCGCGACTTCGCCGAGCATCTCGACAAGCTGCGCCGCGCCCGCGACCGCGAAGAGTTCGAGCGCTTCATGAGCGAGCGCCGCGCCCAACCGCAGCCGCCGCAGGCCGGACCGCAAATCTGAGCTGACCAACGACACCAGGCGCCGGCCGAAGGGCCGGCGCCATTTTCATGCGCAGCGCCAACCGCGTGCGCAGACCATTTCGGGCTGGGGCCATGAAAACCTTTCTCACCGTAAAGTTCGCCCTCGTCCCCTATGCGGCGCTGTTTGCGCTGCTGGCGCGCGGCGTGCCGGGCTTGGCCCTTGCCGCCGCGTTCGGTCTGATGGCGGCACTTGCGGCCTGGCGTCTCTCGCGCCCCGAATATTTCATCCTGGAACTGGGCTCGCTCGTGCTCTTTGCGGCGCTTGGCCTCGCGTTCCTCGTCGCGCCGCAGTTCGTCTCCGCCAACGCGCTCTGGCTCGCCTTCGCCGGCCTGGGCGCGATCTCGCTGATCGGCCTCGCCTTCCGCCGTCCCTGGACTGCGGATTATTCGCGCGCCGCCTATCCCGAAAACGCCGGCACGCCACAATTCTTCGCGATCAACGCCCTGCTGTCGGGTCTATGGGGCGCACTCTTTCTCGCGCTCGCGCTCGTGCGCTTCCTCGCCGCGCCCGGCTGGATCTCGACGCTGATCGTGATCGTCGGCGCGCTCGTGTCGATCTTCGGACCGAAGCTCGCGATTCAGGTCGCGCTGAAGAAGATGATCGCCGCGCGAGAAACCTATCATTGGCCTGCGCCAAAATTCGAGGAGGGAAGCGGCGATTGCGACGTCGCCATCGTCGGCGCGGGCGTCGGCGGCCTGTCGGCGGCCGCGCTCCTCGCGGACGCCGGCCTGCGCGTCGCAGTCTTCGATCATCATGTGCTGGCCGGCGGCTATTGCCATTCCTATCCGCGCAAGGCGCGCCACCAAGGCCAGCCCGTCCTCTACCGCTTCGACGCCGGCCCGCACGATTTCTCGGGCGTGTGGGACGGCGGCACGATTTCCGGCCTCCTCGACCGCCTCGGCGTCGCCGACCGCATCCAGTGGGCGCGCGTCGATCATTCCTACATCACCGAAAACGGCGCGATAGATCCGCCGCGCGACTGGCGCGACTATGCGCGCATGCTGGGCGAACGCTTTCCCGACAGCGCGGCGGGCGTCATGTCGCTGTTCGAGACGATCCACGCGATCTTCGACGACATGTATGCGACCGGCGAGGGCCGCAGCGGCATTCCGGGCCTGCCCGCCGATCCCTCGAAACTGCTGGCCTTCCCCAAGGAGCATCCGCAGGCTTTCAAGTGGATGGGTCGGCCCTTCGACGAACTCGTCGCCGCCCATGTCAGCGATCCCAGGGTTGTCGCGATCGTCAACGCGCTGGTCGGCTATCTCGGCGACGGCGCGGAAAAGCTCACCTGCGGCCAGATGGTCCCCATCTTCGGCTATTACTTCAAGGGCGGCTTCTACCCGGTAGGCGGCTCCAGCCGCTTCTCCGACGTGCTGGTCGAGGCGATCGAGGAACGCGGCGGCGCCGTCCATCTCAAGACGCCCGTGAAGCGCATCCTCGTCGAGAACGGCGCGGCGACAGGCGTCGAATTGCGCGACGGCCGGATCGTGCGCGCGAAGGCGGTCGTGTCGAACGCCGACATGCGCCGCACCTTTCTCGAACTGGTCGAGCCCGCCCACACGCCGGAAGATTTCCGCCGGACGCTCGAGAAGGCCGAACCCGCAACCTCCTGCTTCACGGTGCAGCTTGGCGTCGATTATGTGCCCGACATCAAGCCGGCCACGCACGTGCACCTGCGCGGCGCGAATGTCGGCATCGCCGCCATGTCGCTGGTCGATCCATCCGCCGCGCCGTCGGGCCACGCCATTCTCAATCTCATCAGGCTCGTCCCCTACAAGATTGCGAAGCAATGGTTCCCGCCGGAAGAGGGCGGCGACGACTGGAAGGCCTGGCGACGGTCCGACGAATACGAGCGTCGCAAACGGGAGTTCGGCGACCAGATGATCGAGGCCGCCGAGAAAATACTGCCCGATCTGCGCCAGCACATCGTCTATCGCACCGACGCGAGCCCCGTGACCTACGCCCGCTACGACTGGGCGAGCGCCGGTTCGATCTACGGCGTTTCTCGCGCAGGCCGGCTCAAGGGCTCCAGGTCGCCCGTGCGAAATCTCGTCGTCGCCGGCGGCGGCAACGCCGGCGCGGGCGTCGAGGCGGTGGCGATTTCCGGCGCCGATGCGGCAGAAGCGCTCGTGCCGGGCCTGCTGTCGCGCGCGCCGGCCCAACGCGCAACGCAGGCGCTCCCCACCCATGCGGCGGCGTAAACGAGACAGTCGGTCAAATTCGACGCGTTAACCTTCTTTCTTCCCGCCGCATTAACGGCCGTTCGCCATCCCTACGGGAATGGCGCGTCGCATATTGCCATATCTTGCCCTCGCGGGGCTCATGTCGCTGCTTTCGGCCTGTTCGGTCTACGACAGGCCAAAGCGGCCGGCCTGGCGCACGGCGGCCGAAAACGCCTGCTTCGCCGAGAAGCGCGTGCAGGCGTCGGCCTATGTGCAGCCGGCCTCCGAGATCAGCGGCCCCGGCATCTGCGGCCTGACGCGACCCCTGCACGTCACCGCCCTCCAAGGCGGCGCGGTGAAGCTCAATTCCCGCTCGACGCTCGACTGCTCCATGGTGGCGGAGCTCGACGACTGGGTGACGAACACCTTGCAGCCGGCCGCCCAGGCGCGCTTCGGCCAGCCGGTCGCGCAGATC
This sequence comes from Rhodoblastus sp., assembly GCA_046349085.1. Taxonomy (GTDB): domain Bacteria; phylum Pseudomonadota; class Alphaproteobacteria; order Rhizobiales; family Beijerinckiaceae; genus JAJXWB01. The sequence goes on from JAXMDA010000013.1 coordinate 30,538, forward strand.
AACACGATGGGCGCCTATTCCTGCCGCGGCATGAACAACCAGATCGGCGCGCGCCTGTCTGAACACGCCTTCGGCAATGCGCTGGACATCGGCGGATTCACGCTCGCCGACGGCCGGTCCATCGTCATCCGCCGCGACTGGACGCGCGGCGACGAACAGACCCGCGCATTCCTGCGCGAGGCGCAGGGCGGCGCCTGCGAACGCTTCACAACGGTGCTTGCGCCAGGCTCCAACGCCTATCACTACGATCACATCCACGTCGATCTCGCCATGCACGGCTCGAGCCGCAAGGGTCTGCGCCGCATCTGCAAGCCGGCGGTCCCGACGCTCGCGCCCGCGCCCGATCGCGACAACCTGCCAGAGGCGCCCGATGTCGAGGAGGAAACCGACATCGCGCAGATCAAGCGTCTGCCCGGCGACAATACCTATGCGATGCATTCCGGTCCGGGCGTCAGCGTGCCGCCGGAGCCGCCGCGCGTCAATCGCGAAAAGGCTTTCGATCCCGCCAGCGTTCAGCGCGCGCTGGCGTTGAGCCCGAAAGCGCCGCGCCCTCTGGCGACCATCCGCGAGGACGGCGCCTTCGATCCCGGCGACGACGACGAGCCGACCGGCGCGATCCGCCGATAGGGCGGTTGCTCACGAAAAGGTGAACGGCGGCCGGAAAGGCGCCGCAGAGCGGCAAGCCGGTAAGTGCCGAAAACATGGACGGGTTTGACGGGCGTACATGCTGCGCCGCATCGTGAATGCGCGCGCGATTTGATTTGCCCGTGGCTTCCGCATCAGCGAGGCTGCAGACCTCCGGCACGCCTCGGGAGGCCACGATGGGAAGCTACCGGATCTCGATGCGCCGCAACGTGGCGCATGCGGAATTCAGCGTACGTTTGCACGACGACAGCTCTCGCCCGCTTGCGCGGGTCGATGCGCTGAACACGATGCACGCGAAGAAGGTCGCCCGCGACCTGATTTCGCTCGTGCGCAGACGCGACCCGGAGAGCATCTTCCTCGTGGGCCGGGGCGACAGCGTCAACGTCTGATTTCGCCGCCCGGCCGAATTGGCGCCACAAGGCACGCTCACATATAACGAACGCGCATTTCATGCGTTCGGGGAAATCGTGATGCCTGCCGCGACGCTCGCCTTTCGTCCGCCCGCTCCCACGCCGCGCGAGAAACCGCTTGGCGTGCTCGGCATGATCGCGGCGCTGCGCCGCAATCCCATCGAGATCTGGACGCGCCGACACTACGAGGAGCCGGTTCTCGTCGGCCGCTCGATCCTGGGCGAACGCGCCGTCGTCAGCCATCCCGAGGGCGTGCGTCGCATCTTCCTCGACAATGTCGCCAACTATCGCAAGGACGACCTGCAATTGCGGGTTCTGAAACCGGGACTGGGCGAAGGCCTGCTGACCGCGGAAGGCGAGAACTGGCGCGCACAGCGCCGCTCGCTCGCGCCGCTCTTCACGCCGCGCCAAGTCGCGGCCTTTTCGAACGCCATGGCCGCTTCCACGCGGGAGGGCGTGACGCGCCTGGCGCGCCGCAGGCCCGGCCAGCGCATCGACATGCTCGAGGAAATGTCGCGCCTCACGCTCGAAATTCTCGAGCATACGTTGTTTTCGCAGGGGCTCGGGCGCGACACCAGCGAGTTTCAGAAGGCCGTGAACCGCTATTTCAATACGGTCGGCCGTCTCGATCCCTTCGATCTGCTCGGCCTGCCGCAATTCCTGCCGCGCTTCGGACGGCTGCGCGGACAGGCGACGCTCGAATGGTTCGCCGGCGCGGTCGACGACATCATCGCCGCCCGCCGCGCGCTGATCGCCGAAGGCGGCGAGCCGCCGCGCGACATTCTCACCCTGCTCCTGGAAGCGCAGGACCCGGAAACCGGTCGCGGCATGCGCGAAGAAGATTTGCGCTCCAACATCGTCACCTTCATCGGCGCTGGCCACGAGACGACCGCCAATGCGCTGACGTGGACCTTCTACCTGCTCTCTCAGGCGCCGGACTGGCGCGCCGAAGTCGAGGCCGAAGCCGACGCGCAATTGAACGCCGGTCCGATCGAGGAACTGACCGACCGGATGCCCGTCACCAAGGCCGTGCTCGAAGAATCCCTGAGGCTCTATCCGCCCGCCGCCTTCCTGAGCCGCGCGGCCATCGCAGACGATATCGTCTGCGGCAAGAAGATATCCGCCGGATCGGTCGTGACCGTCTCGCCGTTCCTGCTGCATCGTCACAAGACGCTCTGGGATCGCCCCGACCTATTCGATCCCGCGCGCTTTCTCGGGGCCAACCGCGAGCGGATCGACCGTTTCGCCTACATTCCCTTCGGCGCGGGTCCGCGCGTCTGCATCGGCATGGGCTTCGCGCTGCAGGAGGCGGTCATCGTGCTGGCGCATCTCACGCGCGCCTTCCGATTCGATCTGGCGCCCGGCCATGTCGTGCGCCCGGTCCAGCGCATCACGCTGCGGCCGCAGGGCGGCATGCCCATGCAGGCGACGCCGCGGCAATAGAAGCTTCGCAAAGCGGGCCGGCTTGCGGTATGAACGCGCTTACGGTCCTGCATGTTACAGCGCAAGAAAAGCTCTCCGAAGATGCGCCGCCTGAACCTCGCCGGGCGCGAGGTCGAATCTTTCGGACTGCAGGCCGACTTCTGGTCCGATTTCGCGCATCGCTGCCTGACGGTCCGCTGGCCGGTCTTCTTCGCCGGCGCGACGCTCGGCTTCCTGACGCTCAATTGCATATTCGCCACGATCTATTCGTTCGGCGACAAGCCGATCGCCAACGCGGAAGGCGATTTCCTGCACTATATGTTTTTCAGCATTCAAACGCTGACGACCGTCGGCTACGGGGGCATGTACCCGCAGTCCAACTATGGCCATGTGGTCGCGAGCGTCGAACTCTACACCGGCGTATTCACGACGGCTCTGCTCACCGGGCTGATATTCTATCGCTTTTCCAGACCTCGGGCGCGCATCCTGTTTGCGGCGCGGGCCGTCATCGCCACGCACGACGGCAGGCAGAGCCTCATGCTGCGCGCCGCCAACGAGCGCCTGAACGCCATTTCGGCGCCGATCGCCAAGGTCTGGCTGTCCACTACGGTCCAGACGGCGGAGGGCGCAACTTTCCGCCGTTTCGTCGAGTTGCCGCTCTTGCGGGCGCAGTCTCCGCTCTTCGTGCTGAGCTGGACGATCATCCACGCCATTGACGAGAACAGTCCCTTGTTCGGCATGGACGCAGCCGCTCTGGAAGCTGCGGACGGGACGGTCGTCGTGATGATCGAAGGCTATGACGAATCCGCAGCGCAGACCGTGCGCGCCCGGAAAACCTATCTCGCAGCCGATATCGCCTTCGGCCATCGCTACATCGATGTGCTCGAGCCGAGCGGCAGCGATCGCGTCCGCATCAACTACGCGAAATTCCACCTGACGGAGCCCGAGCCGTGAAGCAGACGCGGCGACAAATCGCGCGAGTGCGAACCTTTCGATAGCCGCGAGGCCTTGATCGCGGCGGCGTCCAGCGGCAGCCTGAAAGCTCCGGCGGAGGGACAGATGGAAAAGCTCAGACTGGCCTTCGCCTGGCGCTACCTGCCGCTCACGCTCAGCGCGCTGGCTGCGCCCTTCTTCTTCGCGGCGGCGATGGCCGCGCCCATCTTCGGCGGCCTGTTCAAGCTGCTGGCGTTGCTGTTCGCCGCGCTTGCGATTCTCGGCGTGCGCGACCTCCTGCAAACACGGCACTCCATCCTGCGCAGCCATCCGATCGCCGGCCATCTTCGCTTTCTGCTCGAAGAGGTCAGGCCGGAAATTCGCCAATACTTCTTCGAGGACGAAAAGAGCGGCGCGCCCTTCTCGCGCGACAAGCGCGCGCTCGTCTATCAGCGCGCCAAGGGCGAACTGGACAAGCGGCCGTTCGGCACCGAGCTGGATGTTTACGCGGAGGGCTTCGAATTCGTCCGCCATTCGATTGCGCCGACCGTCCCGAGCGACGAGCCGCATCGCCTGAAGATCGGCGTTGACTGCGCGCAACCTTATTCGGCTTCGCTCCTCAACATTTCTGCGATGAGCTTCGGCGCGCTCAGCGCCAACGCCATCCGCGCGCTCAACGCGGGCGCCAAGCGCGGCGGCTTTGCGCACGACACGGGCGAGGGCGGCGTCAGCGCCTATCATCGCGAAAACGGCGGCGATCTCGTCTGGGAGGTGGGCTCGGGCTATTTCGGCTGTCGCGGCGCAGACGGCCGCTTCGCGCCCGATCTGTTTGCGACGATGGCGAACGATCCTCAAATAAGGATGGTCGAGCTGAAATTGAGCCAGGGGGCCAAGCCCGGCCATGGCGGCGTTCTGCCCGCGGCGAAACTGACGGCCGAGATCGCCGCCATACGCGGCGTGCCGATGGGCGTTGACTGCGTTTCGCCCGCGCGCCACTCAGCCTTTGCGACACCGATCGAACTCGTTCGCTTTGTCGACGAGATGCGGCGGCTGTCCGGCGGCAAGCCCGCGGGCTTCAAGCTTTGCATCGGCCAGCCGACCGAATTTCTCGCCATCTGCAAGGCCATGCTGGAGACGGGCCTGCATCCCGATTTCATCGTCGTCGACGGCAAGGAAGGCGGCACGGGCGCGGCTCCGCTCGAATTCATGGATCATCTCGGGATGCCGATGCGCGAGGGTCTCAACTTCGTTCACAACGCGCTGGTCGGCGTCGGCCTGCGCCAGAAGATTCGCATCGGCGCCGCCGGCAAGATCGTCAGCGCCTTCGACATGGCGCGCGCCATGGCGCTCGGCGCGGACTGGTGCAACGCGGCGCGCGGCTTCATGTTCGCGCTCGGCTGCATCCAGTCGCAGGCCTGTCACAACGACACGTGTCCGACGGGCGTCGCCACGCAGGACCCGGACCGGATGCGCGCGCTCTACGTTCCCGACAAGGCCGAACGCGTCTACCGCTTTCATCGCTCGACGCTGATGACGCTCGCTGAACTGACCGCCGCCGCAGGGCTCGACCATCCCAACGAATTCACGGTCGCGCATCTGGCGCGCCGCGTCTCGCCGCGCGAGATTCTCGGTTTCGAGCAGCTCTATCCGCAATTGGCCGCGGGCGAGCTCGTCGCAGGCACGCACGATCCGCGCTTCCGCGACGCCTGGAAGCGCGCGCGGCCCGACACTTTCGCCATCGCGTGATCAGCGCGCCCCGTAGGCCTTCAAAAATACCCGCGCGGCGGCGTCGACGGTCGCCTTGATTTCCTCGTGCGACGGTTTCGACTCCGCGGCAAAAAGCATCTTCTTGAACAGTACGCCCTGCGCGAGATTGAAGAACTGCTCCGACGCGAGTTCGAAATTCTCGATGGCGAGTTCGCCTCTTGCCGCGCGACGCTCCAGCCAGGCGGCGAAACGGCGATGGCCATATTCCGGGCCGGCCTCGTAGAAAGCGCGCCCGATCGCTGGAAACTTCGGCGCCACCGCCGCCACCGTGCGCGTCTGCGCGACATGCGCGGGCTCGAGAATCAGGTCCATGAGCGCAAAGCCGATGCGCGGCAGCGCCTCCTCGACGGGGCCGTCGAGATCGTCGTAGATCGAGAGCTGCTCGGCCTGCTGGCGCTTGTCTTCCCGAACCAGGGCGGCAAACAGCGCGTCCTTCGAAGGAAAGTAGGAATAGATCGTGCCCTTCGAGACCCCGGCCTCGCGGGCGACGTCGTTCATCGACGCCGCGTCGAACCCCTGCGCCAGAAACGCCCGGCGTGCGCCGTCGAGGATCTGCCGCGCCTTGGCGCTGTCGACGCCGCCGGCGGCGTCCGGTTCGCCTGATTCCGGCAGAAGGCGCGTCTGGACGTCCTCCAGCCCGCGATTATGTTGGCGCGCGTAATTCATTCTATCCGACTGAACGGTTCGGTCAGCCTTGATTTAGGGCCGCCGCGCATGGTAGTCAAGAATTGACCGAACGGTTCGGTTTAGTGCGTGGCGGCGGGCGAGGCCGCTCGCGTTTTGTTTACGCTATTGAGCCAAGCTGCGATCCTCAAATGACCGAACAGCTCCCCAAGGAAAGGTTCGAGCGACTGGCTGACCCCGTCGCGGCGAATGCGGCCTCTGCCCAACCCGCGCGCGACGGCGCCGCGGCGCCGGCAGGCAAGGGACGCAGCGTCGCGGCGATTCTCCTGCTGGCGGCCCTGCTTGCCGGCCTGTGGTACGGCTATCGCTATCTCGTGGAAGGCCGTTTCATCGTCGCGACCGACGACGCCTACGTGAAGGCGGACACGGCGACCATCTCCGCCAAGGTCGGCGGCAATCTGGTCAGCGTCCCCGCTATCGACAACCAGAAGGTCAAGGCTGGCGACGTTCTGGTCGAGATCGACCCGGTCGACTATCGCCTCGCGCTCGCCGCCGCCGCGCGCCGTATCGACACGCAGACCGCGACCATCGCGCGCATCGACGCGCAACGCGTCGGCCAGGAAGCCGCCGTCGTGCAGGCGCGCGCGCAACTGACCGCGGCCGTGGCCGACCAGGCGCGCGCCGCCTCCGAATTCGAGCGCGCCGAAACGCTGGTCGAGAAGAAATTCGCCACGCCGCAGCGTCTCGATCTCGCGCGCGCCGATCGCGATCGCACGACCGCCGCCGTCGCAGGCGCGCGCGCCGCCGTCGCCGCGGCGGAGGCCGCGCTCGCCGTGCTGCGCGCGCAGGAAACCGAAGCCGAGCGCGCCCGCGACGAATTGCGCGTGACGCAGGACAAGGCCCAGCGCGACCTCGACTTTACGATTGTGCGCGCGCCCTTCGACGGCGTCGTCGGCAATCGCGCAGCCCAGCCCGGCGCGCTCGTCGCGCCCGGCACGCGGTTGATGTCGCTCATCCCGCTCGACACGGTCTATGTCGAGGCCAATTACAAGGAAACGCAACTGGGCGCGCTGAAGCCCGGGCAGCGGGCGAAGCTCATCGTCGACGCCTATTCCAGGCAGCAGATCGACGGCGTGGTCGAAAGCGTGGCGCCGGCGTCCGGCGCGCAATATTCGATGCTGCCGCCCGAAAACGCGACCGGCAATTTCACCAAGATCGTGCAGCGCGTGCCCGTGCGCATTCGCGTGCCGGCAGACGTCGCAAGGTCCGGCATTCTGCGCCCCGGCATGTCGGTCGTCGTCGACGTCGACACCCGCACGACACAGAACTGACGCCATGTCCGCCGTCGTCTCCCGCGGGCCGGCGGCAGCCTTTCCCCTGCCCGAGCAGAGGTTCGACGCCAAGCGCGTCATCGCCTTCATCGGCATGGTTTTCGGCATGTTCATGTCGATCCTCGACATCCAGATCGTGTCCGCCTCGCTCGCCGAAATCCAGGCGGGCCTTTCGGCCGGCACGGACGAAGTCACCTGGGTGCAGACGAGCTACCTGATCGCCGAAGTCATCATGATCCCGCTGTCGGGATTTCTGTCGCGCGCCTTCTCGACACGCATCGTCTTCACGATCTGCGCGGGCGGCTTCACGCTCACGAGCTTCCTGTGCGCACAATCGACCTCGATCGAGCAGATGATCGTGTTCCGCACGCTGCAGGGCTTCATCGGCGGCGGCATGATCCCGACGGTATTCGCCAGCGCCTTCACGATCTTTCCGCCGGAAAGGCGCATCATCATCCAGCCGATCATCGGCCTTGTCGCGACGCTCGCGCCGACCATCGGCCCGACCGCCGGCGGCTATCTGACCGATCTTTTCTCCTGGCACTGGCTGTTTCTCGTCAACATCATTCCGGGCATCGCCGTCACGCTGGTCTCGTGGTTCCTGATCGACTTCGACGAACCGAACCTGAAGCTGCTCGAGGATTTCGACTGGACCGGCCTCATCTCGATGGCCGTCTTTCTCGGCGCGCTCGAATACGTGCTGGAAGAAGGTCCGTCGAAGAACTGGTTCGAGGAAAGCGCGATCGTCTATGCGACATTCGCCTCCGCGCTCGGCGCCTGCATCTTCTTCTGGCGCTCGTATGTCTCGAAAAATCCCGTCGTCGATCTCAGGATCCGCAACGGCAGCTTCTGGGCCGGCAGCACGTTCTCCTTCGTGCTCGGCATCGGCCTCTACGGCTTGACGTACATCTACCCCGTCTATCTCGCGCGCGTGCGCGGCGACACCGCCTTGCAGATCGGCGAAACGATGTTCGTGACCGGCATGACGCAGATGCTGTCGGCGCCGCTGATCGGCCGCATCATGACTCGTGTCGACGCGCGCATCCTGCTCTCGATCGGCTTCGCCAATTTCGCCATCTCCTGCTGGATGATGAGCTACGTCACCAAGGACTGGGACTTCTGGGAAATGTTCATCCCCCAGATATTCCGCGGCTCCTCGCTGATGCTGTGCATGATCCCCATCAATTCCGTCGCCATGGGGACGCTTGGCCCCCACGAGATGAAGAACGCGTCGGGCCTGTTCAATCTTACGCGCAATCTCGGCGGCGCCGTGGGGCTGGCGATCATCAACACCTTCATCAACAATCGCTGGGACCTGCATCTGACCCGCATGCGCGAGCAGGTCACCTGGTCGTCGGAGCGCGCCCAGCAATGGATGTCGACGTTGACCGGCGCCTATGCGCCGATGGGCTCGGACGCAAATGTCGCGGCGATGAAGAAACTTATGGGTTTCGTGCGTCGCGAGGCGCTCGTCATGGCGCTTGCCGACGTGTTCCTGCTGATCGCGATCATATTCGCGGCAATGCTGATTTTCGTGCCGTTCGTTCGCAGGCCGCCCAACCTTGGCATGGGCGGCGACAGTCACTGAAGCGCGCGGCGTTTGACCGGAGGATTTCGCCTGAATGCCGCACGTATTGGCGCGGCCGACGCCTACTGCTTGCGCGCCTCGCCCTCCGGCGCCAGGCGCGCGACGCGCGCGCCAATGTCCACGATCGCCTCGCGTAGCTGCGCCATTTCGGGATCTGCGGCGCCACGCGCTTCGCGCGCCGCTTCGAGGGCGCCCGTCAGCCGCGCGATCTCGGCGCGCAGCTCCTGCGCCCGGTCGGCCGCAGCGCGCGCGGCGCTTCTGGCCTCTTCGCGCTGGGCGGCAAGACGCTGGCTGACATCTTCGAGTTCGCCCTTGGCCTTGTCCATATCGCGAACCGCCGAATCGCGCGCGCGCTCGGCCTGACGCTGCGTTTCGCGCGCGGCGTCGAGATCGGCCCTCGCTTTCTCGACATCGGCCTGCATCTGCGCAATACGATCGCGCTCGGCCTCGAACCGCGCCTGCGCGGCCTGTGTCATCTGCTCCGCGGAGCGCATGTCCTTCAGCAGCAACTCGCGCTCTTCCGCCAGTCCTTGTGCGCGTTCCGTCTCGTTGCGCGCCGTCCGTGCGTGGCCCTCGAGCAGATTTTCGAGGCTCTGGATGCGCGCAAGCAAACCCTCCTGCTTCGTCTCGAGGCCGACAATGGCGACCCGGCGGTCTTCGGACAGGCTTTTCAGGTCTTCGTGCGCAGCGAAAAGAGCATCGTATCGCGCGCGAATATCCTGGTGCAATCCCGTGGCGTCGTTGAGTTCGACGATCAGCGCGCTGCGTTCGCCATTGGCTTCCGCAAGATCGCGCACGGTGGCGTCGTGCCGCGCGTTCAGGTCGGCATGTTCGCCGCGCAGTTTGGCGAGATCGTTCTGCAGGCCGACGATTTCAGCGGCGCGGCGGCCGAGTTCGACGAGTTCCTGCGCCTGCGTCGCGGCCTGCGCCTCCATCCGCTGCTCCAGCCTGCGCTTGTCGGCGGCGAATTCCGCGCGCAGCAGGTCGCGTTCGGCGACGACCTCGTCCATGGACAGCGGCATCAGCATTTCGAGACGCCGGCGCGTCAGCCTCAGGGCTCTGCGCCAGAAGGCCGGCAGCATCAGCAGCGCCAGCAGCCCGGCCGACAGCGCGCCGAGCATGAAAATCATGATCTGTTCGATCAAAACGGCAAAATCCCAGCGGATCGGAAACGCGCGACCATGCCACGGGGCCGCCGCGCAGGTAAAGCGCGCCAGCGCACGCTTCGATCAGGCCGCAGGGCCGCCGAAATCCGGCGCGACCGCCCGGATCAGAGCGGATTCCAGGTCGAGGTCGGCGTGAACTTGAGATAGCCGAGATTGAGGCCGAGCCGCGCGCCGACGCCCGAACGGATCGGCACGACGACCACCTGGTCGGCGGTCAACGCCGTGAACCCGAACCCGCCGACAAGGTAGGCGGAGCCGTCGAGGCCGCCGAAGCGGCGATAGATGCCTTCGACCGCCGGCAGATTGTAGACCAGCATCATCGTCCGGTCGCCGTCGGCGCCCACGTCGAAGCCGATCGACGGCCCCTGCCAGTAGACCTTACGGTCGCCGGCGTTGCGCGTGTACATCTGGCCTTCGCCGTAGCGCAGGCCGCCGATGAAGGCGCCGGCGCCTTCCTGCCCGAGAATATAGGCGTTCGGCCTGCCCCAGCGTTTCGTCGCCTTTTCGATGCCCTGGGCGAGGCCACGCGACACAGAACCGAAGAAGCGATGCCCGTTGTCGACGATCTCGTTGGATGAGAACTGGCCGGGCTGCTCGCGCGCGAAGGCGAGCGCGGGCGTCGCCGCGGCGGCCGCCGCCCCGATGGACTGGATCAATATTTCGCGACGTGTCCTCGTCATCGCCCGCTCCTCTCGCCGCAGCCGTCGTTTGGACGAATCTGCCGCCGGAAAATGGTGAACCCGTGGCGCGGCTGCGCCCAAGCCGAGGCGCCGCGCGTCGCGGCGCGCTCTGGCCGGCTAAACTGCGCGCGCATGGTTAACGAAGCATTGACGAGGCTTCAGGCCGCCTTGCCCCACGCGATAAAGAAGCCGTTGCGAAAGCCGGCCGCCGCCTTGCCATACCGCAGTTCCGCGCCGTCGGGCGTCAGGACGCGACCGCCGGCCGCGCGCAGCACGGCCTCTCCCGCGGCCACGTCCCATTCCATGGTCGGGCCGAAGCGCGGATAGACATCCGCCTCCCCTTCCGCGATCAGGCAGAATTTCAGCGAGGAGCCCGCGTTGACGCGGCCGGCGATCCTGTGGCCCGCAAGAAAATCCTCGGTCCCGGCGTCGCCGTGCGAACGGCTGCAGAGCGCGACAAGCCCCTCCGCGCGCGGTTTGCGCGCCGAAATCCGTCGCCACGCCGAGGCCGGCGGCGTCTCGCCGCCGGGCGAAGCGGCGCAAGCCCAGGCTGCCGCGCCGCCGAGCCAGAGTTTCTCCAGCGCCGGCGCATAGACGACGCCCGCGACCGGAACGCCTGCGTCGACCAGCGCAATGTTGACGGTGAACTCGCCATTGCGCGCGAGGAACTCGCGCGTGCCGTCGAGCGGGTCGACGAGAATGAAGCGCGATCCGCAGAGCGGCGTAACGCCGCGCGCAACAGATTCCTCGGCAACGACGGGAACCCCCGGAAACGCTCGCGAGAGCTGCTCCAGAATGACCGCTTCGGCGCGCTCGTCGGCCTCCGTCACCGGACTCGAATCGGCTTTCGCGCGCGCCACGCAGGCGCCGGCGTAGACGTCCATGACCGCCTGCCCGGCGGCGAGCGCGATGCGCGCGAAAGCCTGCGCGGCGGCGTCGCGTTCGCAATCGGTCAGCGGCGTCAAGGGCTCGCTCATGCGTCCTCACATGCACATTCCCGCGCGAAGGATCAAGCGCGCGGCTTTCGTTGCGAATTCCTTCCTCCCTGAGAGCGGCGTTAACGCTGCGTTAACGGGCGAACTCCAATGTTGCGGCGCTTTCCAGCGGCGCAGCGCCGGGCTATCTCTCGATTCGCGCTTGCTGCGAATGATTCGCGGCCCGTCGCGCCATATTCAGGCCGCGTCCGCGTAACGCCTTCCGTGCGGCGTCCTGCCGGTCGCCGAGCCCGCGTCCAACCCGTTTTCCGGATCGCCCCATGACCGAACAAGCCTCTGTCTTCTCGCTCGCCCCGCTCGATCTCGCCGCCCTGCTCTGCTCGCGCGTCTGCCACGACGTGATCTCGCCGGTCGGCGCCATCGTCAACGGCCTCGAAGTGCTGGAGGACGAGAAGGACCAGGACATGCGGACTTTCGCGCTCGACCTCATCAAGAAGAGCGCCCGCACCGCCTCCGCCCGTCTGCAGTTCTGCCGTCTGGCCTTCGGCGCGGCGGGTTCCGCCGGCGCCGCGATCGACACCGGCGACGCCGAGAACGTCGCGCGCGGCCTGATCGCCGACGAGCGCACCAGGCTCGAGTGGAACGCCCCGCGCATCCTTCTGCCGAAGAACAAGGTCAAGCTCGTCCTCAACATGTGCCTGATCGCCGCCGCCGCTGTCCCGCGCGGCGGCGTCATCACCGTCACGATCGCCGACGAAGGCGCGAGCCTCTCGGTCGAATCCAGGGGAACCAACGCGCGCGTCGCCGCGCACGTGCCGCATCTTCTGGCCGGAACGCCCGAGGGCGGCTCGGTCGACGCTCATGGCATCCAGGCCTATTACACGGGCCTCGTCGCCCGCGAGATCGGCCTTAGCGTCGAATTGTCGAGCGCGCCGGAATGCGTGACGCTGCGCGCAATCGGGGAGGCGAAGGCCGCGAGCGGGGAGACGCCGGAAACCACGAGCGACGCCGCATAACGCGGGATTGATTTCAATCCTCCCTTAACCCAAGCAATTCATAGTTCCGCCAGCGGCGCCCGCGCGCGCAGCTATTTGATCGAAGACGGATTTTTCCGTCTTCGCGTCTGGGCGGATAGATGGACGACATTCTCAGGGATTTCCTGGTCGAAACGGCCGAGCACATCGATGCGGCGGGCGAACAGCTCGTGCGCCTCGAACGCGACCCGTCCGACGCGGAAATGATCTCGAGCATTTTCCGCCTCGTCCATACCATCAAGGGCACGTGCGGCTTCCTCGGCCTCGCGCGCCTCGCGCGCGTGACGCACGCCGCGGAAAGCCTTATCGGGCGCCTGCGCGACGGCGCGCCGGCCAATCCCGAAACGGTGACATTGATCCTTTCGACGATCGACCGCATCAAGTCGATCCTCGGCGACATCGAGCAGGGCGGCGAAGAGCCGGAAGGCGACGATGCCGAACTGATCGCGGCGCTCGCGGCTCATGCCGCCTTGATGACCGCTGGCGCTCCGCACCCTGCGCCCATCGTCGCCGACAGCGACGCCGCACGGCCGCCAACCGCGAGTGAAGCGGCGACGACCGTCGACGCCACAGGCGCGGCGGACAGCGGGCCTTCGCCCGCGCGGCCTCCATCGCACGCCGAGGCGACGCACGAGGAAGCTCCCACGCACACGTCCGAGCACACCGGCGCCGACCATGTGCGCCCTCTGCGCGCCGACACGATCCGCGTCGCCGTCGACGCGCTGGAATCGCTAATGCTGCTGGTCTCGGAACTCGTTCTGACCCGCAACCAGCTCACCGAGGTCACGCGCTCGAACACCGACGAGGCCGTCAAGGGCGCGTTGCAGCGCCTGTCGGCGGTCGCGACCGACCTGCAGGACGCCGTAATGCGCGCGCGCATGCAGCCGATGAGCCGCATCTTCGGCGCGCTGCCGCGCCTGGTGCGGGAACTTGCCGTCGAGCTCGGCAAGAAGATCGACCTCGTCGTCGACGGCGCCGAGACCGAGCTCGATCGCCAGATCCTCGAGCAGATCCGCGATCCGCTCACGCACATGATCCGCAATTGCGCCGATCATGGTCTCGAGCCGCCTGTCGACCGCGTCCGGTCCGGCAAGCCCGAAACCGGCATCATCCGCGTCTCCGCGTCGCACGAGGCCGGCCAGATCTCGATCGAAGTCCTCGACGACGGTCGCGGCCTCGACCACGAGGCGATCCGCAGGAAGGCCGCGGCGCTCGAACTGGCGAGCGAGCAGGAACTCGCGGCCATGTCGCCGGACGAGGTCGCGCGCTTCATCTTCGTGCCGGGCTTCTCGACGGCGCGCGCCGTCACCAGCGTGTCCGGGCGCGGCGTCGGCCTCGATGTCGTGCGCGAGAACATCCAGACGATCGGCGGCGTCGTTTCCGTCGCTTCGCGTCCGGGCGCCGGCACGCGATTCGTCATTCGCATTCCACTCACGCTGGCCATTGCGCCCGCGCTCATCGTCGCCGCGGGAGGCCAACGGTTCGCGCTGCCGCAGGCTGGCGTGGTCGAAGCCGTTTCCGTCGGCCCGGAATCGGAACACAAGATCGAAGTCGTTCAGGGCGCGCCCATGCTGCGCCTGCGCAACGAGGTCGTGCCGATCGCCGACCTTCACGATCTGCTCGGCGTCCAGCCGATGGAATCAGGCGCGGACGACGAACGTCTCGTCGTCGTCATGCGGGTGGCGGCGGCGACCTTCGGGCTGATCGTGCAGGCGGTCGAGGACGTTCAGGAAATCGTGGTCAAGCCGCTGGGCTCGCCGCTCGCGCATCTGAAAGTCTATTCCGGCCAGACGATCCTCGGCGACGGCTCCGTCGTGCTCATTCTCGATTCCGGCGGCATTGCCGAGACGCTCGGGCTGGAGCGCGCCGCGTCCTATCGCGAAGCCCGCGCCGACGTCGCCATCGCGCCACGCCAGTCGCGCACGCGCGTCGTGTTGCTGCGCGCGGGCCAGGGGGCGCGTAAGGCGCTGCCGCTGTCGCTCATCACGCGCATCGAGAGCGTCGACACCGCCGCCGTCGAGCAGACGGGCGCCGGCTACGTGCTGCGGCATCGCGGCCAGCTCATGCCGCTCCTGCCGGCGGCCGACGGCGTCGCGCCGACGCACGCCAACCAGCCGGTGCTGGTCATCGGCTACGGCGGCGAGACGATGGGCCTGCTGGTCGACGAGATCATCGACATCGTCGAGGACCCTCTGGAGATCCAGATTGCGCAAGGCGCGCCGGGTGTCATCGGCACGGCGGAATTCGGCGGCGTCGTCGCAGAACTGCTCGACCTCACGCATTTCATCCGCATCGGCCGGCCCAATTCCGCATCGCGCGGCGTCAACCGCAAGTTCAAGATATTGCTCGTCGACGATCGTCAGTTCTTCCGCGACATGCTGACGCCCGTGCTGTCGGCGGCCGGCTACCACGTCACCACGCTGGCGAGCGCGCCCGAAGCGCTCGCCCTCATCGACAAGGGCATGCATTTCGACGCGGTGGTCACCGACATCGACATGCCCGAGGTCGACGGCTATCGCTTCGCCCGCGACTTGCGCGCCATGGCGAGCTGCGCGCGCGTGCCGATCGTCGCGCTGGTGGCGCAGGCCAACGAAAAGACGACGATGGCCGCCACGGCCGCCGGCATCGACGCGATCGCCGGCAAGTTCGATCGTCGCGCCCTGCTTGATACGCTGGCAGGCGCGCTTGGCGACGCCACGCTCGGCGAACATTCCCTCGAGGAGCAATTCCTGAAGGGGGCGGCGGCATGACCGCGACGGCCAAGGATTTCGCGTCGATCGCGCCTTTCTCGCCCGGCGCCGATTCGCGCCGCGGCGTCTTCACCGTCCAGGCGGCGGGCCAGTTGTTCGGCCTGCCCGTCGACGCGGTGCAGACCATCTTCCGTCTGCAGGCGGTCACGCCGGTGCCGCTCGGACCCGCCGTCGTCGCCGGCCTCGTCAACCTGCGCGGCAAGATCGTCGTCGCGCTGAGTCTCGAGAAACGCCTCGGCCTGCAGTCGAATGGCGGCGCGACGAGCGCGCTCGCCGTCGCGGTCGAACGGCGCGGCGAAACCTTTGCGCTCATCGTCGACGGCGTCGGCGACGCCATCGAATGCGAGGAGCACGAACGCATCTCGTCGCCGCGTCATATCCACGACGAGCGCGCGCGCCTCACGGCGGCCTATTATCGCACCGCGGGCGGCATCCTGCCGATCCTCGACGTTGAAGCGCTCTTCGACATGCGCGCGGACGCGCTCGTCGCGCGGCCCCCATCCCAGCAATCCACAAACTCCAGCGCCGGAGCGAGCCCATGAAGCAGATATTGGTCGTCGACGATTCAGCCGTGATCCGAAAGATCGCGCGACGCATTCTCGACTCGATGCGCTTTTCCACGACCGAGGCCAACGATGGTCAGGAAGCGCTGCAGGCCTGCGGCGCGACCATGCCCGACGGCATCCTTCTCGACTGGAACATGCCGGTGATGAACGGCTTCGAATTCCTGCAGCAATTGCGGCGCATGCCCGGCGGATCGAAGCCGAAGGTCGTCTTCTGCACCACCGAGAACGACGTCTCGCAGATCGCGCGCGCCATGCACGCCGGCGCCGACGAATACATCATGAAGCCATTCGACCGCCAGATCGTCCGTTCCAAGTTCGAGGAAATCGGCTTGATCTGATGTCGATCGCTTCGATGCGAAAGTTGATTGATGAATAAACTGGTTTCAGCTCGCGCAACCGCCACCGACGCCATTTCGGGCAGTCGCGGCCAATTTGAATTGCGCCGTTTTTCCGTTCTCAATCCGCGCGTGCTCGTCGTCGGCGCATCGACCGGCGGTCCGCAGGCGCTCGCCGCGTTGCTGCCGCGCATCGGCCCGCGGCTGAAGGACGTTCCGGTCGTCGTCGTGCTGCACATGCCGACCAACTTCACCGACGTCGTCACAGGTCAGATCGCACAACTCACCGGCCTGCCGACGACCGCGGCGGTCAATGGCGAAGAGCTCAGACCCGGACGAATCTATTTCGCGCCCGGCGACACGCATCTCAAGGTCGTGCGCCTTGGCCCCTTCTACGCGCTCGCGCATTTCGACGGACCGCCCGAAAATTTCTGCAAGCCTGCCGTCGACGTGCTCTTCCGTTCGGCCGCCGACGCTTTCGGCCCTGGCGCGCTCGGCGTCGTGCTCACCGGCATGGGCGTCGACGGCCTCGAAGGTTCGCGCCGCATCGTTGACGCCGGCGGCAGCGTGATCGTGCAGGACGAGGCGTCGAGCGCCGTCTGGGGCATGCCCGGCGCGGTCGCGCGCGCAGGCCTTGCGGCCGCTGTCGCGCCGGTCGGCCAGCTCGCGGACGCCATCGCCCTCCGCCTCGGCGGATCCAAGAAGTCGGAGGCCTCATGAACGCCTTCGACGAACTCGCGCGATTGCTCGGCGAGCGGATCGGCATGTCGATCGACCCGCGCCGCCGATCGTCGATCGAAGCGCGACTCTCCGGCCTCATGGCCGATTGCGGCTTTGCGGAGCCCGAAGACTTCGTGCGCCGCCTGCGATCGGGTCTCGACCCGGCGCTGATGACCAGGACCGTGGACGCCATGGTCACCTGCGAGACGCTGTTCTTTCGCGACCGGGCGCCGTTCGAGGCGATGCGCGGCGTCGTCCTTCCGAAGCTCAGGGAAGGCCGGCGCGACTTCCGCAACCTGCGCATCTGGAGCGCGGCCTGCGCCACCGGCCAGGAGCCCTATTCGATCGCCATGGTGATGGACGACATGGCTCGAGATTTCGCCGGATGGCGCGTCGATATCGTCGCGTCCGACGTGTCGCAGGCGGCGCTGGCCGCCGCCCGCGCGGGAGTCTATTCGCAGTTCGAGGTGCAGCGCGGCCTGCCGACGCCCATGCTGCTGCGTTATTTCCGCAAGGACAGCCAAGGGTGGCGGGTCTCGGAACATCTGCAGGCCGCGATCGACTTTCGCCACGTCAATCTCGTGTCCGATTTCGGCGCGCTCGGCCATTTCGACGTCGTGCTCTGCCGCAACGTGCTCATGTACATGGATGTGGATCGCCGTCGCGACATTCTCCGTCGCATCGCCGCGCAGCTTGCGCCCGACGGCTATCTCCTGCTCGGCGCGACCGAGACCATCGTCGGCCTCAGCGACGAGTTTGCTCCGACCCCGGGCTTCGCCGGGCTGTTCACGCACAGGCCGCAGAAGCGCGGCGCCGTCCGTCTCGTCGTCAATTCCTGAAATCCGGCGCAAACAAAAACCCCGCGGATCGCTCCGCGGGGCTTGATCCGGTCCTGCGCCTTCGCGTCAGGCGGTGATGCGCTCTTCCGCTTCGTTCGGCTCGCGCAGCACGTAGCCGCGGCCCCAAACCGTCTCGATGTAGTTGCGGCCCTGGCTCGCGTTGGCGAGCTTCTTGCGCAGCTTGCAGATGAAAACGTCGATGATCTTGAGTTCCGGCTCGTCCATGCCGCCGTAGAGATGATTGAGGAACATCTCCTTGGTGAGCGTCGTGCCCTTGCGCAGCGAGAGCAGCTCGAGCATCTGGTATTCCTTGCCCGTCAGATGCACCCGGGCGCCATCCACTTCCACCGTCTTCTGGTCGAGATTGACGACGAGATCGCCGGTCGTGATGACCGATTGCGCATGACCCTTGGAGCGCCGCACGATCGCGTGAATGCGCGCGACCAGTTCGTCCTTGTGGAAAGGCTTGGTGAGGTAGTCGTCGGCGCCGAAGCCGAGGCCCTTGACCTTGTCCTCGATGCCCGCGAGGCCCGAGAGAATGAGGATCGGCGTCTTGACCTTGGCGACGCGCAACGTGCGCAGCACCTCGTAGCCCGACATGTCCGGCAGGTTCAGGTCCAGCAGGATGATGTCGTAGTCGTAGAGCTTGCCGAGGTCGATGCCTTCTTCGCCCAGATCGGTCGTGTAGACGTTGAAGTTTTCGGACTTCAGCATCAGTTCGATGCTCTGCGCCGTGGCGCTGTCGTCTTCGATCAGTAGTACGCGCATCAGCAGTCCCCACCCTTCCCCGTCCCGCGCCGGCCGGTTCGTCCGCCCCCGGCACATGGCGCCCGGTATGTCGTCATCAAACTCAAATCGATCTTCCGTTAACTCTACCGCCCGAATGGTTAACAAATGGTTCGGGCTGAACCTTGGCCTCAAGCGCAGGTCGCAGCTGCTGGCGCGACACTCTGCTGACGCAACGGAATCGTACCGGCCTGCGCGCGGTCGGTTTTCCGCCGGACGCAAAAGACTGTTAAGCAAACGAGTTAACGAAAGGTTAGGCTGTCGCCTGTCGAACGCTGCGCAGCAAAACGAATCGCTGCTTCGACACTCGCCCCTGCGGATTTTTTTGTCCAGCGCCTTCGTTGGGTAACCATCGAGCAACCTCCGCGATTCATACTGAACGTGTCTCGCGGATCATGGCTAATGCGTAACCACAACGAGTTCGGACAGACGTCCTGGAGTGCCGTGTAATGAAGTCGCGGGATACCTTGCTGAGATTGAAGCGCTTTCAGGCGGACGAAAAGCGCCGCCGCGTGACCCAGCTCGAGCTGATGATCGCCGAGTTCAATCGGATGGCCGGCGATCTCGATCGGGAAATCGCCACCGAAGAACAGCGTGCGCGCATTTCCGATCCCACGCACTTCGCCTATCCGACCTATGCGCGCGCTGCGCGCAGCCGCCGCGACAATCTGCTCAGCTCCATCGAGGAATTGCGCGGGCAACTCGACGAGGCCAAGGCGCGGCTCGACGAGGCCATGGCCGAGGTGGCCAAGGCCGAAACGCTCGAGGGCCGCGAAAAGGCCACCGACCGGCTGGCCGATGTCCTGCGTCCGGCCGATCTGGGGCTGATGGGCATGCGCGCCGCCCGCGCCTGAAGGAACTCGAGACTCTCGTGAAACGCCGCCCTTCGGGCGGCGTTTGTTTTATGTGGCCGGCTTGCGAAGCGCGGACGCCTCGTGCATGGGTGGCCCCAAGCCCGTTTTTTCGGGCGCAGGAGCAAAATGAAGCGAGCCCTCGACTATCTCTGGCCCCTGCTCGGCATGGCCGCCGTGCTCGTCGCCTTCTGGCTGCTCGCGCGGGAGTTTCGCGGGGAGTCGGTGCGCCAGGACGTAATGGCCGCGCTTCAGGCGATACCGGCGCATCGCTATCTGCTGGCAGCCCTGTCGACGCTCTGCGCCTACGCCGCGCTTGCCTGGTACGACCGCATCGCGCTGCTGCATCTGGGCGTGAAGCACATTTCCTGGACGTTCGTGTCCGTATGCTCGTTCACGACCTACGCCCTGTCGCACAACATCGGGGCGTCCGTGTTTTCCGGCGCCATGGTCCGGTATCGCGCCTATTCCAGCAAAGGGCTGGACGCCGCGCAGGTCGCGGTTCTCGTTGCGCTCTGCTCCTTCACCTTCTTCCTCGGCACGGTGCTGCTCGGCGGCCTCGTCCTGGTCTTCGAGCCCGAGCAATTGAGCCGTCTGGAGGGGCTCCTGCCGGCCGCGCTGACCAATGTCGATACGTCGCGCCTGCTGGGCTTGGCCATGCTCGCCATCGTCGCGCTCTACGCCATTGGTTCGATCCTGCACTTCAAGCCGCGCCAGTTCGGCAAGTTCCGCCTCGAATACCCGCGCCCCCCGATCATGGGTCGTCAGATGATCGCCGCGCCGATGGAATTGCTCGGCGCCGCCGGCATCATCTACTTCGCGCTTCCCGCCGAAGGGAACCCGGGCTTCTTCGTCGTTCTGGCCGTCTTCCTCGCCTCGTTCTCGGCGGGCCTCGTCTCGAATGCGCCGGGCGGCCTCGGCGTCTTCGAGCTCGTCTTCATCAAGGCCATGCCGGCGCTCGCCAAGAGCAAGGTGCTGGCCGCGCTTCTCGTGTTCCGCCTCTTCTATCTGCTGATCCCGCTCGCCATCGCGCTCGTGGTGGTCATCCTGTTCGAGCGCCAGCGCCTGATGGAGGTCATGCGCGAGGGCGGGGATCGGAAGAGCGACGGCTGAAGCGCCCTGCCCTTTGCGCCGACAAAAAAAGCGCCGGCTTGCGCCGGCGCTTTTTTCGGATCGAAGACGTCTCAGGCGCGGTACTGCTGGATCCGGGTGGTGCGCAGGCCCGCAAGTCCATGCTGGTCGATCGACATCTGCCAGCTCAGGAATTCATCGACGGTGAGCGTATAGCGGCTGCAGGCGTCTTCCAGCGAAAGCAGGCCGCCACGCACCGCAGCGACGACTTCGGCCTTGCGCCTGATGACCCAGCGCTTGGTCGAGGGCGGAGGCAAATCGGCGACGGTCAACGGACTTCCGTCCGGTCCGATCACATACTTGACCCGTGGGCGGTAGGCTTCGGTCATAAGATTACTCACACACTCGACTGACCACTTCGAATGCAACTCTAGATGCGCCCGCTTAAGATTTACCTAAACGGCGGGGGGCGTAAAAACCCAAAAATTCGTGAAAAATCTTTAGTTTAGCTGCCCGAAAAGCGCGACCGTCGGCGTTTTCGTTTCAGTTCGGCGCAGACCGAAATCGTCCGTTAACCATGATCGCGGCGAGCTTCAGCCCGCCGCTTTCCTGACATAGTCTTGAAGGCCGGCCGGCGGCTTCCCCGTTCAGTGCGACAGCAGCACCGGCAGCGTCATGTGCTTCAGCATGAAGCGCGAACCGGAGCCGCGCGAGAAGCGCGGATAGCCCTGGCCGCCAAACGCGCCGATGACGAGCAGATCGGCCGAGGCGTCGGCGGCCTCGTTCAGAAGCGCGTCCATCAGCCCGATGTCGGAGGCCAGCGCCTGATCGGCGCGCGCCTCGATCCCGTGCGCCTTAAGATGGGCGACGGCCAGGTCGAGCGAAGCCTTGCGATAATCGATCGCCGGATCTCCGGGCTTGGAGACGGAGACGACGACGGCCTTCGCGTCCTGCGCCGACAGGCGAACGCCATCGCCCATGGCGCGCGCCGCCTCGCGGGACTCGTTCCACGCAAACATCGGTCGATGGCCGACATCGGCGAAATGGCCGGCGTGCGGCACGACCAGCGCCGGCCGACCGGAATCCACCACGATACGCTCGATCAGGTCGCTCGGCGTCGCGTGAGAGTCGGGCGCGGGCTGGCCGCAGATGACGAGGTCGAAATGCCGGGCCAGGTCGATCGCCTGCACAATGATGTCGGAATCCTCGCCCCGGTTCAGATCCATGAAGGCCCGGTCGGCCAGGCCGCCGGTCGCCGCCATGAAGGCGGCTTCGGCGGCGTCGCGGGCGGCGACATATTCCGCTGGCGGCCACGCGGCCACGACGCCCGAGGTCACCGAACGCTGCGTCTGCGCGAACACGCCGACGAGCCGCGAGCCGAGCCGCTTTGCGAGCGTGGCCGCCAGTTCGAGGCGAGCCTTCGTCTGGGCAGTGGAATCGAGGTGCACGAGCAGATGGCGCATTGTTGGTCTTCTCCAGGTCCACCGCCGTCTGTGCGGCGCGCAGCATCGGTCGCCTGTTTCGGGTCCGGATACATTGCGCTGCATCAATCGCGCCGGCCAAATCGCAGCCTTGTGTTTCGCTGGTCCATGCAGTCTCTTGCGCGCCGAAGAACTTGAGGAGCGGACATGAGCGCAGGCAGGATCGACGCGCGGGCGGATGGGCCGATCGGCTGGATTGTCTTCGACAACCAGAAGCGTCGCAACGCCATGTCGTTGGGCATGTGGACCGGTTTGACGGAGGCGCTCCAGCGGTTCGGCGGCGATCCGCAGATCCGTGTCGTCGTCCTGCGCGGCGCGGGCGACACGGCTTTCGTGTCAGGCGCCGACATTTCCGAATTCGACGCCCACCGCTCCGACGCCGCCGCGGCGGCCGACTATGCCCGGGCCACCGACGGCGCGTGGAAGGCGCTTGGCGCCTTCGACAAGCCGATGATCGCGATGATCCAGGGCTTCTGCTTTGGCGGCGGCGTGGCCATCGCCATGAAGGCGGACCTGCGCATCGCCGGCGACAATTCCCTTTACGCCATTCCCGCCGCGCGGCTGGGCATCGCCTATCCGCCGCATTCGGTGCGCGATCTCGTGTCGCTGGTCGGTCCCGCCAAGGCCAAGGAAATCCTGTTCACCGGCGCGCGCTTCGACGCCGTCGCAGCCCAGGCGATCGGCCTCGTCAACCGCGTCGTCCCCGTCAGTCATCTGGAGGCTGAAGTGGCCGCGCTCTGCGCGACCATCGCGGAAAACGCGCCGCTGACCATTCGCGCCGCCAAGGAGACCATCGACCAGATCGCCCGCGACGCACCCGACGCCAAGCGGGTCGCCGAACGCGTCGCCGCCTGCTTCGACAGCGCCGACTATGCCGAAGGGCGCCGCGCCTTCATGGAGAAGCGCCGCCCGGTCTTCAGCGGGCGTTGAGCGGGCCATGCGCGAAAATCGCCTCGTCGCCGGCGTGCTCGACATCGCCTGGCGCCAATATGGCGCCGACGACGGCTGGCCATGCATTCTCAGCCACGGCTTTCCTTACGACGTCCATGCCTATGCCGACGTCGCGCCGCTTCTGGCGACCGCAGGCGCGCGCGTGATCGTTCCCTACCTGCGCGGCTACGGCCCCACGCGATTCGTCTCCGAGGATACGCCGCGCTCGGGCGAACAGGCCGCGCTCGCCGCCGATCTCAAGGCGTTGATGGACGCGCTGCGCATCCATCGGGCCACGCTCGCCGGCTACGACTGGGGCGGGCGCGCGGGTTGCATCGTCGCCGTGCTCTGGCCCGAGCGCGTGGAGGCGCTGGTGTCGGGCAATTCCTACAACATCCAGAATATCGCGCGCGCCATGGAGCCGGCCTCCCCGCGCGAGGAAGCGGCGCTCTGGTATCAATATTACTTCCACAACGAGCGCGGACGACGCGGACTTGCCGCCGACCGGCGCGGCGTTGCGCGCCTGCTCTGGCGCATGTGGTCGCCGACCTGGGACTTCGACGAGGCGACGTTCGCGCGCACGGCGCAGGCCTTCGACAATCCCGATTTCGTCGACGTCGTGATCCATTCCTACCGCCATCGCTACGGGCTGGCGGCCGGCGATCCGGCCTATGCGGGGATCGAAGCCCGTCTCGTCGCGCAACCGTCGATCGCCGTTCCGGCCATCTCGATCGACGGCGACGCGGACGGCGTCAATTTCGGCACGGCGCATCACCGGACGAAGTTCGCCGGCCCGCATGAGCATCGCGTGTTTCATGCTGCAGGGCACAATTTGCCGCAGGAGCGACCGGCCGAATGGGCGCGCGCCGTGCTGGACGCGCGCGCCTTTGCACAGGCATGAGGCCCCATCGCCTGACGTCCAATTGACACGGCCAAGATGCGGTCCGTATGAAATACATGTCGGACGATCTTGGTGACATTTCATGCCCAAAACGCTTGCCGCGAAAACTGACGGGTCGCCGGGTGTCGTTTACCGCGGGATCGTCGACGGGCTCTATCGCGGCCGCTACGTGCCGGGCCAGCGGCTGGTCGAGGCCGATCTAACGCGCGATTTCGAGGTCGGGCGCGGCTCGGTGCGCGAGGCGCTGAGCCGTCTGGCGGCCGAGGGCCTGGTTTCGATGAACCTGCATCGCTCGGCGACCATCCGTTCGCTGAGCCGCGCCGAGACGCGCGATCTCGTCGCCCTGCTCGAAGTGCTGAACGGCTTTGCCGCGCGGCTTGCGGCCGAGCGCATCGAGGAAGGCGGCAATCGCAAGCAGATCGCGGAAGCTTACGCCGCGCTCGCCGATCCCGAAACGCAGCGCGACTTTCTGCATTTCGCGCGCGCGCGCAACACGTTCTACAAGACGATGGTGGCGATCGGCGCCAATCACGAACTCGCCCGCCTGATGCCGCGCACCAATGTCGATCTGATCCGCGTGCAGTTCCGCGCTTACGCGACCGTGGACGACGACCTGCGCATGGAAGACTATCGCGGCATCTACGACGCCATCGCCGAGGGCCACGGCCGCAAGGCGGAGACCGCCGCCAAGAACCACATCCGCCGGCTTGGCGACGCCATCGAGAAATTGCCGGACGCCGCTTTCGGCGGCTGAGGCCGCCTCAAAATCGGGATCTTGATTGTAATCTGAAATTGTCGGACAATCTTCCGGGCGCCCAGGCCCACCGGAGAATTGCGCCATGGATTTCGAACTCAGCCCCCGCGCGAAAGAATTGCAGGCGCGCGTCGCCGCCTTCATGGCCGCGCATGTTTATCCCAACGAGCATCTCTACGGCGAACAGGCGCAAGGCGCAGCTCGCTACCGCACGCCGCAGATCGTGCAGGACCTGAAGAAGAAGGCGCGCGCCGAGGGCCTGTGGAACCTGTTCCTGCCGGGCGATCACGGCGCGGGCCTCACCAATCTCGAATACGCGCCCCTCGCCGAACTGATGGGTCGCGTCGACTGGTCGAGCGAAGTGTTCAATTGCTCGGCGCCCGACACCGGCAATATGGAAGTGCTCACCCTCTACGGCAGCCCCGAGCAGAAGAAGCAATGGCTGGAGCCTTTGCTCAACGGCGAAATCCGCTCCGGCTTTTCGATGACGGAGCCGGAAGTCGCTTCCTCCGACGCCACCAACATCCAGTGCACGATCCTGCGGGACGGCGACCACTACGTCATCAACGGCCGCAAGTGGTTCACCTCGGGCGCGATGAACGAGGACTGCAAGATCCTGATCGTCATGGGCAAGACCGACCCGCACAATCCTGACAAGCACAGGCAGCAGTCGATGATCCTCGTGCCGAAGGACACGCCCGGCGTGCGGATCGTGCGCGACATGAAGGTCTACGGCTACGATCACGCGCCGGTCGGCCATCCCGAGATCGTCTACGACAATGTGCGCGTGCCGGTTTCCAACATGCTGCTCGGCGAGGGCCGCGGCTTCGAGATCGCGCAGGGACGCCTCGGGCCCGGCCGCATCCATCATTGCATGCGGCTCATCGGCTGCGCGCAAAGAGCGCTCGAGCTCATGTGCCAGCGCGCCAACAAGCGCATCGCCTTCGGCAAGCCGCTCGGCGAACAGGGCTCGGTCCGCGAGGACATCGCCAATTCCTGGTGCGAGATCGAGCAGGCGCGGCTCCTCACTTTCAAGGCCGCCGACAAGATGGACCGCGAGGGCAACAAGGCCGCGCGCGACCTCATCGCCGCCGCCAAGATCGTCGTGCCGTCGATGGCCGCGCGCGTGATCGACCGCGCCATCCAGATCCACGGCGGCATGGGCGTCTCGCAGGACACGTTCCTGGCGGAATCCTACACCTATGCGCGCTTCATCCGCATCGGCGACGGGCCGGACCAGGTGCACATGTCGCAGCTCGGACGCACCTTGTTGAAGAAGTACGCCTGAGGTCGGAATTGCGAGCCGTCAGGCTCGCTCGAGAAATGCGGGCGTAATCGCCCGCGGTCCTGCGGGAGACGCCCATGTCTCGTCTTTACACCGGGGAACAGCTCGCCGAGCTTGCAAAGCCGTTCGAAGCGCATGCGCGCGACGCCTTGCGCGATGGCGATCTTGCGCGCGTGCGCGAACTTCTCGTCGAGATGCAGAACGGCCCGGCCGGGCTTGATGCGCTGTCCGGGCACACGCTTGCGCGCAAGGCGGCCAAGCTGCGGCGCGATTTCGGCGAGGCGGTTGCGCTCGGCGCGCTCACGCGCATCGGCGCCGAAATCATGCGCACATGGACCCGACAATATGAGCGAGGCGACGACCGCGGCGCCATCGCGGATCTCGTCGCCGTCTTTCGCGAGCAGCACGGGGCGCGGCTCCAGCCGCTCCGCGAGGACGACGACAGCGTCGTGCTCGACATGCCGCTCTGCGGTTCCGGCGGCAAGCTCGAAAAGGCCGGGCTGCCGCAAAAGCGCCCGGACTGGTACGGCGGCTGGAGCGATGGCGTCAGCTCCTTCTGCCAGATCTGCAAGGCGTGCCAAAAGGCGCTCAACGCCTCGCTCGGCGGCGAGGTCTGGACGACGGAGAAAGGCGCGAACGGCGCATGCCGGGCGACCTTCGCCAAACGCGCAGCCAAGGGAGAGCGCCTGTTTTCCGAGGAGGAGCGCGCAAACCTCGTCCGCACGCGCGTCGACCGGGCAATCGACAAGCTCGACGCCGGCGACGCCGACATTGCAGACCTGGTCGAGGGACAGCGCAAGGACTGGAAGCCGTGGCACGACTTTGGCGTCGTGTTGCTCGAATATTTCTACGCCGTCGCGCTCGAACAGGGCGGCGCCGACTACCTCGCCGAAGTTCTCGAACAAACCTATGCGCCGGCCTTCAACGCCGGCTTTCCGCGCTATGCCGCGATGAGCGACGACGAACTCGTGCGCGAGATCGCGCGCACCTGGAACTATCATTGCGCAGATTTCACCATTCTCGAGGAAGAAGATCGCTTCGTCTTCCGTCTCGACCCCTGCGGTTCGGGCGGCCGGCTGTTTCGCGGCGCGGTGTGGCGCGACATGTTTCACTACGGCGATGCCCTCGCGGCGAAAATGGCGGAACCGCATCCCGTCAACTTCAATCGCGCCGACGCGCCGACCTATTGCACGCATTGCGCGGCTTCCAACCGCGCGCAGCTCGAGAATGCGCTGTCGCCGCAAACGCCGCTGTTCTTCGTGATAGACGGCCGCGCGCAGAACGCGCCCGGCGCGCCCTGCCGGTGCTATGTCTACAAGAAGGATGCGCGGCGCGAGCAAGTCGACCCCGCCCTTTTCGAACAGATCGGCCTCGTTCCGCCCAAGGAGACGCGCACATGAGCGACAGAGCGAAACCCTTCGATCTCGCCGGAAAAGTGGCGCTCGTCACGGGATCGACCATGGGCATCGGGCTTGGCGTCGCGCGCGTCCTGGCCGAGGCCGGCGCCCACGTCGTCATCTCCAGCCGCAAGGCGGAGGATTGCGCGCGCGTCGCCGGCGAATTGGCCGGAGAGGGTCTGAGCGTCGAGGGGCGCGTCTGCCATATCGGCAAGATGGACGACATTTCCGCTGTCGCCGCGCATCTGAAGGAAAGGCGCGGCGGCCTCGACATTCTCGTCAACAACGCCGTGCTGTCGCCCTGGCGCTCCATCGACGACACCGACGAAGCGCTGTTCATGAAGGCGATGGAAGTGAACATGCGCGGCAACTGGTATCTGTCCGTCGAGGCGACGAAGCTGATGAAACCGCGCGGCGGCGGCTCGATCGTCAACATTTCCTCCGTCGCCGCGCTGCATCCCGACAAGATGCTCGCGCTCTATTCCACCTTCAAGACGGCGATGATCGGCATGAGCCGTTCCTTCGCTCTGGAATATGGCGAGTTCGGCATTCGCGTGAACACCATTCTGCCGGGCCTCATCGACACCAAGCTCGCCAAGGCCTTCGAGGGCGAGGAGATGAAGAAGATCGTCGGCGGCACGCCGCTGCGCCGCATCGGCAAGCCCGAGGAAATCGGGTACGCCGTGCTCTATCTCAGCGCGCCCGCCGGCGCCTTCGTCACAGGCGCAAGCCTCGTGATCGACGGCGGCGCCAGCATCGCGTCGCATTGAAGGAGCGCGCCATGCCCCTCACCGGACGGATCGCCCTGGTCTCCGGCGCCGCGCGCGGCATCGGCCGCGCCATCGCGCTCAGGCTCGCGCGCGAGGGCGCCGATGTCGGGCTGATCGATCTCAATCCCGCGGTCGAGGAAACGGCGCGGCTCGTACGCGACCTCGGAAGAAGGGCCGCTCCGGCCTGCGCGGACATTTCCCGCGCGGCGGAGGCGCGCGCCGCCGTTGCGCGCATCGCTGCGGAGCTGGGCGCGATCGACCTGCTCGTCAACAATGCCGGCGTCGTCAACAATATCGCGACGGTCGAAAAAATGACGGACGAGGCGTGGGAGAACGAGGTCGGCGTCAATCTCACCGGCGCATTCAATCTCGTGCGCGCAACCGTGGGCGCGATGGCCGAGCGCGGCTTCGGCCGCATCGTCAACATATCGTCTGTCGCAGCGCGCGGCGGCCTTGCGCGGCAGGTCGGCTATTCGGCGACCAAGGCGGGGCTGCTTGGCCTCACGCATACGGTCGCGCTCGAATATGCGCGCAAGGGCGTCACATGCAACGCCGTGCTGCCCGGCATGGTCGAGACGGAAAACGTGAAAGCGATGCCCGCCGAAATCCGCGCGGCGGCGATGGCGGCGACGCCAGCGCGCCGTTTCGGCGCGCCGGAGGAAATCGCCGCGCTGGTCGCATTTCTCTGCAGCGCGGAGGCCGGTTACATCACCGGCGCCGAGATCGACATTTCCGGCGGCGGCCACCTCAATACGCTCGTACTGGGCAGCCGCAAGGACGCCGGCGGAAGATAGGCGAACGTCATCGAGCGAAGCGACGCCATCCATCCTCGCGGCCATCCGCAGG
Source organism: Rhodoblastus sp. (assembly GCA_046349085.1). Classification (GTDB taxonomy): domain Bacteria; phylum Pseudomonadota; class Alphaproteobacteria; order Rhizobiales; family Beijerinckiaceae; genus JAJXWB01. The sequence goes on from JAXMDA010000013.1 coordinate 59,355, forward strand.
GATGGATGGCTCCGCCGCTGCGCTCCTCGCAACGACGATCAGGATCGAGAGTTGCACGCCCGCCAAAGCTTTTCCGGCGTGATTGGCATGTCGATGTCGGCGACGCCGCGCGACGACAGCGCGTCGATCACCGCATTGACCAGCGTCGGCGTGCCGGCGACCGTTCCGGATTCGCCGCAGCCCTTGGCGCCCAGCGGGTTGGTCTTGCACGGCGCGCCGTCGAACAGTGCGACCTTGAACGACGGCATGTCGTCTGCGCGCGCAACCTTGTAGTCCATCAGGCTCGACGTCAGGAGCTGCCCGCCTGCGTCGTAGACGGCGCCTTCGTAGAGCGCCTGTCCGACGCCTTGTGCGATGCCGCCGTGGATTTGTCCGCGCACCAGCATCGGATTGACGGCGACGCCGACGTCGTCGAGCGTCGAATAACGCTCGATCTTCAGCGTCCCGGTATCGGGATCGATCGACACTTCCGCGATATGCGCGCCGTTCGGCCAGCTCGGCCCGTCGACCTTCGCCGTCGAGCGCACCGACAGCCGCTGCTCGAACTCGCCGCGCGCCAGTTCGGCGAGCATGATCGAGCGATCCGTTCCCGCGACCGTGAAACGACCCGCGGCGTATTCGAGATCGCCCATTGCGGCTTCCAGATGTTCCGCGGCCTTTTCGCGCGCCTTCTCCAGCAGGTTCGCCGCGCCGACCGCGACGGCGGAGCCGCCGACGAACAGCGAGCGCGAGCCGACCGAGCCCATGCCCTGCGCAAGATCGGTGTCGCCCTGCACGATGCGCACTTGTCCGATCGGCACGTCGAGCGCGGCGGCGATCATCTGCGCATAGCTTGTTTCCAGCCCCTGCCCCATCGCCTGCGTCGCCGAATGGACGATGATCTCGCCATCGGCGGTTGCATGCACGTTCACCGTCTCCTGCAGCGTATTGCCGCCGGTCCATTCGATGTAGCTTGCGAGGCCCCGCCCATAGAGCAGGCCTTTCGCTTCCGCCGCCGCCTTGCGCGCCGCAAAGCCGTCCCAGTCGGCGGCGGCCGCGGCCTTGTCGAGCAGATCGGCGAAGGCGCCTGAATCGTAGACCTGGCCGACCGGCGTCGTGTACGGGAATTTGTCCGGGCGTACGGCGTTGATCTTGCGGATTTCGCGCGGGTCCATGCCGAGCTGGCGCGCGGCCGAATCCATCAGGCGCTCGATGATGTAGATGGCCTCCGGCCGCCCGGCGCCGCGATAGGCGCCGATCGGCGCGGTGTTGGTCATGACGGCGCTGATCTCGAATCGCACCGCCGGCACGTGGTAGACGCCGGTGGAGACGAAGGGCGAGAGCACCAGTGGAATCAGGACGCCGACGCCCATCGGCGTCGCGCCGGCGTTTCCGAGGGATTGCGCACGAAAGGCCAGGATATGGCCCCGCGCGTCGAGCGCGAGAGCCGCCTTCGTCCAGAGATCGCGGCCGTGCGTGCCGCCGAGAAATTCCTCGATGCGGTCGGCGCGCCAGCGCACGGGCTTGCCCAGCTTCACGGCCGCATAGGCGACGAGCGCCTCTTCCGGATAGAGGTTCGTCTTCTGCCCGAAGCCGCCCCCGATATCGCCGACGACAACGCGAATGCTCTCTTTCGGTCGCTTGAGCACGGCGTCGGCCAGAATGTCGCGCGTCGTCGTCGGCGTCTGCGACTGCGTGCGCAGGATCAGGCGGCCGGTCGCCGCGTCGACCTCCGCCAGCGCGCCGCGCGGCTCCAGCGCGAAGGGAATGAGCCGCTGGTTCATGATCTCGAGCGACACGACATGCGCGGCGGATGCGAAAATGTCATCCACCGCCGCCTTGTCCCCATAGGCGTGGGCCGCGACGAAATTGTCGGGCGCGTCCGGCCAGACCTGCGGCGCGCCGGGCCTGACCGCTTCGCGCACGTCGGTCACGGCCGGCAGGTCCTCGTACTCGACGGCGACCAGCTCGAGCGCGTCGTAGGCGGCTTCCCGCGTCTCCGCGACGATGGCGGCAAGCGGTTCGCCGACGAAGCGCGTCGTCTCGTGCGCGAGGATGCGGCGCGGAGGCGCGTTCATGTCGGCGCCGTCCGGGCGCTTGAACAGCGGCGGCGGAGCGGGTAGCGCGCCGACGCCCTCGGCCACGAGATCGGCGCCCGTATAGACGGCCACGACGCCGGCGGCGGCCTTCGCCTCCGACGCGTCGACGGACGCAATGCGCGCATGGGCGCGCGGCGAGCGCAGCAAGACCATCCATAGCGCGCCAGCCTCCGCGCGGTCGTCGATGTAGCGGCCCTGCCCCGTCAACAGGCGCTCGTCCTCCAGCCGCGTGACCGACTGATGCGCGCCGAATTTCAGATTTGCCGGAAGTTCGTCCATGGGACCCTCGATTTCTCGCGCGAATCTGCCGGAAACGGTCGGCCCTGTCGATCTCCGGCGGAAAGGCAGCACAGCAAGGGCGTCCGCAAGTCTCTGGACGCATGGCGATTTTCCAAGACCGCGTCGCCGGCGATCCTGCAACCGGGCGAAGTTGATACGGATCAATGAAATGTGGCCCTGAAACATGGTCGCTGGCATCAGGCGAAACACGCCTGCCATTCATACGGGGGCGAGGGAGATGCACGTGGAAGCTGCGACCGCGACGAGCGGGGAGACGTCAGCCAGACGGATGACCAAGCCGCCAGGCGCATACCGTCATGGCGACTTGCGCAACGCGCTGATCGCCGCCGCGACTGAGCTCACCGTACAGCGCGGCGGGCCTGACTTCACCCTGCGCGAGATTGCCGCGATTACCGGGGTGCGCCACGCAGCGGTCTATCGTCATTTTGCGTCCAAGGGCGCGTTGCTCGAGGAGATCGCGCGGCTCGGCGTCCAGTCGCTGCGCGCGCGCATCGAGCAGGAGCAGGCGAGTTCGCCCGGCGACCGGCTCGAGGCGATCGCCAGCGACTATCTCGACTTCGCGGTTTCGCGTCCGGGCGAATATCGCGTCATGGCGCAGGAAGGCGGCGCCTCCTCGGCCCAGTATCGCGCCCTGCTCGACATGATGGCCGGCCCGGTCGCGGCCGCGCAGTCCGCCGGGGCGCTGAAAAAGGACGTGCCGGCGGAGATGCTGGCGCGGCTGTGGTGGGCTGAACTGCACGGGCTCGCCATGCTCGCCCTCAACTCGGCCGTGAAGGCGAGCGAACTGAAGGATTGCGTGCGCGCCGTCGCCCGCGTGTGGCGCGCCGACGCGCCGGCGCTTCAGCCGGCCTGACGCCGGCCGACTCTTCAATTCAGGCCGGCTTGACGCCGGCCGGTTCTTGAATGCTCAGGCCGGCTTGACGCCGGCCTGATGCAGGAAGGCAGCCGCTTCGTCCATGGCGCGGCGCGCCTCCGGCGTCCATCTGTTCGCGAAGACGAAGACGTGGGGCATGTCGCGCTCCACGCAGGTTTTCGTCGCGACGCCGGCCTGTTTCGCCCGCTCCGCCGCGCGAAGACAATCGTCCAGCAGGATTTCCGTGTCGCCGACCGAGAACAGGATCGGCGGCAGGCCCGTATAGTCGCCGTAAAGCGGCGAGGCCAGCGGATTGCGCGGGTCCTCGGGTCCGAGATAGGCGGCCGCGATCGTCTCGATGCCGTCGGACACCAGAAGCGGATCGCGCGTGGCGTTGCTCTTCATCGTCTCCCCGGTGATCGCAAGATCGGTCCAGGGCGAGAAGGCGATGGCCGCGTCCGGCAAGGGCAGGCCCTTGTCGCGCAAGTTGAGCAGTAGCGCCAGCGTCAGGCCGCCGCCCGCCGAATCGCCTGCGACATAGGCCGGCCCCTGCGCCGCCGCGCGCAACGCCGACCACGCGGCGGTGGCGTCGTCGAGCGCGGCCGGGAAGGCGTGCTCGGGCGCGAGCCGATAGTCGGCCGCAAACACCCTGAGGCCGCGCCGCGCGAAAGCGCCGGTGATCGCGCGATGCGTGCGCGGCGACATGCCGACGTAGCCGCCGCCGTGCAGGTAGAGCAGCGTGCCCGTCGCCGGGGTCGCCTTCGCCTCCACCCATTCGCCGGGCACGCCGCCGAGCGTCGCCGGCGCGAAGGTCACGCCGCGCGGCGGAAAGGACCGCGCCGAATTGAACACGCGCCGCACGTCATGCGGCGTCTTCGACTTGGCCAGCCCGCGCTTGACGGTATGGCGAAGCGCAAAATTGATGAATCGGGATCTCAGGCTTGTCATGACGTCGCTCATTTCATCGCGCGTTCGATGCCGCGCTTCATGATCTTCCAGTAGGTTCCGGGCATCAGCCGTTGCAGGATGTCGCCGCGCCGCGCGTCCGCGCCGATCAGCACGCGCGGCGCGCGCCGGTCCACGCCATCGAGAATGATGCGCGCCGCCACGGCCGGATCGGTCGTCAGGAAGGCGTCGAACTTCTTCATTTGCTCTTCGAGCTCGGTCGAATTCACGCCGGCGGGAATGCGCGCGGACAGCGCGATGCTCGTGCGTATGCCGCCGGGATGAACGACGGTGACGCCGATATTCGTCTCGCCCAGTTCGTGCCGCAGCGATTCCGAAAAGCCGCGCAGGCCGAACTTGGCGGCGCAATAGGCGGTCTGGCCGGGCGGCGCCACCAGTCCGAACAGGCTCGATATATTCACGATATGCGCCATCGGGCGGGCCTTCAGCGCCGGCAGGAACGCCTTGCACATGCGCACGGGGCCGTAGAAGTTGATGTTCATCAGCCATTCGAAATCGTCGAGCCCGATCTGCTCGAACGTGCCCGCGAGCGCGACGCCGGCATTGTTGACGACGAGGTCAACGCGGCCATGACGCTCGACGACGACATCGGGCAGCGCGGCGATCGCATGGGTGTCGGCCATGTCGAACATGTGCTCGCTGACATCGACGCCTGCGGCTCGGCACGCCTCGCAGGACTTGGCCAAGGCCTCCGGGTTGCGGTCGGTAAGCGCCAGCCGCGCGCCCCGCGCTGCGAGGCCGAGCGCCAGCGCCTGGCCGAGCCCGCCGCCCGCGCCGGTGACGACCGCCACCGCGTCTTTGAAGGGAAATGCCATGCGTACGCCTCGCTCGATCCCGAAAACCTCGTCCTGAGGAGCCTGCGCAGCAGGCGTCTCCAAGGATGGCCACATTACGCGCTCTTGCCCATGCTTCGAGACGCCGCTTCGCGGCTCCTCGGCATGAGGGTCTGGTCCAGAATAGACATTCGCCTGACCTGAGGCGGCATGGTTATCCGCGCCCTCTGGGCGGCGCAACCCAAAGCGCCGCGCGAGGTTTCGCAAGCGCCGGCCAGCCATGTCCGCCCGCCGCTTGCAGGCGCAGGCGCGTTCATGGTCCAATCCGCTCCCTTCCGGAGAGCGCGCCTTGGACCTGCCGCAGAATACCTTCAAGCACGCCATAGCCGCCGGCCGTCAGCAGATTGGCCTCTGGTGCTCGCTCGCCAGCAATTATTCCGTCGAGGTGGTCGCCGGCTCCGGCTTCGACTGGCTGCTGCTCGATACAGAACATTCGCCCAACGAAATTCCTGACGTGCTGCGCCAGTTGCAGGCCACGATGGAGAACAAGGTTCATCCGATCGTGCGTCCCGCCTGGAACGACATGGTGCTGATCAAGCGTTTCCTCGACATGGGCGTGCAGACGCTGCTGCTGCCGGTCGTCAACACCGCCGAGGAAGCCGCCGCCGCCGTGGCCGCCACCCGCTACCCGCCGCGCGGCGTGCGCGGTTTTTCCGGCTCCTCGCGTTCGTCGCGCTTCGGCCGCATCAACGACTATCACACGCGCTGCGAGAACGAGATCTGCGTGCTCGTGCAGGTCGAGACACAGAAAGGCCTCGACAATCTCGACGCCATCGTTGCGACGGAGGGCGTCGACGGCGTGTTCATCGGCCCCGGCGATCTGTCCGCGGCGATCGGTTATGTCGGCGACCAGAACAATCCGGCGGTGGTCGAGAAGATCGTGGACATGATCCGGCGCATCCGCGCGGGCGGAAAGGCGGCCGGCATTCTCACGCCTGACGAGGGGCTGGCCCGGCGCTATATGGAGGCCGGCACGACATTCACCGCCGTCGGCTCCGACATCGGCCTGCTTGCGCGTCAGTCGGAAGCGCTCGCGCGGCGATTCAAGAGCGGGGCCTGAATCCTTGAACGCTCACGAGGATATTTCACGGGACCGGATAGTCGAGGAGATCGCGGCGATCGTCGGCGCGGCGCATGTCGTTACCGACGATTTCGCCATGCAGCCCTACCTCGTCGAGGAGCGCGGCCTCTATCGCGGCGCCGCGCGCGCTGTCGTGCGGCCCGGCTCGGTCGAGGAAGTGTCGCGCCTGCTCGCATACTGCAACGCGCGCGGCGTGAAGATCGTGCCGCAGGGCGGCAACACCGGTCTTGTCGGCGGGCAGGTCCCCTCGCAGGCGGGCGACGAGATCGTGCTGTCGCTGCGCCGGCTCAATCGCGTGCGCGAGATCGACGCCACGGGCAACACGCTGATCGTCGATGCCGGAATAACGCTGCAGGGCGCGCAGGAGGCCGCTGACAAGGTCGATCGGCTGTTTCCGCTGTCGCTGCCGTCGGAGGGCTCCTGCACCATCGGCGGCAATCTCTCGACCAACGCAGGCGGCGTCGCCGCGCTCGCCTATGGCGTGGCGCGCGATCTGGCGATGGGGATCGAGGTCGTGCTGGCGGATGGCCGCGTCATGTCCGACCTCTGCAAGGTGAAGAAGAACAACACGGGTTACGATCTCAAGAACCTGTTCATCGGCGCGGAAGGCACGCTGGGCGTCATCACCGGCGCGGTGCTGAGGCTCTTCCCGAAGCCGCGCGCCCGCGCCACCGGCTTCGTCGGGCTCGCCTCGCCCGAGGCCGCGCTCGGCCTGCTCGATATCGCCCTGTCGCGCGCGGGCTCCGACGTGAAGTCTTTCGAGATCATTCCGCGCATCGGCATCGATTTCGTGCTGAGGCATGGCGCCGACACGCGCGATCCGCTGCAGGAAAAACACGCCTGGTACGTGCTGATCGAACTGGCGTCGCAGACCGACGCCGCGCCGGAGGCGGCGCTCGAAAACCTGCTCGGCGAGGCGATCGAGCAGGGTTTCGTCGAGGACGCCGCCATCGCCGCCTCGCTCGACCAGCGCAACGACTTCTGGCGGCTGCGCGAGCTTCTCTCCGAAGTGCAGAAGCACGAGGGCGGGTCCATCAAGCACGATGTGTCCGTGCCGATATCGGCCGCGCCGGCCTTCCTCGCCGACGTCGAACGCGACGTTGCGGCCGCCGTGCCGGGCGCGCGCATGGTCGCCTTCGGCCATCTCGGCGACGGCAATATCCATTGCAACGTGTCGCAGCCGGTCGGCGCCGACAAGCAGGCCTTTCTCGACCGCTGGCATGACGTGAACGCGATCGTGCACGGCCTCGTGGCTAAGTATCAGGGATCGATCTCGGCCGAGCACGGCATCGGCGTCATGAAGCGCGACGAGCTTCCGCACGTGAAGGATCCGGTCGCGATGGAGCTGATGCGCACGCTCAAGCAGACGCTCGACCCGAAGGGGATTCTCAATCCGGGGAAGGTGCTGTAGCAGCCACGCAACTGTCATCCCCGCGAAAGCGGGGATCCAGCCCCCGCGACTTGCAAGCGACTCTGGATTCCCGATCGCGGCTGCGCCGCGTCGGGAATGACATCCGGCATACAAGGGAGAAAATGATGAAAGACCGCGTTTCCATCGACCTGAAGGATGGCGTCGCCGACGTCCGTCTGATCCGCGCCGACAAGATGAACGCGCTGGACGAAGCCATGTTCGACGGCCTGGTCGAAGCCGGCGAGAAGCTGATGACGATGAAGGGCCTGCGCGCCGTCGTTCTGTCGGGCGAGGGCCGCGCCTTCTGCGCCGGCCTCGACATGGGCCGTTTCGAGGCGATGAAAAGCAAGGGAGAGGCCCTGGCCGGAATGCGCGATCTGCGCGCCCGCACGCACGGCCCCGCCAACAAGCCGCAATGGGCGGCCTGGGTCTGGCGCGAACTGCCCGTTCCGGTGATCGCGGCCGTGCACGGCGTCGCGCTCGGCGGCGGCTTCCAGCTCGCGCTCGGCGCCGACATGCGCTACGCGACGCCCGACTGCAAGATGTCGATCCTGGAAATCCGCTGGGGCCTCGTGCCCGACGTCGCCGGCACGCAGATCATGCGCCATCTCGCCCGCGAGGACATCGTGCGGGAACTGACCTACACCGGCCGCATCTTCACGGGCGAAGAAGCCTTCCAGTACGGCTTCGTCACCCGCGTGACGGCGGACCCCCGCGCCGCGGCGCTGGAGACGGCCCGCGAGATCGCGGGCAAGAACCCCCATGCCGTCCGCGCCGCCAAGCGCCTGCTCAACCTCGCCGTCGTCACCGACGTGCAGACGGGGCTGGAGGCGGAATCGGTCGAGCAATTCGCCCTGATCGGCAGCCCCAACCAGATCGAGGCGGTCAAGGCGCAGATGGAGAAGCGCGCCCCGAATTTCGCGGAGCCGTAAGCTGGAGCCGGGACCGCCGGCCCCAAAAACTTGCCTACCCGACGCCGCTTTTGCTATTGCGGCGCATTCCCCGGCCGCCGCTTCCGGCGGCCGGCCCGTTTTGTCGCGCGCCGCCCACGCGGCGGCCCGACGGCCCGTTTCGAGGACTTTCCAT
>JAXMDA010000014.1:0-51814 GCA_046349085.1 Rhodoblastus sp.
GGCGGTGAGCCCAAGGGCCTCGCGCTGCTTCCAGACCGCCTCGACCCGTTTGAACAGCGCTTCGTTCAGCCCGATCGCCGAATAATGATCGGCGAGCTTCGGCGCCAGTTCGCGCTCGATCGCCTGAAGCTCGGGCGTCGATTCGGTGCCCGTCAGGTTCCAGAACACCCCGCCGACGCGGTTCATGGCCGCGCCCGCCCGTTCCAGCGCCGTCACCGTATTGTCGAAGTCCGGCGGATTCGGATCGGCGACGATGGCCGCGATTTCCGCGTTGTGCTCGGCCATGGCGCGCTCGTAGGCCGGCTGGAAGTCCTCGGCGCGGATGCGGTCGAACGGCGGCAGCTCGAACGGCCCCGTCCAGGGCTCGAAAAACGGGTTCTGGCGTGCGGGAGCGTTCATGAGGCTGCGCGTCTTCCGGCGGGCTGGGGTCGATTCCACTCGAAGATATAGGCAAGGCGGCGCGACTTGGCATTTTTTTGCTGCGCGGGCCGTTTCGCATTGCTATAGAGCCGGACCCGAAGCGGCGGGGCGACCGGCCGACGGCGCTTTTGCGCGCCCGAAGGATGACGATCGCGGAACGCGGGCGTGGCGGAACTGGTAGACGCAGTGGATTTAGGTTCCACCGCTGAAAGGCATGGGGGTTCGAGTCCCTCCGCCCGCACCAGCTTTCGATGCGCCGGCTTTTCGGTCCCGCCCGAGAGATTTTAGAAGGTTGCACGGCGATGCAGGTGACGGAGACGAGCGCTCAGGGTTTGAAGCGCGAATACAAGGTGGTGATGCCCGCGGCCGATCTCGCCGCCAAGCTCGAGAGCCAGCTCGAGGACATGAAGGGCAAGGTCAAGATCAACGGCTTCCGCCCGGGCAAGGTGCCGACGGCGCACATCCGCCGCCTCTACGGCAAGTCGATCATGGGCGACGTCGTGCAGGAGGCCGTCAACGAGGCCAACCGCAAGATCGTCGAGGACAACCAGCTTCGCCTCGCCGGCGAGCCGCGCCTCGACATCGTCGGCGGCCAGGACGAGATGGAGAAGGTGCTGGAAGCCAAGGGCGACTTCACTTTCACCGTCGCCCTCGAGACGCTGCCGGCCATCGAGGTCGGCTCCTTCGAGGACGTCGCCGTTGAACGCATCGTCGTCGACGTCGCCGACGCCGACGTGGACGAGGCCATCCAGCGCATGGCCGACCAGCAGCGTCCCTTCAGCGACAAGGAAGGCGACGCGCCCGTGGTCGCCAAGGGCGACAAGGCCACGCTCGACTTCCTCGGCAAGATCGGCGGCGAGCCCTTCGAAGGCGGCGCGGGCGAGGGCATCGACCTGATCGTCGGCTCCGGCAGCTTCATCCCGGGCTTCGAGGAGCAGATCGAGGGCATGAAGAAGGGCGAAAGCCGCACGGTTTCCGTGACCTTCCCCGAGAACTACGCCGCCGCGCGCCTTGCCGGCCAGGCCGCCGAGTTCGACGTGACCGTCAAGAGCGTGGCCGCGCCGGGCGAACTCGCCATCGACGACGAATTCGCCAAGAAGTTCGGCTTCGAGACGCTCGACGCCTTCAAGGCCGCCGTCCGCTCCAATATCGAGGCGGACCTCGGCCGCGGCGCGCGCGTGCACACCAAGCGCGCGCTGCTGGACGCCCTTGACGGCCGCTACAGCTTCGAGCTGCCGCAGGGCCTGGTGGAGAGCGAGTTCGACGGCATCTGGCGTTCGATCGTCAACGAGCAGGCCGCCCGCGGCAAGACGTTCGAGGATGAAGGCACGACGGAAGAAAAGGCGCGCGAGGAATATCGCCGCATCGCCGAGCGCCGCGTGCGCCTCGGCCTGCTGCTCGCCGAGGTCGGCGAGAAGGCCGCCGTGAAGGTCGAGGACGAGGAAGTCACCAAGGCCCTCATCGAGCGCATTCGCGCCTTCCCGGGCCAGGAGCAGCAGCTCTGGGACTATTACCGCAAGAACCCGCAGGCGCTGGGCGAAATCCGCGCGCCGCTGTTCGAGGAGAAGGTGATCGACCACATCCTCGGCCTCGCCAAGGTCACCGACAAGCGCGTGACCCGCGACGAGCTGATGAAGATGGAAGCGCCGGACGAGGCCGCCTGAGGCTCTCCGTCGATCCCGACACGAACGCCCCGCTTTGCGGGGCGTTTTTGTTCAAAGGCGGCGGATGCGGCCTGCGCCCTTGATCCGCCAGATTTATGACCGATGGAAACAGGCGCGGAGGCAACCGCGAAACCGCCCTTTTTCTTGAGGCCTGCCGCGCCTATGTAAGGTCGGAAACCGGCGGGACGCATGGTATCCTGTCCCGAATCAGGGAATTCAGAGGCTGCGATGCGCGACCCGATCGAGGTTTATAATCAGTATCTTATTCCGCAGGTGATCGAGAATACGAGCCGTGGCGAACGCGGCTTCGACATCTATTCCCGCCTGCTGCGCGAGCGCATCATCTTCCTGACCGGCCCGGTCGAAGACCATATGGCCTCGGTGATTATCGCCCAGTTGCTCTTCCTGGAGTCGGAGAACCCGAAGAAGGAAGTGTCGATGTACATCAATTCGCCGGGCGGCGTGGTGACGGCCGGCATGGCGATCTACGACACGATGCAGTTCATCCGCCCGAAGATTTCGACGCTCTGCGTCGGCCAGGCGGCGTCCATGGGTTCGCTGCTGCTGGCGGCCGGCGACCCGGGGATGCGCTTCGCGCTGCCCAATTCGCGCATCATGGTCCATCAGCCCTCCGGCGGCTTCCAGGGCCAGGCGTCCGATATTCTTCGCCATGCCGAAGATATCATGAAGATCAAGAAGCGGCTCAACGAAGTCTACGTCAAACATACCGGTCGTGATTACGACACAATCGAGCGTACGCTCGACCGCGACCACTTCATGTCGGCGGAAGAGGCCAAGGAATTCGGCATCGTCGACCAGGTCTATTCGAAGCGTCCGGAAGACGCTCCGGCGACTCCGGCCGCCGCGGGCTGACGGCGTCGCGGCGATTGTTGCGGATTTGCGACGGCGCGGGCCGCACGGCCCTCGCAGGCGGGGCCTGCGCTTGATCGTCGGGCGCGGCCATGTTTGCATTGGCGACTGTCCGCGCGAGACGAAGCAGGGAGGCGGCGGCCCGGAAGGAAAGTCGACGGCTCTACCTTTTGTTAGGCCGTCGACGCTATCGATGGTGATTGCGACCGATTCGCCCGCGCGCGTCGGCCCGAGGAGATGAATATGAGCAAGGTCGGCGGCAGCGACTCCAAGAACACGCTCTACTGCTCGTTCTGCGGCAAGAGCCAGCATGAAGTCCGCAAGCTGATCGCGGGCCCGACGGTGTTCATCTGCGACGAATGCGTCGAACTGTGCATGGACATCATCCGCGAGGAGAACAAGTCCGCGCTGGTCAAGACGCGCGACGGCATTCCGACGCCGAAGGAAATCTGCAAGGTCCTCGACGATTACGTCATCGGCCAGTTCCAGGCCAAGCGCGTGCTGTCCGTGGCCGTCCACAACCACTACAAGCGCCTCAACCACGCGACCAAGCACAACGACGTCGAACTGGCCAAGTCCAACATCCTGCTGATCGGACCGACCGGCTGGGGCAAGACGCTGCTTGCCCAGACGCTGGCGCGCATCATCGATGTGCCCTTCACCATGGCCGACGCCACGACGCTCACCGAGGCCGGCTACGTCGGCGAGGACGTGGAGAACATCATCCTCAAGCTGCTCCAGGCCTCCGACTACAATGTCGAGCGCGCCCAGCGCGGCATCGTCTACATCGACGAGATCGACAAGATTTCGCGCAAGTCCGACAACCCGTCGATCACCCGCGACGTGTCGGGCGAGGGCGTGCAGCAGGCGCTCTTGAAGATCATGGAAGGCACGGTCGCCTCCGTGCCGCCGCAGGGCGGCAGGAAGCATCCGCAGCAGGAGTTCCTGCAGGTCGATACGGCCAACATCCTGTTCATCTGCGGCGGGGCGTTCGCCGGCCTCGACAAGATCATTTCGGATCGTGGCCGCAAGACCTCGATCGGTTTCGGCGCGAAGGTCGCCTCGCCGGAAGATCGCCGTACCGGCGAGCTGTTCCGCAAGGTCGAGCCCGAGGATCTGCTGAAGTTCGGCCTGATCCCCGAATTCGTCGGCCGCCTGCCGGTCATCGCCACGCTCGAGGACCTCGACGAGGACGCGCTGAAGAAGATCCTCACCGAGCCGAAGAACGCGCTGGTCAAGCAGTATCAGCGGCTGTTCGAGATGGAGAACACGGAACTCACCTTCCAGGACGAGGCGCTCAACGTCATCGCCCGCAAGGCGATCGAGCGCCGCACCGGCGCGCGCGGCCTGCGTTCGATCATGGAAGGCATCCTGCTCGACACGATGTTCGACCTGCCGGGCCTCGACGGCGTGGAGCAGGTGGTCATCGGGCCGGAAGTGGTCGATGGCAAGGCGCGGCCGCTCTACATCTACGCCGAGCGCGACAAGGCCTCCAACGCGACGGCCTGACGCCGGGCGCCGCCCAGGAATTGAGAGGCCGCCGTTCCGGCGGCCTTTTTCGTTGCATTATTTCGTCGGCGAGGCCGGCCCGTAGACAAACGTCCGGCCCGGCCAGCAATTGGCGATCGTGCGCTTCAGCGGCGCGGATTCCGGCGGCGTGAACAGGCCGGACGGCGTGGCCAGGCTCTCGGCGCGCGCGATGTAATAGTCGAGCGGCGATCCGGCATACGGCCCGTCCTGCAAGGATTCCATCACGTTGCAGGCGCTTGCCGGAAAGGCCTTCTCGCCGAGGTTGCGCCAGATTTCGACTGCCGGCGTCACCGCGCCGACCAGGACGATGGCCAGCGCGATGATCCGCTGGCGGACGGGCTGCTGGCCGAGCGAGGCCAGCGCCGGAACCGACCGCGCGCACAGCAGCGTGAGCGCGGGAATCGAGACCCGCATGACGAAATCGTTGGCATAACCCAGGCGATAGAGCGGGATCAGCACGAGGCTCGCCGCGATCAGGCCGAGTTCCACGCTGGCGCGCCGGTCGGCCTTGTCGCGCCCCTCCCAGGCGAGGGCGAGGAACGGCGCGACCTCCAGGCCGAGCAGGCCGATATAGCCCCGCAGGACCTGGCTGTCGGAGAGGTCGATGAAGCCTTTCTCGATCGCGCCGGTGTCGCGCGTCAGAAAATAGGCGAGCGGCAGGGAGGCCGCGCCCGCGATGGCCGCCAGTGCGAAGTCGCCGCCCCTGAGCTTGCCGTCCATCGCGTCGCAGACGAAGGCGAAGGCGAGGAAAGGCAGGGCGCCGAGCGCAACGAGCGGCGACCAGAAGCAGGCGGCGGCCCAAAGCGGCGCGATCTGCAGCGCCCGCATCCGTCCGGCGCGCCAGGCCAGATAGGCGGCGACCAGAGCCCAGCCGCCGAGCGCGTGATGCGGCGTCCAGAAGATTTCGGTGACGTTGGAGGCATACTGGAACTGGCCGGACCAGGGCTCCAGATGCGGCAGGTCGAGGCCCTCCAGCCCGGCCAGGCGCCGCTGCGCCCAGCCGATGCAGTCGGCGCCGCTGAAGACGACGAACAGCGCGAGCGCGATTATCCGCGCGCGTCCCGCTTCCTGCACGCGCGCCAGCACATAGATGCAAAGCCCGAGCAGTATCGTGTTCTGGACGAACAGGGCGGCTTGCGCGACGCCGGCTCCGCCGAGCTTTCCGAGGGCGGCGGGCGCGAGATACATGCCGAGCGGCGCGCGCAGGACGCCGGCGCCCGACGGCGTCGCATAGGCGACCGGCCAGCCATTGCGCATCAGATCGAACAACATGGCGTCGCGCACCATCCAGTCATCCGTCTGCCAAAAAAAGTGCCCAATGCCGCTGATAAGCGTGAGGACGACGGCGATGGCGAAGGCGCCGAGCAGGATTGGCCTGTCCGGCTTGCCGCGCCAGTCCGTGGCGCGGGCGAGGGCAACCATGGGAATAAGCGCGAGCGTGGCCATGATTGCGCCCGGCAGCGGCTGCAGCAGGCCGATCGCGAAGACGAACGTCGGCGCCGCCACGAGAAAGACGACGATGGCCACACTCGCAGGGATCATGGGAAGGATTCGTCAGGAATTTTGAGGAAGACTCCGGGGCGCCGCGTAATCTGGCGCCCGCCGGCTAAGATAGCGTTACATGCCTGCTGGCGGCCGGCGCGGCCGTAAGTCTCCGTACAGCGTCGACATGTTGAAAATGCCGCGGATGGCGCCCATTTCTCGCAATGCGGGAAGCGCTTTCGGGCTTTGCCGCGGGAACGTAGGATAAACCGGCGCGATTCGTGCTTGGGGAGCTCCGACGTTCAGCCTTCGCGTCGCGCCGTCACGGGCGGGCGAGGGACAGAAAGGACAGGAAGAAAATGACTGAACAGAAGCGCGCCCTTCCCAAGCCCGGCTCCATCGAGAGCTATCCCGTACTGCCGTTGAGGGACATTGTCGTCTTCCCGCACATGATCGTGCCGCTCTTCGTGGGACGCGACAAATCGATCCGCGCGCTCGAAGAGGTGATGCGGTCCGACCGCTATATCCTTCTCGCCACGCAGAAGAACGCCTCCGAGGACGATCCGGCCGCCGACGCCATCTACAAGACCGGCACGCTGGCGACCGTGCTGCAGCTCCTGAAGCTGCCCGACAATACCGTGAAGGTGCTGGTCGAAGGCGTGTCGCGCGCCGAGGTCCGCAAATACACGCGCACCGACGAATATTACGAGGCCGACGCCGAGGCGATCGCCGACGCGGCCGAAGACCAGGTCGAGGTCGAGGCGCTCGGCCGCTCCGTCGTGTCCGAGTTCGAGAATTACGTGAAGCTCAACAAGAAGGTGTCGCCGGAAGTCGTCGCCGCGGTCACGCAGATCGAGGATTATTCCAAGCTCGCCGACACCGTGGCCTCGCATCTCGCCGTCAAGATCGCCGACAAGCAGGGCGTGCTGGAAATGCCGCTCGTCTCCAAGCGGCTCGAGAAGTGCCTGCAACTGATGGAAAGCGAAATCTCCGTTCTCCAGGTGGAGAAGAGGATTCGCACGCGCGTCAAGCGCCAGATGGAGAAGACGCAGCGCGAGTACTACCTCAACGAGCAGATGAAGGCGATCCAGAAGGAGCTGGGCGACGAGGACGGCAAGGACGATCTCGCCGAGCTCGAGGAGCGCATCAAGACCACCAAGCTCTCGAAGGAAGCGCGCGACAAGGCGCAGGCCGAGCTCAAGAAGCTGCGGCAAATGTCGCCCATGTCGGCGGAAGCGACCGTCGTGCGCAACTATCTCGACTGGCTGCTCTCGATCCCGTGGGGCAAGAAGTCGAAGGTCAAGCGCGACCTCGCCGCTGCGCAGGAGACGCTCGACAACGATCACTACGGCCTCGACAAGGTCAAGGAGCGCATCGTCGAATATCTCGCCGTGCAGAGCCGCGCCAACAAGCTCACCGGCCCGATCCTGTGCCTCGTCGGCCCGCCCGGCGTCGGCAAGACCTCGCTGGCGCGCTCGATCGCGCGGGCGACAGGGCGTGAATACGTCCGCATGTCGCTCGGCGGCGTGCGCGACGAGGCCGAGATCCGCGGCCACAGGCGCACCTACATCGGCTCGATGCCCGGCAAGATCATCCAGTCGATGCGCAAGGCCAAGACCGCGAACCCGCTCTTCCTGCTCGACGAGATCGACAAGATGGGCATGGACTTCCGCGGCGATCCGTCGTCGGCGCTGCTCGAGGTCCTCGACCCCGAACAGAACTCGACCTTCAACGACCATTACCTCGAGGTCGACTACGACCTGTCGAACGTGATGTTCGTGACGACGGCCAACACGCTGAACATCCCTGCGCCCCTCATGGACCGCATGGAGATCATCCGCATCGCCGGCTACACCGAGGACGAGAAGGTCGAGATCGCGCACAAGCATCTCATCCCGAACGCCGTCAAGAAGCACGGCCTGCAGCCGAAGGAATGGTCGCTCGACGACAGCGCGCTGCGCGAACTCGTTCGCCGCTACACGCGCGAGGCGGGCGTGCGCAATCTCGAACGCGAAATCTCCAACCTCGCCCGCAAGGCGGTGAAGGAAATTCTGCTGTCGAAGAAGGCGAAAAAGCGTGTCGCCATCACCGCCAAGAACATCCCGGATTACCTGGGCCCGCAGCGCTTCCGCTACGGCCAGGCCGAGCTGGAGGATCAGATCGGCGTCGTCACCGGTCTCGCCTGGACGGAAGTCGGCGGCGAGCTGCTGACCATCGAAGGCGTCATGATGCCCGGCAAGGGCCGCATGACCGTCACCGGCAACCTGAAGGACGTGATGAAGGAATCGATTTCGGCGGCGGCGTCCTACGTCCGCTCGCGCGCGGTCGATTTCGGCATCGAGCCGCCGATGTTCGACAAGCGCGACATCCACGTGCACGTGCCGGAAGGCGCGACGCCGAAGGACGGTCCGTCCGCGGGCGTGGCGATGGCCACCGCCATCGTCTCGATCATGACGGGCATCCCCGTGCGACGCGATATCGCCATGACCGGCGAGATCACCTTGCGCGGTCGCGTGCTGCCGATCGGCGGCCTGAAGGAGAAGCTGCTCGCGGCCATGCGCGGCGGCCTCAAGAAGGTGCTGATTCCGGAAGAAAACGCCAAGGATCTGGCGGAGCTTCCGGCTTCCGTGAAAAACGCGCTCGAAATCGTGCCGGTCTCGCGGATGGATGAAGTGCTCAAGCATGCGCTGGTGCGTCTGCCGACGCCGATCGTATGGGACGAAAGCACGGCGCCCGTCGCCGGAGCGAAGGGCGACGAGGACGCGGCGGGAGTCGTCGCGCACTGACGCGCTCGCGAGCGCGTCGCCGTCGTGACGCGCTTGAAATCGACGAAACAGGAAAGGCGGCAACCTCTAGTGGTTGCTGCCTTTTTTTGTTTGCGGCGCGTCAAATCGCCTGCGATTCGGGGGATTTTGCGGGGGGCTTGCGCGGGACGCCTTGCATTTCCGGCGATTCGGGAACAACAGTTTGAAGCCCCGGATAACGCGATTCGTCCGCCAGACGCGCGTTAGCTGCGAGGGGCGCAGGAAGGGTCATGCGCGCGGACTTGGTTCCGCGCCCACAAGGAGCAAGCCATGAACAAGCAGGAACTCGTCGAGCACGTCGCCAGCGAACTCGATCTGTCGAAGGCCAAGGCCGCTGACGCCATCGACGCGGTCCTCGACGGGATCACCAAGGCCGTGAAGAAGGGCGACGAAGTTCGCCTCGTCGGCTTCGGCACGTTCTCGGTGAAGAAGCGCGCCGCCGGCAAGGGCCGCAACCCGGCCACGGGCGCGGAGATCAAGATCCCGGCGTCGAAGAGCGTCCGCTTCAAGGCCGGCGCCGCCCTGAAGGCAGCGGTCAACAAGGGCAAGTAATTTCCGATCTTTGTCGGAAAGCACGAGAGGGCGCGTTTCGCGCCCTCTTTTTTTATCTTCGCGATCCGGGACATGCGGCCTGCCTTGGCCCCTGCGGCTCGTCCTCTACCAAGTTGTCGCACCCTCTTTCTGGTCGAGGCGCGTATCCCCACCTCGATTGAGTGAGCGGTCGCGCTCATGATTGGGGGACGCCATGAAACGATTTCTCGCTACGACAGCCATCACAATGATCTGCTTGGTCGGAATCAGCGAAATTGCGAGCGCGGACATGATTGCGCGCTATGACTGCACCTCGACCGGCGTGCCGACGATCGATGCAATTGGCGAATATCCTGGACACATCCTTTCGTCCGGACAATTCACATGCGTCGCCTCCGAAGGATTGTTGAAAGGCGCGACCTACACCGCATTCTCGAATGCAGAATGGCAGGGCCAGAACGGCGTTTTCATCTCGGGCGGCGGCGTCCATCGGATCACCGGCGGCATCGCTGTCCAGCAATTGATCGAGGGCAAGGGGGTGGCTTCGGCGCCGGGCCAATACGACGCTTCAGGAAGCGGCACAATCAAGTTCGCCGCCGGTTCGATCGCGCAGCTCGCCGGCAAGACCGTGAAATGGACATCCAAGTCGAACGGAGCGGGCCGATCTATTTTGGAGCTCACGGACTAGTCTTGCGACGGCCGAGACCACTTGGCCGCCCGTCGGGTCAGGGAACGGGCGCCGGGAGGGCGTCGGCCCAGCGGACGAGAGCGGCCTTTCCGCCCTCGCTGAGGCCATAGATCCCGCGCTCGATGCGCTCGAACCACCCGTATACATTGCTTTGCAGGATCTTCGGCGCGTCCGGCGTCACGCTCTTGAGATCGCGCGGCCGCGCCGGCGCTTCGGACAGGACCAACGCGCAGGCGAGCGCCTGCTGGCGATAGGCGGTCATGATCGGCCGACGCGTCGAGCCGCCCGAGGTCGGGTCGCCCCGCCTGCGGCGATGCTCGGCGACGAGGCGCGAGCGGCGCTTGCGGTCCGGGCGCGGCTTCCACGGTTCCGGCGAAACGAGGATCTCCACGCGCCCCGTCGGCAGCACGCTCAGCAGGCCGAGGCCCGTCAGCCGGCACAGTTTTCTTACGCGCCGGTCCTGGTCGCGCCCTTTCGTGGAGGCGGCGACCGCAAGCCAGACCTCGTCGCAGGCCGCCTGTCGCTCGACCCCCTGCAGCAGGAGCTCGAGGTTGAAGCTGGTCTTCAATTCCGCGACCACCACGCGGAGCTCCTCGCCCTCGCGAATCGCGACGACGTCGCAGCCGCAAACCTCGCCCTTGGCGGAGAAGCCGAGGTCTTCGAGGAAGCGCTTAACGGGAGCGTAGAGGCTGGTTTCCAAGAGGCGCTTCCGGGATGGGCCGAATCGACGTTGCGCCATCCTGCCGCAAGACCGCGCTTGCGTCTGCCGCCGGCGATTTGCGGCTTGCGCGCTTGGCGCCTGCGGTCCTGTTGCGTAAACAGGGGCTCCGGGCGGTTAGCTCAGTTGGTAGAGCATCTCGTTTACACCGAGAGGGTCGGCGGTTCGAGCCCGTCACCGCCCACCATCCCCTCGATTAACCGCTTTCGTTGCCGACGATTCGCAGGAATGGCCGCCGGCGCCGAGAAACGCCTTGTGCCGTCCTCGCCGGCGGCTACAATTTTGCGGAACAGGCGTTTGCGGGGCGAGAGGCGATATATGGCGTTGAAGGCGTTCATGACCGGCGCGGCGGCCGCGTTCTCGATGCTCGCGCTCGCAGGGGCGGCGCAGGCCGATATGCGCTTCAGCCTCACCACCATCGGCGGCGCCTGCGGCGCGCGCTGTCCGCAGGCGATCGTCGCCGACGGCGAGATCACCGAGTCGACGCCCGACGAATTCATCGCCTTCGTGCGCGCCAATTCACAGGCGCGCGACGTGCGCAGCGTCGTTCTTCTCAATTCGCCCGGCGGCAAGGTGGTCGCCTCGATGGAGCTCGGGCGCGTCTTCCGCAAGGTCGGCGCGGCGACCGTGGTCGCGCGCGCCGTATCCGACGGCGATGGGCGCAGCCATTTGACGGCCGGCCGCTGCTTTTCGGCCTGCGTCTACGCTCTGATGGGCGGGCGCAAGCGCGTCGTTCCCGCGCAAAGCCTCGTCGGCGTGCATCGCATGTTCGCGCTGGAATCGGGCGCCGACCCGGCCGGCGGCGGCGGCGGGACGCGTCGGCGTTTCGACAACGGCGACATGCGCAGCGTCCTGTCGCGTTATTCGGACGCCATGGGCGTCAGCCGCGATCTCATCAACACGGCGGAGCGCACGCCGACCGAAAGCATCCATGTGCTTTCCCCGAGCGAAGTCGCGCGCTGGCGTCTCGGATCGACGCGATTCTGATCGTCGATCTCTGCGTCTTGGCTTGACTTGGAGCCTGCGTCGGCATATTCCGCGTCCCGTTCCGCGAGCGAACGTTTCGCGGGGGAGTAGCTCAGTTGGTTAGAGCGCCGGCCTGTCACGCCGGAGGTCGCGGGTTCGAGCCCCGTCTCTCTCGCCATTCCCCATGGTTCTCAATCCATGCATTCCTGGCGATGACGCGCGTCGTCATCCCGGCCGCGGCGCGGAGCCGGGGCCCAGAGCGGCCCGCAGGCCGGGTTCCCGGATCGGCCTGCGCTCGTCCGGGATGACCCCGCCAGCAGGGGATCAGTACGTCGCGCGCCCGCCTGAAAGATCGAATACCGCGCCGGTCGTGAAGGAATTTTCCGCCGACGCCAGAAACGCGACCATGGCCGCGATTTCCTCGACCAGCACGAATCGCGCGCGCGGAATTTTCGACAGCATGTAGTCGATGTGGGTCTGGCTCATCTGGTCGAAGATGGCGGTGCGCGCAGCCGCCGGCGTGATGCAGTTGACCGCGATGTCGTGACCCGCCAGCTCCTTGCCGAGCGACTTGGTCAGCGCGATTACGCCGGCCTTGGCGGCGGAATAGGCGGCGGCGTTGGGATTGCCTTCCTTTCCGGCGATCGAGGCGACGTTGACGATCCGCCCGTAGCCCTGCGCCACCATCGCCGGAACCACCGCCTTGCAGCCGAAGAAGACGCCGTTGAGATCGAGGTCGAGGACGCGTCGCCAATCCTCGACCGGATAGTCGGCGACGGTCGCATTGGGACCGGAAATCCCGGCGTTGTTGACCAGAATGTCGATTCGGCCGGTGGCCTTGACCGTCGCCTGGGCCGCCGCCGTCACGCTGGCGAAATCCGTCATGTCGCAGGCGATGGCCAGGACCTGGCCCTTGGCGCCGAGTTCCGCAGCCGTCTTCTCCGCCAGAGCCGTATCCCGGTCCCAGATCGCGACCTTCGCGCCGGACTGCGCGAACCGGCTCGTGACGGCCCGCCCGATGCCCTGCGCGCCGCCGGTGACGACCGCCACGCGGCCGGCGAGATCGTATTGATTGGCCATCTGATCCTCCCGCCGCGATCATGGGCGGCGGCAGGCGCCGCGTCCAGCCCGCGCGGCGCCTTGTCGTAGATCAATAAGACCTTATGTGAAGGACGTGATTTCTGGGCCGTTTCGGCTTGCGCCACAATGTGCGCTGCGATACGGATCGCGCCAGCCGCGCCGCCCGGGGCGGGGCAATCCTCATCCGGGCGCGTCCAGCCAGCCCCGGAACGCCTATGCCCGGTTTCTTGGAACAATATCTCGCCCTGGTGATCTTTGCGGGCCTGTCGGTCGTTATTTCGGCCGCGCTGCTGATCGCGCCATTCCTGCTGGCCTACAAGTCGCCGGACCCCGAGAAACTGTCGGCCTACGAATGCGGCTTCGACGCCTTCGACGACGCGCGCATGAAATTCGACGTCCGGTTCTATCTGGTGTCGCTGCTCTTCATCATCTTCGATCTCGAGGTCGCCTTCCTCTTCCCCTGGACGATCGCGTTCAAGGACGTGGGGATGCTCGGCTTCTGGTCGATGATGGTGTTTCTCGGCGTGCTGACGATCGGCTTTGTCTACGAATGGAAAAAGGGAGCGCTGGAATGGGATTGAGCGGCAGCGGCCCCACCCTCGTCGCAGCAGCGCCGAAGGGCATCATCGATCCGGCGACCGGCAAGCCGATCGGCGCCAACGATCCGTACTTCCTGGGCATCAACGACCAGCTTGCCGACAAGGGCTTTCTGGTCACCTCCACCGACGAGCTGATCGCCTGGGCGCGCACCGGCTCGCTGATGTGGATGACTTTCGGTCTGGCCTGCTGCGCGGTCGAGATGATGCAGCTCTCGATGCCGCGCTATGACGTCGAGCGCTACGGCTTCGCCCCGCGCGCGAGCCCGCGCCAGTCGGACGTGATGATCGTCGCCGGCACGCTCACCAACAAGATGGCGCCGGCCTTGCGCAAGGTCTACGACCAGATGCCCGAGCCGCGCTATGTGATCTCGATGGGCTCGTGCGCGAACGGCGGCGGATATTATCACTACAGCTATTCGGTGGTGCGCGGCTGCGACCGCGTCGTGCCGGTGGACATCTACGTGCCGGGCTGCCCGCCCTCGGCCGAGGCGCTGCTCTACGGCGTGCTTCTGCTCCAGCGCAAGATCCGCCGCACGGGCACGATCGAGCGATAGGCGTCGACAGCGGCGCCGGACGCGCCGCCAAGAAGGTTCGGTAAGGCCAGAAGGTTCGGTATGGACAGCGAACTCAAAACCCTCGGCGATGCGATCTCGGCGGCCCTGCCGGGCGCCATCTCCAAGGTTGTCGTCGAATTCGGCGAACTGACGCTCGAAGTCGCGCGCGACCGCTGGGTCGAGACGGTCAGATATCTGCACGACGCGCCCGACTGCCTGTTCGTCAATCTCATCGATCTGTGCGGCGTCGACTATCCGCAGCGCGCCGAGCGCTTCGACGTTGTGCTGCACCTGCTCTCGCCGCGTCACAACCGCCGCATCCGCGTCAAGACGCGCGCCGGCGAGACGACGCCGGTCGCCTCGCTCACCGGCGTATTCAAGAGCGCCAACTGGTACGAGCGCGAAGCCTACGATCTGGTCGGCGTGCTGTTCTCCGGCCATCCGGATCTGCGCCGCATGCTGACGGACTACGGCTTCGACGGCCATCCGCTGCGCAAGGACTTCCCGATGACCGGCTACGTCGAGCTCTGGTACGACGACGAGCAGAAGCGCTGCGTCTACAAGCCCGTGAACCTCAGCCAGGAATTCCGCACCTTCGATTTCCTCTCGCCGTGGGAAGGGCCGGACTATCCGCCGCTGCCGGGCGATGAAAAAGCGACGAAGGCGTGAGCGTCATGACCGAACAGCAATCCCTTCGCAACTTCACCATCAACTTCGGTCCGCAGCATCCGGCCGCGCATGGCGTGCTGCGCCTCGTGCTCGAACTGGACGGCGAAGTCGTCGAGCGCGTCGACCCGCATATCGGCCTGCTGCATCGCGGCACCGAGAAGCTGATGGAGGCGCGCACCTACCTGCAGAACGTGCCTTACTTCGACCGGCTCGACTATTGCGCGCCGATGAACCAGGAGCACGCCTTCTGCCTCGCCGTCGAGCGTCTGCTGGGCATGGAAGTTCCGCGCCGCGGCCAGCTCATTCGCGTGCTCTATTCCGAGATCGGCCGCCTTCTCTCGCATCTCCTCAACGTGACGACGCAGGCCATGGACGTCGGCGCGCTCACCCCGCCGCTGTGGGGCTTCGAGGAGCGCGAGAAGCTGATGGTGTTTTACGAGCGCGCCTGCGGCGCGCGCCTGCACGCCAACTACTTCCGCTTCGGCGGCGTGGCGAAGGACATTCCCGACCAGCTCGTCGAGGACATCGGCAAGTTCTGCGATCCTTTCCTCAAGGTCGTCGACGATCTCGACGAACTGTTCATCGGCAATCGCATCTTCAAGCAGCGCAACGTCGACATCGGCGTCGTCACGCTCGAGGATTGCTGGAACTACGGTTTCTCCGGCGTGATGGTGCGCGGCTCGGGCGCGCCGTGGGATCTGCGCAAGTCGCAGCCCTACGAATGCTACGAGGAGATGGAATTCGACATTCCGATCGGCAAGAACGGCGATTGCTACGACCGCGCGGTCATCCGCATGGAGGAGATGCGCCAGTCGACGTACATCATGAAACAGTGCGTCAACAAGCTCCTGAGCGAGACGGGCCGCGGCCCGGTGCAGACGCCCAATCACAAGATCGCGCAGCCCTCGCGCAAGGACATGAAGCGCTCGATGGAAGCGCTGATCCACCACTTCAAGCTGTTCACCGAGGGCTTCAAGACGCCGGCGGGCGAGGTCTACGCCGCGGTCGAGGCGCCCAAGGGCGAGTTCGGCGTCTATCTCGTCTCCGACGGCGGCGACAAGCCGTATCGCTGCAAGATCCGCGCGCCGGGCTTCGCGCATCTGCAGGCGATGGACGTGATGTGCCAGAAGCACATGCTCGCCGACGTCTCCGCCATCCTCGGCTCGCTCGACATCGTGTTCGGGGAGGTCGACAGATGACCGCCCTCGACTCCCTCAAGAAGCGCGCGGGCGTGCTGGTGGCGGGCGGCGTGTCCTTCGCGCTCGTTCTGGTCGTCATGCGCTGGAGCGCGGGCGATCCGCTCGTGCAGCCCAAATCCGACATCGGCGTGCTGATCGGCCTCGTGCTGGTCGCCGTCTACTTCGTCATCACCGACACGCGCGACGGCGGCAAGGCCGACGCGCCGAAAGGCCTGAACTGACATGTCCGCTCGCCGCCTCGCCGCAGACCAGCCCGCCAGCTTCGAGATGACGCCGGAGACGCGCGCGAAGCTCGACCGCATCATCTCGAAATATCCGCAAGGCAAGCAGGCCTCCGCGGTCATTTCCGCGCTCTGGCTCGCGCAGAAGCAGAACGACTACTGGCTGCCGCGCGCCGCCATCGAGAAAGTCGCCGACACGCTGGGGATGCCGTACATCCGCGTGATGGAGGTCGCGACCTTCTACACGATGTTCAACCTCGAGCCCGTCGGCAAATATTTCATCCAGATGTGCGGCACGACGCCGTGCCTGCTCGCCGGCTCCGACGGCATTAAGGCCTATCTGGAAAAGCGCGTCGGCGCGCAGCGCAAGGTGACGGCGGACGGCATGTTCTCCTGGCTCGAGGTCGAGTGCCTCGGCGCCTGCTGCAACGCGCCGATGGTGCAGATCAACGACGATTACTACGAGGACCTGACGGTCGAGAATTTCGGCAAGCTGCTGGACGATCTCGCCGCCGGCCGCCCGGTGCGCGTCGGCTCGCAGACCGGCCGCACCACGTCCGAGCCCGCCGGCGGCCTGACGACGCTGACCAGCTTCTACGGCGTCGACGGCCGCAGCGGCCCGATCAGCGTCAAGGCGCCGCCTTCGGCCGGCGATCATGCCGCCGCCGCCGCCGAGAAGCGCGCGCAGGATCGTGAACCTGCCGGCCTCGAGCCCGCGATCACGCGCGTCGAGCGCGATCACGCGCAATCGATCGGCACGCCGCCGCAGAGCGCGGATGCGCCGCCGGACACCCGCACCGTGCCGCCGATCAACGAGCAGGCCGCGCGCGACGAAAAGGCTGTCGCGGACGCCGCAGCGAAGAAATTCGAGGGCTGACCGATGCTCGAGGACAAGGATCGCATCTTCCAGAACCTCTACGGCTTCGGCGACGCAGGTCTTGCCGGCGCGCGCGCGCGCGGCGCCTGGGACAACACCAAGGGCCTGATCGACAAGGGCAAGGACTGGATCATCAACGAGATGAAGGCGTCCGGCCTGCGCGGCCGCGGCGGCGCGGGCTTTCCGACCGGCCTCAAATGGTCGTTCATGCCGCAGAAGCCCGATCCCGCGCGGCCGCATTATCTCGTGGTCAACGCCGACGAATCCGAGCCCGGCACCTGCAAGGACCGCGAGATCATGCGCAATGATCCGCACCTGCTGGTGGAGGGCTGCCTCATCGCTTCCTTCGCCATGGGCGCCAACGCCTGCTACATCTACGTGCGTGGCGAGTACATCTACGAGCGCGAGGCCCTGCAGCGCGCGGTCGACGAGGCCTATGCCGCCAATCTGATCGGCAAGGACAATGTCCACGGCTGGCCGTTCGACCTCTACGTCCATCACGGCGCGGGCGCCTATATCTGCGGCGAAGAGACCGCGCTGATCGAAAGCCTCGAGGGCAAGAAGGGCATGCCGCGGCTGAAGCCGCCGTTCCCCGCCAACATGGGCCTCTACGGCTGCCCGACGACCGTCAACAATGTCGAATCGATCGCGGTCGCCCCGACCATCCTGCGCCGCGGCGCGGCGTGGTTCTGCGGCTTCGGCGCGAAGAACAACGCCGGCACCAAGCTGTTCTGCGTGTCCGGCCACGTCAACAAGCGCTGCAACGTCGAAGAGGCCATGTCGATCCCGTTCCGCGAGCTGATCGACAAGCATTGCGGCGGCGTGCGCGGCGGCTGGGACAATCTGCTCGCCGTCATTCCCGGCGGCTCGTCGGTGCGCTGCGTGCCGGCCGAGCAGATCATCGACTGCCCGATGGATTTCGACTCGCTGTCCAAGCTGCGCTCCGGCCTCGGCACGGCGGCGGTCATCGTCATGGACAAGTCGACCGACATCGTGCGCGCCATCGCGCGCCTGTCCTATTTCTACAAGCACGAGAGCTGCGGCCAGTGCACGCCCTGCCGCGAAGGCACGGGCTGGATGTGGCGCGTCGTCAACCGCATGGCGGAGGGCAGGGCGCACAAGAAGGAAATCGACATGCTTCTCGAAGTGACGAAGCAGGTCGAGGGCCACACGATTTGCGCGCTCGGCGACGCCGCAGCCTGGCCGATCCAGGGCCTCATCACGCATTTCCGGCACGAGATCGAAAAGAAGATCGACGCCTATTCGGCGCTCGCCCCGCACCAGCCGGTCGAGTCCATCCGTACGGCGGCGGAGTAAGAACATGGCGAAGCTCATCGTCGACGGCATCGAGATCGACGTCCCGGCCGAATACACGCTGCTTCAGGCGTGCGAGGAGGCCGGCAAGGAGATTCCGCGCTTCTGCTATCACGAGCGCCTGTCGATCGCCGGCAATTGCCGCATGTGCCTGGTGGAAGTGAAGGGCGGCCCGCCCAAGCCCACCGCCTCCTGCGCCATGGCCGTGAAGGACCTGCGCCCGGGTCCCAACGGCGAGCCGCCGGTCGTGCTGACCAATTCGCCGATGGTGAAGAAGGCGCGTGAAGGCGTGATGGAGTTCATGCTCATCAACCATCCGCTGGACTGCCCGATCTGCGACCAGGGCGGCGAGTGCGACCTGCAGGACCAGGCGATGGCCTATGGCGTGGATTCCTCGCGCTTCGCCGAGAACAAGCACGCGGTGACCGACAAATACATCGGCCCGCTGGTCAAGACCTCGATGAACCGCTGCATCCACTGCACGCGCTGCGTCCGCTTCACCGCGGAAGTCGCCGGCACGTCGGACATGGGCGCGATCCATCGCGGCGAGGACATGGAGATCACCACCTATCTCCAGACCGCGATGAAATCGGAACTGTCGGGCAATATCGCCGACATCTGCCCGGTCGGCGCGCTGCTGCCCAAGCCGCAGAATTTTCGCGCGCGCCCCTGGGAGCTGAACAAGACGCCGGGCGTCGACGTGATGGACGCGGTCGGCTCGGCGATCCGCATCGACACGCGCGGCCGCGAGGTCATGCGCATCCTTCCCCGCGTGAACGACGCGGTGAACGAGGAATGGATTTCCGACAAGACGCGCCAGATCGTCGACGGCCTGAAGCGCCAGCGCCTCGACCGCCCCTATGTGCGCGAGAACGGCAAGCTGCGTCCCGCCTCCTGGGGCGAGGCCTTTGCGGCCATCGCGGCGAAGGCCAAGGCGACGGCGCCTGAAAAGATCGGCGCGCTCGCCGGCGATCTCGTCAGCGTGGAAGAGATGTTCGCGCTGAAGCAACTGGTCGAGAGCCTCGGCTCGAAGAACCTCGACTGCCGCCAGGACGGCTCGAAGCTCGATCCCGCGCTCGGCCGCGCCTCCTACATCTTCAACACGACCATCGCCGGCATCGAGCAGGCCGACGCGCTGGTCATCGTCGGCTCCAACCCGCGCAAGGAAGCGCCGGTGCTGAACGCGCGCATCCTCAAGCGCAAGCGCGCCGGCAAGTTCATGACCGGCGTGATCGGCGAGCGCGCCGACCTGACCTACGCCTATGAGCATTTCGGCGCAGGCCCCGCGAGCATCGCGGACTTCGTGTCGAAGGCGCCGAAGGATATTGCAAAGCCGATGATGATCGTCGGCGCCGCCGCGCTGGCGCGTCCGGACGGCAAGGCGGTGCTGTCGGCGCTCGCCAGGGCCGCGCTCGACATGGGCATGGTCAAGGACGGCTGGAACGGCTTCAACGTGCTGCACACTGCGGCCGCCCGCGTCGGCGGCCTCGACATCGGCTTCGTCCCGGGCGAAGGCGGTCTCGACGCCGTCGCCATGACCAATCCCGGCGGCGCCGATCTCATCTTCAACCTCGGCGCCGACGAGATCGACATCGCGCCTGGCGCCTTCGTCGTCTACATCGGCACGCATGGCGACCGCGGCGCGCATCGCGCCGACGTCATCCTGCCCTGCGCCGCCTATACGGAAATGTCCGGCCTCTACGCCAATACCGAAGGCCGCGTGCAGCGCTCCGACCGCGCCTGCTTCCCGCCGGGCGACGCCCGCGAGGGCTGGGCGATCCTTCGCGCGCTGTCGGACACGCTCGGCAAGAAGCTGCCCTACGATTCGCTCGCGCAGCTTCGCGCCACGCTCGTCGCCGCCCATCCGCTCTACGCACAGGTGGACGACGTCGTCGCCGCCAACGCCGACGACGTGAAGGCGCTCGCCGGTCTCGGCGGCGCGCCGGACAAGGCCGCCTTCGGCAGGGCCGTCGAGGATTTCTACCTGACCAACCCGATCGCGCGCGCCTCCGCCGTCATGGCGGAATGTTCGTCCGTCGCCGCGGGCGGCTACAAGCAAGCGGCGGAGTGAGCCGATGACCGACTACGCCTGGCTCTGGCCCGTCCTCTGGGGCTTCATCAAAAGCCTGATCCTGCTCGGCTGCGTGCTGATCTCGACCGCCGTGCTGATCTATGGCGAGCGCAAGGTCTGGGGCGCCGTGCACCTGCGCCGCGGCCCCAACGTCGTCGGCCCCTGGGGCGTGCTCCAGCCCTTCGCGGACTTCGCCAAGTTCATCCTGAAGGAGCCGATCTTCCCGGCCGGCGCCAACAAGGTCGTGTTCATCCTCGCGCCGCTGGTCGGCGTCGTGCTCGCCATGATGGCCTGGGCGGTCATTCCCGTGAACGAGGGCTGGGTGGTCGCCGACATCAACGTCGGCATCCTGTATCTGTTCGCGGTCTCCTCGCTCGGCGTCTATTCGATCATCATGGCCGGCTGGGCGTCGAACTCGAAATACCCGTTCCTCTCGGCGCTGCGCGCCGCCGCGCAGATGGTGTCCTACGAAGTCTCGATCGGCTTCGTCATCGTCACCGTGCTGCTCTGCGCCGGCTCGCTCAACATGTCGGATATCGTGCGCGCGCAGGACACGAAGCTCGGCCTGTTCGGCTGGTACTGGCTGCCGCTGTTCCCGATGTTCATCATCTTCTTCATCTCGGCGCTGGCCGAGACGAACCGTCCGCCCTTCGATCTGGCGGAGGCCGAATCGGAGCTTGTCGCCGGCTATACCGTCGAATACGGCGCCTCGCTCTTCCTGCTGCAGTTCCTCACCGAACTCGTGGCGGTCCTGACCATGTCCTCGCTCACCGCGATCCTCTTCCTCGGGGGCTGGCTCTCGCCCTTCCCGTGGATTCCGATCGTCGGCGCGCCCAGCGTCTTCTGGTTCCTCGTCAAGGCCTGGGGCGTGGTCTTCATGTTCTCCATGACCAAGGCGATCGTGCCGCGCTATCGCTACGACCAGTTGATGCGCCTTGGCTGGAAGGTGTTTCTCCCGATTTCGCTCGCCTGCGTCGTCATCGTCGCCGGCGTGCTGAAATTCACCGGACATTGAGGCTCGAACCATGAAACTCGACGCAGCGGTCCGCTCGCTCTTCCTCACCGAATTCGTC
Organism: Rhodoblastus sp.; assembly: GCA_046349085.1. Classification (GTDB taxonomy): domain Bacteria; phylum Pseudomonadota; class Alphaproteobacteria; order Rhizobiales; family Beijerinckiaceae; genus JAJXWB01. Next base: position 21,331 of record JAXMDA010000014.1, read on the forward strand.
AAGGCCTTCGTGCTGGCGATGCGCTACTTCTTCAAGCCGAAGCTGACGCTCAACTATCCGCACGAGAAGAACCCGACCTCGCCGCGCTATCGCGGCGAGCACGCGCTGCGCCGCTATCCCAACGGCGAGGAGCGCTGCATCGCCTGCAAGCTCTGCGAGGCCATCTGCCCGGCGCAGGCGATCACCATCGAGGCCGGCCCGCGCCGCAACGACGGCACGCGCCGCACGACGCGCTACGACATCGACATGATGAAATGCATCTATTGCGGCTTCTGCCAGGAGGCCTGCCCGGTCGACGCGATCGTCGAAGGCCCGAACGCCGAATTCGCCACCGAGACGCGCGAGGAGCTGCAATACGACAAGCAGCGGCTGCTCGACAACGGCGCGCGCTGGGAGCGCGAGCTCGCGCGCAACATCGCGCTCGACGCGCCGTATCGCTGAGGGCCGAAAGAATGACCGCAGCCGCCGCCTTCTTCTACCTGTTCTCGGCCATCATGCTGGCGTCCGCCTTCATGGTGATCGCCGCGCGCAATCCCGTCCACTCCGTCCTCTTCCTCATCCTCGCCTTCGTCAACGCCGCCGGCCTGTTCCTGCTGGCAGGCGCGGAATTCCTCGGCATGATGCTGATCGTCGTCTATGTCGGCGCGGTCGCGGTGCTGTTCCTCTTCGTCGTCATGATGCTCGACGTCGACTTCGCGGAATTGAAGCGCGGCTTCCTGCAGGTGCTGCCGGTGGGCGCGGTGATCGGCGCCGTCGTGGCGATCGAGCTGATCCTGGTGGTCGGCGCCTGGACGGCCGCGCCCGACAATCTGATTACGGTGGACGCCAGGGCGCCGGCCGGGATCACCAACACGCAGGCGCTGGGGCAGGTGCTCTACACCAAATATCTGCTGTTCTTCCAGGCGGCGGGCCTCGTGCTGCTGACGGCGATGATCGGCGCCATCGTGCTGACGCTGCGTCACAAGGTGGTCAAGCGCCAGTCGGTGGAAGAGCAGAACGCGCGCACGCCGGAAACGGCGATCGAGATCAAGAAAGTCGCCTCCCGGGCGGGCGTTTGAGAGGCTGACATGGCGATCTCCCTCACTCATTACCTTGTCGTGGCCGCGATCCTGTTCACGATCGGCGTGGCCGGCATCATCCTCAACCGCAAGAACATCATCGTCATCCTGATGTCGGTCGAGCTGATCCTGCTCTCGGTCAACATCAACCTCGTCGCCTTCTCCTCCGCGCGCGGCGATCTGACGGGTCAGGTGTTCGCGCTGCTGATCCTCACCGTCGCGGCCGCCGAAGCCGCGATCGGCCTTGCCATTCTGGTCACCTACTATCGCAACCGCGGCTCGATCGCGGTCGAAGACATCAACGCGATGAAGGGCTGAGATGTATACCGCGATCGTCTTTCTCCCGCTTCTCGGCTTCCTGATCGCCGGCTTCGTCGGCAATCGCATCGGCGCGCGCGCCACCGAGATCGTCACGACGGGCCTGCTGTTCGTCTCGGCGCTGCTCTCCTGGGTCGTGTTCTCGCAGATCGCGCTCGGCCACGGCCATGCGGTGACGCCGGTCGTCGCCAACTGGATCACGTCGGGCGGCCTCAAGGTCGACTGGGCGCTGCGCATCGACGCGCTGACCGCGGTCATGCTCGTCGTCGTCACCTCGGTATCGAGCCTCGTGCATCTCTACTCGATCGGCTACATGCACGAAGACCCGAGCCGGCCGCGCTTCTTCGGCTATCTCTCGCTGTTCACCTTCGCCATGCTCATGCTGGTGACGGCCGACAATCTCGTGCAGATGTTCTTCGGCTGGGAAGGCGTGGGCCTCGCCTCCTACCTGCTCATCGGCTTCTGGTACGAGAAGCCGTCGGCCTGCGCCGCCGCCATCAAGGCCTTCGTCGTCAACCGCGTCGGCGATTTCGGCTTCGCGCTCGGCATCTTCCTCGTCTTCGTGCTGACCGGCTCCGTCGCCTTCGACGCGATCTTCGCCGCCGCGCCCGGCCTCGCCCACAAGAACATCGAGGTGTTCGGCTACACGTGGGACGCCTGGACGATTACCTGCCTGCTGCTGTTCATGGGCGCCATGGGCAAGTCCGCGCAATTCCTGCTGCACACCTGGCTGCCGGACGCGATGGAAGGCCCGACGCCCGTCTCCGCCCTGATCCACGCCGCCACCATGGTGACGGCCGGCGTGTTCATGGTCGCGCGCCTGTCGCCGCTGTTCGAGCTGTCGCATACGGCGCTCGCCTTCGTGACGGTGATCGGCGCCACGACGGCGATCTTCGCCGCGACCGTCGGCCTCGTGCAGAACGACATCAAGCGCGTCATTGCCTATTCGACCTGCTCGCAGCTCGGCTACATGTTCGTCGCGCTCGGCGTTGGCGGCTACGCCATCGGCATCTTCCACCTGTTCACCCACGCCTTCTTCAAGGCGCTGCTGTTCCTCGGCGCGGGCTCGGTCATCCATGCGATGCACCACGAGCAGGACATGCGCAACATGGGCGGCCTGCGCAAGGAAATCCCCTTCACCTTCTGGATGATGACCATCGGCACGCTGGCGCTGACGGGCTTCCCCTTCACGGCGGGCTATTACTCGAAGGACGCGATCATCGAGGCGGCCTATGCGGCTGGCGGCCATTCGTCGGCGGCGGTCTATGCCTTCCTCGCCACGACGCTGGCGGCGGGCCTCACCTCCTTCTACTCGTGGCGCCTGGTGTTCATGACCTTCTTCGGCGCGCGCGGCGCCAACGCCGTCCATGCCGAGGCGCATGGCCATGACGATCACGCGCACGACGATCACGCGCACGACGATCACGGCCACGGTCACGGCGATCACACGCCGCACGAGAGCCCCGTCGTCATGCTCGTGCCGCTGGCGCTGCTCGCGGTCGGCGCGCTGTTCGCCGGCGTCGCCTTCTCGCAATATTTCATCGGCCATCACTTCGCCGATTTCTGGAAGGGCACGATCGGCCAGGGCCCGGACAATCACATCATGCACGACATGCACGACGTGTCGCTGGGCGTCGGCCTGACGCCGACCTTCATGATGGTCGGCGGGTTCCTGCTCGCGCTTTGGATGTACATCCTCAAGCCCGGAATGGCGCAGCGCCTCGCCGCGGCAAACCCGGTGCTGTACCGCTTCCTGCTCAACAAGTGGTATTTCGACGAACTGTACGACGTGCTGTTCGTGCGCCCGGCCTTCTGGATCGGCCGCGTGTTCTGGAAACAGGGCGACGGCAGGATCATCGACGGGCTCGGCCCGGACGGGGTGTCGGCGCGCGTCGTCGACATCGCCAAGGGCGCCGTGCGCCTCCAGACCGGCTATCTCTATCACTACGCCTTCGCGATGCTGATCGGGGTCGCCGCCTTCATCACCTGGTACCTGATCGGCGGAGTGCGCTGATATGACCGGCTTCGGCATTCTCTCGGCGATCACCTTCCTGCCGCTCGTCGGCGTCATCATCCTGATGTTCCATCGCGGCGACGACGCCGCGACGGTGCGCTCGATCCGCCACGTCGCGCTGTGGACGACGCTCGCGACCTTCCTCGTCACGCTGCTCGCCTGGAGCCGCTTCGATCCCGCCATCTCCGGCTTCCAGATGCTGGAGAGCCAGGCCTGGGCTGGCGGCGGCCTCGTCTACAAGATGGGCGTGGACGGCATGTCCTTCCCCTTCGTGGTGCTGACGGCCTTCCTCATGCCGTTCTGCATCCTGGCGTCGTGGGAATCGATCAACGTCCGCGTCAAGGAATACATGATCGCCTTCCTCGTGCTGGAAACGCTGATGCTCGGCGTCTTCTGCGCGCTCGATCTCGTCCTTTTCTACCTGTTCTTCGAGGGCGGCCTGATCCCGATGTTTCTCATCATCGGCGTCTGGGGCGGCAAGCGGCGCATCTACGCGGCCTTCAAGTTCTTCCTCTACACGCTCGTCGGCTCGCTGCTCATGCTGGTCGCGATCATGTGGATGGCGGGCTTCGCGCACACGACCGACATCACGGTCCTGCTCAAGACCCAGTTCCCTGTCGATGCGCAGAAACTGCTGTGGCTCGCCTTCTTCGCTTCCTTCGCGGTGAAGATGCCGATGTGGCCGGTCCATACCTGGTTGCCGGATGCGCACGTCGAGGCGCCGACGGCGGGCTCGGTCATCCTGGCGGGCATTCTCCTGAAGATGGGCGGTTACGGTTTCATCCGCTTCTCGCTGCCCATGTTCCCGGACGCCTCGCATTACTTCGCGCCGCTGGTCTTCGCGCTGTCGGTGATCGCCATCGTCTACACCTCGCTCGTCGCGCTGGTGCAGGAGGACATGAAGAAGCTGATCGCCTATTCGTCCGTCGCGCACATGGGCTTCGTCACCATGGGCCTGTTCGCCATGAACCAGCAGGGCGTGCAGGGCGCGGTCTACCAGATGGTCAGCCACGGCCTCGTGTCGGGCGCGCTCTTCCTCTGCGTCGGCGTCGTCTACGACCGCATGCACACGCGCGAGATCGCCGCCTACGGCGGCCTCGTGAAGAACATGCCGCTCTACGCCGTCGCCTTCATGGTCTTCACCATGGCCAACGTCGGCCTGCCCGGCACGTCGGGCTTCGTCGGCGAGTTCCTGACGCTGCTCGGAACCTTCGCCGCCAACAGCAAGGTCGCCTTCTTCGCCACGTCAGGCGTCATCCTGTCGGCGGCCTATGCGCTCTATCTCTACCGCCGCGTGATCTTCGGCGTGCTCGACAAGCCGGAACTGGCGAACATCCGGGATCTGAGCGGCCGCGAGATCGCGCTGCTCGCGCCGCTCGTCGTGCTCGTCATCTACTATGGCGTGCATCCCGGCCCGATCCTCGACGCCTCGGCCGCTTCCGTCGCCGAACTGGTCAAATCCACGCAATCCGCCGCCGCCGCCGTGAAGGCCGCAGCGCTCGCCGTTCACTGAAGGCAGATCGATGCAATCGCTCAGCTTCTCCATCGCTCACGCCCTGCCGGAGACGGTGCTTGCGATCGGCGCGCTGGCGCTGATCCTTCTCGGCGCGATCCGCGGCGAGAAATCCGCGGGCCTCGTCGCCGAAATCTCCATCGGCGTGCTGGCGCTCGCCCTGGTCGTGATCTTCGTCGGCGCCAAGTCCTCCGCCGACGTGTTCGAGGGCGCCTTCGTCGACGACCAGTTCGCGCGCTTCATGAAAGTTCTGGTGCTGATCGGCTCGCTGGTCTCGCTCGTCCTGTCGCGCGACTTCCTCCAGCGCGAGGGCATCGACCTCTTCGAATTCCCGGTGCTGATCCTGCTCTCGACGCTCGGCATGTTGCTGCTGACGTCGGCCAACAGCCTGATCTCGCTCTATCTCGGGCTCGAGCTGATGTCGCTGGCGCTCTATGTCGTCGCCGCCTTCCACCGCGACAATCTCAAGGCGTCGGAAGCGGGCCTGAAGTATTTCGTGCTCGGCGCGCTCTCCTCCGGCATGTTGCTCTATGGCGCCTCGCTGATCTACGGCTATGCCGGCACCGTGCAGTTCGACGGCATCGCCAAGGCGCTGAAGGCCGGCCCGCAGATCGGCGTCGTCTTCGGGCTGGTGTTCCTGCTCGCCGGCCTCGCCTTCAAGATGTCCACCGTGCCGTTCCACATGTGGACGCCCGACGTCTACGAAGGCGCGCCGACGCCGGTCACTGCCTTCTTCGCCTCCGCGCCGAAGATGGCGGCGGTCGCCATCACGCTGCGCGTCGTCACCGACGCGCTGCCGGGCCTCGCGCACGAATGGCGCCAGATCATCATGTTCATCTCGATCGCCTCGATGGCGCTCGGCTCCTTCGCCGCGATCGGGCAGACCAACATCAAGCGCCTGATGGCCTATTCCTCGATCGGCCACATGGGCTTTGCGCTGGTCGGCCTGGCAGCCAACACGGCGGACGGCGTCAAGGGCGTCGCGCTCTACATGGCGATCTATCTCGTCACCACGCTCGGCGTCTTCGCCGTCATCCTCGCCATGCGCGTGCAGGGCAGGGCGGTGGAGACCATCGGCGATCTCGCCGGCCTCGCGCGCACCAACGGCTGGATGGCCTTCTTCATGGCCATGCTGATGTTCTCGCTGTCGGGCATTCCGCCGCTCGCGGGCTTCTTCGCCAAATACTACGCGTTCCTGGCCGCCGTGCAGGCCGGCCTGACGCCGCTCGCCGTCATCGGCGTGCTGCTGTCGACGGTCGCGGCCTTCTACTACCTGCGCATCGTCAAGGTCATGTATTTCGACGATCCCGCGCCCGCCTTCGACGCCGCGCCGCTTGCCGTGCGCACGGTGATGGCGGTCTCGACCGCGCTCGTCTTCCTGTTCTGGGTCTATCCGGCGCCGTTCATCTCGGCCGCCGCCAATGCAGCGAAGGCGTTTTATTGAGAGTAGATTCCAAGGCGCGAGCCTTCTCCCCTCCCTGCAAGGGGGGAGGGGATAGTCGCGTCGCATGACCGGCGGCTTTCGCCTCGGCCCGCACGCCGCCGCGCGCGGCTATCGTCTCGATTATCTCGACAGCGTCGGCTCGACCAACGCCGTCGCGCTGATGCGCGCGCGCGAGCAGGGCGAGCGCGGGCCGCTGTGGATCGGGGCGGGCGAGCAGACGGCCGGGCGCGGCCGCATGGGCCGGGCCTGGACCTCGCCGCGCGGCAATCTCTACGCGACGCTGCTGCTGACCGATCCGTGCCCGACGGAAAAGGCGCCGGAACTCGGCTTCGTCGCCGGCGTGGCGCTGGCGGAGGCTGCGAACGCCACGCTCGGCCAACGCGAAGATCTCGGGCTCAAATGGCCGAACGATCTGCTATGCGGGGGCGCCAAGCTCTCGGGCATGTTGCTGGAGGCGACACGCCTGCCCTCGGGCGCGCTCGCGGCGGTCGTCGGCATCGGCGTCAATTGCCGCTCGCATCCCGACATCCCGAACTACGCGACCACCGACATCGAAACGATCCGGCCCGGCGCCGGCGACCCCGCCGCGCTCTTCGCCGCCTTGTCCGACGCCATGGCGCGCGCGCTCGAGACATGGGCGCGCGGCGCGAATTTCGCCGCCATTCGGGAACGATGGCTCGCCGCCTGCCTCGGGCGCGGCGGCCCGGTGAAAGTCGCGCTCGGCGAGCGGACGATCGAAGGCGTTTTCGACACGATCGACCCGCACGGCCGCCTGATCGTCTTGACGTCGGACGGCCCGACCGCCATTGACGCAGGCGACGTCCTGCTCGGCCCCGCCGCCCGGGCGACCTTGCGCGACGGAAAGGCCTGATGCCGCATTCGAACGACGAATTCGTCTTTGTCGCCCTGGGCGGCCTCGGCGAGATCGGCCGCAATGCGGCGCTCTACGGGTTCGGTCCGCCCGGCCGCCGCAAATGGATCATGGTCGACTGCGGCCTGTCGTTTGCGGGGCCGGACCTGCCGGGCATCGACCTCGTCTTTCCCGACGTCTCCTTCATCGACAAGATCCGCAAGGACCTCATCGGCCTCGTCATCACCCATGCGCACGAGGACCATATCGGCGCCATCGCCGCGCTCTGGCCGCGGCTCGGCTGCAAGGTCTATGCAACGCGCTTCGCCATCGGCCTGCTGGAGGCCCGCCGGCTCGGCGAGCCCGGCGCGCCGAAGGTCGAGCTGATCCAATTCAAGCAGGGCCAGCGCTTCGCGCTCGGGCCGTTCGACATCGAGCCCGTGGCCATGTCGCATTCGATTCCCGAAAGCTGCGCGCTCGTGCTGCGCACGCCGGCGGGCGTGGCCGTGCACACCGGCGACTGGAAGCTCGATCCGGAGCCCGGCGTCGGCCAGCCGACGGACGAGACGCGGCTGCTGGCGGTGGGCGAAGAGGGCGTCGACGTCCTCATCTGCGATTCCACCAATATCGTGCGCGAGGGCCAGAGCCCGTCGGAGGGCGAGGTCGCGCGCACGCTGCGTGAACTTGTTGCAAACGCGCCGGGCCGCGTGGTCGTCACCACCTTCGCCTCCAATCTGGCGCGCGTGAAAGCCGTGGCGCTGGCGGCGGAAGCCGCGGGGCGCTCGGTCGTCGTCGTCGGCCGTTCGCTGGAGCGCGTCATCGAGGTCGGCCGCGACTGCGGCTATCTCGACGGAATCAAGCCCTTCCTCGGCCCGCAGAGCTTTTCCGATCTCGAGCGCAAGAAGGTCGTCGTGCTGGCGACCGGCAGCCAGGGCGAGCCGCGCGCCGCCATGGCGCGCATCGGCGCGCGCGAGCATCCCTCCATCAAGCTCGCCAGCGGCGATCGCGTGATCTTTTCCTCGCGCACCATCCCCGGCAACGAGCGCGAGGTGAACGCCATCGTCAACGGCCTGATCGACCAGGGGCTGGAGGTCGTCACCGACCGGCTGGCGCTCGTCCATTGTTCCGGCCATCCCCGCCGCGGCGAGGTCGGCCGGCTGTATCAACTCCTGAAGCCGAAGACGCTGATCCCCGCGCACGGCGAGGCGCTGCACCTGTCCGAACATGCCGCCTTCGCGAAGGCGGAAGGCGTGCAGCACGTTCTCTCGCCGCGCGACGGCGACCTCGTGCTGCTCGGCCCCGGCGAGCCGGCGGTGATCGGCCAGGTCCCGGTCGGCCGCATCGTGGAGGACGGCGCGACGCTGATTTCCGCCAGCGACGAGGCGATTGCGCAGCGCGCGCGGCTCGCCTTCGCCGGCGTCGTCTCCATCGCGCTCGCGCTGACCTCGAAGGGCGAGCTTGCCGGCGACCCGGACGTCCTCATGTCCGGCATTCCCGAGCGCGACCGCAACGGCGCCATGATGGACGCGGTGGTGGACGAAACGATATTCTCGACGCTGGACGGCCTGTCGCGCCCCAAGCGCCGTGACGCCGACGCCGTCGCCAACGCCGTCGAGCGCGCCGTGCGCAGCGCGCTCGGCCAGGCCTGGGGCAAGCGGCCCCAGGTGCACGTTCTCGTTCTCGAAGTCTGAATCCGGAGAAAGCCATGATCGGTCGCCTCAACCACGTCGCCATCGCGGTCAAGGACCTCGCGAAATCCGCCGCGCTCTATCGCGACACGCTCGGCGCCAAGGTTTCGGCGCCGCAGCCCGAGCCCGCGCATGGCGTGACGGTGGTGTTCATCGAACTGCCCAACACCAAGATCGAACTGCTCGAGCCGCTCGGCGCCGATTCGCCTATCGCCAAGTTCCTGGAAAAGAACCCGGACGGCGGGATGCACCACGTCTGCTACGAGGTCGACGATATTCTCGTGGCCCGCGACCATCTGAAGGCCAAGGGCGCGCGCGTGCTCGGCGACGGAAATCCGAAGATCGGCGCGCACGGCAAGCCCGTGCTGTTCCTGCACCCCAAGGACTTCAACGGCACGCTGGTCGAAATCGAGCAGGTCTGAAGCCTTGGGCAATAGGCGCGCGGCAGTCGGGCGACTGCGTATTGCCGACTGCCGACCGCCGGAGGCCCCATGACTCTCCCCGTCCCGATCCCCATGGCGCTCGCGATCTATTTCACCATGTGGTGGATCGTGCTTTTTGCCATCCTGCCGCTCGGCGTGCGCTCGCAGCACGAGAACGAGGAGGGCCGTCTGCTCGGCACCGACCCCGGCGCGCCGATAGCCCCGAAATTGCTGATGAAAGCGGGGCTTACGACGCTGGTTTCGGCGGTTCTGTTTGCCGCGCTGATGGCCTATATCGCCTGGCAGGGTTGACCCTGAGGGCGCCCGGGGCTACTCCCGGGGCGCCCGCAAGGGAGCGCGTAGCTCAGTCGGTAGAGCATCTGACTTTTAATCAGAGGGTCCTGGGTTCGAGTCCCAGCGCGCTCACCATCGAAATCAAATAGTTAAATCGAATCCTGCGGGCCCGCGCGATCGCCGGCTCGTGTTTGGCAAGCGTTCGACAAGCAGAAATTGCAAGGCCGGCTCACGCGCCTCCCGGCGAAGTTTGGAGCTGCGGATCGACGGCGGCTCAAGACTCAATCGATCCGCGTCGGGACGTCGACCGCACCCCGATGTGTCGCACCGTCGGACGACATGTTCTCTCGGATGGCGCTCGTGCGTGCCGTCGCGGGTGATTTGCGCGTCACGGATATCCGCTGTGGCGCGTACCGCTGCGTGCGGTCCGGCTGCAACGTTCAGTTCGTGACCGCGCCCTCTGCTCGCCGCTCGTACCATCCCTTGCTGGAATTCACCATCCACACGACGGTCAGCATTACGGGCGCCTCGACCAGCACGCCCACGACGGTCGCGAGCGCGGCGCCTGACTGAAATCCGAACAGCGAGATTGCGGCTGCAACGGCCAGTTCGAAGAAGTTGCTTGCGCCAATCAGAGCGGACGGACCGGCGACGCAGTGCTTTTCGCCGCTGACGCGGTTGAGCAGGTAGGCGACGCCGGCGTTGAAATAGACCTGTATGAGGATCGGAACGGCAAGCAGCGCGATGACCGTCGGCTGCCGGAGCATCTGCTCGCCCTGAAATCCGAAGAGCAGCACGAGCGTCGCCAATAGGGCGAGGATCGATAGCGGTTGCAGGTTCCCGAGCAGGCCAGCGAGAGTCTTCTCTCCGCCTGACGCCAGCAAGCTCCGTCGCACAATCTGCGCTGCGATGACGGGCATCACGATGTAGAGAACGACCGACAGGACCAGCGTATCCCACGGGACCGTGATCGCCGACAGGCCGAGCAGCAGGCCCACGATGGGGGCGAAGGCGAACGTCATGATCGTGTCGTTCAGCGCCACCTGCGACAGCGTGAAATGCGGCTCGCCCTTCGCCAGGTTGCTCCACACGAACACCATGGCCGTACAGGGGGCCGCCGCCAGCAGGATCAGGCCGGCGATGTAGGAATTGATCTGATCGGCTGGCAGGTAGGGACGGAATACGTGCCCGACAAAGAACCAGCCCAGCGCCGCCATCGAGAAGGGCTTCACGGCCCAGTTGATGAACAGCGTGACGCCGATGCCGCGCCAGTAGCGACGCACCTCGCCGAGCGCGGCGAAGTCGATCTTGATGAGCATCGGGACGATCATCAGCCAGATCAGGACCGCAACCGGCAGGTTGACCCTCGCGATCTCGGCCGCGCCGATCGCGTGGAATGCCTCCGGCAAGAGATGCCCGAGCGCGACGCCGGCGACGATGCAGAGCGCGACCCAGAGCGTGAGAAAACGTTCGAAGATCGACATCAGCCCTCGGCTCCGGCGGTTGCGCCGTCCATGCGGCCGATCTCGCGCAGGCGATTGCGCAGCGACATCTCGTCGAGGCTTTTCATCGGCAGCGCGGTGAAAGCAGCGATGCGGTTGCGCAGGAAACGGAACGCCTCGCCGAATGCGCGTTCCTTGTCGATATCGCTTCCTTCGACCGCAGCGGGGTCTTCGATGCCCCAATGCGCCGTCATGGGCCGGCCCGGCCAGACAGGACAAGCCTCGCCGGCCGCGCTGTCGCAGACGGTGAACACGAAGTCCATTTGAGGGGCGCCAGGGACCGCGAAATCATCCCAGCTTTTCGACCGATAGCCGTCGGACGGGTAGCCGTATGCGGCGAGCGTCTTCAATGCGATCGGATTGACCACGCCCTTCGGCCGGCTGCCCGCGGAGAAGGCGTTGAACCGGCCCGCGCCGTCCCTGCGCAGAATGCCTTCGGCGAGAACGGATCGCGCCGTATTGCCAGTGCAGAGAAACAGGACGTTGAAGACGCGGTCAGTCATCGGCGGAAACCTTCGGGCAGCTCGGAGAAAGGCCGGCGACCAGCGGCGCGCAAACGTCCGGGCGCCCGCCGCAGCAGTCGTTCAGGAGGAACAGGATCGTTTCGCGGAAGCGTGCGAGATCGGCGCGATAGATGATCGAACGGCTGCGCCGCTCGCCGGCGACGAGGCCAGCCTGCGCCAGCGTCGACAGATGCGCCGACATGGTGTTCTGCGGCACGCCGATCAGGCGGGCCAGTTCGCCCGCTGGAACCCCGTCGGGTTCGCGGGCGACGAGCAGCCGGAAGGTTTGAAGCCGGGTGGGCTGGGCGAGCGCGCCCAGCGCGGCGAGAACCGATTGATCATCCATATATCCAGAATAGCCGATATATGTGACGGTTTGAAGACGACGGCGGGCGGAACTACGCCGCCAGCCACTTCGCCATGTCCTCGGGCTTCGGCAGGCCGCCGGCATGGACGACCTTGCCGTCGACCACGACGCCCGGCGTCGAGGCGATCCCGAATTTCGCGATGTCGGCGAAGTCCGTCACCTTTTCCAGTTGAATCTCGATGCCGAGTTTCTTCGCTTCCGTTGCGGCCATGTCGGCGGTCGCGATGCAGCGCTTGCAGCCGGAGCCGAGGATTTTCACGTTCTTCATGGGCGGCGCTCCTTTCAGGGGAACAGGGCGTTGAACAGGTAGCCGACCGCGACGATGCCGGCGGCGACGACGCCGACGAACACGGCGATCAGGCGCAGCGTCAGAACCTTGCGCAGGATGACCATTTCGGGGAACGACAGCGCGATCACGCTCATCATGAAGGCGAGCACGGTGCCGAGCGCCGCGCCCTTGCCGAGCAGGGCCTCGACGACCGGGATGATGCCGGCCGCGTTCGAATACATCGGCACGCCGATCAGGACGACGGCAGGCACCGACCACCAATGCCCCTTGCCTATGATCGAAGCGAGCAGATCGTTCGGCACATAGCCGTGGATGAAGGCGCCGGCGGCGATGCCGGCGATGATCCATATCCAGACACGGCCGACGATGTCGCGCACGGCTTCGAGTCCGGCGCGGATACGATCGACGATTGTCTGCTCGTCGGGCGGCAGCTCCGCCTGTCCGGCGCGCGCGTTGCGCACCCATTCTTCGAGCCAGCCTTCCAGATGCAGGCGGCCGATGATCCATCCGGAGACGATCGCGAGCGTCAGGCCAAAGCCCAGATAGATCGCCGCGACCTTCCATCCGACCAGCGCGAACAGCAGTCCGAGCGCGACCTCGTTGACCATCGGCGCCGAGATCAGGAACGACAAGGTGACGCCGAGCGGCACGCCGGCCGACACGAAGCCGACGAACAGCGGCACGGCCGAGCACGAGCAGAACGGCGTGAACACGCCGAGGATCGCCGCTGCGATATTGCCGACGCCCTCGCGCTTGCCGGCGAGCAGCGCGCGCGTTCTCTCCGGCGAGAAAAAGCTGCGCACGACGCCCATGCCGAAGACGACCAGCGTCAGCAGCATCAGGACTTTCGGCGCGTCGAAAATGAAGAACCGGGCGGCTTCTTCGATATGGCTCCCGGGCGTGACGGGCAGCAACGAGACCAACCACGTCGAAAGGGCCTCAAGCCGCCAGTAGATTGCGAACCAGACACTGATCGCAGCGACTGTTCCGGCGATCCAGACCGCCGGCGAGGCCGGGCGCCCGGCATGTGTGGAGAGGCCGACGCTCATACCGCCCTCCGTCTCGGTTCGGGAACTGCCGCCATGACGGCGTCGAGGATTGCGCGTTCGTGCGCCGCGAGATCGGGGCTCAGGCCATATCGCACCCACTGGGCGTCTCGCCGGTCTGTCACCAGGCCGATGGCTTTCAGGGCGGACATATGGCGGCTCATGCGCGACTGGCTCGCGCCGAGCTTCGTCATGAGTTCGCAGACGCAATGCTCGCCGCCATCCCAGAGGATGCGCAGCGCGGCGAGCCGGGTTGGTTCAGCAAGTGCGGCGAGAAGGGGGACCGGATCCTTCATGTCGCCGTGATATGCGGTAAGGCGCATATGCGCTATGCCGCATGATGTCGCGGGTCGGCAGCGTCAGCCGCAGCAACCGCTGCGTGGCGTCGCCGCCATCGACTTGGTCGCGCGCACGAAGGCGCTCATGAACTTGCCGTCCACCTGTTTCGCCATGGCGTCCACGTCGAAGCCCTTCGAGATCAGGAACTCGCGGGCGTCATCGACCTTGTAGACGCGTGTAGGTTCGACGCTGACCGCCTCGAAGCCGGCGGCGGAAAGCTTCGCGCGGTAGTCGTTCTCGTCGAGCGCGCCGGCGATGCAGCCGACCCACGCCAGAACGTCCTTGCGGATTTGATCGGGGATGTCGCCGCGCGTGACGACATCGGATACGGCGAAACGCCCGCCCGGCTTCAGCACGCGGAAGGCTTCACGAAGAACCTTGTCCTTGTCGGCCGCCAGGTTGATCACACAGTTCGAGATGATCACGTCAACCGAATTGTCGGGCAGCGGGATCGCCTCGATCTCGCCTTTCAGGAATTCGACATTGGTCGCGCCGGCCTTCTGCTGATTCTCGCGCGCGAGCGCCAGCATCTCATCGGTCATGTCCAGACCGTAGGCCTTGCCCGTAGGACCGACGCGCTTTGCTGACAGAAGCACGTCGATGCCGCCGCCCGAGCCGAGATCGAGCACGGTTTCGCCGGCCTTCAATTCGGCGAGCGCCGTCGGGTTTCCGCAGCCGAGCGAGGCCAGAACGGCGGCGTCGGGAAGCTCGCCCTTCTCGTGATCGGCGTAGAGGTTGGACGTGATCGGATTGCACCCGTCGAGCGCCGCGGCCCCTCCGCAGCAGCCGCCCGGCGCCGAAACGCGGCGCGCGGCTTCGGCATACTTCTCGCGAACGACTTCCTTGATCGCAACGTCAGTCATGGCGACTCCTACGCGTTGATGACAGCCTTGGGATTGATCGCCTTGTTGCGGGTGCAGCACTCCGCGAACAGGAACGACAGGATTTCCTGAAGCGCCTCCGCGCGTGCGGAATAGCGCAGGAACGTGCTTTCGCGGCGGACCGCCACCAGCCCCTCGTTCTTCAGCTTGTCGAGATGATGCGAGAGGGTGGACGGCGGGATGCCGAGTTCCGAGCCGATCTCGCCGACGACGAGCCCATCCGGGTGCGCGCTCAACAGCAGCCGCACGATCCGCAAGCGAGGCTCGGTCCCGAGCGCCGCCAGCATGTCGGCAAAGCGGGCGATCTGGTCGTCGTCGGGGGCGGCGGGCATGAGGAATCCTTTCCATAATTCTATAATCATAGAATTATGGTAGCGCAAGAGGCTTCTCCCGCATCCCCGGGCGGCCGTAGCCGCGCGAGCGGGAAGGGTCCGCGGCGGCCCGGACGTTGGGGAATTTCCGACACGGCCGCGTCCAAACTGGCGCGATGCCCGACGCGTGCAAACCGCGCAGGCTCGCGTCCCAGTTCTCCCGGGAGGGACGTCCCGGCGTCGCTTAGGCGGCGCCTCGCAGGTCTCGCCGCAGGATCTTGCCGACGTTCGACTTCGGCAGCGCGTCGACGAAGACGATGTGCTTCGGAACCTTGTAGGCGGCCAGTTCCTTGCGGCAGAAATCGGCCACATCCAGCTCTGTGAGGGTCGCGCCGGGCTTGCGCACGACGAAGAGCTTCACGGCTTCTCCGGTCTTCTCGTCGTGCGCGCCGACGCAGGCGCATTCGGCGACGCCCGGGCAGGCGGTCGCCACCGCCTCGATCTCGTTCGGATAGACGTTAAAGCCCGAGACGAGGATCATGTCCTTCTTGCGGTCGACGATCTTCAGGAATCCGCGATCGTCGAAGACGCCTATGTCGCCCGTGCGGAAATAGCCGTCCTTGGTGAAGGCTTCCTTGTTCGCCTCGGGCTTGTTCCAGTAGCCGACCATGACCTGCGGCCCCTTCACGCAGACTTCGCCGGCCTGGCCGACGCCCACCTCTTCATTCTCATCGTTGAGGATGACGACGTCGGTCGAGGGCATGGGCAGGCCGGTCGTGCCGCTGAATTCCGCGATATACGCCGGATTGAACGTGACGATCGGCGATGTCTCGGAGAGGCCGTAGCCTTCGCGCACGAACGTGCCGGTGATCTCCCGCCAGCGATCGGAGACCGCGCCGACGATCGCCGCGCCGCCGCCGCCGGCGAGCTTCAGACGCGACCAGTCGACCTCCCGGATGCGCGGATGCATCGTCAGGCCCGCATAGAGGGTGTTTACGCCCATGAATATGCTCGGCCGCGCGGCTTTCATGACGTCGACGAAGGCGTCCATGTTGCGGGGGTCGGCGACGAGCCAGTTGTCGGCGCCCACCGAGAAATAGCTGAGGAAATTCACCATCAGCGCGAAGATGTGGTAGAGCGGAATTGCCGTGACGACGACTTCTTCGCCGGGCGCCAGCGCCTTCGGCATGAAGGCCTTGAACTGCTCGATATTGGCGATGAGATTGCGGTGCGTGAGGGTCGCGCCTTTCGACAGTCCGGTCGTGCCGCCGGTATATTGCAGGAACAGGAAATCGTCGCCGCGCAGCGTCGGCGTGTTGATTTCCGCTGAGACTTGACCCGGCAGGACGAGTTTTTCCACTGAGAGTTGACCCATGTTCGAACCTTTTCCCCACGGGCATCGCGGGGGAACGCGGAGTGATCGACATGGAGTTATTGAGCGTGATCCGACGCTGGCGATACCGGCAGCATTTTTCGATCCGGGAGATCGCGCGGCGCACGGGATTGTCGCGGAACACGGTGCGCAAATATCTGCGCGCGGACAGCGTCGAGCCGAAGTTCCAGGTTCCGGACCGACCGAGCAAGCTCGACCCCTATGCGGATCGACTGTCGCATATGCTGCGGCAGGAGGCGGCGAAGCCGCGCAAGCAGAAGCGGACGATCAAACAATTGCACGGCGATCTGGTCGCTCTGGGCTATGACGGCTCCTACAATCGCGTGGCGGCGTTTGCGCGCGACTGGAAGGCGGCGCGGCATCGAGAGCAACAAACCTGCGGCCGGGGCGCCTTTGTGCCGCTGACGTTCATGCCCGGCGAGGCGTTCCAGTTCGACTGGTCGGAAGACTGGGCGATCATTGCGGGCGAGCGCACCAAATTGCAGGTCGCGCACGTCAAGCTGTCATACAGCCGCGCCTTCATTCTGCGCGCCTACCCCCAGCAGACGCACGAGATGCTGTTCGACGCCCACAACCACGCCTTCCGCGTTCTGGGCGGGGCGCCGCGGCGCGGCATCTACGACAACATGCGTGCAGCGGTCGACAAGATCGGCCGCGGCAAGGAGCGCAAGGTCAACGCACGCTTCTCGGCGATGGTCAGCCACTTCCTGTTCGAGGCCGAGTTCTGCAATCCGGCCTCCGGCTGGGAGAAGGGGCAGATCGAGAAGAACGTCCAGGATGCCCGTCACCGGCTCTGGCAGCCGACGCCGAAGTTCCCGTCCCTGGCGGCGCTGAACGACTGGCTCGAGGCGCGATGCCGGGCGCTGTGGGCCGAGATTGCCCACGGCTCGCAGCCGGGTACGGTCGCCGACGCCTGGCGCGAGGAAGCGCCGCACTTGATGCATCCGCCGCGTCCGTTCGACGGCTTCATCGAATACGCCAAGCGCGTCTCGCCAACTTGCCTCATTCACCTGGAGCGCAATCGCTACAGCGTGCCGGCGTCCTTCGCCAATCGGCCAGTCAGCGTGCGGGTGTACCCTGAGCGCATCGTCGTCGCCGCCGAGGGGCGGATCGTTTGCGAGCACGCCCGAGTGTTTGCCCGTTCCCATGACCGCACGAAGAGCGCGACAGTCTATGACTGGCGACATTATCTGGCGGTCATCCAGCGCAAGCCCGGCGCGCTGCGCAACGGCGCGCCCTTCGCCGAAATGCCGCCGGCCTTCCGGACGCTGCAACAGCGTATGTTGAAGACGCCTGGCGGCGATCGCGAAATGGTCGAGATCCTGGCTCTGGTCCTCCAGCACGACGAACAGGCCGTGCTCGCCGCCGTCGAACTGGCGCTGGAGGGCGGCGCTCCGACCAAGACGCACATTCTGAACATCCTGCACCGGTTGGTTGACGGCAAGCCGATCGACGCGCCGCCGGTGGCGCCGCCCAACGCCCTGACGTTGACCACGGAACCGCAGGCAAACGTCGAGCGCTATGACGCGCTGCGCGGAAATCGGGAGGCGCGCCATGCGTCATAATCCCGCCGCCGGCGCCATCGTCATCATGCTGCGCACCCTCAAGATGCATGGCATGGCCCAGGCCGTGGGCGAGCTGACCGAGCAAGGCTCTCCGGCCTTCGAGACGGCGCTTCCGATCCTGTCGCAATTGCTGAAAGCGGAAACGGCCGACCGGGAGGTCAGATCGACCGCCTATCAGCTCAAGGCGGCGCGCTTCCCGAACTATCGCGACCTCGCCGGCTTCGACTTCGCCAGCAGCGAGGTCAACGAGGCGCTGGTGCGCCAGCTCCATCGCTGCGAGTTCCTGGAGGACGCTCACAACACCGTCCTGGTCGGCGGGCCCGGCACGGGTAAAACGCATCTGGCCACGGCGCTCGGCGTCCAGGCGATCGAACACCACCGCAAGCGCGTCCGGTTCTTCTCTACCGTCGAACTCGTCAACGCGCTCGAACAGGAAAAAGTCCAGGGAAAGTCCGGGCAGATAGCCGCTCGGCTCGCCCATTCCGATCTCGTCATCCTCGACGAGCTTGGCTACCTGCCGTTCAGCACGTCCGGGGGAGCCTTGCTGTTCCATCTGTTGAGCAAACTCTATGAGCGCACCAGCGTCATCATCACCACGAACCTCAGCTTCAGCGAATGGGCTTCCGTGTTCGGCGATCCGAAGATGACGACCGCGCTCCTCGACCGGCTCACGCACCGTTGTCACATCCTCGAAACCGGGAACGACAGCTTCCGCTTCAAGAACAGCTCGGCCAAACCCGCAAAGCAAGCAAAGGAGAAGCCCAAAAACTTGACGAACGCCTGACCATCAAACCATCATCAACCCGGGTCAGTTCTCAATGGAATTGCCGGGTCAAATCTCAGCGGAAATCAACAAAGGACCTGATGGCCCTGCTGCTCGACCCGCAATCGCCCGTCAACCAGTAAACCAGAGAGAGCAGGGCGCGTGAACCGTCGTGAATTTCTGAACGTGCTTGCGGCCGCCGGCGTATCCGGTCTGGCGCCGACAGCGAGCCTTGCGCAAGCGGAAAGAAACGCCGAGCAGGTTTATGACGCGCCCGCTTTCGGCAATGTGTCGCTTCTGCACATCACCGACTGTCACGCGCAATTGCTGCCGATCTGGTTCCGGGAGCCGAACGTCAATCTCGGCATCGCCGGCATGATGGGCAAGGCGCCGCACGTCGTCGGCCAGAATTTCCTGAAGCATTTCGAAATCCAGGCCGATCCGCGCCTCGCGCACGCCTTCACCTACCTCGACTTCGAGCGTTACGCCGGCGTCTACGGCAAGGTCGGCGGCTTCGCGCATCTGGCGACATTGGTGAAGCGCATCAAGGCCAATCGCCCCGGCGCGCTGCTGCTCGACGGCGGCGATACGTGGCAAGGCTCCGGCGTCGCGATGTGGACGAAGGGGCAGGACATGATCGACGCCGCCAAGGCGCTTGGCGTCGATCTGATGACGCTGCACTGGGAATGCACCTACGGCCAGGAGCGCGTGGAGGAGGTCGCCAAGAGCGACTTCGCCGGAAAGATCGAGATCGTCGCGCAGAACATCAAGACCGCCGACTTCGGCGACGCCGTGTTCAAGCCCTATTCCCTGCGCGACGTGAATGGCGTGAAGGTCGCCGTCATCGGGCAGGCCTTTCCCTACACGCCGATCGCCAATCCACGCTACATGGTCGCCGACTGGACCTTCGGCATCCAGGAAGACAACATGCAGAAGACCGTCGACGCCGCGCGCGGCGACGGCGCGCAGGTCGTCGTGGTGCTCTCCCATAACGGCATGGACGTCGATCTCAAGATGGCCAGCCGCATCTCCGGCGTCGATGCGATCTTCGGCGGCCACACGCATGACGGCATGCCGCGCCCGACTCTCGTCGCCAATCCAGGCGGCAAGACGATCGTCATGAACGCCGGCTCGAACGGCAAGTTTCTCGGCGTGCTCGATCTCGACGTCAGGAACGGCAAGGTCGCCGACTTCCGCTACAAGCTCTTGCCGGTTTTCGCCAACCTGCTGCCGGCCGATCCGACGATGCAGGCGCTTGTGCAAAAGGCGCGCGCGCCCTTCGAGGCGGCGCTCAGCGAGAAACTTGCCCTGAGCGAAGGCCTTCTCTACCGCCGCGGCAATTTCAACGGCAGTTTCGACCAGCTCATTCTCAATGCGCTGATCCAGGAAAAGAACGCCGAAATCGCCTTCTCGCCGGGCTTCCGCTGGGGCACTACCATCCTGCCGGGCGAAGCGATCACGATGGAGAACGTGCTCGACCAGACGGCCATCACCTATCCCCATGTGACTCTGACCGAGATGACCGGCGCGCAGATCAAGGAAATTCTCGAGGACGTCTGCGACAACCTTTTCAACCCGGACCCCTATTATCAGCAGGGCGGCGACATGGTGCGCGTCGGCGGCATGACCTACGCTTGCGATCCCACCGCGGCGATGGGCGCCCGCATCGACCAGATGACGCTGAACGGCAAGGCGATCGAAGCAGGCAAGACCTACAAGGTAGCCGGCTGGGCGCCCGTCGCCGAAGCCGCGAGGGACGCCGGCGGCGAGCCGATCTGGGATCTGGTCGCACGCAATCTGCGCGCGAAGAAGACGGTGGCGTCGCCGGCGTTGAACCTGCCGACGCTCAAGAACGTCGCCGGCAATCCCGGAATGGCCGCCTGAACGCGACGAGGAGGAAGATATGCACGCTTTACGCCACGCGCTTCAGCGGATTGCGCTCGTCGTTATCCTCCTTCTCGGCGCGGCGCCGGCGTTTGCCGGCGACAAGGTCGTCTACCATTTCGACAACGCGGCCGAGCAGGGACTGAAAGGTCTGCGCAACATCCGCAATCACCTCGACGTCGCGCCCGACACGAAGATTGTCGTCGTGACCCATGCCGACGGCATCGACCTCCTGTTCGACGGCGCCAAGGATCCCAAGGGCGGCGTGGAATATGCGCCCCTGATTGCGGGCCTCAAGGCCGCCGGCGTGACATTCGAGGTGTGCGAGATCACCATGAAGCGCCGCAACATCGCCAAGGACAAGTTCGTGATGGACGCCGACTTCACCCCGTCTGGCGTCGTGCGCATCACGCAACTCCAGTCGCAGCAACATTTCGCCTATATCAAGCCCTGATGCTCGAGCGGCTGATCGACGCAATCGGGGATCAATGGGTCCTCGCCCTCGGCGGGCTCGTTGTCGGCATTTTGTTCGGCGCCTTCGCGCAATATTCGCGGTTCTGCCTTCGGGCCGCGACGCTGGAGATCGCGCACGGCGTCGTCGGCGAACGCATGGCGATCTGGCTCTTCACGTTCTCCACCGCCCTGATCGCGACGCAGGCGCTCATCCTGCTCGATCTCTTCAACACCGGCGCCGTGCGCCAGCTCAACAATACCGGCAGCCTTTCGGGCGCCGTCATCGGCGGCCTCATGTTCGGCTGCGGCATGACGCTGACCCGCGCCTGCGGCAGCCGAATGCTCGTGCTTTCGGCGACAGGCAATCTGCGCGCGCTTCTGTCCGGGCTGGTCTTCGCCGTCGTCGCGCAGATGTCGCGCGATGGCCTGCTTTCGCCCGCGCGCGCCGCGGTCAATAGCTGGTGGACAATCGACAGTTCGGCCCGCGACCTTCTCGCCTTGTTCCGTATCGGCAATGTCGGCGGCCTCGTCTTCGCCATGCTCTGGCTGATCGCGGGCGTCGTCATCGCAGTGCGCTCGAAAACCCGGCTGTCGTATGCTTTTGCGGCGATCGGCGTCGGCTTGATGGTCGGCGCCGCCTGGTGGTTCAATTTCTACATGGCGTCCGTCTCGTTCGAATTGGCGCCCGTGCATTCCATCAGTTTTACCGCGCCCTCCGCTGACACGTTGATGTACGTGCTCGCGCCGCCGGGCTCCAGAATGACATTCGATCTCGGGTTGATTCCCGGCGTGTTCGTTGGCGCATTCCTGTCTGGCGCGCTTAACGGCGATCTGAAGCTCGAGGGGTTTCATGACGGCTCCAGCATGCGGCGGTACATTGCGGGCGGCTGCCTTATGGGCTTTGGCGGCGTTCTCGCGGGCGGCTGCGCAGTCGGCGCAGGCGTCTCCGGCGCTTCGGTCTTTGCGCTGACCGCCTGGATTGTGCTGTGGTCGATGTGGATCGGCGCTGTCGTCACCGATCGTATCGTCGACTCGCCGAGAGCCAAGGCTGCCTATGCGACTGCGTAAACTCCCGCTGGCGGCGGCTGTGCTCTCGCTGCTCGCCGCGCCGGCGCTGGCGGAAGACGCGGCCGTGGTCGACGAAGGTCGCGCGCTGCTCAAGGAGCATAATTGCAACGGCAATTGTCACCAGAGCCATTCCGCCGACAACGAGGCGCTCAGCCTCTACACGCGCGAGGATCGCAAGGCGACCGACCGCGAGGCGCTCGATCGCTATGTGCGGCTCTGCGTGGCGAGCGTCGGCACGATGGTCTTCCCGGACGAGATGGCGAAAATGTCGTCGGCGCTCAATGCCGACTTCTACAAGTACAAGTGAACGCATACGAGGCGGGGATATGGCGATCACGCGGCGAGACGTTCTCTCGGGGGTGGCGGCGGCCGGTGGCCTGCCGCTGACGCAATACGACCTGTGCATGCCGGCCTTTGCGGCCGACGAAGCCGATGTTGTCGTCGGGCCGCCGGTGAACGACCAGCCGATCCAGAAGATCAGCCCCCACGTCTATATGGTCGAGGCGCCCGACGGCTTTCCGACGCCGGAGAACAAGGGAATGATGTCGAACATCATCTTCGTCGTCGGCAAGGACGGCGTAGCGGTCGTCGACACCGGTGCGTCGCTGCAGATCGCGCGAATGTGCATTCGCCAGTTGCGGTCCGTCACGAAGGCGCCCGTCGTCGGCATATTCAACACGCATTATCACGGAGATCACTGGCTCGGGAATCACGGCTTCATCGAAGCGTTTGGCAAGGACATTCCGATCTACGCCCATGCCGGCGCGCGCAAGGCGATCGAAGGCGGCACGGGCGTCTCCTGGCGCGACAGCATGATGCGGTGGACGAACCAGGCGTCGTCGGGCACCCGCATCGTTCCGCCGAACAGGGATGTCGAGCACGGCTTCACGCTGTCGCTCGGCGACGTCACGTTGCGCGTTCACCAGTATGGCGTGGCGCATACGCCCTTCGACATCGCCATCGAGGTGCCCGAAGATCAGGCGATGTGCGTCGGCGACATCATGATGGACCGGCGCATCGCCAATATGGAGGACGGCTCCTACAAGGGCACGCTCGAGGCCATCGACGCGCTCGTCAAGAACAGCAGGACGGCGGTCTGGGCGCCTGCGCACGGCGACGCCGGCATAAAAGTCCTGGAATGGCAGCGCTCGCTTTTTCAGGGCATCTACGAAGCCTGCGTCGACGCGGTGAAGCAGAACGTACCGCTCGAAGGCGCGCTCGCCGTCGCCATGAAGGACCCGCGCGTTTCGTCCAAGGCGGCGGAGACCAAGGGCTGGGCGAATAACATCGGCAAGTATGTCAGCATCGCCTATCTCGAAGCGGAACAGGCGCAGTTCTAGACTCGCGCGACGCCGGAAAGGCCCGACGCCTGCCGGCGGAACGCGCTCGGCGTCAGTCCCGTCCAGTTCCGGAAGGCGCGCGAAAAACTCTTCTCGTTGCGAAATCCCGCGGCCTGCGCCACGCGCTTGATCGGCGCGCGTCCGCGCGCCAGCGCCTGCCGGGCGATCTCGACCCTCGCTTCTTCCTTCAATTCGCGCAGCGACGCGCCTTCACGCGCCAACTGGCGATGCAGCGTGCGGGTGGACAGCGCGAGCGCATCCGCAATGTCTTCCGCCGTGGCGAAAGGCGTCTTGGCGTCGCGCAGCAACTTGCGCACGCGCTCGACCAGAAGCCGGTCGCGACGGTAGGGCAGCACGGTCAGCGGCAGCGCGCGTTGCAGCATGTGGTCGAGATCGGCTTCGTCACGCTTGAGCGGCAGCGCGAGATAGCGCGCGTCGAACAGGATTTTCGCGCATGGCGCGTCGAACACGAGGTCCTTGCAGAAGATCGTCGGATAGACCGAGACATGCGGCGGCTCGGGAAAAGGGAATTCCGCGCGCGCGAGCGCGATCTTGGAATCGATCGACCAGCAGGAAAAGCCCAGCACGTAACGCATCAGCGTCACGAGGCAGAATTCGCGATAGGGCCCGAGGTCGCGGCGTTCTTCGATCGACCAGGCCGCGACGCCATTCGCGACGTCGAGGCGGAAAAGCACGTCCTCGGTCAGGATGCGATGGTGGCGGCGCCAGCGCTTCAACGCCAGCTCGAGCGGGCCGCGCGTGAGCGAGGCGCGACAAAGCATGCCGTAGGCGCCCCACGGCAGGCGGCGCGCGAACCAGCCGAGCGCCTCGTCGTCGAGTTCCCGCATCGCGGCTTCCGCGAATATCTCGAATTGCGCAGCCGTGACGCGCGCATTGCGCCGAGCGAAATCATCTGGCGAAATATGCGCCCTGGCGAGCGCCGCATCTGGCGTCAGCCCGCGCTCCCGATAGGCCCGCAGAACGGCCTTTACAAAGGCGATCGGGGTCACTGCGCGGCCGGACGCCACGAGAAAGGGCAGGGGCTGGCGCACGCTCATGGGCTACGAATGTCACAAAATGTGGCGGAAAAAGCAACCTCTTGGGCGGCGCTGGCGCCTGATCGCGATTAGGATCATCCTCGAAGTCGGGAGGAGCAGATGAATATTCCGGGTATCGACCTCGGCCTGTCCGAGGACATCCGCATGTTGCGCGACACCGTGCAGGCCTTTGCGGCCGCTGAGATCGCGCCGCGCGCCGCGGCCATCGACAGGGACAACGAGTTCCCCGCCGACCTCTGGAAAAAATTCGGCGATCTCGGCCTGCTCGGCATGACCGCGCCGGAAGAATACGGCGGGTCGAACATGGGCTATCTCGCCCATATCGTGGCGATGGAGGAGGTTTCCCGCGCCTCTGCCTCGGTCGGCCTGTCCTACGGCGCCCATTCCAACCTCTGCGTCAACCAGCTCCGCCGCAACGGCACGGAGGCGCAGAGAAAGAAGTACCTGCCGAAGCTCATTTCCGGCGAGCACGTCGGCGCGCTCGCCATGTCGGAGCCGGGCGCGGGGTCGGACGTCGTGTCGATGCGCCTGCGCGCCGAGAAGAAGGGCGACCGCTACGTCCTCAACGGCTCGAAAATGTGGATCACCAACGGCGGCGACGCCGATACGCTGGTCGTCTACGCCAAGACCGATCTCGAGGCCGGCCCGCGCGGCATGACGGCCTTCATCGTCGAGAAGGGCTTTGCCGGCTTTTCGCACGGCGCCCATCTCGACAAGCTGGGGATGCGCGGCTCCAACACCTTTCCCCTGTTCTTCGACAATTGCGAAGTGCCGGAAGAAAACGTGCTGGGCAAGGTCGGCGAGGGCGTGAAAGTGCTGATGTCCGGCCTCGACTACGAGCGCGCGGTGCTCTCGGGCGGGCCGCTCGGCATCATGGCCGCCTGCATGGACGTGGTCGTGCCCTACATGCACGAGCGCAAGCAGTTCGGCCAGCCGATCGGGGACTTTCAGCTCATGCAGGGCAAGCTCGCCGACATGTATTCGACCTGGCAGGCGACGCGCGCCTATGTCTACGCAGTCGGGCGCGCCTGCGACACCGCCGACCATGCGCGCACTTTGCGCAAGGACGCGGCTGGCGCGATCCTCTATTCCGCCGAGAAGGCGACATGGATGGCGGGCGAGGCGATCCAGGCGCTCGGCGGCGTCGGCTATACCAACGAATTTCCGGCCGGCCGCCTGTGGCGCGACGCCAAGCTCTACGAGATCGGCGCCGGCACGTCGGAAATTCGCCGGATGCTCATCGGCCGCGAGCTGATGGCGGAGACGAAGTAGCAGCCAACAAAGCCGCCGTCATTGCGAGGTGCGAAGCGACGAAGCAATCCATCCACCAATCTTCGAAGGCTCGGTGGATGGATTGCCTCGCTCCGCTCGCAATGACGGCAAGAAACATGGAAACGCCTGATGCAAGCCCTGAAATCCAACGTCAACACGCGCTCCGACGAATTCAAGGCCAACGCCGCCGCCATGCGCGGACTGGTGAATGACTTGCGTGAAAAATTCGCATCGGTCGCGGGCGGCGGCGGCGCGGACGCCTGCGCCAAGCATGTCGCGCGCGGCAAGCTGCTGCCGCGCGAGCGCGTCGATCATCTCGTCGACCCTGGCGCGTCTTTCCTCGAAGTGGGCCAGCTCGCCGCTTACGGCATGTACGACGGCGAGGCGCCGTCGGCCGGCGTCATCACCGGCATCGGCCGCGTGCAGGGCGTCGAGTGCATGATCGTCGCCAACGACGCGACGGTGAAGGGCGGCAGCTATTATCCGATGACCGTGAAGAAGCATCTTCGCGCGCAGGAAATCGCCGAGCAGAACAATCTGCCCTGCATCTATCTCGTCGATTCCGGCGGCGCCAATCTGCCGCGCCAGGACGAAGTGTTCCCGGATCGCGAGCATTTCGGCCGCATCTTCTTCAACCAGGCGAACATGTCGGCCAAGGGCATTCCGCAGATCGCCGTCGTCATGGGCTCCTGCACCGCGGGCGGCGCCTATGTGCCGGCCATGTCGGACGAGAGCGTGATCGTGCGCAACCAGGGCACGATCTTTCTCGGCGGCCCGCCGCTGGTGAAGGCGGCGACCGGCGAAGTGGTGAGCGCCGAGGACCTCGGCGGCGCCGACGTGCACACGCGCATCTCCGGCGTCTGCGATCATTTCGCCGAGAACGACGCCCACGCCTTGTTCATCGCGCGGCGCATCGTCAGCAATCTCAACCGGTCGAAGCCGGTCGGCCTCAAGCTCGGCGGCGCCGACGAGCCGATCTACGATCCTGCGGAACTCTACGGCGTGATCCCGACCGACACGCGCAAGCCTTACGACGTGCGCGAGGTGATCGCGCGCGTCGTCGACGGCTCGCGCTTCGACGAATTCAAGCAGCGCTACGGCACGACGCTGGTGACGGGCTTCGCGGAGCTCTACGGCTATCCCGTCGGCATTGTCGCCAACAATGGCATCCTGTTCGGCGAAAGCGCGCAGAAGGGCGCGCATTTCATCGAGCTTTGCGCGCAGCGCGGCATTCCGCTGATCTTCCTGCAGAACATCACCGGCTTCATGGTCGGCCGCAAATACGAGAACGCCGGCATCGCCAAGGACGGCGCGAAAATGGTGACGGCGGTGGCGACGGCGCAGGTGCCCAAGCTCACCCTCATCATCGGCGGCTCGTTCGGCGCCGGCAATTACGGCATGTGCGGCCGCGCCTATTCGCCGCGCTTCCTGTGGATGTGGCCCAACGCCCGCGTCTCGGTGATGGGCGGCGAACAGGCGGCGAGCGTGCTGGCGACCGTGCGCCGCGACGGCATCGAGGCGAAGGGCGGAAGCTGGAGCAAGGAAGACGAGGACAAGTTCAAGGCGCCGATCCGCGAGCAATACGAGACGCAGGGCAATCCGCTCTATGCGACCGCGCGCCTGTGGGACGACGGCGTCTTCGACCCTGCCGAAACGCGCCGCGTGCTCGGCCTGTCTCTGTCGGCCTCGCTCAACGCGCCGATTCAGCCGACGAAGTTCGGCCTGTTCAGGATGTAGTCACGAGACTCACCCCTCCCCCTTGTGGGGAGGGACAGGGGAGGGGTCGGGAAGCCTTGCGCAAGAGGGGCGCAGCAGTTCGCGCAAGTCTCGCGAGACTTCCCGGCCCCCCACCCTAGCCCTCCCCCACAAGGGGGGAGGGAACAATCCAGCGGTTCACGGGAAACGCCATGTTCGACAAGATCCTCATCGCCAACCGCGGCGAAATCGCCTGCCGCATCATCAAGACCGCGCGCCGCATGGGCGTCGCCACGGTCGCTGTCTATTCGGAAGCCGACGCCGGCGCGCGCCATGTGCGCATGGCGGACGAGGCGGTGTTCATCGGCCCCTCGCCCGCGCGCGAAAGCTATCTGGTGATCGACAAGATCATCGACGCCGCCAAACGCACCGGCGCGCAGGCGATTCATCCGGGCTACGGCTTCCTGTCGGAGAACGAAGCCTTCTGCCACGCCTGCGACGAAGCGGGGGTCGTCTTCATCGGGCCGCCGGTTGGCGCCATCCGCGCCATGGGCTCGAAGTCGGAAGCCAAGAAGCTGATGGAGGCGGCCGGCGTGCCGCTGACGCCCGGCTATCACGGCGACGATCAGGACGCCGCGCATCTGAAGGCGGAGGCCGACAGGATCGGCTATCCCGTGATGATCAAGGCGGCGGCCGGCGGCGGCGGCAAGGGCATGCGACAGGTGGAGAAATCGGACGATTTCGACGCCGCGCTCGCCTCCTGCAAGCGCGAGGCGGCGGCGAGCTTCGGCTCCGATCACGTGCTCGTGGAAAAATATATCGTGCGTCCGCGCCATGTCGAAATCCAGGTGTTCGGCGACGCGCACGGCGATTGCGTCTACCTGTTCGAACGCGACTGCTCCGTGCAGCGCCGCCACCAGAAGGTGCTGGAGGAGGCGCCTGCGCCCGGCATGACGCCCGAGCGTCGTCGCCAGATGGGCGAGGCCGCGGTGAACGCAGCCAAGGCCGTGGGCTACGTCGGCGCCGGCACGGTCGAATTCATCGCCACGCAGGACGGTCAGTTCTATTTCATGGAAATGAACACGCGCCTCCAGGTCGAGCATCCCGTCACCGAGATGATCACCGGCCTCGATCTCGTCGAATGGCAATTGCGCGTGGCGGCGGGCGAGCCGCTGCCGCTCGCGCAGGAGCAATTGCGCATCAACGGCCATGCGCTCGAAGCGCGCATCTACGCCGAGGACCCAGCCAAAAACTTCCTGCCTTCGACCGGCAGGCTCAGCCATCTCGCGCCGCCGGACGAAAGCCTGAACGTGCGCGTCGACACCGGCGTGGAGGAGGGCGACAGCATCAGCCCGTTCTACGATCCGATGATCGCCAAGCTGATCGTCTGGGACGACGATCGCGATCGCGCCCGCGCGCGCATGTTGCAGGCGCTCGCCGATTATCGCGTCGTCGGCGTCAACAACAACATCGACTTCCTGTCGCGACTCGTCGCCTGTCCGGCCTTCGCGACCGCCGATCTCGACACCGGCCTGATCGAACGCGAGCGCGGCTTTCTGTTTCCCGGCGCCGAGAGCCCGCCCGACGACGCCTTTCTCGTCGCCGCGCTCGCCGGTCTCCTGCGCGAGCGCGAATTCGCGCGCACGAGAGCGCAGCGCAGCGCCGACGCCACGTCGCCCTGGCACGCGCGCGACGGCTGGCGGCTCAACGGCGCGGCGCGGCGCGCGGTCATCTATCGTTTCGGCGAGACGCAGACCAGCGTCGGCGTCGTCGCGCACAAGGACGGCTTCACGCTGTCGCTTGCCGGAAAGACGCATGTCGTGCGCGGCAAGATCGACGAGCGCGGCGCCATGCGCGTCGAGATCGACGGCGTGCGCAGGGACGCCGCCGTGATCGCGGCGGGCCACATGCGCCACGTCTTCCTCGACGGCCGCGCCTGGCGCCTCGCGGCGGTCGATCCGCTGCACGTCTCGACCGAAGGTTCGGGCGGCCACGGCGGCCTGCTCGCGCCCATGCCCGGCAAGGTCATCGCCATTCTGGCCGAGGCCGGCGCGAAGGTGGACAAGGGCGCGCCGCTGCTGATCCTGGAAGCCATGAAGATGGAGCACACGATCGCCGCGCCGAGCGACGGCGTGCTGAAGGCGCATCGTTTCGCGGTCGGCGACGCGGTCGGCGACGGCGCCGAACTCGTCGATTTCGAGCCGGCCGCGAAGTAGGCTGGCCGGCGAAACCCCTCCCTTTCCCTCCGCCGCGTGGGATAGGGAACGATTGGCATTCGGGATCGCTAGACCGCATCGCGCATCTCCCTCTCTCTCCCGCGCAGCGGGGCAGGGCCGGGGAGGGGGCCAGGTCACAACAGCAATGTTTGGGGAACGACCATGACCGCACTCAGCCACGACAAGGGCGCAACCGACGTTCCGCTGATCGAGCAGACGATCGGCGCCTATTTCGACGCCGCCTGCGCGAAACATGCGACGCGCGAGGCCTTGGTCTCGCGCCATCAGAACGACCGCCTGACCTATGCCGAGCTGAGACGCCGCGTCGACGCCGTCGCCTGCTCGCTGATGCGGCTGGGACTCGAGAAGGGCGACCGTGTCGCCATCTGGTCGCAGAACAATGTCGAATGGCTGCTGACGCAGCATGCGACCGCCAAGGCCGGCCTCGTGCTCGTCAACATCAATCCCGCCTATCGTCGCGCCGAACTCGAATATGCGATCAACAAGGTCGGTTGCCGCGCCATCGTGCTGTCGCCGGCCTTCAAGACCTCGAACTATCTCGAGATGCTGAACGACCTTGCGCCGGAGCTTGCGTCCGCCCAGCCAGGCGCGCTGAAGGCGGCGAAGCTGCCGACGCTGCAATTCGTCATCCGCATGGGCGAGGAAAAGACGCCGGGCATGTATAATTTCGGCGATCTGCTCGCGCCGCCGTCAGACGCCGAAAAGGATCGCCTCGCCGCGCTCGGCGCGACGCTGAAGGCGGACGAGCCGATCAACATCCAGTTCACTTCGGGCACGACGGGCAATCCGAAAGGCGCGACGCTCACCCACCGCAACATTCTCAACAATGGCTTCTTCGTCGGCGAGGCGATCCGGCTCACCGAGAAGGACAAGATTTGCGTGCCAGTGCCGCTCTACCATTGCTTCGGCATGGTGAT
>JAXMDA010000015.1:0-47465 GCA_046349085.1 Rhodoblastus sp.
GGTCCTTCACGCGGCCGCCGCGGATCATGACCACGGAGTGCTCCTGAAGGTTGTGGCCTTCGCCGGGGATGTAGCCGATCACCTCGAAGCCGTTGGTCAGACGCACCTTGGCGACCTTGCGGAGCGCCGAGTTCGGCTTCTTCGGGGTCGTGGTGTAGACGCGCGTGCACACGCCGCGCTTCTGCGGGCAGGCTCCGAGATGGCGGGCCTTCTCGCGGTAGGTCTTCTGTTGCCGCGGCTTGCGGATCAACTGGCTGATCGTCGGCATTCTTCGCCCTTCTGAAGCGAAAAGTTGAAACTGGACGCCTGCGCACGCAAAAGCATGCGCAAACGAATCAACGCCTTCAGCCGGCTGGCTTAAGGCGCTGGGGTTGCAGAGGACCACCGCGCGTGCGCAGCGATCTTGCCTTCCTGAACGGCGGCAGGCCCGAAAGGACCGTTTGCCGAATGACTTGCGTGTCACAGGTGAGGCCGACAGCGTTTAGGTCCCGCAGCGTTTCCCGCGAGTCGCGGGCAACAACATGGGCCTACGGCCTGTCGAATTCGGGCCGTGTATATGCGCGACCCCGAATCCAGTCAACCCGTAAATCGTCGAAAACCTCTGAAATGACTCAGGTTTTTCGAGACGGCGGGAGACACGAAAAAGGCCGCCCCGTGGGGCGGCCTCGTTAGGAAAAGATTAATCTTTTCCGCGCCTTGCAACGAGCCTTTAGCGGCCCTCGCCTTCGCCGGAAGCGATCTGCGGCGCGCCCGCGGACGTTTCCGCCCGCTGCGCGAGGATCAGATCGTCGCGGCCGGAGGCCACCTGGCGAATCCGGCTCATCGCCGCGCCGGTGCCCGCCGGAATCAGGCGGCCGACGATCACGTTCTCCTTCAGGCCCTCGAGCGTGTCGACCTTGCCGTTGACGGCGGCCTCGGTCAGCACGCGCGTCGTCTCCTGGAAGGAGGCGGCGGAAATGAACGACTTGGTCTGCAGCGAGGCCTTGGTGATGCCGAGCAGCACCGGCGTGCCGGTCGCAACCTTGCCGCCTTCGCCGAGCGCCTTTTCGTTGGCGGCGTCGAACTCGGTGATGTCGACCTGCTCGTTGGCCAGGAAGTCGGTGTCGCCGGGATCGACGATGTCGACCTTCTGCAGCATCTGGCGAACGATCACCTCGATGTGCTTGTCGTTGATGTTCACGCCCTGGAGCCGGTAGACCTCCTGGATTTCGTTGACGAGGTAAGCGGCAAGCTCCTCCACGCCCTTGATCGCCAGAATGTCGTGCGGCGCCGGATTGCCGTCGACGATGTAATCGCCCTTCTCGACGATGTCGCCGTCCTGCAGATGGATGTGCTTGCCCTTCGGGATCAGATACTCGACGGGCTCGGCGCCTTCCTCGTGCGGAACGATGGAGATGCGGGTCTTGTTCTTGTAGTCGCGGCCGAACTGCACCGTGCCGGAGACTTCCGCGATGATCGCATGGTCCTTCGGACGGCGCGCCTCGAACAGTTCCGCGACGCGCGGCAGACCGCCGGTAATGTCGCGGGTCTTGGCCGAGTCCATCGAGATACGCGCCACCGCGTCGCCCGCCTGCACCTTGCCGCCCGGTTCGATCGCGATGATCGAATCGACCGGCAGCATGTAGCGCGCGTCGCCGCCGCGGGCGAGCTTACCGATCTTGCCGTCCTTGCCCTTGATGATGATCGCGGGCTTCAGCGACGCCGAGCGCTGGTTCATGCGCCAGTCGGTGACCATGCGCTTGGTGATGCCCGTCGATTCGTCGGCCGTCTCGTTCATCGACTGGCCTTCGATCAGGTCCTCGAAGCCGACGACGCCGTCGATTTCCGACAGGATCGGACGCGTATAGGGGTCCCATTCGGCCAGGCGCTGGCCGCGCTTGACCTTGTCGCCCTCGTCCACCTTCAGGCGCGAGCCGTACTGCACGCGATGCACCGCCCGATCGGCGCCGTCCGGGCCGACGATGACGATGGCGACGTTACGCGCCATCACCATGAGATCGCCGTCGGCGTTGCGCGCGAGATGACGATTGCGGATCTTCACCACGCCGTCGAAGTTCGACTCGATGAAGGACTGGTCCGCAATCTGCGCCGCGCCGCCGATGTGGAAGGTGCGCATGGTGAGCTGCGTGCCGGGCTCGCCGATCGACTGCGCGGCGATGACGCCGACAGCCTCGCCGAGGTTCACCGGCGTTCCGCGCGCGAGATCGCGGCCGTAGCACTTGCCGCAGACGCCGTTCTTGGCTTCGCAGGTCAGCACCGAGCGGATTTTCACTTCCTGGATGCCCGCGGCGTTGATCCTGGCGATATGCCATTCCTCGATCAGTTCGCCAGCCGCGACGATCACCTGGTCGTCGACGTCCTTCATGTCTTCGGCCGCGGTGCGGCCGAGAATGCGGGAGCCCAGCGAAGCCACGACCTGGCCGGCGTCGATGATGGCGCGCATGCGGATGCCGCCGGTCGAGCCGCAATCGTGCGACGTGATGATCGAATCCTGCGCCACGTCCACGAGACGGCGGGTGAGATAGCCCGAGTTCGCCGTCTTGAGCGCGGTATCGGCCAGACCCTTGCGCGCGCCGTGCGTCGAGTTGAAGTACTCGAGAACGGTGAGGCCTTCCTTGAAGTTCGAGATGATCGGGCTCTCGATGATCTCGCCCGACGGCTTGGCCATCAGGCCGCGCATGGCGGCGAGCTGGCGCATCTGCGTGGGCGAACCGCGCGCGCCGGAATGCGACATCATGTAGATCGAGTTGATCGGCTTGTCGCGGCCGTGTTCGTCCTTACGAACGGCCGAGATGCCCTGCATCATCTCTTCGGCGAGCTTGTCCGAGCACTTCGACCAGGCGTCGACCTCGTTGTTGTACTTCTCGCCGTGAGTGATCTGGCCATCGTTGTACTGCTGCTCTTTTTCCTTGGCGGCGGCGCGCGTCGCCTCGACGATGTTCTCCTTCGTAGACGGCACGACCATGTCGTCCTTGCCGAAGGAAATTCGCCTTGAAGCGCTTCGCGGAAGCCCAGCGCCATGATGCGATCGCAGAAGATGACCGTCTCCTTCTGCCCGCAATTGCGGTAGACGGTGTCGATCATCGTCGAGATCTCCTTCGTCATCAGCTTGTTGGCGACGTCGAAGGGGATCTTGGGATGCTTGGGCAGGACAGGCCGAGAAGCAGGCGGTGCCGGGCGGCCGTGTCGAATATCTTCGACACGCGGTTGCCCTTCTCGTCATAGGTCCAGGCGCGGCCCTTGATCTTGGCGTGCAGCGCTCGCCGCCTTGGCGGCGAGCGCGTGCTCGATCTCGCCCATGTCGGATAGACGCTGCCGATCGGCTCGCCCTTCGCCCTTGCGGAACTGGCCGGGTTCGCCATCGCGATCGAGCGTCAGATAATAGAGGCCGAGCACGATGTCCTGCGACGGCACGATGATCGGCTGGCCGTTCGCCGGATGCAGGATGTTGTTGGTCGACATCATCAGCACGCGCGCTTCGGCTGCGCTTCGAGCGACAGCGGAACGTGCACGGCCATCTGGTCGCCGTCGAAGTCGGCGTTGAACGCGGCGCAGACCAGCGGATGAAGCTGGATCGCCTTGCCCTCGATCAGCACCGGCTCGAACGCCTGGATGCCGAGGCGGTGCAGCGTCGGCGCGCGCGGTTGAGCAGCACGGGATGTTCGCGGATCACCTCGTCGAGGATGTCCCAGACCTCCGGCTTCTCCTTCTCGACGAGCTTCTTCGCCTGCTTGACGTCGCCGAAAACCCTTAGCGTCGAGGCGCGCATAGATGAACGGCTTGAACAGTTCGAGCGCCATCTTCTTCGGCAGGCCGCACTGGTGCAGCTTGAGTTCCGGACCGACGACGATGACCGAGCGGCCGGAATAGTCGACGCGCTTGCCGAGCAGGTTCTGACGGAACCGGCCCTGCTTGCCCTTCAGCATGTCGGCGAGCGACTTCAGCGGACGCTTGTTGGCGCCGGTGATGACGCGGCCGCGGCGGCCGTTGTCGAACAGCGCGTCGACGGCCTCCTGCAGCATGCGCTTCTCGTTGCGGATGATGATGTCAGGCGCGCGCAGCTCGATCAGCCGCTTCAGGCGGTTGTTGCGGTTGATGACGCGACGGTAGAGATCGTTGAGATCGGACGTCGCGAAGCGGCCGCCGTCGAGCGGCACCAGCGGGCGCAGGTCCGGCGGAATGACCGGCACTTCCGTCAGGATCATCCATTCCGGCTTGTTGCCGGACTGGATGAAGGCCTCGATGATCTTCAGGCGCTTGGCGAGCTTCTTCGGCTTCAGCTCGGTCGTCGCTTCCGCGATCTCGACCTTCAACTGCGCGGCGATCTTCGGCAGATCCATGCCCTTGAGGATCTCGCGGATCGCCTCGGCGCCGATCATCGCCGTGAAATTGTCCTGACCATACTCGTCCTGCGCGCGCAGATAGTCGTCCTCGGAGAGGAGCTGACGGTCCTTGAGCGGCGTGAGGCCGGGATCGATGACGATGTAGGACTCGAAATACAGGATGCGCTCGAGGTCCTTCAGCGTCATGTCGAGCAGCAGGCCGATGCGGCTCGGCAGCGACTTCAGGAACCAGATGTGCGCGACCGGGGCGGCGAGCGAGATATGGCCCATGCGCTCGCGGCGCACGCGCGACAGCGTGACTTCCACGCCGCACTTCTCGCAGATGACGCCCTTGTACTTCATGCGCTTGTACTTGCCGCACAAGCACTCGTAGTCCTTGATCGGCCCGAAGATGCGCGCGCAGAACAGGCCGTCGCGCTCGGGCTTGAACGTGCGGTAGTTGATCGTCTCGGGCTTCTTGATCTCGCCGAAGGACCACGACAGGATCTTTTCAGGCGAGGCGATCGAAATCTGGATCTGGTCGAAGGTCTGGGGCTGCACCACCGGACCGAACAGATTCATGACCTCTTGATTCATGTGCTGCTCCTTGGGCCGCTAGGCCCGAAAATCATAGAAAGGCATTGGGCTGCAGGCAGCCGGCAGTCGGGATCGCGACTGCCGGGCGCCGATTGCCGATCGCCTATTCAGCCGCTTCCGCCGGCGGCTCGGATTCGTTGGCCGGCGGCAGCGCATTGGTCAGCTCGACGTTGAGGCCGAGAGAACGCATTTCCTTGACCAGCACGTTGAAGCTTTCCGGAATGCCCGACTCGAACGTGTCGTCGCCGCGCACGATCGATTCGTAGACCTTGGTGCGGCCGGCCACGTCGTCCGACTTCACCGTCAGCATTTCCTGCAGCGTATAGGCCGCGCCATAGGCTTCGAGCGCCCACACTTCCATTTCGCCGAAGCGCTGGCCGCCGAACTGCGCCTTGCCGCCGAGCGGCTGCTGGGTGACCAGCGAGTAGGGGCCGATCGAACGCGCATGGATCTTGTCGTCGACAAGATGATGCAGCTTCAGCATGTAGATGTAGCCGACCGTGACCTTGCGGTCGAAGGCCTCGCCGGTGCGCCCGTCGTAGAGCGTCACCTGGCCCGACGGGTCGAGCCCGGCCTTCTCCAGCATTTCCACGATGTCCTTCTCGCGCGCGCCGTCGAAGACGGGCGTCGCGATCGGCACGCCGCGGCGCAGGTTCTCGCCGAGTTCGACGACGCTGCGGTCGTCGAGCGCCTCGATGGTCTCGTCCTTGCCGTAGATGTCGGTCAGCTTCTTGCGCAACGGCTTGGCGTCGCGGTTCTTCATGTAGGCGTTGACCGCCTCGCCGACCTGCTTGCCGAGGCCCGCGCAGGCCCAGCCCAGATGCGTTTCCAGAATCTGGCCAACGTTCATGCGGCTCGGCACGCCGAGCGGGTTGAGCACGATGTCGACAGCCTGGCCGTCGGGGAGGAACGGCATGTCCTCGGTCGGCACGATGCGCGAGACCACGCCCTTGTTGCCGTGGCGGCCGGCCATCTTGTCGCCGGGCTGGATCTTGCGCTTCACGGCGACGAAGACCTTGACCATCTTCATCACGCCGGGCGGCAGTTCGTCGCCGCGCTGCAGCTTCTCGACCTTGTCGAGGAAGCGGCTTTCCAGCCCCTTCTTCGCCTCGTCGTACTGCTTGCGCATCGCCTCGATCTCGCCCATCAGCCTGTCGTCTTCGACGCCGAAGGCCCACCATTGCGAGCGCGGGAATTCCTCGATCGTCTGGCGGGTGAGCCTGCGTGTCCTTCTTGAAGCCCTTGGGGCCCGACACGCGGGACTTGCCGATCAGGAGATCGGCGAGGCGCGCATAGACGTTGCGGTCGAGGATCGCGAACTCGTCGTCGCGGTCCTTGGCGAGCTGCTCGACTGCTCGCGCTCGATCGCCTGGAGCGCTCGTCCTTCTCCACGCCGTGGCGGTTGAAGACGCGGACTTCGACGATCGTGCCCTGCACGCCCGGCGGCACGCGCAGCGAGGTGTCGCGCACGCGCCGGAGGCCTTCTCGCCGAAGATCGCGCGCAGGAGCTTTTCCTCCAGGCGTCATCGGGCTGCCCTTCGGCGTGATCTTGCCGACGAGAATGTCGCCCGCCTGCACTTCCGCGCCGATGTAGACGATGCCGGCTTCGTCGAGGTTCTTCAGCGCCTCTTCCGACACGTTCGGAATGTCGCGCGTGATTTCTTCCGGTCCGAGCTTCGTGTCGCGCGCCATCACCTCGAATTCGTCGATGTGGATGGAGGTGAACACGTCGTCCTTGACGATACGCTCGTTGAGAAGGATCGAGTCCTCGAAGTTGTAGCCGTTCCACGGCATGAACGCGACGAGCACGTTGCGGCCGAGCGCGAGATCGCCGAGATCGGTCGAGGGACCGTCGGCGATGATGTCGCCCTTGCGCACCTGGTCGCCGACGCGAACGAGCGGCTTCTGGTTGATGCAGGTCGACTGGTTGGAGCGCTGGAACTTCATCAGGCGGTAGATGTCGACGCCGGGCTTGGTCGGGTCGAGATCTTCCGTCGCGCGCACGACGATACGGGTCGCGTCGATCTGGTCGACGACGCCCGAACGGCGCGCCGCAATCGCCGCGCCGGAATCGCGCGCCACGATCGCCTCCATGCCCGTGCCGACCAGCGGCGCGTCGGCTTTCACCAGCGGCACCGCCTGGCGCTGCATGTTCGAGCCCATCAGCGCGCGGTTGGCGTCGTCGTTCTCGAGGAAGGGGATGAGCGCCGCGGCGACCGAAACGAGCTGCTTCGGCGACACGTCCATGAACTCGACCTTCTCGCGCGGCGTCATGATGACGTCGCCGGCGTGGCGGCAGACCACGAGGTCCTCGACGAGCTTGCCGTTCTTGTCGATCGGCGCGTTCGCCTGGGCGACGTTGTACTTCGCCTCCTCCATCGCCGAGAGATAGACAACCTCGTTCGACACCTTGCCGTCATGCACGCGACGGTAAGGCGCTTCGATGAAGCCGTACTTGTTGACGCGCGCGAACGTCGCGAGCGAATTGATGAGGCCGATGTTCGGACCTTCCGGCGTCTCGATCGGGCAGATGCGGCCATAGTGCGTCGGATGCACGTCGCGCACCTCGAAGCCAGCGCGCTCGCGCGTCAGGCCGCCCGGTCCGAGCGCGGAGAGACGACGCTTGTGCGTGATCTCCGACAGCGGATTGGTCTGGTCCATGAACTGCGAGAGCTGCGAGGAGCCGAAGAACTCGCGCACCGCGGCGGCCGCGGGCTTGGCGTTGATCAGGTCCTGCGGCATGACCGTGTCGATGTCGACAGACGACATGCGCTCCTAGATCGCGCGCTCCATGCGCAGCAGACCCAGGCGATACTGGTTCTCCATCAGCTCGCCGACCGAACGCACGCGGCGGTTGCCGAGATGGTCGATGTCGTCGATCTCGCCGCGGCCGTCGCGCAGGTCGACCAGCGCGCGCACGACGGCGACGATGTCGTCCTTGCGCAGCACGCGCATCGTGTCAGGCGCGTCGAGGTCGAGGCGCATGTTCATCTTCACGCGGCCGACGGCCGAGAGGTCGTAGCGCTCGGGATCGAAGAACAGCGAATGGAACATCGCTTCCGCCGTCTCGATGGTCGGCGGCTCGCCCGGACGCATCACGCGATAGATGTCGAACAAGGCTTCCTCGCGCGAGGAATTCTTGTCGACGGCCAGCGTGTTGCGGATGTAGGGGCCGATGTTGATGTGGTCGATGTCGAGGATCGGCAGTTCGTCGAAGCCGAGCTCGAGCAGCGCCGGCAGCGTCTTGGCCGTGATCTCGTCGCCGGCTTCGGCGAAGATTTCGCCGGTGTTCGGATCGTAGAGATCTTCCGCCAGATACTGGCCGAACAGATCCTCGTCGGTGACGCGCAGCGCCTTCACGCCCTTCTCGGCGAGCTGGCGCGCGGAGCGCACGGTGAGCTTCTTGCCCTGCTCGACGACAACCTCGCCGGAATCCGCGTCGATCAGATCGACGGCGGCCTTCACGCCCTTCAGGCGCTCGGCGTCGAACGGCATGCGCCAGTTCTCGCCTGTGCGGGTGTACTGGATCGTCTTGTAGAAGGTCGAGAGGATTTCCTCGCCGTCCATGCCGAGCGCAAACAGCAGCGACGTCACCGGAATCTTGCGGCGACGGTCGATGCGCGCATAGACGATGTCCTTGGCGTCGAACTCGATGTCGAGCCAGGAGCCGCGATAGGGAATGATGCGGCCGGCAAACAGC
Organism: Rhodoblastus sp.; assembly: GCA_046349085.1. Lineage (GTDB taxonomy): Bacteria > Pseudomonadota > Alphaproteobacteria > Rhizobiales > Beijerinckiaceae > JAJXWB01. The sequence continues at coordinate 8,620 of JAXMDA010000015.1, forward strand.
AGCTTGCCCGACGAATGGCTCTTGCCCTTGTCGTGGTCGAAGAACACGCCCGGCGAGCGATGCATCTGCGAGACGATCACGCGCTCGGTGCCGTTCACGACGAAGGTGCCGTTCGACGTCATGAAGGGCATGTCGCCCATGTAGACGTCCTGCTCCTTGATGTCCTTGACCGACTTGGCGCCCGTATCCGGATCGATATCGAACACGATGAGGCGCAGCGTCACCTTCAGCGGCGCGGCGAAGGTCATGCCGCGCTGGCGGCACTCGTCGACGTCGTACTTCGGCGCCTCGAACTCGTACTTCACGAACTCGAGCAGCGACGCGCCCGAGAAATCGGAAATCGGGAAAACGGACTTGAATACGGACTGCAGACCTTCGTCGAGACGGCCGCCCTTCGGCTCGTCGACCAGCAGAAACTGATCGTAGGAGGCCTTCTGAACCTCGATCAGGTTGGGCATCTCCGCGACTTCGCGGATGTGCCCGAAGAATTTACGAACACGCTTCCGGCCGGTGAACGTCTGCGCCATGTCGCTCCTCGCACCTCTTGTCCTGGCGGGCCGCAGCTCGACGCCGGGCCTCTCGCCTCCCCGTTCCGCTTCCGAACGGGCGGGAGCCGAATGCTCCGTCGCGCCTCCCGGCCACAAGGCCCGAGGCGGAATGGGGGAACCGATCCCCGAAACGCATAAATGGCCCCGGGGCGAGCCCCGGGACCGAAAAACGCATCACGCCGCGCGAGCGGCGCGCACGATTACTTGAGCTCGACCTTGGCGCCGGCCTTTTCGAGCTGCGCCTTGATCTTGTCGGCGTCTTCCTTCGTGGCGCCTTCCTTGACGGTCTTCGGCGCGCCTTCGACGAGGTCCTTGGCTTCCTTGAGGCCGAGACCGGTGATCGCGCGCACTTCCTTGATGACTTCGATCTTCTTGTCGCCGGCCGAGGCGAGAACGACCGTGAACTCGGTCTTCTCTTCGACAGCGGCGGCCGCGCCGCCGCCAGCGGCGGGGGCGGCGGCGACCGCGACGGCGGCCGCAGCCGACACGCCCCACTTCTCTTCGAGAAGCTTGGCGAGTTCGGCGGCTTCGAGAACCGTCAGCGACGACAGTTCCTCAACGATCTTTTCGAGATTGGCCATTGGTTCAGTCCTTCAGATAGGTTCGATTGGCGATATTGCAAATGCCGGCCGTCAGGCCGCGTCTCTGTTGGCGTAGGCCCCGAACACGCGCGCGAGCTTGGCCGCGGGCGCCGTCGAAAGCTGTGCGAGCTTGGTGGCGGGCGCATTGATGAGCCCGATAAGCTTGGCGCGCAGTTCGTCGAGGGAAGGCATGGTCGCAAGCGACTTCACGCCGTCCGGGTTGAGGGCCGTCGCGCCCATGGCGCCGCCCAGGATCACGAACTTGTCGTGGTCCTTGGCGAATGCCACGGCCGCTTTCGGCGCCGCCACCGGATCGTCCGAATAGGCGATCAGGGTCGGGCCCTTCATCAGGGCGCCGATGGAGGCGACGTCGGTGCCGTCGAGAGCGATCTTGACCAGGCGGTTCTTGGCGACCTGGACCGTGGCCCCGGCATCGCGCATCTGAGCGCGAAGCTTTTGCATCTGGGCCACCGTCAGGCCGGAGTAATGGGCGACGACGACGACGGAAGTCTTGCTGAAGACCCCGTTCAACGACGCTACCGCCTCTTTCTTCTCCGCTCTGTCCACGGTGCTCTTCTCCTTGTAAGCGACAGCCGGAGCCGCCGCTTGCTGATTGCCGGCCGTCTAGCGACAACCGGCGCCGTGTTCCTGTCCTCCTGGAGGACCCGGAGGGTCTTCCGTGGATCAGAGGGTTCGAACCAAACCAGGACGTCCTGCCGCCCCCGAAGGACGCGGCGCTGGCCCTAAAATTCTGCTCTTCCCCGTCTATGCAGGCCGATTCGGCGCTGGCGGCGCCTCACCCGATTAAGCCGCGGGAAACCCGCGGCGCCGGCAGTCTCGGACAGGATATGGCCGCAAGTATCGGAAAAACCGAGGCTTTCGACCATGTCCACCGCACGCGCGACGCTTCCCGTTGCGGGAAAGACGCCAAGCGTGCGGAAGATGAATTGAAACGGGGCCGCGATAGGCGGTCGGCCCCGGAGGGGTGTCTTTATCCGGTTCCGCCCCCCATGCCAAGGGGGCGGAGGATAAATTCTCGGTTTGTCAAGCCCCGGCGGCCGGCGCGACCGAGGCGAGTTCGACCTTCACGCCGGGCCCCATGGTGGACGAAATCGCCACGCGCTGGATGTAATTGCCCTTGGCGCCGGTCGGCTTGGCCTTGGAGACCGCGTCGACGAAGGCCTTGATGTTTTCGACGAGCTTGGCGTCGTCGAACGAGGCCTTGCCGACCGTGCCCTGCACGATGCCGGCCTTTTCGACGCGGAACTCGACGGCGCCGCCCTTGGACGCCTTCACGGCGGCCGCGACGTCCATCGTCACCGTGCCGACGCGCGGGTTCGGCATCAGGCCGCGCGGGCCCAGCACTTTGCCGAGGCGGCCGACGAGGCCCATCATGTCCGGCGTGGCGATGCAGCGATCGAACTCGATCTTGCCGCCCATCACCTCGTTGACCAGTTCGTCCGCGCCGACGATGTCGGCGCCGGCGGCCTTGGCTTCGTCAGCCTTCGGGCCGCGCGCGAACACGGCGACCTTGAGCGTGCGGCCGGTGCCGTTCGGCAGGTTGACGACGCCGCGCACCATCTGGTCGGCGTGCTTGGGGTCGACGCCCAGGTTCATGGCGATTTCGACGGTCTCGTCGAACTTGGCCTTGGCGCGCTCGCGCACGAGCTTCACCGCCTGGTCGATCGGGTAGAGCTTGGTCCGCTCGATGCCCTCGCGGGCCTTGATAAGGCGCTTTCCGTGCGACATCGGCTTACTCCACCACCTGCAGGCCCATAGCGCGGGCGGAACCTTCGATCATCGACATGGCCGACTCGATCGTCGCGCAGTTGAGATCGACGATCTTCTTCTCGGCGATCTCGCGAACCTGCGCCTTCGTCACCTTGCCGACGACGTTGCGGCCGGGGGTCTTGGAGCCCGAAGCCGGCTTCTTGCCGAGCTTGAGGCCCGCCGCCTTCTTCAGGAAGAAGGAGACCGGCGGCTGCTTCATCTCGAAGGTGAAGGAGCGGTCCTGGTAGGCCGTGATGATGACGGGGATCGGCATCCCCTTTTCCATCTGCTGGGTCTTCGCATTGAAGGCCTTGCAGAATTCCATGATGTTGAGGCCGCGCTGACCGAGCGCGGGGCCGATCGGCGGCGACGGATTGGCGGCGCCCGCGGGCACCTGCAGCTTGATATAGCCGGCGATTTTCTTCGCCATCTTGCTTCTCCAACTGTTGACGCCGGGCCGCGTCCTGAAGGACGAAACCCGCCATCGGTTGCAGTTCGTGGTGGGACATGGCCTCCCGGATGGCGACCGGGCATGTCTCCCACGTGGATTTTCCCTCCGGCAGGGCGCCGAAAAGAAAAAGCCCTCCAGCGAGGGCTGGGGGGCTTATAAACGCGTCGCCCGCAAATGCAAGTCTCAGGCGGCTTCGGCGCCCGCCCGGGCCTTGCGCGGCGCGAAATCGTATTCGCCGGGGGCCTGTTCGGGCAGTTCGACCGGCCCGCCCGCACGCTTCCACGCCCCATAGCCGCCGGCGACATGGCAGACGGGCTCGAGCCCCATGCGCTTGGCGGTGTGGGCCGCCAGCGCCGAGCGGACGCCGCCCGCGCAGAAAAACACGAAACGCTTGTCCGACGAGAATATCTCGTGGTGCGAGGCGCTGCGCGGGTCGATGCGGAATTCCATCGAGCCGCGCGGAATGTGGATCGCGCCGGGAATGCGGCCTTCGCGGTCGAGTTCGCGTGTGTCGCGCAGGTCGATGAAGGCGACGTCCCCATCGCTGTGCAGCGCAAGCGCCTGACGCACGGAAATCGTTTCGATTTCCTGTTCGGCTTCGTCGATCAGGTCCTCGACGCTGAGAATTTCCCGGTTCGCCATCTTCCCGCTCCGTCTCGATCGCCGCCTTTCGCGCTTCGAATGGCGCAGGCGACGCTTGACGAAAACGAGATGAACGATGCCGATTGCGGGCGCAATAGGCCGGAAAAAATAAGAAAATCAGAGCTGAAGCAATTCCCGGCGGGAGAAATTTCCTGCCGTCCGGCAAGCGCGGAAGAGAATTTTTCTCCCCCGCCCCGCAGCGTGAAACGCGCTCAGACCTTCTCGACCTGGCCGAACTCGAGTTCGACAGGCGTCTCGCGGCCGAAGATCGACACGGCGACCTTGAGGCGCGAACGGCCTTCGTCGACTTCCTCCACCTTGCCGTTGAACGAGGCGAAGGGTCCGTCGGCGACGCGCACGGTTTCGCCGATCTCGAACGAGATCGAGGCCTTCGGGCGCTCGACACCCTCGGCCACCTGGCCCTTGATCCGGTCGGCTTCGGCCTCCGAGATTGGCATCGGCTTGTTGTCGGCGCCCAGGAAGCCCGTGACCTTCGGCGTGTTCTTGATGAGATGGTAGACCTGATCCGTCAGGTCGCATTTCACCAGCACGTAGCCGGGAAAGAACTTGCGCTCGGAATTGATCTTGCGGCCGCGGCGAACCTCGATCACCTGCTCGGTGGGGACGAGCACTTCCTCGAACTTCTCGGCAAGCCCGCGCTGGGCGGCCTGCTCGCGGATCGATTCGGCGACCTTCTTCTCGAAATTGGAATAGGCGTGGACGATGTACCAGCGGGTCGTCATGTTGGATCCTGTTGGGCCGTCTTAGCGGCCAAGGCTGAGCAGGAAGCCGACGATCAGACGCAGCGTCTGGTCGACAGAAACGAAAAACAGCGACGCGACAAAGACCATCGCCAGCACGAGCCCCGTCGTGATGAGGGTCTCGCGGCGCGACGGCCAGGTGATCTTCGCGCCTTCCGCGCGCACGTCCTGCAGAAACTGAAACGGATTGGCCATGAACGTCTCGTGCGAGTTCCGACGCGGCCCCGGTTTCTGGGGTTGCCAATGACCGGATAGCGACGCCGCAAAACAATCGCGGCGCGGGACCGGAGGTCGCGCGCCACGGAAGCCTCATAGCCGATTGCGCGGCTTGCGCCAAGAAGAATCCGCGGCCGGCGCCCTCGAACTTGACCGTTCCGGCCGAATCCGGAACTGCTTCGCTGTTCCCGGACGGAAGCTCCAGCATGCCATTCCTGCTCGGGGAGCTCGCCGCGACGCTCCTTGCATCCCTGATTTTCGTCGTCCTTCTGGGCGCGGCCGGCGCCTTCTTCGCCGGCGCTTTGCGCCTGCCGGGCTTCGACAAGACGAGCGGCGTCGAGCGGATCGGCGTCGCCATCGTCTGCGCGCTCGCCTGCCTGCCCATCCTCCTCGACCTCGCCGGCCGCGCCGGCATCTGGGCGATGAGCGGCGCGTGGCTCGCTTTCGCCGCGCTCGGCGCGCGGGATTTCGTCCGCTCGCTTCTGGAAGACCGCGCCCGGCTGGCGATCGCCGCCCTGGCCCTTCTCGCCTGGGCGCTGCTCGCCGCCGGCCTGCTCGTCGATTGGCCGACGGCGGACGGCCTGCGCCATTCCCTGCTGATCGGCGACTACGTCAAGCATGTGACCGCCACCTGGGCGATCGAGGCGTCGGGAACTCCGCCTTATAATCCAACGGTTTATACGCCGGGCGGCCACACGCCCTACTATTATTTCTTCTACGAGCTGACCGCCGTCGACGCCTTTCTCGGCCGGCCCTTCGGAATCATGCCCCGGCACGCCGCCTATGCCGGCGCGGTCTTCGGCGGCCCGGCCCTGCTGGCCCTGACGTGGCACATCTGGAAGCGCTCGGGCGCGGATCAGGCCGCCGGGGCGCCGAAAGGCGCGCCGCGCGCCCTGTGGCTGCTTGTCGCCCTGCTCTTCACCACCGGCCTCGACATCATTCCCGCGCTCGCCCTCAACTTTCTGCGCGGCGACTGGACGCTGACCCCGGACGAGTGGAACGACCAGGTGACCTCCTGGTTCTCGACCGCCATGTGGGTGCCGCACCATCTGGCGGGCCTGTGCGCCGCCTTCGTCGGCTTGCTGGCGCTGACTCGCGACGCCGACGACGCGGCCGAAGCCTTCGGCTGGCGGCGCGTCCTGCTCGCCGGCCTGTCCTTCGCCTCGATGGCCGGGCTCTCCGTCTATGTCGCCATGGGCGGCGCGCTTGCCGCCGCTTTCTGGGTGCTGGCGCTCGCCTGGCGCCGGCGCTGGGGGGACGCCGTGGCCGCCTCCGCCTCGGGCGTGGTGGCGCTGGCGCTGGCCGCCTGGTGGATCTCCACCCTGCTGGCGCGCGCCGGCGCCGGCGCGCCGCCGCCCGTCGTCTTCGACATCAGGCCCTTCCCGCTCTCCGACGTTTTCATCGACTCCGGCGCGCTGCGCCTGCTGGCGCGCGCGATCCTGGTGCCCATCGGCTATGTCGTCGAATTCGGCATTTTCCTGCTCGGCTCCGTCCTGTTCTGGCGCGTTGCCGGCCGCAAGGCGATGAACGCCGATCTCGGCCTTGTGCTCGTGCTGGCGACGGCGGCGTCCTTCCTCGTCGGCACGTTCATGCGCTCGGCGATCATCATGAACGATCTCGGCTGGCGCGTGATGCTGCTCGCGCAGGTCGCGACGCTGGTCTGGACGCTCGCCGCGTTCCGGGCCGGCGCCTTCCCGGCGCCCGAGCCGCGCCGCGCCGCCTATGTCGCTATCGGTCTCGGCTATCTCGCCGTCATCGATGCCGCCGCCCAGATGCGCTACAACCCGCTCATGCCCTTCGGCCAGCCGACGCATCTGGCCGAACGCATCGCCGCCTGGAACTGGCTCGACGCGCGCCTGCCCGTCATCGCCGTCGTGCAGGAAAATCCCGACCGCTCGCGCGCCTTCGATTACGGCATGTACGGGCGCTTTCCCTCCGCCATCGCCGACCGCCACAACGGCGTGCTGTTCGGCGCGCCGCGTCCGGAGGTGGAGAAGCGTCTTGCCGAGGTGAGCCCGGTGTTCACGGATGCGGCGATGAGTCCGCAAGCCGTGCGCGAGGTCGCCGCGCGCTACGGCATGGCCGCCATCGTGCTGGCGGACAGCGATCCGGTCTTTTCCGCTCCCGGGGCCTGGCCGCAGACGATCGCGCCCGATTTCAGCAACGATTTCGCGCGCGTCTACCTGATGAATCGTTAGCGCGCGCGACGAATCGCGGGCGCCGCGCTACACAGGGCGCATCCATGCAGGACGCCGCCATGAACGCCGCAAGCGACAGACTGACCGCCGGGCGCATCGTCGCGCTGCTCGCCTATTACGGACTGGCGACGCTCGTCGGCGGCGTGATCTTCGCGATCCTCATGCGCCTGAACACGCTGCTCGGCCCCGGCGTGCTCTTCTATCGCGGGCTCGTCGCGCTCGCCGTCACGGCCATTGCGCTCTTCGCGCTCTCCGCGCTGCTGCTGCCGAAGCTCGCGCGCGCCCTGCCCCTGCGCGCCGACGATTCCATCGGCGGCGCCATCGTCGCCGCTTCCATGCTCTCGTCGGTATTCGTGCTCGGCCCCGTCACCGTCGACCGCTCGATTTCCGTCTTCATGCTGTCGCAGTTCGAAAGCGCCGGCAAACCGCTGACCGTCGACGACGTGCGCGAGAAATTCGTGAAGACCTATGTCGTGGAATGGGACCAGATGAACCGGCGCCTGAAGGAACAGCAGGTCTCCGGCAATCTCGAGCCGGGCGACGGCGGCGCCTGGCGCCTGACCCCGCAGGGCAAGCGCTTCATGGAGATCGCGCGCTTCATGTCCTGGCTGGTCGACGCGGATCCGCGCTTCGTCGGACGCCGATAGCGCCGGGCGTTGCGAACAAACCATGAAACGTGATTGCCTCGAGGCGCCCTCTGATTCGGACGCTTCGGACTTCGCCCCCAATGCAGGCCGCCTATCTCGATACGCTCAATGACGGCCAGCGCGCCGCCGTCGAGCACGGCGTGCGCGCGGGCGAGACGGCGCCCGGTCCGCCGCTTCTGGTGATCGCGGGGGCGGGCTCCGGCAAGACCAGTACGCTCGCCCACCGTGTCGCTCATCTCATCGTCAACGGCGCCGATCCGCGCCGCATTCTGCTCATGACCTTTTCGCGCCGCGCGGCCAGCGAAATGACGCGCCGCGTCGAGACGATCGCGTCGCGCGCGTTGGGCGACAAGGCGGGCGTGCTTGCCGGCGGCCTCGACTGGGCCGGCACGTTCCACGGAATCGGCGCGCGCCTGCTGCGCGAATATTCCGCCCAGATCGGCCTCGATCCGTCCTTCACGATCCACGATCGCGAGGATTCCGCCGATCTCATGAATCTCGTGCGGCACGAACTCGGATTCTCGAAAACCGAGAAGCGCTTCCCGCTGAAGGGAACGTGCCTTGCCATCTATTCGCGCTGCGTGAACGCGCAATGCGCGCTCGACGACGCGCTGGCGCAGCATTTCCCGTGGGTGTCGGGCTGGTCCGCGCAGTTGCGCGAGCTTTTCGCCGCCTATGTCGAGGCCAAGCAGAAGCAGAACGTGCTCGATTACGACGACCTCCTGCTCTACTGGGCTCAAGCCGTGCAAGAACCCGCGCTCGCTGAGGACATGGGCGGGCGTTTCGATCACGTTCTGGTCGACGAATATCAGGACACAAACCGCCTGCAGGCCGCAATCCTGCTCGCGCTCAAGCCCGACGGCAAAGGCCTCGCCGTCGTCGGCGACGACGCGCAATCCATCTATGCCTTTCGCGCCGCCGAGGTGCGCAACATTCTCGATTTTCCGCGCAGCTTCACGCCGCCTGCGAAAATCGTCACGCTCGACCGCAACTACCGTTCGAGCGGCCCGATCCTCGCCGCCGCCAATGGCGTGATTGGCGAGGCGAAGGAGCGTTACGCCAAGGACCTCTGGACCGACCGCGACGCCGGCGAGCGGCCGAAGCTCGTGATCGTGCGCGACGAGGCCGATCAGGCCCGCTACATTGTCGAGCGCGTGCTGGAGGCGCGCGAATGCGGCGCGACGCTGAAGCAGCAGGCGGTTCTGTTCCGCACCTCGCACCATTCCGGGCCGCTGGAAGTCGAACTCGTCCGCCGCAACATTCCCTTCGTGAAATTCGGCGGCCTGAAGTTCCTGGATTCCGCGCATGTCAAGGACCTGCTGGCGCTGTTGCGCTTTGCCGAAAACCCGCGCGATCGCGTCGCCGGTTTCCGGCTCATGCTGCTCGTGCCGGGGGTCGGGCCGACATCGGCGCAGCGCATGCTTGAGCGAATGAGCGAGGCGCCCGATCCGATCCATGCGCTCGCCCACGCGCCTGCGCCGCCGCGCGCGGGAGAAGACTGGAAGCGCTTTGTCGCCACGCTGACCGCGTTGCGGGAAAAAGCCGCGGGCTGGCCGGGCGAGATCGGGCTGGCGCGCGACTGGTACGAGCCGCATCTCGACCGCCTGCACGAGGACGCGGTCACGCGCCGCGCCGATCTGCTGCAGCTCGAACAGATCGCGGGCGGCTATGCTTCGCGCGAAAGATTTCTGACCGAGCTGACGCTCGATCCGCCGGACGCCACAAGCGACGAGGCCGGTCCGCCGCATCGCGACGAGGATTATCTCATCCTCTCCACCATCCATTCCGCCAAGGGGCAGGAATGGAAAAACGTCTTCGTGCTCAACGCCGTCGACGGCTGCATTCCTTCCGATCTCGGCGCCGGCTCGACCGCAGAGATCGAGGAAGAGCGCCGCCTTCTCTACGTCGCCATGACCCGCGCAAAGGACGACCTGCACGTGATCGCGCCACAGCGATTCTTCACGCACGGCCAGGCGGCGCAGGGCGACCGCCACGTCTACGCCGGGCGCACACGCTTTATCCCGAAACATCTTGTCGGGTTGTTCGAGCACAGGAGCTGGCCGCGCTATGCGCCTGCCGGCAAGGCGCAGGCCGCGCCGCAGGCGCGCGTGGATGTGGCGGCGACGATGCGGCAGATGTGGCGGTAGGAAGAAGCCGTCCTGGCCGGGTTTGTCGCGGGCATGACGGGTGCATGGACTGTCCCGCATCCGCGCTATGCGCGCCGACGCATCGACAACGCCTGCCGCCCTTTCTACGCTTCGCATGACGCGCAACGGAGGCGCCGCGCCTGGCCACGACCGATACGAAAGAATCCTCGGCCCTCTGGCCGCTGTTGGCGACGTTGGCCATGCAGACGCTGGCGACCACGGCCGCCTTTTCCGTGCCCGCGGTCGCGCCGGCGATCGCGCGCGATCTCGGCCTGCCCGGCGCGCTCGTCGGCTTCTTCCCCGCGCTGGTCTATGGCGTCGGCATCGTCTCCTCGCTGTTCTCGCCGTCGTTCATCCTGCGCTTCGGCGCGGTGCGCGTCATTCAGGCGGTGATGGCGGCCGTCGTCGTCATGCTCGGCGTATCGGCGTTCGGGACGGCCGCTTCGATCGCCGCCGGCGCGGCGCTGCTCGGCCTCGCCTATGGCGCGACCGCGCCGGCGAGCGCGCATCTGCTCGTGCCGCGCACGCCGCAGCGCGTCTACAATCTCGTCATGTCGATCAGGCAGGCGGGCCTGCCGCTCGCCGGCATCCTGGCGGGCGTCCTCATGCCGCCGATGACTCTTGTGCTCGGCTGGCGCGTCGCGCTCGCCGCCCAGATTCCGACCGCGCTCGCCCTGCTCGTCGCGCTGGAAATCGTGCGCCGCGCCTGGGATGTCGACCGGCGCCCCGGCTACCCCCTGTTCGTCGGCGCGCTGGCGCAGCCGCTGCGGCTGATGCGGCAGAACGCCGACATACGTCGGCTCGCCATCATGAGCTTCGTGTTCACCGGCGCGCAGCTCTGCTTCATCAGCTTCATGACCGTGCATCTCACGCAGAGCGCGCGCTTCGATCTGGTGACGGCCGGCTGGACGCTCGCCGCCTATCAGACGGCGGCGCTGGTCAGTCGCCCGCTGCTCGGCTACGTCGCCGACCGCTTCGTCGCGCCCATGCGCCTGCTCGCCGTTCTTGGTTTCCTCATGTGCGTCACGGCAGCGCTGTCGGCGTTCTTTTCGCCCGCATGGCCACGGCTCGCCATCCTGTCGACCTGCATGGCGGCGGGCTTCAGCGCCTCCGGTTTCACCGGCCTCGCCTATGCCGAATTCGCACGCCTCGGCGGCGCCGCGCGCACCGAGGCGACGGGACTGGGCTCCGCCGCCATGTTCGCCGGCGTGCTTGTACTGCCGCCGCTGTTCGGCCTCGCGGCGACCGCGACCGGCGCCTTCGTTCTCCCCTATGCGGCGCTTGCCGTCGCGACCTGCGCGGCGAGCGTCATGGTCTGGCGCGGCGCGCGAGGCTGAAGCGCGCTTGCGGGCCGCGCGCATTCCCGCAAAGATTATGGGCGGCTGGATGGAGAGCGCCTTGAACGCCCTGCTCGGATTTCTGTTCGTCCTCTGGTGCGTCGCCGGCCTCGTCGTCGCCGGCGCCTTTGTCGCGCGCGGCGCCGATGTCGCGCTGGGCGAGCCTGCGACGCTGACGGCGGGCGCGCGCGTTCTTCTTTTGCCCGGCGCCTTCCTGCTCTGGCCGCTCGTGCTCTATCGCTGGCTGCGCGCGGGACACGCGGCATGACGCGCGGCCATCGTCTCGCGCACCGCTACATCTGGCCCGCGCTCGCGCTCGTCGTCGCCGCCCTGTTCGTCACCGCGCTCGTCACGCGCCCGCCGCCCGAGCCGGCGCCGCAGGAGACGGCCAAGTGAGCGCGGGCTTTCAGGCGATCCACTGGAACCGCAGGAAGATCGTCTACGATCTCGTCCTGCTCACGGGCGTGATCCTTTACATCAGCGCGGCGCTGACGCTCGACTGGCGCAAGGAGCCGCCCAAGAACGCGGCCGACATTTTCGGCCTCTGGATCCGCGCCTCCGGCGCCTGCGCATTCCTGATGCTGACGCTCGTGCTGTCGATCGGCCCGCTCGCGCGCCTGTCGCGCGTCTTCCTGCCGCTGCTCTACAACCGCCGGCATTTCGGCGTTCTGACCTGCATCGTCGCCATCACGCATTTCGCCGCCGTGCTCGGCTGGTATGTCGCGGACGGCCATCCCTTCAATCTCTTCTTCGAGCTGACGAAGTGGAGCGACTACGCCGCCTTCTCGACCGTATCGTTCAAGGTCTTCGGCCTCCTCGCCTTGCTTGTCCTGCTGCTGCTGGCCGCCACCAGCCACGACTACTGGCTCGCCTTCCTCACGCCGCCCGTGTGGAAGGCGATGCACATGCTGGTCTACCTCGCCTTCGGCCTCGTGCTGATCCATGTCGCGAAAGGCCTGCTGCAGGACGAGCGCAGCCCGTGGGTGGCGGCCTGGTTCGCCGGCTGCTTCGTCGTCGTCGCCGCCCTGCACATGCTCGCGGGCTGGCGCGAGGCGCCGATCGATGCGGGCGAAGCGCCGCGGGACGACTGGATCAGGATCGGGCCGCCCTCCTCCATTCCCGACAAGCGCGCGCGCATCGTGGCTGCGCCGTCCGGCGAACGCATCGCCGTGTTCCGCGACGGCGACGAGATCGGCGCCGTGACCAACCTCTGCGCGCACCAGAACGGGCCGCTGGGCGAGGGACGGATCGTCGACGGCTGCATCGTCTGCCCCTGGCACGGCTACGAATACCGCCTGCAGGACGGCTGCGCGCCGCCGCCGTTCAAGGAGAGGCTGGCGACCTATCGCCTGCGCATGAGGGACGGCCTCGTCGAGGTCGATCCGCACCCCCTGCCGCCGGGCACGCCGGCTTCCATCCACGCGACGGGCTAGGCCTGCCGATGTCGGCGCCGGTTGCATAAACCGGACGCGCGGTTTAATTATGCGCGAGCGAAACGGCGCCGGTCCAGAGCGCCCCGCGGAGGAGACATGAACGTTCAGGCGCGCGGCTCCTCTGCCGCCGAATTCCGCTTTCCCGATCCGCCCTCCCTGCCCGAGCATCTCAGGCAGATGCGCGACCAGGTGCGCCGCTTCGTCGAGCAGACCGTCGTCCCCAACGGCGAGGAATGGGAGCGGGCGGGAAAGATTCCGCGCGAAATCTACCGCCGGATGGGCGAGCTCGGCCTGCTCGGGATGCGCTATCCCGTGGAATACGGCGGCACGGACCTCGGCCCTCTCGCCTCCATGGTGTTTTCGGAAGAACTCGGGCGCTGCACGTTCGGCGGCTTCACCTCGTCCGTGCTCGTGCATACCGACATGTCGGCCGGCCATATCGTGTTGCGCGGCACGCCCGAACAGAAGGCGAAATACCTGCCCGCCATCGTGCGCGGCGAGACGATCTGCTCGATCGCCGTCACGGAGGCCCATGCCGGCTCCGACGTCGCCGGCCTGAAGACGCGCGCGCGCAAAGACGGCGACGACTGGGTGATCGACGGGTCGAAAATGTTCATCACCAACGCGGTCTACGGCGACCTGCTGATCGTCGCCGCCCGCACCGACCCCGAGGCCAAGGGCAGCCGCGGCATTTCGCTGTTCATCGTCGAGCGCGATACGCCGGGCGTCTCGGCGGTGAAGCTCGACAAGCACGGCTGGCTCTGTTCCGACACGGCGGCGCTGACCTTCGACAACGTGCGCGTGCGCAAGGACGCCCTGCTCGGCGAGGTCAACAAGGGCTTCTACTCCATCATGGAGACCTTCCAGAACGAGCGCATCTGCATCGGCGGCATCTGCGCCGGCGAAAGCGCCAAGGCGATCGAACTGACCGTCGACTACGTCAAGACGCGGCGCGCCTTCGGCGGCACGCTATGGGACCAGCAGGCCGTGCGCCAGAAGCTTTCCAGCCTGGCGTCAAAGACTGCCGCGGCCCGCGCGCTCGCCTATTCGGCCGCCGAGCTCGCCGCCGAGGGACGCGATTGCGTGCGCGAAGTCTCGATGGTCAAGGCGCTGTCGCCGGAGGTGCTGCAGGAGGTCGTGCACGGCTGCCTGCAATTGCATGGCGGCACGGGTTTCATGCGCGGCACGCCGATCGAGCGCATGGCGCGCGACGCGCGCGTGCTGACCATAGGCGGCGGCGCGACCGAAGTGATGCTGGAAGAAGTCGCGAAGCGGATGTGAAGAAGGTGAATTGACGTTCAGCTTCGCGCAGTCTTCGCGACGCGTAGCGGCGGCGGTTTCGCCGCGGTCCGCCCGTCCGGCTGGAGGCCGTTGAAGAACAGGTCCGCCGCCATGTGCGCAAGGTCGCGCGGCTTCACCGGCCCCTTCGCGTCGTACCAGGTGTAGGTGTAGTTTATCATGCCGAACAGCATCATCGTGTAGACCTTGCGCGTGCGCGGCGTGACCAGGCCGCGCGTGTCGGCGGCGGCGATCGCATCCGCGACGAGATCGACCACCTGTCTCTCGATCGAACGTATCTGCTTCTGCTCGGCCCGACTGAGCGCGCCGATGTCGTTGAGCAGGATGACCTGCTCGTCCGGCGAGCGCGCATTATATTCGACGAAGGCGACGATGATGTTTCCGAGCCGCTCGACCGGGTCGCCCTCCGCCGCCGCCGCTTCGGTCAGCGTTTCCAGCAATCCGCGCACCAGCGAATCCATCATGGCGAACAGGATCGCTTCCTTCGATTCGAAATAATGGTAGATCGCGCCGCGCGACAGATCGCAGGCGCGCACCAGATCGCCGATGGAGGTGCGCTCGTAGCCATGCGTCGCGAACAGGCGCGCGGCCTTCTTCAATATGCCGAGCTGGATGTCCTCGTATTTGGGCGATCGGGTGCGCGCCATGGTCGTTCCGTTTCTCCGCCCGCGCACACCGCGCGCCGCCCCTTGCAATATGCACAGGCGACGGATCAAAATAGTTGAACGGTCGTCCGGTTTATATTAATTGTAAAAGCGCTGGCCACAAGAGCGGTAACGCCACGTCGGGTCAGGAGGGAACGCATGAGAGAGGTTCAGGCCGACGCCGTGGTCATCGGCGCCGGCGCCGGAGGATTGTGTGCGGCCGCGCGGCTCGTTCACCAGGGTCTCCGCCCCATCGTCGTCGAAGCGCGCGACAAGCTCGGCGGCCGCGCCACGACCAACATCATCGACGGCTTCGTCGTGAACGAAGGCGCCATCGCGCTCGAGGTCGGCGGCGTCTTCGAGGAGACGTTCAATCTCGTCGGCGCGCCGCTCGACCTGCGCTTTCCCGAGCCCGCCTCCGCCTTCTACCTCGACCACAAGGTCGTCGACGTCGGCAAGGGCGGCTGGGGCCTGCTGCTCGGCCAGATGACGAAACAGGCGGCGCGCATCATGGAAAAATTCGCCGAAGCGCGCACGGGCGCCCTGCCCGACGGGCGCCAGTCGACGGCCGAATGGCTCTCGACATTCACGAAGAACGAAAGCGTTCACGCCATCTTCCGCAATCTCTGCGCGGCGATCTTCGCCTGCAATGCGGACGAATTGCCGGCGCGCGCCTTCCTTACCTATTTCGTCAGCAAGGGCGCGTTCAAGCGCTTCGGCTTCTGCCCGCAAGGCACGATCGGCGTCTGGCAGGCGCTCGCCGACGCCGTGGCGAAGCACGGCGAGGTCTGGCTGTCCTCGCCCGCGCAATCCATCGAGATCGAGGACGGCGCGGTCCGCGCCGTCATCGTCAGGCGCGGCGACGAGACGATCCGCGTCGTCTCCGATTGCGTCGTCAGCAACGCCGGCCCGAAAGGCACGCTCGCGCTTGCCGGCGCGAACGCCTTTTCCGCCGACTATGTCAGGCGCGTCGCGGACCTGCGGCCGGCCGCCAACATCGTCTACAATTTCGCCAGCCGCGAGCCGCTGGTCAGCGCCCCCGGCATCGTCACCTTCGGCAGGACGCGGCGCCTCTGCAACATGGCGACGATGACCGCCGCCTGTCCCGAACTCGCGCCGCCCGGCTGGCATCTCTATGTCGCCTACGCTGTGCCGAAGCCGGCCCTCGGCGATTTCGACAGCGAGGCGGAAAAGGCGCTGGGCCTGGAGGACCTGCGCGAGCAATTTCCCGGCTTCGACCGGAAGGCGAAGATGCTGTCGATCCGCGTGATGCGCGACGACTGGCCGGCGCAGCGCGCCTGCGCCGGATACGATTTGCAACGCGAGACCGAAGTGCGCGGCCTCTGGCAGGTGGGCGACGCCGTGAAGGACTACGGCAACGGCGGCACGCAGGCTTGCGCCGAGACCGCAAGGCTCGTCGTCGACGCCATCATGGCCGAACGCGCCGCGCCCGCGCGCCAAGCGGCGCGCTGAACGCATGAGCGCAGCCGTGTCAGCAGATCGATCGGCGCAGGGCGCGACGCCCATGCTGGAGTTCCGCAATCTTCAAGTCGTCTACGACGACGCCATCGAGGCGGTGCGCGACGTCAGCCTGCAGGCCGACAAGGGCGCGCTGGTCGCGCTGCTCGGCTCCAATGGCGCCGGCAAGAGCACGATGCTCAAGGCCATGTCCGGCATTCTCTATGCGGAAGACGGCAAGATCGACAATGGCTCCATCCATCTCGAAGGCGCCGATATCAGCGCGTTTGCGCCAGACGAAATCGTGCGGCGGGGCGTCGTGCACGTGCCGGAAGGACGCCGCATTTTTCCTGCGCTGACGGTGGAGGAGAATTTGCAGGTCGGCGGCTTTACCGCCGCGGCCTCGCTGTGGCGCGAACGACGCGACCAGTCTTTCGAACTGTTCCCGCGCCTCGCCGAACGCCGCGACCAGATCGCAGGTTACATGTCGGGCGGCGAGCAGCAGATGCTCGCCATCGCGCGCGGCCTGATGAGCGGCCCGCGCCTGCTCGCGCTCGACGAGCCTTCGCTTGGCCTTGCGCCGATGATTATCGACCGCATCTACGAAATCATCGTCGACCTGAAGCGGCGGCTCGACCTGACCGTTCTGCTCGTCGAGCAGAACGCCGCGCGCGCGCTCGAAATCGCCGACTACGGTTACATCCTCGAAAACGGCCGCGTAGTTCTCGACGGCCCGGCCGACAAGCTCGCGCGCAACGAGGACGTGCAGGAATTCTACCTCGGCGCCGGCCGGTCCGGCGCGCACAAGTCGATGCGCGACGTCAAGCACTACAAGCGGCGCAAGAGGTGGCTGTCGTGAGCGCGCTTCTCAAGGTCGAAGCGCTGACCCGCACCTTCGGTGGCCTGCGCGCCGTGTCCGACGTCAGCTTCGACGTGGCGCGCGGCGAGATCTGCAGCGTCATCGGCCCCAATGGCGCCGGCAAGACATCGCTGTTCAATCTCATCAGCGGCGTGCTGCGGCCGACGAGCGGCCGCATCGTTTTCGACGGCGCCGACATCACGCGTGAACGGGCGGCGAATTTCGCGCGCCTGGGCATCGGCCGCACCTTCCAGAACCTGGCGCTGTTCAAGCACGGCACGGTGGTCGAGAACATTCTCGTCGGCCGCCATGTGCATACCAGATCGAGCGTGCTCGAAGCCGCGCTCTTTTTCGGTCGTGCGCGGAATGAAGAAATCGCGGCGCGCGAAAAGGTCGAGGAGATCGTCGAGTTTCTCGAGATCGAGCATATTCGCAATGCCGTGGTCGGCCATCTGTCCTACGGCCAGCAGAAGCGCGTGGAGCTTGCCCGCGCGCTCGCCTGCGAGCCGAAACTGCTGCTGCTGGACGAAATGGTCTCCGGCATGAACCAGGAGGAGACGGAGGACATCGCCCGCTTCGTTCTGGACATAAGGGACGAACTCGGCGTCACCGTGCTCATGATCGAGCACGACATGCGCGTCGTCATGGATATTTCCGATCGCGTGCAGGTGCTGAATTTCGGTCAGAAGATTGCAGGCGGAACGCCGGACGAGGTGCGCAACGATCCCGCCGTCCTCGACGCCTATCTCGGTCGTCGCGGCCGGCCGGCGGAGCCCGCGGAGAGCAATGCTTATGCGCTCTGAGGGCCTCGAAACGCTCGCGGCTCGTCGCGCAGCCGCCGACATCACCCTGCCGCAGCTCCTGCGCCTGCGCGCCACGACGCATCCGGATGCGCTGGCGATCCGCGAGAAGGAGCACGGAATCTGGAAGCGATTTACCTGGGCGCATTATTACGAGACCGCCCGCCTCGTCGCCTTTGGCCTGCAATCGCTGGGATTGCGGCGCGGCGAGCGCATCGCAATCGCCAGCGAGAATACGCCGGAATGGTATTATGCCGATCTCGGCGCCGAAATGCTGGGCGCGCCTGTCACGGGCATCTATCCGACCAACCCGTGGCCTGAGTTGCAATACATCGTGCGTCATTGCGGCGCGCGCGTCGTCTTCACCGGCGATCAGGAGCAGACCGACAAGGTGCTCGACGCCATCGCCAACGGCGACGGACTGCCCGAAGTGCAGGCCATCGTCTGCGTCGACATGAAGGGCATGCGCAATTATCGCAACGACAAGCTCATGTCGTTCGAGGCGCTCGTCCAGCGCGGCCGCGCCTGGCGCGACGAACATGCCGACGCAGACGCCGCGCTCGACCGCTCGATCGACGACTGCGCCCCGGACGATGTCGCCATCATGGTTTATACGTCCGGCACGACGGGCCCGCCGAAAGGCGCGATGCTCAGCCATCGCAATCTCGTCTACGCCGCCGACCGCTATGCGAAGGCGACCGATCTCGAACGCCCGTGTTTCGAGACGATCTGCTACCTGCCGCTCTGCCATGTCGCGGAGCGTTGCTATTCGATGGTCACGCAACTCGTCATCGGCGGCGTGGTGAATTTTGCGGAATCCATCGACACGGTCGCCGCCAATGTGCGCGAGATCGCGCCGCTGTCCTTCGTCGGCGTGCCGCGCATCTACGAGAAGATGCAGCAGAACTTCATGTTCCGCCTCGGCGACAGCAACTGGCTACAACGCAAGGCCGCCGACTGGTCGCTGAAGCGCGGCCGCGTTCTCTCCGACCGCAGGCAGGCCGGCGCGGCAGGCATATTCGACAGGCTCGAATACGGCCTTCACTGGCTGCTTCTCTACCGCAACCTGCAAAAGCATCTCGGCCTCGACCGCAGTCGCGTGCGCCTTTGCGCCGGCGCGGCCGTGTCGCCCGAAACCATCCGCTTCTTCGATATCATCGGCATTCCCGTGTCGCAGGGCTACGGGCTCACCGAGTGCGGGGGCGTCGGCTTCGTGCAGACGCCGAAGGCCATGCGCATCGGCGCGGCTGGCGTGCCGCTCGAAGGCACGGAATGGAAGCTCCTGCCCGACGGCGAAATCGCGCTGCGCAGCCCCGGCGTGTTCAAGGGCTATTTCCTCGACGATTCCGCCTCGAAATCGACGGTCGACGAAGAAGGCTGGCTGCATTCGGGCGACATCGTCGAACTGCTCGACAATGGCGAGATTGCCGTCGTCGACCGCAAGAAGGCGATCATCATCACCTCCGGCGGCAAGAATATCGCCCCGTCCGAGATCGAGAATTCGCTGAAGGACACCGGCCTCATCAAGGAAGCGATCGTGGTCGGCGAAGGCCGCAAGTTCCTGGGCGCGCTGATCCAGATCGACTACGATTCCGTCGGCCGCTGGGCGCGCGACAAGGGCCTCGCCTACACCAACTACAAGTCGCTGTCGCAACTGCCGGAGACCGTCGAGTTGATCGACGGTCTGGTGCGCGAGACCAACGCCAAATTCGCGCGCGTCGAGAACATCCGCAAATTCGTCATTCTCGACAAGGAGCTGGACCATGACGACGGCGAGCTGACCGCGACGCAGAAGGTGCGCCGCAACATCATCAACAAGAAATTCCAGCGCGAATTGCAGATCATTTACGGGGCGCAGGCATGAAACTGCTCGCAGACCTGCTTGCGTCGGGCATAGCCATCGGCGCCATCTACGGCCTGATCGCCATGGGCTTCGCCGTCATCTACAAGGCCACCGGCCTCGTGAATTTCGCCGAGGGCGAAATGTCGATGATAACGGCCTATATCGCATGGACGATCGCCACCACCCTGTCGGGCAACGTGTTCGTCGTCGTCGCCGGCGCCATCGTCGCCGGCGTGCTGCTCGGCCTTGTCGTCGAGCGCTTCATCATGCGGCCCATGCTCGGCGAGCCCATCTTCTCCACCGTGCTGGTCACGATCGGCGTCGCGGTCGTGCTGCGTTCGCTCATCACGCTGATCTGGGACGCCTATCCGCACGCGCTCGACGTCGGCGTCGGCAAGGGCGTCGCGCATCTGGCGGGCGTCGGGCTGCGCAGCGCGCAGGTCGCCGCCGTCGTCACGCTGCTGGCGATCATGGCGGCCTTCTACCTTTTCTTCCGCTACAGCAAGG
This sequence comes from Rhodoblastus sp., assembly GCA_046349085.1. Taxonomy (GTDB): domain Bacteria; phylum Pseudomonadota; class Alphaproteobacteria; order Rhizobiales; family Beijerinckiaceae; genus JAJXWB01. The sequence continues at coordinate 28,761 of JAXMDA010000015.1, forward strand.
TCGGGGTCGCCATGCGCGCGGTCGCCGCCGACGATCGCACCGCGCTGCTCATGGGCGTCTCGGCGCATCGCATCCACGCCATCGCCTGGGGCTGTTCGTCGGCCATCGCGGGCATAGCCGGCGTCCTGTTCGCGCTGGTCTACGATCTTTCGCCGGCCATGTTCCAGATCGGGCTCAAGAGCTTCCCCGCGACCATTCTCGGCGGCCTCGACGCCGTCAACGGCTCGGGTTTCGGCGGCGTCATCATCGGCGTCACGGAAAATCTCGCCGGCGGCTATCTCGGTTCCGGCATGAAGGATGTCGCGGGCTTTCTCATGATTATCGTCGTCCTCATGGTGCAGCCGTTCGGCCTGTTCGGCGAGCGCGAGATCGTGAGGGTCTGATGCGCAGCGGCGATTTCAAGGAAACCTACGCCGATCTTGTCATCCTCTCGGATTCGCGGCTCGTCTGGGGCTGGGGCGCCGCGCTGCTCGTCGCGCTTGTCGTCGCGCCCTTCTACGTCAACGCCTATGTGCTGTCGCTCCTGACCCTCGTCTTCATCACCGCGACCGGCGCGCTCGGGCTCAACCTGCTCACCGGCATGACCGGCCTCATCTCGCTCGGCCATGCCGGCTTCCTGCTGCTCGGCGCCTACGGCTATGCGATCGCGGTCGCCAAATATCACTATCATCCGATTTTCGGCTTTCTCGCCGCAGGCCTGGCGCCTGCCGCCTTCGCCATCGTCGTCGGCCTGCCGTCGCTGCGCCTGCGCGGCCTCTATCTCGCCATCACCACGCTCGCCTTCTCCTACATCATCGCCAATCTCATTCTCGAGGCCCGCTCGTTCACCGGCGGCGCGCGCGGCCTGACCGTGCTGCGGCCGGAAATGTTCGGGCTCGACTTTTCCAGCGATCCGGCCTTCGCCCTGCTCTGCCTGTTCGTCGCGGTCCTCACGCTGTTTGCCTGCCTCAACATTTCGCGCAGCAGGATCGGCCGGGCCTTCATGGCGATCCGCGACAACGACATCGCCGCCCGCACGATGGGCGTCAATCTGCAGGCGTTCAAGCTCTACGCCTTCATGACCAGCGCGCTCATCACCGGCCTCGCCGGCGCGCTGATGGGCATCTACCTCAGCTTCGTCAGCGTCGAGGGCTTTCCCTTCCTCCTGTCGATCGAGGCGCTCGCCATTCTCATCGTCGGCGGCCTCGGCTCCTCGCTCGGCGCCGTGCTCGGCACGGTGTTCATCGTTCTCCTGCCCGAGGCGATCCGCATTCTCTTCGGGCTGTTCGGCGGGGGCTTGGAAAAAATCCTGTCGACCGGCGTGCACGAGGTCAAAAGCATCGCCTACGGCGTCGTCATCATTCTTGCCCTGCGGTTCGAGCCGCGCGGTCTGGTCGGCGTCTGGCGCGACGCCAGGCGCCTCTGGACTCACTGGCCGCTTCGATACTGAATTACGGAAAACACGAGGGAGGAAGTCATGAAGAGAACACTGATGGCCGCGGTCGCGGCTCTGGCGCTCGCGGCGCCCTCGGCATTCGCCGCCGAACAGGGCGTCACCGACACGGAAATCCTGGTCGGCGAGGTCAATCCCTATACCGGCCCGCCGGCGCTGCTCGGCAAGGCGCACACGATCGGCATGCAGATGGCCTTCGCCGAGGCGAACGCGACGGGCGTCAACGGCCGCAAGTTCAAGCTGCTGACCGAGGACGACGGCTATGTCACGGCGCGCAGCCTGCAAGGCGTGCGCAAGCTGATCGACGTCGACAAGGTTTTCATGATCACCGGCATCTCCGGCACGGGCCAGTCGACGGCCGCCGTGCCGGTGCTCGAAAAATCGGGCATTCCGACGATGATCAGCGTCGCCCCGTCGGAAGCCCAATATACGCCGCCGAAGAAGAACATCTTCGTGCTCGGCCAGGTCTACACGCAGGGCATCAAGGAGCTGACGCGCTTTCTCGCCGACAGGAACCCCGGAAAGAAATGGGCGATCGTCACCCAGGACGACGACTACGGCCTTGCCGTTCGCGAAGGTTTTGACGCCATAGCCAAGGACAAGAAGATCAACGTCGTCTTTTCCGCCGACTACAAGAAGGGCCAGACCGACTTCGCGTCGGAGATGCTGCGCCTGAAGGATTCCGGCGCCGAGGTGTTCCTTGCGGGCGGCATCATCGGCGAGAACATCGCGATGCTGAAGGAGTTGGAGAAGCTCAACTACAAGCCGACGATCGGCATCTTCTGGCCCGGCCGCATCGAGCCGGTGCTGAAGCTCGCCGGCCCCGCCAGCGACGGCATCTACGCTGTCGACTACGTCGAACCGCTCGCCGGCCCCGCCGGCAAGGCCTTCCTCGAAAAGGCCAAGGCGCTGGTCCCCGAAGGCGATTTGAAGGGCATCAACCGCTACTCGCAGGCAGGCTATGCGGCCGGCCGCGTGATCGTGGAGGCGACGAAGCGCTGCGGCGCGGCGCTGACGCGCGACTGCATCATCGCCGAGATCGAGAAGACCAAAAATCTGGAGACGGGGATCATGGCGCCGATTTCGTTCGGGCCGGGCCAGCGCTTCTCGAACCAGAAGGTGCAGATCATGCAGGCCGACTACGGCACGCTGAGCTACAAGCCCGTGCAGTGATGCGGAAAACGAGGGGCGCGCATGAGGCGCCCCTCCCTTGACCGGAGCGCCCGGGCGCTAAATAATAGAACGACTGGTCGGATTATTCTAATCGGGAGATGGTCGATGAACATGACGGCTGGCGCGCCCGCATGGCGCGACATGATCCTGCCCGACCGCGTGCGCGGCGCGCTCTATCGCGATCCCGCGATCTTCGAGCTCGAGCTGGAAAATATCTGGTACAAGACCTGGGTCTATGTCGGCCACGAGAGCGAGATCCCGAACGCGCACGACTACGTGCTCAAGTCGATCGGTCTGCAGCCGATCATCATGAGCCGCGGCGCCGACGGCGAAGTTCATCTTCTGCTCAACCGCTGCACGCATCGCGGCAATCAGGTCTGCCCGAAGGAGCGCGGCAATTCGCCGATGCACACCTGCCCGTTCCACGCCTGGAATTTCGGCAGCGACGGCAAGCTGCTCGGCTACGCCTTTCCCGAGGGCTACGAGGGCCTGGACAAGAGCAAGCATGGCCTTGGCCGCGTGCCGCGCATCGCCTCCTACCGCGGCTTCGTGTTCGGCTCGTTCGCCCCGGAAGGCCCGAGCCTCGAGGAACATCTCGGCGGCGCCGCCGAGACGCTCGATCGCGTCTGCCTGACGGCGCCCGAAGGCCAGATCGAGATTACCGCCGGCTTCCTCAAGCATCGCGTGAAGGCGAACTGGAAATTCATCCTCGAGAACGAGACCGACGGCTATCATCCGGCCTTCGTGCATTCGTCGATCTTCAGCGTCGCCGACAGCGCCATCGGCGGCCTCTATGGCGCGAAATCGACTGCGCTCACGCGCGACTACGGCAATGGCCACACCGAAATCGATCTGCGGCCGGAGTTCCGCAAGCGCGACGCGCCGCTCAGTTGGTTCGGCACGACGCCGGACAAGCTGCAGGACTACGTGTCGCGCATGAACGCCGCCTACGGCGAAAGGAAAGCGCGCGAAATCATGATCGACGGCACGCCGCATGTCATGATCTTCCCCAATCTCTTCATCGCCGAAATCCAGATGTTCGTCATTCAGCCGCTCAGCGTGAACGAGAGCGTGCAGCACGTCACGGCGCTGCAGTTCAAGGGCGCGCCGGACCTCAACCGCCGTATGCGCCAGCAGACGATGGGCTCGGTCGGGCCGGCGGGATTCCTGCTCGCCGACGATTCCGAAATGTACGAGCGCACGCAGCGCGGCATGGAGGCGCACGACACCGACTGGGTCTTCCTCGGCCGCGGCGAGCATCGTGAACGGCGCGACGAGGACGGGTTCATCGTCTCGCATGCGACGGACGAAGTCCCGTCGCGTGGCATCTGGAAGCATTATCGCTCGCTGATGGAGCAAGCCTGATGATCGCCGCACGCGCCGACAGCGAACTCATGCACGACGTGGAGCAGTTCCTGTTCCGCGAAGCGCGCCTTGCCGACGAGCACCGCTACGAGGAATGGGAAGACCTCTGGACCGACGACGCCATCTACTGGGTCCCCGCCAATGGCGAGAACACCGACCCTGAACTGGAAATGTCCATCATCTACGACAACCGCTCGCGCATCGGCCTGCGCGTCCGGCAGCTTCTGTCAGGCAAGCGCTACACGCAGGACCCGCGCTCGAGCCTCAGGCGCATCATCGGCAATATCGAGCTGCTGGGCCGCGACGGCGACGACATTCGCATCGGCGCCAACGCCATCGTTTTCGAATCGAGCCAGCGCGGCGAAACGATCTGGGGCTCGCGCAACGAATACACGCTTCGCCGCTCGGGCGACGGCTTCAGACTTGCCCGCAAGAAAGTCGCGCTCGTCAACAACGACCGCGCGATCTACACTATGTCTTTCATCATCTGAGGCGCCGGCGCATGTCATCGGACAATCTCGTGCTGAGCGACGTCGCCGGCGGCGTCGCGACCATCACGCTCAACCGTCCCGACGCTTCCAACGGCATGAACGTCGAATTCCTCAAGGCGCTGTGCGACGCGATCATGGGCCTGCACGGGCGACCCGACGTGCGCGTCGCGCTCATCCGCGGCGCGGGCAAGAATTTCTGCGCCGGCGGCGACGTGCACACATTCGCCTCCAAGGGCGAACACATGCCGGATTATCTGCGCGTGGCGACCGCCTGGCTGCAAAACGCCGTGACCGGTCTCATGCGCCTCGAGGCGCCGGTCATCGCGGCCGTGCACGGCTTTGCGGCCGGCGGCGGCGGCTTCGGCCTGGTCTGCGCCTCCGATCTCGTCATCGCCGCCGACACGGCGAAATTCCTGGCCGGCGCGACGCGCGTCGGCATGGCGCCGGACGCCGGCGTGTCGGTGACGCTGCCGCGCATCGTCGGCCTGCGGCGCGCGGCGGAAATCGTGCTGACCAATCCGATCCTTTCGGCCGCGCAGGCGAAGGAGATGGGCATCGTCAACCGCGTCGTGCCGGAGGCCGAGCTGGAGAAGGCGGCGACCGCCTGGGCGCAGGAGCTGGCCGCCGGGCCGCCCAAGGCGATGGCCGCCGCCAAGCGCCTGCTGTGGTCGGGCGTCGGCACGGGCGTCGACGCCTGCCTGTCGGAAGAGGCGCGCACCGTCTCGGAACTGTCCGGCACCGCCGACGCGCGCGAAGGTCTCGCCGCCGTCATCGAACGCCGCAAGCCCGTCTTCACCGGCAAATGAGCGGCAGCTTCGCGGGCCGTTCGGCTCTCGTCACGGGCGGCGCCAAAGGCATCGGAGCAGCCGCCGTGCGCGCGTTCCGCGCTGAAGGCGCGCGCGTCGTGTTCATCGACCGCGACGCGGCGGCCGGCGCCGAACTCGCGCGCGAGACCGGAGCCGTGTTCGCACAGGCCGACGTGACGGACTACGAGGCGCTGAAACAAATTGTCGCCACGCACGGCCCCTTCGACACGCTCGTCAACAATGCCGGCGTCGACCAGCACGCCTTCTTTACCGAAACGCGGCCCGAGGATTGGGGCCGTCTCGTCGGGGTCAATCTCGGCTCGGTCTTCGGCACGACGCATCTCGTCCTGCCGGCCATGCAGCAGGCGAAATTCGGCCGCATCGTCAACATCGCGTCGGAGGCCGCGCGCCTCGGCTCGCGCGGCGGATCGATCTACGCAGCGGCCAAGGCGGGCGTGATCGGCTTCACAAAATCGATCGCGCGCGAGAATGCGCGCTATGCGATCACCGCCAACGTCATCGCGCCCGGCCCCATCGACACGCCGATGCTGCAAGGCGCGGTGAAGGACGGCGGCGAGAAATTGCTCGACGTCATGCGCGGCATGACGCTGCTGCGCCGTCTCGGCGCGCCGGAGGAAGTCGCCGCCGCCGTGCTGTTTCTCGCTTCGCGCGAGGCGGGCTTCATTACCGGCGAAACGCTCGGCGTCTCCGGCGGCATGGGCATCGGGGGCGTATGAGCGAAGACGCGGTCGCAGACGTCGTCGCCGATCTGCAGAAGATCTATGGGCGCTGGACGCGCGAAACGACAGTGCAGCAGATGCGCGCGGATTGGGACGCAGCCTTCGCGCCGCGCGCGAAAAACTGGCCGATCGATCGCTTCGCCATCGGCGACATGAACGCCGAATGGATCGCTGCGCCGCATGCGGACGCCACGCGCGCCATCCTCTACCTGCACGGCGGCGGCTTTCGCATCGGCTCGATCGCCTCGCACCGCGATCTGATCCAGCGCCTGTCGGAAGCCGCGCAGGCGCGCGTGCTCGCCATCGATTACCGGCTCTCGCCCGAATGCCTGTTTCCGGCCCCCGTGGACGACGCGTTGGCCGCCTGGCGTTGGCTGCTGGAGCAGGGACATGCGCCCGCGCGCATCGCCATCGCAGGCGACAGCGCCGGCGGCGGCCTCGCGCTTTCCCTCATGCTCGCCGCGCGCGCGAAAAACCTGCCCCTGCCCTGCGCCGCCTGTCTGATGTCGCCGTGGACGGACATGACCGCGAGCGGCGCGACTTACGAGACGCGGGCGGCGCGCGACCCCATGCACCAGCGCGCGATGATCCTGGGCATGGCCAGGGGCTATCTCGGCAAGTCTGGAGATGCGCGCGATCCGCTGGCCTCGCCGCTGCTCGCCGATCTCGGCGGCCTGCCGCCGCTGCTGATCCAGTGCGGCGGCCGCGAGGTCATTCTGGACGATTCATGTGTGCTCGCGGAACGCGCCAGGCAGGCCGGCGTAGAAGTGGAGCTCGATCTCTACGAGGACATGATCCACGTCTTTCAGACCTACGCCGAACTTCCCGACTCCGCGACGGCCCTGGCGCGCGCGGGCGCGTTTTTGGACCGGCGCTTCGGGTAGAGCCGTTCATGACGGGATAGAATCGCGCCCCGTCAGTTCGGAGGCGAGGTCAGCTTCCGCAGAATATCGCGATTGACGCAATAATCCTCGACCTCGTGCGAAAACTCCCCCGCGTCGAGATCGTGCCGGCACTCCTTCCAGTCCTTGCACATCGTGCAGTTGCGCCGCAGGTCCGACATCAGGCGCGGCGCCTCGCGCTCGAGTTCCGCGCGGTCGATGTGCAGGAGGTCGAGGACGCGCTCCAGCCCTTCGGAGGAAAGCGACAGCGTCGCCATCTGATCGAACTCGGCGGGGCTCAACTGGAGATCGCTCATCAATTGCGCGCGGCTCGCGGCATCCAGCGAATTGACCTCGGCGATCAGCCGCAACTTCTCGATCCATCGCGCGATCTTCGAGCGCGCCTGCGAAATCGGGGCGTCGTTGGACATGGATTGAAACCTCCCAGGCCATCGAACCGCGGACCGGGTCGGCGGTCCTTGATCGGCAACAAGCCGCGACCGATCTATCGCACTGCAGCGTCGGTCGGCGGCGCCCGCGAGGAGGCAGCGCGGCGGTCGCCGTCGTTGGTTGACATGACTGCGCATTCGCCTTTTCCTCGCACGCGACAAGGGGCGAAAAACGGTCCCGGCGCGCCAAATGACAGACGGCCGCGCCAAGCGCGCCGCGCTGCGGTCGCTCAGGAGGAAAAACGCATGACATCGAGACGCGAATTTTTCGTCGCCGCCGCCGCCACGGCCGGCGCGGCCGCTTCGACTCCGGCGCTTGCGCAAGGCGGCGCCAAGCCGGTGTTCGACGTTCCGGCCGTAACGATCCCGATCGCCGGCTCTTCGGACGTCTTTCCGGTCCGCCGCATCTATTGCATCGGCCGCAACTACGCCGCGCATGCAATCGAGCGCGGCTCCGATCCCAACCGCGAGCCGCCGTTCTTCTTCCAGAAGCCGACCGACGCGATCCAGAATGTCGCGATCGGCCAGGTCGCGGACCATCCCTATCCGTCGCTCACCAAGAACTACCACCACGAAGTGGAATTGGTGGCAGCGCTGAAATCAGGCGGAACCAACATTCCCGCCGACAAGGCTCTCGACCATGTCTACGGATACGCGCTCGGCCTCGACATGACGCGCCGCGATCTGCAGAACGGCATGGCGGCCGAAAAGAAGCCTTGGGAAATCGGCAAGAGCTTCGATCACGCCGCCGTCCTCGGTCCGATCCACCCGGTTCAGAAGACGGGACATTTCACCAAGGGCGCGATCTCGCTCGCCGTCAACGGAACCGTGCGCCAGAATTCCGACCTCGCCAAGATGATCTGGAGCGTCGCGGAACAGATCTCGAAACTGTCCGAGGCGTTCGAGCTGAAGGCCGGCGACATCATCTATTCCGGCACGCCCGAGAACGTCGGGCCGGTCGTCAAGGGCGACGTGCTGCTCTGCAAGCTCGAGGGCCTGCCGGACATGTCGATCAGGATCGTTTGACGCAGCGGCCTGCGCTCGCCTCTTTCCGTATGCGCATTTCGCATTGAAGGACCGCCATGCAAAGCTACCGGCTGGAGGTGAATGGCGCCGAAAGGATCGTCAGCAGCGACGATCCGGAAAAGCCCCTGCTCTACGTCCTGCGCGACCTCGGCCTGACGGCGGCCAAATATGGCTGCGGCTCCGGGCAATGCGGCGCGTGCAGCGTGCTCGTCGATGGCAGGTCCGTGCGCTCCTGCCTCATGCCGATTTCGGCGCTGGGCGGCAGGCAGGTCACGACGCCTGAAGGGCTGGGGACCGTGGAGAAGCCAAGCCCGGTTCAGGCCGCTTTCATCGAACATCAGGCGGCGCAATGCGGCTACTGCACGAGCGGCGTGATCGTGACCGCGACGGCCCTGCTCGCGAAAACGCCGAAGCCGACCGAGGCGCAGGTCAGGGCGGCCCTGGCGGGCAATATCTGTCGCTGCGGCTCGCATGCGCGCGTCGTCAAGGCCGTCATGGCGGCGTCCGGACAGCGAGGCTGACGCCATGAATGCTCCCGCCATTTCACGTCGCGCCTTTCTCGCCAGCGGGACGCTGGCGGTGGCGTTCTCCGTCGCGCGCCCGCGTCTCGCGAAGGCCGCGCCCGCAACGCTGCCGAAGTCGCTCGACCCCTCGGCTGTCGACTCCTATCTGGCGATCGGTCGCGACGGGAAGATCACGCTCTTTTGCGGCAAGGTCGATCTCGGGCAGGGCCTGCGCATCGCCATGCGCCAGATCGCGGCGGAAGAACTCGGCGTCGCCGTCGACAAGATCGACTACGTGGAAGGCGACACGGCGTTGACGCCCGATCAGGGCCGCACGTCCGGCTCGAACGGCATCCAGCGCGGCGGCATGCAGGTGCGGCGCGCCGCCGCGACCTTGCGCGCCGCGCTGGTGGAAAAAGCTGCGCAAAGACTGAATGCGCCGGCCGAAACGCTGGTCGTCGTCGATGGACGCATCACCGCCGGCAACGGCGGCGCCGGCGTGCGGTTTGCCGATCTGCTCGACGGTCCGGCGGTCGCGCTGAAACTCGACCCCAAGGCGCCGCTGCGCGCCCCGGCAAGCTACACGCTCGTCGGCAAATCGCTGCCGCGCCCCGATGTGCCGGCGAAATGCACGGGCGCGCATGTCTTCATGCACGACTTCAAGGTCGACGGCATGTTGCACGGCCGCGTCCTGCGCCCGCCGACCAATGGAGCGGAACTGCTCTCGGTCGACGAAGCCTCGGTCGCCGCATTCAGGAATGCGCGCGTCGTCCGCATCAGGAACTTCCTCGCCGTGGTCGCGGAAGACGAGTGGACGGCGATCCGCGCCGCGAGCGCGCTCAAGGCGAAATGGTCGGGCAAGGCTTCCCTTCCCGATCAGGCGAGCCTGCCGGACGCGTTGCGCAAGGCCGGTCCCGTCGATGGCGAAAGGCTGGTTGCGAAGGGGACGCCTGCCGCCCTGCCCGCCGACGCGCGAAGCCTGAAGGCGACCTATTTCTGGCCGGCGCAAAGCCACGCCTCGCTCGGGCCGTCTTGCGCCGTGGCCGATGTCGGCGCCGATTCCGCCACGATCTGGACGGCGTCGCAGGGCACGCACGGCAATCGCGCGTCCTTCGCGCGCTTTCTCAAGCTGCCGCCGGAAAAGGTGCGGCTGATCTATCTCGACGGCGCCGGCTGCTACGGCATGAACGGCCACGAGGACGCAGCCGCGGACGCGGCGATCCTTTCGCGCGCGGTCGGACGGCCGGTGCGCGTGCAATGGTCGCGCGAGGACGAACTTGCCTTCGACCCGAAAGGGCCGCCGCAGCTGATTGACGTGGCGGCCGCCATGGATGCGGCCGGCGCCATCCTCGACTGGCGCACCGATCTCTGGATTCCGGAGACGACCAAGGGCATGCCCTACATTCCGCTGATCGGGCCGACCGACGCCGGGCTCGACGACGTCAAGGGCATGAACCCCGGCCTGATCGCGGCGAACGCCGATCCGCCGTATCGCGCCGGCTTCATGGCGATGCATGCGCACTGGCTGAAGGACACGCCTCTGCGCCCGGCGCCGCTGCGCGGTCCCGGCAAGCCCGGGAACTGCTTCGCCGTGGAGAGCTTCGCCGACGAACTCGCGGCTGCGGCGAATGTCGATCCGTTGGAGTTTCGACTGCGCGCGCTCGGCGACCCCCGTGGTCTGGAGACGCTGAAGCGGCTCGGCGCAATGATGAACTGGCGCAACGCGCCGAAGAAGCGGGCGGACAGGAAAGGCCCCGCGCGCGGGCGCGGGATTTCCTACGTCCATTACAAGCACAGCGAAACCTACGTCGCGATGGGCGTGGAGCTTGTCGTCGATCGCCAGACGGGGTCCATCGCCGTCGAAAAAGTGTGGTGCGCGCATGATTGCGGGCAAATCATCAATCCCGACGGCGTTCGTGCGCAGGTCGAGGGCTGCATCATCCATACGCTCAGCCGGACGCTGCTCGAGGAGACGCTGTTCGATCGGTCGCGCGTGACCAGCACGAGTTGGTCGAGCTATCCGGTGCTGCGCTTCCCGCAGGTTCCGCAGATCATCATCGAGTTGATCGACCGCCCGAACGACCCGCCGCTCGGCGCGGGCGAAGCAGCCTGTAGCTGCGTGCCCGGCGCGGTCGGCAACGCGGTCTTCGACGCGACGGGCGTCCGCCTGCGCACGATCCCGATGACGCCGCGCCGCGTCCTCGCCGCGCTGCGTTGATCGCCGGCGGCGGCCTTAGCCGCCGCCTCCCTGAAGCCTCTCTCGGCGCTCTTCAGCCTTCTGCGACGATTCCTTCAGCCTTCTGCGACGATTCGCGCGCGCAAGATTGGCTTGCATCATTGCAAGCAAACTTGCGCCGTGCAGGAATTCGACCGGTCAAGTCTGCGTCCGCAAGGGCGCGCGTGGCCATCGGTCGCACAGGTTGCAGGTCGCCATGTCACATTTGTCAGGTCGCCCGAACTCCCGCGCGCGCTTCGCCCGCGGCAATTCGATGTTCCAACCTTTCCGAAACAGGCTGGCGGTCGGTCTTGCCTGTCTGCCGCTCGTTGGCGCTGCAACGCAGGCTATGGCGACGGGAACGGGCGTCGTCGCGTCATGGGGCAACAACGGCAACGGGCAACTTGGAAATAACAGCACCGTCAACAGTGGCGTCCCCGTCGCCGTCACGGCGACCGGCGCCCTGTCCGGCAAGACGGTCATCCAGGTCAGCGGAGGACAAAGCCACGCCTGCGCGCTGACCTCGGAAGGCAGGGTCTATTGCTGGGGCTATAACGGCTACGGCCAGCTCGGCGACGGCACGACCACCCAGCGCAACGTCCCGGTCGCCATCGACGCCAGCGGCGCACTGGCGGGCAAGTCGGTCGTGCAGATCAGCTCCCAATACAGCTCCACCTGCGCGCTGACCTCGGAAGGCAAGATCTACTGCTGGGGCATGAACTCCGGCGGCCAGCTCGGCAACAATACGACAACGAGCAGCTCGACTCCGGTGGCCGTCTACACCGGCGGCCTCCTGTCGGGCAAAACCGTCGTGCGGATCGGCTCCGGCGCGGGCACCGGCTGCGCCGTCACGTCAGACGGCGGCGTCTACTGCTGGGGCAACAATGCCAACAGCGAGATGGGCATAGGTTCGGCGGGCGGGTTCTACACTGTCCCGACGGCCGTCGTGACCAGCGGGGCGCTGGCGGGCAAGACGGTGATCGAGATTTCGGGGGGCGCCAATCACACATGCGCGCTAACCTCGAGCGGCAGCGCCTATTGCTGGGGATACAACAGCAGCGGGCAGCTCGGCGACAATTCGGCAACCCAGAAAAGCGTGCCGGTGGCCGTCGACACGTCCGGCGCGCTGAACGGCAAGTCAGTCGCCCATATTGTCGCCGGATACACGCACACATGCGCCGTTACGTCGGATGGCGGCGCCTATTGCTGGGGCTCCAACAGCTACGGGGAACTCGGCGGCGGTTGGACCGGCAGCGTGAGCCGTGTTCCCTCGGCGGTGGACGTCAGCGGCGTCCTGGCCGGCAAGGCCCTGGTCCAGGTCGCGGCCGGATACAATTATAGCTGCGGCCTGGCGTCCGATGGCGCGGCCTATTGTTGGGGACGCGGTCTCTACGGCCAATTGGGCTACAACTCGAGCGCCGACAGCAACGTCCCCGTCGCCGTCGTCGCGAGCGGGGTGCTGGCGAGCGAGTTTGTCGCCGCGATCTCCGGCTCGGAAGGCGGAAATTTCAATACCGTGGCCGCCCCCTCCTGCGGTCCCGGCGCCTCGATCGCGACGGGCTCGGGCGCGCTGTGGACGCGCGTCGCGTTGCCCTGCAACAACTACACGCTCGCCAGTCCCACGGTGAGCGCCGTATTCGGCAGCGACAGCGGCGGGCGAACGGGCTTTGCCAACGCCACCTATGGCGTGGAGAACAAGGCGGGCCTCACGGGCTGGGCCGTCTACCGGTACGACCCCGCCTCCGCCATGTACGTCATGCTCTCGCTCTCCGACACGCTCGTGCGCGGAACCGGCTACTGGATCAAGAGCTACGAGACGCCGTACATCGGCAAGATGTTCGTCGACGGCTACGATCCGGCCGCCACGCCGATCACGGCGCCGGTGACGCAGGCGCAGGGCTGCGCGTCGGCCAATGGCTGCTTCGCCATTTCCGTCACCGCGGTCGCGGGCCAGAGCCGCTACAACCTGCTCGGCAATCCCTTCCCGTGGGCTGTCGACTGGTCGCAGGCGCGCGTGCGCGTCGATGGTTCGGCGTCCACCTACACGCCAAGCCAGGCGGCTGCGGCAAACGTGCTCGCCGCCACCTTCTGGACCTGGAACGGCACGAGCTACGACGTCTATTCGGACACCGCGCCGAACATCGGCAACCTGCCGTATTTCGGCTCGTTCTGGGTGCAGGCGCTGGCCGGCGGCGCAGGCCATACGGTCGAACTGCTTGTCCCCAAGCTCGCCACGACGCGGCCGTGACCATGTCGCGCCCCGTCCTCTCCATCGAACGGAAGATCGCCATGCCGCAGCACGCGAAATCCCATTCATTGGGCATCGTCCTTGCCAGCCTGCTCGCCACGAGCGCTTTCGCCGGCGCCGCGCAGGCGCAGACGCCGGCATCCGGCGGCGTCGCTGGCGGCGTTCGTCCGCAAGCGGTCGCGGCCGGCTGGAACGTGCTGCTCAAGGTCGAGAACCCGGCGACCGGCTGGAAGCAGCGCTCGGTCCGTTTCGGGCTGATGCCGGACGCGCAGGTCGGCTACGACCGCCACGACCTGCCGTCGATGACGCCGTTTTCGGCGCCCTATCTCTACATCGCCTTTCCGCATCCCGAATGGGGCGCCAAGGCCGGGACCTACGCCACCGACTTCCGCCAGCCGCAGAGCGCGTTCGGCGCCACGGCGACATCGTGGAAGTTCGACCTGCACGCCAGCCCGGCGAGCGGCGTGGTCTATCTGGGCTGGGAGGGCGACCCGGCGGTGCTGCAGCGCTCCACCGTCACCGACACGCAGACGGGGCTCGTCTACAAGGCGGCCGATCCGGCGCTCGGCGCGCGCGGCATAGCGGTGACGGTGACGGCGGAAACGCGGAGTTTCATCTGGACCTTCCAGCCGTAACGGCCTAATGGGCGAGTGAAATCGGAGTTGGGGTATGCGTGAAGCCAAATCGCAGGAGGCCCTGAAGGCCGCCGAAACGGACGCTGCGGCCGAGAGCGCCGCGCCTGCCGAAACCGTCGATGCGAAGCGTCGCGAGGCCATGGCGCTGCTCGCCAAATGGACGCCCCCCGCGATGATGACCCTCATGCTCTCGTCGCGCGCCAACGCATTCAGCCTGCCGCCGCCCCCGCCGAACTGAGCGCGGAGCTGAATTACCGCGTCGAGGATTCTTGGCGTCGATTTGTCCGGCGATCTGATCCGCTGGCAGGAGTGGCCGGGCTCGAACCGACGACACCCGGTTTTGGAGACCGGTGCTCTACCAACTGAGCTACACTCCTGCGGGCGACCGGCTCAGCCGGCCGCAGCGGACGCGCTGTCATAGCGACGTCGCGCCTTGCCTGCAAGCCTTGTCGCGCAACGCGCCAACCGCCACCATGGCGGCAGGAGGCGTCTCATGCACAAGGATTTCCACGGGGTCTTTCCCTATCTCGTCTCGCCGATCGACGCGGAAGGCCGCGTCATGGACGGCGTGCTCGCGCGCCTCTGCGACGATCTCATCGCCAAGGGCGTGCACGGCCTTACGCCGCTGGGCTCGACCGGCGAATTCGCCTACCTGACGCACGCGCAGAAGCGCCGCGTCGTCGAGGTGGTCGTGGAGGCCGCCGCCGGCCGCGTGCCGGTGATCGCCGGCGTCGCCGCGACGACCACCGCCGAAGCCGTCCGCCAGACGCGCGAATGGGAGAGCCTCGGCGCCGACGGCGTTCTGGCGGTGCTGGAAGCCTATTTTCCGCTCGACGACGATTCGATCCACGGCTATTTCGCCGCGGTCGCGTCGGCCACCAGCCTGCCGGTCACGCTCTACACCAATCCGAACTTCCAGCGCGCCGACCTGTCGCTGCCGGTCATCGAGCGCCTCTCGCACGTCCCGAATATCCGCTATCTCAAGGACGCGTCGGTCAATACCGGCCGCCTGCTGTCGATCATGGAGCGCGTCGAGGGCCGCATGGAGATATTCGCCGCCTCCGCCCATATCCCCGCCGCCGTCATGCTGATCGGCGGCAAGGGCTGGATGGCGGGCCCGGCCTGCGTCGCGCCGCGCGCCAGCGTGAGGCTTTACGAATTATGTCGAAATGGCGCCTGGAACGATGCAATGGCGCTGCAAAGACGCCTTTGGCGGCTCAATCAGGCCTTTGCGAAGTATAGTCTGGCGGCCTGCATCAAGAGCGGGCTTATGTCGCAGGGCTATCCGGTCGGCGATCCCCTCGCCCCGCAAAAACCGCTGGATTCCAAGGCTCAGGCGGAAGTCGCCGCCATCGTCGCGGGCTTCGATTGAGCGAATCGCGAAGCGCTGTTCGACGAATCGTTGATTCATTTACAGGCGCTTAACCAAAAAAAGCTTCAATTGCTCGGCATTGGACGGGCGGGCCGGCTTCGTAAGACACGAGCCCGCCAGCCTCGTCTGGTGAGCCGTGTCGTTGCGAGCGCCCTCCAACGTCGCGTGAGCGAGTGCAAGTAGAGGGCGCACGTAGCGGAAGCATGGGCTGCATGCAGACAGATCCTTACGGTTTCGACGAACCCCAGGAATTCAGGTTGCCTCGCCGCCGCCATTGGCGTCGCGCCGGCGCCAGCCTGGCGGGCGGCGCCGCCGCCATCGCCTTTCTCTCCGTTGTCGGCGCGCAGATGCTGCAGACGGGCGCTACGCCGGAAGCGCCGGCCCTGCGCAAGGCGGAGCCGATCGGCCCCCTCGCCCCGCGCATCGCGCTGCGCGCAGGCGCCGAACTGCTTGACCCCGCTTATGCGCTCGGCGGCAAGCCGACCGCCTTCTCGCTCGACCCTGTGTCCGATCCGGGCCTCCAGCCGGCGACCACCCTTGCGTCGGCGCAGATGACCGATCTGCGCGGCCGGCTGTCCGAGGTCGAGCGCCCGCTCGGCCCGCCGCAGGCCGCCCCCATGCCGGTCCCGCGCCCGCTCGACCTCGCGATGACGGCGCCGGAAGAGACCTTCTCGCCGTTGCCGCCACGCCGGCCGGCCGATCTTGCGCCGCAGCCCGCCGCGCGCGGTCCCGTGACCGCCCAGACGGAAACGACGCCGCCCGGCGAGCCCGCGCAGCCGCGGGCGTCCCGCGCGCTCCGTGGCGGCCGCACGACCGTCGCCAAGGCGGAACCGCCGAAGGAGCCGGGCTTCTTCGAGAAATTGTTCGGCGGCGCCGGCGGCTCGCCGAATCCGGCGATGGCCTATGCGGCCCCCGATGGCGGCCTGACCGGCGGCGGATCGCGCCTGACCGGCGTCGCCCCCTCGGACTCCGCGTCGAACGTGGCGTCGGACCGCTTCACTGCCGTCTACGACATTTCCGCCAAGGTCGTGCATCTGCCCGACGGCACGCGGCTCGAGGCCCATTCCGGCCTCGGCGAGTTTATGGACAAGCCGAGCTTCGCCCATCTGCGCATGCGCGGCGTGACGCCGCCTGCCGTCTACGACCTGCGCGAGCGGGAGGCGCTGTTCCACGGCGTGCGCGCCATCCGCCTCACCCCGATCAACTCGTCGGTGCACGGCCGCTCCGGCCTGCTCGCTCACACCTACATGCTCGGACCGAGCGGCCAGTCCAACGGCTGCGTGTCGTTCCGCGACTATCAGAAGTTCCTGAACGCCTTCCTCAGCGGTCAGGTGAAGCGGCTGAAGGTGGTGGCGAGCCTCTGAGGCCCGCCACACTCCCGAATTCCTGTCACTTCCCCGCCACCAGCGGGCAGCCGCCGTCCTTCAGCGGACGGAAGACCTCGTCGCCCGGCAGTTCGGCCAGCACCTTGTAGTAGTCCCAGGGATACTTGCTCTCTTCGGGCTTCTTCACCTCGAGCAGCAGCATGGAATGCACCATGCGGCCGTCCTCGCGCAGGACGCCGTTCTGCGTGAAATAATCGCGCACCGGCATTTCGCGCATCTTCGCCATCACCGGCTTGGTGTCGCGCGCGCCCACCGCCTTCACCGCCTTCAGATAATGCATCGTCGCCGAATAGGTGGACACCTGGTTCATCGTCGGCATGCGGTTCATGCGGGCGAAGAATTTCTTGCCGAACTCGCGCGACAGGTCGTCCTTGTCCCAGTAATAGCCTTCCGTGATGATCAGGCCCTGCGCGGTCTTCAGGCCGAGGCTGTGGATGTCGGAAATGAACATCACGATGCCGGCGAGCTTCTGCCCGCCCGCGGTGATGCCGAATTCGCCGGCCTGCTTGATGAGGTTGATCGTGTCGCCGCCGCCGTTGGCCATGCCGATGACCTTCGCCTTAGACTGCTGCGCCTGCAGCAGGTAGGACGAGAAGTCCGGCGAGTTGAGCGGGTGGCGCACGGAGCCGACGACCTTGCCGCCGGCGTTCGTGACGACGCCGGACACGTCCTTCTCGATCGAATGGCCGAAGGCGTAGTCGACCGTGATGAAATACCAGCTATCGCCGCCCTGTTTCACGATCGCCTTGCCGACCGTATTGGCGTTCGAATAGGTGTCGTAGGTCCAGTGAACCGTGTAGGGCGAGCACGACTTGCCGGTGATGTCGGACGAGGCGGCGTCCGTGATGAGCAGCGGCTTCTCGAACTGCTTCGAAAGTTCCATCACGGCGAGCGCGGTGGCCGACGTCGGCATGTCGATGATCGCGTCGACATTCTCCTGCTCCCACCATTTGCGCGCGAGCGTCGCGGCGACGTCGGGCTTGGTGGCGTCGGCGCTGACCAGCTCGATCGGCTTGCCGAACATCTGGCCGCCGAAATCCTCGATCGCCATTTTCGCGGCCTCGATGTTTCCCTTGCCGCCGATGTCGGAATAGACCGAATTCAGGTCGGTCAGGACGCCGATCTTGAGCGGCTTCACGTCCTGCGCCGACGCGAGCGGCGCCAGCATGGTCGAGGCGAGCAGCGCCGCGCCGAGCAGCGCGCCGCGGTGAGGCGACTTGCGAGTTGTCATGATTTCCTCCCGGCCGATCCCATTTGCGGGATTGTCGGACAATCCTATCCGAGGCAGGCGCCGGGTCAACACGCGCGCTCCTGAAGCGCGCGCACAGCCGATGTGCGGAATCAGGCGGGCTCGACCCACACCGCCGTGCCGTAGGCCAGCACTTCGGTGATGCCGTCCATGATCTCGTTGGCGTCGTAGCGCATGCCGATGATGGCGTTGGCGCCGCCCTGCGTCGCGTGCTCGCACATGTGGTCGAACGCCTCCTGCCGCGCCGTTTCGGCGAGGCTGACATAGACCGACAGCTTGCCGCCGAACACCGACTGGATGCCGCCGACGAAATTGCCGACGACCGAGCGCGAGCGCACGGTGATGCCGCGCACGAGCCCGAGATGGCGCACGACCTTGTAGCCGGCGACGTCGTTGGTGGTTGAGACGATCATGTTGGCCTCGCGGATTGTGCGGGCGCCCGATTGGGCGCTTTCGCAGCAGGACCTAACAGACGGGCGTGAAGAAAAGCTGTGTCCGAAGGCACAACCCCGACCAAAGAAAAAGCGCGGGTCTGAGACCCGCGCTTGCTGAGATCGCTGAGACCGCCGACCTCTGGTCGGCATGCCCGGCTGATTACTCGATGATCGAAGCGACGACGCCGGCGCCGCGTGCACGTGCGGCGTTCCGCACTTGCACAAACTCTTGAATCCGTTGTCGCGACGGACTGTTCGCTTCAATCATTCAATGATCGAAGCGACCACTCCTGCTCCAACG
>JAXMDA010000016.1:0-46478 GCA_046349085.1 Rhodoblastus sp.
CGCGTATGGCCTTGAAGGCGCTTCAAAACGGTTGAGAAAGCCGTTTTCCACTTCCAGGTTCCCGCAGCGCACAATTTTCGCAGAATCCGTGCTCGCCCTAGAAATGTCGGCGGCTCGCGATGGCGCCGCCGGATCCGGGCCACCCCTGCCCATTTCCATCTTTCGCGATCGCCCGCCGGACCGCCTAGCGGTTTTCCGGGGGTTCGTGTCGATCGCGCCAGCCGACGCCGCGCGCAGATGGCCATTTGATCTGTCGCGGCCTCTTCGCGCATGTTGAACCGCCGCCCGCCGCCAACCGCCCATTTCTCTACGGCGACGACCGCCAACTTCCGCGCAATTCCGGATAGTCCCACTTGGCCAAGTGATCTTGCGCATCACAGCTCGACCGCCCTGTGATGCGACAGATCAAATGGCGCTCCGACGCGCGGTAGGCGGCGAGCAGCGCAGGGAAATCCGGCGCAAAGCGCGCGGTCGACCGCCGGGAGTGAGCCGAGTGCGCTGGCATCGGCCGCCCGGCCCCCGCTCTTCTGGGGATGCGCCACGCGACGCGGTGCGCAAGAATTGTTCGATCCCGCCCATGTCGTCCCTCAACTCGGCCACCCTCGCCGCTGCTGCAACGCGTCAAATCAGATGGCCCGCGGGATTCGCCGGGACGAGGCGGTCGAGGCGACCTAAACCAGGTTGAAAACCGCTAGGACGAGACGAACCAGCCAGCGGCGAGGAGGGCCTTTGTGGCAGTCTCGCAGGCGCCCTTTGGATCCCGCGAAAACGCGGTCGAACTCTCTTTGAGGGCGTCCTGGAACCGACCGTTGAAGCGACCTCCGGGCTTCAGGTCGTCGACCGCAATCCCGAACTTCAGGAAAGTGAGCGTGATCGCGCCTTCATTGACCCTCCATTGCGGGCAGACGCGGTTAGCGGCGACGATCTTGCCATACATATCGATCGCAGCGGAGGCGTCGGCAATCGGAGCATCGGGCGTCGCCGGAGTCGCAGAGCGCGCCGTTTCTGGAGGCGCTCCAAACGTCGCCCGCCATACCGCCCGCACGACGTCCACGGCCATGACAAGCGACAAGGCGATAAAGCCGGCAATCGCTATGTTACGAAGCACCGCGATCATGCTCACACACCCCACCAGACCACTTTCGCGATGATCTTTAGGCTGCCGTCGTGGCCCTGTCGAATGATCTCCGACAAATGCGTTTGGCTGGGGCGCCTATCGACGATTTGCCGCCGTGACCTGGCCTTCACCCCTGCCCGATCTGCAGCGATTTCTCGCTCTGACGCTTGAGGGCGCCGGCGATCTTGTCCTGCAGCGGCGCAAGGTACCAGGGCAGGCTCACCTCGACCCGCACGACGTCGTCGAACACGTCGAGCCCGGCATTGATCTGCTGATGCAGCGCGACGAGCCGCAAATCGGCGTGATTGGCCTTCCAGTCGGCGTCGAAAGTCGAGAACAGGCTCGCCAGTTCGGATTTGCCCTTTTCGAGACCGCGCGAAATCCGGCGCTGCGCCTCGGCTGCGCCCAGATTGTGGGAGACTGTGACGACGATCGGCTGGGCCAAGATTTCCTCCTGCGCCCCTTCGACATGGGGGCTGGCGGGCCGCATGTCCACCCGGGCGGGCGGGCCGCTTGCCGATCAGGCCCAAAACGGCCATGTTCACAGGAGAATCTGCCCTCTCGGCCCCGCCCGCCAAGGCGTTGCATTTCGCGTCCCGGACGCCCATCGAAAGAGCCCGCGTGTCTTCATCTGTCTTGTCCAAGGTTTTCGCGCCCCGCGCGCTGGCGCGCCTCGCCGCCGCGACAGGTTGCGCCGTCGTCGCCCTGTGGGCCGGCCAGGCCGCGGCAGCGCGTGAAAGCGTCGCCGTTTCAACGCCGTTCGAAGTCGGCGAGAGCCCGGCCGGCAATTATCTGGCGGCGCTGGTCGCCGGCGCCGAGCGCGACACGCTGGCCGCCTCCACCTATTTCCGCGAGGCGCTGCGCGCCGACCCGAACAATGCGGAACTGGCCGAACGCGCCTTCGTCGCCTCGCTCGCGAACGGCAACATGCCCGAGGCTTTCGGCCTGGCCGAACGTCTGGTGCGCGCCAATCCTGCAAACGGGCTCGCCAACCTTGCGCTGGGCGTGCGGGCCATCGAGCAGAAGCGCTGGAAGGGCGCCCGCAATTATCTCGCCAAGGGCGGATCTGGCCGGCAGCGCGATCTGACCGCGACGCTGTTGACCGCCTGGAGCTATGTCGGCTCCAACGAGAGCGCGAAGGCGCTGCCGCTTGTCGACAAGCTGCGCGACGAGGCTTTCGGCGTTTTCCGCGACTACCATGCGGCGCTGATCTCCGACGTCGCCGGCAAGACCGACGAGGCGCGCAAGCGCTACGAGACCGTCTACGGCACGGACAAGAACACGCTGCGGCTGATCGATTCCTATGCCCGCTTCCTGTCGAAGCATGGCGATCGCGAGGGCGCGATCAAGGTCTACACCGCCTTCGACCAGATCGTGCCGCGCCATCCGATCGTGACGTCGGCGCTTGCAGAGCTTGCGGCCGGAAAAACGCTCGAGCCCTTCGTGCGCAATGCGCGGCAGGGCGCGGCCGAGCTGCTCTACGGGCTCGGCGCCGTCGGCGGACGGCAGGGCGACGAACTCGCCGCGATGATCTACCTGCGTCTTTCGCTGTTCCTCGAGCCGGACAACGGCCTCGCGCTGGTGACGCTGGCCGATGTCTACGAACGGCTCAAGCAGAACGAGCAGGCGATCGACGCCTACGATTCCGTTTCCGAGAAATCGCCGCTGCGCGTCAACGCCGACATCCAGATCGGGCTTCTGCTCGAGACGATGGACAAGAAGGACGAGGCGACAAAGCTCCTCACCGATCTCGTCAAGGAACATCCCAACGACGCCGAAGCGCAGACCGCGCTCGGCAACCTCCTGCGCTCTCGCAAGGATTTCACCGGCGCGATCGACGCCTATACGAAGGCGATCGCGCTGTCGAAGGGGCCCGAGAAGGCGCTGTGGTCGCTCTATTATTATCGCGGCATCGCCTATGAGCGCGCCAAGAACTGGCCGCCGGCGGAAGCCGATTTCAAGAAGGCGCTGTCGCTCTTTCCGGAGCAGCCGCTGGTGCTGAACTACCTCGGCTATTCTTGGGTCGACAAGAACATGAATCTCGACGAGGCCTTCAAGATGCTGCGCCGCGCCGTCGAGCTGCGGCCGCAGGACGGCTATATCGTCGACAGCCTCGGCTGGGCGCATTACCGGCTCGGCCGCTACGACGAATCCGTGAAGGAGCTGGAGCGCGCGGTCGATCTGAAGCCTAGCGATCCCGTCATCAACGACCATCTGGGCGACGCCTACTGGCGCGTGGGACGCAAGCTCGAGGCGCAGTTCCAGTGGAACCACGCGCGCGACCTCAAGCCCGAGCCGGAAGATCTCGAAAACATCCTGAAAAAGATCAAGAGCGGCATTGTCGACGAGAAGTCGGAGGCCGCCGACGCCGGCAAGAAGAATGGCGGCTGAGCGTTATGTTCGTTCCGCCCTATTTCAAGCTGGAGGATCGCGCGGCGCAGGTCGCCCTCATTCGCGCGCGGCCGTTCGGACTTCTCGTCACCAGCGGGCCGGGCGGCCTGATGGCCAACCCCGCGCCCTTCCTGCTCGATGAACATACGGGCGTGCTGCGCGCGCATCTGGCGCGCCCCAATCCGCAATGGCGCGAGGCCGACGGATCGCGCGAGGCGCTCGTGGTCTTCCAGGATGTCGACGCCTATGTGACGCCCGACTGGTACGCGACGAAGCGCGAAACCGGCAAGGTCGTGCCGACCTGGAATTATTCCGCCGTGCACGTCTACGGGCGGCTGCGCGCGATCGAGGATCGCGACTGGCTGCGCAGGCTCGTCGGCGATCTCACCGACGTGCACGAGGCCGGACGCGCGACGCCGTGGAAGGTGGAGGACGCGCCAGCCGATTATCTCGACGTCATGCTTCGCGGCATCGTCGGCATCGAGATCGAGATCGCGCGCATCGAAGGCAAGGCGAAACTGTCGCAGAACCGCGACGCGGCCGATCGTGCGGGCGTCGTCGCCGGCTTGCGCGAACAGGGCGGCGAAGCCGCCCAGCGCATGGCCGCGCAGGTGGAAGGCGCGAGCAAGTCGTGACGGCCGCGCTTGCGGCGCGCGCGCCGGCCAAGATCAATCTGACGCTGCACGTGCAGGGACGCCGCGCAGACGGCTATCACGAATTGCAGAGCCTCGTGGCGTTTGCGGGCGTGTGCGATCATCTCACGCTGACGCCGGGCGGCGGGCTGTCGTTGCGCGTTGATGGCCCGACGGCGCAGGCCGCGGGCGCAGGCGACGACAATCTCGTGTTGCGCGCGGCGCGCAATCTCGCCGAGCGCGTGGAGGGGCTGAAGGTCGGCGCCTTCGCGCTCGCCAAATACCTGCCGGTCGCCGCCGGTGTTGGCGGCGGCTCGTCGGATGCGGCCGCCGCGCTGCGATTGCTGGCGCGGTTGAACGGCATCGCGCTCGACGACGCCAGGCTCATGCAGGCGGCGCGCGCGACCGGCGCGGACGTGCCGGTCTGCGTCGATCCTGCCGCGCGCATGATGACGGGCGCAGGCGAAACGCTCGGGCCGAAGCTCGGCCTGCCGCCCATGCCCGCGGTGCTGGTCAATCCCCGCACGCCCGTCGAGACGCGCGCCGTGTTTTCGGAGCTCGGTTTGCAGCCCGGCCAATCCTACGGCTTTGGCAAGCACCCGGTCATCGAACAGGGGATGAGCGCCGACACGCTGACGAGCGCGCTGAAGAAGGGCCGCAACGATCTCGAAGATCCCGCGGGCGTGATCGCGCGCGAAGTGGTCGCCGTACTGGCGGTGCTTGGCGCGGCGCGCGGCGCAAAGCTCGCGCGCATGTCAGGCTCGGGCGCGACATGCTTTGCGCTGTTCGGCGACCGCCATCAGGCGGCGCGCGCGGCGCGCGTGATCAGGCGCGACCATCCGAACTGGTGGGCGAAGGCGACGCTGTTGCGGTGAGAGGGCGTCGTCAGGCCGCCTCTTGCGACCGTATTCCCTGCTCCCAATACGCTCGCGGCCACTGACAATCGTCACGACGCCCTTCCCGCTCGCGAAGGGCCATCCCGTGGCTTTTCGCCGGGCGAAGGCGCAATGTCGCATGGCGAAAGCATACTTGCCATTTCCCAGGCCCGCAGGGCTTGCTATCCATGGGTTTCAATTCCGGGCTTGCGTACAGTTTACATATAAACTATTACGGCGTCCGAACCTGCGAAAGACGAGAGGAACGTCATGGCCGAGGCTCAGGAACTGCCCGCACGCGAGGCGATGGAATATGACGTCGTGATCGTGGGAGCGGGACCTGCCGGTCTTGCCGCGGCGATCCGGCTGAAGCAGATCTCGCCTGACGCAACCGTGGTGGTGGTCGAGAAGGGCTCCGAGGTCGGCGCCCATATTCTCTCGGGCGTCGTCGTCGATCCCATCGGTCTCGACAGGCTGTTTCCCGACTGGCGCGAGGAAGCCGACCGTCCGCTGACTGTCGAGGTGCACGAGGACAAGTTCTTCTACCTCGGGCCGAAGGGCGCGTTGCGCCTGCCCAACATCGCCATGCCGAAGCTGCTCGACAATCACGGCAAGTATGTCGGCTCGCTCGGGAACGTCTGCCGCTGGCTGGCGGCCAAGGCCGAGGCGCTGGGCGTCGAAATCTATCCGGGTTTCGCCGCCTCCGAAGTGCTCTACGACGACAAGGGCGCGGTGGTCGGCATTGCGACGGGCGACATGGGCGTCGGCCGCGAAGGCGAGATGAAGGCCTCGTTCACGCGCGGCATGGAGCTGCGCGGCCGCTACACGCTGTTCGCGGAGGGCGCGCGCGGCTCCCTGACCAAGGGCCTGCTGGCGAAATTCGGCCTGACGGAAGGACGCGATTTCCAGAAGTTCGGCATCGGCATCAAGGAGCTCTGGCAGGTCGATCCGGCCAAGCATCGGCCGGGGGCCATCCAGCACACGTTCGGCTGGCCGCTGAACATGAGCACCGGCGGCGGTTCGTTCCTCTATCACATCGAGGACAACCAGGTGGTCGTCGGCTTCGTGGTGCATCTCAACTATTCGAATCCGACGCTGTCGCCCTTCGACGAATTCCAGCGCTTCAAGACGCATCCGGTGGCCGCCGAAACGTTGTCGGGCGGCAAGCGCATCGCCTATGGCGCGCGCGCGATCACGGAGGGCGGCTGGCAGTCGGTGCCGAAGCTGACCTTCCCGGGCGGCGCGCTCATCGGCTGCGCGGCCGGCTTCGTCAACGTGCCGCGCATCAAGGGTTCGCACAACGCCATGCTGTCGGGCATTCTGGCGGCCGAGAAGCTGGCGCCGGCGCTCGCCGCCGGCCGCGCGCACGACGAAGTCGTCGAGATCGAGAACGAATGGCGCGACAGCGACATCGGCAAGGACCTGAAGAAGGTCCGCAACGTCAAGCCGCTGTGGTCGAAGTTCGGCACGGCGCTCGGCGTCGGCCTCGGCGGTCTGGACATGTGGACGAACGAGCTGTTCGGCTTTTCGTTCTTCGGCACGCTGAAGCACGGCAAACCGGACTATGCGACGCTGAAGCCGATCAGCGAAGTCAAGCCGATCGTCTATCCCAGGCCCGACGGCAAGCTCTCCTTCGACAAGCTCTCGTCCGTGTTCCTGTCGAACACCAACCACGAGGAAGACCAGCTCGTCCACCTTCAATTGAAGGACCCGTCGATCCCGATCGCCAGGAACCTGCCGGAATACGGCGAGCCCGCGCGGCTCTACTGCCCGGCCGGCGTCTACGAGGTCGTCTATGCCGACGAGGCGAACAAGCGCGATCCGAAGTTCGTGATCAACGCGCAGAACTGCGTGCACTGCAAGACCTGCGACATCAAGGATCCCGCGCAGAACATCAACTGGACCTGCCCGGAAGGCGGCGGCGGACCGAATTACGCGAACATGTAATCGATCGCGGAATTGTCATCCCGGACGGCCGTAGGCCGATCCGGGATCCAGCGCTCACCTTCGGCCTTCTCGATCCCGGCTCTCCGCTTCGCTGCGGCCGGGATGACAGCCGGGTTTCTGTCCCGCATTCAACGCATCGGCCCGCCCCGCCGCGCGCAATGGCCACCGCCGTCGCTTTCGGATAGATTCGCGCCCTTCCCGAAGGAAACGACATGTCCAACCCCGCCGCCGCGGCCCCGAACCCTCGCGCCAAAATCCCCGTCGAACTCATCATCGCCGCCGGCTGCGCGATCGCCATCCTGAGCTTCGGGCCGCGCTCGTCGATCGGCGCCTTCCAGCGCGACGTGCTGGTCGACAATGGCTGGACGCGCGACGTCTTCTCGCTCGCTATCGCCCTGCAGAACCTGTTGTGGGGTCTCGGCCAGCCATTGGCCGGCGGCTTCGCGGACAAGTACGGCGCGCCGCGGGTGCTGATCGTGGGCGCCGCGCTCTACGGCGCGGGGCTCATCATCATGGGGGCCTCCACCACGCCGCTCGTCTTCGATCTGTCGGCGGGCGTGCTGATAGGGCTCGGCCTGTCGGGCGCGTCGTTCAATCTCGTGCTCGGCGCCTTCGGGCGGCTCGTGCCGGAGAACCGGCGCTCGATGGCTTTCGGCTTCGGCACGGCGGCCGGTTCGCTCGGGCAGTTCCTGTTCGCCCCGCTCGCCGTCGGGCTCATCCAGTCCTTCGGCTGGCGCAACACGTCGTACATTTTCGCGGCGATGATGCTGGCGATCGTGCCGCTCGCCTTCGTCCTCGCCTCGCCGCGCGAACCCGCGCCGGCCGCAGGCGCCGCGCCCGCGCCGACCATTCGCGAGGCGATCGCGCAGGCCTTCTCGCACCGCTCCTACGTGCTGCTGGTGACGGGCTATTTCACCTGCGGCTTCCAGCTCGCCTTCATCACCACGCATTTCCAGATCTATCTCACCGACAAGGGCCTCGACCCGCGCACGGGCGGCTGGGCCTTCGCGATGATCGGCATTTTCAACATCGTGGGCTCGCTGACGTCCGGCTGGCTCGGAACGCGCATGCCGCGTCGCTATCTGCTCGCGTTCATCTATTTCGCGCGCGCCCTGAGCACGCTCGCCTTCCTAGTCATTCCCGCGACGCCCCTCTCGGCCATGCTGTTTGGGGCGGTCACCGGGCTCTTGTGGCTGTCGACCGTGCCCCCAACCTCGTCGCTGGTCGGAATCATGTTCGGTCAGCGCAATTTCGCGATGCTCTATGGCTTTACCTTCGTCAGCCACCAGATCGGGGGATTTCTGGGCGCGCTGCTCGGCGGCACGATCTACGAGGCGACCGGCTCCTACTCGTGGGTATGGATCCTGTCGATCGCGCTCGGCGTCGCCTCGGCGCTCATCAACCTGCCGATCGAGGAGAAGCCCGCCCTCGCCAAGGTTGTTCCGGCCTGATTTCGCGTCTAGGACTCCAGACAATCAAATTCAGACCCTTCTCGGGAGAGGACAACTCGTGAGCACCTTCAAGGCCATCCGCATCGACAAGGACGACAACGGCTATCGCGCGGCCCTGACCGATTTCGCCGAGCACGACCTCATGGAAGGCGATGTCACGGTCGTCGTGTCGCACTCCTGCGTGAACTACAAGGACGGTCTGGCGATCACCGGCAAGTCGCCGGTCGTGCGCCGCTTCCCGATGATCCCCGGCATCGACTTCGCCGGCGTGGTGGCGAGCTCCTCGAACAAGAATTTCAAGGAGGGCGACAAGGTCATCCTCAACGGCTGGGGCGTCGGCGAGACGCATATGGGCGGCTATGCGCAGAAGGCGCGCGTGAAGGGCGAGTGGCTCACGCCCCTGCCCGCCGGCCTCTCGCCCGCGGAGGCGATGGCCATCGGCACCGCCGGCTACACGGCCATGCTCTGCGTGCTGGCGCTCGAGAAGCACGGGCTGACGCCCGACCGCGGCCCTGCGCTCGTGACGGGCGCGGCCGGCGGCGTCGGCTCGGTCGCGATCGCGCTGCTCGCCAAGCTCGGCTGGCATGTGATCGCCTCGACCGGCCGCGCGTCGGAAGAAGTCTATCTGCGCGGCCTCGGCGCGAACGAGATCATCGATCGCGGCGAACTTTCGGCGCCCGGCCGCCCGCTCGGCAAGGAGCGCTGGGCCGCCGCCGTCGACAGCGTCGGCTCGGTCACGCTCGCCAACGTGCTGGCGCAGACCAAATACGCCGGCGCCGTGGCCGCGTGCGGCCTTGCGCAGGGCATGGACCTGCCGGCCACCGTCGCGCCGTTCATCCTGCGCGGCGTGTCTCTGCTGGGCGTCGACAGCGTGATGGCGCCGCAGGCGCTGCGCCGCGAGGCCTGGGCCCGGCTCGCCAAGGACCTGGACCGCGCCAAGCTGGCGGCCATGACCACGACGGTCAAGCTGGCCGACACCCCGCGCGTGGCGGCGGACATCCTGGCCGGCCAGACGCGCGGCCGCGTGGTCGTCGAGGTCGCCTGAGCCAATCCGGGGAGCCGGGCGGCGACATGATTTCGCCGCCGGGCGGTCTAGATTTGGATCAAGGACAGGGCCACATACGAAGACGATGGTTTCCCGACAATGCGATCAAGGCGGGGATAGATGAGCAGCGCATTCACACGCGAAAACGACGACAGCGACTCGGTCGAGGACATTGGCGAGCGCCCGGTCAGCCCGCACCGCAATCTCGTGACGCCGGAAGGCCTCGCGCAGATCGAGCGTGAGCTGGAGGCTGCGCGCGTCGCTTTCGCCAAGGGCGAGCACGATCGCGATCGCCGCGCCATCGCGATGGCTGCGCGTGACCTGAACTACTGGAGCGCGCGTCGCGCCAACGCCGAGCTGGTCCACCCGATCGCCGACAAGTCCGAAGTGCGGTTCGGCCACACGATCACGGTGAAGTTCGCGAACGGCAAGAAGGAAAGCTTCAGGATCGTCGGCGAGGACGAGGCCGATCCCGCAAAGGGGCTGATTCCGCATGTCGCCCCGCTCGCCAAGACCCTGATCGGCAAGGAAGTCGGCGACAAGGTCGAGGTCAAGCACGAGAAGGCCGCGATCGTCTCGATCGCCTGACGTCACACCGTTTGAAACGCGCCTCATGCGTCGCGCATGAGGCGTTTTTCTTGCGCGTGCGCTACTCGCCCGCCAGCCGCGCCTTTTCCCGCGACAGATAGCTCCAGGCGTGGTCCATGAAGGCGCGCACGCGCGCGGCGCCCTTGAGGTCGGCGTGCGTGAGCAGCCAGACGGCGCTGGTGGTCGGCGGCCTTGTGCTGACACGCGTCAGCTCGCCCATCGTGTCGCCCACGGCGCGCGGCAGGACCGCCAGACCCAGGCCCCCTGCCGCGGCGAGCGCCGCTATATGCATGCTGTTGACGCGCGCTGCGACGCGCGCCGCCGGCACATTTCGCGCGATCCACACGGCCGGTTCGATCTCCTCCATCGGCGGACCGAAGCCGATATACACGGCCTCGGGTCCCAGCGGGTCGCATCTTGCGAATTCCGAGCCCGCCTTGCCGTAAACGCCCCAGGCCATCGGCCCGACCTTGCGGCCGACCAGCGTGTCCGGCGGCTCCGAGGTCGCACGGATCGCCACGTCCGCGTCGCGGCGCGAAAGATTGAGCGAGGCGTTGGATGCGATGATGTCGACCCGGATCTCGGGATAGGCGGTGCGGAAGCTCGCAAACATCGGCGCAAGCAGCGATGCGAAGAGCGAATCCGTGGTCGTGACCCGCAACTCGCCCCGGGGTCGTTCATCCTGCCCGGCGAGCCGCCGTTCGAACTCCAGAACGCCGTCCGACATGCGGTTGGCGAGCGCCACCATCTCCTCGCCGGCGCCGGTCGCGGCATATCCGGCGCGCGAGCGCTCGAACAACGGGCGGCCGAGCGTCGATTCGATCTGGCCGAGTCGGCGGAACACTGTCGAATGGTTGAGGCCGAGCGCATCCGCTGCGCCGACGAGCGACCGGGCCTCCGCGATCGCGCGCACCAGGCGGAAATCGTCCCAATTCATTTCACACCACCCCGCGAAGATCGCCGTCGCTCGCGCCCCCGCCCCATAAACAGTTTCCTGGCCTGATCGAGCCAGTATCGGCAATTTTCAATTTCGTTCGATGACCTTGTGTAAACCACTACGCTTAATAGAGATTCTAAATAGCAGGCGCCGGCGAAATTTCTCACTTTGCTCCAGGATCGGCGCGCGGCGCCGCCGCGCGGGCCAGACGGTCTCGGATCGCCTCGCCGATATTGTCGGCGGGGATAGGCGCTACGGCAATGGCGGCGGCGCCGGTCGCATCGAGTTCGCGCAGACAGAAATATAGCCGTGCAGCCGCTTCGACCAGATCGCCGCGCGCAGACAAATCGAGCACCGGGCCGCCGACGCCCGCGCGGAACCGGCCGCCGAAATCGAGGCCCGCTTCGCCCTCCCGCAATTCCCGCGCGTCGAGCCTGAGGCGCGCGCGCGGCGCATAATGCGAGGCGAGCATGCCCGGCGCCTCGACCTTGCCGGAGACCGGCGCGGCCAACCGACCGACCAGCGCCTCGATTCGCTCACGCGGAACGCCGCCCGGGCGCAGCAGGACGGGCGATCCGTCGAGACAGGCGACGATGGTCGACTCCAGTCCGACCGCGGTCGGACCGGCGTCGAGCACCGCGTCGATGCTGTCGCCGAGATCCTCGAGCACATGGGCGGCGGTCACCGGGCTGACGCGCCCCGAGCGATTGGCGGAAGGCGCGGCGACCGGGCGTCCCACGGCCGCCAACATCGCCTGCGCGATCGCGTGATCGGGCGCGCGCAGCGCCACGGACGGCAGGCCGGCGCGCGCGAGCTCGCAGACGCTGGCGCCATCGGCCAGCGGCAGTACGAGCGTGAGCGGGCCCGGCCAGAAGGCGCGCGCGAGCCGCTCCGCGACGTCCGAGAACCGTGCTTCCCGCTGCGCGGCCTCGAAACCTGTCACATGGGCGATCAGCGGATTGAAGGCGGGCCGACCCTTTGCCGCGTAAATCTTGGCGACCGCTTCGGGCGATGTCGCGTCGGCGCCCAGTCCGTAGACCGTCTCCGTGGCGAAGGCGACGAGCTTGCCGCCGCGCAGGAGCGCCGCCGCTTCGGCGACGCCCTGAGCGTCGGGCAAAAGAATTCGGGCCGAGGTGCGGGTCGATTGGGTCAAGGCGCTTTGCCGGTCCGGCGATCTGGTTTAGTCATGAACGAACGGATGTTCGGTCTCGCATCGAAAAGCTGCGGTGCTTCGCGCCTTGCGGCGTTGTATCAAGGCGGGAACATTCGCGGGAGGGATCTATGACATATCGCGCGCCTGTCGCCGACATGCTTTTCGCCATGAAGCACGCCGCTGGTCTGCAGCAAGGCGTCGATGAAGGAATATACGCCGATCTTGCCGACGGCGCCGCCGAGGCCCTGCTCGACGAGGCCGCGAAATTCGCGGAGAACCGGCTCGCTCCGATCAATCGCAACGGTGACCTCACGCCGGCGAAGCTGGTAGACGGCGTGGTGAAGACGTCGCCCGGCTGGCGCGAGGCCTACAGCCAATGGATCGAGGGCGGCTGGAACGCGGTGACAGCCTCGCCCGATCACGGCGGCATGGGCCTGCCGCATCTTCTCAACGTCGCCTGCACGGAAATGTGGAATTCGGCCAACATGGCCTTCGCGCTCTGCCCGCTGCTCGGCTTCGGCGCGATCGACGCGGTCGAGACGCATGCGAGCGAGGAGCTGAAGTCGATCTATCTCGCCAAAATGGTCTCGGGCGAATGGACCTCGACCATGAACCTGACGGAGCCTTCGGCGGGCTCCGATCTCAGCGCCATGCGCACACGCGCCGAGCGCCAGGCGGACGGGTCCTACAAGATCACGGGCAGCAAGATCTTCATCACCTACGGCGATCACGACATGACCGACAATGTCGTGCATCTCGTGCTCGCGCGCCTGCCCGACGCGCCGGCCGGCACGCGCGGCATTTCGCTGTTTCTCGTGCCGAAATTCCTCGTGAACGCGGACGGCTCGCTCGGCGCGCGCAACGACGTGCATTGCGCCAGCCTTGAGCACAAGCTCGGCATCCACGGCTCGCCGACCTGCGTGATGGCCTATGGCGACAAGGGCGGCGCGACCGGCTGGCTGATCGGCCAGGAAAACAAGGGCCTCGCCTGCATGTTCACGATGATGAACTCGGCGCGTCTTTCGGTCGGGATGCAGGGCGTCGCGATTTCCGAACGCGCGACGCAGCATGCGCTCGCCTATGCGCGCGACCGCAGGCAGGGCCGCGCGCCAAACTCGACGACATCGGGCATGGACGCGATCGTGCATCACCCCGATGTCGCGCGCATGTTGATGACGATGCGCGCCTCCACCGACGCGGTGCGCGCCATCTGTTTCGCCACGGCCGGCGCGCTCGACCGTTCGCATCGCCTGAACGATCCCGCCGCAAAGAAGGCGGCGAGCGAGCGCAACGCGCTGCTCACGCCGGTCGCCAAGGCCTTTGCCACCGACATCGGCAACGAGGTCGCCTCCATCGGCGTGCAGGTGCACGGCGGCATGGGCTTCGTGGAGGAGACGGGCGCCGCGCAATTCATGCGCGACGTGCGTATCGCCGCGATCTACGAGGGCACGAACGGCATCCAGGCGATCGATCTGGCGACGCGCAAGCTGCCGCTGTCGGGCGGCGAGACCGTGCGCGCGGAAATCGCCGACATGCGCGCAACGATCGAGAAGCTGCGCGGCTCGAACGCGCCGGAACTCACCGAGATGGCCGCGCCGCTCGGCGAAGCGGTGGAAGCGCTGGCGCGCGCGACCGACTACATGCTCGGCGTTCTCGGCTCCGCGCAGGCCGACGCGCTTGCCGGCGCCTCGCCTTACCTGCGCCTGTTCGGCCTCGCGCGCGGCGGCACCCTGCTCGGCGCGATTGCGCTCGCCGCCCATCGCGACGGCGCAACCGAGGCGCCGAACGCCGCGCGCATCGCCAGCGCGCGCTTCTTTGCGCGCAATCTTGCGCCGGGCGCGGGCGGGCTCGAGCAGGCGGTGACGCAAGGCGCGGCCACGGTGCGCGACGCCGCCGCCCTGCTCGCAATCTAGGAACGACGATACCAAGAAAGAGGAAGAAATGACCGAGGACGTTCAAGTCGCTGTCGCCGACGGCGTGATGCGCATCACCATGAACCGGCCGGCGAAGAAGAACGCGCTCACCGGCCCGATGTACGACGCCATGACCGCCGCGCTGGAGCGGGCCGACGCTTCCGACGACATTCGCGCCGTGATGCTGGAAGGTTCCGGCGGCTCGTTCACCGCCGGCAACGATCTCGCGGACTTTCTCGCCACCGCCACGCGCGGCGACGAACCGCGCGCAACCTATTTCATCAAGAAGATCGCGATGCTCGAGACGCCGATCGTGGCGGCGGTCGACGGCGTCGCGGTCGGCGTCGGCACGACGCTGCTGTTCCATTGCGATCTCGTCTATGCGACCGAGGCCGCGAAATTCCGCATGCCCTTCCTCGATCTCGGGCTCGTGCCGGAGGCGGCCTCCTCCATTCTCGCGCCGGCGCGCTTCGGCATGGCCAAGGCGAGCGAATACATTTTGCTCGCGGAAGCCTTCGGCCCGCAGGAGGCGGAGAAGCTCGGCTTAATCAACGGGATCGTTCCCGCTGGCCTGCTGGGCGAGACGGCCATGCAGGCGGCGCGCAAACTCGCCGCCAAGCCGCCCGCCGCGCTACGCGCCGCGCGGCGCCTGATGCGCGGCGACCGCAGGGAGATCGAGGCGGCGATCGAGCGGGAGATGGTCGCGTTTGGCGAGGCCCTGCGTTCGGACGACGCGAAGGCGGCCTTCACGGCTTTTCTCAGCAAGGGGAAGGCTTGAGCGCCTGACTCGAAATTCGACACGCTTCGCCCTCGGGGCGAGGGTCGAGTTATCGGCGACGCGCCAGGGCTTCAGGCCGCCGAGAACAATTCGTTGGCGATCATCTGCGGATCGCGGCCCTCGACAAGATGGCCGTGATTGATGAGCAGTTCCGTCGCGTGCAGGACGCCGCGCATGTGCGCGGCCGCCTGCGCGCAGACTTCCTCGATCTGCTCCCCACAGTCGCTCGCGCCGGCGGCGACGGCGCGCGAGATGGCGTCGACGGCGGCGACGCCGCATTCGGCGAGTCTTTCGACATTCGCCTCGAACAGGGCGCGGAAGGACGGCTCGAGCCGCGCATAGACGGCGAGCGCGGCATGGCTTCCAGGCAGAGGCGATTGCATGAAATAGGCGCGGTAGCTGGCGGGACGCCAGGCGGCTATGTCGTCGGCGAGCTCCGGCATCGCCGGCAGGAGCTCGATCAGCATCAGTATTTCGTTGTAAACATTGAGGAAATCGTTGGCGAGACCCGAAGCCGGGTTGACCAGCGCCATGGCGCGCGACTCCAGCGAGCCCGCGCCCGCGCAGTCATAGTCGGCGTTATGGTCCTCGCTCAAAGACATGCTTTTCGACGCTGCCCTCGTCGCGTCACACTAGTCACGGATTCCATAACAACTTCTTTCGCGCTTCCTTAGAGGATGCGCTGTCGGGGAACTGCCATGTGCGGCCGCTACGCCATCACCCTGCCGCCCGAAGCGATGCGACGTCTGTTCGGCTATGCCGAGCAGCCGAACTTTCCGCCACGCTACAATGTTGCGCCGACGCAGCCCGTTCCCATCGTGCGGGCGGCAGGCGGCGGTCGCCATTTCGGCCTCGTGCGCTGGGGCTTTCTGCCGGGCTTCGTGAAGGATCCGAAGACGTTTCCGCTCATCATCAACGCGCGCGCGGAAGACATCGAGACGAAGCCCAGCTTTCGCGCCGGCATTCGAAGGCGACGCTGCCTGTTCATCGCCGACGGCTGGTATGAGTGGCGGCGCCTGACCGATGCGCGCGGCAAAATGGTTAAGCAACCCTTTCTTCTTCGCGCTCGCGATCGAGGCCCGCTCGGCTTTGCGGGCCTGTGGGAAACCTGGTCGGACCCGCAGGGCGGCGAAGTCGACACCGGCTGCATCATCACCACATCGGCGAACGGCGCGACCTGCGCCATCCACGAGCGCATGCCGGCGATCATCGCGCCCGCCGATTTCGATCGATGGCTCGATTGCGCCGACGACCGCGTTTCTCGCACGGAAATGTTGAAGCCCGCGCCGGACGGCCAGATCGAGTTCTTCGAGGTTTCCCCGAAGGTCAACAACCACAGGAACGAGGGGCCGGACCTGCAGACGCCGGTCGGACAGGCGCTCTTGATTTGATTGCGATCGAATTATGCCCGGGACAAGCCCGGCCATGACCGGGAAGGCGGTCGACGGACGACGCAGGCCTCGCCGCTATCGGGACAGCAGCCCGCGTTTCGGCTTCTTCCTCGTCGCGCGCCTGAACACGCCGACGATCTCGACATGGGCGGAATAGCGGAACTGGTCGACGGGCGTCGCCTGCTCCAGCGCGTAGCCGCCGTCGACGAGAATGCGCGCGTCGCGCGCGAAGCTCTGCGGGTTGCAGGAGATCCCGATCGCCAGCGGCGCATCGCTTGCCGCCAGTTCGCGCGCCTGCGCCTCCGCGCCGGCGCGGGGCGGATCGAAGACGACGGCGTCGTAACGCCCGAGTTCCGCACGCAAGAGCGGGCGCCTGAAGAGATCGCGCGCTTCCGTCGTCACGCGTCTGAGGCCGGAGGCGGCGCGCGCGGCTTTCGACAGCGCGGTCAGCGCCGCCTGATCCTGTTCCACCGCATGAACCTCGGCGCGTTCGGCAAGGCGCAACGCAAATGTGCCGACGCCTGCGAAGAGATCCGCGATGCTTTTTTCCGATGCGATTTCGGCAAGGGCGAGATCCGCCAGCGCCTGTTCGCCCGCCACGGTCGCCTGCAGGAAGCCGCCGGCCGGCGGCGTGACGCTGGCGCGCCCGACGCGCAGAGCAGGCGGCCGTCGCTCGATCAGGGTCACGCCATGATTGGAGAGCCGCGCCAGATCGTGCGTCTCCGCAAGCGCAATCAGTTCCTGCGTCAGATCGAATTCGATCTTGCCCGCGCCGCGAATATCGAAATCGAGCCCGGCGTCGGTCGCGGTGGCCGCGATATCGAGGGGCTTGCCGAGAACGGCCAGCGCCTGCGCGATCGCCTGCGCCGCCGCCGGCGCGCGCGACAGCCCCGGCGCAAACAGCGGGCAGGACGCGATGGCGATCAGTTCATGCGCGCGCGCCCGCATGAAGCCGACCGTCGCCCGTCCCCGCGCATCGACGCGCGCGTGAAAGACGGCGCGGCGGCGGCCGGCGCCATGCGCGTCGATGCATGCGCGCACCTCCGTGTCGAGACGCGCGGCGCGCAAGGCGTCGACGAGAAGCTCGCGCTTCCACGCGAGATATTTTTCGTGGCGCAGCGTCTGCGCGGCGCAGCCGCCGCACTCGCCGTAGAGCGGGCAGATCGGCGCAACGCGATCGGGCGAGGCTTCCAGCACCTCGACCAGCTTGCCGCGCTCGCCGTCGACTTCGGCGAGCACCGTCTCGCCCGGCAGCGCGTAGGGCACGAAGACCAGGCCGCGCCCGGCGCGCGCAACGCCCTCGCCGCGCGCGCCGAGGCGTTCGATCGTCAAGCGCGCGTTGAGGTCGAGAGTCATGGGCGCTCCGCCGCGATCAGGAACTCGCGATTGCCGTCGCCGCCCGCAATCGGCGAGTCGATCAGGCCGATGCGCGGCCATCCGCTCTCGGCGACGAGCCTCTCGATCCTGGCGCAGACGGCTGCGTGAATTCTGGCGTCGCGCACGACGCCTTTCTTCACATGCTCCGGCCCCGCCTCGAACTGCGGCTTGATCAGCGCGACGAGTTTCGCGCGGGGCGCCGCGAGCGTCAGAACATGCGGAAGGATGCGCTCGAGCGAGATGAAGCTGACGTCGATGACGATCAGCGCCGGCGCCTCAAGGAGATCGGAGGCGACGAGTTTTCGCGCGTCCGTCTGCTCCATCGCGGACACCCGCGCATCGCTTGCGATCATCGGATGCAATTGCCCGGTCCCGACATCGACGCACGTGACGCTCTTCGCGCCGCGCGCAAGCAGCACATGGGCGAATCCGCCAGTCGAGGCGCCGATGTCGAGGCAGGCGAGACCCCGCGGATCGATGGCGAAGGCGTCGAGCGCGGCCGCCAGTTTCACGCCGCCGCGCGACACCCATTCGTAGGGCGCGCTGGCCTCGATTTTCGCCTCGGCCGCAACGGGCTCCGACGGCTTGGCGACCTTGCGCCCGTCGATGGAAACGAGCCCCGCCTCGATCGCCTCGCGCGCCTTGGCGCGGCTCGCGAACAGGCCGCGTTCGACAAGGGCGATGTCGATGCGGGTCATCAGCCGAGGATGGCGCGCAATTGCGCGGCGGCCGTGGCCAGATCGCCGTCCTCCGCCCGCGGCGGCGGCCGGAAGGTGACCTTCTCTTCCGCTATGGCGCGACGCGAGGTGATGTCGTCGCGCTCGAACACCGGCAGGACATGGGCGTGTGCGTGAGGAATGTCGAACCCCATGAAGGCGAAGCCGGCGCGCTCGACGCCGTAGACGGACTTCATCGCACGCGCGAGCTTCTGGCCGAGCATGACGATGTCGGCGGCAAGCTTTTCCGGCATGTCGTCGAAATAGGCGTAATGGGCGCGCGGCACGATCAGCGTATGGGCCGGCCGTATCGGGTGAATGTCGAGAAAGGCGACGAGATCGTCGGTCTCGCATACGCGATGCGACGGCACGTCGCCGCGCGCGATCGCGCAAAACAGGCAGTCCTGCATGGGTCTCCTCACGGACGAGGAGAAAGGCTTATCACGCGATCATCACGCGCGCCGCGCCCTTTTCGTCGCCGAGCGCCGACAGGACCTTGGAGACGATGCCCTTCGCGTCGAGGCCGGCCGCCGCATACATCTTTTCCGGCGAATCGTGGTCGATATAGGCGTCGGGCAGCGTCAGCGTGCGCACCTTCAGGCCGCGGTCGAGCAGGCCGTCCTCGGCAAGCAGATGCAACACATGGCCGCCGAAGCCGCCCATCGAGCCCTCTTCCACGGTAATCAGCACTTCGTGGTTGGCGGCCAGACGGCGCAGCAGGTTACGGTCGATCGGCTTGGCGAAACGCGCGTCCGCGACCGTTGTCGAGAAGCCGCGCGCCGTCAGATCCTCGGCGGCGACAAGCGCATCGGCGAGGCGGGTGCCGAGCGAAAGAATGGCGACCTTCGAGCCCTCGCGCATGATGCGGCCCTTGCCGATCTCGAGAATCTCGCCGCGCTCCGGCATTTCGACGCCGACGCCTTCGCCACGCGGGTAGCGGAAGGCGATCGGGCCTTCGTCGTAGGCGGCGGCGGTCGCCACCATGTGAACCAGTTCGGCCTCGTCGGCCGCGGCCATGATCGCCATGTTCGGCAGGCAGCCGAGATAGGCGAGATCGAAGGCGCCGGCGTGCGTGGGGCCATCGGCGCCGACCAGGCCGGCGCGGTCCATGGCGAAGCGCACGGGCAGCTTCTGCAGATCGACGTCGTGGCAGACCTGATCGTAGCCGCGCTGCAGGAAGGTGGAGTAGATGGCGCAGAACGGCTTGTAGCCTTCCGTCGCCAGCCCCGCCGCGAAAGTGACGGCGTGCTGCTCGGCGATGCCGACGTCGAAGGTGCGGTCGGGAAAGGCCTTGCCGAAGAAATCGAGGCCGGTGCCGGACGGCATGGCGGCCGTCACCGCCACGATCTTGTCGTCGCGGCCGGCTTCGCTGATCAGGGCCTCGGCGAAGACCTTGGTGTAGGCGGGCGCATTGGCCTTGGGCTTGACCTGCGCGCCGGTCACCACGTCGAACTTGTTGACGCCGTGATACTTGTCGGCCGAGGCCTCGGCGGGCCCATAGCCCTTGCCCTTCTTGGTCACGACATGGACGAGCACGGGCCCGGTCTGCATGTCGCGCACGTTTTTCAGCACGGGCAGCAGGTGATCCATGTTGTGGCCGTCGATCGGGCCGACATAATAGAAGCCCATTTCCTCGAACAGCGTGCCGCCGCCGGTGACGAAGCCGCGGCCGTATTCTTCCGCCTTCTTCGCGCGCTCGTAGATGCCGCGCGGCAGATGGCTGGCGATCTGCTTGACCGTCTCGCGGATCGAGACGTACCGGCCGGAGGCCAGGCGCGCGAGATAGGCGGACATGGCGCCCACGGGCGGAGCGATCGACATGTCGTTGTCGTTGAGGATGACGACGAGGCGCTCCTTGCGCGCGCCGGCGTTGTTCATGGCCTCGTAGGCCATGCCGGCGGACATGGAGCCGTCGCCGATGACGGCGATGACGTTGTTGCGGCCGTTGGAAAGGTCGCGGGCGACGGCCATGCCGAGGGCGGCCGATATGGACGTCGAGGAATGGGCCGCGCCGAACGGGTCGTATTCGCTCTCGGCCCGCTTGGTGAAGCCGGAGAGGCCCCCGCCCTTGCGCAGGGTGCGGATGCGATCGCGCCGGCCGGTCAATATTTTGTGGGGATAGGCCTGATGGCCGACGTCCCACACGAGACGGTCGCGCGGCGTGTCGAAAATGCGGTGGATGGCGACGGTCAGTTCGACCACCCCCAGACCGGCGCCGAGATGGCCTCCGGTGACGGAAACCGCGTCGATGGTTTCGGCGCGCAATTCGTCCGCAACCTGGCGCATGTCGCTCTCCGGCAGTTTGCGGAGGTCCTCTGGAGTGCGGATCTGATCCAGCAATGGCGTCTTGGAATGGTTCACTAGCGTCCCTTGCCTTCACGATTTCCGTTGCGGCCGCCAAGCCGGAAATGGCAGAATTTTCCGTCTACACCAGATCAATATGGCGCCGCAATGCGCTGCGGAAACCCCGACCGCCCGGCTGAAATTGCAAGTTCCGGGCCGAAACAGGAGCATTTTCATTCTCCTCAGTGTTTCAACGCGGCGCAAAATCCAGGAGGCGAGCATGACAGACCCTGCCACTTCAACCGGTGTCCGACCGCACAGTCTGGGAGAGGCAATAGCAAAGCTCAAGCCTAAATGGGGCTGGTTCGTGGGCTTCGGCGCGCTCACGACCGCGATGGGCGTGGCCACCCTGCTCTACCTCGTCGTCATCGGCACGGTCGCGTCGGTCTATATGATCGGCATCGCCATGATCCTGGCCGGCGGCGCGGAAATCAGCATGGGCCTCAAGGCCCGGACCTGGGGATGGCTGGCGATCTGGGTGCTGGTCGGGCTGCTCTACGTCGTGGCCGGCGCCTTCGCGTTCGCCCAGCCGCTTGTGGCGGCGGCCGCCTACACGCTGATGATCGGCGCGGCGCTGGTGGTCACCGGGATTGCGCGAATTGTCGCGGCCTTCCGCCTTCCGTCCGGCAACAAGGCCATGATCGGGCTCGCGGGCGTGGTGACGGTCGCGCTCGGCGTCATGATTCTGGCGGCCTGGCCGGTGTCGGGCCTGTTCACGCTCGGCACGTTCCTCGGAATTGATCTGCTTTTTTACGGTCTAAGCTGGATTACGTTCGGCATGCGCCTCAAGAGCCTGTAAACGGGCTCGTGCGCCTGTGATTGATCGCAGGCGCGCTTTGCTCCAATAGAACATCGGGTTTCAGCGCCGATTCCGGCGCTCGCACTGCTGGCCGCCCCTCATATCTGAAGGCGATCTCACACCTGAAGGCGATCTGACATGGCGAAATGGGTCTACACCTTCGGCGACGGCAAGGCCGAAGGCGAGAGCGGCATGAAAAACCTGCTCGGCGGCAAGGGCGCCAACCTCGCCGAAATGGCCAATCTCGGTCTGCCCGTTCCCCCCGGCTTCACCATCACGACCGAAGTCTGCACGTATTTTTACGCGCACGAGCATTCCTACCCGGCGGAGCTGGCCGCGCAGGTGGACGCCGCGCTCGCCCATATCGGCAAGCTGACCGGCCGCGAGTTCGGCAGCCAGGGCAATCCGCTGCTGGTCTCCGTCCGCTCGGGCGCGCGCGCCTCCATGCCCGGCATGATGGATACGGTGCTGAACCTCGGCCTCAACGACGCCACGGTCGGCGCGCTGGCCAAGGGCGCCGGCGACGAGCGCTTCGCCTTCGATTCCTACCGGCGCTTCATCCAGATGTATTCGAACGTGGTGCTCGACCTCGACCACCACAATTTCGAGGACGCGCTGGAGTTCTACAAGGAAAGCAAGAACCTTTCCCTCGACACCGATCTCTCGGCGGACGACTGGCGCCACGTGATCGGCGAGTACAAGAAGATCATCGAGCGCGAAACCGGCAAGCCCTTCCCGCAGGACGCGCGCGAGCAGCTCTGGGGCGCGATCGGCGCGGTCTTCTCCTCGTGGATGAACCAGCGCGCGATCACCTATCGCCGGCTGCACGACATCCCCGAGAGTTGGGGCACCGCCGTCAACGTGCAGGCGATGGTGTTCGGCAACATGGGCGACAGTTCCGCGACCGGCGTCGCCTTCACCCGCAATCCCTCGACCGGCGTGAAGGAATTGTACGGCGAGTTCCTCATCAACGCGCAGGGCGAAGACGTGGTGGCGGGCATCCGCACGCCGCAGAACATCACCGAGGCCGCGCGCATCGCCGCCAAGTCCGAGAAGCCGTCGATGGAGACGGCGCTGCCGGAGGTGTTCACGGAATTCTCGCGCATCACCAACCTGCTCGAGACGCACTACCGCGACATGCAGGACCTGGAGTTCACCGTCGAGCGCGGCAAGCTGTGGATGCTGCAGACGCGCAACGGCAAGCGCACCACCAAGGCGGCGCTGAAGATCGCCATCGA
Source organism: Rhodoblastus sp. (assembly GCA_046349085.1). Classification (GTDB taxonomy): domain Bacteria; phylum Pseudomonadota; class Alphaproteobacteria; order Rhizobiales; family Beijerinckiaceae; genus JAJXWB01. The sequence goes on from JAXMDA010000016.1 coordinate 22,692, forward strand.
CATGGCGAACGAGGGCCTGATTACGCGGCCCGAAGCGGTGCTGCGCGTCGAGCCCGCCTCGCTCGACCAGTTGCTGCACCCGACCATCGACCCCAAGGCGGAGCGCAAGATCGTGGCGACGGGCCTGCCCGCCTCGCCGGGCGCCGCATCGGGCGAGATCGTGTTCAATTCCGACGAGGCCGAACAGCTCAAGAGCGCCGGCCGCAAGGTCATTCTGGTGCGCGTCGAGACGAGCCCGGAAGACATTCACGGGATGCACGCGGCCGAAGGCATTCTGACGACGCGCGGCGGCATGACGTCGCATGCGGCCGTCGTGGCGCGCGGCATGGGCAAGCCCTGCGTGTCGGGCGCCGGCACGATCCGGGTGGATTATGCCGGCGGCTCGATGAAGGTCGGGCCGAAGGTCTTCAGGAAAGGCGACATCATCACCATCGACGGCTCGGCCGGCCAGGTGATCGAGGGCGCGGTGAAGATGCTGGAGCCTGAGCTGTCCGGCGATTTCGGCACGCTGATGCAATGGGCCGACGAAGCGCGCCGCCTGAAGGTGCGCACCAACGCCGACACGCCGGCCGACGCCCGCACCGCCCGCCAGTTCGGCGCCGAGGGCATCGGGCTGTGCCGTACCGAGCACATGTTCTTCGAGGACGACCGCATCATCGCCGTGCGCGAGATGATCCTCGCCGACGACGAGAAGGGCCGGCGCGCGGCGCTCGCCAAGCTGCTGCCGATGCAGCGCGGCGATTTCGCGGCGCTGTTCGAGATCATGCACGGCCTGCCCGTGACGATCCGCCTGCTCGATCCGCCGCTGCACGAATTCCTGCCGCACACGGACGAAGAAATCGCGGAAGTGGCGCAGAGCATGGGCGCGGACGCGGCGAAACTGAAGGCGCGCGCGCAGGAATTGCACGAGTTCAACCCGATGCTCGGCTTCCGCGGCGTACGCATCGCCATCGCCTATCCGGAAATCGCGGAAATGCAGGCGCGCGCGATTTTCGAAGGCGCGGTCGAGGCGTCGAAGCAGACAGGCGCCACGGTGCACGCCGAAGTGATGGTGCCGCTGGTGATGACCAAGCCGGAGCTCGATCTCATCAAGGGCCGCATCGTCGCCATGGCGGAAGCCGTCGCAAGGGAAACCGGCGTGACCATTCCCTACACGGTCGGCACGATGATCGAGCTGCCGCGCGCCGCTCTTCGCGCGGGAGAGATTGCGGAAGCCGCCGAATTCTTCTCTTTCGGCACCAACGATCTGACGCAGACGACGCTCGGCATTTCGCGCGACGACGCCGCCTCGTTCCTCGGCCCCTACACGGCCAAGGGCATCCTGCCGACCGATCCTTTCGTGACGATCGACCAGGAAGGCGTCGGCGAACTGGTGAAGATCGCGGCGGAGCGCGGCCGCAAGACGCGGCCCGGCATGAAGCTCGGCATCTGCGGCGAGCATGGCGGCGATCCGGCGTCCATCGTCTTCTGCGAGAAGGCGGGGCTCGACTACGTCTCCTGCTCCCCCTATCGCGTGCCGATCGCGCGGCTCGCCGCGGCGCAGGCGGCGCTCGGGCAGCAGGCGGCGAGCCAGGCGTAAGCGATGATCGCGCGCAATTTCTATGTCCCGATCATGTGCTTCGCCGGCGTGGTGGTCGGCGGCTATGCGCGCGCCAATCCGGCTTTCGCGCAGGGCGCCGTGCCGCCCTACGTCTGGCTGCTCGGCGTGTCGCTCATTTTCGATCTCGCGACCATGGCGCTCGCCTCACGTATCGCCATCGTGCCGCTGTCGATGAATTCGCGCGTGGTCGGATTCATCTCGGGGGTGGTTCTGTACATGCTGATCCTGCACGGCTTCGGGCCCGGCGCGGCGACGACGTGACGCGCTACAGGCATACGCAGACGGGGTGGATTCTGCGCATCTTCGTGATTGCGCCGGCGCTGGTCCTGCTGCTGGTCGGGCCCGCGCTGCGCGACCATGCCGCGATGTCCATATTGCTGCCGCTTGTCGCGTTCCTGGCCGTCTTGGGGTTCCTGTTTTCCACGCTGACGATCGAGATCGACGACAAGGACCTGCGCTGGCGTTTCGGCCTGGGCGTCTGGCGCAAGAGCGTCGCTCTCGCCGACATCGTACTGGCCTCGCGCGTGCGCAATCCCTGGTGGTACGGCTTCGGCATCCATCTGACGCCCTATGGCTGGCTCTACAATGTCGGCGGGCTCGACGCCGTGCAGATCGTTCTGCGTGACGGGCGACGCGTGAGGCTGGGCACGGACGAGCCCGACGCGCTGGCGCGTTCCTTGGCCTCGTGCATTCACGCCTGGTAGGCCTTCCCGATGAGCGCGCGCCCGACGTCATTCCCAACCCTCCCCTCCCTCCGCGCCGGCGGCAAGCGCGCGCTGGCCCACGCGCTCGCGCTGATCGAGACGGCGCGCGGTTCGGAGGAACTCGCCGCCCTGCTCGATACCGCCGCCGCCGATCCGAAGGCGCATGTCGCGGGCCTGACCGGGCCGCCCGGCGTCGGCAAGTCGACGCTGACCAACGCATTGATCCGCGACTGGCGCGGCAAGAGCGAAACGGTCGGCGTCGTCGCGGTCGATCCGTCTTCGCGCGCCACCGGCGGCGCGCTGCTCGGCGACCGCGCGCGGATGCAGACCGATCCGGGCGACAAGGGCGTCTATGTGCGCTCGATGGCGGCGCGCGACCGCCTCGGCGGACTTTCCGACGACACGGTCGCGGCGGTCGCGCTGATGCGCGCGATCTTCGATCGCGTGCTGGTCGAGAGCGTCGGCATCGGACAATCGGAGGCCGACATTTCGTTTGCCGCCGACACGGTCATTCTGTGCGTGCAACCCGGTTCGGGCGACTCGCTGCAGTTCATGAAGGCGGGCGTGATGGAACTGCCCGACATCGTCGTCGTCACCAAGGCCGACATGGGCCATGCCGCGAAGCGCGCGCGCTCGGAAGTCGAAGGCGCGCTGACGCTGTTCAATCGCGAGGACGAGTGGAGCGTGCCGGTCGTGCTCGTCTCGGCGCCGACGGGCGCAGGGCTCGACGACCTGCACAAGGCGCTCGCGGCGCATCGCGAACATCTGGGCGCCACGCGCCTCGCTGCGCGCCGGCGCGCGCAGGAAAAGACGTGGGTCGCGGAAAGCATTCGCGCGCGCTTCGGCGCGGAAGGGCTCAAGACGGCCGGGAAACTAGAGGTTTCCGGCGGGCCTTTCGGTCGCGAGCGCGAAATTGCGCGGCGGTTGCTGGCCGCGTTGCGCGGCGCCGGCGACGCCTGACCCACCTTGAGGTAGATCAAGTCGCCCCCTCCGGGGATCGCCTACACAACGGGTGCGACTTCGGTCGCATCGCCCTCGGGCGTTTCCTCCCTCGACTTGAGCCGCCCTTCGGGGCGGCTCGTCTTTTTTCAACGCCGCTATTTTCATTCGACCGTCGCAGGCTCCGCCGCGGTCGCCGCCGGCGGATGATTGCGCCAGACGAACCAGGCGAGCAGCGCGACGGGAATGCCGATCAGCGACGTGCCGATGAAGAAATGCTCGAAGCCGACGCGCTCCACGATGAAGCCCGAGGCGCCGGCAAGAAAACTGCCCGGCAGCGCGCAGAGCGAGGTCAGCAGCGCATATTGGCTGGCGGCGAGTTCGGTGGACGCCAGTTCCGACATGTAGGTGATGAGCACGACCTGCGCGAAGGCGTAGGCGAAGCCTTCTATGCTCACGGCGGTCGCGAAGGCGACATAGTCGCTGCGCCCTTCGGCCGCGAGCCAGGCGAGCGACAGATGCGAAGCAGACCCTGCAATCGTGCCGATGAGCAACGTGCTCATGAGGCCGAGCTTGCGCACGACGTAGGTCGCGAAAAAGGTGCCGGCGATCGCGATCCAGAAGCCGAAGAGTTTCGTGACGGTCGCAATGTCCGTGCCTGAAATATTGAGGTGCTTGAACAACGGCATGGCCATGGCGCTGGTGAGATAGCCGGGCATGCGGAAGCCCGCGATCAGCAGCAGCACCGGAACGGCCCAAGGCCCCAGCCGCGTGACCAGCTCCTTGATCGGCGCGATCACGGTCGCAACGAGGCCGGGATGCTCATGCGTAACATGCAGGTCGGATTCGGGCTCGGGCGCGACGAAGGCGGCGAGAGCGCCGATGGAGATGAGCGCCGCCATGCAGAGGTACGAGACGCGCCAGCCGTATTTGTCCGCGATGATGAGCGCGGCGGCGCCCGCCGCCAGCGTGCCGACGCGATAGCCCGCCTCCATGAAGGCGGTCATCATGGATTGCTTGTGCGCGGGCGCGGAGACGATGCGCCAGCCGTCGATGGTGACGTCCTGCGTGGCGCCGGCAAAGCCGAGCGCCAGCGAGAAGCAGATCGTCCACCAGATGAAATGCGCGGGATCGCCGAAGGCGACGCCGATCAGCGAAAGGATGATGGCGATTTGCGACAGCACGATCCAGCCGCGCCGGCGGCCGAGAGCCGCGGCGAGAAACGGCGGATCGTACTTGTCGAGAAAGGGCGCCCAGATGAACTTGAACTTGTAGGCGATGGTGAGCTCGGCGAGCAGCCCGATGGTGTGCAGCGGGACGCCGGCCTCCGACAGCCAGGCCGATTGCGTGGAATAGACGAGCAGATAGGGAATGCCCATGGAGAAGCCGAGCGCCGTCATCGCGGCGTAGCGGCGGTCGGACATGAGGTGGGAAAGCCAGGAGGATTGAGCTGACGTGTCGGTCATGGAAAATCGGCCGCGAGAATGGATCGTGGATTATGGAGAGGTCCGCCGGGACGCGAAAGCGGCCGTCCGCCTTTCGCTCGCAATCGCCGGCGGGCGGCGATAGTGTCCCGACATGCCCGCCCCCGACGCCCCTTCGCGCGACGCGCAATCGCAAGACGCCCTTGCCGCCGCGCTCGACTTCTACCGGCATGTCGGCGTCGACATTGCGGTCGGCGAGGCGCCGCGCGACTTTCTTGCGGAATCGCAGGCGGCGCAACAAGCTCCAGCCGCGCCGCGCTCCGAGCCTCCGCCTCCTGTGCGCGGCGGCCCCCCTGCGGGCCACGACCCGGCGCCGCTGCGGGCGCGGGAAGCGCCGCGATCGTTCCAGGGTGACGCGCAGTCGCGGCCCCGTCCCGCCCCGCCGCCGCTGCCGGAGGCCTCCCGGCCGCTGAATCCGGCGCTGGCGGTGGACGCCGCCGCCGTCGCATCCTCGGCTTCGCAAAGCGCCGCCGCCGCACGCAACCTCGACGAACTGCGCGCAGCGCTCGAGGCGTTCGAGGGATGCGCGCTGAAAACCACCGCGACGCAACTCGTGTTCGAGGACGGCGCGCGCAATGCGCGCGTGCATTTCGTCGGCGAAGCGCCGGGCGCGGACGAGGACCGCGAGGGCCGGCCCTTCGTCGGCCGCGCCGGGCAATTGCTCGACAAGATGCTGGCGTCGATCGGGCTCGACCGCGGCCAGGTCTACATTTCCAACGTCGTGCCGTGGCGGCCGCCCGGCAACCGCACGCCGACGCCGCTCGAGGTCGCGGCCTGCCTGCCGTTCACGCGGCGCCAGATCGAACTCGTGGGCGCCGATTTCGTGATCTGCCTCGGCGCGCCGTCGATGCAGGCGCTGCTGGAAATCAAGGACGGCATATTGAAGACGCGCGGGCGCTGGATGGCCTATGCCGCGGGCGGGCGCAGCGTTCCGGCCATGGCCATGCTGCACCCGGCCTACTTGCTGCGCCAGCCGCTGCAGAAGCGGCTCGCCTGGCGGGATCTGCGCGCGCTGCGCCGCGCGCTCGACGGCGAAGCGCCTGATTTCGGCAATGCTGTTTGACGCCTGCCCTGCTTGAAGCCGCGCTTCTTGAAACATAGGTGAAGAACTGGCATCGAAGCCGAAGTCCGGCCGCCCGATGCGGTCTTGAGGGAGGCCCGCCATGCGCTGGGAAGACGCTCGTCGCTCCGACAATATCGAAGACCGTCGCGGCGACGATTACGCAGACGCCGGCGGCGGCGGCGGCCCGATGATGGGCGGCGCCGGGCATCTCGGCCTCGGCACGATGGTTATCCTCGGCGTGATCGCCTACGCGCTCGGCATCGATCCGCGCATCCTGATCGGCGGCGCGGAAATGCTGAACAATTTCCGCGGCGGCAGCCAGACCGTGGAGCAACAGGAACCGCGCCAGCAGACCACGCGCCAGACCGGCGCGCCGTCCGACCAGATCGGCCAGTTCGTCGCCGCCATCGTCGGCATGAACGAGGACGTGTGGGCGGAGGTCCTGCCGAAGCAGAAGAACATCAAGTTCACGCCGGCGCCGCTCGTCATGTTCAGCGGCGCGACGCGGTCGGCCTGCGGCTCGGCCGAATCGGCGATGGGGCCGTTCTACTGCCCGCTCGACAAGAAGATCTATCTCGACACGTCCTTCTTCCAGGACATGCAGCGCCGCTTCGGCGGCGGCGGCGACTTCGCCTATGCCTATGTGATCTCCCACGAAATGGGCCATCATATCGAAAACCTGCTCGGCATCCTGCCGAAGGTGCAGCGTGCGCAGCAGCAGGCCGACAGCCGCGCCGAGGCCAATGGCCTCTCGGTGCGCGTCGAGCTGATGGCCGACTGCCTGGCCGGCGTATGGGCCGCCAACGCCAACGCCAAATGGCGCAACATCGACCCCGACGACATCCAGAAGGCGGTCGCGACCGCGCAGGCGATCGGCGACGACCGCCTGCAGAAGGCCTCGCAGGGCCGCGTCGTGCCGGACAGCTTCACGCACGGCTCGTCCGCGCAGCGCGTGCAATGGCTGCAGCGCGGGATGCAGACCGGGCAGGTTGACGCCTGCAATACGTTCTCGCGCTGATTTCGCTCAGACGACCCTTCGGGCGCGCGTCGCCAGCGTGCGCGCGCCGAGTTTCCGGGCAAGAGCGTTCGGACTGCCGGCGGCGACGGCCAGCATGTCCAGTTTTTGCGCGATGACGCCTGCGCAGGGCGCGAGCGCGGGAAAGAGCCGCTGCGCCAGGCTGCCGGGTTCGGCGCGCAGCGCCACGGCCGGCGGCGCGGCCGCCAGCGACCAGTCCGACATTTCGTCGATGAAGCCGGACATGGGCGCGTAGCCCGCCGTCAGCACGAATATCCGGTCGCTGCGCGCGCTCTTGAGCGCTGCCGCCAGTCCGCGGCCCGGCTCCGCGTCCTCGACCAGCCCGCAGCCGGCGTGATCGGCGATGGCGGAAAGGCCCGCGCCCGGCGCGCCGACGATGCAGGCGTCGCGCACGATGTCGGCGATCGCCGCTCCGACCAGCGCCGCGAGCGAGCGGACCGTCGCCTCCTGGAGGCGTCCGGCGGCCGGATCGGGGCTGGAAGGCGCTATGACGATTGCCGAAAGCATGGCCCGCTCTCTAGCACCGGGACGCGAAAAGCCGGCGCCTTTTTGTGAGGCGGCTGCGGACGGCGCGAACGCTTGACAGCCGCATCTTTTGTTCCATATTTGTTCTCATGTTCCCGCCCCGTTCACGGCCGGCCAGTCGAGGGCGAGCGCCGCAGGGGCTTCGGGCTGCGTAGCGTTGCGTGTTGCGTCTGTGAGTTCGAGTTCGGGTAAGGGCGCGAGGAGGCCGTCATGGGTCGCAGTGCAGTCGCTAGCGAGGGTCTGGAAGATGTTCGCGTCAGGCCTCGCGATCCTCGCGCCCTGCTCGGAGCCCACCGGGGCGAGACGGGCGACGGCGAGGCCGTAGCGCCCAAGGCGCTGCGCGGACGCGGCGCGGTCACCAACAAGACGGGACGTTTTGAAAAGGAAGCGCGCGCGCCCGTTGACGACGGCTGGGGTTCGCTCGGGGAACTCGAAGCCTTGCGCACCGAGGTCCATACGGAGCGGCCGCGCAACATCATTACGCGCAACGATTCGCCCGACATTTCCTTCGATCGCTCGATCAATCCCTACCGCGGGTGCGAGCATGGCTGCATCTATTGTTTCGCACGGCCGACGCACGCCTACATGGGCCTGTCGCCGGGCCTCGACTTCGAGACCAAGCTGTTCGTGAAGGAAGGCGCGGCGCAACTCCTGCAACGGGAATTGTCGGCGCCGGGCTATCAGCCGCGCACTATCGCCATCGGCACGAATACCGATCCCTATCAGCCTATCGAGCGCACCTACCGCACGATGCGGTCAATTCTCGAAGTCCTGTCGGCCGCCGGCCACCCTGTGGGGATCGTCACCAAATCGGCGCTGGTCCAGCGCGACATCGACATTCTGGGGCAGATGGCCGGGCGCGGCCTGGCGAAGGTCGCGATTTCCGTGACGACGCTCGATCCCGTTCTCGCCCGCAGGATGGAGCCGCGCGCGGCGTCGCCGGAGAAGCGGCTCGAGACGATCGAGAGGCTGTCGGAGGCCGGCATCCCCACGGGCGTCATGGTCGCCCCCGTGATCCCCGCGATCAACGACGAGGAGATCGAGACCATTCTCACGCGCGCCCATGCCCGCGGCGCGCGCGAGGCCGGCTATATCGTCCTGCGCCTGCCGCACGAGGCGCGCGAACTCTTCGCGGAATGGCTGATCGAGCATTATCCCGGCAAGGCCCGCCATGTGCTGTCGCTCGTGCGCAACATGCGCGAGGGCAAGCTCTACGACGCGGCCTTCGGGAAGCGCATGAGCGGAACCGGGCCGTATGCCTGGATGATCGGGCGGCGGTTCGAGATGGCGCTGGAAAAGACCGGCTATGCGAAGACGCGCGCGCGCCTGCGCGTCGACCTGTTCCGGCCGCCGGCCCGCACGGGCCAGCAACTCAGCCTGTTCCAGCCGTAGCCGGCGAGATCAGCCGCCGGCCTTCGGCACGCCGTAGCGCGCGGCATAGTAGACAACAACCAGAAGGACGAGCGTGAGGACGAAATAGACGATCGCCGAGACGCCGAGACCGCCCGCGGCCCGGGCGCCCGTCTGCTGCGGCAGCGAGACGGCGCGCGGCGCCGAGGGGCCGCCGCTGGCGACATCGGGGCCGTTGCCCGCGAGCGTCGCATCGGCAAGATGGCGGTAGGTGGCCAGGCGACGCGGCGTGCTTTCGCCGATGATGTACGAATCGGCCTCCGACTCCGTCGGCTCGCGGCCCTTGGCGGTGCGAAACTCCTGCAGCCAGTCGAGTTCGTTCTGCTTGAAGATGGAATAGGCGACGAGGCCGGTGATATCCGAATCCGCCTTGACCAGAGAACTGAAGACCGCGTTGCGGCCGCTGTCCTGAATTTCCGGATGGAACGCATGCGCGAGGCCGCCGTCCCCCGCCGACGACGCGGCGTCGGTCGCGGCGGCTTTGGCGCGCGAAGCAATTTCGAGGGTGTCGTCCATTGGCAATTTCCCACAAGCGAAGCCGATATCGCCAATTTACCGATAATTAAGCCCTGTGGCCAGCAAAGCGCGGCCTTTATGCTTGCATAACCCTAACGCGCGGGGTTCCGGCGGCGCGCCGATCGCGTTATCTGCGTTCGATCGAACCCGCCACGGATTCGACCGGGCGTCAGGAGCGCCGTCGTGCCCGATTTCAGACATGAGGACGAATTGCCGCGCGCGGCTCGCCGCCTCGTTGCAGGCATGGACGAGGTGGGGCGCGGTCCGCTCGCGGGTCCGGTCTGCGCGGCGATCGTGGTGCTCGACCGCAAGAAGCCGCCGCCGTGCGTCGACGATTCCAAGGCGCTGACGCCGAAGGCGCGCGAAGCGCTGTTCGCCGAGATCTGCGCGAGCGCGCGGGCGATCTCCTTCGCCAGCGCCTCGGCGCGCGAGATCGACCAGATCAACATCCGGCAGGCCACGCATCTGGCGATGCGCCGCGCCGTGGCCGGACTGGCGCTTGCGCCCTCGCACATACTGGTGGACGGCAACGATCCGCCGCCGGGTCTTTCCTGCGACGCGACGGCGATCGTGAAAGGCGACGCGCTGTCGTTGTCGATCGCCGCCGCCTCGATTGTCGCGAAGGTCCTGCGCGACCGGATGATGACGCGGCTTGCGGTATTTCATCCCGAATACGAATTCGAGAAGCACGTCGGCTACGCCACGCCGCGACACCTGGCCGCACTCGAGGCGCATGGCCCGTGCCGCCATCACCGCATGACGTTTTCGCCGATGCGGCAGGGCGCGCTGCCGTTCTGACGGATCAAAAGCGCGACATTTTCTCCGTTGCGGAAGCTCCAGGCGCGCGCGCGCAAACCCTTATTTAACCCGGCCGCGCTAGCCCGCCCCAAATTATTGAAAAATCGACGCGATTTCTTAACGCAAGCGTCCAAAAAAGGGACAGGAATTTCCTCTCCCGCTAAACGCCGCTTTTACCTCGTCCGGGCATATTGCGCGTGTTGGTAGCGTAACCGGTATGAGTTCATGCGTAGCGCACGTGCCGGGGCGGCTAGCCCGAAGGCCCAGATTCAGGTTTTGCGTACTGGTCCTTCGGCTTCGCGCGTCCCCGGCGTGCAACGCGCCGCTCCCCGAACCGCCCCCCCAAACGTCCCCCGGGACGAAATTCTCATCGGCGACTGTATCGCGCATCTGCGCGGTTTACCGGAAGGTTGCGCCGACCTCGTCTTCGCCGATCCGCCTTACAATCTGCAACTCGAAGGCGCGCTGTCGCGTCCCGACCAGAGCATGGTCGACGCCGTCGACGACGACTGGGACAAGTTCGCCTCGTTCGCCGACTACGATTCCTTCACGCGCGAATGGCTGGGCGCCGCCCGCAAGGCGATGAAGAAGGACGCGACGATCTTCGTGATCGGCTCCTATCACAACATCTTCCGCGTCGGCGCGATCATGCAGGATCTGGGCTTCTGGATCCTCAACGACATCGTGTGGCGCAAGGCGAACCCGATGCCGAACTTCCGGGGCCGCCGCTTCACCAACGCCCACGAGACGATGATCTGGGCGGCCCGCGATTCCTCCACCAAGTCCTACACGTTCAACTACGAGGCGCTGAAGGCGGGCAACGAGGACTGCCAGGTGCGCTCCGACTGGTACATGCCGATCTGCACCGGGGCCGAGCGCCTGAAGGACGAATCCGGCCGCAAGGCGCACCCGACGCAGAAGCCCGAAGCCCTGCTCGCGCGCATCATGCTCGCCGCGTCCAACGCCGGCGACACCGTGCTCGATCCCTTCTTCGGCTCGGGCACGACCGGCGCGGTCGCGCGCCGCATGAACCGTCATTTCATCGGCATCGAGCGCGACGTGACCTATGCCTCGGCCGCCCGCAAACGCATCGCCGCCGTCGAGCCGCTGCCGGCCGAGGCGCTCGCCGCCGCTCCCTCGAAACGCGCGGAGCCGCGCGTCGCCTTCGCCAGCGTCGTGGAAGCCGGCCTGATCGCCCCCGGGACGGCTCTCGTCGACGAAAAGCGTCGCTATCGCGCCATCGTGCGCGCGGACGGCGCCCTTTCGCTCGGCCCGGCCGTCGGCTCCATCCACAAGACCGGCGCAGTGGCGCAAGGGCTGCCCGCCTGCAACGGCTGGACCTTCTGGCATTTCGAGGACGGCGCGCAATTGCGCTCGATCGACACGCTGCGCGCCATCATCCGCGACCGGATGCGGGCGGCGGGCGAGTAGCGACGCCGCTTTTTCCTCCCTGCCGAATCCGGGCTACACTCGCGCCGCCAACAGAGCGCGGAGCCCATGGTTCTCATTCCGCTTTCCGACGACGCGCCGCACGCGCGACGCGACACGCCCTACGTCGCCTATGCGCTGATCGCGATCAACGTCGCCGTCTTCCTGTGGCGCCAGTCGGTCAGCATGGGCGAGGACATTGCGTTCGAGCGGCATTGGGGCGTGACGCCGGCGTTGATGTTCGGCACGAACGACCTCGGGCCGGTCGAGCGTTTCACGCCGCTCGCCACCTACATGTTTCTGCACGGCGGCTGGGCGCATCTGATCGGCAACATGCTGTTCCTCTGGATTTTCGGCGACGATATCGAGGACGCGCTGGGGCATGTGCGCTTTGTCTTCTTCTATCTGCTGTGCGGCATGTTCGGCGCCGTGCTGTACAGCGTCTTCACGACGCATCCGAATGCGCCGCTGGTCGGGGCGTCCGGCGCGATCGCCGGCGTGATGGGCGCCTATCTGATGATCAGGCCCTGCGCGCATGTGCGCGTGCTCGTCTTCATCAAGGTCGTCGCCATCCGCGCCATGTACGTCATCCTCGCCTGGGCGGCGCTGCAGATCTGGCACGTCATCACGCCCGGCGACGGCGCCGTCGCATGGTGGGCGCATATCGGCGGCATGCTGGCGGGCGCGGCGCTCATTCCGATCATGCGCCAGCCCGGCGTGCAATTGTGGGAATGCGTGCAGCAGCGGACCTTTGTCAGCCCGTGGGACACCGAGCTAAGACCGCCCTCGGCGCGCGGCGACGCGCGCCCCCAGTCCTGATGCCGTTCAGCTCTCCTGCCTTTGCGCGCTTCCGCGCGATCGCAGGTTGGACTAGTCGAACTCGACCGTGAGGCCGTGGCGGTCGCATTCATCCTCGATCGCCGTCAGGATCAATTGCAGTTTCTCGACGTCTATCTCGTCCTCGTCGTGCGGCGTGTCCCAGTGCTCGATGTCGTCGAGGCGAATGATGAAGTCGGGAGAACCGTCGGCGGCCGGCGGCGGCGGGCTCGCGACGACGGTGAGCGTGCGGCCCGCATGATGCACGCGTATGGCGCCTTCGGTTATCTCGACTTCGATCGCCGGCTTGCGTCGCGCCATCTCTGGCCTCTCGAGGGGCATCGCGGGAGCGCTATCCTGCATCGCCCGGGCGCTAAGGCAAGCGCGATCGATTTCCTGGGCGCGGGCCGATTTCGAGACCGGCATGCGCCGCCACCTTCCGCATGAGGCTCGGCAGCGCCTCGTCGGCGACCGCGTCCGCGGCCACCCATCGCGCGCCCGCCGGCGCCTTGCGCGCCTGCGGCGCGGCGCCGAGGTAGACGGTCAGCTTCAGCGCGAAATGCGTGAAGACATGCGTCACCTCGCCGGCCTTCGCCGTCCAGGCGAGGGGGAGCGGCGCGCCGTCGATCGCGCGGGCGGAATTGAAATCCGGCGACCAATCCGTCCCCGGAAATTCCGTCATGCCGCCGAGCAGGCCCTTGGGCGGCCGCGTACGGAGCAGGACGGCGCCGTCGGCGCGGACCGCGACGAAAGCCGCGCCGCGCCTTTCGGGCCGCTCCGCCTTCGGCGCGCGACGCGGCCAGGTCTCCGGCGCGCCCGTCTTGCGCGCGGCGCAATCCCGCGACAGCGGGCAGAGAGCGCAGGCCGGCTTCTTCGGCGTGCAGATCGTCGCGCCGAGATCCATCATGGCCTGCGCGAAATCGCCGGCGCGCGTCTGCGGCGTCAGTTCGTCGGCGCGCGCGCGGATTTCGCTCTTGGCCTGCGGCAGCGGCGTCTCGATCGCATGGAGGCGGGCGATCACGCGCTCGACATTGCCGTCGACGACGACCGCGCGCCGGCCGAATGCGATCGCGGCTATGGCGGCGGCCGTATAGGGGCCGATGCCCGGCAACGCGCGCAAGGCCGCCTCGTCCTGCGGAAAGCCGCCGCGCGCCGCGACGGCGCGCGCGCAGGCCAAGAGATTGCGGGCGCGCGAGTAATAGCCCAGGCCCGCCCAGGCGCGCATGATCTCTTCGTCCGGCGCGGCGGCGAGCGCCTCGACATGGGGCCAGCGCTCGAGGAAGCGGCGGAAGTACGGCCCCACCGCCGCCACCGTCGTCTGCTGCAGCATGATTTCCGACAGCCAGACCGCGTAGGGATCAGGCGCCGCGCCGCCGGTCGCGCGCCACGGCAGCTTGCGCGCGTGGCGGTCGTACCAGGCGAGCAGAGCGGCGGCGGGAGTGGCGCGGGGCGGCATCGGCGCAAGCTCTATCACGAACCCTCCCGCGCGCGCTCGCGCCGCGGCGCGCCCCGCGCTATCCTCGCTCCATGCCGCCGCCCCGTCGCAAGGCCAGCGCCAAGCCGCTCGCCGAATTTCTGTCCGATACGCTCGACCCGCTGGTCGCGCGGCTCGGCATGTCGCAGGCGACGCTGGTGCTCGACTGGGCGGAGATCGTCGGCGAACGACTCGCGGCCGTGTGCGAGCCCGCAAGATTGCGCTGGCCGCCGCGCGGACCGAAAAGCGATCCGACCAAATCCTCGGAGCCGGCGACGCTGATGCTGCGGGTCGCGCCGGGCATGGGGCTGGAGATCCAGCATCTCGCGCCGGTGCTGATCGAGCGCGTCAATGCCCATCTGGGGTGGCGCTGCGTCGGCAAAGTGGCCTTGCGCGCCGAGCCGTTCGCGCCGAAGCGCAAGCGGCAGCGCAAGCCGCCGCCAGTCGACCCCCGGGCGCGGGCGGAGGCGGAGCGGCTGGCGGAGGGCATCGAGGACGAGGCCCTGCGCGCCGCCCTCACCCGCCTCGGCGCCGCCGCGCTCGCCGAAAGGCGGCGCTAGACAGGCGGCCAGCTTGCCGTAACCCTGCATTTGCCATATTCGGCCAGCACTGACTTCGCCGAAAGCGGCCCGGCCCCTGCCAGCCGCCAGAACGGGACCCATCATGACCCAGCCGCTTTTCCCTTCGCGCCGTCTCATCCTCGCCGGCGCCGCTGCGTCCGCTGGGCTCGCGTTTGCGCCGGGCGCGGCCTTCGCGCTCGACGGCAAGGTCGACGTGGCCGAACTCATGGCCCCCGACGCCCTGCCCGACGTCTGGGTCGGCAAGGCGGACGCGCCGATCACCATCGTCGAATACGCCTCGATGACCTGCTCGCACTGCGCGGCCTTCCACAACGAAACCTATCCGCTGCTGAAGAAGAACTACCTCGACACGGGAAAGGCGCGCTTCACGCTGCGCGAATTCCCGCTGGACGCGCTGGCGGCGGCGGCCTTCATGCTGGCGCGTTTCGCCGGCGACAAGCGCGAGGCGATGGTCGACCTGCTGTTTGCGCAGCAGAAGAACTGGGCCTTCGTCGACAAGCCGCTGGACGCGCTGGAGAACACGGTCAGGCAGGCGGGCATCAGCTCCGACGATTTCAAGAAGTGCCTGCAGGACAATGCGCTCTACCAGAACGTGCTGAAGGTGCGTCAGCGCGGCGCCGACAAGTTCGGCGTCGATTCGACCCCCACCTTCTTCATCAATGGCGAGCGCAAGAAGGGCGAGATCGCGCCCGGCGATCTGGACAAGACGCTCGCGCCTTTCGACAAGAAATAGGCCAGAAATTTCTGTGGATTGCGGCGCGAGCGGCGCAATGGCGCCGATGCAAGCGCGATTCACAAGAAAAAGCCGCGATTTGCTTGCATTTCCCGAACGGCTGTGACGCTTTCTAGTCTCACAGTCTAGCAGCCGTGGCGGCGGCGGGAACCGTTCATGAAATTCAACAAGCTCCGGCTCGTCGGCTTCAAGAGCTTCGTCGAGCCGACCGAATTCCACATCGAGCCCGGCCTGACGGGCGTCGTCGGGCCGAACGGCTGCGGCAAGTCGAATCTCGTCGAGGCCCTGCGCTGGGTGATGGGCGAGAATTCCTACAAGAATATGCGCGCGTCCGGCATGGACGACGTGATCTTCTCGGGCTCCGGCAATCGGCCGGCGCGCAACACGGCCGAGGTCGGGCTCGTTCTCGACAATTCGCAACGCACTGCGCCCGCCGCCTTCAACGATTCCGAGCTGATCGAGGTCACCCGCCGCATCGAGCGCGAGGCAGGTTCCTCCTATCGCGTCAATTCGCGCGAAGTGCGCGCGCGCGACGTGCAGCTCCTGTTCGCCGACGCCTCGACCGGCGCGCGGTCGCCCGCGCTCGTGCGCCAGGGCATGATCGGCGAGATCATTTCCGCCAAGCCGCAGGCGCGCCGCCGCATTCTCGAAGAAGCAGCCGGCGTCGCCGGCCTGCATTCGCGCCGGCACGAGGCCGAGTTGCGTCTGAAAGGCGCGGAGGAAAACCTCACGCGCCTCGAAGACGTGATGAAGCAGGTCGACGCGCAGATCGACTCGCTGAAGCGCCAGGCGCGTCAGGCCTCGCGCTACAAGTCGCTGGCCTCCGACATCCGCAAGTACGAGGCGCTGGTCGCGCTCAGCCTGCATCGCGAGGCGTCGCGGATGCTGGCGGACGCCGAGCGCAAGCTCGAGGCCGACGTGCGCGAGGTCGCCGAACGCACGACCCATCAGGCCGAAGCCGCGCGCCTGCAGGCGGTGGCCGCCCACGGCCTGCCGGGACTGCGCGAGGCCGAGGCGCGCGCCGGCGCGGCGCTCCAGCGCATTGCGCTGGCGCGCGAAACGCTCGAGGCGGAAGAAAAGCGCGCGCAGGATCGCGCCGCCGAAATCGCGCGGCGCATCGAGCAGATCAGCCGCGACCTCGAACGCGAGAAGGCGTTGATCGAGGACGCCACGCAGTCGATCGCGCGTCTCGAGGCCGAAGACGCGGAATTGAAGGGTCTCGAGGAATCGGAAAGCGACATTCGCGCCGAAGCCGCCGAACGCGCGCAATCGGCGGAGGAAAAACTCGCCGAAACCGAGCGCCTGCTGTCGGATGCGCAAGCGCTTCTCTCCGACGCCAGCGCCAAGCGCGCGGCGGCCGAGGCGAGCGTGCGCGACGAAACGCAGCGGCTGGCGCGTTTCGAGGCCGAGATCACGCGCCTCGAAACCGAATTCGCGATGATCGCATCGAGCGGCTCGGGCGAAGAGGAAGCGTATGCGCTGGCCGAGACGCTCGAAAACCTGATCGAGGAAGCGCAGGCGGCGGAAGAACGCGCGCTGCTCGCCGAAGAGGCGCATCTCGCCGCGCGTGAAAAAGAAGCGGAACTGCGCGGGCCTCTGACCGAAGCCGACCGCAAGGCGCAACGGCTCGAGACGGAAGCGCGCACGCTTTCCAAACTGCTCGATTCGAACGCTGGCGGGCTCTGGCCGCCCGTGGTCGAGGAGATGAAGGTCGAGAAGGGCTACGAGGCTGCGATCGGCGCGGCGCTCGGCGACGATCTCGAGGCGTCCGCCAACACGTCCGCGCCCGCGCATTGGGCGACGACCGACGCCGCCGGCGATCCGGCTTTGCCGCCGGGCGTGACGCCGCTCTCGCAACTCGTTCAGGCGCCGCCGGCGCTGGCCCGCCGCCTCGCCCAGATCGGGGTCGTGCTGCGCGAAGAGGGTCCGCGGTTGCGCGGGCTTCTGAAGCCCGGCCAGCGGCTTGTATCGAAGGACGGCGATCTCTGGCGCTGGGACGGGTTCACGCAGGGCGCCGAGGCGCCGACGCCGGCCGCCCGTCGTCTTGCCGAAAAGAATCGCCTCGGCGATCTCACGCGCGAAGCCGAAGCCGCGCGGCGCGAGGCCGAGCAATTGCGCGCGCAGGCGGACGCCGCGCAGCAGGCGCTTCGCCTCGCCGCCCAGAGCGAGCAGGAAGCGCGCGCCGCCCAGCGTATCGCCGAGCGCGCGGCCAACGAATCCCGCGACCGGCTCGCGGCCGCCGAGAAGCGGCGCGCCGCATCCTCCGCCCGTCTGTCCGCGCTGCAGGAAGCCAAGGGCGCGGCGCTCGCCAATCGCGACGAAGCGCGCCAGCGTCAGCGCCAGGCCGAGCAATTGCTCGACGAACTGGACGAGCCCGCTTCGCTCGCCGGCGCGCTGGACGCCGCCCGCGCCACCGCCGCGCAGGACCGCGCCGCCGCCGCCGAGGCGCGCGCCGCGCTGCAGGCGCTGACGCGCGACGCCGAAGCCAGAGCGCGCCGCCGCGCTGCCATCGCCAACGAGCGTCGCTCCTGGATCGACCGGCGCGAGAACGGCGCCGATCACATCGCCGATTTCGAGACGCGCCGCGCGGAAGCGCAGGAGGAAGCCGAACTTCTTGCCGAAGCGCCGGACGAATTCCTGATGAAGCGCCGCGCGCTGATGAACGAGATGGAGGCCGCGGAACAGGCGCGCAAGGAAGCCGCCGACGCGCGCGCCGCCGCCGAAACCATGCTGGCCGAAGCCGACCGTGTGGCGCGCGCTGCGCTCGACGCGATGAGCGTTGCGCGAGAGGAACGCGCGCGCTCGGAATCGCGCGTGGAAGCTGCGCGCCAGAGGCTCGCCGACGTTCTGCGCTCGATCGAGAGCGACCTCGAATGCGCGCCGGACGCGCTGGCGGCGCTCGCCGGCGTGAAGGCCGGCGACGAACTGCCGGCCGCCGACGATATTGCGGAGAAGCTCGACCGGCTGAAGGCTGATCGCGAGCGTCTTGGCGCAGTCAACCTGCGCGCCGACGACGAACTGAGCGAAGTCGAGGCGCAATCGGCCAAGATGC
Source organism: Rhodoblastus sp. (assembly GCA_046349085.1). Lineage (GTDB taxonomy): Bacteria > Pseudomonadota > Alphaproteobacteria > Rhizobiales > Beijerinckiaceae > JAJXWB01. Next base: position 40,851 of record JAXMDA010000016.1, read on the forward strand.
TCGCCGAACGCGACGACCTGACCGAAGCGATCCGCAAGCTGCGCGGCGCCATCGGCAATCTCAATCGCGAGGGCCGGGAAAGGCTGCTCGCCGCCTTCGAGGTCGTGAACAACCACTTCAAGGAATTGTTCTCGACGCTGTTCGGCGGCGGCACGGCCGAGTTGCAACTGGTGGAGAGCGACGACCCGCTCGAAGCCGGTCTGGAGATTCTCGCGCGCCCGCCCGGCAAGAAGCCGCAGACGATGACGCTGCTGTCGGGCGGCGAGCAGGCGCTGACCGCGATGAGCCTGATCTTCGCGGTCTTCCTTACCAATCCCTCGCCGATCTGCGTGCTCGACGAGGTGGACGCGCCGCTCGACGATTCCAACGTCGAGCGCTTCTGCGACCTGCTCGAGGAAATGCGCAAGAAGACGGACACGCGCTTTGTGACGATCACGCACAATCCGATCACCATGGCGCGCATGGACCGGCTGTTCGGCGTCACCATGGCCGAGCGCGGCGTCAGCCAGCTCGTCTCCGTCGATCTCGCGCAGGCCGAGAAATTCCTGGACGCGGCGGAATAAGCCTCCGCCTGCGACCGTCGGCGACAACGCCCTCGACGCCCCCGCGCGCGCTGCTAGAGTGAACGCGCCGGCCGGGACCGGCCAAGGCATTTCGGGGGAGGGCCTGTCATGCGCGCGTTCAACGTCGTCAAATTCAAGGTCAAGCCGGGAAGCGAAACCGCCTTCCTCGACGCGCACCGCGACGGCAAGGCGAAATGGCCGGGGCTCGTTCACGGGACAATCATCAAGACCGGCGAAGCGAGCTATTGCCTGATCGGCGAATGGGCGAGCGCCGAGGCCCTGGCGGCCGCGCGGCCGGCGATGATCGAGACGCTCAATTCATTTCGCGCCACGCTCGACGAGGTCGCCGAGGGGCGCGGCGTCACCGACGCCGTGTCCGGGGCCGTCGCTCTCGATATAGCCTGACGGGCTGTCATCCCCGCGAAAGCGGGGATCCAAAGCAACGCTACAACCCTTCCGGATGCCCGCTTTCGCGGGCATGACGGCTGGCTCGTCGCAAACGCGATCCGGGACCGCCGGCTTCCAGCCGGAGGCCGACGGTCCCGGCTTCGCATCCGCCATGCGCCCATCCGACTCGCGGCCTCCCGCCAAGCTGCTAATCTCGCCGGCGGGAGGACAAGAAATGCGTTCATACGACGTCACCGTTTTCGACGGGCCGCTTTCGCTCAACGAGCGCCCGACGCCGCAGCCTGTCGGCGAGGAAGTGCTGGTCAAGATCACCGCCGCCGGCGTGTGCCACTCCGACATCCACATCTGCGAGGGCTTTTACGATCTGGGCTCCGGCAAGAAATTCCACATGGCCGACCGCGGCATGAAGCTGCCGATCACCATGGGACACGAGATTGCGGGCGAGATGGTGTCGGGCGGGCCGGACGCCGGGCCGGTGAAGGCGGGCGAAAAGGTCGTCGTCTTCCCCTGGATTGGTTGCGGCAAATGCGCGGTCTGCGCGCGCGGCGAGGAGAACCTCTGCCTGCAATCGCGATTCCTGGGCGTATTTCGCAACGGCGGATATGCGACGCATGTGATCGTGCCCGCCAGGCGCTATTGCCTTGACATCGGCGACATGGACACGGCGGTCGCCGCGCCCTACGCCTGTTCGGGCCTCACCACCTACAGCGCGCTGAAGAAGATCGGCGCGAAAATCTACCAGCGCGAGCCGATCGTCGTCATCGGCGCAGGCGGCCTCGGCCTGATGTGCCTGACCTTGATGAAGGCGATGGGCGCGCATGGCGCCATCGTCGTCGACGTCAATCCGGCGAGCCGCGAAGCTGCGATGAAGGCCGGCGCGCTCGCCGCCATCGACCCGAAGGCGCCCGACGCCGTCGCGAACATCCGCAAGCTCACGCCCGACGGCGCGGGAGCGGCGGCGATCATCGACCTCGTGGGCGCCGGCGCGACCGTGCAGCTCGGCCTCGACGTGATGGCGCGCGGCGGCCGCGTGATCGTCGTCGGCCTGATGGGCGGCGAGGTCACCGTGCCGACGCCGACGATTCCGCAGCGCGCGATGACGCTGCAGGGATCCTATGTCGGCAATCTCGAAGAGTTGAAGGAGTTGATGGCGCTTGTCGCCAAGGGCGGCGTGCCGCGCGTGCCGACGATCGAACGGCCGCTCGACGAGGCCGACAAGTCGCTCAACGACTTGCGCTCGGGCAAGGTGGTCGGACGGATCATTCTGAAGCCGTAAATGGACCGCGAACCTTCAGGCTCGCCTTCGCAACATGGATTGCGAGCCTGAAGAGCCTGGCCGAAAACGCGAATCCTCATCCTGAGAGTCTGACTCGAAATACGCTGAAAACCCGAACCCTTCATGCTGAGGAGGCGGCGAAGCCGCCGTCTCGAAGCATGATCCAGAGTTTCGAGTCTCGGCCACCCTTCGAGACGCGCCTTTCAGGCGCTCCTCAGGGTGAAGGCTTGGCTCCTCGGCATGAGGGCTGTGGGCCTCCAACGCGTCTTGGCCAGACTCGAAAGGCCCGCGGTCCGCTCAGGCGTGCCCAGCGTCGCCCGACAGAAAGCCGGGGTCGACGCCCATCGCGCGCAGCGCGCGGTCGTATTTCTGCTCGTGCGCGGGGTCGAAGATGAGCGCGGGGTCGGCGGGGCCGGTCAGCCAGCCGTTGTGCAGCAATTCGCTCTCGAGCTGGCCCGGCCCCCAGCTCGCGTAGCCGAGCGCCAGCGCCGCATGATGCGGGCCGACGCCCTCGGCGATGGCGCGGAGGATGTCCAGCGTCGCCGTCAGGCACACGCCCTTGTCGATGGCGACCGTCGAATCGCCGGAATTGAAATCGTCGCTGTGCAGCACGAAGCCGCGGCCGGATTCCATCGGGCCGCCGCGCAGCACCTGCACGCCCTCCACCTCCGGCGGCAGACGGATCGCGGCTTTCGGGTCGATCACCTTCAATTGTACCAGCAGTTCGGGAAAGGTGAGCGATTTCGACTGCTTGTTGATGACGATGCCCATCGCGCCTTCCTCGGAATGGGCGCACATATAGATGACGGTGCGCGCGAAGCGCTCGTCCGGCATGGAGGGCATGGCGACGAGCAACTGGCCGTCGAGGAACATTGTTTCGCCGGATTTCGGTTTTGATTTCTTGCGCGCCATAGGGACAAGGTAGTCGCGCCCCCCTGCGGCGCCAAGGAGCGGCCGGCGATCGCTCACATTAAGTTCAGTGGCGCGCGAGGAGACGGCCGACTAGATGCTGGACATGCGCGTTTTCCGTTCCTACGCCGTTTTCTCGTTCGCAATCGCCCTGGCCGCCAGCGCGCAAGCAGGCCCCAGCGACAAGGCGCGCGTGTCGTTCGTCTCCGGCGGCGGCCTCGAGGAAGGCGTCTATCGCGCCGCGATCGTCATCGACCTCGCGCCGGACACCACGACCTACTGGCGCAATCCCGGCGAGGCCGGCTCGCCGCCGAGTTTCGATTTTTCCGCATCGGTTAACCTCGCGGGCTTCGACGTCGCCATGCCGGCGCCGAAACGCATCGTGGAGGCGGGGCTCGACGTGTTCGGCTATCACGACCGCGTCGCCTTCGCCGTCACCGTCACGCCGAAGGATGCGAGCAAGCCGGTCGTCGCCGCCCTCAAGATGGACTATGCGGCCTGCGAGAAGATCTGCGTGCCCATGCACGCCGAGGCGCATCTGGAGCTTGCGCCGGCCGGCGGCGCAGGCGCGAACGCAGCCGTCGTAGCCGCCGCGCGCGCGGCGCTGCCGAAGCCTGTGGCGCTGGAGGCGGTCGCGACGCTCGCTCCCGTCGCGGGCGCCGACAAGCCGACCTGGACGGTGACGCCGAAGACAGGCGAAGCGCTCGACCTGTTCGCCGAGACGCCGGAAGGCTATTTCGCCGAGACGAAGCGCGGGCCCGACGGCGCCTTCAGGCTGGCGCTGGTCGAAGCGCCGAAGGACGCCGCCCTGCCCAGGGCGCCGGTGCGGCTGACGCTGGCCAAGGCTTCCGGCGCGGTTGAATTTTCCGTCAGGCTCGACGAGGGCCGCGGTTCGCCCTAACTTGGCCTCAGCGGCGTTCGCCGTACGAAATCAATCAGGAGTAGGAAATGACGATCAAGGTTGGCGACCGCCTGCCGAAGGCCACATTCACGGTCATGACGGCCGACGGCCCGGCAGCGAAATCGACGGACGACCTGTTCAAGGGCAAGAAGGTGGTTCTGGTGGGCGTGCCCGGCGCCTTCACGCCGACCTGCCACAAAAACCACCTGCCCGGCTTCATCGAGAACGAGAAGGCGATCAAGGCCAAGGGCGTCGACGACATTGCGGTCATCGCCACCAACGACGTTTTCGTGATGAACGCCTGGGCCAAGGACACGAAGTCCGAAGGCAAGATCACGTTTCTGGCCGATGGCAGCGCGGCTTTCGCCAAGGCGACGGGCCTCGATCTCGACCTCAGCGAGCGCGGCATGGGCATGCGCAACAAGCGTTTCTCGATGATCGTTGACGATGGCGTCGTGCGTTCGCTCAACATCGAAGAAGGTCCGGGCGCGGAAAAATCGGGCGCCAAGACGATGCTCGAGCAGCTCTGACGCGCTGGCCGGATCGGCCCTGCCCCGCGCGATTGGTCTGAGACGATGGCCGACGACGCGCGGGAGGCCGATCCGGTGATCGAACTGCAAAACGTCAGGGTCGATTACGCCGGCGCGCCCCGCCCTGCGGTGCGCGACGCGACCCTGACCATCGCCGGCGGCGCGTTCGTCGCGCTGGTCGGGCCGTCGGGCTCCGGCAAGACCTCGCTGCTCAAGACCATCAACCGGCTGGTCGAGCCGGCCGGCGGCGCGATCCGTGTCGAGGGTCGCGACATCGGCGATTTCGCGCCGCACGTGCTGCGCCGCCGCATCGGCTACGTGTTCCAGGGCGTCGGCCTGTTTCCGCACATGAGCGTGCGCGAGAACATCGCCATCACGCCGAGCCTGCTCGGCTGGCCGCGGGAGAAAATCGCGGCGCGGGTGGACGCCGTCTTCGACCTGATCGCCCTGCCGCGCGATTATCTCGACCGGCCGCCGTCCGCCTTGTCGGGCGGCGAGCGGCAGCGCGTCGCCGTCGCCCGCGCGCTGGCGGCGGAGCCGCGCGTCGTCATCATGGACGAGCCTTTCGGCGCGCTCGATCCGGTGACGCGCGACGCGCTCGGACAGGCTTATCGCGCGCTGCACGAGCGGATGAAGCTGACGACCGTCATGGTGACGCACGACGTGCAGGAGGCCGCGCTGCTCGCCGACCGCATCGTCGTATTGCAGGACGGCGCGATCATCGCCGACGATACGCCGCGCGCCATGCTGGCGGGCGCGCATCCGCAGGCGGCGGCCATGTTCGAGACGCCGCGCCGGCAGGCCGCGCAGATCGCTGCGCTCGCGCGCGACGCGAGACAAGAGTCGTGAACGCGCAACTCGCCGCGGCTTTTGCGGTCTTGCCGAACTATCTGTCGCAACACGTCCTGCTCAGCCTCAGCGCCATGGCGCTCGGCGCAGGCGTCAGCCTGCCGCTGGCTCTCTGGGCGGCGCGGCGGCCGGGCCTGCGCTGGCCGCTGCTGGCGGCGACAAGCCTCGTGCAGACGATCCCGGCGCTCGCCC
>JAXMDA010000017.1:0-40640 GCA_046349085.1 Rhodoblastus sp.
GCTTTTTCGGGAGCCCCGCGGCGCCCGCCCTCGCCGCTTTCCGCGCCTTCGCCGCGGCCTTTTGCGCGGCTGTGCGGCGCGCGGCGGCAAGCGCCGGCGCGCACCAGCGCTTGAGCTCGTCCTCGTCGTCAAGCGCGGCGTCCGGGAGCTTCCAGAACGCGTTCGCGGTCACGAGCTTGCCGCCTGATTTCTCGTAGGCGAACGGCGCGGAGCCCGCGGCCTTCAGCGCCGCGCGCTCGGCCTCGTCGTCGGTCTTGATCCAGACGGCGCCCATCACGCAGAGGGCGAAACAGGCGTCGTCGACATAGACGCCGTGGCCGGAAAACATGCGCTTGGCGCGCACGCGCGCGAATGGCGCGAACAGGTCTTCTACGTCAATGGAGTCCATGAGGCCGGCCTCGAACGCCTGCCGCGTCACGCCCGGCCTTGCGCCGGGCGTCCGCGCCACGGGGAGCGACGGACTTTGCGAGAAATCGGCCATCGAGTCGAACGGAAGGCCAGCCGGCCCGAGGCCGGCGCGAGCCCGGCCGCGACGGTTCGTGGCCTTGCTAGGCCCGCGCCGCCTCGCCCTCTTCCGGCGCGGCCGGCGTGATCGCCACGCTCTCGCCGCAGCCGCAGGCCGAGGTCTGGTTGGGATTGTTGAAGACGAAGCCGGACGAAAGTTTCGACGTCTGGAAGTCCATCTGCGTGCCGAGCAGGAACAGCACGGCCTTGGGATCGACCAGCACGCGCACGCCCTTGTCCTCGACCACCTCGTCGCCGGGGACGGCGCGATCGGCCATTTCCATCGTGTAGGACATGCCTGCGCAGCCGCCGTTCTTCACGCCGACGCGCAGGCCGTAGATCGGCTTGTCGGCGTTGGCCATGATGTCCTTCACGCGCGAGGCGGCGGCGTCGGTCAGCGAGATCACGTTCATCTTCGGGCGGATGCCCATTTCTCCTCCTTCAGGGTTCAAGGCCCTGCGATCGAAGCTCTCATTCATATAGGCGCGACGCCGGCCGGCGTCGAGCCGTGCTCAATAGGTCGGCCAGAGGCCCGGCGTCGCGAATTCGACGAGATGACCGTCGGGATCGCGGAAATAGACGCTCCTTCCGCCGCGCGGCCAGTCGGCGCGGCCCTCGATCTCGACGCCCGCCGACGCCAGCCGTTCTTCCCACTCGGCCAGTTCCTGCGCGCTCACCGCGAAGGCGACATGCAGGCGCCCCGCCCCGTCGTGCGGCGGAATCGTTCCGCCTGGCATACGCACCGTCTCCAGCGTCGCGCCACGCCGAAACAGCAGGAGCACCGAATTCCTGCCGACGTCGTAGGCGCGGAACCGGGCGTCGGCGGGAACGAGCAGCTTCAGCCCGATCGTTTCCTCCCAGAAGGCGGCGGCGCGCGCGAGATCCTCGACATAGAGCGACGTTTCCAGAACGCCTCGCAGCGGCGGCGTCACCACATGTCCAGCGCGACGCGCGCCATTTCCGACATGCGGCTCATGTCCCACGGAGGATCGAACACCATCTCGACCTTCACGCCGGCCACGCCCGGCACGGCCGCGACCGCATTTTCCACCCATTGCGGCATTTCGCCGGCGACCGGGCAGCCGGGCGCGGTCAGCGTCATGTCGATGTTGACGAAGCGGCTCTCATCGACCTCGACGCGATAGATGAGACCGAGTTCGTAGATGTCGGCGGGAATTTCCGGATCGTAGACGGACTTCAGCGCATTGATGATGTCGTCGGTCAGCCGGTCGTATTCCTCGGCCGAAATCTCGTTCGGCAACTGGATCGCCGGCTTGTTCGGCGCGATGTGGGCTTCTTCGATTTCGGCCATGTTTCTCAGCCTTCAGGAAAACAGGGACTCGGCCCGGATCAGGGCCTCCGCCAGAGCGTCGATTTCCTCACGCGTATTGTAGAGGGCGAACGACGCGCGGCAGGTCGACGTCGCGCCGAACCGTTCGAGCAGGGGCATGGCGCAATGCGTGCCGGCGCGCACCGCGACCCCGGCGCGGTCGATGACGGTCGCGACGTCGTGGGCGTGCGCGCCCTTCATCTCGAAGGAGACGATCGGGCCCTTGTCCTTCGCGGCGCCGATGATGCGCAGCGAATTGATGCGCGACAGGCGTTCCATGGCGTAGGCGGTCAGCTCCGCCTCGTGCGCGCGGATGGCGGCGCGGCCGACGGTGTCCATATAGTCGAGCGCGGCGCCGAGACCCACCGCCTGCACGATCGGCGGCGTGCCGGCCTCGAAGCGATGCGGCGGGGAATTGTAGGTCACGCGGTCGCGGCTCACGATCTCGATCATCTCGCCGCCGCCGTTGAACGGCGGAAGACTTTCGAGCCATTTCTTCTTGCCGTAGAGCACGCCGATCCCGGTCGGGCCGTAGACCTTGTGGCCGGTCAGCACGTAGAAGTCGACGTCGAGCGCGCGCACGTCGACATCGAGGTGGACCGCGCCCTGCGAGCCGTCGACCAGCACCGGCACGCCGTGGGCGTGGGCGATCTTCACGATCTCGGCGATCGGCGTCGGCGCGCCCAGCACGTTCGACATGTGCGTGATGGCGACGATCTTCGTCTTGCGCGTGATCTGCCGCTCGAAGGCTTCGAGATCGATATGGCCGTCGTCGTCGATCTCGATCCAGTTCAGGACGGCGCCCTTGCGCTCGCGATGGAAGTGCCAGGGCACGATGTTGGAATGGTGCTCCATGATCGAGAGCAGGATTTCGTCGCCCGCGCCGATATGGGCGAGGCCGAAGGAGGCCGCGACGAGATTGATGGCCTCGGTCGCCGAACGCGTGAAGACGATCTCGTCCGCCGATTCCGCATTGAGGAAGCGTCGCACGCTTGCGCGCGCGCCCTCGAAGGCGTCGGTCGCGGCGTTGGCCAGATAATGCAGGCCGCGATGCACGTTGGCGTATTCGTGCTCGTAGACCTGCGTCATGCGCTCGATCACCTGGCGCGGCTTCTGCGCCGAGGCGGCGTTGTCGAGATAGACGAGCGTCTTGCCGTAAGGCTTCTCGTCGAGGATCGGGAAGTCGGCGCGCAGCTTCTCGACGTTGTAGGGCGCGACGATTTGCGAGCGCGCGTTCATTGGCCGCTCCCCGTCACGCCGCTCCTGTGGGCAAGCCAGTCGGCCGTCTGCGACGCATAGCGCGCGCGCACGGCTTCGTCGGCCACCATGTCGAGCGCCTCGTTGGCGAAGGCTTCGAGCAGGAGCGATTCCGCCTCGCCGCGCGAGAGGCCGCGCGTCCGCAGATAGAAGATCTGGTTCTCGTCGAGCCGCCCGACCGTCGCGCCATGGCCGCAGACGACGTCGTCGGCGAAGATTTCGAGTTCGGGCTTGTTGTTCATGCTGGCGTCGTCGCCGAGCACGAGAGCCTGGCTCTTCATCGCGCCGTCGGTCTTCTGCGCGTGCTGGCGCACGACCACCTTGCCCTGGAAGACCCCGGTCGCCTCGTGATCGAGGATGTGGCGGAAGAATTCGCGGCTGACGCAATTAGGCACGGCATGGTCGACGACGAGCGTGGTGTCGGCGTGCTGCTTACCGCGCAACAGCGACAGGCCCGCAAGCGAAATGGTGGAACGTTCGCCATTGAGCCGCGCGAAGATCTGGCGCCGCACGAGGCCGGCACACGGCGTCAGGCAGAAGGCGTTGAACGTCGCGTTGGCGCCCATGGTCACGAACAGGCTGTGCAGGGCGACGGACTCGGCGCTCTGCTCGGCGAGCTGTGCGGCATAATCGACGCGCGCGCCGTCGCCGACGAGAATGGTGAGGCCTTCGTTGGCCTGCGTGGCGTCAGGCGCGCAGACGGCGGTCGCCTCGTCCAGCATGACGGAAGCGCCGGCGCCGACAATGAGAATCGAACGCAGGAACGTCGCCTGCGCGAAGCCGCCCGACATGAGGTTGAGGATCGCGAGCGGACGCTCGACCTTCGCGCCCGGCGCGACGCGAATCACGACTCCATCCTGCATCAGCGCGGTATTCAGCGCGACGACCGCGTCGTCGTCGCCCGGCGTCACGACCTTGAGCGCCGCAAGCGCCTCCGCATCGCCCGAAGCCAGCGCCGCAGCGAGCGTGGTCACGGCGACGCCGGCCGGCGGCGCTTCGCCCGACGACAATTCCTCGTTGTAGACGCCGTTGAAGACGACCATGCGATAGGCGCCGGTCTGCGCCAGCGGCTTCTTCAGGCATTCGCGCGCCATCGGCAGGGTCGCCGTCTCCGGCGCGCGCACGAGCGCGGCCGTACGCATGGCGCTGCGCAGGTCGGTGTAATGCCAGGATTCGACACGGCGGTTCGGCAGGCCTGCTTCGGCGAAGCGCCGCATGGCGGCCGCGCGCAGGTCGGTCGCGCCGACGAGGCGCCGGTCGCCCTGGTCGAAGCGCTCGATCAGGGAGGTCTCGACCTCGGTGCGCTGGCGCTGGAGCAATGGCTTGTTCATGCCGCCTCGCCCGTGAACGCCGCGTAACCGGACTTTTCGAGCTCGAGCGCAAGCTCGGGGCCGCCGGTGCGCACGATCTTGCCGCGCGCCATCACATGCACCGTGTCCGGCTTGATGTAGTCGAGCAGGCGCTGGTAGTGCGTGATGACGAGGAAGCTGCGGTCCTTGGCGCGCAAGGCGTTGACGCCGTCGGCGACGATGCGCAGCGCGTCGATGTCGAGACCGGAATCGGTCTCGTCGAGAATGCCGATCTTCGGCTGCAGCAGCGCCATCTGCAGGATTTCCATGCGCTTCTTCTCGCCGCCGGAAAAGCCGACGTTGAGCGGGCGCTTGAGCATGTCCTGCTGCACGCCGAGCTGCTTCGCCGCCTCGCGCACGCGGCGCATGAACTCCGGCGTCTGCAATTCGCCGAGGCCCTTGGCGCGCGCCTGCGCGTTCAGCGCCGCCTTCAGGAAGGTCATGGTGGCGACGCCCGGAATTTCCAGCGGATACTGGAAGGCGAGAAACACGCCGGCATTGGCGCGCGCGGTCGCGTCCATGTCGAGCAGGTTGACACCGTCGAGCAGGACCTCGCCCTCCTCGACCTCGTAGTCCTCGCGGCCGGCGACGACGTAGGAGAGCGTCGACTTGCCGGTGCCGTTCGGCCCCATGATGGCGGCGACCTCGCCGTCCTTCACGATGAGATCAAGGCCATCGAGGATCTTGCGGCCGCCGACGGAGACATGGAGATTTTTGACTTCAAGCATTTCTAAATCCGTTTTCGGTTCCAGAGCCTCATCCTGAGGAGCGCGCTGACGGCGCGCGTCTCGAAGGATGAAGCCGCCCTCTCGCTTCGAGACGCCGCTTCGCGGCTGCTCAGCGGGAGGGCTCGGGTTAGCCCACGCTCCCTTCGAGCGAAATGGCGATCAGCTTCTGCGCCTCGACGGCGAATTCCATCGGCAATTGCTGCAGCACGTCGCGCACGAAGCCGTTGACGATCAGCGCGGTCGCCTCCTCCTCCGACAGCCCGCGCTGCGTGCAGTAGAAGAGCTGGTCCTCGGAAATCTTCGAGGTGGTAGCCTCGTGCTCGAAGACGGCGGAAGCGTTCTTGCTCTCGATGTACGGCACGGTATGCGCGCCGCAGTCGTGGCCGATCAGCAGCGAGTCGCAGTTCGTGAAATTGCGCGCGCCGGTCGCCTTGCGATGCGCGGACACCTGCCCGCGATAGGTGTTGTTCGACTTGCCCGCCGAAATGCCCTTGGAGATGATCCGGCTCGTCGTGTTCTTGCCGAGGTGGATCATCTTGGTGCCAGAGTCGACCTGCTGGCGGCCGTTGGAAATGGCGATCGAGTAGAACTCGCCGCGGCTCTCGTCGCCGCGCAGGATGCAGGACGGATATTTCCAGGTGATCGCCGAGCCGGTCTCGACCTGCGTCCACGAGATCTTCGAGCGCGCGCCGCGGCAGTCGCCACGCTTGGTGACGAAATTGTAGATGCCGCCCTTGCCCTCGCTGTCGCCGGGATACCAGTTCTGCACGGTCGAATATTTGATCTCCGCGTCCTCGTGCGTGATCAGTTCGACAACGGCGGCGTGCAGCTGGTTCTCGTCGCGCTGCGGCGCCGTGCAGCCCTCGAGATAGCTCACATAGGCGCCCTTGTCGGCGATGATCAGCGTGCGCTCGAACTGGCCGGTGTTGCGCTCGTTGATGCGGAAGTAGGTCGACAATTCCATCGGGCAGCGCACGCCCGGCGGGATGTAGACGAAGGAGCCGTCGGAAAAGACGGCGGAATTCAGCGTGGCGAAATAATTGTCGGTCACCGGCACGACCGAGCCGAGATATTTCTTCACCAGCTCGGGATGCGAATGCACGGCTTCCGAGATCGGGCAGAAAGATGACGCCGGCCTTGGCCAGCTCCGCGCGGAAGGTGGTGGCGACCGACACTGAATCGAACACCGCGTCGACGGCGACCTTGGAGGTCTGCACGCCGGCGAGAATCTCCTGCTCGCGCAGCGGAATGCCGAGTTTCTCGTAGGTGCGCAGGAGTTCGGGATCGACCTCGTCCAGCGACTTGGGGCCGTCATCCATGCTCTTGGGCGCGGAATAATAGTAGAGGTCCTGGTAGTCGATCTTCGGATAGTCGACGCGCGCCCAGGTCGGCTCTTCCATGGTCAGCCAGCGCCGGAAGGCGTCGAGACGCCATTCGGTCAGCCATTCCGGCTCGTTCTTCTTCGCGGAAATGAAGCGAACGATATCCTCGTTCAGCCCCTTGGGCGCCTTCTCGGATTCGATGTCTGTGACGAACCCGTACTTATAGGCATCCACGTCGATCGCCTTCACGCGATCGACGGTCTCTTTTACAGCCGCCATAATTCTCTCCCCTGCGCGGTTTCAAGGGCCGCCGGTCGGATGGCTTTATAATGGACCGCGGAACCTCGCTGTTCAAGCAGAAGCGCCCGCTTTTGCCCTTAAACCGCTGTTTTCCTGCCTATCCGCGCCAATATGTCGCCGAGGGCGACCGCAAACGCGGCCACATCCTGCTCCGTCGAGGTCCAACCGAGGCTGACGCGCAGCGCCCCGCCGGCGATTTCGGGGGCGACGCCCATGGCGGCCAGCACGTGCGAGCGCTTGACCTTGCCGGACGAACAGGCCGAGCCCGACGAGAGCGCGAGCCCCGCCAGATCCAGGGCCATGAGCGCCGTTTCCGCGGCGACGCCCGGAACGGCGAAGGCGCAGGTATTGGGCAGGCGCGGCGCGCCGGCGCCGAAGATGGCGGCGGCCGGCGCGAGGCGCGAAAGGTCCGCCTCCAGTTTTTCGCGCAAAGCGGCAAGCCGGGCGGCGTCCTCGCGCGCGTGCGCCAGCGCGTCCTCGGCCGCCGCGCCAAAACCGGCGAGCGCGGCCACATTCTCCGTGCCGGCGCGTAAACCGCGTTCCTGCCCGCCGCCTCGAATCAGCGGGCGGTCGCAATGCAGGGACGCATCGCGCAGGACGAGCGCGCCGGCGCCCATCGGGCCGCCGATCTTGTGCGAGGAGACGACGAGCATGTCGGCGCCGGTCGTCTCGAAGGAACAGGGAATGCGGCCCGCCGCCTGCACGGCGTCGCAGACGACGAGGCCGTCCGCCGCATGGACGCGTTCGGCGGCGGCGGCCACGGGCTGCAACACGCCGGTCTCGTTGTTGGCGGCCTGCAGGCAGAGCAGGACCGCCCCGCCGGCGCGGGCGAGCGCGGCGTCGAGCGCCGCCAGATCGACCACGCCGTCGGCATCGACAGGGAGAATTTCGGCATTTTCGCCAAAATCGTGGCCGTCGTGCGCGGCGACATGCTCCGTGGCCGACAGCAGCAGTTTCGTCGGCGCGCCCTGCGGCCAACGCCAATGCGGAGAGAGCGCGAGATTGAGCGCCTCCGTCGCGCCCGACGTGAACACGACGTTGCGCGCGCGGCCGCCAACCAGCGCCGCGACCTTCTCGCGCGCCTCCTCCACAACCGCCCGCGCCGCGCGGCCTTCGGCGTGGATCGAGGACGGATTGCCCACCGACCGCAGCGCGTCCAGCATCTTCGTGCGCGCGGCGCCGCGCAGCGGCGATGTCGCGTTATGGTCGAGGTAGAACCGGGTCACGGTGGGTATGTAGCGGGGAGACGAGGCAGGCGCGAGTCCGGCTTCCCTCTTTCGCGAGGCCGCTGCGCGGCTCATCGGAGCCAGTACGTCGCCATCCCAAGTCCCTCATGCTGAGGAGCCTGCGCAGCAGGCGTCTCGAAGCATGTTCCAGAGCCTCGAGCCTCGGCCGCCCTTCGAGACGCCGCTTCGCGGCTCTTCAGGGGTGAAGGTCGGAATTGCCAGAGTCGAGTTTCCGGTCAGACTTTCGGGATGGCCCCCCGGAAGCGGCGATGGCGATTGCCCTCCCCGCGCCTTCGCGCGAAAACTCGTCCGCCAACACCCGGAGCCTTCATGCCCGCCGAATTCCAGGCCCCGCCGCTGCTCGATCACGTCGCCATCGTCGCCTGGGCGCTGTCGGGGGCGCTGGTCGGCCTGCGCAAGCGCTTCGACGTGGTCGGCGTGTTCATGACGGCGCTGGTCGCGGCCACCGGCGGCGGGCTCATCCGCGACGGCGTGCTGCTGCAGACGATTCCGCCCGTGCTCACCAACCCGCTCTATCTGCCGCTGGTCGCGGCGACGACGGTGTTCGCGATCGCTCTCGCGAAACGCCTGCACAATGCGCGCAAGCTCGAGACGCTGATCGAACTCGTCGACGCCGTCGGCACGCCGGCCTTCGCCGTCGTCAGCATCGAGTTCGCGCGCCGGGCCAACCTGCCGCTGCCGGGCGTGCTGCTGGTGGGATGCGTGGGCGGCGTCGGCGGCGGCGTGCTGCGCGACATTGTCGTGCGCGAAATCCCCGAGATCATGCAGCCCGGCCGCTATCTCGCGATCCTCGTGGCGCTTTCGTGCGCGCTCTACATGATCCTGACGATCGGCTTTTCGCTGCCCTCGGCGCCGGTCGCGTGGGGCGCGGTCGCCTTCTATTTCTGCGTGCGGCTGCTGACGGTGCGGATGGACTGGCGGACGCGAGCGGTGCTGGGGGAGTGACGAATTCTGCCCTCTCCCGCTCGGCGCGCGAGGACGCCGCGATTGGTGCAAAATTGTCGCGGCGCGGTTCTCATCCATCGCGCTGTGCGCGACACCTTCTCCCGCGCCGCGGGAGAAGGAACGCCAGCCATCAATCCAGCTTGAACTTCTCGAACTGGCGGTGTTCCGCGAAAATGCGGCGCACGGTGCCGGTCACCGAGCGATAGATGATCGTCTCGGTGGTGATGAGCTTCGGGTGGAACTTCACGCCGCGCAGCAGCGCGCCGTCGGTGACGCCGGTGGCGCAGACGATGACGTCGCCGGACGCCAGCTCCTTCATGTCGTATTTCTTCTTCGGGTCCTTCACGCCCATCTTACCGGCGCGCTCCACCTTGGCCTGCGTGTCGAGGATCAGGCGGCCCTGCATCTGGCCGCCGACGCAGCGCAGCGCGCCCGCCGCCAGCACGCCTTCCGGCGCGCCGCCGGAGCCGAGATAGAGGTCGCAGCCCGTCTCTTCCGACTGAGCGCAATGGATGATGCCGGCCACGTCGCCGTCGGTGATGAGGCGGATCGAGGCGCCGGCCTTGCGGCAGGCGGCGATGATGTCGGCGTGGCGCGGACGGTCCAGAATCACCACGGTGATTTCGCCCGCCGGCACGCCCTTGGCCTTGGCCAGGGCGTTGATGTTCTCGGCCGGGCTCGCGTCGAGATCGACGACGCCGGTCGGATAGCCCGGGCCGATGGCGATCTTGTCCATGTAGACGTCGGGCGCGTTCAGCAGCGTGCCGGCTTCGGCCATGGCCATGACGGCGATCGAGCCCGGCATGTCCTTGGCGCAGAGCGTCGTGCCTTCCAGCGGATCGACGGCGATGTCGACGCGCGGGCCGGTCTTGGTTCCGACCTCCTCGCCGATGAACAGCATCGGCGCCTCGTCGCGCTCGCCCTCGCCGATCACCACCTTGCCGTGGATCGGCAGGCGGTTCAGCTCGCGGCGCATGGCGTCGACCGCGGCCTGGTCGGCGGCCTTCTCGTCGCCGCGGCCGCGCAGGCGGGCGGAGGAGACCGCGGCCCGCTCGGTGACGCGCACCAGCTCGGTCGAGAGAATACGCTCGATGATTTTGTCTTCCTTGACGATGAGATCGGTCATTTTCGTCTTTCCCGGACTGTCGTTCCTGGCGCGGATACCGCCTATTCGCGCTCGATTCGGATGGATTGCGGGCGTTCGGCGACATAGCCGTCCGCCACGATGGCGTCGAGGGCTTCGCGCACGAGTTTCTCGGTCGTGGCGTAGGTAATAAGGACGACGGGCACGGGCGCGCCCGTCTTGTCGCCGCCGGCCCCGGCGCGGCCGCGCTGCACGATGCTTTCGAGCGAAATGCCGCGCTCGGCCATGCGGGCGGCAATGCCGGCGAAGGCGCCGGGCTTGTCGTAGACGGACAGGCGAATGTAGTAGCCGCCCTCGTGGCGCTGCATCTCGACGCGCCTGACCTTGGTGAGCGCGGCGCGCGGCAGGCCGAGCGGGCGCGAGCGCACGCCGCGGGCGATGTCGGCGATGTCGGCGACGACGGCGGACGCCGTGGCGTTGCCGCCGGCGCCGGGGCCGACCAGCGTCAATTCGTGCACGGCGTCGGCGTCGATGGTCACGGCGTTGGTCACGCCCATCACCTGCGCGATCGAGGTCGTCTTGCGCACCATGGTCGGATGCACGCGCTGCTCCACGCCGTGCGGCGTGCGCTGGGCGACGCCGAGCAGCTTGATGCGATAGCCGAGTTCGTCGGCGGCCCTGAGATCGGCGAGCGTCACGCGTTCGATGCCCTCGACCGAAATGGCGTCGGCGTCGATCTCCGTGCCGAAGGCGAGCGTCGCCAGAATGGCGAGCTTGTGGGCGGTGTCGAAACCGCCGATGTCGAACGTGGGATCGGCTTCCGCATAGCCCAGCCGCTGCGCCTCCTTCAGGCAGACGTCGAAGGGCAGCTCCTCCGTCTCCATTTTCGAGAGGATGTAATTGCAGGTGCCGTTGAGGATGCCGTAAACGCGTTCGATCGAATTGCCGGCGAGACCTTCACGCAGCGTTTTCACGATCGGAATGCCGCCGGCGACCGAGGCCTCGTAGGCGAGCGCGACGCGCTTTTCCTCGGCCAGCGCCGCCAGCGCCAGCCCGTGCTTGGCCAGCAGCGCCTTGTTGGCGGTGACGACCGCCTTGCCGTGTTTCAGCGCCGTCTCGACGGAGACGCGCGCGGCGCCCTCGTCGCCGCCGATCAGCTCGACGAAGAGGTCGATGTCCTCGGACGCCGCGAGCGCGACGGGATCGTCGAAGAATTTCATCGCGGACGCGTCGAAGCCGCGATCCTTCGCCTTGTCGCGGGCGGAAATGCCGGTGACCACGATCTTGCGGCCCGTGCGCGCCTGCAGCGCCTCGTCCTGCTGCGCCAGAAGGCGCACGACGGACGCGCCGACCGTGCCGACGCCGGCGATGCCGACCCGCAGAATCTCAGCCATGTTTTCCTGTTCCCCGGCCGCCAGGACGGCGGCGCCGCCTTGTGCCCGATTTGGCAGGGACGATCAAGGAAACGCGGGGTCGCAGCGTAGGCGGGCCGACCGCGCGGCCGCCCCGCACGCCGTCACGCCTCGCCCGGCGCCGCCTCGATCTGGGAGACGAACCAGCGGGTCAGCCAGGCCATTACCCAGGGGATGGGGATGATCAGGCCGAAACCGAGCATGGCGACGAAGCTGCGCCAGAGAATGTCGATGCCCCTGCCCACGAAGCGGAAGCGCAGGGGGCCGGCGACGTTGCGGCAGACCCAGTCGAGATAGAACTGCAGGAACCAGGCCCAGCCGACGATGGTGAAGATCGAGACGACGCCCAGGGCAATCCAGCCGAGATAGGGGAGAAAGTCGCCGCGAAACGCGAGAAACGGCCCGTCCGGGCCGGCGCGCAGCTTCTCGCAAAACCAGCGCAGCACGAGGAACGGCAGAACGAGATTGCCGACGAGCGCGAGGAAGCCGCTGTCGTTGGCGATCGCGCCGGAATAGATCAACAGGGCCTCGAGCACGAAGACCCACCAGATGTCGAGCGGCTTGCCCTCGAAGACGAAGGGCGTCCCGTTCGGCAGCCGCGTGCTCTCGCCCAGATATTTCCAGTACATCGTGCTGGTCCACGGCGAGGGGACCACGAAGATGTTGCCGAGCCAGGCCAGGATCGCGCGACCGAACAGCGGGAACGGCTCGACATCCGAGACCAGCGGCCCGGGGTTGAGGCCGACGATGGGCGCCGTCTTCACCGACGGCACGGCGCCGGGCGGACGCTGGCCGCCGCCAGCCTGCGACCCGGGCGCCGGGGGCGGCGCGGAGGATGGGGCGGCGGCGATGAGAGCTGCGAGGGCGGCGACAGAGCCGGCGGGCGCCCATTCCGCCATGCCGTCCGACCAGACGAGCGTCGTCGGCGTCACTTCGCCCGCGCGCGCGAGCCGCGCCAGCTCCTCGAGTTCGACCGGGCCTTTGCTCGCATTGTCCGGTCCGACATACCAGTAAGCAGCCATGGCGCGCCCTCCAGAAGCGCAGCATGGAACGGGTCTGCGATTCTGCAAAGTGCGAGGCTCTCGCGGTCGCGGGGCGCGCGAGCTAAGTTCGGCGCGGGAGGCCCGATGACAATCGAAATCCGCAAATGCGCCGACGCGGAGGAGCTGCGCGCCTCCATGTCCTCGATCTGGCATTATTTCGGCCTGCCGCCGACCGACGAGGCGGTCGGCAATTTCGCCGTGCTGGTCGGCCCCGAGCGCGCTTTCGTCGCCCGCGAGGACGGCGCGGTCGCGGGCGGCTGCTGCTCCTTCCCGATGCAGGTGACGACGCCCGGCGGTTCGGTGAAGGCCGCCGGCGTCACCATGGTTGGCGTGCAGCCGACCCATCGCCGGCGGGGCGCGCTCACGGCGATGATGCGCCGCCAGCTCGACGATTGCCGGGAGCGCGGCGAAGCGCTCGCCTATCTCTGGGCGTCGGAGGAGCGCATCTACGGCCGCTTCGGCTATGGGCTGACGGCGCTCTCGGCGGATGTCGAGATTTCGCGCGACCGCAACGAGTTCTTCACGAAGGCGCCTACCTCGGGCCGCGTGCGGCTCGTTCCGCCGGCGGAAGCGCTCGAGCCGGCGCGCGCGATCTACGCGAAGACGGCGACGCGGCGACCCGGCATGTTCGCCCGTTCGGACGAATGGCTGAAGCGGCGCACGCTCGCCGATCTCCCGTGGATGCGCGCGGGCGGCGGCGAACTCGTCTGCGCGCTGCTGGAGACCGACGGCGCGCCCACGGCCTACGCCCTCTATCGCTTCGACGCGAAATGGGAGCGCAATATCCCGGCCGGCGTCGTGCGCGTATCCGAAGCCATGGCGACGACGCCGGACGCCATGCGCGCGATCTGGCGCTACCTGCTCGATCTCGACTGGTGCGCGACGATCAAGGCGGGCTTCTTGCCGGTCGACCATCCCCTCTTCCTGCTGTCCGCCGAACCGCGCCGGATGCGCGCACAATTGCGCGACGGATGTTTCGCGCGGCTTGTCGACGTGGAAGCCGCTCTGTCTTCGCGCGCTTACGGACCGGGCGAGGTCGTCATCGAGGTCGCCGACGCCTTCTGTCCGTGGAACGCGGGAAGATGGGTGGCGCGAGAAGGCGGCGTTGCGCGCACGGACCGGGCGGCGGACTTGTCGTGCGACGTCTCGGCGCTCGCCTCCATCTATCTCGGCGGCTTCTCGTGGGCGCAGATCGTCGCGTCGTCGCGCGCGAGCGCTACGAGCGACGAGGCGATCATGCGCGCCGACCGCGTGTTCGAGCGGCGCGCGGCGCCGTGGGTTCCGGAGATTTTCTGATCAGCGCCCCCGCTTCCCCTTCGCCGCCACGTTCGCCGCCACCGCCGCGCGCACCAGCGCCTTGAACGCCTCGCCGTCGATCGCCTCGCCCTCGCGGAAGTCGATGGCGCGGCGCACATTGCCCTCGAGGCTTGCGTTGAACAGGCGCGCGGGATCGGCGAGCGACGCGCCCCTGGCGAAGGTCGTCTTCACGACCGCCTTGTAGCTTTCGCCGGTGCAGACGATGCCCGCGTGCGACCATGTCGGCACGCCGCGCCATTTCCATTCTTCGACTATGTCGGGATCGGCCTCGTGGATCAGCGCGCGCAGCCGCGCGAGCGTCGCGCCGCGCCAGTCGCCGAGTTCCGCGATGCGGTCGTCGATCATCCTGGCGGGCGAAGCCCCTGTGCTTTTTTCGTTCTTCGTCATGACTATTGCGCCCTGTTCATCATCGCGCTCGCCGAAGCTGGCGCCGCGCCGAGGCACACGCTAGTCTCGCATCAAACGATGACCGGACGGCGCCAGAAAGCCGCCGGCGATGGGAGGGAAATCATGGCAGAGGGCGCAGGCGCGCAGGCGCGCGACGATTCGCATTCCACTTCCGGCGGCAACGGCGGCGCAAGCGTCGCCGGACGCGCCGTTCCGATCGACCGCTCGATCGGCGCCGAGCATCCTCGCCTCGCGAGCGCAGCCGATGTCGAAGCCTTCGAGAAAATTCCCTATGCCGAGCGCATCGCGGCGGCGAGCACCTATGACGCGATCAAGCTCGGCGCGGCCGTAAACCCGAACGCGCCGGCGATCCAGTTTCTGCCCAACGCCAGCCACGAGGATGAGCCGATCGTCATCACCTACGCGCAATTCGTCGCGCGGGTGACGCAGACGGCGAACGCGCTGCACGAACTCGGCGTCGGGCCCAAGGATGTCGTCAGCTTCATGCTGCCGCTTCTGCCGCAAGCCTTCTTCACCCTGTTCGGCGCGGAGGCGGCCGGCATCGCCAATCCCGTCAATCCGCTGCTCGAGCCGCACCAGATCGCCGAAATCCTCGAAGCCGCCAACACCAAGGTGCTCGTCGCCCTGGGGCCGATGCCCGGAACCGACATCTGGGAAAAGGTGATGAAGGTTCGCGGCCAGTTGAAGAACCTGAAGGCGATCATCCAGGTCGCCGGCCCCGGCGACGAGGCGAACGGCATTTATTCGTTCGACGCGCTGGTGGCGAAACAGCCGCACGACCGCCTCGTCAGCGGACGCACGATCAAGGCCGAGGACACGGCCGCCTATTTCCATACGGGCGGCACGACCGGCACGCCGAAGCTGGTGCGGCATACGCACGGCAACCAGGTCTATCAGGCCTGGGTCTGCAACCTCATGCTGAAGAGCGAGCCGGGAACGAACATCCTGTTCGGCATGCCGCTGTTCCATGTCGGCGGCTCGCTGACGCAGACGCTGGCGACGCTGGCGGGCGGCGGCTGCCTCGTCATTCTCTCGCCCGCCGGCTGGCGCAATCCGTCCTCGGTGCGCAACATCTGGCCGCTCGTGCAGCGCTATCGCCCGGCCGTGCTCGGCTCGGTGCCGACGGTGCTCGCCGCGACGCTCGCCGTGCCGACCGACGGCTTCGACCTGTCGAGCCTCAAGGTCGCATCCGGCGGCGGGTCCGCGATTCCGGTCGCCGTCGGGTCCGCGCTGCAGGCGCGCCACAACGTGCCGGTGCTCGAAGTCTACGGCATGACGGAAACGTCGAGCGTGCACACGATCTCCTACGCCGACCGGCCGGTGCGCCTCGGCTCGGTCGGCCATCCCGTGCCCTACTCGCGGGTGCGGATCGTGAAGATCGACGCGGACGGCAAATATGCCGGCGATTGCGCGCCGAACGAGATCGGCGTCGTCGCCATGGCGGGACCCGGCGTCTTCACCGGCTACATGATGGACGAGCACAACAAGGGCGCGTTCGTCGAGCCGGGCTGGGTCAATTCCGGCGATCTCGGGCGTGTGGACGAAGAGGGCTATCTCTGGATCACCGGCCGCGCCAAGGATCTGGTC
Organism: Rhodoblastus sp.; assembly: GCA_046349085.1. Classification (GTDB taxonomy): domain Bacteria; phylum Pseudomonadota; class Alphaproteobacteria; order Rhizobiales; family Beijerinckiaceae; genus JAJXWB01. Next base: position 15,834 of record JAXMDA010000017.1, read on the forward strand.
ATTCGCGGCGGCCACAACATCGATCCGGCGCCGATCGAGGACGTGCTGTTCGCCCATCCCGCCGTCGCGCTCGCCGCCGTCATCGGCCAGCCGGACGCCTATGCCGGCGAACTGCCGCTGGCCTATGTGCAGCTCAATCCCGGCGCTTCCGTGCAGCCGGGCGAGCTGGAAGACTGGGTGCGCGAGCGGACGCCGGAGCGCGCCGCCGTGCCGGTCGCAGTCATACCGATAGAAGCCATGCCGCTCACCGGCGTCGGCAAGGTGTTCAAGCCGAGCCTGCGCTGGGACGCGGCAAGCCGCGTGTTCGAGAAAGCGCTGAGCCCGCTGAAGGACCAGGGCGTGGCCTACGACGTCTCCGTCGGCGCTCACGGCACGCACGGCTCCGTCGCCACGGTGACGGTTTCCGGCGTTTCGGAAGGCCAGCGGGCGGCGGTCGAGCAATACGTTCACGGCGCGCTCGACCCCTTCGTGATGCGCCACGAGGTGAAGTTCGCCTGATGCCCGGCCCGCCTGCGGCCGCGGAACCGCGACCGCAGGCTTCGCGTTTGATGGCGTGAAAGGAACGCGCCGCCATGATGAGCGAAGCCGAAATTGACCGGACCCTCAGCGAGATCGACGCCGCGCTGGCGGCCTGCGCGCCGAACGCGCCGGTCTCATTCGGTACGGAATTGTTTGCGGCGCTCGTGCGGCGCGGCCTGATCTGCGACCACCTTGCCGCGCCCATGGGCGAAGGACCGACGGAAGCCCTGCACCCCTCGACCTTCCGCGAGACGCATCCGGCGCGCGTCGACACGCATCTCGCCAATTTCGGCTTTGCGGTCCCCGCGAACGCGCGGGAAGGGTGAGGAGACGAAGCCTCCTACCTCTCCAGCAGGCTGGCGATGATGCCCCAGCCGCTCAGCACGACTTCGAGCGCGATGAGGATGGTGATCCACAACTCGATGCGGCCTGCGCGGCCGGCGTCCAGGACTTCCGCCAGCATGCGGGCATTTTCGACGACGACTTCGAGCTTGCCCTCCAGCGTCTCGGTGCGGTCCTCGATTTCATATTCGTCCGTGAGGCGGTCGTAGAGCCGTTCGAGTTCCGGCTTCTCCCAGACGATCTTCGGCTTCTCATAGCCGGCGATGCGCGCGGTCAGGCGGTGCTGGAGCAGGATCGCCTCGCCGACGAGCTTGAGGACGGCCTTGCGGTCGCTCGGCGTGCGGCCGGCGGACGCCATGTCCGCGGCGAAGGGCTCGACCGCCTCGAAGACCGCGTTGACGCTGCGCTCGTTGCGCGCGAGCGCCACGGACTTGGCGAGCGTGTCGGCGACGACGATGAACCGCTCGTCGCCGAATTTCTGCACGTTGACGACGCCGGACGAGACCTTGTCGTCGCCGGCGCCGACATTGACGACGATCTCGTCCTCGTCGACGGCGCTGTCGGGCTGCTCGGCGACGCGGCTCTTGAGGCTCGCGAGGATTCCGGCCTCCTCGTCCGCCGTCAGCCCGGCGAGCACGACGACGCCGAAGCGATAGAGCGCAACCCGTCCGTTCGCGCCGAAGCGGAAGGCGAGCGGCGCGGTCGAGAATGTATCCGGCCGTTCGAGGCCGGCCTTGTCGATGCGATCGCCGATCGCCAGCGCCCGAACCTTGATCGTGCGCCCCTGCGCCTTGTCGTTCATGGAATTTCGCCCCCTCGCCGCACTCGCATGCTGGCTTGATCTGTGCCGATGTTGTTACACGGCTTCCGACGGACGTGTCGAGGCGGCCGCGGGGCCGTCGTCATCTGCGAAAGCCGTTTTTTCCTTGCTTTTTGCCCCCGCCCCCGTGCTAGACAGCCCGCCGCACCGGAGTTTCCCATGCCCGAAGTCATTTTCACCGGCCCTGCCGGCCGTCTGGAAGGGCGGTTCCATCCCTCCAAGACGCGCGGCGCGCCGATCGCCATCATCCTGCACCCGCATCCGCAGTTCGGGGGCACGATGAACAACCAGATCGTCTACAACCTCTATTACGCCTTCGCCGAACGCGGCTTTTCCGTCCTGCGCTTCAACTTCCGCGGCGTCGGCCGCTCGCAGGGCGCCTTCGACCACGGCCAGGGCGAGCTTTCGGACGCGGCCGCCGCGCTCGACTGGGCGCAGTCGATCAATCCGGAGGCGCGCGCCTGCTGGATCGCCGGCGTGTCCTTCGGGTCGTGGATCGGCATGCAGCTCCTGATGCGCCGGCCGGAGATCGAAGGCTTCATCTCCATCGCCCCGCCGGCCAACCGCTTCGACTATTCCTTCCTGGCGCCCTGCCCTTCATCGGGCCTGTTCGTGCACGGCGATCAGGACCGCGTCGCGCCGATCAAGGAAGTCACGCCGCTGATCGAGAAGCTGAAGACGCAGAAGGGCATCCTGATCGAACACGCCGTCGTCGAAGGCGCGAACCATTTCTTCGAGAACCGGATCGATCCGCTGATCGAGGAAGTCGGCGCCTATCTCGACAAGCGGCTCGGCAATCCACCGCGCGTGGCCGTGCCGTCGCGGAGGGATTAGGTCGCAGGCCCTGACGAGCAGGAAGGCCGGCCGAAGGCGAAGCTCTCGTCGAACTCTGTGTTTGGCTCGTTGTGGTCGGCCGCTTCCGACCGTTAGCAGACCCGGAAATTGCATCGTTGATCGCCGCGTCCGACGGCGCAGAAAATCCCGTTCACGGCACGTTTGTCGCAAGCTTCGGCACCAGCAGTTCGAGCGTATGGCCCGCGCCGCCAGGCAGCGCCTGCACCCAGAACGAGCCCATGTACGGCAGGTTGCCGATGTTGGGCGCAACGTCGGAATAGACGTCGTAGGCATTCCCGTTCCAGTGCGCGAACTGCTTGGCCATGTATCCCGCAGTCTCCGCCGCGCTTGGCGTCAGCGTCGAGGCCGATCCATCGACGCGCACCCGCACCTGCGACCAGTCGACCTCCCACGGGAAGGGATTGCCGAGAAAATTGTAGCGGCTGACGCCCGCGACCGCTGTGACCGGGATCGCAAAACAGCCGTTGGCCGAGGCGCAGCCCTGCGCCTGCGTGACCGGCGCCGTGATCGGCGTGGTGGCGACATTCTGGCCGGGCACGATGAGCTTGTTGAGCGCGGGCGTCTGGTAGCTCTTGATCCAGTAGCCGGTCCCGCGCTGCAGCGTGTCGGTCAGGGACATCAGCACATAGGCGTTGGTCGTCGCATCATGGCGATAGACCGCCCAGCCCGTGCCGGCGGCGGCGTTTTCGACGTTGTACTGGGAGTTGATGAGGTTGTTAGACGACGACTGCCCCAGCACCTTGTTGAGCGAGGCATCCGCGTTCAAATAATTGTTGCACGGCAGGGCCAGGCCGGCCCACCGGGCGTTCGCTCCCGTCCCGGTTGCGATCGGCGCGCCGGGTCCGCACGGCGCCGCGGCGACAGCCACGAAATCCTGCCCCATCGCGATCGAGGACACGAACTGGCCGGCAAGCGCGCCGCTGGCGTCGACCGCGGTCGGACTGGCGCGCTGCGTCGTCGTGCCGTCGCCGATCTGGCCGCTGCTGTTCAAGCCCCAGCAATAGACGAGGCCCTGCGAGGTCAGCGCGCAGCTGTTGTTCTGCCCGGTCGCGATCTGCGTCACGACCTTGCCCGAAAGCGCGCCGCTGGAATCTATCGCGGTCGGGCTGGTGCGCTGTGTGGTCGTGCCGTCGCCGAGCTGGCCGTTCGTATTCAGCCCCCAGCAAAAGGCCGACCCGTCCGAGGCCACGGCGCAGGTGTGGTCGCGCCAGCTCGCGATCTGCACCAGCGTCTTGCCGGCCAGGGCGCCGCCCGTGGAGACGGCGGTGGGCGTCGTGCGGTTTGTCGTCGTGCCGTCGCCAAGCTGGCCACTGGAATTGTTCCCCCAGCAAAAGGCGGCGCCGTCCGAGGTCAAGGCGCACGTATGAACCCTTCCTGCTGCGATCTGCGTAACGGTCTTCCCTGCGAGGGCGCCACTGGTCGAAACCGCGACCGGCGTAAAGCGGCTTGTCGTCGTGCCGTCGCCGATCTGGCCAGATGAATTGCTGCCCCAGCATGCGATGACACTGTCCGACGTCAGCGCGCAGGCATGGCCACTTCCGACCGCGACCATGGTGACTTTCTTGCCCGCCAGCACGCCGCCGGTATTGACGGCGGTCGGCTCCGAGCGGTTCGTGGATGTGCCGTCGCCAATCTGGCCGGAGATGTTAGAGCCCCAGCAATAGGCTTGTCTGTCAGTCCCGACGCCGCACGTAGTGTTGAAGTTTGCACTGAGATGAATGGCAGAAAAGAAAATATCCGTCGGACCTGAACTGGTAGTGTTAGTCCGATCGCCAAGCTGGCCGACCGCGTTGAAACCCCAGCAATAAACATTCGGGACAGCGTCCAGGACGCAACCATGGCTTGTGCCTGCTGCGACCTGAAGCGGGGTGGCGACTTGGAGCTGCCCGGCGCCGATGCGCACGGGCGTGGACCGATTGGTCGTCGTGCCGTCGCCGAGCCGGCTGTTTTGATTGAATCCCCATGCGGCGACGATGCCGGGGTCGGCCAGGGCTGGCGTGGCGGCCGGCCCGAAGGCCGCAAGGCACACGGCCGCGACGGCCAGCCTGCAGGCGAAACCGGCCAGCCCGCGCGCGCCGCGCAAGAAACCGCGCAACGCCCAGACCCGCGCGACCGCGCGGCCCGACATCCCTCTCATGGTCAGCATTCCCCAGCCCGAAACAAAGCAACGCCGGGCCGTCGCCCCCGGGTATTGCTTGCAATTTGATCACAAGTGGCCAGAGGGCTGCAACCTGGCCAGAGCTGAGCCTTCGAGGGCAGGGTCCGCTATCTGCCCGTTGAGGACCTGGTCTTCGACCCGCGCGAAGCACGGGTCACTTGAACGCCTCGTCCACCGGCGTCTGCATCGCCAGCGCGAGGCGGTTCGTCTCGGCCGCCATGCCGACCACGCCGATCAACTCCATGAATTGCGCGTCCGTCATTCCCTTCGCCCGCGCCGCGGCGGTATGGGAACGGATGCAATATTCGCAGGATTGCGCGACCGATACGGCGATGTAGATCATCTCCTTGGTCAGCGGATCGAGCGCGCCCGGCGCCATGACCTGCCTGGCGCTTTCCCATGTGCGCTTCAGCAGCGCCGGATCGTGCGCCAGCGTGCGCCAGAAGTTGTTGACGAAATCGGTTTTGCGCGTCGCGCGGATGTCGGCGAAGACTTCCGCCGCGGCGGGCGAGAGTTCGTGGTCTTCGAGAAGTTTGACGGTGCTCATGGGCTCACCTCACTGGACCGCGAGCCTTCGGGCTCGCTGCAATGCTTGCGAGCCCGAAGGCTCGCGGTCCGGCGTCACGGCGCGGCCAGCACGCCGCCGCTCATCGGCGCGGGCACGCCGGTCGTCGTCGGCCAGGTATATGGCAGGCCGCGTTTCGAGCGCACGGCCAGATAGGCGAAGGCCTGCGCTTCCATGGAATCGGCCGACCAGCCGCAGACGTCGGCGGTCGTCACCTTGCACGGCAGGCGTTGCACGAGCTCGCGCACCAGGATCGGGTTATGCGCGCCGCCGCCGCAGACAATGAGGCTTTTCGGCGCCTTCGGCAGCAGCGGCATGAGCCGGCCGACCGAAGCGGCGGTAAAGGCGGTAAGCGTCGCGGCGGCGTCCTCGATCGACAGGTGCTCGACGGCGTGACGCGAGAAGTTGTTTCGGTCGAGCGATTTCGGCGGCTTCAGGTCGAAGAAGGGATCGTCGAGCAGACGCGCGAGCGCGGCCTCGTCCACCTTGCCGCGCGCGGCCGTGTGGCCGTGCCGGTCCATCGGCTGGCCGACGCGCGCGAGCATGAGATCGTCGAGCAGCGCGTTGCCGGGGCCGGTGTCGCAGGCGATGGGATCGAAGGCGTCGTCGACGTAGGTGACGTTGGCGACGCCGCCTATGTTGAGCAGCGCCAAGGGTCCAGGCATGCCGCTCAATTGCACGAGGGCGCGATGGAACACCGGCACGATCGGCGCGCCCTCGCCGCCCGCGGCCACGTCGGCAGACCGGAAATCATAGACCGTCGCTATGCCGACCCGCTGCGCCAGCGCGACGCCGTCGCCGATCTGGATGGTGAGACGCTGCCTGGGCCGGTGAATGACGGTCTGGCCGTGGAAGCCGACGAGGTCGATATCCCCGGGTTTGAGATGATTGGCCGCAAGGAACGCCTCGATCGCCTCGGCGTGACGCACCGTCACCATCTTCTCGGCGGCGACCACCGCGCCGTTCGGCGCCTCGAGGCCGGCGGCGGCCGCCAGGGCCTCCCGCAGCAGCGCGCGGTCCTCGTCCGAGTAGGGCTGGAAACCGGTCGCGCCGAACGTCACGACGTTCTCGCCGTCGGTTTCGACAAGCGCGACATCGACGCCGTCCATGGACGTGCCGGACATCAGGCCAATGGCTCGGTAGAGGGTCAAGATTCGCGGGCCTCCCGAACCCAGCCATACCGGGCCGGCCGCGCCACGCAAAGGCCCGTGGACGCGCGGGACGCTTTCGCCGCAGACTGACGGCGACTCAGAAAGCCGGAGCCCGCCATGAAACTCTCCTTCCACGGCGCCGATCAGGACGTCACAGGCTCCTGCCATCTCGTGGAAGCCGCCGGCAAGCGCGTGCTGGTCGATTGCGGCATGTTCCAGGGCGGGCGCGAGGAACGGGCGATGAACGCCCACGATTTCGGCTTCGATCCCGCCTCGATCGACCTGATCCTGCTGACACACGCCCATCTCGACCATTGCGGCCGCATTCCGCTGCTCGTGAAGCGCGGCTTTCGCGGCGAGATCGTCTGCACGCCGCCGACGCGCGAACTTGCAAGACTCGTCATGCTCGACGCCGCGCGGCTGCAGGAGGAAGACGCGCACCGCTCCATGCGCAAGGCGGCGCGCTGGGAGCCGAAGGGCGCGGAAGAGCAGCCGCTCTACGATCTCGAAGACGCCATGGCCGCGCTCGACCGCTTCGGGCGCACCGTCAATTACGGCGAGACTGTCGAGATAGCGGCAAATCTGCGCGCAACCTGGTCGAACGCCGGCCACATCCTCGGGTCAGCCAGCGTCCTTGTGGAATGCGACGAAAGCGGCGTGAAAAAACGCATCGCCTTTTCCGGCGACCTCGGCGATCCCGGCCGGGCCCTCCTCGACGACGCGGAACCGCCCAGGGCCGCCGACGCCGTCGTCATGGAATCGACCTACGGCGACCGCGACCACCGGCCGCTTTCCGCCTCCATCGAGGAATTCTACGAGGCGATCGCGCAAATTCGCGCGCGCGGCGGCAACGCGATCATTCCGACCTTTGCGCTCGAACGCGCGCAGGAGCTGCTGTTCTACCTCAAGCTGGGATTGAGGCAGAGCAAACTGCCGCCCGACATCCAGATTTTCGTGGACTCGCCCATGGCGATTTCCGCCACCCAGATCGCGCAGAACTGCGCAGGCTACCTGCGCCCTCAGATCGCCGCCATGATTGCGGCGCAGGACGACCCCTTCACGCCGCCGCGCCTGCGCTTCACCAAGCTCAGCCGGGATTCCATGGCGATCAATTCCATCGCCTCCGGCGCCGTCATCATGGCGGGCTCCGGCATGGCGACGGGCGGGCGGGTGCTGCATCACCTGCGGCATAATCTGGCGCGGCCGGAATGTGGCGTGGTTCTGGTGGGCTTCGCGAGCAAGGGCACGCTGGCGCGCCAGATCATCGACGGCGCCAGGGACGTCCAGATCTTCGGGGAACGGGTGCCGGTCCGCGCGAGCGTCCACACGATCAACGGCTTTTCGGCCCATGCGGGACGTTCGTCGCTGATCGCGTGGCGCGGGAAGGTCGCCGCGCCGAAGACTTTTCTCGTCCATGGCGAATTGCCGGCGATGCAGGCGCTGAAGGACGCCCTGCCCGGCGACGTCTCGATGCCGAAGATCGGCGAAGAAGCGACTATCTGAGCGCCTTCACGGCGTCGAGCACCGCCCGGGCGTGGCCGGCCACTTTCACCTTCGGCCATATTTCACGCACGACGCCGTTGCCGTCGATCAGGAGCGTCGTGCGTTCGACGCCCATGTATTTCCGGCCGTACATGCTCTTTTCCTTCCACACGCCATAGGTCTCGAGCATGGCGGTGGACTCGTCCGACAGCAGGCGCACCGCCAGGTCATGCTTGGCCTTGAACCTGTCGTGTCTGGCGGCGCTGTCGGGCGAGACGCCGACCACAATCGCCCCCGCCTTCTCAAAGTCGTTGGCGAGCGCCGAGAAATCCTTGGCTTCCTGGGTGCAGCCGGTCGTATCGTCCTTGGGGTAGAAATAGAGGACAAGCTTGCGGCCCTTGAAATCGGCAAGCTTCGCTTTGCCCCCGCCGGCCTTCTCCAGATCAAAATCCGGCGCTTTCGCGCCAACCGCCGGCAATTCGGCCATTCGCCTTCCTTTCGTCCCATTGCGCGGCCAAACGATCCGAATATTCGTCGGTTCGCGCGCCAGCGCCGCGCGGAATATAGTGCAAGGCCGAGTCGCGGCCCAGTTCAGGCAAGCGCAGCGACCCGACGCACGGGCGAACCAGGGAGGCGCCGTCTGTCTTTCGCCGAGATTTCGGTCTCTCTGCGTCGCATGTCCGCCGACGCGGGCGCCGTTGCGCGCGGCGCGCTGAAGTCGCGCGTGCTACGGCGCGGCCTGTTCGTGATCGGCTGGGCGGCGATCGGCTGCGCGCTGATCGCCGCGGCGGCTTTCGCAGCCCTGCTCGTGCGGCTGCAATTCGGTCCGATCGAAGTCGACGAACTCGGCGCGCGGGTCGCCGCGGGCCTGAGCCAGCGGTTCGACGGCGTACAGTTTTCGTTTGGCGCGACACGGATCGCGCGCACTGAACACGGGCCGACCATCACGGTCGATCACCTGCAGGCCGTGGCTGGCGGACGCACGGTGGTCGAGGCGCCGCGCGCGGAACTCTCGCTCGATCCGATCGCGCTTCTCAAACTGCAGGCCATGCCCCGGCGCCTCGAGGTCTTTGATCTCACCGTGCGTCTCCTGGTCATGCCCGACGGCGCGCTCGCCATTTCCGCAGGCGCGCCGAACGAGGAAGCGATCGTTCTCTCCCGGCCGGTCGAGCCCGCTCCCTCGACGACCGTCGCGCCGAACGCCGACGAGAAGCCGCGCCGCTCGGCCATCTTGCGCGAGGCGACGGGCGCGCTGCGCGCCTTCTTCGATCTCGCCACGAGCCCGCATTCGCCGGTCGCCGACCTTCGCCTCGTAGCGGTGCGCGGCGGCAAACTGGTGGTGGACGACCGCACCGCCGACCGCACGACGACGTTCGGCGATCTCGACATGGCTTTCGAGAAGACGTGGCGCTCGACCTCCTTCAGCGTGCGCGCCGCCGCGCCGAACGGCGAATTCGCAGCGCTCGCCAAGGCGACGGGCACGCCGGATACGGAGCGCCGGCTGGATGTCGAAGTGAAGGGCGTGTCGATGGACGAGATTGCGCTCGTCGCAGGCGCGCGCCGTCAGGCGGTCGAAAGCGACGCGAGCCTTTCGTTCCAGTTGCGCTTTGTGCTGGAAGCCGACCGGGAATTGCGCGAAGCAACCGGCCGCGCGCTGGTCGGTCCCGGCTATCTGCGGCTTGAAGACCCGGATCACGAACCGCTGTTCTTCGACGAGATTTCCGGCGCATTTCGATGGGACGCCGCAAACCAGCAGATTGTCGTCAGCCCCATCCAGTTCTTCGCCGGCGAAACGCAATTCGTGATGGAAGGCGCGCTGCAGGCGCCGCCCCGCCCGGATGACGGCTGGAAAGTCGCGCTCGGTCTCGCCAAGCCCGGCAGCATCGCGGCGGAACGGCCGGATGAAAAGATACTGGCGATGGACAAGGCCAGCATCGAGGGGCGCCTGTTTCTCGACGAAAAGCGTTTCGACATCGGCCGCATCGAACTGGTCGGCCCCGAAGTGGCGGCAGCCGCGGCGGGCGCCTTCGACTGGGTGAACGGCCCGCATATCCGTCTCGGCGTCTCGACCGGCCGGATGCCGCTGCGCGCGCTGTTTCGCGTCTGGCCGAGCATGATGGGCGCGCCGGCGCGCACCTGGCTCATCGGCCACGCGAACGCCGGCACAATCGAATCCGCGAAGCTCAGCATCGATTTCGACAAGAACGCGCTCACCGCCATGCGCTTCGACCGGCCGCCGCCGGACGAATCCATGCAAATGGAATTTCAGTTGAGCGGCGTCTCCGTAATCGCGCTGCGCAGCATGCCTGAAATCGTCGCCCTTGACGGCGTCGGCAAGCTCACCGGGCGATCGGCCTTATTCAAGGCGAGCTCCGGCGCCATGCAGACCGGCCCCGGCCGGCGGCTGGCCCTGTCCAACGGCGTCTTCGCGCTTCCCTACAACGACGGCGGCCGCGCGACGCCGGCGCGGGTCGAGACGCGCGTGGCGGCCTCGGTCGAAGCCGTGTCGGAACTGCTGGCGCGCGAGTCGATCCGCGACGTCGCGGCCATGCCGCTCGAGCCGGGGTCGCTCAAGGGCCAGGTGGACGGGCAGTTGCGGCTCGATTTCAAGATCGGGCCCGACGCCCGCGGCGACGATGTGAAGGTCTTCGTCAACGCCAACGTCTCGAATTTCGTCGCCGAGCACCTGATCGGCAAGGAAAGGTTCGAAAACGGCGCGCTCACTGTCGCCGGCGATCCGACCGGCCTGCGCGCAACCGGCAGCGGCCGCATTTTCGGCAGCCCGGCGACGCTCGATCTGCGCAAGGACGTCGGAAAGCCGGCCTTTGCGACCCTTTCCGCGCTGGTGGACGAAGCGGCGCGCGCGAAATTCGGCGTCGAGGCCGCCGGCGTTTCCGGTCCGATCGGGATGAAGCTGTCGGCCAGGCTGGAGGACGGCGAGACGGAAGCCAACGTCGACCTCGATCTGACCCGGACCGGTTTCGACAATCCAATTCCCGGTCTGTCCAAACCCGCCGGTCGACCCGGCCGCGCGAGCTTCCTCGTCACGCACCGCGAGAGGTCGACGCGGATCGAAAACCTGACTTTCGAAGCCGGCGGCGCTTCCGCTCGAGGCGCGATCGAACTGTCGCCGCAGGGCGAGGTGCAGGTCGTCAAGCTCACGCAGGCGAAGCTTTCGCCGGGCGACGACATGCGCGTCGACTTGCAGCGCGCCGGCGACGTCTATCGCGCCACCGTGCGCGGCGCTTCGATCGATGCGCGCCCGTTCATCAAGTCGCTGGGGCAAACCGGCGCTTCACAGAAAGGCGCGGATTTCGAACTGGATCTGAAGTCGCCGATCCTCACGGGTTTTTCAAAGCAGGCGCTGACCAACGCAGATATCAAGGCGACGCGCCGGGGCGGCGCCATCCGGCAGTTCGCCGCGAGCGGCCAGTTCGGCCGCGGCGCGGTGTCCGCGCGCATGGCGGCCGCCGAAGGCGGACGGCCGCAGATCGAAATCGGGAGCAGCGACGCGGGCGCCCTGCTCGCCTTCGCCGACGTCTATTCGCGGATGGAAGGCGGCACGCTGAACGCAATCATGAGTCAGGAGCCGACCGGCCTCGTCGGCACCATAAAAATCCGCTCGTTCAACCTGCGCGACGAACCCGCGCTGCGCAGGCTCGTGGCGGAAAGCGCGCCGCGCGCCGATGCGCCGGGCGCCAAGGTCGACCCTTCGCTCGTCGGCTTCGACCGGCTCCAGGTGGTGTTCCTGCGCAGCGGCGGACACATGACGTTGCGCGACGGCGTGATGAACGGTCCGAATATCGGCCTGACCGTCGAAGGCAGCGTCGACACCGAGCGAAACACGATCGCGCTCAACGGCACGTTCGTGCCCGCCTATACGGTCAACAATTTCTTCTCGAAGATCCCTGTCGTCGGCATGCTGCTCGGCGGCGGCTGGAACGAGGGCCTGTTCGCGCTCAACTACAAGGTGACCGGCAGGGCCAACGCGCCGCAGGTGTCGGTCAATCCCTTGTCGGTCGCGCCGGGATTCCTGCGCAAGATTTTCGGCATTCTCGACAATGTCGGGGACCAGCCGCAGCAGTGAGGCGGAAGGCGGCCGTCTCCGCTATGAGCAGTTTGCGGACATGAAGACGCGGGGCGTCGTGCACCGCTCCTGAGCCCGCGCCGCCGCTGTGCGCGCCTGGCGACAATTGTGCAGCACTCGCCCTGACCTCGACCACCGGCGTTCGCCGCTGAACCTATGATTTCCGTGGCGATCAGCGGATTTTGCTGGCGTTTGCCCTCGCGCTCAGTTCGGCCGTATCAACGCGAACGAAGATGCTGTCCGCCTTGACCGTCAGCACGTCGCCGGCCCATATCTCGCATAGCACACGGGATTTTCGCGCGAGCTCTCCCTCGACCCGGCCCAAGATCGTCAGCTCGACGCCGAGCGGCGTCGCCTTCAGGTATTCCAGGTTGATTTTGCCGGTCACGCAATCGATGCGCGGTTTCGTTTCCGGCTCGCGTCCCTCGGCGCGGTAGTGGTAGGCCATGTTGGTCCACCCCGAATGGCAGTCGACCAGCATGGCGAGAAGTCCGCCGTAGACAAGCCCTGGGAAGCCGAGAAACTCATCGCGCGGCGTGTGTTTCGTGACGACATGGACACCGTCTGCCGCCCAGTGACTCTTGATCCGCAGACCGGTCGGATGTGCGGGGCCGCAGCAGAAGCAGGTGAAGTCAGGCGCGGCGCGGTCCTGAATAGACAGCCCCCGCTGAATTCGTAACATGAGCGACCTCCGTCGTGACCGGCTGCAAGCGTACCATACCTGCCGTGTTGAGAAGTCGTCCCCTTGCGCGCTTCCGTAGAGCGGCGAGGCCCCGAACAGCACGGAGAGTCGCGGGCGCGCCCCTTAACTTCAGGCGTGTCCGGTCTCCGTAGATTTGACCGCCAGCAAGGCCAAGGTAGGTCAGCCGGCGTATGGATGCATGTGGCGACAGATACGCAGAGCGAAGCATAAAGCCATGTACAAGAACATTCTCGTTCCCATCGATGCGGAAGGCTTGTCCGACCGGGCGCTGCAGCACGCCATCGGCCTCTCGGGCGCGCTGGGCGCGCAGCTGACGTTGATGACCGTCGCTGAGCCGGTCTATGCAGATGTGACCCGGGCTGACGAAATTCGTGAGGCGTTCGAGGGCGGGGACGCCGCTACAGAGCATGCCAACAAATTGCTCGAGTCTGCGTCGGAGAAATTGCGAGCGGCGAAAATTCCCTTTGAGACCGCCGTCTATTGCGGCGACAAGCCATGGGAAGGAATCGCGATGGCGGCGGGAGACCACCATTGCGATCTGATCGTCATGGCCTCCCGCGGCGGCAAGCATCTCGACGGTTTCGTCTTCGGCAGCGTTGCGGCTTCCGTGCTGACGCGCAGCCAAATTCCGCTTCTGGTCGTGAAGGACAGCGACGCCTCGGACTGAAGGCATGGTCCTGGTCCGTCGCCAGAGGCGGACGTTCTGCCCTCAATTCCCGTCCAGGATCGGCCGGCAGCGGACTAGCGTCCCCTACCGCGTCTTCAACAACACATGCTTCTTCTTGCCGAGCGAGAGCTTGATCGCGCCGTCGCGCATGTCGGCGGCGCGTAGCACGCCGCGCTCGTCCGAAACAGGCGCGTCGTTGACGCGCAGGCCGCCGCCCTTGATCTGGCGACGCGCCTCGCCGGTGGAGGCGACGAGGCCCGCCTGCACGAAAGCGGTGAGAACGCCGATCCCCGCATCCATTTCGGCCGCGGAGATTTCGACCGTCGGCAGCGTATCGGCGGCGACGCCCTCCTCGAAGGTCTTTCGCGCCGTCTCCGCCGCCTGTTCGGCGGCCTCGCGGCCGTGCACAAGCGCGGTCGCCTCGTTGGCCAGGATCTTCTTCGCCTCGTTGACTTCAGCCCCGCCGAGCGCCGCCAGTCGATTGATCTCGGCCATCGGCAGGAAGGTGAAGAGCTTGAGGAAGCGCGCGACGTCCGCATCTTCGGCGTTACGCCAGAACTGCCAATAGTCGTAGGGACTCAACGCGTCCGGCTCGAGCCACACGGCGCCCGCCGCCGTCTTGCCCATCTTGGCGCCGGACGCCGTCGTCAGCAGCGGCGCGGTCAGCGCGTAAAGCTGCGGCGTTCCCATGCGCCGGCCGAGGTCGATGCCGGTGACGATGTTGCCCCACTGGTCGGAGCCGCCCATCTGCGCGAGGCAGCCGTAGCGCCTGTTCAGCTCGACGAAGTCGTAGGCCTGCAGGCACATGTAGTTGAACTCGATGAACGACAGCTCCTGGTCGCGCTCCAGACGGAGCTTCACCGAATCCATCGACATCATGCGGTTGACCGAGAAATGCCGGCCGACGTCACGCAGGAACTCGATGTAGTTCAGTTTCGTCAGCCATTCGGCGTTGTCGGCCATGACCGCGTCGGTCCTGCCATCGCCGAAGGCGAGGAACTTCGAGAAGATGCGCTTGATCGCCGCCTTGTTGGCGTCGATCGTCTCGATCGACAGGATCTTGCGCGTCTCGTCCTTGCCGGAGGGATCGCCGACGCGCGTCGTGCCGCCGCCCATCAGCGGAAGCGGCCGTCCGCCGCCCGTGCGCTGCAGCCAGGCGAGCATCATGATCGACAGGAGGTGGCCGACGTGCAGCGAGGGCGCGGTGCAGTCGTAGCCGATGTAGGAGATCAGTTCGCCCGCCTTCGCCCTGGCGTCCAGACCCTCGAGGTCCGAACATTGATGGACGTAGCCGCGCTCGATCAGGGCGGCGAGGAAATCGGACTTCGGACGGAATTCGGACGGGGCGGCGGACATGGCTGGCTCGGCGGCTGAAAGGAAGCCGAACCTTTAGGGGCCCTGCCCGGTCGTGGCAAGGCGCGGCGGAGGCGGCGCAATCCGGCAGGTCCGGCGCTTTTCGAAGCATTAACCTTAATGGTTTCTGATGGCTGCGGATGTGGCGGGGCTGCGTCCGGAGTGACGATATGTCGGTACGCACGCATTTTCCTTCGGCCAAAGAGTCGGACAGCCATTTTTTCTTCACGGTTTCCCGCGGCGGCCGGCAGAAACGGTTCGCGCTGCGGCCCGGCGCCCTCTATTCCCTGGTCGCCGGCCTGCCCCTGCTCGGCGCCGTCTATCTCGGCGCGACCGCCTACCTGTTCTTTCGCGACGACATGGTCGCGGCGCTGATGGCGCGCCAGGCCCGCCAGCAATACGCCTACGAGGACCGGCTCGCCGCCATGCGGCTGCAGCTCGATCGCGTGACGAGCCGGCAATTGCTCGATCAGGATTCGTTCGAGGGCAAGGTCCAGCATCTCATCGCGCGCGAGGCGCAACTGGAGACGCGCACGGCGATCGTCGCCGCGCTCAGCGAGCGCATCGGCGTGTCCCCTGAGACGACGGCCGCGATCGCGCCGGCGTCCGCCAAGCCCACCCCGCGCACCGCCTCGGACGCCGCACGGCGCATGCCGCCGGCCGCCGGCGGCCCGGAGACGAAGGCGAACGGTTTTGCCCCCCTGCCGCAGCCGATGGACGATCTGCCGTTCAAACCGGAAAAGCCACGACCGGACGGCTTCGAGCTGCGCGGCCAGCCGCTGCGCTCGAGCGCGCTGCCAGCCGAGCGGAACCGGCTGCTCGACGAAGCGGCCGACGCCGAAATGTCGACCCACGCCCGCATCGAACTGCTCGCCGCCTCTCTCGATCGCATCGAACGCCAGCAGGTGTCCGCGCTGGCCTCGCTCGCCGGCCCGGCGAAGCGCAAGGCGGAGGAGCTGGAAGCCGTGATTGCGGAGACCGGCCTGTCGGCCAGCCGACTGAAGGCGCCCGAAGGCGCAAAGGCCGCGGTCGGTGGCCCGTTCGTTCCAGCCGCGCTCGAGGGCTCCGGCACGCCCTTCGAGCGGCAGCTCGCCAAAGTGCAAGGCGCCTTCGTCGCGCTCGACCGAATCCGGCGCGTCCTGCCGTATGTCCCGGTGCGCAAGCCCTTGTCGGGCCAACCCGAAATCACCTCCAGCTTCGGCTATCGCTCCGACCCCTTTCTGGGCCGGCCCGCCCTGCATTCCGGGCTCGACATGCGCGCGGAAACCGGAACGCCGGCGCGCGCGACGGCTGGCGGCAAGGTGGTCACCGCAGGCTGGAGCGGCGGCTACGGCAATCTTGTCGAAATCGAGCACGGCAACGGCCTGTCGACCCGCTACGGTCACCTCTCGGCGATCTTGGTCGCGGAAGGCCAGACCGTGGCGGCGGGAGAAGTGGTCGGGCGCGTAGGTTCGACCGGCCGCTCGACCGGCCCGCACCTGCACTATGAGGTGCGCATCGACGACGAGGCGACCGACCCCGCACGTTTCGTAAAGGCAGCGCGACTGCTGTCGATCCGCGACTGAGCGAAAGCGTCGGCCATTCGCGTCCCGCGTAAAACCCTCCGTTCATAGTTCGCCTCTATCCTGCGCGCCTGGATAGCGCGAGAATCGGAAGCATGCAGAGCCGGAGCGTTTCTATCGACGCGTTGCGCGGCGTTGCGATTCTCGCCGTTCTGCAACTGCATCTGTTTGCGACAAACCACGCCTACCGGTTTCTCGATCTGCCGCAGGCGATCCAGCAGATTCTCGGCGGCGGCCGCGCAGGCGTCGATCTGTTCTTCGTCCTTTCCGCCTATCTTCTCACCAACAACCTCATCAAACATCGCGATCGCGCCGGCCTTGTTCCGACCTTCTACCTGCGCCGCGTGTTTCGGATTATTCCGCTCTACTGGCTGCTTCTGGCGACAGGCTTTACGCTCTCGGGGCTGTGGACGTTCGCCGAACTGCCGCAGCGCACGTTCCTCTGGCACGACCACTATCCGCTCTGGACGTATCTGCTGTTCCTGCAGAACTGGGCGAACGGCTTTGCCGGCGAACCCGTCGCGCATTATTTCGCGCCGACCTGGTCGCTCGCTGTCGAGGAGCACTTCTATCTGCTGCTGCCGCTGCTTGCGACGCGCCTGCAACCGCGCGCGCTCGCGGCGCTGGCCGTGGTCTGGGTCATCACGGCGCTGCCCATTCGCATGGCGCTGGAGTCGCATGTCACGATCTTTGCGCCCTATGTCTTCACGATCGCCCGCCTCGATTCCTTCGGCTGGGGCATTCTCATCGCGCTCACGCCGCAGCTCTGGCCGCAACTCGTCGGCCGCTTCGACCGGCGCCTGTGTCTTGCGATCGGCGCGCTGATCTATGTCGACGTGTCGCTGCTCTCGACCGAGATCAAGCCCGGCCTCTACGAGATGGTTGGCATCACGACGCTGACCGCGCTGGCTTCCGCGATCCTGACGTTCGGCGTCGTGCATGGCGCGCGTGCTACAGCGAGCGACGGCCGCATCACGCGCTTTCTCGCATGGTTTGGCGCACGCTGCTATTCGCTCTATCTCGTGCACATGCCCGTTCTGGGCCTGACGTTCCTCGCCGCCGGCCGCCTCTGGCCGGGCGTCGAGAGCTATACGGCAATCGCTTTGTGCGTCGTCGCGACGGGCCTGACGCTCATCGTCGCCAACTTCTGCTACCGCCGGATCGAGCTGCCGTTCATCGCCATGGCGGAGCGGCTCGCGCCCTACAGCAAGGCGCGAGAGAGTCAGTCGCCCGCGCCTGTCGCGTGATCAGTCGACGTCTTCGACCTTGTCCGGCCCGCCGCCGTGGATGCGCTGGGCGAGGGCCGCTTCCATGAAATCGTCAAGCTCGCCGTCGAGCACTTCGTCCGGCGTGCCGGACGTGACGCCCGTTCGCAGGTCCTTCACAAGCTGGTAGGGCTGCAGCACGTAGGAGCGGATCTGGTGGCCCCAGCCGATGTCGGTCTTGGAGGCCGCAATCGCGCTGGCCTCGGCCTCGCGCTTCTCCAGCTCGAGTTCGTACAATCGCGCGCGCAGCATGTTCCAGGCGGTGGCGCGGTTCTTGTGCTGCGAGCGCTCCATCTGACAGGCGACGACGATGCCGGTCGGGATGTGCGTGATGCGGATCGCGGAATCCGTGGTGTTGACGTGCTGGCCGCCGGCGCCCGACGAGCGGAACGTGTCGATGCGGCAGTCGCTTTCGTTGACCTGGATGTCGATCTTGTCGTCGACGACCGGATAGACCCAGACAGACGCGAAACTCGTGTGGCGACGCGCGTTCGAATCGAAGGGCGAGATGCGCACGAGCCGATGCACGCCCGATTCGGTCTTCGACCAGCCGTGCGCGTTATGGCCCTTCACGAGCAGGGTGCCGGACTTGATGCCCGCTTCTTCGCCGGGCGTCTCCTCGATGATCTCGACGCGAAACTTGTGGCGCTCCGCCCAGCGCGCATACATGCGAAAGAGCATGCGCGCCCAGTCCTGGCTCTCGGTGCCGCCCGCGCCGGAATGCACTTCGATATAGGTGTCGTTGCCGTCCGCTTCGCCTGCGAACAGGGCTTCGACCTGACGGCGGCGCGCCTCTGCGACGAGCCCCTTCAGCGCGTCGACGCCTTCCTTCTCGGTCGCGGCGTCATTCTCGCTCTCGCCGAGCTCGACCAGCGTGATGGCGTCGTCGAGCTCGCGCTCGAAGCGGGCGATGGAGCCCAGGCGATCCTCGAGCTCGTTGCGCTCGCGCATGAGCTTCTGCGCGACGTCCGGATCGTTCCAGAGATTGGGGTCTTCGGATTTGGCGTTCAGTTCCGCGAGGCGGCGCGTCGATGTATCGACGTCAAAGATGCCTCCTCAGCAGTCCCACGGACTGCTTGATCTGCTCGACGAGGGCTTCGGGTTCAGCGCGCATGCGATTCTTTGCGGGTGGCGAGAAAAAACTCTGCGCCACTCCCTACTCAAGATAGGCCGTGTCAGTAAAGCCCGCCCGTGCCGGAGCCGACGGAGCGATCCACGTCCGGCGCGGTGGCCGCGCCGCGCGAGGTCGCGTCGCCGATCACCGAATAGGTGTCGGGCGGCGCGGTGCCGGGCTTGAAGGCCTCGAGGATGGAGCCCGCGCCGGCGGAGCGCATTCCCGAGCGGGGATCGACCGAGATCAGCTTGATGCCCGGCGGCACGCGGAAGGGAACGTCGGCCTTGTCCTTGAGCGCCATCGCCATGAAGTCGCGGAAGATCGGCGCCGCATAGGTCGCCGCCTGCGCGGACTTGCCGGAGCCGAGCGAGCGCGGACGGTCGTAGCCGATATAGACGCCAACGGCGAGATCGGGCGAGAAGCCGACGAACCAGAGGTCCTTCGCTTCGTTGGTCGTGCCGGTCTTGCCGGCGAGATGCTTGCCGACCGCCTTGATGCTCTGGCCCGTGCCGCGCAGCACCACGCCTTCCATGATCGAGGTGATCTGGTAGGCGGTCAGCGGATCGAGCACCTGCTCGCGCTTGTCGACCAGCTTGGGCTCGGACTGGTTGTCCCACTTGGCGGCGTCGCAGCCGACGCACTGGCGCTCGTCGTGACGATAGATGGTGCGGCCCCAGCGGTCCTGAATGCGGTCGACGAGCGAGGGCTTGATGCGCTTGCCGCCGTTGTCGAGCATGGCGTAGCCCGCGACCATGCGCATCAGCGTCGTCTCGCCCGCGCCAAGCGACAGCGAGAGATAAGGCGCCATGTCGTCGTAGATGCCGAAGCGCTTGGAATATTCGACGATGAGCGGCATGCCCACGTCCTTCGCCAGGCGCACGGTCATCATGTTCTTGGAATGCTCGATGCCGTAACGCAGCGTATGCGGGCCGGTGCCGTGGCCCTCGAAGTTTTCCGGGCGCCAGATTTCGCCGTTGCCCTGGTCGATCTCGATCGTCTCGTCGAGAATGATGGAGGATGGCGTGTAGCCGTTGTCGAGCGCGGTGGCGTAGACGAAGGGCTTGAAGGCCGAGCCCGGCTGGCGCTGCGCCTGCGTTGCGCGATTGAATTCCGACTGGTCGAACGAGAATCCGCCGACCATGGCGAAGACGCGGCCCGTATAGGGGTCCATCGCCATCAGCGCGCCGGAAATGTCCGGCACCTGGCGCAGGCGGAACTGGCCGGGGCTTTTCTCGAGCGGCTCGACATAGACCACGTCGCCGACGCTGAACGCCGTGCGCGGGGACTTTCCGGTCCAGGTCATGCCATCGCGATTGATGACGCCCGTCTCGCGTTCGCGCGCGAGCTCGCCGGACTTTTCCTTGCGCGGCTGCAGGCCGATGCGCGCCTGCGAGTCGGTGGCGTCGAGGATGACGGCCAGGCGCCACGGCTTCACGTCGCCGAGCGCGGGAATGGCGCCGAGGGGCGCGCCCCAGTCGCCTGCGGTCTCGATGTGCTGCATGGCGCCGCGATAGCCCTGCGCCTCGTCGAAGCGCACGAGGCCGTTGACCAGCGCCTTGCGCGCATAGACCTGCATCTGCGGATCGAGCGTCGTGCGCACCGACAGGCCGCCCTCGTAGAGCTTCTTGTCGCCATAGCGGTCGGACAATTCGCGCCGGACTTCCTCGGCGAAATAGCCCGCGACATAGGTGTTGGGCGACAGCGCGCGCGGATTGACGCCGAGCGGCTCGGCGCGGGCCTTGTCGCCGTCTTCCTTGGAAATATAGCCGTCGTCCACCATGCGCCGGATGACGTAGTTGCGGCGGTCGATGGCGCGGTCGCGGTTACGGAACGGATTGAGGTCGCTCGGCGCCTTCGGAAGGGCGGCGAGATAAGCGACCTCGGCGATGGTCAGTTCGTGCACCGACTTGTTGAAATAGTTCAGCGCGGAAGCGGCGACGCCATAGTTGCCCAGACCGAGATAGATCTCGTTCAGGTAGAGCTCGAGTATCTTTTCCTTGGAATAGGCGGCCTCGATGCGAAACGAGATCAGCGCCTCGCGAATCTTGCGCTCCATCGAGCGCTCGTTGCCGACGAGGAAGTTCTTTGCGACCTGCTGGGTGATGGTCGAGGCGCCCTGCACATGCTTGGAGCCCTGCAGCAGAATCATCACCGCGCGCGCCACGCCTTCCGGGTCGACGCCGTTGTGGGTGTAGAAGTTCTTGTCTTCGGCCGCGATGAACGCCTGCTTCACGAGGGGCGGAATCGCGTAGCTCGGCAGATACAGGCGCCGCTCGCGCGCATATTCGGCCAGAATCGATCCATCGCCCGCGTGGACGCGCGTCATGACCGGCGGCTCATAGTTCTTGAGCTGCGCAGTGTCCGGCAGGTCCTTGGAAAAGGTGTAGATGACGGCCGCGACCGCCACTGCGCCGATCACGAAGAGAATCGCGCCGGTCGCAAATACAAAGCCGAAAAAGCGGCCGATCATCCGCATATCGATCGTCTCTGCTCAAAGTTCATTGATCAAACGCCCCGGTCTCGCGTCGACTTCGCTTGGCCGCCCGCTATCCCCCACGGGCCGAACGCTGCGCTCCGGCGGCCAACCCATATACGCAACCTGCCGGTCAATCCACACGAAAACGCGAGCGCTTGATGCGCACTCTTTGTGGTGGATTCAGGGCGCAAGGGGCCATGCGCGGAAATTGCGGCCTATCGGGGCGGCGCCAGCCCGGCGCTACGTTCCGGCGAGGGCGCGGACTGTTCGGGGCCGGCCGTGCGCCGTGAGAAATAGCGTTCGACCGCCTGGGCGACCCGTTCGGCGGCCGTTTGCCGCCATTGCTCCGAATTCAGCTTCGCGAGGTCGCGATCATTGGACATGTAGCCGAGTTCGAGCAGCACGGACGGCACGTCCGGCGCCTTGAGGACCACGAATCCGGCCGAGCGGACCGGGTTCTTGTTGAGATCGCCGGCCGCCTTCCAGAAATCGATCAGGCTGGTCGCGAACTGGTGCCCCATTGCGCGCGTTTCGCGCCGGGTGAGGTCGAACAGGATGTCGTTGACGTCGCCGATCTCTTCGGATTCCGCCATGCCGCCGGCCTTGTCGGCGGCGTTTTCGGTCGCCGCCACACGCGCGGCCTCGGCGTCGGAGGCGCGATCGGAGACGGTGTAGACGGTCGCGCCGTGCACGGAGGTCTCGGCCAGCATGTCCGCGTGGATCGAGACGAAGAGCGCCGCGGCATTCTTTCGGGCGACTTTCACGCGATCGGCCAAGGGGATGAACTCGTCGGAATTGCGGGTCAGCATGGTGCGCGCCCGGCCGCCCGCCTCGAGCTTGGCCGCAAGCCGCCGCGCCACATCGAGCACGATGTCCTTTTCATACGCGGACTTGGCGCCGACCGCCCCCATGTCGACGCCGCCATGCCCGGCGTCGATGACCACCAGGGGCGTGACCTGCGCCGGCTCGGCCGTCGGCTCCTCGCGCACGGGCGCCTTCTGAAGGTGCGCGGCTCGCGCCGCGCGGGCTGCGGCGCGGAATGTGTCCGGCGCCGTGGTCGCGAGTTCCACCACCAGACGGGCCGCCCCGCCCGACTCGGTCGGCTCCGCCACAGCCTTCACGATCCGCGCGGGCTCGGAGAGATCGAAGACGATTCGCGAACGTCCGCGGGCGAACTGCCCGAAGCGGAAGGTCGAGACCAGGGGGCGCTCCTCGGACTTGCCCTTCGCGGCCGGAGCGCGACCGATCGAGGGGTCGATGAGGAAGGAGGTTTCCGGCAGTTCCACCACGACACGGTCGGGGTCGGCGAGCACATAGGCGTCGACTGGAACTAACCTGTTGAGATCGAAGACAATTTTTGCCGATGCCGCGGAGCGTTCGACTGTGGCGGCGGTCACGGCGACGCCTGCGGCTATGTCGCGCGCGGCAGAACGCGCGCCCACGAGGCCGGTCGCGTGCGACAGCGCGGAGCCGCCGAGAAGCGACGCGACGGCAATGGCCACGAAGCCAGATGTCCGGAGGCGCCCAAGGCCCATTCGATTCCTCGCAATCTGCGCGGCCGGCCGTTGCGTCCTTGTAAGGAATAGAGGCGCGAGGGTTAATGGTTCGTAACCGGGCTCGCCCGCTTTATGGGCGGACTGTAACACACAAGCCACAGGTCCAGCATGAAACTTGCCAAGGGCCAATCTGATCGCATATGTAGAAATGGTCCGTCCTGCGCGTCGCGCCTCCCTCGGGAGCGCCGGGGACGGATGGGTTTCCCCACAGTCTGAAGTCTCGATCGAAATCTGAAGCATCGATCGGCCAGGACTCGAGGGCTTTCGTTGACCCCGGCGGATATCCGCCGAAGGTCGTGTCCCGTCAGGCCCTCGCCGGGCCAAGAGACCTGAAGTGAGCGCTGGCATTTCACATCCGACATCGACTGCAGCGGCCGCGAAGGCCAACGCCGTCGTGTGGGACGAGACGCCGGCCGCGGGCGCGGCGAGCGCCCGACAGGTCGCCATCAATGCCTCTTCCGGGACGGTCGCCGCCTCTTCAAACGTGCGCCGGCCCGTTTCTTCAACCTCTCCTCATCCTCAAACATCGCGCGTGACAGCTCCGCAGCGGAGCCGCGCACTCCCGCCTCGGCCCAATTCGAGCCATGCAGGACGTGCGGCGCCGCCCGGCGGAACGCGCCAAAGAGTTAGCAATGGCCAACAAAATGCTGATCGACGCATCCCATCCGGAAGAAACCCGGGTGGTGGTGCTCAGAGGTAATCGCGTCGAAGAATTCGATTTCGAATCCGCCTCGAAGAAGCCGCTGCGCGGCAACATCTATCTTGCGAAAGTGACGCGGGTCGAACCGTCCCTGCAGGCCGCCTTCGTCGATTACGGCGGAAACAGGCACGGCTTCCTCGCCTTTTCGGAAATCCACCCCGACTATTACCAGATCCCCGTCGCCGACCGGCAGGCGCTGCTCGAAGAAGAAGCCGCCTCGCACGCCGAGGAGGAGGAGGAGCAGCGCCCGCGCCGCAGCCGCCGCCGTCGCGGCCGCGACCACGAAGCGCGTCGCCAGTCGAACGCCGACGAGACGATTTCCGAAGCCGCGCCGCTGAGCGACGACGAGGCGGCGCCCGAAGGCGAGGCCCCTGCGGAGGACGAAGCCTCGCATGACGCGGCGCCTGTCGAGACGAAGGACGACGCCGAGCCGGCCGAGGCCGGCGCCGAGCCCCCCGCTCCCGTCGAGGCGAGCGAACCGGTCGCGGTCGTCGAAGCCGTTGCGGCGGAGCCCATCGAGGCGCCTGCGGCCGACGAGCCGGCGCCCGCCGAGGCAGGGTCCGACGAGGCGCCGCACACGCTCGCCGTGGACGAACAGGGCTACGCCACGATCTCCGAGACCGACGCCGACCTGAACGCCGACGAGGTCGCCGAGACGCCGGACCACGAGGTCAAGGCCCGCCGCATCAATGAGCGCGACGAGGAAGCCTCCGACGACGAGGAAGAGGACGAGGAAGAGCACGTCGAGCAGATCGGCGGCGACGCGATGGAGGAAATGCCCCGTCGCCAGCCGCGCCTGCGCCGCCAGTACAAAATTCAAGAGGTCATCAAGCGCCGGCAGGTGCTGCTCGTTCAGGTCGTCAAGGAAGAGCGCGGCAACAAGGGCGCGGCGCTGACCACCTATCTGTCGCTCGCCGGCCGCTATTCGGTGCTGATGCCCAACACGGCGCGCGGCGGCGGCATTTCGCGCAAGATCACCGACGCCGGCGACCGCAAGCGCCTCAAGACCATCGCGCAGGACCTCGAAGTGCCGGATGGCATGGGCGTCATTCTTCGCACCGCGGGCGCCTCGCGCACGCGGCAGGAGGTGCGCCGCGACTTCGAATATCTGATGCGCATGTGGGAGACGGTGCGCGAGACGACGCTGCGCTCCTCCGCCCCGACGCTGGTCTACGAGGAAGGCTCGCTCATCAAGCGCGCGATCCGCGACCTCTACAACAAGGAGGTCGACGAGGTCGTCGTCTCCGGCGAGAACGGCTATCGCGAAGCCAAGGACTTCATGCGGCTGCTGATGCCCAGCCACGCCAAGAACGTGCGGCTGTGGCGCGAGCCGCAGGGCGTGTTCGTCAAGTCCGGCGTGGAGACGCAGCTCGACGCGATGTTCTCGCCGCAGGTGACGCTGAAGTCCGGCGGATATCTCGTCATCAACCAG
>JAXMDA010000018.1:0-19143 GCA_046349085.1 Rhodoblastus sp.
CCTCGCGTATAGCGGCGCACGCGCCCTGTCTTTGCCTCCGTCACGCGGGAAAAGGCCCAGGAGATGGCAATGGCGACGAGGAAGGTCGCCAGAAAGGCCAGCCAGTGCGCCACGGTCGTCGGCGCGGTCCGGAAACCGTAGCCGAGGAAATGCTGCGCGGCGGCGCACAGAAAGACGACGACCGGCATGTGCACGGCGTAGAGCGAATAGGAGAAGTCCGAAAGCGCGCGATGCGCGGGCCATTCGCACCAGCGCCAGATGGGCCTGGCGTCGAAGCGCAGCGTCAGCAGCAGATTGGCGAAGAGAACCGCGATGACGGCGTCGGCGATGCCGCCGATCCACCAGACTTCGATCAGCGCGTAGCGCACGAACAGCCGCAGGCCGATGGACGCGGCCAGGAAGGCGCCGACCGCCAGCGCGCGCCGCCGCACAAGCGGCTTCGCGAGCCGCGCGGCGACGACGCCGAGGCCCCACAGCGCGAAACCGAAGAGGTGATAGCTCAGCGTCCACGACATGAGCATGGTGATCGCCACGCCCGCGATGAAGCCCGCCGCGCGGGCGCGCGGCGAATAGGCCGGCGCAAAGGGCATGATGAGCAGCGCAAAGGCCACGTAGTACCAATATTCGTGCGCCAGCGTCCAAAGCGCGGAATTCGTGCCGAAGTAGCGGAAGAACGTGTCCTGCAGATTGAAGACGTTCGCCCAGAACTCGAACGCGCCCGAGCGGTCGGCGAATTCGGGCAGCGCATAGACGCCCGTGTCGGCAAAGAGCGCGCGGCCGGCGGCGTCGAGCAGCGCCGTCAGCAGCAGCACAGGCAGCAGCACGACATAGATGCGCGTCGTGCGGTCGACGAGATAGGTCGAAAGAAACGGCCGCCCTGCCCGCGCCGCCTTCAGCGCGCCGCCGCCGACGAGAAATCCCGACAGGACGAAGAAGACCACCACCGCCTGATGCGCGAAGCCGTAGAACAGCCAGGCAAGATAGGCGAGCGGCCCGCGCGCGTCCGCCGGCATTTCGGCGAGCCGCACGAGCGAATTGGCCTCCACATGCGTGAATAGCACCGCGAGCGCCGCGATCCATCGCGCCACGTCGATGAAGCGCGAGACCTGTGGGGACAGGGATTGCGGCGACAACGATTGCTGCGACATCGGGATGAAGCCTCCGCCGGCTCCGATCGCCGGAAGAGGAAAGTATCATTCGCGCGCGCGCAAAGCCCGACAAACCGCGGCTTGCCGTTAATCGCGATGGCTAACGCGCTTTCACAAATCGAACACCAGACACGTCGTGCTCGCCGTCGCGACGATCTTGCCCGCGGCGTCGGTGGCCTTGGCTTCGGCCACCGCCGAGCGCCGGCCGACATGCACCGCCCTGCCCTCGGCGGTGATCGCGCCGGTCTCCACCGTCACGGCGCGCAGGAAATTCACCTTGATTTCGAGCGAGGTGTAGGCGCGGCCCTTGGGCAGCGTGGTGTGCACCGCGCAGCCCATGACGGAATCGAGCAGCGTCGCAATGGCGCCGCCATGCACCGTGCCGATCGGATTGTAGAGCCACTCGCCGGCTTCGAGCCTCATCACGACACGGCCCTCGTCGACTTCCTCCAGCGTCTGTCCGAGCAGCCCCATGATCGGCGGCGCGAAACCGTCGCCGGCCATCAGCTTGCGGAACAGCTCGAGGCCGGCGTGTTCCTTGGCCATCGCGGCGAGCGCTTTCGGATCTTCCCAGCGCACGATGCGCGTGCGGGCGGAGGCGGCGGAACCATCGTGCATTTCTGGAACTCCCATATTAGGCCGCGGCCGCCGCGGTCTGCGCGCCGCCGCTCCTGCGGCCGATCATCAGGCTGAACGCCGCCGCCAGCAGGCAGGCGGCGCCTGCGACCCAGAAGGCCGGCGCATAGGTCAACAGATAGGTCTTGGACAATCCGCCGCCGAGCGCGGCGATCGCCGCGCCGATCTGATGCGAGGCGAAGATCCAGCCGAACACGAGTCCGGCCTTCTCGCGCCCGAACACGGAGCCCGCGAGCTTCACGGTCGGCGGCACGGTGGCGATCCAGTCGAGCCCGTAGAAGATCGCGAAGACCGACAGGCCATAGACGGTGAAGGTCGAGAACGGCAGCCAGATCAGCGAAAGGCCGCGCAGGCCGTAGTACCAGAACAGCAGCTTGCGCGAGTCGACGCGATCCGAGAGATAGCCCGAGGCGATCGTGCCAGCGAAGTCGAACACGCCCATCATCGCGAGCACGGACGCGGCCGCCACCGCCTGCAGGCCATAGTCGACGCAGAACGGAATGAAATGCGTCTGCACCAGGCCGTTGGTCGAGAGGCCGCAGATGAAGAACGAGCCTGCGAGCAGCCAGAAGGCTGGAATGCGCGACGCCTCGCCGAGGGCGCCAAAAGCGCGCATGACCGGATTGCCCGCTGGCGCAGCAGGCGCGGGCTGCAAGGGCGCGTCCGCCTTCTCGCCATAGGCGCGCAGGCCGACGCTGGACGGACGCTCGGCCAGAAGCAGCAAGACGCCGAGCGCTGCGAGCGCGATCGCCACCAGCGAGGGGACGAGCGCAAGCCGCCAGCCATAACTTTCGATCAGCATGGAGGCGAAGGGCAGGAACACGAGCTGCCCCGTCGCCACCGCCGCGGTGAGGATGCCGACGACGAGCCCGCGCTTTTCGGTAAACCAGCGCGTCGAGATGATCGCGACGAGCACGAGGGCTGTGAGGCCTGTTCCGAAGCCGATCATCAGGCCCCAGAACAGGAAAAGCTGCCACAGGCTCGTCATCGCCAGCGAGCCCCCGAGGCCCGCGAACACCAGCGCCTGCGCGCAGAACATGATGTTGCGCGCGCCGTATTTCTCGATCAGCGCGGCCGAGAACGGGCCCATCAGGCCGAACAGCGCGAGGCGCACCGCCATGGCCGAAGAGATCTGCGCCGTGTCCCAGCCGAACTCCTTGGACAGCGGAATGATGAAGGCGCCGGGCAGGCCGACGGCGCCGGCCATCACCAGCGAGGAAAAGAAGGCCGTCGCGATGACGATCCAGCCGTAATGCACGCCGCGGCGCGAAAGCGCGGATGCGAGTGAGGCAGCGAGCATGGCGGCTCCGGAATGGCTTGCCGCGAACGAGGCGCGGCCTTATGATGATAAGCGTCATCGTTATTTGATGATGACCATCATCGTTGTGTCAAGCCTTCGAATGCCGGCTGCGATCACAAACAGGGGAGCGGATGCGCCTCACTAGAGAAAAGACGGCGGAAAACCGGGCGAAAGTGATCGACGCCGCGCTCGGCCTGTTCCAGCGCCGCGGCTTTTCCGGCGTCGGCGTCGCGGAGCTGATGGGGGCGGCCGGCCTCACCCACGGCGGCTTCTACAATCATTTCGCCTCCAAGGCCGATCTCGAATCGGAGGCCTGCGCGCTCGCCTTCGAGCGCGCGCTCGGCGCCATCGGCAAGGTGGCGGCCAGGCCCGCGGGCGACGAGCGCCGCGCCGCCATGCGCCTCTACGTCGAGCGGTATCTTTCGGCGCGCGCGCGGGACGCCGCCGGCGCGCGTTGTCCGATGGTGGCGTTCGGAACGGACGTCTCGCGCGAGTCGCGCGAGGTGCAGGCAAGATATGCGCAGGGACTTCGCGCCTATCTCGATCTCATGGCCACGGCGCTCGAGGCGGACCTGACGACGGCGCGCGCGACGATGGCCGAACTCGTCGGCGCGCTGTCGCTCGCCCGCAGCGTCGCGCGCGACGATCGTGCGCTCTCGGACAATATTCTGGACTCCGCGAAGGAGCGCATTCTCGCGCGATTGGACCACTAGTCGTCATTGCCACGCCCGGCATCCCGAAGCATGATCCCGCCATTCGCGCGAAACCGGCGCAATCGATGGGGAAACGACATGGTCAAGGCGATACGCGTTCACGAGACGGGCGGACCGGAAGTCCTGAAATACGAGGACGTCGACATTCCCGCGCCGGGCAAAGGCGAAATCCAGATCCGCCAGCACGCCATTGGCGTGAACTTCCTCGACGTCTACTACCGCACCGGCGCCTACCCGACGCCGCTGCCCTACACGCCGGGCAACGAAGGCGCGGGCGAGGTGATCGCGCTCGGCAAGGGCGTGACGAATTTCAAGGTCGGCGACCGCGTCGCCTATTCCGGCCCGCTCGGCGGCTATGCGGAAGTGCGCAACCTGCCGGCCGCGCTCGGCGTCAAGCTGCCCAAGAACGTCTCCTACGAAACCGCCGCCGGCCTGATGCTGAAGGGCCTGACCGCGCAATACCTGCTGCGCCAGACGTACAAGGTGAAGGAAGGCGACACGATCCTCGTCCATGCGGCGGCGGGCGGCGTCGGCTCGATCCTCTGCCAGTGGGGCAAGGCGCTGGGCGCGACCGTCATCGGCACGGTGGGTTCGGCCGAGAAGGCCAAGCTCGCCAAGAAATTCGGCGCCAAGCACGTCATCCTCTACCGCGAGGAAGATTTCGCGGCGCGCGTGAAGGAGATCACCAAGGGCAAGCTGTGCGAGGTCGTCTACGACGGCGTCGGCAAGGCGACCTTCCCCGCCTCGCTCGATTGCCTGAAGCCCTTCGGAACCTTCGCGAGCTTCGGCTCGGCGTCTGGCCCGGTGGACGCCTTCAACCTCGGCCTGCTCGGCCAGAAGGGCTCGCTCTTCGCCACGCGCCCGACGCTGTTCACCTTCCTGGCCGATCGCACGCGGCTCGAGAAGATGGCCAAGGACCTGTTCAAGGTCGTCGCCGACGGGACGGTCAAGATCCCGATCACCGGCCGCTACAAGCTCGCCGACGCCGAAAAGGCCCACCGCGACCTGCAGGGGCGCGAGACCACGGGCATGGTGATCCTGACGCCGTGACGTCCGACCGCACAAAGAGCCGTCATGCCCGGGCTTGTCCCGGGCATCCACGCCGTGCAGCATCCGGGGATGCGGGGCGGCTGGGTCTACATCATTACGAATCGCGCCAACGGCGTGCTGTATGTTGGAGTCACCTCCGATCTTTCGCGGCGTGTATATGAACACCGCGAAGGCTTGATCGACGGTTTCACCAAGCAATACGGCCTGAAGAAGCTGATCTACTACGAGCGTTTTGAGGACATCCGGCCTGCGATCCAGCGCGAGAAGAATATCAAGCATTGGCCGCGCGCCTGGAAAGTGCGCCTCATACTCAATTTCAATCCGGATTGGCGCGACCTTTACGAAGATCTGGCTTGACCGGGCCGTCTCTCCTACGCATCGGCCCGGCGTGGATGGCCGGGACAAGCCCGGCCATGACGGGAAAATGCGCTCTCGCACGTGCGACCCGCCGACGCAGCTTGATCGGAAAGTCTCCCGGACCCGGCCCCGCCGCGCTATCTAGGACCACCCGGAGATTTCATTCATGGCCACAGCAGCGGCTCCGCAGCAGAAGTTCGACATTCTCGTCGCCGGCGCCGGCGCGTCCGGGCTGATCGCGGCCATCGCGCTCGCGCGCGCCGGCCATTCCATCGCGCTCGTCGGCAAGACGCCCGGCCCCCTGCCCGGCCGCACCGTCGCGCTGTTCGAGGGCTCGCTGCGTCATCTCGACGATCTCGGCCTGCGCGAGCCGCTGGAGGAAATCTCCGCCATCGTCAGGGGCATCAGGATCATCGACGACACCTCGTCGATCTTCCGTCCGCCGCCGGCGCTCTTCACCGCGGACGAGATCGGCCTCGACGCCTTCGGCCTCAACGTGCCGAACGACGACATTGTCGACATGCTGTCGAAGGTCGTCGCCGACATGCGCGCGATCGTGCGCTTCGAAGCCTTCGTCACGGGCTACGACTTCCGCGACGACGGCGTGGCCGCGCGGCTCGACGACGGCCGCCAGATCGAATGCGCGATCGTCGTCGCTGGCGACGGCCGCAACTCGCCGGCCCGCAAGGCGGCGGGCATCGAGATCAAGGAATGGTCCTACCCGCAGACGGCGATCACCGGCATCCTCCGCCACCGCCGCCCGCACGACGATATCACCACCGAATTCCACACGCGGCACGGACCCTTCACCTTCGTGCCGATGCCGTCGACCGCCGAGGCCCCGCGGCGCTCGAGCCTCGTATGGCTGATGCCGCCGGAGGAGGCGAAGCGCCGCATGGCGCTGAAGCCGCGCGAACTCGCCGCCGAGATCGAGGACCAGTCGCACTATCGCTACGGCGCCATCGAGATCGAGGGCGCGCTCGGCGCCTTTCCGATGGCGGGAATGCGCACGCTGAAGGTGAGCGGGCCGCGTCTCATGCTGGTCGGCGAAGCCTGCCATGTCTTCCCGCCGCTCGGCGCGCAGGGCCTCAACCTCGGCATCCGCGATTCGGCCGACGCCGCGCTCGCGCTCGACGGCGTGGATCTGACGAACGCAAAGGCGATCGAGGCCGCCGTCGCGGATTACGAGAAGTCGCGGCGCGCCGACATCGACATCCGTACGCGCGGCGTCGACATTCTCAACCGCACGCTGCTCGCCGATTTCCTGCCCGTGGATTTTCTCCGCGGCGTCGGACTTGCGGCCGTCACCGCCATCGGCCCGCTGCGCCGCGCCATCCTGCGCGAAGGCGTCGAGCCGACGCTCGCGCGCACACTGGCGAATTTCGCGCCGGGGCCGCGGGATTAGAAGGTTGCATCATTAGACGAAAACAGCGCCGTCATTGTTTCAGGACGGGCTCAGCCCGCCGCGCGTCTTCCCTCGCCGGCGCTGAGCAGCGCCAGCAGGTTGCGCAGCGTGCCGATGATCTCGGCGTGGCGGCCTTCGATCTCGACGATGCGGCGATGCAGGTCCATATCGCCCGCGCCTTGCGCCGCCGGCTGATCGAGGCGCAATTCCATGACCGACATTTCGAGATCGGAGACGCGCTCGGCGAGCCCCGCGAAATCGCCCGGCGCGGACGCGAGCGCGGCGACCGGAGGGGGCTCGGCGGCCTCGCGCTCGAAGCGCGCGGCGAGCTCGTGCAGCTTCAGTTCGAGAGCGGCGATCTCGCTCGAGCGCGTGGGCGCCGGCGCGGACGGCGCGGCGATCATCTGCGTCTCGATATTGTCGATGCGCGTCATGAGGAATCGTTCGACGCGCTCCGCATGTTCCGCGGCGCGGCGCGCCACCTGCTCGATTTTGCCTTCGAGCGCAGACGGATCGAAGCCGCCGGACACGCGCGGCGCCGACATCAGCTTCGCTTCGAGATCGGCGATGCGGCTGACGATGCGCGGATCGGGGCCGCCTGCGTCCGCTTCGGGCGACGGCGCAGGCTGCGCGAGCGCGCCGGCTTCGACCATCGCCTCCAAGCGGGCCAGTCTTTCGGCCACGTCCGGCGCAAGCAACGCGCGCAGACGCTCCTCGGTCTGGTCCATGCGCGTCGACAGGAACTGTTCGCTGCGCTTCACGCCGCCTTCGGCGGCCTTCGACACCTTGTCGATCTGCCGCTGCAGGGCGGCGACAGCGCCTTCGTCGATGTCGGCGGCGCAGCCTTCCTCGGCCGGAAGCGCATCGGGCGCGCTCTGCAATCTCGATTCAAGCGCTTCGATCCTGCGCGCCAATTCGGCGAGCGCATCGGCGTCGTCCCCGCTTCCGCCGGCCTTTTCCAGCTTGGCCACGCGGTCGATCAGCTCGAAGAACGTCTTCTCGTCGGCGACGCCCGTCGAATATTCAACGCCGAATTCCAGCCCCTTGGTCCAGCGCAGGATGACGCTTTTCGTTTCGGGCCGCGATGGAATGTAGAGCTTGAAGCGCGCGGGAAGTTCGGCCTGCGCGTTCAGTTTCACGCGCGCGCCGGTGGCGCTGAAATCCAGGATCAAGCAGTCAATCGGATCGGACCCGTCCGGCCTGATGACCTGGGCCTTGACCTGGCAACCGCGCCTTTCGGCCTTGCGCTTGCCGACAGAACCCATAGCCATAACCTACCCCCGACCCCGATACGCGCTGCACATGCCAGCCGCACCATGGCGCAGATGTGCTAACAGGCCGTAACGGCCGGAGGCTTCAGCGCGCCAGTAGCGAAACCGGGAGAAGGTCGTTGGAAATCAGCCACAACAAGCCTGTGACCGTCGCCACGGAGGCGAGCGTGCCGATGAGGATCGCGCTGGAGGCGCGCTCCACGTAGACGCGGTACTGGCTCGCCATCACGAAGACGTTGAGCGCCGGCGGCAATGAGGCCATCAGCACGGCCGTGAACGTCCAGACGCGATCGAACCCGCCCACCGCCGACAGGTAGAAATAGACGATCAGCGGGTGCGCGATCAGCTTGATGACGAGCAGGATCGGCAACTCCGGCGCGACCCGCCTGATCGGCCGCTGCGCCACCGTCACGCCGAGCGCAAATAGAGCGGAGGGCGCGGCCGCCCCGGTCAGCATGGTCGCCATCTTGGCCACCGCCGCAGGCGGCTGCCAGGCGAAGGCCGCGGCCGTGACGGCCACCGCCGTCGCAATGTTGAACGGATGCGTGACGATCCGCAGGAAGGCGATCCAGATGGTGCGCAGGAATCCCCGGCCCTCGCCGCGCCCGATGGCCATCAGCAGAGGCAGGGCGGAGAACAGGAAGATCGTGTCGGCGGCGAAGATCAGCGCCACGGGCGCGGCGGCGCCCGCGCCGAGCGTCGCCAGCGTCAGGCCCGGCCCCATGTAGCCGATATTGGCGTAGCCCCCGGCGTTCGCCTGGATCGTCGCCTCGGGAATATTGCCGCCCGAGGCCTTCATGCCGACGGCAAAGGCGGCGACGAAGGCCGTGATCGTCGCGCCCGCCGTGCAGGCGACGAAGCGGAAGTTCAGGAGCTCGTGAACCGGCGTCTTCGAGATCAGCACGAAGAACATCGAAGGCAGCGCGACGTAGACGATGAAGACGTTGACCCAGGCGAGCCCCTCCTCGCCGAAGTCGAAGATGCGGCCGCAGATATAGCCGAGCCCGATCAGGCCGAAGAACGGCAGCGCGAGATCGAGGACGCGCGCGAATTTCGGAAACAGCGCGCCGAGCGCCATCAGCCCGAAGAAGCCGACGAGCACCGGAAGAATCGACAGCAGCCTGTCTCTGGCGTTGGCGGCGCGCATGACCGATCTTGGCTAGGAAGCGCCGCGCGCCGTGTCAACGCGCCGCGTCGCGCGGCTCCCATGCAGGCGATATCGCGCTTGCGCGAAACGCGCGGGCTGCCTCAAGATCGCCAGCAAGACCGGAATCGGGGATCGGGGCGCGCGATGAAACGTTTTGTGGCATGGCTCGGCGTCGTCCTGATGGTGCTTGCGGGCTATTTCGCCTTCTGGCCAATACCGATTTCCCCCAACGCATGGACCGCCGAGGCCGCGCCCGGCTACGTCGGCCCGCATGTCCGCAATACCCGGCTCGCGGGCCTCCAGACCATCGACATCGGAAACGAAGCGGGTCCCGAGCACATCGCCTTCGGACCGGACGGCAAGCTCTATGCGGCGGTCGCGTCGGGCAACATCCTGCGCATGGACGCCAAGGGGAGCAATCGCGAGGTCTTCGTCAACACCGGCGGCCGTACGCTCGGCTTCGACTTCGATCCCTCGGGCCGGCTGATCGCGGCCGACGCCCTGCGCGGCCTGCTCGCAGTCACCAAGGACAAGGTGGAGGTCCTGACCGACAAGGTCGACGGCGAGCCGATCCGCTACGCCGACGCCGTCGTCGTGGCGAAGGACGGTCTCATCTACTTCTCCGACGCCTCGCAGCGCTTCGGGCCGCGCGACTGGGGCGGCACGTTCGAGGCGAGCGTGCTCGACATCATGGAGCAGGCGGCGACCGGCCGCATTCTCGTCTACGACGTCGGCATGAAGACGACGAAGGTGGTGGCGTCCGGCCTCTCCTTCGCCAACGGCGTCGCCATGTCGAGCGACGAGAAATCGATCTTCGTCGCGGAAACCGGCAAGTATCGCATCTGGAAAGTGCCGGTGGCGGCGCGAAACCTCGACCTGTCGAAGGGGCCGGCGGGCGGCGCGGCCATCGTCCTCGGCAATCTGCCGGGCTATCCCGACAATCTCATGCGCGGCCTGCCGACCGCCGACGGCAAGCCGAAACTCTGGGTCGGCCTGACCAAGCCGCGCAACGCCCTGATCGACAGGCTCGCCGACAAGCCTTTCATCCGCGCGATGATCATGCGGCTGCCGCGCGCGTTCTGGCCTATTCCGCCGGCCTACGGGCATGTCTTCGCCTTCACGGAGGACGGCAAGATCGTCGAGGATCTGCAGGATCCCTCGGGCGCCTATCCTGAAACGACGAGCGCGGCCGAACGCATCGACGGCCTCTTCATCCAGAGCCTGCACGCGAAAACGATCGGGTGGATGAAACGGCCGTGAAGCGACCGTGAAATGTCATGCCCGCGAAGGCGGGCATCCAGTCCGCCACCGAAACGTTGCCGCTGTTTCTGGATCCCCGCTTTCGCGGGGATGACAGGCGGGGCGCTTCTTACTGCTGAGGCTTGTAGTACGGCTCGACCTTGCCGGTCAGCTTCAGCGTCAGCGGGTTGCCGCGCCGATCCTTGGTGTTGGGGACGGATACGCGCACCCAGCTCTCGCTGACGCAATATTCCTCGACATTGGTCTTCTCGACGCCCTTGAAACGGATGCCGACGTCGCGGGCGAGAACCTCCTCGTTGTAGAAGGGGCTGCGCGGATCGACGGAGAGGCGGTCGGGCGGCGTGTCGGTCATGTCTGTCCTCGGATTGCCAGCCGCCCGTTTACAGCGCTTCGTCCAGCAATTCCAGCGCGGCGCGGGCGAAGGCGTCCATGTTGGCGCGCCGGTCGGACGAGCCTGTCTCGATCGTGCGCACGCGCTCGACGGGTCCGCTGATCGCCACGACCGTATGCCCGGCCGCATCGCCGTAGGGGTTGCCGGTCGGCCCCGCCGCGCCGGTTTCCGCAATCGCCCAGCCGGCGCGCAGGAGTTCCCGGGTGCGGCGCGCGAGCAGCAGGGCGTAGGGTTCGCTGGCCGAGCGCATGCCCTCCACGTCGGCGCGCTCGATATTGACCAGCGCCGCCCGCGCGCGCGCCGTATAGACGACCGCGCCGCCGATGTAGAAGGCGGACGCCCCGGGCACGGCGAGCAGCGCGGCGGAGATCAGCCCGCCGCTCGAGGATTCCGAGACCGCCAGCAATTCACGCCGCGCGATCAGCTTTCGCGCGACCTCGGCGGCGAGTTGTTCGACTTCGTTCATGGCGCCCTCCCCGCTTTCGACCCCGCGGCTGCCGGTCTGCTACCATGCCCGAAAGGAGTCGCGAATGATCGTCGCCTCGTGGAACATAAATTCGGTGCGGCTGCGCCTGCCCCTGCTGCTCGAGTACCTGAAGGCGCGCGCGCCCGACGTCCTGTGCCTGCAGGAGCTCAAGTGCACGGACGAACAGTTTCCGCGCGGCGAGATCGAGGACGCAGGCTACAACGCGCTCATCCACGGGCAGAAGAGCTGGAACGGCGTCGCCATCCTGTCGAAGCGGCCGCTCGAGGAAACGCAGCGCGGCCTGCCCGGCGTCGAGGACGAGCAGTCGCGCTATCTCGAGGCCCTGACGCAGGACGAAACGGGCAAGGCCATGCGCGTCGCCTCGATCTACCTGCCGAACGGCAATCCCGCGGGCACGGAGAAGACCGCCTACAAATACGCCTGGATGGACCGTCTGCGCGCGCACGCCCGCGAATTGCTCGCGCTGGAGGAGCCGCTCGTCCTGGCGGGCGACTACAATGTGATTCCTGCGCCCGAAGACGTCCGCGACCCGCAGGCCTGGCTCGGCGACGCGCTTTTCCTGCCCGAGACGCGCCAGCGCTTTCGAGCGCTCGTCAATCTCGGCTTCACCGACGCGCTGCGCGCCTGCACGGACGCCGGCGGCCTCTACACGTTCTGGGATTATCAGGCCGGCGCCTGGCAGAAGAACAACGGCATCCGCATCGACCACCTGCTGCTGTCGCCGCAAGCCGCCGACCGGCTGGCGTCGGTGGCGATCGACAAGGACATGCGCGCGAAGGAGAAGCCCTCGGACCACGTGCCGATACGCGCGCACTTCAGGAACTGACGGGAAAAAGCAGCCTCAGCGGCGCTTCATGTAGGTTTCGAGATAGACGGCGGCCGCCTGGCGGTCGTTGTCCGTCGCGCCGCGCATCGCCTTGTCGTAGAGATCGACGATCCATTTGTCGTGCACGGGATCGTTCGCCGATTCGCGGGCGAGCGTCAGGTACATCAGCCCCTGCGCGCGCTGCTTGGCGACGCCGTCAGGCCCGGTGAACAGGAGGTGCCCGAGCATCGCCTGCGAGGGCGTATGCCCCTTCTCCGCGGCAAGCCGCAGCCAGCGCGCCGCCTGGCGGGGGTCCTTCTCGACGCCCGAACCGTCGAGATACATGCGCGCGAGATTGTATTGCGCGTCAGCGTCGCCGAAATTGGTGGCGGCGTACTGGAACATCTCTCGGGCGCGCGCGGGATTGGGCTTCATGCCGGCGCCGGAGATGCCGGCAAGGCTGTAGGCGCCGACCGCTACGAAGGCGCTGGCCACGACCGGAATCTCGCGACGCGGCGTCTCGTCCTCGTCGTAATTCTCCACAATCTGCAGGAAGTACTTGTAGGCCTTGTACTCGTCGGGCGCGACGCCGTCGCCGGCCGCATACATCTTGCCGAGCTTCCATTGCGCGAGCGCGGCGCCGCCCTGCGCGGCGTATGTCAGGGGCTCGACCGAATTCTTCGCGTCGCCGCTGCGATAGGAGGCGATGCCGGCGGCCAGCGCCTGCTCGGCGTCCTTGTACTTGTGCTGCGCGCCCGCGCTGCGCGCGTCGGCAACCCGTTCGCCGTCGAAAGCGAAGGCCGACCCGCCGGCCATGAACAGACCGCAGGCGATCACCAGACTGAACCGACCGACCTTGACCATCGACACCATCTCTGCGGCCCAGCCGCGAGACCCCCTCAGCGCCCCCGTAGCGCCCCCCAAACCTCGCACGCGACGTCGCCGCCGCGTGTCATGCGGGCGCAGAGATCCGGCGATGTCGAGAGACGAACACGCAAGAACCCTACGCGCCTCACACCCTGCCGCTCCGCCCGAGGCGGAAGCCCGGGCTCGCTGGTGAGGCATATGCGCAACACATCAAAATCGGGACTTCGTTTCCGCCCTGCGGCAGAACGCGAACGTTGCCCCCGACTTTCTTAACGCGGAGAGATTAGCGCGTGGTTTATGGCTGAAAAGCGGCGCGCTGCGCTTGCGATTGCGGCGATTGCGAGTTGATTCAGCCTGTTGCAGCAAAGCCACAAAGTTGCAACCTCGCCGCCACGCCCAGAGCGAAGCCTGAGCCCGGGACGCGGCGCTTCACGCACGGCCCAGATACTTGGCGAAAGCCCGCAGCGTCTCTTCGGAAACGTGGTGTTCGATCCCCTCGGCGTCTACCTCGGCGGCCTCTTGCGGGACGCCGACGGCGACGAGCAGGTCGACGACGAGCCGGTGCCGCGCGCGCACGCGGCGCGCCAGCATCTCTCCAGCCGGCGTCAGGAACACGCCGCGATAAAGTTTCGACGTGGCGAGCCCCTCGCGCTTGAGGCGCGCGATGCTCTTGATGGCGGTGGCGTGCGATACGCCGAGCCGCCGCGCAATATCGGTCGGGCGCGCTTCGCCCTCCGTTCCGATGAGGTCGGAGATCAGCTCGGCATAATCTTCGAGAAGCGCCGTCGCCTGCGCGCTGCGCGCCTTTTCGAAGCGGTGCGCCTGATCGGCCTCGGGCGGCAGATCGGCGGGCGCGGAAACGAGCTTGTAGGATCCTGGCTTTGGCATGACGTGACCTGTCGTCAGAATGCGCCTTCGACAGGGAGATTTCAACCGGGGTTGATTTTCACGCCTCCACCCTTAATTGTAGCCATGGCTACAACTCGGGATGCGCGCCGCATGAAGCAGGATGCAGCCAGGACGACCCTGACGACGCGCACGCAGGCCGAGGCGCGCGCGGTGCTCTCGGGCGGCGCCAGGAATCTCCGCGCCTACCTCGCCTTCCTCGGCCCGGCGGTCGTCGCCTCGATCGCCTATATCGACCCCGGCAATTTCGCGACCAACATCCAGGCCGGCGCGCAGTACGGCTACAACCTGCTCTGGGTCGTGCTGATGGCCAATCTCGTGGCCATGCTGTTCCAGGCGCTGTCCGCCAAGCTCGGCATCGTCACGGGCCGCAATCTCGCGGAAATGTGCCGCGACCGTTTTCCGAAGCCCGTCGCCTACGCCATGTGGATCGCCAGCGAAATCGCCGCGATGGCCACCGATCTCGCCGAATTCCTCGGCGGCGCGATCGGCCTGTCGCTGCTGTTCGGCCTGCCGATCCTCTGGGGGATGCTGATCGTCGCCATCGTCATCTCCGGCATTCTGGCTTTCGAGCGAAAGGGCTTCCGGCCGATCGAGCTGATCGTCGGCGCCTTCGTGGCCATCATTGCTCTCTGCTATCTCGCGGAGGTCGTTCTCGCGCCCATCGACTGGAAGGCGGCCGCCCGGCACGCCGTCACCCCGAGGATCGACGACGCCCGCGCCCTGATGCTCGCTGTCGGCATCATCGGCGCGACCGTCATGCCGCACGCCGTCTTCCTGCATTCGAGCCTGACGCAATCGCGCACGCCGCCGCGCGACCCCGCCGAGCGGCGCAAGCTCGTGCGCATCTCCAATGTAGAGGTGATCCTGGCCCTGTCCGTCGCCGGCGCAACCAACATGGCGATGGTGATGATGGCTTCGAGCGCTTTCCATGCCGGCCATTCCGACGTCGCGGAGATCGAGACCGCCTATCACACGCTCACGCCGCTGCTCGGCGGATTTGCCGCGTCTGTCTTTCTCGTGTCGTTGCTGGCGTCCGGCGTCGCGAGTTCCGTCGTCGGGACGATGGCCGGTCAAGTCATCATGCAGGGCTTCGTCGGCTTCTCGATACCGATCTGGGTGCGGCGGCTCGTGACGATGGCGCCGGCCTTCGCCATCGTCGCCATGGGCTACGATTCGACGCAGGCGCTGGTCATGAGCCAGGTCATCCTGTCGATCGCGCTGCCGATCCCCATGATCGCGCTCATCCTGTTCACCGGCCATCGCGACATCATGGGCGAACACGTCAACGGACGCGCCACCCA
This sequence comes from Rhodoblastus sp., assembly GCA_046349085.1. Taxonomy (GTDB): domain Bacteria; phylum Pseudomonadota; class Alphaproteobacteria; order Rhizobiales; family Beijerinckiaceae; genus JAJXWB01. The sequence goes on from JAXMDA010000018.1 coordinate 15,048, forward strand.
GTTCGCCGCGATCGCAGGGGCGGCCATCGTGCTGGCGCTTAACGTCGTGCTCATTCTCACGGCAGTCGGCCTTCCGGTCCCCGGGCTCGGCTAACAGCCGAAAAATCAAAATTAATTGAGGGCGCGGGCGGGAACCGCGGGGCTGTCGGCGGCGTACTGACGGGTATGACGCGCCATCGAGAAACCCTAGCTGCGGCGGTCTTCGCGTTTTCAGCGATCCTCGTTCCCGGCTCCGCCCTCGCCTGCAACCCGCTCGAGGCCCTTTTCGGCGCCTGCAGGCTGGATGTCTTCCGCCCCACCTACGCTCCCGACAATTACGCCCCGCGCTGGCGGCCGGCCCGCCCGCACGTCAAACACGTGCGCCCGTCGCACAAGACAATTGCCCGGCTCCCGAAGGCCGATGGCGTCAGCGGCAAGCAGACGCCTCTGAAACCCACCGCCGACGCCCCGGCGGGTTCGCTCGAGCAGTTCCGGCGCGACCCGACCTTGCGCGACGGCGACATCGTCGTCACGAACGATGGCTTCAAGGTGTACCGCCGCGGCGGTTTCGCCGCGATCCCGCACGACGGCGGCCGCCTCGCCCAACTGGAGCAGGCCAGCATGAAGGGCCAGGCGCACGTCCGGTCCGTCCGCCGCCAGTCGGTTGCCGACCGCCGGCGCTGACATATCTCCATCCCTGCGCTCGCCCCCGCCATGTGCGTAATCGTACATCCGCCCCTTTCGCGATCGCGTTTATTCGCTGTGGGAGGTCCACTCATGACCCGCACGAATTCGTCGCTGAAAGCCACCGCCCGCAAGGCCGCGCTCTGCGTGGCGGCTCTCGTCGGCCTCGCCGCCTCGGCCGCTCCCGCCGCCGCCAGCGACTGCAACCCGTTCACGCTTCTGTTCGGCGGCTGCCGGCAGGCGCGCGTCGCCCCCGCCCTGCCGGCCTATGAGCCTTTGACGCTTGCGCCGTCGAGCCGGCCGAAGGCCGCGCTGCCGCGCGCCCACGCCAAAAGGCCGCTCGACGCCGCCCGTCGTCACGCCGCCCACAAGCCGGCGGAGGACGCCAAGCCGGGCGAAGCGCGCAAGTCGATCGTCCAGCGGCCCGACGCCCCCATCGGCTCCGTCGCGCGCTTCGCCGCCGACCCCACGCTGCGCGCCGGCGATATTGTCGTCACCACGGAAGGTTTCCGCGTCTATCGCAACAATCGGTTTACCCCGATCGCGCAAGATGGCGGAGCGTTGGCCCAACTCGAACAGGCCAGCATGCGGCCGAAGACTGCGGCTGTCTCGGAGGTCGTCGCGACCGCCGACAAGAAGAGCGGTCTGGTCGCGTTGCGTCGCGCTATCCGGGTCGCGTCGAGCCAGTAGGCTTGCTGCGAGGTGACGAAAGTGACTTGAGGCCGGAGCGCGCGACGAGGAGTGGTGTTCACGCGTCGCAGCGTTTCGCGTCCGGTTGAGGCGTCGCACATTCGCACTCTGGGATTTGTGATGATCCAGTATCAGTTTCGCGCGCGCATCGTGGCGGCGTCGGTCTTCGCGGCAGCGGCCTTCGCGCCCGGCGCGGCGCTGGCCTGCAATCCGATCCAGTTCCTTTTCGGCGGGTGCCGGCCGCAGCCGGCGCCCCAGCCGCAGACGACGCTGGAACACCTCATCGACCGTGAGCAAGGGCCGGCGCACGCCAAGCGCAAGCCGGTCGCCACGGGGCCGGCGCGCGGCGCCAAGCAGGCCGCGATCGCCCCGCCATCCGGCGCGAGCGTCGGCTCGGTCGCGCATTTTGCCGAGGACAAGACCCTTCGCCGGGGCGACGTGGTGGTGACATCGGAGGGCTTTCTGGTCTACCGCGGCCAGGGCGGCGCCCATTCGCGCAACGATTTCGAGCCGCTCACCAAGGCGCGCGACGATCTCGCGAGCCTCGAGAAGGCGAGCCGCAATCCCGGCGTCGCCTATGCGCCGGTCGCGGTTTCCGAGACGACGCCGAAAGGCGCGAAGTCTCCCTTGAGCAAGACCCGGCCCGAGCCGAAGGAATTCGAGGCGAAGGTCTCGGAATAGCCCTGGGCGCCGCGCCCCCGAAAGCGGGCGTCCAGATCAAGGACCCGCTCCCCGCTTTCGCGGGGATGACAGGCGTCGTCAGCCCAGCCGCTCCAGCGCCGCCTGCATCTTCGCGATCTTCGCGCGGGCGTCTTCCAGGCGCTCGCGATTTTCCTCGACCACCTCTTCCTTCGCGCGGGAGACGAAATCGGCATTGCCGAGCTTGGCCTCGATCTTCTTCGCCTCGCCGTCGAGCTTGCCGATTTCCTTGGTCAGGCGCGCCTTTTCGGCGGAGATGTCGATCGCGCCGGCCAGCGGCATGGCGACCGTCATGCCGCGCACCAGCATCTGCGCCGAGCCGGCCGGCGCCGCCACGCCGAAGGTGATCTCCGAAATGCGCGCAAGGCGCCGGATCGTATCGCCCCAATCGGTCGCCCGCTGCTTGGCGGCGGCGTCCGCGCCCACTAGAACGACCGGGACCTGCGCGCCGGCCGGCACGTTCATTTCCGAGCGCACCGAGCGCACTTCGGTCACGAGATCGACCACCCAGCCGACTTCCGCTTCGGCGCCGGAATCGCCGAGCCCGTCGAGCGCCGGCCAGTCGGACAGAACGAGCAGGCTTTCGCGCTTCGGACCTTCCGCGCCCTTGATCGCCCAGAGTTCCTCGGTGAGGAACGGCATGAACGGATGCAGCAGCTTGAAGATGACGTCGAGCGTCCAGGCGGCCGTCGCGCGCGTCTCGGCCTTCACCGCCTCGTCGTCGCCCATCAGCAACGGCTTGGCGAGTTCGAGATACCAGTCGCAGAACACGTTCCAGACGAAGCGATAGGCGGCGTTGGCGGCGTCGTTGAAGCGATAGGCCTCGATGGCGGCCGTCGTCTCCGTCACCGCGGCCGACGCTTCCCCGACGATCCAGCGATTGATCGGCGCCCTGACCGCCTTGGGGTCGAAACCCTCGACGCGCGCGCAAGCGTTCATTTCCGCGAAGCGCGAGGCGTTCCAGAGCTTGGTCGCGAAATTGCGGTAGCCCTCGACGCGCTGCGTCGACAGCTTGATGTCGCGGCCCTGCGCGGCCATCGCGGCGAGCGTGAACCGCAGGGCGTCGGCGCCGAACTGGTCGATGAGATTGAGCGGGTCGATGACGTTGCCCTTGGACTTCGACATCTTCGCGCCCTTCTCGTCGCGGACGAGCGCGTGGATGTAGACGTCCTTGAACGGCGCCTCCTTCATGAAGTGCATGCCCATCATCATCATGCGGGCGACCCAGAAGAAGATGATGTCGAAGCCCGTGACCAGCGCCGAGGTCGGATAGAAGCGCTTGAGCTCCTTCGTCTCGTCCGGCCAGCCCAGCGTCGAGAATGGCCAGAGCGCGGACGAAAACCAGGTGTCGAGAACATCCTCGTCGCGCGTGAGAAAGTCCGGATGCCGGTCCGGATGCTCGGCGATGCGGCCCGCCTCCACATCGTCCAGAATCTCGCGCTCGGTGGCGTCGGCAAGCGCCTGCACCAGCGCGTCCTCGTAGGTTTCCGCCACATAGACGCCGCCCCAGCCGGAATACCAGGCGGGAATCTGGTGGCCCCACCAGAGCTGGCGCGAGATGCACCAGGGCTGGATGTTGTCGAGCCAGTCGAAATAGGTCTTTTCCCAGTTCTTCGGCACGAAGCTGGTCTCGCCGGAGCGGACCGCCGCAAGCGCGGGCTGCGCCATCGTCTTGGCGTCGACGTACCACTGATCCGTCAGGAACGGTTCGATGACGACGTTCGAGCGGTCGCCGGTCGGGACCTGCAGCGTGTGCGGCTCGATCTTCTCGACGAGCTCCCTGGCCTCCATCATCTCCACCACCGCTTTTCGCGCAGCTTCGCGCGGCAGGCCGTGCAGCGCGGCGAGCGTTTCGGTCAGTTCGGCGCTCTCGGGCACGCCGTCCAGAAACTCCGCATTCTCCTGAATCGAAACGCGAGCTTCCTGATCGAGAATGCTGATCTGATTCAGATTGTGCCGCTTGCCGACCTCGAAATCGTTGAAGTCGTGCGCCGGGGTGATCTTGACCGCGCCCGTGCCTTTTTCGGGGTCGGAATATTCGTCG
>JAXMDA010000019.1:0-12899 GCA_046349085.1 Rhodoblastus sp.
GCATGGCCGCCTGCGCCTGTGGCGCACACACGGTCCTTGCCGATCTCCGTCACGCGCACGCAGGAAAAATCGGCGATCACGTCCGGTTGCATATAGGCTGCGGGATCGCCGATCTCGTAGAGCAATTGCTCCTTGCAGGTGGCTGTCGTCACGGCGCCGCCGGAGCCGGCGAGTTTCGTGATCTCGACCTCGCCCCGTTCGTCGACGATGCCGATGGGAAAGCCGAGGCGGGCGAGATCGGCGACATCCTTCACGCCGGGATCGGCGAAATAGCCGCCGGTGATCTGGCCCGCGCATTCCAGCAGATGGCCGGCCATCACGCCGCGGCCGAGCATGTTCCAATCGTCGTCGCGCCAGCCGAATTCGTGCAGCAGCGGGCCGAGAAAAAGCGCGGGATCGGAGACGCGGCCGGTGACGACGATGGTCGCGCCGGCGTCGAGCGCGGCGGCGATCGGCCGCGCGCCGAGATAGGCGTTGGCGGAAACGAGCGTGTCGCGCATGTCCGATGCGCGCAGGCCCGTCTCGACGATCTCCGAGTCCTCGTTCAGCAGGATGTCGAGCACGTCGTCGCCGGTCACGGCCGCAACGCGCTGGTCGGCGTATCCGAGTTCGCGGCAGAGGACGGCGACGCGGCGTGCGGCGGCGAGCGGATTGGCCGCGCCCATGTTGGTGACGATCTTGACGCCTTGGCGCGCACAGAAGGGCAGCGCCGCGCGAAAACGCCGTTCGATCAGGGGGTCGAAGCCGGCGTCCGGATTGTCGAGTTTCGCGAGTTGCGCAATGGCGATCGTGCGCTCGGCCAGGCATTCGAAGACGAGGTAGTCGAGCCCGCCGTCGCGCGCGAGATCGACCGCCGGCTCGATGCGATCGCCGGAAAAGCCGGAGCCTGCGCCCAGTCTGACGGTCTTCGCCACGCCTTGCGTTTCCTCGTTTTCGCAAGGCTAGGGCAGGGGCGCGGTCCGCGCAATTGCGCGACCGAAAGCCCTCGATTAGCCTCGCAGCCCAGCCAGACGACGAGGATCATCATGAGCAAGAAATCCGACAGCGACCTGTTCAAGCAGGGCCTGGCCGTGCGCAGCGAAGTGCTCGGCGCCGATTATGTGAAGAAGTCGCTGGAGAACGCCGACGAATTCATGATGGCGTTCCAGAACATCACCACGGAAATGTGCTGGGGCTACGCCTGGACGCGGCCGGGACTCGACCGCCGCACGCGCTCGATCGTCAATCTCGCCATGCTGACCGCGCTCAGCAAGCCGAACGAACTGAAGCTGCATGTGAAAGGCGCGCTGACCAACGGGCTGAGCGTGGAGGAGATCAAGGAAATCCTCTTGCATGCGACCGTCTATTGCGGCATTCCGGCGGGGCTCGAGGCCTTCAAGGCCGCGCACGAGGTCCTGAAGGCCGAAGGCGCTCTTCCGGGCAAATAGGCCGGCCCGATGGACTTGGGCGCGCACGCCTGAGCTTTCGGCGCAGACTGCTGAAAAGGCTGTGACATCGGGCCACATACCCAATCTTTTAGATTGATTCTAAAGAGCGCCTGCATAGGATGCCGCGCGAACGCGGACCCCGGTCCGCGCCGTGCAATCTGACAGGAGGCGCATTTGCAGCTCAAGGGTTCCAAGACCGAACAGCATTTGAAGGACGCGTTTGCGGGCGAGTCGCAGGCCAACCGCCGCTATCTCTATTTCGCCAACAAGGCCGACGTCGAAGGCTATCCGGACATCGCCACGCTGTTCCGCTCGACTGCGGAAGGCGAGACCGGCCATGCCCACGGCCATCTGGAATATCTCGAGAAGTGCGGCGACCCGGCCACGGGCATGCCCTTCGGCGAGACCAGGGCCAATCTCGCCACCGCGGTCGCCGGCGAGACGCACGAATATACCGACATGTATCCGGGCATGGCCAAGGACGCGCGTTCGGAAGGCTTCGACGAGATCGCCGACTGGTTCGAGACGCTGGCGAAGGCCGAGCGCTCGCACGCCAACCGCTACCAGAAGGCGCTGAACGAAATGGCGTGAGCCGTTTCGCTTTCCGATACGAAGATCCGGCCGGCGCCCCTCGCGCCGGCCGATGAATTTGAGGGTAAAGACGTGGCCGGTCCCCGCGAAGGCAATCTCGAGGCGCCGACGCGCCATCCGCTCGATTGGCGCAATCCCGATTTCTACGACGAGGCGTCGCTCCTCAAGGAAATGGAGCGCGTGTTCGACATCTGCCATGGCTGCCGGCGCTGCGTGAGCCTGTGCCAGTCCTTCCCCGTGCTGTTCGATCTCGTCGACGAATCCGAGACGATGGAAGTCGATGGCGTGGCCAAGGCCGACTACTGGAAAGTGGTCGACCAGTGCTACCTTTGCGACCTTTGCTACATGACCAAGTGCCCTTACGTTCCGCCGCATGAGTGGAATTGCGACTTGCCGCACCTGATGCTGCGCGCCAAGGCCGTGCGCCACAAGAAGGAAGGCGCGAATTTCCGGGATCGCACGCTGACCTCGACGGATCTGATGGGCGCGCTCGTCGCCAATCCGGTCGTCGCGCCGCTCGCCAACGCCGCGAACAGAAACGAAAAGCTGCGGGGCGTTCTCGACCGCGCGATGGGCGTGCATCCGAAGGCCTGGGTTCCCGAATATACGACGAACAAGCTGCGCAACCGGCTGAGCGCATTGCCCGCCGACACGAAGGGCGAGCCGGCAGGCCGCACGACCGGCAAGATTGCGCTGTTCGCCACTTGCTACATGAACGCCAACGAGCCGGCGCCCGGCGAGGATCTCGTCGCGGTGTTCGAGCACAACGGCATTCCTGTAACCATCGCGCAGAAAGAGAAATGCTGCGGCATGCCGAAGCTCGAACTCGGCGACCTCGAGGCGGTGCAGCGCGCGCGCGACGAGAATATTCCGACGCTGGCGAAGCTCGTCGACGAGGGCTGGGACCTGACTGCGCTCGTGCCCTCCTGCGTGCTGATGTTCAAGCAGGAACTGCCGCTGATGTTCCCGGAGGACAAGGACGTGCAGAAAGTGCGCGCGGCCTTCTTCGATCCGTTTGAATATCTGATGTTGCGTCACAAGGACGGCAAGCTGAAGACCGATTTCAGAAACGGCCTCGGCAAGGTCGCCTATCATGCCGCCTGCCACCAGCGCGTGCAGAACATCGGTCCGAAGACGAAGGAAATCCTGTCGCTGATCCCCGACACCACGCTCGAAATCATCGAGCGCTGCTCGGGCCATGACGGCACCTACGCGGTCAAGACGGAGTTTCACGATCTCGCGATGAAGATCGTCAGGCCGGTCGTCGCGCGCGTCAACGCGGTCGAGCCCGACCGCCTGAGTTCGGATTGCGCCATGGCCGGCCATCACATCGCACATGCGCGCGCGCAGGGCTGCGCGCCCGAACACCCCATCACGCTTCTGCGCAAAGCCTACGGAGTATGACCATGCTGCGGCATGAAGATCTGTATAGCCTCGAGCAATACGCCCGCGAACGGCCGGCATTTCGCGCCAAGGTGATGGCGCACAAGAAGACGCGCCGCGTGGAGCTCGGCAAGCACGCGTCGCTGCACTTCGAAGACGCGCTGACCATGAAATACCAGGTGCAGGAAATGCTGCGGCTGGAGCGCATCTTCGAGCCGGAGCTGATTCAGGAAGAACTCGACGTCTACAACCCGCTGATCCCGGACGGGCTCAACTGGAAGGCGACCTTCATGGTCGAATATCCCGACGTCGAGGAGCGCAAGCGCCAGCTTGCCCGCCTCATCGGCATCGAAACTGCGGTCTGGGTTCAGGTCGCCGATTTCGCGCGCGTCAATCCGGTCGCCAACGAGGATCTCGAACGCGAGACAGAGGCCAAGACCTCGGCGGTGCATTTCCTGCGCTTCGAGTTGACGCCGGACATGGCGGCGGCGGCCAAGGCAGGCGCGGCCATCCGCATGGGCGTCGACCATCCGAATTATCAGGCCGAATTGACGCTGGCGCCGGCCGTGCGGGACGCGCTGGTCGCCGATCTCGCCTAGAGTCCGGCGCGACCCGCTCAGCGGAATTGCACGCCGCCGTCGACGTCGATCACCGCGCCGCTGACATAGGCGATGCGGTCGGAGGCGAGCATGGCGGCGAGCGCCGCGATCTCCTCCGGCTCCGCCGGACGGCCGAAGGGCAGTCCCGAGAGAAACTCCTCCCAGCGACTGTCGTCGCCGTCGCGCTGGCGCGCGCGGGCCTTCGACAATTCGACGATGCGGTCGGTGCGCGTGGAGGCCGGATTTATACCCACCACGCGCACGCCGCTTTCCGGCGTCTTGCCGCCGACCGCCTTGGTGAACGCGATAAGCGCGGCGTTGCCGGCTGCGCCGCAGATGTAGTCCCAGCGCGGCGACACGCCGGCGAGCCCGATGATGTTGACGATGCAGCCCGAGCGTCGCTGCATCATGGCGGGCAGGTAGAGCTGCGTCAGATGGATGTAGCCGAACACCTTGAGGCTCCAGGCCTCCTGCCATTGCTCCATCGTGAGGCCGAGAATATTGCCGCCCGGAATGGCGCCGGCGTTGTTGACGAGAATATCGGGCGCGGGAACGCTTGCCGCGAGTTTCGCCCGGTCTTCCGCTTTCGAGAGATCGGCGGGGAAGACCTGGGCCTGAGCGCCGACCTGCTTCTGCGCCTCGGCGAGACGGCCCGCGTCGCGCGACACCAGCGTCACCGTGCAGCCTTCGGCAACCAGCGCCTTCGCGCAGGCAAGGCCAATGCCCTTGGATGCGCCGGTGACGACCGCATGCCTGCCCTGCAATCCGAGATCCATGTTGTTCCTCCCGCGACCTTGCGTCCATTGTTGCAGGGCGCCACGATTTTTCAATTCGGATTGGTCCGGGAGAAACGCAATGGTCCTCATCGAATTCGCCATGGCGCCGCGCGGGGTCGGCGAGAGCCTCAGCGCCCATGTCGCGCGCATCCTCGACGTGATCGACCGCTCCGGCCTGGCCTATCAGCTCACGCCGATGGGCACGATCATCGAAGGCGAGTGGGGCGAGGCGATGGGCGTCGTCGACGCCTGCTTCAAGGCGCTGGAAAAAGATTGCCCGCGCATCGGCCTCACGCTCAAGGCCGACTGGAAGCCCGGCCGCGAGTCGCGGCTGAAGAGCAAGGTGGAGCACGTCGAGAAGGAAATAGGGCGGAAGTTGCGGACGTGAGGCCGGCGGCGTCATTCCCGACGCGCGAAACACGATCGGGAAACCAGGGCAAGGGGCTGAAGTTCTGGATGCCCGCTTGCGGGGGATGACAGCCGTGTGAGCCCTACCGCCCCTTCAAATCCCCGAAGGCCCGCGTCACCTGGCTATCGTCCTCGGCGCCCAAGCCCGCCGCCGAGGCCTGCTTGAACCGCTCGTGCGCCGCCGCCGCAAGCGGCGTTTGCGCGCCGCATCCGGCGCCTGTCTCCAGCACGATGCCGAGATCCTTGACGAAAATGTCGACGGCGCTGGTCACGCGCGGATGGTCTTCCAGCATCCGCGGGCCGCGGTCGCGGAGCATCCAGCTCGACGCCGCCGAACCCGAGACGACGTCGAGGATCTGGCTCACGTCCACGCCCAATTTGCGCGCGAGCGCCATGGCCTCGCCGGCCGCCGCCAGATGCACGCCGCACAGAAGCTGGTTGATCGCCTTGGCCGTCGAGCCTGCCCCCGGCCGGTCCCCGACGCGCGCGACCTTCGAGCCCATCGCTTCCAGGGCGTCTTTCGCACGGGCAAAATCTGCGTCGTCGGCCCCGACCATGATGGTGAGCGAGCCCGCCGTCGCGCCCACCACGCCGCCTGATACGGGCGCATCGACGAAGCCGAAGCCAGCCGCCTTAACGCGGGCCGCGAGCGCCTGCGCTTTCGCGGGAGGGCAGGTGGCCATCACCATCACGACCGCGCCGGGCGCCAGCCGCGCGATGGCGTTGGAATCGAACAGCACGGACTCGGCCTGCGCCGCATTGACCACCATGAGGATGGCGACATCGGCGCCGGCGAGCGCGTCGCCCACGCTGTCGGCCGCCTTGCCGCCCGCGGCGGCCAGCTCCTGCATGGCGGCCGCGCGCAGGTCGAAGCCCGTTACCGCGAACCCCTTGGCCGCGAGAACCCTGGCCATGGGCAGGCCCATGGAGCCAAGCCCGACAAATCCGATGCGCGTCATGCGTCCTCCCGTCTGGCTCGGGATAATGGGCGGCGCGCGCGCTGCCGGCAAATGGAAAGCGCGGCGGGTGACGGCCGCCTCGACCGGCGCCGGATTCATGACGCCCTTGCGCAGGCGGAACTGGCGCGCCATGCGCCCGTCGCCTTAATCTGTTCGCCGAGGAAACGGGAGCGGGCGCTATGAAGGATTTCGCGGGCAGGATCGCCGTGGTCACGGGCGGCGGCACAGGCATGGGGCGGGAGCTTGTGCGCCAGCTCGTCGCGGAGGGCTGTCATGTCGCCATGTGCGACGTCGCGGCCGACGCGATGGCGGAAACGCAGGCGCTCTGCGCCGCCGACGGGCTGCCGCAAGGCCTGCGCGTGACGGCGCACATCGCCGATGTCTCGAACGAATCGCAAATGCAGCGTTTTCGCGACGAGGTCGCGACGCAGCACAAGAGCGAATGCGTACATCTTCTCTTCAACAATGCGGGCGTCGGCGGCGGCGGCAGCCTGTTCACCAATTCGCGCGAGCAATGGGAGCGCACGTTCAACATCTGCTGGGGCGGAGTCTATCTCGGCGTGCTGACCTTCCTGCCGATGCTGACCAGGGCGGACGAGGCGCATATCGTCAATACATCCTCGGTCAACGGCTTCTGGGCGTCGATCGGCCCGGAGACGTCGCACACGGCCTACAGCGCGGCGAAGTTCGCGGTGAAGGGCTTCACCGAATCCCTGATGACGGACCTGCGGCTCAACGCGCCCCATATCAAGTGCTCGGTGGTCATGCCCGGCCATATCGGCACGTCGATCGTCATCAACTCGCGGCGGATGCACAGCGGCGGAGAAGAAGGCGCGCTCAGCGCGACGGAGCTGAAGATGATCCGCGCGCGTCTCGCGCGCGCCGGCGTCAATGTCGCTGCGATGAACGACGAGCAGGTGGCGGCCGCCGCGGCCGCCGTCGCCGCGGCTTTCCGCGACAATGCGCCGACGACCGCGGCGCAGGCGGCGAAGATCATCCTCGACGGCGTGCGCGAGGAGCGCTGGCGCATTCTCGTCGGCGCTGACGCCGAGGAGCTCGACCGCCGCGTGCGCGCCGATCCCGAACAGGCCTATACGAGGGAATTCTACGAGAAGTTCCATGCCGACGTCGGCTGGCGGGTCGGGTGATGGTTCAGCCGAGCGCGGGCAGCAGGTCCGACAGCGTCCGGACGATCATGTCCGGGCGCACGTCGCCGCCCGGCGGCAGGCCGCGTCCGTGCAGGTCCGCCCAGACCGCGAATATGCCGAGACGTTGCGGCGCGACGACCTCCCATTCGAGATTGTCGCCGACCATCCATGTCTCGGACGCTGCCACGCCGAGTTTCGCCATCGCGCGCAGATAGGCCGCTGGCTCGGGCTTGCCGACGCCGGCTTCCTCTTCGATCTGCACGTGATCGAAGCGGTGGGCGAGATCGAAACGCTCGATCTTGGCGCGCTGCGGCGCCGTTGCGCCATTGGTGATGAGCGCCAGCCGGAACCCGCGCCGCCGCAATTCGTCGAGCACGTGAGAAGCGTCGGGCAGAATGCTGATGGCGTCGTCGAGATAGCCGGTGAAGCGATCCGCGATTTCCTCCGCCGTCGCGACGTCGGGCGCCGCGTGGCCAGTCGCGGCCAGCGCGGCGCAGGCGTCAGCCACGATCCTGCGGCGTGCGGCGGGCATGGTCATGCGCCATTGCCGATGGCGCTCCGGATCTGCCCAGAATTCGCGCGAATGGGCGCGAATCGCCTCGACAACTGCGTCCACGCGCGCCGTATCGACAAGCGCGGCGACGACCTCGCGCCAGGCGACGTCGGGCCGCGCGAAGCCCGGCAGGATCGTATCGTCGAGATCGAACAGGATGGCGCGCGGCTTTGTCCGTTCCGGCTTGGACATGGCGCCAAACTATCGATAATGGCCGCCGAGGCAAGACGCCGCGTGCGATCGCCGCAAGGGAGCAGACCATGACGTTCAAGGTGACGAGCAGCAGTTTCAAGGACGGCGATTATCTCGGCGCCGACCATATCCTCAGCCAGGATTTCGGGTTCGGTTGCGCGGGCGGCAACAAGAGCCCGCATCTTTCCTGGTCCGGCGCGCCGGAAGGCACGAAGAGCTTCGCCATCACCTGCTATGATCCGGACGCGCCGACGGGGTCGGGCTTCTGGCACTGGCTTGTGGTCAACATTCCCGCCGGCGTGACCGAGTTCGCGCTCGACGCAGGCAATCCCAAGGCGCCGAAACTACCGGCCGGCGCGTTGCAGACACGTACGGATTTCGGCGCGCCGGGCTATGGCGGACCGTGCCCGCCGCAGGGCGATCATCCGCATCGCTATCTCTTCACGGTCTTTGCGGTTGGCGCCGAGAGCCTGCCGGTCGGCGCCGACACATCGGCCGCGGTCGTCGGATTCAACCTGCATTTCGCGACGCTGGCGAAAGCCTCGATCATGGGCTTGTTCAAGCGTTAACGATGCCGGGCGCGCGATGGTGAATGTTTCGTTGCGCGCCCAGGATCATTTTGAAGCCTGTTTGTCCCGGCGCGGCCTGACGCAGCGGGAATCGCCATTGAAATTCGCGTCCTACAGACCGCGACGAGGACCTGCGGAATCTGGCAACCATTTGAAGAAAAGTACTTTTTTCCTCCGAATTCCTACATCGGCTTAATCGTGACGTAACCGCCCCCTGCCACTGTTGCGTTCACGGTCAAATGGGCAATGGGCAGGCGAGATGGGGCGCGGGGCCGATAGAGGCGGGAAGAATATCCCGACGATTTCATTCGAGGACATGTCCGAGGCGACTCTGGCGCGCATCCGCGCCGAACAGCTTCATGCGATTGCGCGCTTCACGCCGGCGATCTTTGTCGTCAACACCTGGAACGTCCTTGTGCTCGTCGCGGCGCTCTACGGTTCGGAGAAGGAAGGCGCGGCGCTGCTCTGGGCCTTCGTGGTGTGTTCGGCCTCGGCCTATCTCTATCTCTGGGGCGCGGGCGTTCGCGAACGGCCGCGGCCGACAGGCGTATCCCGCGCCGGCGCGCGCAACATCGTGATCGCGGCGGGCGCCATCGGCGTCCTCTGGTGCATTGCGCCGCTGATGTTCATCGATCATCTCGGCAGCAGCGCAATGTTCGTGATCGTGTGCATGTGCTGCGGCATCATGTGCGCGGGGGCTTTCGTTCTGGCGTCCATGCCCGAGGCGGCTTTCGCCTTTGTCGCGCCTGTGCTCGCGGGGTCCCTCATCGCCATCGAGCGCAGCGACCTTGTCGGCCAGTATCACATTTCCCTGCTGTTCGTGGTCTACGCCTGCGTGCTCGTGCTCGCCTCGCTGAGCTATTGCCGTCAGATGGCGGCACGTTTGCTCAAGCAGATCGAAGCGGAAAACGCCGCGCGTCTCGACGGTCTGACGCGCCTGCCGAACGCGCTCGCCTTTCGCGAATTTCTCGACCGGGCGCTGGCGCGTTGCGCAGAATATCGCGAACAGGCCGCCGTTCTCTATCTCGATCTCGATGGCTTCAAGCCTGTCAACGACCGCTACGGCCATGCGGCCGGCGACGAAATCCTCCTGCAGGTCGCGCGTCGCCTGGAAGAAACCGTGCGCAAGACCGATTTCGTCGCCCGGCTCGGCGGCGACGAGTTCGCCGTCGCGCTCTCGGATGTCGGCGGCCCCGACAAGGTCATGGCATTCGTCGATCGCCTGCTGCGCGCGTTTTCCACGCCGTTCAGCGCGGCGGGTCTGCCGCAGGAGATAGGCATTTCCATCGGCATCGCGCTGGCGCCTTCCGACGGCCTCGAAACGAACGCGCTCATCGCCAAAGCCGACAACGCGCTCTATCAGGCCAAGTCCACGGGCGGCGGAACGAGCCGGTTCTTCGATCCGAGTCACGCCCTGGCCGTGCAGGAGCGCCGCGATCTGGAAGCAGATCTGCGTGCGGCGATCGAGCGCAACGAACTCGAAGTCGTGCTGCAGCCCATCGTGCAGATCGCGACTGGCCGCATCGTCGGTTGCGAGGCGCTCGCGCGCTGGCGCCATCCGACGCGCGGCCCGATCTCGCCGGACGAATTCATCCCCATGGCCGAGCGCACGGGCCTCATTCACGAACTCGGAATGTGGATTGTGCGCGACGCCTGCCGTCTCGCCGCGCAGATGCCTCCGGATGCGCCGATTTCCGTCAACGTGTCGGTCGCCCAGTTGCGCAGCGCGTCGATGACTTCGGACATGCTTGCGATCATTGCCGAGTATGGCCTCACGCCGGATCGTATCGAGATCGAGATCACAGAATCGCTGCTGATCACGCGCGACGATCCGGCGATCGACACGGCGCGCGAATTGTCGAAGGCCGGCTTCCCGATCGCGCTCGACGATTTCGGCACGGGCTACGCATCGCTCAACTATCTGCGCAAGCTGCCGCTGAACCGTGTGAAGATCGACAAGGAATTCACGCGCGACAGCGTGGAGCACGCCGATTGCGCCGCGATCGTCGTTTCCGTCGTGCAGCTCGCGCGCACGCTCGGTCTCGAGGTGACCGCGGAGGGCGTGGAAACCGAAGCGCAACTCGCCTTCCTGAAGTCGATCGGCTGCGGCGCGGCGCAAGGCTACCTGATCTCGCGCCCGGTCGCCGAAAAAGACCTGCCCGCCCTCTTCATGCGCGACGCCGCCAGGGAACTCGCCGCCTGAGGCGTCAATCCGCTTGACCGCGGCCGCCGCAACTCTACGATTTCCGCACCCAATATTGCGGAGGCGGAATGCGGGCGGCAGTGGGCAGACTGGCGAGCGCGGCGCTCACGAGCGACAGCCTGCGCGATACGCGGCGCGCGATCTTCGCGTTGCGCCGCAAGATCGCCGGCGTGCGGCCGACGGTCCGCTATTTTCACCAGGCCGACGATCCCTATAGCGCGCTTGCCGCGCAACGCCTGGCGGATGTCGCGGGACGCTACGACGTCGATCTCGTCTGCCATCTCGTTCCGCCGCCGGACGACGCCGCCGCGCCGCAGCGTCAGAAGCTCGCCGACTATGCGCGGCGCGACGCCGTGCGGCTTGCGCGACGGCTGGGCCTTGCGTTTCCGGCAAACCCGCTCGCGCCCGCGCCGGAGGCGTTGCACGATGCGCAGGGCGCGCTCGCGCAGGCGCTCGCTGATGGCCAATTCCCTGACACGGCGCCGGCGATTGCGCAGGCGCTGTGGCGCGGGACGGACCTCCCGCAATCGCTGAAGCGCGCATCCGCCGGCGTCGTCGCGCAGGCGCTGGCCGAAGGCGAGGCGCTGCGCCGGCGGCTGGGGCATTATCTCGGCGCCATGTTCCATTTCGAAGGCGAATGGTACTGGGGCCTCGACCGCCTCCATCACCTCGAAAGCAGGCTTGCGGCGGCTGGTCTCGACCGGCGCGCCGGCGAAGCGCCGGTTGTGCCTGCGCAGTTCGAAAGCGCCGCGCCGCGCGATGCGGGACGCGGGCGAACCATCGACTTCTGGTTCTCGTTTCGCTCGCCCTATTCCTACATCGCGTTTCCGCGCGTCGCGCGATTGGCTCGCGCAACCGGCGCCGAATTGCGCCTGCGCTATATCCTGCCGATGGTGATGCGCGGCCTGCCGGTGCCTCAGGTCAAACGACTGTACATCGTGCGCGACTGCAAGCGCGAGGCCGACCTCGCCAATATTCCGTTCGGGCGGATCGTCGATCCCGTCGGCGCGGGCGTCGAGCGCGCGCTGGCCGTGCTTCACGCGGCGGTTGCGCAGGGCAAGGGCGAGGCCTTCGCCGAAACGGCGCTGGCGGCGGCTTTCGCGCATGGCGTCGATCTCGCGTCCGACGCGGGGTTGCTGGACACGGCGCAGCGAGCCGGATTGACAGCCGCCGACGTCGCCGCCGCGCTCGCGGACGAAGGTTGGCGGCCCGTCGCGGAAGCAAATCGCGCCGCGCTGTTCGAGGCGGGCCTTTGGGGCGCGCCCACCTTCCGTGTCGACGCCGGGCCGGCGCATTGGGGGCAGGACCGCATCTGGGCGCTGGAAGAGGACCTGGACATGCCAGCATCAGCGAGGCCGCAAGCGTGAGCGCAATTGCCTTCGATCTGCCCGACGATGTCGTGAGCGCGCGCGACGGCGTGGCGCGTTTCGTCGAGAAGGAAGTCGCGCCGCGACTCGATCGTCATCACGCGCTTTTGGCCGATGCGCGACGGCTTTATGACGAGCGCGGCGCCTATGCGCCTGAAGTTCGCGCCCTCATCCGCGACGTCCGCATGGCTTCGGCGCAGGCCGGCTTCTATGGCATGTGCGCGCCGCTCTCGATCGGCGGCGGCGGGCTCGGCCATCTCGCCTATTACGTCGCGTGGGAGGCAGTCTACCGGCGGCTCGGCGGCCATGCGGTGCTGACGCCCTGGGTGATCGCGCATTGGGCCTTCGGGCCGAGCCCGGTGTTGACGCAGATGACGGAGGAAGCGCGCAAGCGCTGTCTGGCGGACATGATGGCGGGCCGTGCATCCATGTGCTTCGGGCTTTCGGAGCCGGGCGCAGGATCGGATGCGACGATGATCCGCACACGCGCCGTGCGCGATGGAGATGGATGGCGCATCACGGGTCGCAAATTATGGACGACGAATGCGCCGACCGCGGAATGGTGCATCGTGTTCGCCGTCACCGACGCAGAGAAAGCCGCGCGCAAGTCGGGCGGAATCAGCGCGTTCATGGTCCCGACAGACGCGCCGGGCTTTTTCGTCGAATCCGTGGTGAAGCTGTTCGGCCATCCCGGCGGACACGAGGGCGCGCTGGCGCTGGAAGA
>JAXMDA010000020.1:0-11535 GCA_046349085.1 Rhodoblastus sp.
TCCACAGCGTCGGATAATCCTTCCAGGCGAAGCCGACGCCCCAGATGGCGGCGGACGGAATGAGCGTGGAAAGCACGTTGACGCCCGAGAGCGTGAAACATTCGAGCGCGCCGGAGCGAAGCTGCGAGAACATGTCGGAATCGCCGCCGAGCTGATTGTTGGCGAAGACCTGCAGTTCGAAACGGCCATCGGTGGCCTGCTTGATCTCTTCCGCCGCCTTGCGGGCATAGACGTTGAGCGGATGGGAATCCGGCACGTTGGTGCCGAGCTTGAAGACGAATTCGGCGGCGCGCGCATAGCGCAGGGGCGTGGCGGCGCCGATCGTGGCGGCGGCGCCCAGCACGGCGAAGCGGCGGCGGGACAGATTGTTCATGGCGTTTCTCCGGAAAGCATATTCAGGGATGCGGCGCGGTCTTGCCGGGGCCGTGTTGCAGGCCCGCCTCGCGAAAGCCGCCGTCGACGTTGAGCGTGTGGCCGTGGATGTAGCGGGCTTCGTCCGAGCAGAGGAACACCGCGGCGTCGGCGACTTCTTCCGGCGTGCCGTAGCGCGTCATCGGGATGAGGTAATTGTAGGCGGCGCGGGTCGCCGCATCGTGCGCGAATTTCGCCATTTCCGTTTCGATGGCGCCCGGCGCGATGTTGTTGACGTTGATCTTGTGCTGCGCGAGTTCGACCGCCATAACCTTGGTCAGGAGTTCGAGGCCGGCCTTGGCCGAACCGTAGGCGGCGCGTCCGTGCGCGCCGCGCTGGCCGGACAGAGAAGCGATATTGACGATCTTGCCGCCGCCGGACTTCGCCATCTCGCGCGCCACGCCCTGCGCCACGAGAAAGGCGCCGGTGAGGTTGATCGAGACGATGCGGTTCCAGTCTTCCAGCGTCGTTTCGAGAAACGGCGTGTTGCCGCCGACGCCGGCGTTGTTCATGAGGATGTCGATGCGGCCGAAGGCTTTCAGCGTGGCGGCTATCATCGCGTCGACGGAGTCCTTTTTCGCCACGTCGACGCCGAGGCCGAGCGCGCGGGCGCCCGTTGCGGCGAGCTTCGCCGCCGCGTCCTTCGCGCCCTGCTCGTTGACGTCCGCGATGACGACGGTTGCGCCTTCGCGCGCATAGGCCTGCGCGACGCACCAGCCGATGCCGCGCGCGCCGCCTGTCACGAGTGCGATCTTGTCCTTCAGTCTCATGTGCTCGTTCCGGTTCCCGTATGCCGTCAGGCACCGCCGCGTTTCGCGGCCGTAAAGAAATCGGGCGCGCCGACCTGGCCGCCCTTCAGCGCGATCTCGAAACCGTCGCGGTCGGCGCGCGCCGCATGGGCGCGGCAGAGCGGCGCGCCGGGCGCGAGCGGGGCGATCGCGGTCAGCGCGTCGATGCCGAGCAGCGAGGCTGCGCGGCCCGATGTGTCGCCGCCCGAAATGACGGCGCGCGTCAGCTTCGCCCTGTCGACGAGGCGATCGAGTATTTGCCCGAGACCCTCGCCGATGCGGTCGTTGATCGTCTCGATCGCTGCGCCGGATGCGGCGACGGCGTTGCGGAAGGCGGCGACGGCCGGATCGTCGGGGCCGGCTGCGGAATGGACGAGCGGATCGCGTCCCTGTGACAGCGCGGCGAGCGCCGCGTCTGTCGTGCGGGCGATTTCCTTGTTCCATGCGTCGGCGTCGACGGCGCGCGCCGCGTCGATCGCGATTGTCGCAAAGCCGTTTTCGCGGGCGTGCGCGATCTGCGCTGCCGTGACTGGCGAGACGGAGCCGGAGACGCAGGCTATGCGCGCGGCAGGGCCCGCGGCATATTTCGCCTTCTGTTCGGGAATATGGCCAACCGATTGCCAATAGGCGACAAGCGCCGCCTCGAAACCCTGCGACCCGACGCCGAAGACCGGGCGTTCGCCGCGCTCCCAGACGAGACGGCCGGCTTCGACCAGCGTCTCGCGGTCGAGCACGTCGAGCGAAACGATGTCGGCGCCGCCGGCCAGTTCCGCATCGAGCCGCGCGTCGGCATCGCCACGCTTCATGGCGATGAAATCGACGAGGCCGATCTTCCTGTTCGTCTGGCGCGCGAGATGCAGGCCGAGATCGGCTTCGTGCATCGGCGTGACGGGATGGCGCGACATGACGGGGTGACGGTCGAGGCGATAGGGAACGCCGTGCGCGGCGGCGAAGAGATGACCGACCGCCTGCCAGCGGCCCATGTGCGGATCGGCGACGATCATCGGCGTCCAGCCCGGGAAGCGTTTCGCCGCGACGTCGATGGCGCGGCCGATCGAACCGATCTGCGGCGCGCTGTCGAAGGTCGAGCAGACCTTGTAGTGGACAACAGGCGCGCCGGTGGACGCGAGCAACTGGAAGACCGGCGGAAGATTCGCGTCCATCCAGTCCGGGCTCTTGGCGCGCGAAAGGCCGGCGAGGCCGATGACGCGGTAATGCGCGAATTGCGCGAGACGTTGCGGCGAAGGCGCGCCGAGAAACAGAACCGTGTCGAGGCCGGCGAAGGCGGTCGCCTCCATCGAGGCCGACGAACCGGTGAAATCATCGCCGTAGAAGGCGATCAGCGGACCTGTGGGCAGGGGCTTCGCGTTCACGCCGCCATCTCCAGCGCGCGCTGCAGATTGGGGCGCGTGCGCGCGAATTCGGCGAGCGGCACGCCGGCGAGCGCGGCTTCCCAGGCTTCCTGCATGGCGGCGACGCCGGCGGCTGCGCCCAGCGGATGCGCCATGATGCCGCCGCCCGCGGTGACGATGAGATCGGCCGAGCCGAGGCCCTGATAGGTGGCAGGCGCCTGGGCTGCGGTCTGCGCGGAGGAGAAGACGGGCATGACTGTGCACGGCTTGTCGTCGAACATCGGCTT
This sequence comes from Rhodoblastus sp., assembly GCA_046349085.1. Taxonomy (GTDB): domain Bacteria; phylum Pseudomonadota; class Alphaproteobacteria; order Rhizobiales; family Beijerinckiaceae; genus JAJXWB01. The sequence goes on from JAXMDA010000020.1 coordinate 2,839, forward strand.
CAGGCATTCACGCGCCGATGCGATGGAGCTCTCGTCGCTTTCGGCGAATTTGTTGCCGATGCCGTTGACGTGCATGTGGTCGGCGCCGGCGAGGCGCCAGATCTTCTGCCAGGCGATGTAGGACCAGCCGAGCGCGGGATGGCGCGTCAGATAGCCCCAGCCGTTTCGATGCGCGTGGATCGGCAGGTCGCAGAAGCGGCGCAATTCGATCATGCCGACGAGGCCGACCGAATTGAGGCTCGCCATGGCGCAGGTCGCGCCGCGCTGCATGAGCAGATCGGCGCGCCGGCGCATCTGGTCGAGATCGCCGGTCAGATTGAAGGCGTACATGACCTTCTTGCCGGTCCGCTGCGCATGATCGTCGATGACGCGCATGACGGCGTCGACGCGCTGGTCGAACGGGCAGGCCGGTCCGTCGGCCTGCAATTCGTCGTCCTTGATGAAATCGATGCCGGCGCGGCAGAGTTCGTCGACAAGCGTCGCCGTCTCCTGAGGACGCAGGCCGACGCTCGGCTTGATGATCGTTCCGATCAGCGGTCGCCCCTCGACGCCGGCCCGGCGCCGCGTGCCCTCGATTCCGAAGCGCGGGCCTTCGTAGGCCTGCGCGAATTCCTGGGGCAGTCGCACGTCGAGCAGGCGCAGTCCGGTGACCGGCTTCAGTTCGAACAGGTTGCCGGCGATGGTGGCGAGCAGGTTCGGCAGCGACGGTCCGAGCGTATCGAGCGGCCAGGAAAGCGTGACCAGCGCGCGCCTGAAGCGCGCGTCCGGCGGCGCCGCAAGGCGCGCCGACGGCAGGGAGGCCGATGGCGCGTCGTCGAGCATGTCGATGCGCGTCACGGTCGCGGCGACGCGCGCCTTCAGTTCCGGCGTCTCGCCGGGCACGGCGACGAAAGTGCCGCTCGACTGTTCTCCCGCCATGAATTCGGCGACGCGACGGACGTCCTTCGGCGTCTCGAGGATGTAGTCGGCTTCGATGCGGGCGTTGGACATCATCGCTCCGAAGGTTCGCGCCTCACGCGGCGCGGCAGGTCAGGCCGCCATCGACGGGCAGGCTGACGCCGGTGATATAGGCGGCTTCGTCGGAAGCCAGAAACAGCGCCGCTTTCGCGACGTCCCAGGCCGTACCCATGCGGCCCATCGGACAGGCGGCGTCGCGGGCGCGCACCATCTCGTGGGCATCCTTGTACTGGCCGGTGATCTGCTGGTGAATGAGCGGCGTGTTCATCAGCCCGGGCATGATCGCGTTGGCGCGAATGCCGTCTTTCGCATATTGCAACGCCAGCCCCATGGTGAAATTGTTTACTGCGGCCTTGGCGGCGTAGTAGGCGGCGTAGGGATAGCCGGTCCAGCGGATGGCGGCGATCGAGGAGACGTTGACGATAGCCCCCGACTTTCGCGCCAGCATGTGCGGCAGCACGTGCTTGCAGGTGAGAAAGCAGCCGGTGATGTTGAGGTCGAACGTCTTGCGCCATTCGTCCTCGGTCAGTTCGATCGGCCCGCCCATCGTCGCATAGCCGACGTTGTTGTGCAGGATGTCGATACGGCCGTGCGCGTCGACGACGAGATCGACGACGGCCTTCACCTCATCGGATTTCGTCACGTCGCAGACCGCGGCCGACGCGCGATGGCCCTCGCCCGTGATGATCGACACGGTCTCTTCGGCGGCGGCCTTGTTGTAGTCGACGCAGACGACATGGGCGCCTTCGCGTGCAAAGGTCGTGGCTGTGGCTTTGCCGTTGCCCCAGCCCGGACCGACCGAGCCGGCGCCGAAAACGATCGCAATCCTGTCCTGTAGCCGTCCGGTCATGTCTGGGTCTGCGTTTTCAAATGATGGAGGGGGGCCGCGCGGATGCGGCCCCGGTTTCGTCAACCGAGCTTGCCGGTGGTGGCTTCCAGAAGCGACCAGGCCTCGTCGCCGTAGCGCTTCTTCCATTCCGTGTAGAAGCCGGCGCCGACCAGCTTCTCGCGGAAGGCGGCGAGATCGACCTTGTGGAATTCGAGGCCGCGCCTGGTCAGTTCGTCCTGCAGCGTCGCGTTGCCCTTTTCGACTTCGGCGCGTTGCGACATGGCGGAGGAATTGACGTTCCGCTCGATCACCTCGCGCAGGTTGGCCGGGATGCCTTCCCAAACGCGCTTGTTGGAGAGAATCCAGAAGCCGTCCCACATGTGGTTGGTGTAGGAGCAGTGCTTCTGAACCTCGTACATCTTGTCGACGAGCAGGCCGATCAGCGGCTGTTCGAGACCGTCGGCGATGTGGGTCTGCATGGCCGAATAGGTTTCCGCCCACGGGATCGAGACCGGCGATGCGCCGAAGGACTTGAACATCGACGTCCACAGCGGGCTCGGCGGGACACGGATCTTGAAGCCGTTGAAGTCATCGGGCTTGAGGATCGGCTTGGTCGACGAGGTGACCTGGCGGAAGCCGTGGTTCCAGGACTTGTCGAAGCAATAGAGGTTGGCGTCGGAAAACGCCTTGCGCACATGCTTGCCCAGTCCGCCGTCGAGCGATTCCCAGACCTTGTCGTAGGAGGGATAGGCGAAGCCGACGCCGCTGATCGAGGCGACGGGCACGAGCGTCGACATGAGCACGCCCGTCTGCGCGAACAGTTCGAGCGCGCCGGAACGCAACTGGCTCAGCATGTCGGCGTCGGACCCGAGCTGGTTCTTCGGAAAGAGTTCGATCGAAACGCGGCCGTCTGTCTCCTTGCGGATCTGTTCGGCGGCTTTGGCCATCTGCGTGTTGAGCGGATGATCGCCCGAAACGATGTTGCCGAACTTCAGCCGGAACTCCGGTTCGGCGGCGCGCGCCACCCAAGGCGCGGCGATGCCGGCTGCGGTCGCGCCGATAACGAAGGTGCGGCGTGTGGTGCTCATGTTTGTTTCCTTCCCTTTGTGGTTTTTTGACGTGCGGCGGCAGGGCTCACAGGAACCCGGTCGAAATCCAGGGAATGGCGATGACGAAGGCGAGACCGACGATGAGCGCGAGGATGTAGCCGCCGATGGGCTTGATGCCCTCGTCGGGATGGATCTGGCTGATGGCGCAGGCCGCGTAATAGCCGACGCCGAAGGGGGGCGCGAACAGTCCGATGCCCATCGAGAGAATGACGACCATCGCGTAATGCACTTCGTGCACGCCGACCTGACGGGCGATGGGGAACATCAGTGGGCCGAACAGGACTATGGCAGGAATGCCTTCGAGCACGGACCCGAGAATGATGAAGGCGAAGGCCGAGACGATCAGGAAGACCGGCGCGCCGCCGGGCAGGCTCTTCAGCGCCGCAGCCAGCGTCGCCGAGAAGCCTGATTGCGTCAGCGCCCAGGCCATGCCGGTCGCCGCGCCGATGATGAGCAGGATCGCGCCGGACAGGCCTGCTGTCGTCACCAGCATCGGATACAGCCGGTTCAGCGGGAACTGGCGATAGACGAGAATGCCGACCACGGCGGCATAGACGATGCCGATGGTCGAGACTTCGGTCGCGGTGGCGACGCCCTCGACGACGGCGAAGCGGATGACGAAGGGCAGCATCAGCGCCGGGAAGGCGACGGCCAGGGACTGCATGATCTGCTTGCGGTCCGGACGCTTCACGCTGCTCAGATCCTCGTTGCGATAGCGCCAGAAGACGAGGAAGCAGAGCGTTATGCCGAGAACGACGCCGGGCATCATGCCGCCGGTGAAGAGCGCCGAGATCGACACGCCCGTCACCGAGCCGATTGTGATGAGCACGATGGAGGGCGGAATGGTCTCGGTCTGCGCGCCGGTGGCCGACAGCAGCGCGACGAGATCGCCGTCCTTGGCGCCGCGCGCCCGCATTTCCGGAAAGAGCACAGGGGCGACGGCCGCCATGTCGGCGGCCTTGGAGCCGGATATGCCGGACACGAGATACATGGCGCCGACGAGCACGTAGGACAGGCCGCCGCGCACGTGGCCGAGCAGGTTGGCGAGAAATCCCACCATCGCGCGCGCCATGCCCGTCATTTCGATCAGAAGGCCCAGAAATACAAACAGCGGCACGGCCAGCAGGATGAGATGGCTCATCCCCTCGTCCATGCGGCCGATGACGACCAGCGTCGGCAGGCGCGTCGTGAGCGCGATATAGCCGAAGGTGGCGAGGCCGAAGGCGAAGGCGATCGGCACGCCGGCGAAGACCAGCGCGCCGACGAGGCCGACGAAGAATAGCAGAAGGTTGTAATTGCCGAGTTTCGGCAGCGCGCCCTTCAGAAGCCAGAAGGCGCCGGCGACGAGCACGACGACAGCGATCGCGCCGAGCAATGCGCCGCGCTGCCGGGAGCGCAGGAGCGAGATCAGGCCGGAGACGAGCATCAGCCCGAGGCCGACGGGCAGCGCGCTGGCGCGCCAGGCGCTGGAAATTTCGAGCGCCGGCGTCGTGATCAGGACTTCCTCGTGCGCGAATTCGAAGGCCGGCCAGAAGGTCATGAGGATGAAGGCGAGGCTGGCGGTCAGCGCCAGCGCCTCGAAGAAGGGCGCCAGCCGCGCGCCGGACATGGAGACCAGCGCGGTCATGCGCATGTGGCCGGCGTTGCGGAAAGCGACGACCGCGCCCAGCATGGCCAGCCACAGGAACAGGAAGGAGGCGAGTTCGTCGGACCAGACGATCGGGCTGCGGAATACGTAGCGGCTGACAACGCCGACAAACAGGACGAGGATCTCGGCCGCCACCAGCGCCGCCGCGCAGGCCTCGACGCCCGTTCCGATAATTCGGTCGATGATGACCAGCGGGCCACGCGTCGCTTCCGCCGGAACCGCCCCGGCAGTCGCCGCCGCCGCGCTCAAGCCCTCGCTCCGCATACGATGCGCGCCATATGCTTCCGTCCCTTTTATGTTTTCTGACTGATGGCGTAGCGCGCGGACGCCCGGCGCAACACTGGAGAAATGCGCAGCGGGCCGTCAGGAAAATTCACAGATGCGACCGGCAGGCGGCCGCGCGCGCCGGGCCGCGTCGCCGCCGCCATCTTGCCCGACTGACGGCTCGATCCGGTTGCATCCCCCGAAGCCGCTGCACGCCCCCCGCCGATCGGCCTCGCGACCACGGCGCATTTGCGAAGGCGCCGATTGAGGGCCTCCATCTGCGACAGCCATGGCCGCGGCTGGCGACGTCATCGTGGCGGAGGTCGGCGGCCGCTGTCGGCTATCGGTCGGAAATCCCCGTTGACTTCCGGACCGGAAGCGGACGCGCCGGCCGATCGTTCCCGGCAACGGACCTCCGGAACCGCTTGCAGGGGCGGAAAGCAGTCGGTCATACAAAAAGCCCGGCCGAAACGGCCGGGCCTCTTCGCGATCAAAGCTCGCGCGCTTTATTTGCAGCCCGACGCGGGCTCGGACGAAAGACCCGTATTCCCTTGGGGAGCTACAGCCGAAGCTGTCGTGACACTACCGTTGCCCTGTGGCGCGGCGGCCGATGCGGTAGCAACCGAGCTGTTGCCCTGTGGCGCAGCAGCCGAAGCGGTCGTCACGTTGCTGCTGCCCTGCGGAGCGGCAGCGGAAGCTGTCGCGACATTGTTATTCCCGTCGGCCGCGCCGAAACGCATCGGCGGCGCCTGCCAGAAAGCAGTCTTCTCGTTTTCTTTGTTCGCCTTGTCAGGCCCGCAAGGTGCGGCGAAAACCGGGGCCGAAATCACCAAAGCGCCCGCCAGAATGGCAAACTTGATAACTTTCATGAGTCTCTCCCCAAGGTCGCCGGTCCCGAATGGAGCGGCCCGCCCGATCTGGGCTCGTTTTTGATACGAAAGCTAGACCGCAAAAGTTTCGTGGTCTGCATTTTTATTGCGCGAATTAATGTCGGCAACCGGTCGTTCTCGCCCATTAGCGCCAGCCCCGGAAACTGCCGTTCGGGCCGACGCGCCCGGCAGCGGGCCTTCCCAACCGCCGGAAGGGGCGGTTTCCGGTCGTTCAGCGCGGGCCGTATGACTGCTTGCGAGCAGTAGCTTGCTTTGGGCGGTAAACAGCGGGGGCGGGCCCCGCTGTTTGATGTCCTGGCTGATGTCCGCGATCACACCCGCGTAGTGGGCAGCGCATCCTAGAACGTGATCGTGTGCGGAGCGGTGAAGCCCAGCGAGCCCGACAGATCGACAAGACCGGCGATCTTGATGATCTGGTCGCCTGCGGCAAGCGCGGTATGGGTCGAGGCGGTAATCCCGTTGTTGACGGCTTCCACGATGTAGGTGTTGCCGCCGAACTGGAACCAGTCGACCACGCCCGTGTGGGCCGCGATCACGCCGGGCGTGCCCGCCGCGGTCTGCTGCGACAGACCCGCCGTGGCGGCCGCGATGTCGAAGGCCTGGGCGAGGCTCGTCGCCTGCGCCACGTTCACCTGCGAGGCGCCGAACGTCCCGCCGGCCGTCACCTCGAGATTAGCCAAACCAGTGTTGTTCAGCACGATCGCCTCGTGGTGATCGACTACCACGTTGTTCAGCGTGATGAACGAGATGCCGGCCACCGACGTGCCCCCCGCGGTGGTTGCTCCGGCGAGAGCGCCCGTCACCGTCACCGTCTCGAGGCCGATGCCGTTGCCGAAGCTGACCGTCGAGTTGTTGCCGATGCCCAGCGTATTGCCGCCGACCGTACCGCCGTCGATCGTGATCGTGTTGGCCCAGGTGATGGCTGATCCATCGGCAGCCTTGGTGGCGATGGTGATCGTGTCGCCCACGCCGGTGGCGTGGATGGCCTGAAATGTGCCAAACCCGCCGCCAGTTGCGCGCACGCCGACCGTGATCGTGTCGCCCGCGCCGTTGGCCGTGATCGTGTTGGAGCCGACCCCGACGTTGATCCTGTCGCCCGCGCCATTCGCCGTGATCGTCGAGCCGCTATCCTGCGCATTGATCGTGTCGCCGGCGCCGCTGGCGAACACGGTCAGATTGCCCACCGGGCCGTTCACCGTCAGACCCGCCTGGGCCAGCTGCGTAGCCGCCGAACCAAGGACGAGTTTGCCGTTGGACACGCTCGCCTCGACCGTCGTCAGGCCGGCGTCGGTGATCTGGCCGATCGTCAGCGTGTTCGCACCGAGACCAGCGCCGTCCGTGATGTACACAGTATCGCCAGGCGTGATCAGGTTCTTGACGGTCAGGTCACCTGCCGTCGTGTCGAAGGCCACCGCGCCGTCCGCCGAGACGCTCGTCAGAACGGCGCCGCCGCTCGTCGTCTGAATGAGGAGTTCGGGTTGGAGGCCGACCTGGTGGGTGACCAGGTTGCCGCCTGCAGTTCCAGCCACCTCGATAATCGCAAAATTCGCCAGATTATTGTAGGTGTTGGTCGCCGCCGGAGCGCCCGCGGTCAGCGTATCGACCGCGAAGCCGGTGAGGTCGTAGGTCGAGCCGCCGGCAGTGCCGCCGTTCGACTTCGTGAGATTGGCGAACGTGGTCGCCGGGGATGCCGCGAAGATCTCGATGGTGCTGCCAGCCCCCAACTGCAGCGGGACCTTGCCCGGAGCCGTCTGAAAATCCATCGCCATGCCAAAGCCGAGAACAGGGTTTCCGGCAGCCACGCCCGAGAGCTGGATGATCGGGTCGGCGGCGCCCCCGCCCAGGTTCTGGATGACATAGGTATTGCCGGTATCGATCGTGATCATGCCGATGGCGCCGCCCCCCTGGGTATCGAGGTAGGCCTGCGCGTCGAGCACCTGCTGGTTCGACGTGGGCGCTCCCGACAGCAGGGTGAACACGCCATTCGACAGCTTGTAGGTGTTCGGACCTTCGATCACCGCTGAATTGTTCGCAGCGATGACCGGCGTTACGGCAAACTGCAGAATGTCGCCGTTAACGCGCGACGAGGCGCCCGTTCCCATCATCTGGAAGCCGGTCACGACCGCACGTTCGCCGGCCGCGCCGAGGGACGCCGCGTCGATCCAGTCGCGCAACCCGCCGGATGCGCCGAGCCTGACGAACTCGCCCGCCACCAGCGTGCCGGCGCCGCCCTTGCCGAGAACGACCAAGCCGCCACCAGCGCCGGTCGTGAAAGTGTCCACGCTGGCGACAGTAGAGCCGTTGTTCATGTTCGCAACAATAAAGCCCGCGCCGCCGGTAATCGTCACGCCAGTGGTAGCATGGGTGACGATGGAGAGGTCAACGCCGGCGACGCCCGTCGTAAGAACACTTTGCAACGTGCCGGGCGCAGTGCTTCCCGCCGCGTTGATGGTCGTGACGGTGCCGTCGAAGTCGAAGACAAGGACGTTCTCGTCACCGTTGACGATGAGCGTTGTCGTTCCCGTCTTTCCGGGACCGTGGACGTCGCTTAGCAAGATCTTGTTCTGACCGACGCCGGTTCCGACGCTGTTGATCGTCACCGTTCCGATGCCGTTGCCGGTATTGAGACCAGGCAGAACCGAACCGACGTTGAACTGCACGGCAAATACCGATACTCCGCCTGTGCCGCCCGCTTCCTTCGTCCCGTCGACGCCAAGGGTGATCGACGCGCTGGTCGTGCCGGCCGCCGGAGCCCAGACGACCGTATTGAGGTCGCTCGCGGTAAACTGCAGCGTGGTGGCAGCGCTCGCCTTGATCAGTTCAAGTCCTGCGTTCACCGCAACAGGCGCGATCGCGCCGTTGCTGACGCCGCCGATCAGGATGTTGTTCCAGCCGCCGGACACGTCATACGTGCCGGAGACGCCGGGCTGACCGCCAACCGGACCCAGAAGACCCAGGTTCTGGAAGTTGGTGAAGTCATGCATCAACACCGGATCGAGA
>JAXMDA010000021.1:0-1677 GCA_046349085.1 Rhodoblastus sp.
GCACGATCTTCGGGCCGGTGGTCGGCGCGATCATCATCGTCGCGATGCAGAATTATCTCGCGGGTTTCGGCCAGTGGGTGACGGTCATCCAGGGCGTCATCTTCGTCGCCTGCGTGCTCGCCTTCCGCCGCGGCATCGTCGGCGAGATCGCGCATCGCCTGGGCATTTCGCTCTAGCTGTGGAGCCTCAACAGGTTGTCCTCAGTTAGACCGAGGCGGCTGATTGGCGGCTTTGATTTTATCGCGCTGTGCGGGCGATGCCAGTTGTATCGGTGCAGCCAGATCGGCAGTTCGGCGGCGCGTCGGTCAGAATGTGGATAGGCCTGCGCGTAGGCCCATTCGCGGAGCGCCGTCTGGATGAAGCGCTCGGCCTTTCCGTTCGTTTTGGGCGTGTACGGCTTCGTTCTGATGTGCCGCAGACCCAGGTCGCGGCATGCCTGGCGGAAGGCGGAGGATTTGTAGCACGAGCCGTTGTCGGTCATGACGCGCTGCACGAGGACGCCGAGGCTGGCGTAGTAGGCGACGGCGGCTTTGAGGAAGGCGACGGCGCTTTCCTTCTTCTCGTCGGGCAGAAGCTGGCTGAAGGCGACGCGCGAAGCATCGTCGATGCAGACGTGAACGAACTCCCAGCCAACGCCGCGGCCGTTGCTCTGGCCTGTGCGGTCGCCGGTAATGCGATGGCCGACCTGCGCGAACCGGCCGAGCTTCTTGATGTCGATATGGATCAGTTCGCCCGGCTTCTCGCGCTCGTAGCGGCGCACGGGCTCGACCGGCTCGAGCGCCGCGATCCTGTTGAGGCCGAGGCGCTTGAGGATGCGACTGACGGTCGCCGCGGAGACGCCGGTTTCGGCGGCGATCTGCCCGCCGGTCCAACGCTGGCGCCGCAAGGCTTCGATCTGCGCTGCGATCGGCGCGGGCGTCGGTCGATTGAGCCTGTGCGGGCGCGACGAGCGGTCTTGCAACCCCGCCAAACCTTCGGCCTTGAAGCGAGTCCACCATTTGCGCGCGGTCCGCGGGCAGACGCCTGCGGCTCGAGCGGCGGCCTCCGGCGTCTGCCCGCTCTCGATCAGCCGCACCAGCCGCTCTCGACCGAGCGGCGTCAAACGGGCATTCTTGTGGATGTTCATCCGGTCCTCCGGCGAGACTGAAGCTTCGACAACCTCAGCTTCCCCGTTCGGGACCGGATGGACAACCTAATGAAAGCTCACATCTAGCGGGGCCGCCCCAGCTAAAGCCGGGGCGCGACGCTACGAGGGCAAGCCCCTATGACGCCGGAAAGGTTGCACGAAATTGCGTTCTGGGCGCGCGACCTCGCCGCCGACGAAATCTTGCGCGCCTGCAAGGGGATTACCGAGAAGTCCTGGGCCGCCGGGGCATATGTCGCCCACCGCGGCGACCGGTTCGAGGCCTGGACGGGCGTGGTGTCCGGCCTGATCAAGATCGGCTCGGTGTCGTCCGGCGGCAAGGCGGTGGCCTTCGCGGGCATGCCGGCTGGCATGTGGTTCGGCGAAGGCTCGGTCCTGAAGGGCGAGATGCGCATGTACGATCTCGTTGCGCTGCGGGAGACGCGGCTGGCCCTGATGAACCGCGCGACCTTCATGTGGCTGTTCGAGAACAGCGTCGGCTTCAATCGCTTCCTCGTGCGGCAGTTCAACGAGCGACTGGCGCAGTTCATCGC
>JAXMDA010000022.1:0-1362 GCA_046349085.1 Rhodoblastus sp.
CCGCGCGAGATAGTCGTAGCGGTACAGGCCGTCGAAGACGTGGGCGGTGATGATCTGCGAGTAGATGTCGTCCACGCGCGCCGGGTCGAAGCCGGTCTCGGCGATCGGGAAGGAGTAGCGCAGCACCTTGGTGCGCTGCGCCTCCTCGGCCTGCACCGCCCAGGGCGCCGCGAGGCCGGCGGCGGCGAGCGCGGCGAATTCGCGCCGGCGCAGGCGGCTCACTTCGCCTCCTTCGCGCGCAGCGCCGGGTCGACGTCGAGAAACTTGTAGAACTCGCGCACGAAGGGGTTGCGCCGAAAGCCCAAAACCCAGGGCTGCATCAGGTCGGTGGCGATGCGGTGGCAGCTCAGCTTGTAGGGCACGTAGGCCACCATCAGCTTGCTCGCCTCCTCGATCACCCGCTCGCGCTCGGGGCCGTCGGGCAGCACCTTCTGCCTGTCGTACAGCGTATCGAATTCCTTCAACGCGAAGCGCGCATGGTTGGCGCCGCCCTTGTTGGGCCCGTAGGCGAGCGCGAGGAAGGTATCGGCATCCGGCGTGGTGGCCGACCAGGCGACACCCCACATCATCAGCTTGCCGGCGCGCGAGGCCTTCAGGTTCTCCGGCCACTTGGCGACCTTGAAGACGATCTTCAGGCCGACCGCCTTCATGCCCTTTTCCCACAGCTCGGCAAGCTGGCGGCTGGCCTGGTCGGGTTGCGTCGCGTATTCGAGCACCAGCGCCGAACCATCGGGTTGATCGCGCCAGCCGTCGCCGTCGCGGTCGACATAACCGTAGAGGTCGAGCAGCGCGCGGGCGCGCGCCGGATCGTGGTCGCTCATGCTCGTCTTGAGCGCGGGGTTGTAGCCGAAGGCCAGCGGCGCCACGGCGGTCTGCGCAGGCACGGCCTGCGCCTTGCGCACCAGGCGGATCTCCTGAGCGCTGTCGTAGGCCAACGCGATGGCGCGGCGCAGCGCCACCTTCCCGGGCGTGTAGCCGCCCACCACCGGGTTGTCCTGGTTGAACAGCGCCGCCAGCGTGATGTCCACCATCGGCGCGCGGTCCATGGTGATGCCGCGCTTGGCGAGGTTGGGCGCGAGCTTGTCGTTCGGAATCACCACCGGCGCAAACTCGTTGGGCAGGCGCTCCATCAGATCGGTCTGCTCGTTCAGGAAGGACAACCAGCGCGGCTGCGACTCCTCGATGATGGCGATCTCCACGCGATCCAGCATGGGCATGCGCCGGCCCTTCAACTGCGCGGCGATGGCCAACGAGCGCGCATCGTCGGCCGGCGCCTCTTCGTCGTAGAACACCTCGCGGTAGCCGGGGTTGCGCTCGAGCACGATGCGCGAACTGCGCCGCCATTCGGCGAGGCGGAACGGC
>JAXMDA010000023.1:0-1367 GCA_046349085.1 Rhodoblastus sp.
ACCGGGTGGTTCGTCGGGTGGCTCGGCGTCGGCTGTCGCTGCCGATTTGTGTTTGGGCGCGACAGCGACCGACACCGGCGGCTCCATTCGCCAACCCGCGGCGTTCACGGGCACGGTGGGCATTAAGCCGACATACGGGCGCTGCTCGCGTTGGGGGATTGTCGCGTTTGCATCGTCGCTGGATCAGGCCGGGCCGATCGCCAAGACCGTCGAAGACGCAGCGATGCTGCTGCAGTCGATGGCGGGACATGACCCCAAGGATTCCACGTCATTGACGAACGCGTTGCCGGATTTCCGCGCGGCGACGAAGCGCTCGATCAAGGGCATGCGCATCGGCGTGCCGGAAGAATATCGCGTCGAGGGCATGCCGCCGGAGATCGAAGCGCTCTGGCAGCAAGGCATCGCGTGGGCGAAGGATGCGGGCGCGGAGATCGTGCCGATTTCGTTGAAGCACACGAAGTACGCGCTTCCAGCCTACTATATCGTGGCGCCGGCGGAAGCTTCGTCGAACCTCGCGCGCTATGACGGCATGCGCTACGGCGCGCGCGTTGCGGGAAAAGATCTGAACAGCACGTATGAGAACACGCGCGCGTCTGGTTTCGGTAAGGAAGTTCAGCGCCGCATTCTGATCGGGACCTATGTGCTGAGCGCCGGCTATTACGATGCGTATTATTTGCGCGCGCAGAAGGTGCGTCAGCGCATTGCGCAAGATTTCCGTGATGCGTTCGAAAAGGTCGATGCCATCTTGACGCCCGCGACGCCTTCGGCCGCGTTTGGGCTTGGCGAGAAGAGCGGCGATCCGGTGGCGATGTATCTGAACGACATCTTCACGGTGACGGCGAATCTCGCTGGCCTGCCAGCGCTTGCTTTGCCGGCGGCAACGGACGCGAACGGTTTGCCGCTCGGGCTTCAGGTCATCGGCAAGGCGCTCGACGAAGAGAGCGTGTTTGCTGTGAGCGCCGCGATTGAGAAGGCGGCCAACTTCCGGGCCAAAGCCGCGAAGTGGTGGCAGTAGCGTGCGGCGGCCGTCGCCAGCGATGGTGGCGGTCTACCGTGCACGCGCGCGTATTCGTTACACTAAGAGAATGACTTTAGATGCGCCGCCTCGGCGAAAGCGACCGAATCCGGTTACGCTGCGCATCATGGCCAAACGCAAAGCTGCTGCCGAGACGCCTCATCGCCGCCCGCGCGGTGAGATTGATCGCAACTATTTTTTCGGCGACGTGCTGATCAAGACCGGCGTCGCGCTCGCTATCGTGCTCGGCATGGTTGCGCTCTACACGCCAATCTCGCTCATGGGCGCCATCAACGACGGCGCGTACGACTACATCGCCGTGATGGGCATATTCGGCTTCATCTCCATTGCG
>JAXMDA010000024.1:0-1019 GCA_046349085.1 Rhodoblastus sp.
TCATCGCGATGCGGGTCTTGAGCGCACCGTCGTGATCGCCTCTACGCCGGATTAGTCTGCGTCGCAGCTTCGTCTTCGTCGCGGTCCTTTGGCGCGAGCAGGAGATACATGGCGGGCGTCACGATGCGCGCAATCAGCGTTGAACTGATCAGGCCGCCGATGAGCACCATCGCGATGGGCGAAAAGAGCGGCGAATTTTCCAGCAGCAATGGCGTCATGCCGCCGATGGCCGTGGCGCTGGTGAGCAGCACGGGCAGGAAGCGCACTTCACCGGCGCGCTCGATGGCTTCGCGCAATGGCGTGCCGCGCTCGCGCATCTGATTGGCGAACTCGACCAGCAGGATCGAGTTTTTGATCTCGATGCCGATCAAGGCGATGAAGCCGATGATGGCCGTGAACGAAAGCGACTCGCCGCCGAGCCAAAGCGCGATCAATCCGCCCATGACGCCGAACGGGATAACGAACGCGACAACGGCGGTGACGGCGAAGCTGCCGAACTCGAGCAGCAACACGGCGAGCACGCCGAAAATCGCGACCATGATGGCGGGCCCGAGACCGCTGAAGCTGCGTTGCTGCGCTTCGGCTTGGCCGCCGAACGAGATGGTGTAGCCCGGCGGCATCTGAAGCGCGTCGAGGCGTTGCGCGACGTCCTCAGTGACGGCGCTGATGAGGTAGCCGTTCTGAGTGTAAGCGCGCACGGTTGCGGTGCGTTCGCGCTGCACGCGGTCGATAGAGGCGGGGCCGCTTTCGAGCCGCGGATCGGCGATCTCGGCGAGCGGGATAGCGGCGCCCTGGCCGTTCCCCACGAAGAGGCGCTGCAGCGCCGAGACGGGGAGCGTGTCTTCACGCGGCGCGCGCAGCACGACCGGGAATGCGTCGCCCGCAGGATCGCGGAACTGTGCGACGGGCGCGCCGCCAACGGCGATGCGCAGGTTTTGATCGATGGAGCCCGCGGGCACACCGCGCAGCGCCGCTTCGGCGTCATTGATGTTGAGATCGAGATCGATCAGGCGCTCCGC
>JAXMDA010000025.1:0-1196 GCA_046349085.1 Rhodoblastus sp.
ATGGTTGTGGATGATGGCGAAGGCCCCGGCATAGGCGTCGTAGATGCGGGTCTGTTCGGGCGTCAGCGCGTGCTCGACCAGCTCATATTCCACCCCGTCGAAGGACAATGACCGGGCGGTGTAGAGGCCGAGCGCGCGCAGGTCGCGGGCCAGAACCTCCATCGCCGCGACGCCGCCGGCCTCGATCGCCTCGACGAACTCGGCCCGGGTCGAGAACGGAAAGTCCTCGCCGCCCCACAGTCCGAGCCGCTGGGCGTAGGCGAGATTGTGGACCGTGGTGGCGCCGGTCGCCGAGACATAGACGACGCGGGCGTTCGGCAAGGCGTGCTGGAGACGCAGGCCGGCGCGACCCTGTTGCGAGGCGGCGACGTCGCCCCGTTCTCCTTTGCCGCCGCCGGCGTTCTGCATCGCGTGCGCCTCGTCGAAAATGAGGACTCCATCGAAGTCGGAGCCCAACCATTCGACGATCTGCCGGACGCGCGAAACCTTCTCGCCCCGGTCGTCGGAGCGTAGCGTGGCATAGGTCGTAAACAGGACGCCTTCGGGCAGCGTGACCGGCCGCCCTTGGGGGAAGCGCGACAGCGGCGTGACCAGCAGGCGCTCCATGCCGAGCGCCGACCAGTCGCGCTGGGCGTCCTCGATCAGCTTGTCGGACTTGCTGATCCACACCGCCTTGCGCCGACCCTGGAGCCAGTTGTCGAGAATGATCGCGGCGGACTGGCGGCCTTTGCCGACGCCGGTGCCGTCGCCGATCATGAAGCCGCGCCGGAAGCGCACGGCGTTCGCGGCGTCCTCGCGCGCGGCGGTGACGACATCGAAGGTGGCGTCCACCGTCCACGATCCGGCGAGATGATCGGCGTGCGCCTCGCCGGCATAGATGACGGTCTCGAGCTGGGCGTCGGACAGGAGGTCGTGGATGTTGACGGGAAGGCGCGGCCGATAGCTCGGCTTGGGCGGCGCGACCGAAGCCATCGCGGCCGACTGGACCAGCCGTGTCGGATGGGCCTGAGCGTCCACGATACGGATCGCCTGCAATCCGTATTCTTCATAGATGCCATCGGACAGGCGCCCGCCTTCGCCGGCCAGCCCGTCCAGGGTCTCATAGGCGAGCGGCAGGCCCTCCGGTTCGGCCATCGGCGCGGTCGCCGGGACGGCCTTGGCGGCGCGATTGATATAGCCGCGCACACTGCGAGGGG
>JAXMDA010000026.1:0-1189 GCA_046349085.1 Rhodoblastus sp.
TGAAGGGCGGCGCGGCCGGCGGCGGCTACGCCCAGGTCGTGCCGATGGAAGACATCAACCTCCATTTCACCGGCGACTTCCACGCCATCGGCGCCGCGCACAATCTCCTGTCGGCGCTGATCGACAACCACATCTACTGGGGCAATGCACTGGGCATCGACGGCCGCCGCGTCGCCTGGCGCCGCGCCATCGACATGAACGACCGCAGCCTGCGCGAGATCGTGTCGTCGCTGGGCGGCGTCGCCAACGGCTTTCCGCGCGAGGACGGCTTCGACATCACCGTCGCCTCGGAGGTGATGGCGATCTTCTGCCTGGCCAAGGATCTCGAGGACCTGAAGACGCGGCTCGGCAACATCATCGTGGCCTACACCCGTGATCGCAAGCCGGTGCGCGCCGCCGACCTCAAGGCGCACGGCCCGATGGCGGTGCTGCTGAAGGATGCGCTGTCGCCCAACCTGGCGCAGACCCTCGAAGGCACGCCGGCCTTCATCCACGGCGGCCCGTTCGCCAACATCGCGCACGGCTGCAACTCGGTGCTGGCGACGACGACGGCGCTCAAGCTCGCCGACTACGTGGTGACCGAGGCGGGCTTCGGCGCCGATCTCGGCGGCGAGAAGTTCATCGACATCAAGTGCCGCAAGACCGGCCTCGCCCCCGACGCCGTCGTGCTGGTGGCGACCATCCGCGCCCTCAAGATGCATGGCGGCGTCAAGAAGGAAGAGCTCAAGACCGAGAACCTGAAGGCGCTCGAAGCCGGCATGTCCAACCTGCAGCGCCATGTCGAGAACGTGCGCAAGTTCGGCCTGGTGCCGGTGGTCTCGATCAACCGCTTCAGCGCCGACACCGACGCCGAGATCGCCCTGGTCAAGTCGGCCTGCGCCAAGCTCGGCGTCGAGGCGGTGATGGCCGACCACTGGGCCGAGGGCGGCAAGGGCGCCGCCGACGTGGCGCGCGCCGTGGTCAAGGCAGTCGAGAGCGGCCAGAGCAAGCTGAAGCTGCTCTATCCCGACGACATGCCGCTGGCGGAAAAGATCCGCACCATCGCCAAGGAGATCTACCGCGCCCGCGACGTCGCCATCGCCAAGCCGGTGCAGGACCAGCTCGCCCAGTTCGAGGCGATGGGCTTCGCCAAGGTGCCGGTGTGCATCGCCAAGACGCAGTACAGCTTCTCGACAAATCCCGACGCCAA
>JAXMDA010000027.1:0-1737 GCA_046349085.1 Rhodoblastus sp.
GCCAACCTCTATACGCTCATTGGCCGTACGCGTAGGAACCGGCCGCCGCCAAGCCGCCACCGTACAGCCTGAATCGAGTTGTGCCGGTCCGGAAATCCTCCGGCGGCGTCCCGATCCCAATCCGTCCCTTACGTCTTCGCGGCCGCCCGGCGGCCTCGCTTTGCGGTACCCCATCCGGCTTCCCGCCCGCGTCCTCCCCGGCACGCCTCACTTTCCATGCATCTATCCGATCTCAAGTCCAAGCATGTCTCCGAGCTGATCGAGTTCGCCAACTCGAATGAAATCGAGGGCGCGAACCGGATGCGCAAGCACGACCTCATCTTCGCGCTCTTGAAGCAGCAGGCGAAGAAGGGCGAGTCGATCTTCGGCGGCGGCGTGCTCGAGGTGCTGCCCGACGGCTTCGGCTTCCTGCGCTCGCCGGACACGAGCTATCTCGCGAACACCGACGACATCTACATCTCGCCGTCGCAGATCCGCCGCTTCAACCTGCACACCGGCGACACCATCGAGGGCGAGATCCGCACGCCCAAGGACGGCGAGCGCTATTTCGCGCTGGTCAAGGTCGACAAGGTCAACTTCGAGCCGCCCGAGAACGCGAAGTCGAAGATCCTGTTCGAGAACCTGACGCCGCTCTTTCCGGACCGCACGCTGGTGCTGGAGCGCGACATCAAGGCCGAGGAGAACATCACCGGCCGCATCATCGACATCATCGCGCCCATCGGCAAGG
Source organism: Rhodoblastus sp. (assembly GCA_046349085.1). Lineage (GTDB taxonomy): Bacteria > Pseudomonadota > Alphaproteobacteria > Rhizobiales > Beijerinckiaceae > JAJXWB01. The sequence goes on from JAXMDA010000027.1 coordinate 728, forward strand.
GCCAGCGCGGCCTGCTGGTCGCCTCCCCGAAGTCCGGCAAGACCGTGATGCTGCAGCACATCGCGCACTCGATCGCGGCCAACCATCCCGACGTGATGCTGATCGTGCTGCTGATCGACGAGCGTCCCGAGGAAGTGACGGAGATGCAGCGCTCGGTGCGCGGCGAGGTCGTGTCCTCGACGTTCGACGAGCCCGCGACGCGCCACGTGCAGGTCGCGGAAATGGTGATCGAGAAGGCGAAGCGCCTCGTCGAGCACAAGAAGGACGTCGTGATCCTGCTCGACTCGATCACGCGCCTCGCGCGCGCCTACAACACCGTGGTGCCGGCGTCCGGCAAGGTGCTCACCGGCGGCGTCGACGCCAACGCCCTGCAGCGCCCGAAGCGCTTCTTCGGCGCCGCGCGCAACATCGAGGAAGGCGGCTCGCTCACGATCATCGCCACCGCGCTCATCGACACCGGGTCGCGGATGGACGACGTGATCTACGAGGAGTTCAAGGGCACGGGCAACATGGAAATCCACCTCGACCGCCGCATGGCCGAGAAGCGGATCTACCCGTCGATCAACGTGAACCGCTCCGGCACGCGCCGCGAGGAGCTGCTGCTCAAGCCCGACATCCTGCAGAAGGTGTGGATCCTGCGGAAGCTCCTCTATCCGATGGACGAGCTCGAGGCGATGGAGTTCCTGCTCGACAAGGTGAAGGCGACGAAGTCGAATTCGGAGTTCTTCGATTCGATGCGGCGTGGTTGAATCGCGTGGCGCGGGGCTTCGCCCCGGCGCGACGCGATTCAACCCCGAATGCGATCAGCACGGAAAGCTCCGGGCGGCCGAGCGCTTTCCGTGTAGCAAGAACACGAAGCGCGCAACTCGTAGGCGCTACGCGCCCGCTCGGTCGCGCGCGGCATGCGGCGTGACAGCCTGCGGCGATGCGGCTCAGGCTCGCGGCCATCCTGCCCCTCACCCCAACCCTCTCCCAGCAAGCGGGGAGAGGTAGCTTTTGGGGCCTGCGGG
>JAXMDA010000028.1:0-1177 GCA_046349085.1 Rhodoblastus sp.
CGCGAGCTTGGCCGCGACCTTGGCGATCGGGAAGCCCGTCGCCTTCGACGCCAGCGCGGACGACCGCGACACGCGCGGGTTCATCTCGATGACGACCATGCGGCCGTCCTTCGGGTTGATCGCGAACTGCACGTTGGAGCCGCCGGTGTCGACGCCGATCTCGCGCAGCACCGCGATGCTCGCGTCGCGCATGATCTGGTATTCCTTGTCGGTGAGCGTCTGCGCCGGCGCCACCGTGATCGAGTCGCCCGTGTGCACCCCCATCGGGTCCAGGTTCTCGATCGAGCACACGATGATGCAGTTGTCCTTCTTGTCGCGGACGACCTCCATCTCGAACTCTTTCCAGCCGAGCAGCGACTCCTCGATCAGCATCTCGCGCGTCGGCGAGAGGTCGAGGCCGCGCCTCACCATCTCGACGAACTCGTCCTTGTTGTACGCGATGCCGCCGCCGGTGCCACCCAGCGTGAACGAGGGGCGCAGCACCGCCGGGAAGCCGATCGTCGCCTGCACCTCGAGCGCCTGCTCGACGCTGTGGGCGATGCCGGAGCGCGCCGAGCCGAGCCCGATGCGCGTCATCGCGGCCTTGAACTTCTCGCGGTCCTCCGCCTTGTCGATCGCCTTCTTCGACGCGCCGATCAACTCGACGTCGAACTTCGTGAGCACGCCTTCGCGCGCGAGGTCGAGCGCGCAGTTGAGCGCCGTCTGCCCGCCCATCGTGGGCAGCAGCGCGTCGGGACGCTCGCGCTCGATGATCGCGGCCACCATCTGCCAGTTGATGGGCTCGACGTAGGTGACGTCGGCCATCTCCGGGTCGGTCATGATCGTCGCCGGGTTGCTGTTGACGAGGATGACGCGGTAGCCCTCCTCGCGCAGCGCCTTGCACGCCTGCGCGCCGGAGTAGTCGAACTCGCAGGCCTGCCCGATGATGATTGGGCCCGCCCCAATGATCAGGATGGATTGAAGGTCTGTTCGCTTCGGCATAAGTTGGACAATCGGGGCTCGGATCTCGGGACTAGGGGCTTGGGAACAGCTGCGTCGGATGGACCTATGGCGTCACACGCGGCGACCAAGCGCCTGGTCCAGGCGTCGCAGCATCTTGCCAATGGCATCGGCACGTTCCAGCACGGCGGTCAATTGAGTTCCTCCAAGCATGTCGAGTCGTTCCGCGAGCAGCAGT